>DASPVM010000012.1:0-69941 GCA_035622375.1 Methylocella sp. | reverse complement strand
CTTTGGTCATGTCGGTGTCCTCATGAGACGCCGAGGCAGGGGCGCTGCGTAACCCCGAACCGCTCCGCGCCCCGCCTCGGCTTGCGATTCGCCGTGGGGCCAGGACACTGTCTGTCAGGTTAAGTTTTAGCTAACACACTTTATAAACTCCATATGTGCGCGGGATCTTGCGGTTGCGCTACGGCGGAATGATGATTTGGCTTGCGCGCTGAGCAATCTTGTCATGCAAGTGACTGGCGTCACAGCCCAAGTGACTGGCGTCATAGCCATTGTCGGCGATGGTGGCTGTGGCACTCCGCCATCGATCGCGATCTGCTCTAGGCTGGCTTGTGTTGCCCACTCCAGCTGGCGTTAATCCCGGCCTGCTTCATTCATCTTCTGTGCAATGTTTTCGATCTGGTCGGCCGCGTGCCCGAGCGAGGCCGCCAATTTTTCGGCCCATTCCGGTGGAGCGGCGGAAAGGCTCTTGAGCCGCGTAAGTTCGGCATCGAGCTGGCGGGCGCGCTCACTGGCTTCAAGCCACTGATCTGCCAGCGTTATTGCCGCCATCACGGTGAGGCGCCCGTCACCGATCTCGCCAAATTGCGCGCGCATGGCCTCTATCTTTGCGTCGACGAGCTGAGCCAGTTCCTCTAGACGGGCTTGTTCTCCCTCGTCACAGGCAACCCGATAAACGCGACCCGAAATGGTTACCGCCAGCTGAGCCATCATTCCCTCGCCGAGCAAGCCGCCGTATCTTAAACTTACTCTTCGCGAGTGGCCATCTCCGCGATGATTACTTCAATTTCGGCGATTGCTAGGCTTAACTTCCGGCTGACCTCTTGGCTGGCCGAGTCTAAGCTTTTACACAATGCCGATGCGCTGTCGAGCTCCCTTGCGAGCCGGAGACGATCATCTTGTAGCACAGCGACCTCTTCTTGAAGATTGGCGCGCGCGGCATCCGCGCTCAAGCGCCGTTCCTCGGCGGCATCAAGTTTTTCGATGGCTGAGGTAAGGCGCTGAAGCGCCGCCTCGAGGCATGCGGGCAATCTCGATGGCTCCGGGTGGTTCCTATCCATGGATCCGAACACTTTAGTCCTTGAAGCTAGTGGAAACTACGCCTCGTTTTCAACGCGGGGAAAACCACGCCTGTCGCGGCCCGTTTGTGAAAATTTTTCTCACTATATCAAAATTGCCTTGGCGGGATTGCGGCAGTGAAACCGCGCTAGGCGCAAAGGTTGACGCGCTGAGGCAGTAACGCCATAACCCAGCCCAACGGTGGAGCACTGAGGCCGGTTCGGCGCAAAAGAGGAAAACCAATGGCGACAAAGATCGCTATAAATGGATTTGGGCGTATTGGGCGCAATGTTTTACGGGCGATTGCCGAAACAAAGCGCAAAGATATTCAATTGGTTGCGATCAATGATTTGGGGCCCGTCGAAACTAATGCTCATTTGCTGCGGTTCGATTCCGTACACGGAAGATTCCCAGGCGAAATAAGAACCGGCAAGGATTGGCTTGATTTTGGCGAAGGTGTTGTGAAAGTCACGGCGATCCGCGACCCGCACGAACTTCCTCACAAGGAACTCGATGTCGATATTGCCTTGGAATGCACCGGGATCTTCACGGCCCGCGAGAAAGCAGGGGCCCATTTAAAGGCTGGCGCCAGGCGCGTCCTTGTATCGGCACCCGCCGAAAATGCCGATTTGACCGTGTGTTTTGGAGTCAATCACGACAAGCTAACGAAAGATCATCTCGTTGTCTCCAACGCATCATGCACAACTAATTGCTTGGCTCCGGTGGCAAAAATTTTGAATGATGCGGTCGGCATTGAAACGGGATTTATGACGACTGTTCACTCCTACACAGGTGATCAGCCGACCCTCGATACGCTGCACAAGGATCTCTACCGGGCGCGGGCAGCGGCCCTCTCAATGATCCCCACGACAACGGGTGCGGCGCGGGCAGTCGGCCTTGTTCTCCCAGAGCTCAAAGGCAAGCTGGATGGCGCCGCAATCCGGGTGCCAACTCCGAACGTCTCAGTTGTTGATTTTAAATTTGTGGCAAAAAGAAAAACGACAGCAGAGGAGATCAAAGACACGGTGCGCCGGGCGTCGGAGCAACAGTTAAAGGGGATCCTTTCCTTCACCGAAAACCCCAATGTTTCCGCCGATTTTAATCACGATCCGCATTCTTCAATTGTTCATATGGATCAGACAAAAGTGATGAGCGATATTTTTGTGAGAGTCATGTCTTGGTATGACAATGAGTGGGGCTTTTCGAATCGCATGGTAGATGTTGCCGTCGCCATGGGCAAACTTATATGACGAGGCCAGCGCCTTTTTATGTATTCCGGACTCTTGACGACGTCGATGTATCCGGCCGCCGGGCGCTGGTGCGCGCCGATCTCAACGTGCCGATCAAGGACGGCAGGATCAGCGATGCAACTAGGATTGGCCGCGTATTGGCAAACATCCGGGAGATTTCCGATAAAAAAGCCAAAGTGATAATTCTATCGCATCTTGGCCGCCCCAAAGGCGGGCCAGATGCCTTCAATTCCCTCAAACCGGTCGCCGTCGAATTGGAAAGGCAACTTGGCCGCTACGTCGCCTTCTCTTCAGACTGCGTCGGAGAGGTTGCAAAAAGCGCTGTCGCGGCAATGCGGGACGGCGATGTCCTCTTGCTCGAGAACACCCGCTTTCATCCAGAAGAGGTAAAAAATGACCCGGCTTTCGTCGGAGCTTTAGCGGAGCTCGGCGATATCTATGTTAACGATGCTTTCTCGACGGCACATCGCGCCCATGCGTCAACGGAGGGATTGGCTCATAAGCTTCCCGCCTACGTCGGGCGTAGTATGCAAATCGAGCTCGAAATGCTGAAGCGGATGCTCGCCGACCCGAAGCGGCCCCTTGCGGCAATTGTCGGTGGCGCGAAGGTCTCAACAAAGTTTGAGCTGCTTGGCAACCTCATGCGGCAGGTCGATTATTTATTCGTGGGCGGCGGCATGGCGAATACGCTTTTTCTCGCCAGCGGCAAGGCCGTTGGTAAGTCGCTTTGCGAAGAAAAATTTGTGGACGTCGCGCAAAAACTTATCGCTGAGGCCAAAACCTCAAAATGCAAGCTCGTGCTCCCCATTGACGCGATTGTTGCACCTCGGCTCGAGCCTGATATGCCAACGCAAACTGTCGATATCGATTCTGTCCGTGACGATCAAATGATCCTCGACGTTGGGCCCCGCTCGATAGCCCAAGTCGTCGGCCTCCTTGCCTCATCGCGCACGCTCGTATGGAACGGCCCAATAGGCGCTTTTGAGGTTCCCCCCTTCGACACCGGCACCACAACAATCGCGAAAGTCGCTGCCCAGCTCACGAAAGTTGGCGCTCTCGACACCATCGCGGGCGGCGGCGACACGATCGCCGCGCTTAATCAAGCAGAAGCGGCACAGTCTTTTACTTATGTTTCGACCGCAGGCGGCGCTTTTTTGGAATGGCTCGAAGGCAAACGTCTGCCAGGCGTTGAAGCGCTTCGCTGGTCTAGCGGTACGAGCTAACAGCAGCGGCATGCTGCCCACTTTTTGAGGAACCTCGCTCCGCTAAAAACATTCAATTAGGATTGAACAAACTCAAGCCCGTTCCGGGATCTGGGCGTCGGGGCGCCAACTGAGAGTGTGGGTGCTTTTTGCGTTGACCTTTCGGAGGTGAAAATATGGATACGAAAACAGCAGGTCTCGTCAGAGCGATATCGACACTTATCACGGTGACCGGCCTCCAAACGGCCGCCGCGCAAGAGGTGACCAATGTTCTAAGCCCCAAGTCTTATGCGGAGCTTCTGCAGCCCATTCCAAACGCGGTGGCGCTCCTCACCGCGGCTGACGCCATCGCGGGGCAAAACGCAAGCCATAATCCTGATATCCAGACCGTGCAATACGGCTATCACCACCACCACCATCACCGCTGGTGGCGCCGTCACCGCCATCATCACCATCATCACCACCACCATTACTACTGACGGTAATTAGCCCGCGGGGTGTTTCCTGGCGGCTCCGTGGATACGGCGGTAAGTCGCATCAAAGACGGTATTCGAGGCCGAAGTCCACTCTGTTCCCGCGGATAGCGTGCGACGGCTTTCATAGATGCGGCGCGCTTGTAATTCGCGCTCCGCCGCTTCCTCCTCGGTCATTTTGACGAGCTGGAAATCGCATTCCTCGGGGATGATGGTGAACTGCGCGAAAGGTTCTCCGGGCCTAAAAATATGCGCCCTGCCCTCCGTTGGAGATTTGAAAACCATGAAAAACATCATGGGCCACCAATGACGAATAAGCGCCGGCACTGCAATAGGGACGGTATCGGTTGTATCGGTAAAAAACCGCGGATGTGGTTCGATCTTAATGGCGAAGCCGGACTCAACTTTCAAATCTAGAAGGAGCTGGTAGGTGTAATAGGCTTCGCCGAATGTTCGAAACGGCGGCCATAGCCGGCCATCACCCGGAGGTTCTCCAAAATCACCCTCGAAAACGAGGCTATTTTCCTTCGTACTCACTCGTAGCTCGTTTTCATAAGGATAAACTACCTCCAGCCCGTATTGCGCGGCTTCTGAGAATGGGACGCAATGCCAGGCGTATTCGTGAGAAGCATCCGCACGGGGCTCGGCTTGACCTGCCCACCCGGGGATTTCGAGTTTCGTACGGCGGGGTGCTAATTTTTTTTCGGTCAGCCGATACTTTATCGTGTGCATCAGGTTCGTTCTCCAATCGAATGCTTTGAACAAATCGCAGCATCTAACTTAGCGGCACGACATAGCAGACGATGGCCCCAACTCTCTCACAGCTTTTCGCAAACCTAGAGCCCTTCGTGCATCAGTATGGCGCAGCAGCGGTCATGGTCATCCTCATGCTCGAGTCGCTAGGTCTTCCTCTACCAGGCGAATCCGTACTCATTTTCGCATCCGTACTCGCGGGCCGGGGCGAGATGTCGCTGTTTCTCTTGGGACCGCTCGCATGGGTTGGCGCCGTTATCGGCGACAACATTGGATACCTAATCGGGCGCTCGCTGGGACGCGGCCTTATTTTAAGATACGGAAGCAAAATTGGCATTAGTTCCGAGCGCTTCAACCGCGTGCAATCTTTTTTTCAGCGATACGGCGCCGTCACTGTTGCGTTTGCGCGATTTGTCAGTGTGCTTCGTCAGCTCAATGGTGTCGTCGCCGGCACGATGGGCATGGATTGGAAGCGCTTTTTGCTGTTCAATGCAATCGGTGGCGCGCTATGGGTCGCCGTTTGGGTTTCTGCGGGTTATTTTCTCGGGATCCACGGTTCAGAAATCAAGACTATCGCTCACAACTTGGGCTGGATTGGAGCTGTTGTCGGCCTCGGATTATTTGCCGTCGCACTTATCCTTGCTATTTTTCTTTCGCGAAGAAACCGCCAGCCCGCGTAGCAAACTGCTACCCTGGAGTTGAGCCACGGGAGCTGCGGCGACGGTCTCTCACGCGTTTTTGTACTTCAATAGAGGCTAGGTTGGGTCCGCGACTTGAAGAGAACAATGCTCTTCGGGCTGCGTCATTCGCTCACGCGTCTCAGCCCGGAAAGAGTGAGCGAGATAGACGCCGAGGATTTTAAGCTCCTTGCAATAAAACGCGAGCTCCTCCAAGGCTCTTGCAAGCGCCAGCTCGCCCGGATGGCCCTCGACATCGGCTAAAAATTGTGTCGCCGTAAAATCTCCTTCAATCATATAGCTTTCGAGCTTGGTCATATTGACGCCGTTCGTGGCGAAGCCGCCCAGAGCTTTATAAAGCGCGGCGGGAACATTGCGCACTCGAAAGACGAAGGTCGTTATGATGCGTCCTTGCGGCGGGTCGGGCCACTGAGATGTTTTGGATAACACTACAAATCGCGTTGTATTGTGTGGTTCATCCTCAATATCAGCCGCTAGCACGGTAAGCTTGTAGATATCGGCCGCCAGGCGCGTTGCGATCGCGGCTCTCTGCCGATCTCCCCATTCTCCCACTTCGCGGGCCGACCCTGCGGTGTCGGCCAAAACATGCGCGGCGAAGCCACGCGCGCGGATGATCTTACGGCACTGGCCGAGCGCATGGGGATGGCTATAGACCGAAGTTATGTCTTCTAATTTCGCGCCCTGCACTCCGAGGAGTTGAAAATGAACCGGGAGAAAATACTCACCGGTTATATAGAGGCCAGAAAGAGGTAGGAGATGATGGATATCCGCGACACGACCGGCGATCGAATTTTCGATCGGAATCATGCCTAGCTCAGCATCTCCTTCTGCGATCGCCGCTAGCGCATCTTCGAACGTCGCGCAGGGAAGTGGTTCCAGGCCGGGGCAAAAGTTCCTGCAGGCAATATGCGAATTTGCGCCAGGCTCGCCTTGATAGGCAATTTTGCGTACGCTCATGTGAAAGCCGCCAACACTCCAACGATTGAATCATAAACCCGGGAATGCGGCGGGCACCAAAAAATCGAGGATATACACTAATGGCACCGCGATGGCGAAAGCCAAGGGGACACTTGGCCGGAACGACCGGCGGAAGAGGGCGGCAAATACATAAACGTTCCAGACGATGAGGGGAAAGAGCAGGAAATTCGCCAACTCCGACACGTTTCGTTCCGGTAATTCATCCAAGGTATAGGCGACAACCAGAAAAAACCGTAGAAACGTCGTTATCAATATAACGGCCGCGCCACCAATCGCCATCGCGGTGAGCGTTTGTATCAGCCGCTCGCCGTAGCCAGACAATTTTGCGCAGAGAAAAGCTGTCGCGCCCAAAATAGCCGCGCTCCCAGCGGCTGAAGCGGCGGCACGTAACGCTGAATAATCCATCAGCTGTCTTAGAAATACGGCAACACCGAAGCCTATTAAGCTCAGCGCCAGCAGGGCCGCGGATTTTGGAAAGACCTCAGGCCCGACTTTCCAATTTAAAATTCCTACGATGTTTTGAATGGGGGTGGGTAACGCAAGCTTCATGGCACTTAACTCTTAACTCGATATTTGACTCTCAGGCAGAACCCCGTCACCGTACTGGCCATTCGTCGGCGCATTCTTTGCGGCACGATTCTCCCTTGAGCAGGCCCGATGCCTTCCGCGATAAGCCTCTTCGCGGCCCGCAGTTTTCTTTTCTTCCGCACTATGCCTATGCCGCCTTCGACGGGAAACCATTAAGTGGGCGATTTTTCAACCGCTTTTTTCTGCTGCGCGCCATACCTCCAAATTCCGTAAACGCCAGCGCCGAGCAAAGCGATAAGAAGGACGTAAATGACCGCGCTCCTCGCGGTTGAGGTTCCTACTGAAAACGGAAATTGCGATATGAACTGTTGGCCGTGGTCATTGACCACTGTCACGATACCGATGAATTTCCCTTTTTCGGGGAATGTGTGTTCGAATGTCAGTGTACCGGTTGGGTATTTTTTAGGGGGAAAATAGGCGATCGTAACCGGATCCATAATTTCCCTGCTCCCAAGCTCAGCGTCGCTCAGGACGGGAAGCCCGTTCATTCGGGTGTGGGTGCCATCATCCTTAATGATACGAATTTCGGTCAGCATATCCCTCAATTCATTCTCTTGCATATCGAGCGCAACGACCGTTTGGCCCGTATTGGGAACGTCATCGCAAAACTCTTCCCGGGAATTCTGCGGCTGATACCCGGTAAAGAACATTATATCGGGACCGATGCGGAGAACACATCTATTGTCCACCATGCCTACCCCGCCATGGGCATGCGCAGCCGAGGTAAGCAGTACCGTGGCGAGTAACCAGGCGGCCAATCCTCGCATTATCATGATCTATTCAACCTCCCAAAATAAATTCCCCCGTTGGTGCTTTTGCTCCAACGGGGGATTTATGCATCTGACGACCCTTATCAGTCTGTCGGACGAACCTCTAGGGTTAGACCGGCAGGAAGGTCGGGATCACCGATCCGCCAACTTCCATCGGATAGCGGGTTCCGCTCGGCGTGAAGAAGAATAGCAGGCCGGCGAAAGAACTATCGACGTCATAGGCGAGGCCCGAAAGGCGCTCTGTATCCCAACGCGCATCTTGAATGGTGACCGCGACTTCCTTGGTTTCACCGGGCTGAATTGGGCTGTTGTCGCTGAGGCTCAACCCATGATCGGCCAAAAGATAGTCCGGATAATCCACTTTCGATGTGTAGACGTCAGGATTTAGGAAGCGGAGGCCAGCCGTGTAGAACTCGCCGATCCGGACTGGCTCCTTGCCATCGTTGGTGATCTTGAAATTGGCCACCAATTCACGGCCAGGCACCTTATAGGAACCGCCGAGGTACTTAATTTGCAGCGGACCTGAATCCACTTCACCTGCGAGCGGTTGAATGTTGTGGAAGTCACCCGCTTGCAGTGGGATGGTATTGGGGTAGCTCGCCGCCGTCAGGCCATAGAAGACGATGACGGTGCCAATAACCGCGGCAAGGGTGACCGCCCCGACAATACGCTCCTGCGGTGTAATGATCAGATCTTCATCCTGTCCGGTCGAGACCGCCAAGAACCGGCCGATCAAGCCGCGCTTGCTGAACCAGTAGACGATCCAAGCAACGGCCGCGATGGCCCACAAGAGGTGCCAACCATAGATTCGACCCTCGGCGAAGCCCTCGAGGTTGATCGTCGTGCCGTTCAGCAGTTTCACAGGATCATTGAAGTCCGCGAAGCTGCCCTTGATTTCAACCCATTGGCCGGGTCCGGGGATTGGGCCACCGGTCTCGACGGAGAGTTGAACATGGGTATGCCAATGGCCAGGACGCCGAGCCCTCAAAAGCACACGGAACTCGTAGGTCTTGCCCAATTCAAGGGCCATCGAACGCGGGGTAAACTGACCGCCAACCCAGACGCCAATACGGTTGGCGACGGCGCCCGGCTGCCCCGTATTAACGAAGCAACGCTCCGGAATACGGACTGCCGCCGGCCAAGCATTCATGATGTGCAGCTTGCCGGTAATCTCATATTCTTCGTTGACGGTAACGCTCGCCTTTGACCATTTCAGATCGTACCAGCTCAAAGTCCGCATGCGCAGAAAGGCCGCCTGCGATTTCTCTCCGTGAGCGGCTGCCGGGACGGTGGCCGCCATCGTCAGGGCAACGCCTGCGGCCAAACCTATGGCCCAGAGTTTGCCCGCCTGGCGCAGCGCGTTGCGCGCCAGTGAACCAAACATTGTTTTTCTCATAGTGAACTCCCCACACGGCTACAGCCGTGCCTATTGTTATAGTATCCAGACAGAAGTCGCCTCGGCGCCCCAAAGCTTGGGGCACCGCCCCTTCCAACGGCTTAGATCTTGGCCATGTATTTCGTGGTGGAGAACATTTTACCGACATGCCACCAAACGAAGTACACGATGATCGAGACGAATCCCGAGAAGAAGGCCGCGACGCCCACCACGTCCTTACCGAAAGTACGCATGGTTCCGCGTTCAATGATGCGGATGTATTCCGGCATGGAGGTGCGGACGTAGTGGAAGCCGACAATGTCAGCGACCGTCATCAGCTGCCCATACTGCTCGCTCGCCTGATGGAATGGGGCGAGGATGACCCAATTGTTTGAGTACAGCAACAGTGAGAAGCCCATGGATCCAACGATCATCGTCACGATCCAGCTGCGGCTGAGCAGGAGCACGATATCGAGGAAAAGTGACATTGGGATCAGCGAGGTCGGCCAGCACAGCGTGATTGGGAACCATGTCCAGCCCCAGAAGCTGACGTAGCGGTCGATCCATTCACCCGTCAACAGAGCGAGACAAAGGAACGTCGCGCCGAAGGGCAGACGGAAATGCTCCCAGAAGAAGTATTGAGCTGCCGCCGGGAAGGTCACGAGCATGATTGGCAGCACGGTCGGCCACATGCGGCGGTCTTTCCAATCCACCCAGAAGTCCCAGTCGCCCATGGTCAACATGGCGTGCACGTGGAAACCGCCGATCATGATCAGAAACAAAGCGATAACCAGCAGAAGATCGGCCGTCTTGACGGCGGCGGCGGCCTCGGCCCGGTCACGGAATGGCGAGCCCGCGATCGCTCCTCCTAGCGCGCCGACATTAGGCGCCGCTACCGGCGGGTTAGAGCCGGCGCCGCCCTCGATGCCCGGCGAAGCCGGTATCGACTCGGTCACCCGGCCTAGGCCGGCCTTAAAGAGTTTATCTCTTAGCATACTATCCTCCCACTTACTCCGCCCGGTTTGCATGCCGGGAACCCGGAGTAAAGATTCAACAATTGGCTAGATGATGATTTTCTGCCCAGCTCGGCCACCACCCGGGAGAATCTCTATTCCCCGAGAAGTGGCCGGACTATATGGGCTGAGCACTTCGGTCAGACCCAGGGTCCTCAACACGAAGCGTATTTATTATTCAGCCGGCTCGAGACCGACCAAATCCTCATAGCCCTTGCACAGCTCGCCGACGCGGCCAAGGATTTGGAGCGCGACGCCAAAGACAGCCAGCGAGAACCAGCCAAAGAACACAAACATCCAGTGCAGCGGAGCAACGAACAGTTCCTCCATGAACCAGAAGGTGTGACCCCACTCATTGAGACCAACGTTCGGGAAAATCATGAACGGGCCAACGAAGAGGAGAACATAGGCGATCGACCATCCCTTGGTGGCAAAGGTCGGAAGACGTGTACGGGCATACATAAATCCACCCACGCCGACGACGATATACATCGGATAGCTCATGTAGAACTCGATGATATGGCTTGGCGTGAAGTCCGTATCGCGGATGACGGTCATATGCCAGGTGCCGTCCTGCTCGGTGAAGTAGCTAGCACCCCAGTAAATGGCGACGCCGTAGATCAGAATCCATTGAAGGAGGTAGAAAATGCGCTGCAATTCAACGCGCGGCTGCACGTTGGCGACATCCTTGTCGCGCGTCTTCCACATCCAGCCAATCAAGGCAAGGAAAGAGATCAGCTCGACGGGCTCTTCGATATAGAGGATCGTCATCCAGTAGGTGGTAAATTCGGGGGCGAATGAATCGAGACCCGCATACCAGCCAAAGATTTGCTCATAGATCCGAACGCCGACATAGAACGTACAGATCGCGAGCGTGCCGATGATTCCTAGTCTTCCGTCAAGAAGCGGCGTCTCGGCGGCGGCCGCAGCCTCGCCGGTACGCGCAGTTCCAGTTACTAAGCTCATGTGATTAGCCTCTTTGCTGTTGAGGAATTAGCTAATCCGCTCAGGCCAACATCATGCACCGGTAGTTACGCCACAGGTGTGCCCTTCGATGCTGAGATGAGGCGACCGGACTAGTCTATCCCACTTGGATGTTTAAAGCTGGCCGCTAGCACCGGCAATATACTGCCGGGTGGTCAAAGAATTAGGATAATAGGGTGGCATAGAACTACCCTTTTGGATAGGTCCGTCCTCGGCCTAAGGCGGCCAGAGCCCATCGGCCCGAAAGGAAATTTTCTTGGACGGCGCCGTAAATTGAGTAGGATCACAAGCGCGTCACTGGGACTTGGCTTCAAGCCAGGCGGGAGCGCCGCCTGTATTTACAAGAGTTAATCTAGAGCCCTCGAAGATTTATTCATGAAAATTTATGCTTAAAGATATTATTTCCCGATATCTAGTTCGAAAACATCATGAAACGAGAGGTCGACCTGAAAGAGTTCGGTGCACAATAGCTTTGGTTTTCTTAGCATTTTTCACAAAGAATGCCGAAGCCCAAGTGTTTGAGCGCTGCCCAGCCCAAGGTGGTAACCGCGGACGCGTTCTCATCGTCGATGAGAAACTCGACTTAACACTTGAGGACGGGCAGCGGATTAAAATCGCAGGCATAGAGCCGCCGCGCCCCACGCCTGATGACCCGGAACTCGATATCCGCGCGCGCGACCGGCTTGCTTCCTGGCTAGCGGGGGAAGAGGTATATTTTACCCCCGCAGAGCGAGGCTTGGACCGTTGGGGCCGGAAAGTTGCTTTTGTCTTCGCCGCCCAGCCCGGCCAGGCGGGGCCGCTCGCCCCCTTATCCGTCGCCGAAGCCGTCCTTGATGCGGGACTTGCGCGCTACGAAGCAAGCGCTGCTGGGTATCTCTGCAGAGAGAAACTGCTCGCCGTGGAGAGCGGGGCGCGCGCGGCGGGGATTGGCCTTTGGGGCGATCCGTACTATGCAGTGTTGGCTGCGGATAATCCTCAGCTGTTTGCTGACCGGCTGGGCACCATCGTCATCGCAGAGGGACGCGTCAGCCGTATCGTGGATCGGAGGCCGCGTATCCTGCTCTATTTCGGTTTTCGGCGGGGATCAGATTTGTCGATCGCCCTCGTTCCTCGCACGGGCAAGACGTTCGAGTCAGTGTATAGGGCCGCGGCAGGCTTGAGCGGGCGTATAATTCGCGTGCGGGGACTCCTCGATAACCATTTCGGCCCCCAAATCGAAATCTCTGACCCAAGCGACATAGAATCCGCTGAACGTTGATGGAAGAATGAAGCTGGTCGAGTGGGCAGATAGGCGTCGCGCACAGGGGCATTTTGTGAGTTTTGGACGGGCAAGCCTTGGACGCCACCGCCTAGCGATTATGGTTACGATCGCGGCTTTGCTCGCGCTCGGTCTGGCTGCTTGCGCATCGATGGAGACGCCCGACAGCGCCAATTTCAACAGTTCGGCGCCACTTCCGCCACCTCGGGATCCCACGGTCGATGAAAAAACATCCCTCGAACATCGTCAAATGATCGCCCTGTTTGACGGCGAATACAAATATTCTTCGGCCGAAAACTACTTAAATGGAATCCTGTCAAAGCTTTCCGATGCCGCTGGCGGGGTGGCAGGTACCTACAAAGCCACAATCTTGAATTCCCCCGTGGTCAATGCCTTCGCCTTGCCGCCCGGCAATCTCTACGTAACTCGAGGCCTCCTGGCCTTGGCCACCGACGCCTCGGAAGTCGCTGCCGTGATGGCGCATGAAATTGCTCACATCTTAGCGAATCATGCATCCCAGCGGGAGGAGGAGCAAAAGCGGGCAGCGGTTATCAGCCAAGTCGCGAGCGTCATCCAAAGCAAGCAAAAAAGCCAGGAGGTCGAAGCGCTCGCCCAGCGAACGATTGCAAGCTTCTCGCGCCAGCAGGAACTCGAAGCCGATCAAATTGGAATTCGGCTTAGCGCAAAAGCCGGCTACGATCCTTACGGCGCTGCCCGTTTCCTTGGAGCTCTCGATCGCTCGGCGGCGCTGCGCGGATTCTTATTGAGCCAATATACGAGCGCGGGGAAGCCGGATATTACGGCGACACATCCTTCGACGCCCGACCGCGTCGCCGAGGCAGTAAAGGCGGCACGGCAAATTGGCGCGCCTGGTTATGGCGCCAGTGGTCGCTCATCCTATCTCGCGGCGATCGATGGCATGATATTCGGCGACGATCCCGGTGAAGGGGCTATCCGAGGCCGTGAATTTGTCCATGGCCGGCTTGGTTTTGCATTCCTCGCTCCAGATGGGATCAGTCTCGAGAATGCCTCTCACGCTGTTCTTGGCGTCAAAGCTGGCAATACGGAAGCCCTCCGCCTCGATAGCGCCAATGTGCCGCAAACAGCCTCCCTCACGGCTTATATGGCCAGCGGCTGGATCGATGGGCTTGATGTCAATTCGATCGAAAAGGCCGATGTCAACGGCATGCCTGCCGCGCTCGCGATCGCCCGTGCTGGCGAATGGAGTTTTTTTGCTGCCGCCATTCGCTTCACCCCAGTACGGGTTTACCGGCTCATTTTCGCGGCGCGCTCGCTCACCGAGGAGGCGAAAGCACGTTACCGGGAGTCAATCAATTCGTTTCATCGCATTTCCCCTGATGAGCTGAAATCCATCAAGCCATTGCGCTTAGCAATCCATGCCGCGCAGCCTGATGACACCGCCGATATTTTGGCTTCGCGCATGGCTGTTCCAGAGCGTGGGCTAGACTACTTTCTGCTTATCAACGACCTTAAGCGCGGTGAATCCTTGCAGCCAGGAGAGCGCTACAAAATAATCATTGAGTAGGCAGTTTGGGGGCATCAAAATCCCGCGGCCAGAGTGCCGCGTTGGCGGCTATCCGCCGCCCCCATGAGGAGACCGTTCACGCGATAAATGCTCTGCGCCGAGCCCCATGCACCTCGCACGATAACATTGTGACCCAGCGCGTGGAGCAGCCGAATCGTATCTTCACTGAGGCCACGCTCGGTCTGCAATTCGTCGGGCAAGCCCTGATGGTGTATGCGCACCGCTTCTGTCGCCTCGGCGATGTTCATGCCAAAGTCGATGATATCGAGGATGATTTCGGTCACGATAGTAATGATGCGTGAGCCGCCGGGGGAACCCGTGACGAGCTCAAGTTCGTCATCGCGGAACACCATTGCCGGCGCCATCGAGGATAATGGCCGCTTGCGCGGCCCCGGGGCATTGGCAGCGCCACCCACCAAACCATAGGCATTGGGCGCGCCAGGCTTTGCGGCAAAATCATCTAACTCATTGTTGAGGAGGATGCCCGTTCCTTCCGCGACGAGCCCTAGGCCGTAGGAAAAATTCAAGGTATAAGTGTTCGCCACGGCGTTTCCGTCACCGTCGATGATTGAAAAATGCGTGGTCTGATCGCTCTCGTAAGGCAAAGGGTCGATTAGCTTGATCTCGGATGATGGCCGCACCTTGGTTGTAGAAATGCCGGCGCGCAGGCGTTCGGCATAGGCCTTGGAGATAAGGCCCGCGATAGGGATTTCGGTCTGGTCTGGGTCGCCGAGGTACTCGGCGCGGTCGGCATAAGCGAGCTTCATGGCCTCCGCCATCAGATGAATATTGGCGGCGGAATTGGCGCCATGAGCAGCTAGAGGATATCCTTCCAGGAGGTTGAGGAGCTCAACGATATGGACGCCGCCAGATGACGGCGGCGGCACGGAAAAGATCTCGTGACCGCGGTAGGTTCCGCGCACGGGAACCCGTTCGACCGCTCGATAAGCTTTCAGGTCATCGAGCGTCATGCTGCCGCCACTCGCGCGAACGCTGGCGATAATCTCCTCCGCCACTGGCCCTTCGTAAAAACCACGCTCACCATCGCGGGCGATGATTTCGAGGGAATTGGCCAAGTCGTTTTGAATAAGCTTATCGCCGCGCGAAAGCGCAGTTCCGTCGGCATGGAGAAAAATTTTAGCTGCCGACGGCCAACGCGCCAACCTTGGCTGCGCATATGGCAGCGAGTCGGCGAGATCGTCATCGACCTCGACCCCCGACCTTGCGAGTGCGATAGCGGGAGCGGCAAGATCGGCAAGCCGGAATTTGCCGGACCCGTATTTTCGCCAGGCAAGCGAGAGGCCCGCAACCGTTCCTGGGACGCCAACGGCAAGGCCGCTTTCGCGTGAACGAGCCGGCACTGCTTCCCCCGCCTCGTTGAGAAACACGTCACTTGTTGTAGCCGCCGGCGCCGCCTCCCGATAATCGACGACGACTGTTTTTTTCTCTTTTGCCAGGTGAACAAGCATAAATCCGCCACCGCCGAGATTGCCCGCGCGCGGCAGTGTCACGGCAAGGGCGAGGCCCGTCGCCACCGCCGCATCGACGGCATTCCCTCCGCGCTTTAAAATTTCGACGCCAATCTTTGCCGCTTTTCCTTCTTGCGCAACGACCATTCCATGCGTGGCCAGCACGGGCAGCACACGGGCGCCTTGCGAGATGATGGGCGGGGGCGCTAAGGGATCGGCAGGCGAGCAGATGGGAGTAATCAGGCAGAGAAGCGCGATGCCGGCGCGCAGAGCGGCATAGCCCGCTTTAAAGGACCCCTTGACGGGTTTGATGCGGCTCATGTCTTTGAGTTGTTTTCCTCGATGATTTGCAAAAAGGCCGAACCGTAACGGTCGATTTCTTTCGGCTCTATGCCAGGAAGCGCTCGCATCTCCTCATCGCTTTTCGGCTGCCTTCGCGCCATTTCCATCAAAACTTCGTCCGGGAAAATGCTATAGGCTGGCCTCTTATGCGCTTTTGCAAGTTCCCGCCTTTTTACTTTAAGCAAAGAAAACAACATATTTTGGCGTGCTGATAACGGCTCCTGAGGGTCTTGCCCGGAACTGGGCCGGAGACGTTGCCTCTCGATAAAATTATCGGCAGGAGCGAGGTCATGCAGAATTTCGGAGGCGCTTGGTAGCGGCAAAAGGCTGGGCGCGTGCTCCCAAAGGCGGTCCGCACAGCGCTCGAAGATCAGACCGGCAAAACGGCCATCGGACAGGCGCCCATAACTGCGATGAATTGTTGAAAAAATTTTTTGGCCGAAAAGTTTTGTTTTCGGAAACCAACCCTCGCCATCGCAGATGTCACAATTGCCACAAGGTTCGGCTTTCTCCCCAAAGGCGGCGAGGAGCGTTTGCCTGCGGCAGCGCAGCGTCTCACATAAGGAAACGAGGGCCTTGAGCTTGCGCTTTTCAATTCTCCTACGTTCATCTGGCAGGGCGCTCTGATCCATCTGACGCTCGCGGAGGAGAATGTCACTATCGCTGAATAATAAGAGCGTATCGGCAGCAAGCCCATCGCGGCCAGCACGCCCGATCTCCTGATAATAGGTCTCGATACTTTGCGGTAAATCAGCATGGCAAACAAAGCGCACGCTGGGCTTATCGATTCCCATGCCAAACGCGTTCGTCGCGATAATGACGACGCCGTCATGGCTCGCGAACTCATCCTGATATGCGGAGCGGACCGCAGCCACTAAACCCGCGTGATAAGGTAGCGCTGGGATCCCCCGTCCGCCGAGGTAGTGGCTGAGTCTCTCGGTAAGTTGCCTTGAGGCGCAATAGATAATGCCGCTCTGGCCTCGGTGGTTATCCAGCATGGTCTCGATTTGCTGAAAAGGATCGTTTTTGCGAAGAACGGCGAGATGGAGGTTTGGCCGATCGAACGACTCCACAAAGATGCGCGGCTTTGCATCGAAAAGCTTGTCCACGATGTCGTTGCGCGTCGGCAAATCGGCAGTCGCCGTGACAGCGATGATTTGAACCCTGCCGATCGCCCGCGCGGCTTCGGCAAGGCCGAGGTACTCAGGCCGGAAATCATGCCCCCATTGCGAGATGCAGTGAGCCTCATCGATGGCAAAGACATTGGCGCCGGACTCGCGCATTAGATCAAGGCTATTGGCGCGGGCGAGCCGCTCCGGCGTAATGTAAAGAAGGCGGTAGCGGCGGCCACGCAGGCCCGTTTCAATGGTCGCATTGTCTTCGCCGCCATTGGCTGAGTTCAAGGCAGCGGCAGAAATTCCGCGCGCTTGCAGCTGCCGCACTTGATCCCGCATCAAGGCAATAAGCGGCGACACGACGATTGTCATCCCTCCCCGTACGACCGCAGGCAATTGATAAAGAAGAGATTTCCCTGCCCCGGTCGGCATGACCGCCAGGACATCTTCACTGGAAAATATCGCTTCGAGGATCTCCCGCTGTCCTGGCCGGAAGTCATCGAATCCGAAGACCTGCGTGAGTGCACGCCTCGCCTCGCTCAACTCAAAATTCATGCTGGTCAAAACCGCGCTTTTTTCAAAATATGTTTTTTCATAATGAAAGATCGGCGCCATTATGAGACGTAGAGGCATTTCCTAAGAGGGCGGAAACCGCCTCCTTGGCGCGATGGACCCGTGCATGTAACACTCCCCCACATAATTCTTCTACTGTCTGGTCGGCGATGAGCGTGCCTGGCGCTGCCGAAAGAACGATGACGCGGTTGGCAACGCTGACCGCCTCATCAATGCTATGGGTCACAAATAGCGTCGCCGCCTTGCGCTTGTGCACGAGCGCAAGCAACTCTTCTTGCAGCCTGATGGCGAGGGCCGGATCGAGCGAGACAAAGGGCTCGTCAAGGAGCAAGAGATCGGGCTTTACCGCGAATGCCCGGGCAATCGCGACGCGGCGGGCGAGCCCAAGCGATAATTCACCCGGAAAATGATTAAGGTGTCGCGACAGGCCTAAGGCGGCGGCGATATCGGTGATATCGCTTTCTTGAGATATCCCAACGAGACGCAAATTTTGCCAGACGGTGCGCCAGGGCAAGAGTCGAGGGTCTTGGAAGACCATGCCAATTCGAGAACCCGCTGGCCTTTCGAGTTGGCCATCAAAATCGCAATCAAGCCCGGCGATGATCCGCAGAAGGGTTGTCTTGCCGCAGCCAGACGGGCCCAGGAGAGCGCAGGTTTCTCCAGGCTTTAAATCAAAGGCGCACTTCTCGAGCACGATCCGCAATTGGCCGGAAGCGCTCTGGCGGGTTTTTCGCGTAATCCGAACCCTAAGCATGGCGCCCCGACCGCCATCGAAAGATGTGATTCTCGAAAGGCTGCACAATAAAAGCCTCGATGGCGAGCATAAACCCGATAAAAGGTAGCGCATAGGCAAGAAGCCGAGCGATATCGAAGAGTTGAAATGCGATCCCGATCTCGAAACCGACGCCATTCGATCGCCCAAGCAGTTCGACAATGAGGACGATTTTCCAAGCAAGCGAGAGGCCCGAGCGTGCCGCAGCGGCAAAGTAGGGCGCAAGCTGAGGAATTACTATGTCTCTTAGTTTTTTTTGAGTGGGCAAATGAAACACAAGGGCCATCTCATCGAGGTCTTTATCAAGCGCGCGACTGCCTTCCCGCAAAGTGACCGCCGTATTGGGTAATTTATTGAGGGCCACGGCGGTTATTGCGGCAGTGTCATTGAGGCCGATCCAGATATAGGCAAGGACAATCACCACCAGCGCGGGCAAATTCAACAGAACGATCAGCAAAGGATCGAATAGCCGGTCGATCGTCTTGTTGCGCCCCATTGCGACCCCAAGCAAAGTTCCAAGGGACATTGCCAACCCAAAGGACGCGATGACACGACCAAACGTAATCGCAAGGTTCGATAGAAGGGCGCCCGATCGCATCTCCGATACGATAACGCTCAAAACGGCAAATGGCGATGGCAATGCGCCTACCGGGGCGGTGGGCGAGCCCACTTGCCACAGGATAAGCAATAAGAGCAGGAACGGCAGGCGAAGCCAGCGCGGGTTAGTTCTTGTTTGGAACCAACTCAGGCCCGCCTTTAAAGTAGATTTCTTCATCGAGCTCCTTTGCCGCGCCGGTAACCTCAGAGCCCCCTATTCTCACTAATGAACCATACAAAACCCGCGCGTCGGCGGCTTCCTCCCCAATAGTGCGGTTGGGAAGGCTATTGACGTATGTATCTCTGTACCGTTCCAGCTGCTGTTCATCCTTGACTCCGACGAGGCCCGCAATCTTTTCCCACTCACTTTGAGATTGGACGAGGATACGACGGGCCTCTGACACCATGGTAAAGAAGCGATCGAACGCGGGGGTGTGAGTTTTGGCAAAGTTTTCGGCGAAGACAAAGCCAACCATGGCAACTGGCTCCTTAGCGCCAAGATGCTTTTCGACTTCGTCTATTCCAATTAGCCGGCGAAAGCCGCGCCCTTCGAGTGCTAGACAGAAATTCCAATAATTCAAAATTGCGTCGGCCTCGCCGTCGAGAGCCGTTTGCTGGAGGAGCGCGGGGGCGCCAAAAATGACCTTTGCTTGCTTGGCGATATCAAACCCTTCCCTGTGAGCATAAGCCTGCAGCAAAAGCCAACTTTTATCCAGCGGGCCGCCCGCAACGGCGATTTTTCTGCCGGCCAAATCTGTTAGTGTGGAGATTTGAGAGTTTGGTGGAATCATTACCGCTCCGATCGCCGCCGAATGCGGCACAAAGACCAGGTGATTACCCAAACTCCTTTGCCTTGCGACCCAAAGCCAATCACTCAGGATGACATCCGTTGCACCGCCCAAGAGCGCGATTTTCGCCGCCTCAGGCGACGCAAACTCCATGACATTGAGATCAAGCCCGGCTTTTTTATCGAACCCCTGCTCGCGAATGATCGCGAGTTCCCAGGCAAAGGTACCGGTCTTCTGCACGGCGAGGCGGAGCTGTTCATCGGCGGCCGCATGGCTATTCGGAACGGCGGCCAAGGCGAGGGAACTCGCCAAGACGCGAAGCACGCCCGCCGCCCAAGCTTGTTTGATTGGGCTAAGAAGAGCTCCTGAGCGCAAAGGATGACGGTAGGCCGCGCCTGGGTTGTTTTTTGCCATGATCTCGAGGTACATGTTCTATTGCGACGGCTGCGATGATAGGTTTACCAGGCCGGAAATGCGGGGACGCGAGAGCATGATCGAATGGCCCTCGCAGGATCAGGGAAGGAACACCAAAGATGAAGCTTACATATATTTGCCTTGCCGCCGCGGCCAGCTGGGCCGCTTCCGTTGGTGGAGTTATGGCGGCTGACGCGGCCGCGGGAGAAACTATTTTTAATCAAAAATGCAAAGTATGCCATCAGATCGGCGAAGGCGCGAAAAACTTTGTCGGACCAGTGTTGAATGGTCTCATCGGCCGCAAGACGGGTTCGGTTCCGGATTATAATTATTCCGAGGCGAATAAAGACTCTGGAATTGTTTGGGACGAAGCGAAACTCAAGGAATATCTCGCCAATCCGAAAGCCGTGATCCCAGGCACCAAAATGATCTTCGCTGGCCTTCCCAAAGAGAGTGACCGGGAAAACCTCATCGCATATCTGGCGCAATTTGGCCCGGACGGCAAGAAAAAGTAACATTGCTTCGGTCAAGATCCCTCGCGGCGCTTCAACATGCCAAGCGAGGGATCGTAGGCGGCAATCGACGCCAAGAGCAATAAAGCCGCCACCACGAACACAACGGTTAAAGAGACGAGGTTGACCTGCCCGTACAGGGCAAAGCGGATGAGCTCTACAGCATGGGTGAATGGATTAAGCTCGCATAAAGACGCGAGCCATGGACTCCCCTCCCTAACACGCCAGAGCGGGTAAAGCGCCGAGGAAGCAAAGAACATCGGAAAAATAACGAAGTTCATCACCCCGGCAAAATTCTCCAGCTGCTTGATGAGCGAGGAGAAAAGCAGGCCGAGCGCACCGAGCATGAAGCCTGAAAGGACCAGCGCAGGAAGCACGGTGAGATAGCCCCATAAAGACGGCGGCTCGATCTCCCAGAAATAGGCAACAAGGAGGAATACGTAGACTTGCGCCACGGAGACTGCGGTGCCAGCCGCTAGCTTCGAGGCCAAGAGAAACCACCGCGGGAACGGGCTCACGAGCAAAACGCGCATATTCCCCATCTCGCGATCGTAGACCATTGAAAGCGATGACTGCATGCCGGCAAAGAGCTCGATCATCGCCATCAGGCCGGGCGTGATATAAACATCGTAGAGCACGTAGGTATCATAGGGCGGGATGATCGACACCCCCAGAACAGATCTAAATCCCGAAGCAAAAATAAACAGCCAAACGAGCGGCCGAACCAGCGCTGATATGAACCTCTCTCGCTGATGGATGTACCGGAGCGCCTCCCGCCATAAGATGCCTTTAAAACACCATGCGTACTGGATGGTATGAAAACGGCGGCTTTCCGGCTCCCCAATTAACGCCGACCCCATCACGCCTGCTCTCCCGCGATCTCAGTCAGCTTCTTGAAGGCAGAGGCGATATCGGCGGCATTAGCGCGGGCCGCAAGCCCCATGGCGCTACCCTTATCAAGAACTTTCCCTTGGTGAAGTAGAACGACATCGTCACCTGGCTCGACCTCGTCGATGAGATGGGTTGCCCAAAGGACGCCGAGCCCTTCCAGGGTAACAAGATTACGGACGTGCTTGAGAATATCCGCGCGGACTTTGATATCGAGGCCCACCGTTGGCTCATCAAGAAGCATCATCTGCGGATGATGTAGCAAGGCGCGAGCAATCTCTACCCGCCGCACTTGGCCACCGGAAAGGTTCCTGGCTATGTCCGTGCCCCGCCTAGCCAAACCAACTTGGTCGAGAACACACTCTATCCGCCGATTCGTATCCCCACCCGGCAGGCCATGCAGAGCGGCATGATAGCGGAGGTTTTGCTTGACCGTGAGATCGAGATCGAGCGTTCTTTGCTGAAACACAACGCCTAGCCTCTTCAGCGCTTCGCTTGAAGAGCCATTGATATCAAAGCCGAAGACTTTGATAGAGCCGGATTGCATATTGTACAGGCGGGTTATTAGGGAAAAAAGCGTGGTTTTACCTGCACCGTTAAGGCCAAGAAGGGCGCAGAAGCTGCCACGCTTCACGGAAAAGCAAACGTCATCGAGAGCCTTCCGTTCGCCATAGCGGTGGCTCACTCCGCTAATGTCTAGGGCCGCGAAAGCAACGCACTCTTGCGGCGCGGCCGGCTGGTTCCGCGAATGAAGATTCATTGGCCTGAGATCGCCACCCCCCAGGGGAAAGAGCCAACAGGAATTGACTTCACCACTTTTAGGTTTGCAGTGTCGATGACCGACACATCATTTGAAACACCATTTGTTGCGTAAAGGTATTTTCCATCTGGCGTAAAGGCGAGCTGCCAGACGCGCTGCCCGACTAGAAGGTATTTTTGGATTTTCTTCGTCGCGGTATCGATGACGGCCACGCGATTTGCCGGACCGAGCGCCACAAAGGCTGTCTTGCCGTCTTTCGTAAATCTTAGCCCAACAGGCTGGATTGCTTCTTTGGATAAGCCAGGAACCGCGAAGGCAATCTTCTGCTTTACTTTTGCTCCCGCGGTATCGATGACACTGACCGTGCCGCCAACTTCCGAGGAAACCCAAAGCTCGGCGCCGTCTGGAGTGTATTGCGCGGCGCGTGGTCGCGCATCCACAAGTATGTTGGCGATTATCTTGTGAGTCTGAGTGTCGATCAGGTGCGCCATATTGGTCGTTTCTGATGTATTCACGAGAATTTTTCCATCGGGGCTTAAACCCATCCCCTCGGGCTCAACGCCAACTGGTATTTCCGTGATTACTTTGCGCGTGGTCACGTCGATGGCGGTGACCATATTGTCGTTTTCGTTAGAAAGATAAAGAAGCTTGCCGTCCGGACTCAAAATCAAAAGCTCAGGATCAGGCCCAGAAGGCAAGGTTCCAGTAATGGCCAGTTTCTTCGTATCGAATATTTGGATGAGATCGTCGTCGCCGGCACAAATGTAAAGCTCATCGCCATCCTTACTGAGAGCAAGGCCTCTCGGGCGATGGCCGACTTGGACCGTCTTGGTAACCTCCATCCTATCAGTATCGATGATCGAGATGGAGTTTCCCTTCTCATTTGAGATATAAGCGGAAAAAGCGTAAGCGAGAGAGTTTATTGGAGGCAAGATCATAAAAAAAACACAAGCTGAGCAAGCTCGAGCGGCTCTCGCCCATTCTCCTAATCCCATCATTGCAGCGTGCACCGTGTTTCTGGCTCATCGAGGCCAAGGGTATCGAGTTCTGTCGTTTGATGAAGAAAACCTTCTTGCGGCGATACGGAAACGATCATACGCCCGTCGCCGAGCAGGATCGGCTGGCGCAGCTGCTGATTCCAATGGCGAAAGGTTTCCTTTTGCCCCTTGAACGCCGCAATCGCAAAATCCGGCCCCGCGAGATAATCTTTGATAGTTTTCGGATCAATCGAATTTGTGCGCGATGTCGCCTCGCCGATGATGCGCATCGCGACCCAGGCGTTGTTGTCCCGCGCATTCATGCGTCTTGAAGCCAATTTGATAAAGCGATTCTGAAGCTGAGCCGCTCCCCACTGCTCGTGCGATCCGTCCCAGCTCAACGGCTCGAGACCAGCCGAACCCGCAACCGGGCGAGGGTCCCATGTGCCGTAGGGGAGATAACCCGCAAAAACATTGCTTTCGTCAGCCGCAATAAGGACATCATAAGTTGGCGCGTTTTGCGTCAGCGGCGGGATAAGCCGCTGGGTCTGTACGCTTCCTGAATCCGATCGGCGCCCGCCGCCGGTATCTTGATAAATGCGTTCATCAACGATTTTGAGGCCGAATTTCTTGGCGGAATGGCGCAGAGCATCGGCATAGAGCTCATCCTGCGGGTGAGACCCCTTGATCAGGAGCCAGCGCTTCCATTGCTTCCAAGCCAGATATTGAGCGAGCCCATCGGCAAGCATCGAATAAGAAGGCGCCACGTGAAAAACGTTAGCCCGGCAATCCTCTTCCCGCAGTGAATCCTCTGGAGCGCCGATGTTGAACAAAAGAATTTCCTTCTCCTTTGCCGCGGCTGAAAGTGTGAGCAACGTGGAAGCGGGAACATCGGCCACTACGAAGGGCACCTTATGCTCTACAAAACTATTCAGAACTTGGATAGGATCGTCCCCGGCTTGCAGACGCACATCCTCCACGGAGTAACTCAAGCCTAGAAACTTGCCTGTCGTGTTATTGTCTTCGACGGCGAGTCTTGCGCCAGCAATGCCGTCATCCTGAGCGGGAGTATCGAGTATAGACACGGTTTCCTGCGTAGGGGGCAGCCGGATAAATCCAGCCTTTACATCGATAGTTGCAAAGGCTCCGCCTCCTGCTCCGAGCCAAATGATTGCGATGGTTGCAGCCAGAAAAAGAATCCGGCTGACGGCGCCTAGAGACAACTTCCCGTCGCAACTCAATCGGCGCGCGCTCAAAAAAGCGCGATCATCATGCTTCAAGATCAGGCCCAATGGAAAGCTTCGGTAACTCAGCCAAGGCGTTGACAACCGCGAGCATGGCTTGCTCGTCTGGAGTTTTAGCAATGAGTACGCCATGAATGCGCTGCCTTAAGAGGGGTTCTGCCGTATCGGATGAGATGCATACGTGGTTGAGGTCTGTCAGGTCGAGGCGAGCTTTGCGCGCTAATTTAAGAAAAATCTCCGTACTACGCCGCGAGTAGTGCAAAATCGCGCCGATTTTGCCGGAGGATAACAAGCCCAAGGCATCATCGCTCAACGCCTCCGCGGCCTGTGCCGAATAGACCTCCAAAAGCTCGACCGTGTGGTCAAGCTCATTAAGACGTTTCTCCAGTTCTGGTTTCCGGTCGCGGCCCGCGAGATATAGAAAGCGCTTTTTTCCGGCTAAGCTGTCGGCGATTTTACCGGCGAGGGCCGCCACATCTTGAGCAATTACAGCCACGCCCGAAAAGCCTCTTTCGCGGGCGGCGACGCGGGCTTTTTCGCCAACCAAGAAAAGCGGCCATAGGCGGCGCGCCTCCGGGAGCGGCCACTCTGGCGTCGCCGATAATAACTCGAAAGCTCGTGCACTGGTCGCGATGACACCATCGATAAGGCCTGCTGGCCATGTCGCGCCCGTCGGCACCGTTTCAAAAACCGGTGATATTATGACCTCGTGACCATCCCGTTCGAGAATCGCGGCGGTCCGCCTAGATTCTTCAATGGCCCGGGTGAGCAAAATCAGCATGTTCCGCCTGCCCGCTTGCCTCGCATCGAATACAAACTAAGCGGATTTGAAATTTCGCGGGGACGATTTTGACCCGAGCTCCGCAATGGCCGTCTCGCCGGCCACCGCCTTCGAGCCAACCGTGACCAGCGGCCGGGCAGCGCCTGGCATGTAGACATCAACTCGAGACCCAAAGCGTATGAGGCCAATCCGGTCGCCAGCACCCACGGCCTCACCCTGGTGGGTTAAGCAAACAATACGCCGCGCGACGAAGCCAGCGATTTGCACGACTCCAAATTGGCCCAATTTGCTGTCGATTACAAAGCCATTCCGTTCGTTGCTTTCGCTCGCCTTGTCGAGATCGGCATTTAGAAACAGCCCGGGTTTATACGCGATTTTGGTGACACGCCCCGCGATGGGGGCTCGATTGACATGGCAATCAAAGACTGACATGAAAACTGAAATTCTCTGCATCGGCACGTCGTTAAGTCCAAGCTCCGGCGGCGGCGCGAAATAGCCAATGGACGAAATAACACCATCTGCCGGCGATATGACGAGATCTTCATCGAGCGGCGTGAAACGGGTTGGGTCGCGGAAGAAATAGGCGCACCACGCGGTAGCAAGGGCACCAATCCACCCGAGCGATTCGGCCAAATAGCCAAGCAAAACGGCAGCAATCGCAAATCCCGCGATGAAGATATATCCCTCGGGATGGATGGGCGTGAGCTGCTTGCGGATCGTATCAATCATCCCCATGAAAAGAACCCACTCATTTCGCTTCTCCAAACAAGCCCTATATGCGCGTTCGCGCTTCTGCTTGGAAACTCACGGGAAGCGATGTTTGCTAGAAAATTTCGGGTGTCGCGAGGTTCTTGTCGGGCGGGGCAAACTCAAGCTCGATGAAGCCTTCGGCGGATCCGCTCGCTCCGTAGACGATATCATAAATGGCTCCCTCCTCGCTGGCGGCTCGCCGCAAGGTCTCTTCAGCTTTCCGCACTTCGTTTTGACGCTTCCATAGCGCTGCATAGACCCCATTTCTCGCGAGGAGCGAGGCATGGGCGCCGCGCTCGACGATTTCCCCCTTATCGAGCACAATAATCTCATCGGCGTTAACGATCGTCGACAGCCTATGGGCAATCACAAGAGTTGTTCTCCCTTGCGAGACGGCATGGAGGGCTTGCTGGATTTCTCCCTCGGTAAAGGAGTCCAACGCCGAGGTTGCTTCGTCGAGGACGAGGATGGGGGGGCTCTTCAAAATGGTGCGCGCGATGGCGACGCGCTGCTTTTCCCCCCCGGAAAGTTTAAGCCCGCGTTCCCCAACTTGCGCCTCATAGCCAGCCGGCAACTGCTCGATGAAATGGTCGATTCGTGCCAGCCGGGCCGCGTCTTTAACTTGATCATCCGTTGCATCAAACCGGCCATAGCGAATGTTGTAGGCGATCGTGTCATTGAACAGAACAGTATCCTGGGGAACCATTCCAATGGCTTGGCGCAGAGATATTTGGGTCACAAGAGAAATGTCCTGATCATCGATCATGATACGCCCGGCGGAAGGCTCGTAAAAGCGGAACAGCAAGCGCGACAGGGTGGACTTTCCCGCACCCGAAGGGCCGACGACCGCGACCGTTTTCCCGGCGGGCACTTCGAAACTTATGTGCTTTAAAATTTCGCGCCGCGGATCATAATGGAAAGAAACGTTTTGGAATGAAAGCCTGCCTTTTTTGACAACGAGCGGCTTTGCCCCGAAGCGGTCCTCGACCTCTGGCTGCTGGGCTAATACTCCGAACATCATTTCGATATCGACTAACGACTGGCGGATTTCCCTCAAGACCACGCCCATATAATTCAGCGGCTGGTAAAGCTGTATCATCATGGCGTTGATGAGCACAAAATCGCCGACCGTATTAGAGCCGCTTCTTATTCCTGAAATGCTCATGGCCATCGCGGCGGTCAGGCCTGACGTAAAAATGACGGCTTGTCCGGCGTTCAGCCAGGCTAGCGAAGTGTAAGTTTTAATGCTCATGCGCTCGTAACGAGCGATCGACTTATCGTAGCGGACTTTTTCAATCTCTTCTGCCGTAAAGTATTTTACAGTTTCGAAGTTTAATAAACTATCAATTGCTTTCGTATTGGCATCCATATCGCTTTCGTTCATCGCCCGGCGAATGGCAATTCGCCAATTAGTAGCAGCGGCGGTAAAGCTCATATAGGCCACGATCATGGCCGTCACGACGGCCGCGTACCGCCAATCGAATTGGATTAAAAATACTCCCAAGATTAAGATGAACTCCACGGCCGTCGGAATGGCCGTCAGCATCGTCGTTCTCACAATCGTTTCGACCGAATTGCGGCCACGCTCAAGAATGCGCGTGAGCCCTCCCGTTTTTCGCTCCAAATGAAATCGCAGCGAGAGCGCATGCAAATGGGAGAAAACATCTTTCGCGAGGCGACGGACCGCGTTCATCCCGACATCGGCAAATATCGCGTCGCGGACTTGAGTGAGAAGCGCCATCAGGATACGCAGACTTCCATATAAAACCGTTAGCGCCACCGGACCTGCAAAAAGGCTTAAGGAAGCGGCTGGCCCTGAGCCACCCAGCGCATCAAGGGCCCATTTGAATGAATAAGGAACCGCGATGGTGACGAGTTTCGCCGCCAGCATCAAGGCGAAGGAAGCGTAAACCCTCAGTATCAGATCGCGCCGGCCGGAGGGCCAAATGTAGGGCCAGAGCTTGCGCAAGGTAACGGCCGGCCAAGGGCGCACTTGCGCGAACCGGGGCGGATCAACAGGAGAAAAATGCCGCATTGACCTCTCTAAGCATCGTTTGCGATAGCGCGCCAAGATTTTCGGCAAAATTTCCGTATGACTCATCCTCTTCCAAAAACGTGCTTCTTTACCGCACGGTTACGAGGCGAGGTTTAATATGGCAGCGGGAAAGCCGAAACTCGCCAGACCCAGTTTCAATGAAAGTTGATAAGCGCACCATGCCTTTACAGCAATTTGCCAAAGAACAAGCCTTTAGCACGGTTTCCAATATTTGCGTCTATTGCGGCTCGGCGACCGGCGGCGACTCAATTTATGTGACAGCCGCGCAAAAGCTTGGCAAAGCACTCGCGGAAAGTTCCATCGGCCTTGTTTACGGCGGAGGCTCCCATGGCCTTATGGGTGCTCTCGCGAAATCGGTGCTGGCGCATGGCGGCCGCGTCACTGGCATCATTCCCGCTTTCTTAATGAGCCGCGAACGGCCGCTTTCAGAACTCCAAGAACTCATCATTGTCAATGACATGCACGAACGCAAGCGTTTGATGCACGAGCGTGCCGACGCCTTCATTGCCCTGCCTGGCGGAATCGGGACGCTAGAGGAGCTATGCGAGCAACTGACATGGGTGCAGCTTGACCGCCACACTAAGCCGGTCGTTATTGCCAACATCGGTGGTTTTTGGCACCCTTTGTTGCAACTCCTTGCCCATATGCGAGAGCAGCGTTTCATTCAGCAGCCGTTCGAGGTTCGCTACCTTGTTGCCGAGAAAGTTGAGGATATCCTTCCGATCATCCAGGCAGCCACGGCTAAGGCGACGCTTTTTGGAACACATAAGGAAACTCTCGACCCTCGCCTTTAACATCTCCCAGATAAGGCAGCGCTCGGCCAAAAATTGGCCTTGAGAGTGGGAAATAAGCGTTCGACTCGAGGAGCAAGTGTGGTGACGCCGGGAGCAATTCCCCCTTTTCCCTTGCTGAAAGCCGACGAGAGCGCACGGCTCCTGCCCGCCGACGCGCCAACAAAGAAAACGCGTTTCGGGTTGCTTCTTGCGGCATGCCTAGCGGCGCATGTTCTGCTTGTAGCGGTTTTCTTCCTCTCTGATTTTTTTGGCGCCGCGGATGCAACGCGCCTTGAGGAAATCCCCGTCGAGATCGTGACAGAAATGCCCGCTGCACCGACGGAGCAGAAAAACGAGGTTGCGCAAGACCTTCCCCGGCCGGAGCCAGACTTGGTGACACCACCTCGCGTCATCGAAAAGCCGCCACCGGAAAAAGTCGAGCTCGACGACGTGCAAGTTGCCCATGATGCCCCTGTCGCGGGGAATGACAACAAAGTTCTGAAAGGCCAGCCGGAGCAGGAAACGAAGGCGCCGCGCGTGGCTCCGCCGCCAAAACTTGTCTCTCCGGAGCCGCCCCAAAATAAGCCGGAGCAGGAGAAGGCTGCCTCCCCTGAAAGCGAGCCAACCAAACCCGAGCAGCCGCCGGAACCGCAAAAACTCGCCGACGACACGCCTGATGCCGAGGCTCTTGAAAAAGCGCAACCGCAACCGCCGGTGAAGCCGCAGCAAAAACAAAAGCCGCCATCAACCAAGGCGCCACCCGCGCAGGGTAAGAACGCCAATGTCGCGAAACAGCTTGCGGCCTTGGAGCAAGCGCCAAGCTATTCCTTCGGCTCGTCGGCCAAAGCGGCGCCCATCAGCGGCGGCAGTGAAAAAGCCAGCTACGAGTCGTTGCTGATGGGCTTGATTATCCGCCACCTGCACGTGCCAGCCGAGGCGCGCGCCAACCATCTCCTGCATATCGGGCAGATCGGCCTTTTCGTCGATGAGCTCGGACACCTCACCCATCAAGCGGTCTATCGCGCCAGTGGCGACCCGCTCCTTGACGCGGCTTATCTCGAGGCCGTCCGCCGCGCGGCGCCTTTTCCGGCGCCTCCACGCGGCTTAGCGCACAGTTTTATTCTGCAATACACAAACTTCGAGTAGCCCTGCAGCGAGCCGCGCTACCGCGCACCCGACTTCAAAAGCTTGAAGGTAATCGCGTCGGTAAGAGCCTGGAAGGAGGCATCGATAATGTTGGCGGAAACGCCAACGGTTGACCAGTTTTCGCCAGTCCCATCACTGAACTCGATCAAGACGCGCGTGACCGCATCGGTGCCGCCATGAAAAATCCGGACGCGAAAATCGATGAGCTCCAGATCTTCAATAAAGCGCTGATATTTGCCAAGATCCTTGCGCAGAGCAAGGTCAAGGGCATTGACCGGCCCCTCCCCCTCGGCCGCCGAGATCAGCGTCTCGCCATCGATGTTGACCTTAACGACGGCTTCGGAAACCGAGACGAGCTCGCCCTGCGCATTATGGCGGCGCTCGACATCCACGCGAAACCGCTCGACTTCGAAGTAATCCGGCACCTCGCCGAGCATCCGGCGGGCAAGAAGCTCGAACGAGGCGTCCGCCCCTTCATAGGCGTAGCCGAGGGATTCCTTTTGCTTGACCTCTTCGAGGAGGTGCAGAACACGAGGATCGCCCTTATCAAGGCGCACGCCGATGCGCTCGAGTTCGGCAAGGATGTTTGATTTCCCCGCCTGATCGGAAATCAGCAACCGCCGTTTATTGCCGACCGCCTCGGGCGCAATATGCTCATAGGTCTTCGGCTCCTTGATGACCGCCGAAGCATGAATTCCAGCCTTGGTCGCGAAAGCCGAAGCGCCGACGTAAGGCGCGTGCCAATTGGGCGCGCGGTTTAGAAGCTCGTCGAGCGTATGGCTGATTTTAGTCAGAGAGACGAGCTTATCCAACGTCACGCCGATTTCAAAGTGGTCGGCAAAGTCTCGCTTTAACAAAAGCGTCGGAATGATGGACACGAGATTGGCGTTGCCGCATCGCTCACCAAGCCCATTCAAGGTGCCTTGGATGTGCCTCACACCGGCGCGAACGGCGGCGAGTGAATTGGCAACGGCATTGCCGGTATCATCATGGGCATGAATGCCGAGGTGCGAGCCCGGAACACGCTCTTTGACCACGGCGACGATCGGCTCGATCTCATGGGGAAGAGTTCCGCCATTGGTGTCGCAAAGCACGATCCAGCGGGCGCCCGCCGCATAGGCGGTCTTGGCAACCTCGAGGGCATAGCCTTGGTTGGCCTTAAAACCATCGAAGAAATGCTCGCAGTCGAAGAGAACTTCACGGCCAGAGTCGCGCGCCGCGGCAATTGATTGACTGATATTTTCTAAATTTTCTTCAAGCGTACAGCCGAGCGCGACACGGACGTGGTAATCCCAAGCTTTTCCAACAAAGCTTATGCAATCGGCATTGGAGGCAAGAAGGCACGCCACACCCGGATCGTTGGCGGCGGAGCGCCCCGCTCTTTTCGTCATGCCAAAGGCGACGAGCTTCGCAGCCTTGCAAGGATGTTTCCGCGCAAAAAACTCGGTATCTAGCGGATTGGCACCCGGATAGCCGCCCTCGATATAGTCGATGCCAAGGCCGTCAAGGAGCATCGCGATCTGCCGTTTATCGGCAAGCGAGAAATCGACATCGGCCATCTGCGCTCCATCACGCAGCGTCGTATCCAAAAGGCTGAGTTTTTCCCGCATCTCCACTATCCGTTTGCCCCCGGTTTTGGCATCAGCGTTTTCGTCATGCGCGTGTTGCCGAGCCAGACGCCATTGATTTCGACCGTGTTGCGCTGCACCGGCTGATAGCCGCGCGCCTCGAACAGAGGCCTTGCCGTGTCGCTGGAATCCACCGTAATTGCCGTGGTTCCGCGCGCCGCCGCGAGTTTCTCTATCGCGTCCACGAGATTTGATGCAACACCCGTGCGGGCGACCGCGGGATGAACGTAGAGCTGGTCGATCAAGGTTTCATCTTTCAGGGCGATGAAGCCAACCGGACCGCCGCCAATGAGTGCGATAAGAGTCAAGGACTTTTCGAGCGTTTCCGTCAGGGCGTCATCGTCATCCGCCGCTGAGGCCCAGGCTTGCCGCTGCGTTTCATCATAATCATCAACTGTCAATTCCTCGATGGCCGACAGCCGGATTTCGCTCAGCAATGGCAAATCAGAAGGAAGATAAGGCCGCAGCGTGGGCTCCGGGAAGCCGGTGGGATTCAATGCTTTAACTCCCAGCTGGTCGTGCCGTCTTTGTTGTCCTTCAGCGCAACGCCCATTGCGGCGAGTTCGTTACGGATGCGGTCGGATTCGGCGTAGTTTTTGTTTTTCCTCGCGGCGTCGCGGGAAGTAATCAAGGCATTGATCGTATTGTCATCGGCCGCCACCCCGCTACGCTTTCGCGCTTTCCAATCAGCTGGATCCTCGTACAAGAGTCCTAGTAACCGGGCTGACGCGACTGCCATGGAAAATAACTGTCGCTCAGCACCAGCACTGCCGGGCAGAATGTAGGTCGGAAACGACATCTGCAGCGCCAGTTGAGCTCTCGGGGTATTTAGGTCGTCTTGAAGCAATTCTATAACTTCCCGCCGGGGTGCGGTATGTGGATCAACAGGAACATTTTCGATAAGACCATATAGGCGATCTAGCGTCTTCTCCGCCTCCTCCAAAGCCCTCACCGTGAAATCGATCGGCTGCCGGTAATGCGTCTTAAGAATCGCCAGCCGCAGCACCTCGCCCGGCCAGGAGCGGCCGCCGAACTTGTCGGTATGCAAAAGCTCGTGGATCGTCACGAAATTCCCGAGGCTCTTTGACATTTTTTCGCCTTCGACCTGAAGATGGCCGTTGTGCATCCAAAACTTCGCCATCAGCTCGTGCCCAAAGGCGCAGCAGCTTTGCGCGATCTCATTCTCGTGGTGCGGAAAGACGAGATCGATACCCCCGCCATGAATATCAAAAATCTCGCCAAGGTACTTCCAGCTCATCGCCGAGCACTCGATGTGCCAACCAGGCCGCCCACGCCCCCAAGGGCTCTCCCAGCCCGGCTCCTCCGGGCCCGATGGCTTCCAAAGGACAAAATCCATCGGGCCGCGCTTATAGGGCGCTACCTCGACGCGCGCCCCGGCGATCATGTCATCGAGCGAGCGCCGGGAGAGGCGGCCGTAGGCCGGCATGGCGCGCACGTCAAACAGGACATGGCTCTCGGCGACATAGGCGAAGCCCTTGGCGATCAGCCGCTCAATGATTTCAACCATCTGCGGAATGTGGTCCGTCGCGCGCGGCTCGGCGCTCGGCGGCAGGCACCCCAGCGCCTTCGCATCCTCGTGGAAGAGTGCCGTCATTTCCTGAGTCAGCACACGGATATCGATGCCGCGTTCGGCCGCCCGCGCGTTGATCTTGTCGTCAACGTCGGTGATGTTGCGGACATAGGTGACGTGCTCAGCCCCGAATTTGTGGCGCAGCAAACGGAAGAGAACATCAAAGACAATCAACATCCGCCCGTTGCCGATGTGCAGATGGTCGTAAACCGTCGGGCCGCAGGCATAGAGCCGCACATTCGCCGGATCGATCGGCTCGAACGCTTCTTTTTGGCGGGTCAGTGTATTGTAAAGCCGCAGCGCCATCATTTTCCTGAGCTTGAGCCGGAGGCGGGACGGAAACGTACTTGTTGCGTCGATGCCGGCTCCAGCCACGGGCAGGCTAGCCGGTGCAAACCAAAATAGGAAGAACCATCGGGAGTTGCCGCCGCACCCTCAGGAATTTTTATGAAACAAAGGGCCGAGCTGGCAGTTTGCCGGGCGGTGGGACCTTTGCCATGGGGTTAACACAATTTTCAATCACTTCGAATTAATTGTTGCCGAGTTTCCGCATAGCCGAGTATTTTATGTTCACACTCCTTCCCGCGGCGCCAGCAACGGCTGCCGACCAGCTGTCCGTCTCTCCCTCTGGCCGCGATTTTTTCCGCTTGCTGCTTTTTTTTCTGAGCGGAGCTTTGCTGGCGGTCGCTCTGATCATGCCGGCCAAAGCCGGTGAAAACCGTATCCTCGTGATACCGGCGAACGACGGCTACGGTTTCGAAGAATGTTTGAAAACCGGCGATCAATGCGGTTTGATGGTTGCCGATGCCTGGTGCAAGGCGCACGGATTTGGATCATCGCAAGGGTATGGGCCGGAAACGGCGAGCAGCCCCGAGTCGGCGCCCGGCTACGTCGTGACCTGCGGCGACCGCATCGATTAGGCGCAAAAGGCGCCAGGGCGAGCTTAGCCTTTCGGAGGAGGCCAGCCCCACAAAGCGGAGACGAGGGAGGGCCCCCTGCTACGCTGCCCCAATTGCGGCTCATACGAGCGTAGCTGTCCGATAGATTCGGGTTGGGTAAGCAAGCTGCGCAGCATCGTACCTGCTGCGACGTCTCAAGCCCCCGGCTACAGTTTGGCTTTCGTTCTTCTCCAATCTTTTATAATGCGCTCTTATAAAGCGCTCTGCGCCCTTTGAAGAGGGCCAAACAGGCCAGTTGCGCCGCCGGAAAAGCGGATCTACGACCCCGCCGTTACCCAATCAAAGGCGCTTCAATGTCTTGGGTCTCCTTTATCCTCAAACGGCCTTATACCGTCGCCGCCAGCCTCATCCTTGTCTGCATCATAGGCATCGGCGCCGCACTGCGAATGCCCGTCGACATTTTTCCGGAAATCAATATCCCTGTCGTTGCCGTGGTTTGGACCTATTCGGGCATGCCTCCGCAAGACATGCAAGATCGCATCTTGACCTTGCATGAGCGCCAATTGGCTTCGCTGGTCGATGATGTCAGCCGCATCGAAGCAACGAGTTACTATGGCGTTGGAGTTCTGAAAGTTTTTCTCCACGAGGGGGCGGATGTGACGCGCGCCATCTCTCAATTGGCGAGCAGCGCCTTGGTCGTCCTAAAATACATGCCGCCGAACATCACGCCGCCTTTGGTTCTTCGCTATGGCGCAACCGACGTGCCCATTATCCAGCTTGGCCTCTCGAGCACATCCCTCACGGACACGAAGCTCAACGACCTCGGACAAAATGTCATTCGCCCCTACCTCGCGGTGGTGCATGGAGCGCAGGTTCCCTACCCGTATGGCGGCAAGCCTCGCGTCATCATGGTCGATCTCGACCAAGCAGCGCTTGAGGCGCGCGGGCTAACAGCCTTGGACGTTGCGAATGCGCTCCAGCGGCAGAACGTCATTCTCCCGTCTGGCGACGTCAAAATCGGCCATAAAGACTATTTTCTCGCGGCAAATAATAGCCCCGACGCCATCTCGACGATCAATCAGTTCCCGGTCAGGGAGGTCAATGGCCGGCTCGTCTTCATTCGGGACATCGGGCACGTCCACGACGGATACCAAATTCAGACGAATTCTGTCTCGGTGAACGGCACGCCGGGCGCGTTGATGATGGTGCGTAAGACCGGCGGTGTCTCGACCTTGGCGGTGATCGACGGCGTCAAAAATGCCTTGCCCTATATCAAAAAGCTTCTCCCGCAAGAAGTTGATGTCACGGCGATCTTTGATCAGTCCGTTTTCGTTAAGGCAGCCCTGAATAGCGTCATCATGGGCGGCGCAATGGCCGCTGGTTTGACTGGCTTAATGATCCTTCTCTTTCTCGGCAACTGGCGCCTGACGCTGATCACACTAGCGTCCATTCCGCTGTCGATCATCACCGCCGTGGTGGTCCTCTATCTCGGCGGCGAGACCTTGAACACGATGACGCTTGGCGGCTTCGCCCTCGCCGTGGGCATATTGGTTGATAATGGCACTGTTGTTATCGAGAACATCGAGCGTCATATGCATATGGGAGAAGGGCTCACAGACGCGATCCTGGAGGGTAGCGGTGAAGTTGGCATTCCAACTCTGCTTTCGACGCTTTCCATATCGATTGTTTTCGTGCCGATTTTTTTGCTGCAAGGCACAGCGAAATACCTCTTCTCGCCCCTCGCTCTCTCGGTTTGCGTCTCATTGATCGCAAGTCTTGTTCTTTCTTTCACGCTCGTCCCAGTATTATTCGAATATCTGATGCGTGGCCCACTCGAGCGGCAGATCCATAGTCCGCCGGGGCACTCACGGTTCAACCCCTTTGCGGCGATACACTTTAAGTTTGAGAGGAGTTTTTCGAATTTTAGAAGCGCCTACCGGGAGGCCATCGCTTATTGCGTTTCAAGGCCTCGCCTCACCAGCTTATTTTTTCTAGTTTTAATAGGGTGCTCGCTGCCGGTATTCGCTCTTCTTGGAAGAGATTTCTTCCCGCAAGTCGATGCCGGCCAGATGAGGCTCCACGTGCGGGCGCCGCCTGGAACGCGGATTGAAGAGACACAGCGCTATTTTGCCGAGGTTGAAGAGGTGATCCGGCAAAGGGTCGGCAATGACCAGATCGACACCATTCTTAACAATATTGGCCTTCCCTATAGCGGCATCAATATTGCCCTCAGCGATTCGGCGACGATCGGCACAATGGATGGCGAGATCCTCGTCTCTCTTACCAAGAGGCATACGCCGACGGCGGCTCATGTTTCTGATTTGAGGCGGGAACTCCCAAAACGCTTCCCGGAGCTACAGTTTTTCTTTCAGCCCGCGGATATCGTAAATCAGGTCTTGAACTTTGGCCTCTCTGCCCCCATCGCTATCAGAATTTCTGGCCCCAACCGCCGGGAGGCCTATACTCTCGCCCAGAAAATAGCGAAGGACATCGGCCGCATCCCGAGTGTCGTCGACTCGCATATCTTTCAGGTGCCAGACGCGCCGGCCCTAAAAATCGACATCGACCGCTCGCGCGCTCAGGAGCTTGGCATCGCCGAGGTGGATGCCGTCAAGGACGTCCTTGTGACCGTCAATTCGAGCGCCCAAACATATCCGAATTTTTGGGTCAATCCCGCGACTGGGGTCAGTTACCCCGTCGTCGTCCAGCTGCCGTCTTATCGAGTATCATCGGCTCAAAATCTTCAGACCGTGCCAATCACGCCAAGTGGCGATTCAAAATCTCCTGAAATGTTGATGAACGTCGCCAGTTTTGGGCGGGAAACGACTGCGATGGTGGCCTCGCAGCTCAACATCATGCCCGTTTTTGACGTTAATGCCAACGTTGAGGGGCGCGATCTCGCATCTGCCGCGGCTGAAATCCAGAAAGTAATTGCGGCCGAGCCGCATGACCCGACAATCAAGGTCGTTCTTAGCGGCCAAGTTGAAACAATGCTTGAAAGCTATAGCGGCCTTTTTTCAGGCATGGTGCTCGCCGTCGTCCTTGTCTATCTTCTGCTCGTTATTAATTTTCAGAGCTGGATTGATCCTTTGATCGTTATCTTGGCGCTTCCATTCGCGATCAGCGGCGTCATTTGGATGCTATTCTTGACGGGGACTCACCTCAGTGTCCCGGCGCTGCTGGGAGCTTTGATGAGTCTTGGTCTCGCCACTGCAAATAGCATTCTGGTCGTCACCTTTGCCAACGAGCGCATGGAGGCCGGCGGCGACGCGGCGACGGCGGCCGTCAGCGCGGGGTATACCCGCCTGCGGCCCGTGCTCATGACGGCCGGCGCCATGATTTTGGGAATGATCCCGATGGCTTTTGGTATCGGTGAAGGAGGCGAGCAGAACGCACCGCTAGCGCGTGCCGTGATTGGCGGGCTGTTGTTTGCCACATTTGCAACTCTCATATTCGTTCCGGTTATGTATCGGATGCTGCGGAGGCCAAAGCAGCCAGTTTTCTCTCCGCTTCCGCCAGCGTAAACTTCAGTTGAGCCGCATGATGGATGAAAATTTCCCCACTGGGGCCAACGTTGCAGATCCCACGAGCTACTCTCCAGGGACAGCTCGCAGATTGTTAGTTCTTGCTCTCGCCATCGCCCTGGCGCTCGCCATTGGTTTTGCACTCATCTATTCGTTGCGGTCGAGATCCGCCGCGCAGCTCGCCGCTGGCGCACGGCAGGCAGCGCAAGAGGGCGTCCGCGTCGATGTAGTGACTGTCGGCCCGCCTCCCGCCGCGCGAACGCTCAGCCTGCCGGGTGAGGCCGCAGCCTGGTACACAAGCACGATTTACGCGCGCGTCAATGGTTACGTTGGCCAATGGCTGGCGGATATTGGCGATCACGTCAAAAAAGGGCAGGTCTTGGCAACGATCGAAACACCCGAACTCGATGCCGAGCTAAACGCCGCAAAAGCCAAGCTTAACGCGAGTCAAGCTCAGGTTCTCGTCAAACAAGCTCAATTGGAATTCGCAAAAACCACTTATGAGAGATGGAAGAATTCACCCCGAGGTGTCGTATCCGAACAGGAACGCGAGGATAAGAAAGCCCAAAATGCCGTGGCGGCAGCAGAGCTAAATGCCGCGCAAGCCCAAGCCGGGCGTGACCAGGCCGATGTGGACCGGCTCACCGCGCTTGAAGGTTTCAAGCAGGTGACCGCGCCTTTTGAGGGGACCATCATTAAACGCAATATTGATCTCGGCAATTTGGTGACGGCGGGAAGCACAGCCTCAACGACACCGCTTTATCAAATGACGCAGGACGAGCCCATTCGCGTTTTTGTTGAAACTCCCCAAAGCGCGGTCGCGCAGCTCTTGGTGGTTGGGACGCCCGCGGTTGTGACTGTCGACTATCTCCCAGACCAAACCTTCGAAGGCAAAGTCAGGCGGACCGCGCGCGCCGTTAATCCCGAGGCGCGCACGTTGCGTGTCGAGATCGATCTGCCAAACTCAAACGGCGCACTCGTTCCCGGCACTTATGTCAATGTGAGTTTTAAACTCGAAAACAAAGGACTTATCGAGGTTCCCGCGGCAGCCCTTTTATTCCGATCGGGTGGACCTCAGGTCGCGGTTGTCAAGGACGGAATCGTCACTACCAAAAATGTCGTCATCGCCCGCGATAATGGGAACGTTGTGGATATCAGCTCCGGTCTTGCCGAAGGAGACAAGGTTGCGCTCAATTTGAACAGCCAAATTGCCTCGGGGCAGAGGGTTGAAATAAACGATACCTCTAAGGTCCAAGCGATGACGCCGGCGCGCTAATGCTCTCGGGATTGGGCGAGGGGACGATGAGCCGCGCCGCTCGCCAGACTCGCCGCAGCGTGATGAATGGAATTTTACGCGCTCTGCGGCGCGCGCAAAATCGCGGCTCAGGATTGGCCTGCGCCGCGATCTCGTGCGATTAGCGTCTTGCTGGAAGGCCGCCGCCAGAGTCTTAGCGGCCGGCCTCGGAGCTAGAAGGGATAGTAGCGAAGGCTGGTCAGAAACTCATTATCGTTTGCTTTTGCAATGCCGCCAATCCCATTAAAGCTGTACCTTTGAACATAGGCATATTGCAGGCCGCCGGCGAGCCGCCCGAACGGACCTTTGTAGATGTTATCCCAGAAGCCGATCGTTCCTTCGCGGACTAATTGTGTACTGTTGGCGCAGCCGGTCAACCCGGTACCCGTCCCGTAGAACTCGGTATTACATCCGATATTTACGAAATCCGGGTTGCCCAAACCGTTGGCGGCAAAGGGCGAGGCGAAATTAAAGTTCCAGTGTGGATTCTGGTATTCTTCGCCCGCGTAAGCATAAATATCAAGCTCGGGGAAGGCATGCCAAACCGCGCCGGCGAGCAGCATGGTTGTTGTAACGGGCGCGATCGACGGCGCCGCTGCGGCGCTTTTTGTGGCGGGAGTCGCGGCGCGCACGCGGGGGCCCGTCCTTTGGTGCGTGACCCGCCAGGATTTGTTTGCCCCGGCTCTGGCGCAGGCGGGACTTAAGCCTGACCGCGCCACCTATGTCGAGGCGGACGACGAAAAATCCGTTCTCATCTGTTTCGAAGAGGGCTTGCGGCATGGTGGACTTGGCGCCGTTGTGGCCGAAGTTGCCCTGCTTTCCATGACGGCGTCCCGCCGCCTTCAGCTTGCGGCCGAGCAATCAGCTAGCCTCGGTCTTGCCATACGCCGCTGGCGGCGCCCGGCGGAGGCCGCTGATTTTGGTCAGCCAACTGCCTCTTTGACCCGCTGGCGCATCTCCGTGCTGCCTGCGGCCCCGCTGCCGGTGCCGGGCGTGGGACGCGCCCGCTGGCGGCTTGAGCTCATCCGCTGCCGAGCTGGAGAGTGCGCCGATTTTGAAGTGGAGGCCTGCGATGCCAAGGGTCATCTCGCTCTTCCTTCCGACCTGGCCAACAGACCGTCTGCGGAAGGCACTAGGGGCCGCCGTGCCACCGGTTGAGGCGCCGCTCATTTTGAGCGGCCAAGAAGGGCGGCGGAGGGTCGTTTTTGCCCTCAACGCCGCCGCGCGAGGCGCTGGCCTCCGCACCGGCATGCCCGTGACAAAGGCGCAGGCCTTAGTGCCAGGGCTCATTGTCAGCGATGCGGATCCCGCCGCTGATGCCGCGGCCCTCGGCCGGCTCGCTCTTTGGGCGCTGCATTACGCACCGGTCGCCGCGGCTGATCCGCCCGATGGCATTGTCATCGACATAACCGGCGCCGCCCATCTTCATGGCGGGGAAGAGGCGCTGCTTAAAGGCATGGTCTGGCTCGCCAACTGATTGGAACGCTGCGCCATCTCTCCCAGCATCCCCGGAGGCTTCGTCCTCACTCATGACCGGCTGGACGAGCTCGTGCCCATCGAACCCGCCGCCATGAAAGACCGCCAAGTCATCGAATGGGACAAGGATGATATCGATGCCCTACATTTTATGAAAGTAGATTGCTTGGCACTCTTTGCCGCCGCGTCAGCTCGTGAGGTCAAGACAATTGCGGAATTTTCCGAAGCCGCAATAGTGCTCAGGCCGATGACAACCGGCCGAGAAGTGATCGAGGACTATAGCCACGTGGGCTTAAGCTTACGCAGCCACCCAATCAGCTTCTTACGACAAGATTTGCGCGATAAGCATATTGCCACCTGCGCCGATGCCATGCGGGCGCGTGACGGCCATTGCCTTGAAGTTGCTGGTCTCGTGCTCGTGCGGCAAATGCCCGGCTCGGCAAAAGGAGTTCTCTTTATTACCCTAGAAGACGAAACTGGCATCGCCAATCTCGTCATTTGGCCGAAGCTCTTTGAAAGGCAGCGCCGAATCGTCCTCGCTAGCCGTATGATGGCAGCTCGCGGCCGCATTCAGCGCGAGGGGGATGTCATTCATCTTGTTGTTCGCCAACTAAGAGATTTTTCTGACATGCTGGCAAGTATCGGGCAACGCAACGCTGCCTTTCCATTGCCGAAAAGCCGCGGCGATCTCTTCCATAACGGCGGCTCGGCACCCGATTCTCCTGAGCTTCGAACAAATGACCTTAGGACGCGCGACCTCTACACGCCAGATTTGCATATTGATACTCTCAAGGTGAAAGCGCGAGAATTCCGGTAATTTCATCACGAACGGGTACGCCGCTCAATCGCATCAGCTATAGCTGCCTCTCGGCTTCCTACCGGCCACGGAGCATCTGTAGTCTTATCTTTCGCGGTTTGATGCTCTATCTCCACATTGATCTCAGCGCCAAGAAGAAGCACACGCTCGATAGCCCTATCGGCCGTGGCCTCGATCCCTAGCCGTTATCCGTGTTGACCCACCAAGACACAAAAAGAGCTGCACCCGTCACCGAGGCAAGAATGATGGTCGCGCGATCAAATCCGAGTGTCGCGGATATCTCAAACCAGTGACTCCACATCCGTATAACGCTCGCCAACATCAGGAGCGTGCAAAAAATAAAGAGCAGGGACATAAAGCTGTTTTCAGCCTTCGCCGCTTTCGCCTTAGCAACTGAAAATGGCTTTCGTACCAATGATTTCCTCTCTCGCATGTCACTCGTCCTTCAATGTTCTCCTAGCCGTCCAGGCACATATCGATCTCACGCCTAACTCGACCAAGTAATGTCGGTTGCAGGCGAATAAGAAAATACCGAACGCACCTAGTCTCACCGATCAATTGGAAGCCGTCAATCCAAACCGGGTAGGTAGAACTATACGGGAACCCAAGCAGAGAAAGTATTATTGCCCCTTTTCCTTGAAGAATGTGTCTAAAATCACAATCAATTGACGCCACACGAAGCAGCGGAACTGATGCTTCACATTTGCTTAGCCCATTTCGACTAACTTCAGCGTAAGGCACTTTGCGCCACCGCCTGCTTTGATGAACTCCCCGAGTGGAGTTACCACTGGCTCAAACCCAGCAGCCCGGAGCCTTGCCTGAAGGCTGTCAGATGCCGCGTTGAGAAAAACATTGCCGGCGACGTCAACTGCATTGCAGGCAAACAGCAGAGCGTCTTCCTCACCGACCTCGATATTTTTATGGGGAGGCTGAAGCGATGTAATTAATTCCCTTGAAGGTGCATCGAACGCAGGCGGATAATAAAGCAACCAACCGCCAGAGAGCGGGCAAAAGCAAGTATCCAGATGGTAGAAACGGGGGTCGATAAGCCGCAGTCCAATAGTCCGCCGGCCAAAAACTTTTTCTAGCAAAGCTGGCGCGGCGGCATCCGTTCGAAACCCATGGCCACACCAAATGATAGGTTGCCCCCGATCCAGCAATGCATCGCCAGCGCCTTCGAAACGGACGTCCTGCGGCCACGGCGCGATTGAAAAACCGTGTTCCTTGAACCAACCGCAAAAAAACGGCTCCTCCGGCTGCCGTTCCAGCATGCGAAAACGGCTGACGACGGCGGTATTTTGAAGAACGAACCCGGCATTCGCGGTAAATACCATATCAGGGAGGCCAGGCTGCGGCTTAATCAGGCTAACAGGCACCTTCTTTTCGATGTGCTGGCGAAGGTTAAGCCACTCCCCTAGAGCTAGCGTATGAGCAGATTTTCCGATCTGGTGTTCCATCCACGGATTGATAATGTAACTAACATCGAAATGATCCGCCGCGCACATGAGGATATTCTGCCGGCTTAACAAATTTCTGCTGTCTGCATCTGATTGAAACGATTTGGTCATAAGGACATTCCTCTATAAGTCCAGGTGCAGATAACAGGGATTCTATGCTCTCTTGCTTTTTTCACAGGCATGTTTAATCTTTCTTTGATTAGCCCTGGCATCGATAGACCATCATTCGGCTAGTATTATGTAGTAATCTTCATCAGAACATCAATTGTCAGAAGGAAAAGGAGAGATGAAAACTTTGATACCGATTTAATCAAATTGGACACAATCACAAGTTGCAGGTGCTGCAGGGTCGCTCTTCAAAAAAGCCTTCGCCAACTTTCCTTGGGAGACAATAAATGCCTGAAATGCCTGATCCGATCATCGCTGCGCCTGGCTCGGCGGAGTTCAGACTTTCGCCGATCCCATCGGATTGGATTATTTCTGGCGAGCCAGAGGCTCGTTGCACGGAACTCGCGAGAAGCCGCGACCAAACTACCTACCTTGTCGCCTGGGAGTGCACGCCTGGTCAGTTTCACTGGTATTATGATCAAGATGAAATCGCCGTTATCCACACCGGTGAGCTCTTCATACGCTCAAACGAATGCGACGAGCGCCGAGTCACGGCTGGGGACATCGTGTATTTTCGAGCGGGTACCTCTTACACATGGCGGGTGACACAAACGGTCAGAAAAGTCGCGTTTCTCCGCATAGGATTACCCATGTGGTTGGGACTCTCGTTCAAAGTATGGGATAAAATCCGTCATATTACCGGCCTCGCCAGCCCGCCACCGATGGTGGCCTCGGCAGAAATGATATATCCCTCGCCTCCCCCGAAGGGCTGAGGCAGTTACTTAGCTGGCAAGAGAAAAACGGCCGATCAACGGTTTTTTCTCTCGGATTGCGCGGCGCTGATTGGCACTGCCCGTAACTTGCCGTCTGAAGGCCAATTCAGCGTTCGCTTGGAATGGTTGCGCCATCGGGTCAGTCCACATAAATTGAACGCCTTTGCTATATTATAGATAATCATTATTATAAATCATTTCGAGGGAGAGCAAATGCAAAATCTGATCACCGCCGCGCCGGCCTCGATTGAGCTCGCCCAGGCACCCATTCCACCCGAGTGGATTATTGCGGGCGCCCCAGTGGCATGCCTGTCGGAACTTGGCAAGAGCCGCGATGGAACGGCAGTCCTTTTTGTTTGGGAGTGCACGCCAGGTGAGTTTCATTGGCATTACAACGAAGATGAAACAGTAGTCTTCCACTCCGGCGAGGTTTTCATTCGCTCTGAAGGTAATGATGAACGACGGCTGAGCGCCGGAGATTTGGCATATTTCCGGGCGGGCAGCTCTTATATCTGGCGAGTGACCCAAACGGTCAGAAAAGTTGCGGTCGTCCGCCGGGCTTTGCCTGATTGGCTGGCATTAAGCTTCAAAGTATGGGACAAGCTCTGCCTTCTGACTGGTCTCTCCAAGCCTGCGCCGCTATCGGCTTCAAATGGTGGAAAAGCCGAAGAAACCTCAACTTCGAGCTGAAGACTAACGCCTCGAGACGCAGGCAAGCGTTAAGCGAAACTCAGCCGCGCCAATGTTATATTTTTGGATCATGCTGGGCAGCGCGCTAGGAGGCGCAGCCCGTTATTGGCTTTCTGGCGTTATCTCGCAAACCGTCGGCGAGACTTTCCCCTGGGGAACGATGCTCGTCAATATATCGGGTTCTTTTATTATAGGTTTCTTTGCCGCCCTAACGAGCCCCGATGGGCGATTTTTCGTCAGCGGCACGGCAAGGCAATTTGTCATGATTGGCCTTTGCGGAGGATATACAACCTTTTCTTCTTTTAGCTTACAAACCCTAATGCTCGCACAAGATGGCGAATGGTTGCAAGCGGGAGCAAACACGGGCCTGTCCGTAGCTCTTTGTTTTTTCGCGGCATGGCTTGGCGATCTTTGCGCTCGCGTGCTGGCTTAGTTGAGGGATAGGCCATGCAAATTCCCCGCGATGCCGTGCTCCTTCGCATTTTCATAGGTGAAAAGGACCGCCACCACCATCAGCCGCTCTACGAAGCGATTGTGTTGAAAGCGCGCCAAGCCCATCTTGCCGGCGCTACCGTGCTGCGAGGGCCCATGAGTTTTGGCCATTCGAGCCGCCTGCATACGGCGAAGATCCTGCGCTTGTCGGAAGACTTGCCCGTGGTAATCGAAATCGTTGACAGCGAGGGAAAAATCAAAGGTTTTCTGCCGGTCCTCGATGCCATGATCGGAAGCGGCTTAGTTACGATGGAAAAAGTACAAGTTCTCCAATATGGCTCAGCCACTATCGGCGAAGCACCTTAAGGCGAGTAGCCTGACTTTTCTTAGAGGATCTGCGCTCATTGTTGGTTGTGTTTTCCTCTTCTCCTCGGTAGAGGTAAACTGGAGCCAAGGTCCGGGTTTTCGATCGAACCCGCATAGTCAGGATCCAGCCCGGCGCGCGTAACGCCAGTATTAAATCCGGGGGATGAAAATGGATAAGGTGAGTGAACCGCCGTCCGCTTCGACAGGCATACTCGATCGCAAGCGGATCATCGCCAAACCAGGGTTCAACCGCTGGCTCGTCCCTCCCGCGGCACTAGCCATCCATTTGTGCATCGGTATGGCTTACGGGTTTAGCGTTTTTTGGCTTCCGTTATCGCGCGCGGTGTCCACGGCAAAGGGTGCTCAAATTGCCGCCTGTGCGGGGGCAGCGACGACATTTTGGGAAAAAACCTTGGGAACCTTGCGCGCTCTGATAGCGACAAATTGCGAGTGGTCGCAGTTTGATCTTGGCTGGATGTTCACGCTTTTCTTCGTTCTCCTCGGCTCTTCGGCGGCGATTTGGGGTGGCTGGCTTGAGCGGGTCGGGCCTCGGAAGGCCGGTGTTTATGCTGCCCTGTGCTGGAGCGGTGGCCTACTCATTTCCGCCCTTGGCGTCTACCTGCATCAGCTGTGGATGCTGTGGGTCGGCTCTGGCGTGATCGGCGGCATTGGTCTTGGGCTGGGCTATATCTCACCGGTCTCCACGCTCATCAAATGGTTTCCTGATCGGCGGGGCATGGCGACCGGCATGGCCATCATGGGGTTTGGCGGAGGCGCCTTGATTGGTTCGCCCCTGGCAACCTTGCTGATGAGCGAATTTAAGACGCCGACGTCGGTCGGCGTATGGCAAACTTTCGTTGCCCTCGGGCTTATATACTTCATGTACATGATTGGCGGGGCTTTTGGATATCGCCTTCCACCGGAAAGCTGGCAGCCCGAGGGGTGGTCCCCTCCCTTGGCCAAAAAGGCCATGATCACGGCTCACAATGTCGACCTCAAGGATGCTCACAAGACCTCGCAGTTCTGGCTGATTTGGGCGGTTCTTTGCCTCAACGTATCAGCCGGGATTGGCATCATCGGAGCCGCCTCGCCGATGCTTCAGGAAACCTTCGGCGGCACGCTATTTCACGATCCGTCGGTTGGTTTTAATCAGTTCACTGCGTCACAAAAAACGCTCGCTGCCGCCATCGGTGGCGGCTTTGTTGGTCTGTTTTCGCTGTTTAACATTGCCGGACGGTTTTTTTGGGCGTCTCTTTCCGATAGGATCGGGCGGAAGACCACTTATTTTGTATTCTTTGCACTGGGTATGCTCTGCTATGGTTTGGCGCCGACTTTGGCCGGGATAAAGGCCGTCGCTCTATTCGCCGTGGCCCTCTGCATCATCGCCTCGATGTATGGCGGCGGATTTGCGACAGTCCCTGCCTATCTTGCCGACATGTTTGGAACCCGCTACGTCGGCGCCATCCATGGCCGCCTGCTCACCGCCTGGTCGACGGCGGGGATTATTGGCCCTGTGATCGTCAACTACCTGCATGACACGCGAGTCGTCGAGGGTATCCCTCGCGACCATATCTATGCTGGAATCTTTTATGTTCTGACAGGGCTGCTTGCCGCGGGCTTTATTTGCAACGCGCTCATCCGGCCGGTTAACCCCAAATGGTTTATGAAGGAAAGCACTCCTCAAGTCACGAGTAGCTCTGGAGCAAAGGTTTCGCAATCCTACGGCATTGGCCGGGGCGGCTTTGGCTTAAAGGTCTTTTTGGCTTGGGCGACGGTCGGCTTCCCGCTGGCCTGGGGGATTTGGAAGACGCTTGAAAGCGCCGGAAAGATTTTCCAGTAATTATGCTGTTTATCGCCATGAACTCGTCTCGGATCGCGCCATGAGCTCGATCGCAAAACCGTAAATGCGCAGGCGCATGGGTTCCGGCAGCGTGTTTAAAGTTTCAAGATAGACTTGCCCCGCCTCGCATAGCCGCGCATCGCTAATGGACGCACCTCTCGTTTTTCCATCAAGGAGCGCGGCGATCTCGGCCTCGGCGAGACCTTTTCCGCGCAAGGCATTCTCGAAATCGCTGAAATCCTCATTGGCTGGGGCGGCTCTATCGATTTGCTTGACTTCACCGTCGCGAATGGCTTCGAGCCCTGCTAACCCTAAGGCCGCGACAAGTCCACGATGATGGGCGGAGAAGGCGTAAAAGCGGTTACTTTCACTAGCGCTGAGAAATTCCGCACAGAGGCTTGGATCGTCCGCCGCAAGCGCGGCGAGCATCGCAGCCTGCAGTTCAAAAATGTGCTGGATGGCTGGCAGGCCAGCCTTGGCAGCCGCAGTTCCACGAGAAACTCTGAGAAAACGAGTGGCTTCCGCCAGCAAAATATCGGGATTTGGTTCGTCTGCTTTGGAATTCGACCGCCTTGAGTGCATTCTTAAAAATGCTTGGTATTCGACTGGAAAGGCGACCTTTAGCTGGTCAAAGAAATAAGAGTAATCCGGGGCCACGGCGAGTTTGGCTCTAAGCTCCGCCTCGACGCCATCAAGCCCGCCCGGCATAGAAGTAGTCTTGCTCTCGCGATCGGCCTGGGTGCTACGCGAAAAGGCCTGTTCGCGATGGAAAGAACTTCGCAATAGCAAGACGCTTGCGATAACGCCGGAAGAAACGGCGAGGATGAGAAGTATGAGCCGCAAGTTATGCACGCGCGGAAGTCCTTGCTCGGCCTGATGAATCAATTTGACTAAAAACCAAACGAAGCACAAGCCGGCGAGGCCGACATGACGGCTTGAAATAAAGCGCAAATTTGCCGGCAAGCTGATGGGCGGCTATCACCTCTTAGGCTACGCCATCATTCATTATTCACTGGGTTTTGCGATGGTCGATTGGATACCCGCCGGCAATAAAGATTTGCGCAAGAGAACCAAGCTCATTCATGCGGGACGTCGCCCGAGCGAGCAGCACGGCTTTGTCAACACACCAATTTACCGTGGTTCGACCGTCCTTTTCCCGACATTCGAAGATCTTCTTGAACGAAAAGCGCGGTTTGCTTACGCAACCCAAGGGACGCCGACGACAGCCGCCCTCGAATCCGCTTGGAGCGACCTCTCCGGGGCAGCGGGAACCGTCCTTGCCCCGTCCGGGCTAGCCGCCATAACTCTCGCTTTACTGACAGCCGTCAAGTCTGGCGATCATATCCTGGTGACCGACGCGGTATATAGGCCATCTCGCATTTTTTGCGATACAATCCTTGCCCGGATGGGGGTTGAGACGAGCTATTATGATCCGTTGGTCGGCGCGGATATCGAGTCATTGATTAGGCCCAACACGAGCGTCATCTTCGTCGAAACACCTGGCTCCCAAACCTTCGAGGTTCAAGATGTGCCGGCTCTTGCAGCAATGGCAGGGGCGAAAGGGATCTGCATCATTCTCGATAACACCTGGGCCACGCCTTTGTTTTTTCCGCCCCATTTGCGAGGCGCGGACATGGCGATTGAAGCCGGAACAAAATATCTTGGCGGCCATTCCGACCTCTTAATTGGGCTCGTGTCGGCCAATGAAAGATGGTTTCCGAGGCTGCGCGCCACTTTTGATGCGTTTGCCATGTGCGCCGGGCCCGAGGACGTTTTTTTGAGCTTGCGGGGCTTGCGAACGCTACACGTCCGGCTGCGTGAGGCAGAAAAGCAAGCCCTCGAGCTCGCGCACTGGCTCGCGAACCGGAGCGAAATCCTGCAAGTTCTCCACCCCGCATTAGCCTCATGTCCAGGACATGCGATTTGGAAGCGCGACTTCCTTGGATCTTCCGGGCTTTTCTCCGTGCTTCTTACACCTTGTTCAACGGCCGCTCTCGCCGCCATGCTGGATGGGCTGCGACTCTTTGGAATGGGCTATTCCTGGGGAGGCTATGAAAGCCTTGTCATTCCTTTCGATTGCCGACCCTATCGGACGGCAACCGCCTGGAGCCCTCCCGGGTTTGCTTTGCGGTTTTCCGTTGGGCTCGAGGACATCGAAGACCTTAAGGAGGATCTTGACGCCGGGTTTACCCGGCTGCGTTCCGTCGGCTAGTCTCTCTATCCGCCTTTCATGATTAGTTTTTAATCATAAGTCTAATATTTAGGCAATCCCTGGCTTTCCTCGGGATCGCGCGCAAGTTTTGCAAATTTTTGTAGGAAGGGTACTAAATTGAGGTAGACCGGTCGTTAAGTAGAAAAACCTAGCCCTTAAGGATGAACTGCTTCCCCTGACCCCCCCCCGATCTTACCTCTGGTTTTGGAATCAACAAACGAAAATGAGGCCTGGATATGGGCATGAACCACGCTTATCGCCACCCCGGCGAAGTGCCGGCGACCGTACCTGTTTTCCCGATTCCCGGGGTTCTGCTGTTACCGCGTGGCGACCTTCCGCTCAATGTTTTCGAGCCTCGCTATATGGCGATGGTGGATGATTGCCTAAGAAGCCATCGTGTGATTGGCATGATCCAGCCCGATTTCGAGGCGGAGACGGCTGAACCGCCGGCTCTATGCCCTATTGGTTGCGCTGGCCGCATTACGCAATTTGCCGAGTCCGGGGGCGGCCATTTTCTCATCTCGTTAACTGGCATCGCTCGTTTTAAGCTTGTAGAGGAGCTCGCTGTTGCAACCCCTTATCGGCAATTTCGAGTGGACTTCGATCCATTTCTTTTAGATTTTTCGCCACGCGCGGGGGAAGACCAAGTGGATCGCGACGGCGTTTTGCGAACACTGCGAGATTTTGCCGAGACGAACCAGCTTCGTGTCGATTGGAGTAGTATCAATAGCGCGCCAAATGAAGCTCTTGTTAATGCACTCTCCATGATGAGCCCTTGCAGCCCTAAAGAGAAGCAAGCGCTGCTCGAAGCGCGTGACTTAAAAAAGCGCGCGGATGTGCTCGTCGCGATAACAGAAATTGAGCTCGCGCGCGGAAAAAACATTTCGACTCAATTGCACTAATCGGCTAGTAGGAATTGCTGCATTAGCGTAGCAATCTCAAGCACAGGCTTTGCCATGGCTGACAAAGATTACGTGGAGCCGTCCAGGATCGATCCCCGGCTGTTGGAAATTCTCGTTTGTCCGAAGACCAAGACGACGCTCGAATATGATCCCAAAAGCCAAGAATTGATCTCACGGGCGGCAAAACTCGCCTACCCCATTCGCGACGGCATTCCTATCATGCTTCCGGAGGAAGCGCGGCCCCTAGACTAGATCTCATCGGCTAGAGTATCGCCTACGAACATCGATTGATGTTTCCGTAATGGCTTTTGTGATCGTCGCTTATCTGTCCCTACCGGCGTAAGTGCCTTTTCCAGCTCGCTTAAGCGGCTTGAAAACGGCGGCGAGCGGCAAGAAAATTCGAGGACATGCTGAAGGATAAGCCGGATAAGCCGGATGTTATTGGTCAGCTTTTAGAGATCCTGGATCTCGAACGGATCGAGACGAATATTTTTCGAGGACGCAGCCCGCAGGCCGGCTGGAAACGGGTTTTTGGCGGCCTTGTCATCGCCCAGGCGCTTATCGCGGCCGCTCGCACCGTCGAGCATCGCGCACCGCATTCCCTCCACGGTTATTTTCTCCTTCCCGGCGATCCCGCAGTTCCCATTGTTTATGAGGTTGATCGCATTCGCGATGGCAAGAGCTTTACGACCCGCCGGTGCAATGCGATCCAGCATGGCCGCGCGATTTTCTCACTTTCGGCATCGTTTCAGGTCTTGGAACTAGGACTCGAACATAGTGTCGCGATGCCGGAGGTTCCCTTGCCAGAAAGCCTGCCTAGCGAAGTGGAAATCCTGCAGCTTTACGACGCTTCATTAAAGGAGGCCATCCACTGCTTCCTCGATCGCTTTCCATCGATTGAGATACGGCCCGTTGATTGGACCCGCTACATGCGCCACGAGGCTGGATGCTTAGAGCAATATGTGTGGTTGCGCTCAAAAGGCTCACTCCCCGACGATCCTGCTATCCACCGTGCCGTGCTCGCCTATTTGTCCGATATGACGCTTCTTGATGCGGCCCTCGGTGCCCATGGCTATTCGCTCTTTGATGCAGACTTGCAAATCGCTAGTCTCGACCATGCGCTTTGGTTCCATCGGCCGTTTCGCGCCGATGAGTGGCTTCTCTATGCTCAGGACAGCCCAACGTCCTCCGGCGCCAGAGGATTTGCCCGTGGTCTCCTCTTTAGCCACAGCGGTACGCTGGTTGCCTCGGTGGCTCAAGAAGGATTGATGCGGCCGCTAAGGACCTCGAAACGAGCTGCTGGATAGAGCAAGTCCGCATTGGAGCCCCGGAGGCTGCCGCATATTGCCCGGGCTGGCCCAATGTTTGCTTTTGAGCCGTTAAGCAAGGTCGCGAGGGTTTTGCTTCGCGGGCGCCGGCGGCTCTCCTGGCGCATCGGGTCTGAGAACAGAGCGCGCAGGAAACGACATGAAAATAATCACTGCGATCATTAAGCCGTTCAAGCTGGACGATGTGCGCGGCGCGTTGACGGCGATCGGAGCGGCCGGCATGACCGTCACCGAAGTTAAGGGCTATGGCCGCCAGAAAGGCCACACGGAAATCTACCGTGGCGCCGAATACGCGGTCAATTTCCTGCCGAAACTCAAGATCGAGATCGCCGTCGCCACCGATCTCGTGCCCGCTGCCATCGACGCCATTGCGACGGCGGCGCGGACCGGCGAGATCGGCGATGGCAAAATATTCGTCGTGCCACTCGATCACGCCGTCCGCATCCGCACCGGCGAACGCGACGCGGAAGCCCTCTAATGACGTACGTCCTTCGTTGTCAGGAGTTTCAAATGCATTCTCGTTTCCTCTTGCAGATGCTGCGCGCATCGGGCGTCGGGCTCGTTCTCGCCGCCGGCCTTGCTTCCGCCGCCCTCGCCGATCCCGCAACGCCCGTGCCCAATAAGGGTGATACCGCCTGGATGCTGACCTCTTCGGCGCTCGTCTTGATGATGTCGATCCCTGGTCTTGCCCTCTTTTATGGCGGCCTCGCGCGCTCGAAGAACATGGCCTCGATCCTCTCCCAGGTCTTCGCCATCGTCGCCATGGTCGGCATCGTCTGGGTGGTCTATGGCTATTCGCTGGCCTTCACCGAAGGCAGCCATGAGCCCGTGCCCTTCGCCGGCCGGGTTAGCTGGCTCGCGGATTTTCAATGGAACAATCTTGTCGGCGGCTTGGATCGCGTGTTCTTGAGGGGCCTGACGCCGGACTCGACATCCGCCACCTTTTCCAATGGCGTCGTCATCCCTGAATACGCCTACATGGTCTTCCAGATGACCTTCGCGATGATCACGCCGGCGCTCATCATTGGCTCGCTCGCCGAGCGCATGAAGTTTTCGGCGGTGTTCTTATTTATCTTTCTCTGGGTGACGTTCATCTATTTCCCCATTGCGCATAGCGTGTGGTATTGGGCCGGCCCCGACGCCATCGCCGATGCCGCCAGAGCCGTCCTCGACGCGCCCGACGATGCCGCCAAGGAAGCGGCGCAGGCCTCTCTCGACGCGGTGATGGCGAATGCGGGATGGGCTAACAAGATGGGCGCGCTCGATTTTGCAGGTGGCACCGTAGTCCATATCAATTCCGGTATCGCTGGGTTCGTCGGCTGCTTGATCCTCGGCCGGCGCATTGGCTATCCGCGCGAGGTCGGCCCGCCGCATTCGGTGACCATGTCGATGATCGGCGCCTCGCTTCTGTGGGTCGGCTGGTTTGGCTTTAACGCCGGCTCGAACCTTGAGGCGACCGGGACGACGGCGCTCGCTTTCGTCAACACCATGGTGGCGACGGCGGCGGCGACCCTCGGCTGGATGTTCACCGAATGGGGAACGAAAGGCAAGCCGTCGCTGCTCGGCATGATTTCCGGCGCCGTGGCGGGACTTGTCGCGGTGACCCCAGCCTCGGGCTTCGCCGGGCCGATGGGCGCGGTGGTCCTGGGCTTCGTGGCTGGGGCGGTGTGCTACTTCTTTGTCTCTTATGTGAAGGGATGGTTTGGCTATGACGATGCCCTCGATGTCTTTGGCGTCCATTGCATCGGCGGTATCATCGGCGCGCTCGGCACCGGTATTTTGGTGGCGCCCTATCTTGGCGGCGTTGGCCTCACCGATTACGCCGCCAAACCCGGTTCCGCCTCGCCCGGCGATTATGTGATGGCGACGCAGCTTTTCATCCAATTCAAGACGGTTGTCTTCACCTTGCTGTGGTCGGGGATTGGCTCGGCGATTCTCTATAAGATCGTTGATCTTCTCATCGGCCTGCGGCCGGTGAAGCAAGCCGAGCTCGAGGGGCTCGACATCTCCGATCATGGCGAGCGCGCTTACAATATGTGAGCGCGAGAGGCCTGATCTCTCAGAGAAATGCCGCCGGGCGCATAAAGGCGTGCCGGCGGCGCTTTTATTTGCGGGCGGTTCCGCACAAGCTGGCAGGATAGCGCTGCCGCGTCCGCTATGCTATGGACCGGGCCCGGCGGCGCCTCTTTTCAGCACCGCAGCGCCTGGGAGGCACGTCATGGTTGGACTTCAGCAGGCTTTAGCGGCGCTGCATGAACACCGGGCAGTCATAGCAGGCCGGACGATCGCGGATTGCTTTCGCGACGACCCAAATCGATTTGCGGCCATGCACATCGATTTCGATGGCCTCCACTTCGACTATTCGAAACACCGCATCACCAACACCACGTTGCGGCTTCTTCTCGACCTCGCCCGCAGCGCCAATGTCGAGGCTCGCCGCGCGGCGCTTTTTGGCGGCGAGCCTGTCAATACGACAGAACACCGTCCGGCCTTGCATATGGCTTTGCGCAATATGTCCGACCGCCCAATGTATGCGGCAGGTATTGATGTTATGCCGCAGGTGCTTCTCGAACGCGAAAAAATGGAGAGTTTCGCGGAAGCGGTTCGCGGCGGTGAAGTAAGATCCGTTAGCGGCGCGCCGTTCACGGATATTGTCAATATCGGTATTGGAGGCTCCGATCTGGGCCCAGCGATGGCGGCAAGGGCGCTCTCGCCCTTCATCGCGCCCCACCTGCGGCTGCGCACGGTGTCCAATGTCGATGGCGCCGATCTCGGCGATACTTTGAAACTTGTACCGCTGGAGACGACGCTTTTCATCGTTTGTTCGAAAACTTTCACGACGATCGAAACGATGACGAATGCGAATACCGCGCGCGACATCGTTGCTGCGAGGCTCGGCCCCCGAGCGGTGGGCGAGCACTTTTGTGCAGTTTCCACCCAGCTCGATAAAATCGCGGCTTTTGGCATCAAGAGTGATCGCGTGTTTGGATTTTGGGATTGGGTCGGCGGACGCTATTCGTTGTGGTCTTCCATCGGTCTTCTTCTCGCGATTGGGATCGGAAAGAACAATTTCAACGAGCTCCTGCATGGCGGGCAAGATGCCGACATTCATTTTGTCGAGGCGCCGCTTGAGAAAAATATCCCCGTGCTGATGGCGCTTCTCGGCATCTGGTACCGCGACTTTTGGGGCTATGCGAGCCACGCGGTTATTCCCTATGATGAACGCATGGCGCGCTTTCCTGCCTATCTGCAGCAACTCGAAATGGAGTCTAACGGCAAGTCCGTCGGCTTATCTGGTGCAAAAGTAAGGATGGAAACCGCACCGGTAATTTTTGGAGAGCCGGGAACAAACGGACAGCATGCATTTTTTCAAATGCTGCACCAAGGCACGACGATTGTGCCGATCGACTTCCTTGTCGCTGCCCTGCCCCTCGATGCCGACATCAGGCATCATCAATTGCTCCTCGCCAATTGCTTGGCGCAGAGCCAAGCCCTGATGCAAGGACGGCCTATTGGAGATGTAAAGAAAAGGTTGGAAACTCAAGGTTTAATCCACGAACAAATTGAGATGCTTGCGCCCCATAAGGTCTTTGAGGGCAACCGGCCATCAAGCACATTTCTCTACGAGAGGATGTCTCCTCGCATATTGGGCCGCCTAATCGCGCTTTACGAGCACAAGGTTTTCGTCCAAGGAGTGATTTGGGACATCAATTCCTTTGACCAATGGGGCGTCGAGCTTGGCAAGGAGCTCGCGAATAAGCTGACTCCGGTCATTGCCGATGCTTCGCAACCGGTAGATGGCTTCGATTCGTCAACGGCTGGTCTCATACACACGGCACGCTCCTACCGTTGACATAGGTGCATCTCTACACCCCGGCTCATAGGAGCCGAATGCCCTACATCAGCTGATCGCTCCCCATGCCAGGCTCTCGCCCTTCGAAAGAGTCTGGCGTGATCCTAATAATGCGGCCAGCCGATAAAGTGCGCGTTTATGCGAGTGTTGCATTGGTCTAGATTAAATCAATGGCCGCTGTTTCCTCCCAAGCGCTGCACGATCGCCATCATGACTCCTGTAAAAATGAGAACGATTTGTATGATGACGCTCCATTGCAGTTCAATATCACTCGTTTGATCTATATTAATGAATATGTCTAGTAAATAGACGGCAGAAATGGCGTTGATCGACATAATGAGCGTAAGCTTTAACTCTCCAAAGCCCACGCGACCCAGCCAACTTGGCTTATATGTACGGCCGCCGACTTCAAACCGAGCGACGAAATTTTCGTAACTGCTGAACATCACAACCAGCAAAAGGTTCGCAATAAGGGAAAGATCTATGAGCGATAAAATATTTGTAACGACTTCATTATTCTCGGAAAAAAGTGAGTACATAATAAGCTTTTGCATTTTTTGAGCAAATCTTATGACCAAGATCCCGATGCAAATGGCGAGGCCTAGGTAAAATGGCAGTAAGAGCCAACGGCTGGCAAGGATCATTCTTTCGACCGACCGTTCGACAAATGACTTTCGAACTCTCAGCGAGGCGCCTGCATCGGCATTCTCGTAGGCCTTCCGGCCAGCGGTTATGGCAACGTTATAATCGGGCTCGGCCGAGGGCTCAGTGTCCATTTGGCGGGGTTGGCTCTCTATCATGCGATACGGCCATGAGGTTGGCGATCCAGCAGGTTGACGGATTCTCATCGCAAAAAGTGAAAAATGGCAATAGTTAAGGGGATTGCAATGAATGCTCCGGGCATACCCCAAAGAAAACCCTGTTGCCGCTCGAGGATTGCCCCTATGCGCGGGCCACGACCATCTCCAGCCGCTTGAGCAATGACGTAATCGTTTTGTAAGAATCACCGGCGGGAGCATGTGGAGATGCAGGACGCGGTGAGTTCTAAAAAATCTTTTTTTCTACAAGGAATTCGTCTTAATGCTCGTTTCTTGCGTTCAAAACCGCCTGCGCCGCGGCAAGCCGCGCGATTGGCACGCGAAATGGCGAGCATGATATGTAGTCGAGCCCGGTTTTATTGAAAAACGTAATCGATACCGGTTCTCCCGCATGCTCGCCGCAGACCCCGCATTTTAGATCCGCCCGCGCCTCTCGACCGCGATGGATAGCGATTTTTATGAATTCCCCAACCCCTTCTTGATCGATGGTGGCGAAAGGATTCACCGGAGAAATTCTTTTTGCCGCATAATCCGCGAGAAAGGCTCCTGCATCATCGCGCGAGAGCGCCAGGCAAGTTTGAGTGAGATCATTGGTGCCAAAGGAAAAAAATTCGGCTGATTTGGCGAGATCCTGGGCCCGCAGGCTTCCGCGCGGGGTTTCTATCATGGTGCCGACCGAGTAGCTAATCGTCTCATTCGTTTCCGCGGCGACGTCGCGGGCCACTCGATCGATACAGTCTTTGATGAAGTCGAACTCCGATTTGTCGATGACAAGCGGCGTCATGATTTCCGTCTGTACCGCCTGCCCCGTCTTGAGCTTCGCGGCAACCGCGCCCTCGAAAATCGCCCGCGCCTGCATTTCGGCGATCTCCGGATAAGCAATCGCGATGCGGCAACCGCGAAAGCCTAGCATCGGATTATATTCTTGCAGATCCGCGGCCCGCTGGGCAAGCTTTTCCGCCGCCACGGACATCGCCTGCGCGACTGCCTCGATCTCCTCCCGCGTCCTCGGTAGAAACTCATGGAGCGGCGGATCGAGCATCCGTATCGTCACTGGAAGCCCAGACATAATCTCGAAGAGCTCCGCGAAATCCGCTCTTTGTATGGGGAGAAGCTTTGCAAGCGCCGTGCGTCTGCCGGCTTCGTTCTCGGCGAGGATCATCTCGCGGATGGCGGTGATGCGATGTCCTTCGAAAAACATATGCTCCGTCCGACAAAGACCAATCCCCTCGGCACCGAATCGGCGTGCCATGCGCGCGTCGCGTGGCGTGTCGGCGTTAGCCCGCACACCAAGCCGCCGCACCGCGTCAGACCAACCCATCAAAATTGCAAACTCATCCGAAAGCTCTGGCTGGCGCATCTCGACGATCCCCTTAAGGACCTGCCCCGTGGCGCCATCAATCGTCAGCATATCTCCCTTTTGGAAAGTTTGCCCGCCTGCCGTCATTGTTTCTTTTGCATAGTTGATCTTAATCATGCCGGCGCCCGATACGCATGGCTTTCCCATGCCGCGGGCGACGACGGCGGCATGCGACGTCATGCCGCCGCGCGTTGTTAGGATTCCTTCTGCCGCATGCATGCCAAGTATGTCTTCCGGACTCGTTTCAATGCGTACCAAAATGACTTTCCGGCCCGCGCTTTTAAGTTTCTCGGCATCGATCGAAGTAAAAACAATCTCGCCGCTTGCCGCTCCCGGCGACGCCGGCAAGCCCTTGGCAAGGATTTGGCGCTCCGCGCGAGGATCAAGGGCAGGGTGGAGGAGGTGCTCCAGGGATAAAGGATCGATCCTGGCAATGGCCTCCGCCTTATCGATCAATCCTTCGTTTGTCATGTCGACGGCGATGCGGAGCGCCGCCTTCGCCGTCCGCTTCCCGCTGCGTGATTGCAACATCCATAACTTGCCGCGCTCGACCGTAAATTCCACATCCTGCATATCGCGAGCGTGCTTCTCTAGGACCTCCATGACATCTCCGAGTTCGCCATAGGCCTGAGGGAGAAGCTGCTCCATCGACGGCTCCTTAGCGCCTGCGATAATGCGCGCGGCTTCCGTAATGCTGTGCGGCGTTCGCAAGCCAGCAACCACATCCTCGCCCTGTGCATTGAGCAGGAACTCGCCAAAAAGCTCTTTTGCTCCTGTCGAAGGGTTACGCGTAAAGGCAACACCCGTCGCCGACGTTTCGCCCATATTACCAAAAACCATAGCTTGGATAGTCACCGCGGTGCCGAGGTTGTCGGCGATTCCATGCAATCGCCGGTAGGCCGCGGCGCGAGGATTTGACCAAGATTCAAAAACGGCGCCTATTGCTCCCCAAAGCTGCTCATGCGGATCCTGCGGAAAGGGCTGGTGTTGGTACTTCATAAAGCTCGCTTTATATTCAGCGATAATTCTCTGCCAATCACCGGCGGCTAGCTCGGTATCGAGGTCAATGTTCTTGCTTTGCTTATAAAGCTCCAATATCTCTTCGAATACATGATGCTCAATCTGCGCGACTACATTACTGTACATTTGAATAAAACGCCGGTACGAATCATAAGCAAACCGAGCATTTCCAGAAACGCGCGAGAGAGCTTCGACTGTTACATCATTGAGGCCGAGATTGAGAACCGTATCCATCATGCCAGGCATTGAGATGGCTGCTCCTGATCGGGCCGAGACGAGCAGCGGATTTTCCGCATCGCCATAAGTTCGGCGCGTGACGGTGGCCATCGCGGCAAGCGCCGACTCGACCTCCGTCGCAAGGCCTGCCGGGTAGCGTTTTTCGCTGGAATAAAAATATCGGCAGACTTCGGTCGTAATCGTAAAACCCGGCGGTACTGGCAGGCCAAGCCCCCCCATCTCCGCAAGGCCCGCCCCCTTTCCGCCGAGAAGGTTCCTGGCGCGGCCGTCGCCTTCGGCCTCACCCTGCGCGAATGAGTAAACCCATCTTGCCATTATCATCCTTTTGCGCATCGGCAGCGCACAACTTAAGATGATACGATCGCAAGTAAAATACCATTGGGCAACCGCAATCGCGCTCAGGGCATCCCGATTTAGTGCCGCCGGCCCCGAATGGCCAGCAACATGCAGGCCCGTCTCACGGAAGCTCCTGCTATTCGAGGGAACCGAAACCCAATCAGAACAATTGAGGGGTGGTCCTGCCTCAACATTCTCGACCATCGAAAATGCTTTCCATCTTGAGGTTGACCTTGGCAAAGCCGCTTATCTTCGAAAAACTGTGATGGAAAAGTCGCAGTCATGGGAGAAACGATTGGGAAGGGTCTCCCACCGCCGGGTCTGCGTTGCGGGTCATGGTTTTGCTCGCTATTCATACGTTGTTAAGAACACGCTCTAGAAAAACCAGCATCGAAAGGAAATTGGTTAATTATTCTTGTAGCTTAGCTAAATTTGATTGTTAAAAAACTGGGAGACGCCGGTGACAAAACCATCCAAAACCCCGTTGCTTGATAGGATCGCCTCACCGGCCGATCTTCGCCGCTTACAGGAAGACGATCTGCGCCAGGTTGCCGATGAGCTCCGGGCGGAAACGATCGATGCCGTGTCTGTAACGGGAGGCCACCTCGGAGCCGGACTTGGCGTTGTCGAGCTCACGGTTGCGCTGCACTATATTTTCGATACCCCGGATGACCGCTTAATTTGGGACGTCGGCCACCAGGCCTATCCGCATAAGATACTGACAGGGCGGCGCGACCGCATCAGAACCTTAAGGCGGGGCGGCGGGCTTTCAGGTTTCACCAAGCGCTCGGAGAGCGAATACGATCCCTTCGGCGCCGCTCATTCCTCGACATCGATATCGGCCGGCCTCGGCATGGCCGTGGCCAACGCACTGTCGGGGAAAAAAAACAATGTCATTGCGGTCATTGGGGATGGGGCGATGTCCGCCGGCATGGCTTACGAGGCCATGAATAATGCGGGAGCGATGCACTCACGCCTCATTATCATCCTTAATGATAATGATATGTCGATCGCGCCTCCCGTCGGCGCGCTATCGGCCTATCTGGCGCGGCTTGTCTCAGGCGCTACGTTCCGATCTGTCAGGGAGACCGCGAAACAGCTCGGCCGTCATCTGCCAAAATTCATCTATGACAGAGCACGGAAAACCGAAGAATTCGCCCGAAATTTTTGGGCTGGCGGAACTTTGTTTGAAGAGCTCGGCATCTATTATGTGGGACCTATCGATGGACACAATTTAGACCACTTGCTCCCCGTTTTGAAAAACGTACGGGACGCCTGCAATGGCCCGGTCCTCGTTCATGTCGTCACCCAAAAGGGTAAGGGTTATGCGCCCGCCGAGGCATCGACCGATAAATATCATGGTGTAAATAGCTTTGACATTGTCACAGGCGTGCAGGCCAAGCCAAAAGCGAACGCGCCTTCTTATACAAAGGTCTTCGCAGAGGCACTGCTCGCGGAGGCCGGGCGGGACAATAGAATCGTTGCGGTAACCGCCGCCATGCCGAACGGCACTGGACTTGATATGTTTCAAAAGGCGTTTCCCGAGCGAACTTTCGATGTCGGTATCGCCGAGCAACATGCCGTCACCTTCGCCGCTGGCCTCGCGACGCAGGGATACAAACCGTTTTGTGCCATATATTCGACTTTTTTGCAGCGCGGCTACGATCAAGTCGTTCATGATGTCGCCATCCAAAAGCTTCCCGTGCGCTTTGCCATCGACCGCGCGGGCCTTGTCGGTGCCGATGGAGCGACGCACGCAGGCTCATTCGATGTGTCGTATCTCGGGATCCTGCCGGGCATGGCCGTGATGGCGGCGGCCGATGAAGCAGAACTTGTGCATATGATTGCGACGGCCGCGGCCTATAACGAAGGTCCCATCGCTGTCCGTTACCCGCGCGGCGAAGGCGTTGGCGTCGATCTGCCGGCCCGCGGGGAAATCCTCGAAATCGGGCGGGGACGAATTTTGCGCGAAGGTACGAAAGTGGCAATCCTTTCACTAGGCACTCGCCTGGCTGAGGCACTGAAAGCCGCCGAGGACCTCGCGACCTATGGCATATCCACCACGGTCGCGGATGCGCGCTTTGCCAAGCCGGTCGATAAGGATCTTTTGCGCCGCCTAGCTTCAAATCATGAGGTGCTCATCACAGTCGAAGAAGGCTCGATTGGAGGCTTTGGCTCATTTGTCGCTCAGCTGCTGATTGAAGATGGCATGCTCGACGGCTTGAGCGCTCGCAGTCTTAGATTCCGCGCGATGGTCCTTCCGGATTGCTTTCTCGACCAGGACAAGCCCGAAAAGCTCTATGCGAAAGCAGGCCTTGACGCGAAGGGTATCGCGGCCAAGGCGCTTGCAATGCTCGGCCAGGATAACTCGTCCATCAGCGCCATGATTGCCTGAGGACTATCCCAACCCGCGGCAGCCAGGCGACCTCTCACACCCGCTCTGGGCGGGGCGGCGGCCAAACCCGCAGGCTCAACTCCGCCAATTCGCGCGCGCGCGTTGCCACCAGCCTGAACGTTTCGGGCGGGCGGGATCGAGTGCCTCTGGCTGTTCGGGGGCCTCCAGCAACCGCTCCGGAATTTCGTTGTCCTCTGACTGGGGTTGCGGACTTTCGGCCTCGTCTCGATCCGTGGCATAGGGATCCTGTCCCGGAGGCTCCGCTTCATCTGGTTGCGCTTGCGGAGAGACGTGGCTGATTTCGGACTCCGAAATCGATTGATCCGAAGAAGAGGGCGAAACGCCTTGTTCTCCATCGATGACCAAAGAAGAGTCCTTTGTATCACCGGTGAGCGAATAGGGAGTTCGCCGCCGCCGGCGCATTCTCGCGGGCGGTTTGTGCGCATTCGCGGCGTTTTCTATAGGCTCGACCAAACGATCTTCCGCGGGAGGAGCCAATACCGCGTTAGCGGATCCACCTTCAGCCTGCTCTTGGCTAGCGGGGCGATCGGGCGCAGCCAATCGGTCAGCGGATGCGTCATCCTGCTTCCTGTCGACATAAAAGTCACTTGCGGGCTGCAAATCATGTCCGAAATCTGTGTGCCGCGTGAGCCCGCTGATCTTGGATACTGCCTCAAGAGCGTCATCTGGGGGCTGCGGCGCGTTCGGCGCGATCCCAGAGCTGTCGCGCTCGCCTCCTCTGCCCCGCCGACGCCGGCGCCGGCGCCGATGCCGACCTTCTCCGTCACCCATCGCTTCTTGCGAATCATCAGCTTCATCGTGAGGTTCATCAGTGGCGGGTGAATCGGACGAACCAAGTTCCTCGAGGGAAGCGGTTTCAATGAAGGTGTTCCCGGCCATGGCTGATTGCGCGCCAGGCTGGGTCGGAACCGCTGCTTCTCTTGCCTTGGCCGAAAGCTCACCGCGTTCGAGCGCGTGATAGTTTGTGCCTGATAAGCTGTCGTCGGCGGCAATCATCAGCATGGCACCAAACCGTTGTTCTAGCTCGCGAAGGTGGGCGCGCTTCTGGTTTAGAATGTATAGAGCAACTTCTGTCCGCGTTTTAACTACGATGTCGAAATTTGAGTTCCGGATGAGAGCATCTTCTAAGGCTCTCAGCACATGAAGTGCAATGGAAGACGTTGAGCGAACCATCCCTGCTCCCCCGCAGTGTGCGCAGGCGACCGTCGAACCTTCAAGAACACCCGTGCGCATCCGCTGCCTCGACATTTCAAGAAGCCCGAAATGCGACATCCGGCCGATCTGAATGCGCGCTCGGTCATTTTTAAGGGCTTCCTTTAAACGCCGCTCGACTGTGCGATTGTTGCGAGTCTCCTCCATATCGATGAAGTCAATGACGATGAGGCCGGCAAGATCGCGTAACCGCAGCTGGCGGGCGATTTCGTCGGCCGCCTCAAGATTCGTTCGAAGAGCGGTATCTTCGATGTTATGTTCTCGAGTCGAACGGCCGGAGTTTACGTCAATGGCGACGAGCGCCTCGGTTTGATTGATAACGATATAGCCGCCTGATTTGAGCGTAACTTGGTTTGAAAACATCGCATCGAGCTGAGCTTCGGCGCCCGATTTCAAAAACATCGGCTGCGGATCGCGGTAGGGCTGAACCATTCGCGCGTGGCTTGGCATCAAAAGCCGCATGAATTCCTTGGCCTCGCGATAGCCCTCTTCGCCGGCTACGATAATTTCGTCGATTTCTTTGTTGTAAAGATCGCGGATTGCCCGCTTGATGAGCGATCCTTCTTCATAGACCAAGGTCGGCGCAATGGATTTCAAGGTTGTCTCGCGAACCGTCTCCCACATGCGCAGGAGGTATTCGAAATCCCTTTTCACTTCCGACTTGGTCCGCGCGGCGCCTGCCGTCCGTAAAATGACGCCCATTCCTTCCGGCACATCCAGTTCCTGAGCGATCGACTTTAGCCGTTGGCGATCATTCGCATCGGTGATTTTGCGGGAAATGCCGCCGCCCCTGGCGGTGTTAGGCATCAGGACCGAGTACCGGCCGGCTAGAGATAAATACGTCGTCAGCGCCGCTCCCTTGTTGCCACGCTCTTCCTTGACCACCTGGACGAGGAGTATTTGGCGGCGCTTGATGACCTCTTGTATTTTATAAGATCTTCGATAGCGCTGGGGGCGAATGGGCATTTCTTCCATTGCGTCGCCGCCAAGCTGCTCGACCTCGGAACCCTCTCCCTCGGAGACCAAGAGATTTTCTGCGTGGCCGCTCGCCTCCCGGGATGGGTCCGCTGGCGCGTTGTCTTCCGGAGCATCTCCCTCTTCGCCAGGGTTAGCGGCTTCAAGCAAAGACGGCTCGCGATCGAAATCCTCGTCTTGCGCTACGTCTGAGATGCCTACCGGCACCGGGGCCGCATGTTCCGCGGAACCCTCTTCAGGGGAACCTGCGGATCCGAGGATCTCTTCGTGGGGGTGTGCTACAAATTCGTGGCCGCCGTTCGCCACTGCGTCTTCGTCGCTTCCGCCTTCCACCGGAAGGAGCGGTGCGTTTTCTTCCTCCTCGCCACGTTCGCCTGGGCGATCTCCCTCGACGGCTGCCGGCAGATCAAAGCTGGAAGGCAGATCATTACCAGCGCCGAGATAGGGCCCAGATAGGGTAGGATCAGCCTCGCGGCGCTTCTCGCTTCTGCTGTTTCGCTCGCCTCGCCGGAATCGCCGGCTGCGGCGCACGGGCCGCGCGGCCTCCTCCTCGTCATCGCGCTGGGCTCGCGCTTCTTCTTCGATGAGTGCTTGGCGGTCCGCAACGGGGATCTCGTAATAATCGGGATGAATTTCGGAAAAAGCGAGAAATCCGTGGCGGTTACCACCGTAATCGACGAACGCCGCCTGAAGGGAGGGTTCAACGCGCATAACTTTGGCGAGATAGATGTTTCCCCGCAGCTGTCTTCGGCTGGCGGATTCGAAATCGAATTCCTCAACCCGGTTGCCGCGTAGGACGACAACACGCGTTTCTTCGGGGTGGGAGGCATCGATAAGCATTTTGTTGGTCATGGGAAGCTCGTTTAGGCGCGATGCGCAGATGGCCAGCGCTGTTTACCAAGAGCCGCGAATCGGAGGTTGATGGCGAGCTTGGCAAATATGCGGCCGCATTACGCATACGATGGAAGGACAAACGGGTGGAAAGAGCGCCGCCTCGCGCGGTCGCCCCACGGCTCGGTCTTCGACTCGGCCGGCATTCTCGTTGAAAGAATACTGCAATGCCCGGGCTCGAGAGCGTATGTGTACGCATCGGCTTAGGAGCGAGAGAGCTTTGAGCAGTGATCGCAGATAGGCGCTTGGCGTTTGCGGGATGACCCATCTTTTATTACCGATGATGCGACTAGGCGCGAACAGCAAAATCCTCGGGCGGCGAGAATGCGCACCTTCTGGGCCTAGTCCTAGCTTCGCCGACGAGCGTCCCGGCCCGGCGCTGCGCCCAATGGGCGGGACTACGGAACAACAACTCAACAGAACCAATTCTTGCCGAACGGAAAATTGCTAGACCCAGAAAGAACTCTTAACTTATATCGGCTCTTGACAGAATTTGGCAAGTTCCCCGCCGGCAGCGGCGGTTACCCATCGTTTTCGAAATTGTGCGGGTTGTTCCTTTTGACGATCACAGTAGCTTAACCTATATTATTTAAACTAAAATCAACTCATTTTTCGCCTATCAGCGGTCGGGGCCGCGCGCAACCCGAGCGGCGTTTTTTAATTTCCCGGGTGTGGAAGCTCTTACCCGAGCGGCAGTTACGGATGATTCGATGCCGGATCTGATTTTTGTTGAGAAGAGCGGGGTCCCTATTCGGGCGAAAAGGATACCTCCGTGCCTATTATAGCAAAGCGCCCGCTTTCGGCCGCCGCCTTCTCCGCAGTGGTCTCGCTTGGCTGGATTCTAACATCTTTAGCAGCAGCACCAGAGTTACCGGCGGCGCTACCGGTCGTCGAGACAGCCAGCTTGGGCTCGGTAGGAGAGCATTGGAAGCTCGTCTTCGACCTTTCGGCGCCTGTTACTCCATCCGCTTTTGTTCTGGCAGATCCTGATCGCGTGATCGTCGACTTGCCTCGAACGGATTTTCGCCTCGATCCACAGGCTGGAAGACGAAACTACGGAATTCTGCATCACGCGAGCCTTATAGAGTCATTCCGCTTCGGTCAGCTTGACCCCGGCAGATCGCGTATTGTTATCGACCTTCGCAGCCCCGCTCAGCTTGTCCACGTTGGTTGCGAAAAAGACAATGCCGGCAGGCTGAGCCTCGTCATCGAGCTTGCCAAGACAGATCGCGCCGCGTTCCATGCGCAAGCTCAGCAAGTTCGCGCGCGAATCGCGGCCGAGCCGCAGGGACCAAGGAGCGAAAAGGCCGCCGGGGTTTCGGATAAGCCAATCATCGTGCTCGATCCAGGCCATGGGGGCATCGATCGCGGCGCGATGGTCAAGGATCTCGTCGAAAAGGACCTTGTTTTCGATTTCGCCCAAACGCTCGCCGCGAAGCTTGAGGCAGATGGCCGCCTGAAAGTACTCATGACACGTACGGATGACAGCTTTGTTCCCTTGTCGGAGCGTGTCAGGATGGCAAGGGAGAATAATGCTCGCCTTTTCGTCTCAATCCACGCGGATACATTGTCTAATGCATCGCAAGTTTCCGGCGCCACGGTGTATACGGTTTCAGAGCGCGCTTCCGACGCGGAGGCAGAACGTGTGGCAGAGCACGAGAACAAGGCTGATTCAGCGGCGGGGCTCGACCAAGCCGAAGACGTGAGCGATGTTTCCGACATTTTGTTTGATCTGACGCGGCGCGAGACCCACGCCTACAGCCACTACTTTGCCCGCACGCTGGCGAATTACTGGCGCGTTGCCGGCAAACTTAACAAGAACCCGCAGCGATCGGCCGGATTTCGCGTCTTGAAAGCTCCCGACATACCCTCGGTTTTGCTCGAACTTGGTTATCTTTCAAATCGCGAGGACAGCCAGGCGCTGAGCTCCCCGCAATGGCGAGACAAAGCGGCGAGCCAAGTCGCCGAGGCGATAGAGGCATTTTTTTCTGCCCAGGAAAACCAGACCTCGGTGGTCAAGGCGGGCGGCCCAAGTTTTCCCAAGGACACCCCCTTGGATAATCCTTGAACGGCCGGGTTCAGGGCAAACCGAATGCTCGCTTCATTTGACAAATTTTAACCATAAAACGGCTCCACAATAGAACCGATAAAGCCGCCAGCGGTACCTAAATCTTCTCGGTTCTTAAACAGAGTATATATATTGGCTCCGGGACGAGGTTCGTTTCGGCACGCTTTCCCAACATATCGCGTTTTGTTTTATCCAATCGAAGGTTCGACGGCATGCGGCAAATCGCCCGCTTTGTTGGTTTTCTGTTCGCGACAGGGGCAATATTTTTTGTAATTGCGGCATGCGCGGCGGCGATCATTGTTTGGAAGTTCGAACAAGACCTCCCCGATTACACGGCGCTGAAGGACTATGAGCCGCCGGTCCTCACGCGAGTTCATGCCAACGATGGTTCGTTGATCGCTGAATATGCCCGCGAACGCCGCCTCTATCTGCCCGGCAGCGCTATTCCCCCTCTCATCAAGCAAGCATTTATTTCGGCGGAAGATAAAAATTTCTATAGCCATGCCGGCATCGACCCCGAGGGTATTTTGCGTGCCATTTTCGTTCTGGCTCAGGGCGATAAGCATGTCCAAGGCGCCTCGACGATCACCCAACAAGTCGCTAAAAACTTCTTGCTCACAAACGAGCGCTCCTTCGAACGCAAGATCAGAGAGGCGCTGCTCTCTTTCCGCATCGAGGGGGCCTATTCCAAGGAGAAAATCCTCGAGCTTTATCTCAATGAGATCTATCTTGGACTTGGCAATTACGGCGTTGCCGCCGCCGCGCTCAACTATTACGGCAAGTCCGTACACGAGCTGACCATCGCGCAAGCGGCTTATCTCGCGGCCCTGCCAAAGGCGCCCAATAATTATCACCCCTTTCTCAAGCGCGAGCGAGCCATCGAGCGCCGCAATTGGGTCATCGACCGGATGGTAGAGAATGGCTATATCTCGCGCCAGGATGGGGAAAAGGCGAAAGCCGAACCGCTCGGAGTTAATCCCCGTTACCTTTCTCCCAATGCGTTCGCCGCCGGCTTTTTCGCCGAGGAAGTCCGTCGTGAGCTCAGCGAGCGCTATGGCGAGAAGAAGCTTTACGAAGGCGGGCTCTCGGTTCGCAGCACCCTCGATCCGAAGATGCAGCTCATGGCGCGGAAGGCCTTGGTCGATGGTCTCGTTCGCTATGACGAGGCGCATGGTTTTCGCGGACCCATGCGCCATATCGATATCAGCCAGGATTGGGGAATTCCTCTCACCGATGTCCCGGCTTTGGGAGACGTCGAGCCATGGCGGCTTGCCGTCGTCCTCGATGCGAGTGAGAACGGCGCCCGCGTCGGCCTCCAGCCGCACCGGGAAAAATCCGGCGACATTGAGCGCGAGAGGCTGACGGGCTTTTTGACAAACGTCGGCCTGCGCTGGACGAGAGCCGTGGGATCGCGCGCCTCGCTCGGGCCGGGCGATGTGGTCTATGTCGAGGCGATTGAAGGCAAACCGCAGCAGTACCGGCTGCGCCAGATCCCGGAAGTGAGCGGCGCCATCATCGTCATGGATCCCTATACGGGCCGCGTGTTCGCGATGGTTGGCGGATTCTCGTTCGACCAGTCGGAGTTCAACCGCGCCACGCAGGCCATGCGCCAGCCGGGCTCATCTTTTAAGCCCTTTGTCTACGCGACGGCGCTCGATAATGGGTATACGCCTTCATCGATTATCCTCGACGCGCCTATCGAAATCGACCAAGGCCCAGGTCTCGGCGTGTGGCGGCCCGAAAATTTCGAGGGCACTTCCAGCGGCCCGCATACGCTGCGCTATGGCGTTGAACATTCGATCAATCAGATGACCGTGCGTCTCGCGCGCGATGTGGGCATGCCGCTCATCGCCGAATATGCGAAGCGTTTTAGCATTTACGATGATCTTCCGCCCTATCTCGCCAACTCCTTGGGTGCTGGCGAGACGACGTTGATGCGTCTCACCACCGCCTATTCCATGCTCGCCAATGGCGGCAAGCGCATTAAAGAGACACTCATCGATCGCATTCAGGACCGTTGGGGGCATACAATCTACCGGCATGACGAGCGCATTTGCGAGGGTTGCGATGCGCCCGCTTGGCATAATCAAGACGAGCCAAAGCTGATCGATAAGCGCGAGCAAGTGCTCGATCCGCTCACCGCCTATCAAATCACTTCCATTATGGAAGGCGTCATTCAGCGCGGCACGGGCCAAGCCATCAAGGAGGTCGGCAAGCACCTAGCCGGCAAGACCGGAACCACGAACGACGCGAAGGATCTCTGGTTCATCGGCTTCTCGCCCGACCTCGCGGTCGGTGTCTTCATGGGTTATGATCAGCCGCGCTCGCTCGGCGATTCGGCGCAAGCAGCCCACTACACGGCGCCCATTTTCCGGGACTTCATGAAAATGGCGCTGGCCGGCAAACCCGATATTCCCTTCCGCGCGCCGCCGGGCATCAAGCTGATCTGGGTCAGCGCCAAATCGGGGATGCGGACGAGCGCGAGTTCCGCGGGCGCCATTCAGGAAGCGTTCAAACCTGGCACGGCGCCGCCTGACTCCTATGCTGCCAGCGAGGCGACACCAAAGGCGCAAGCCGTCGATCGCGACACCGACCGTCTGGTGGGAACCGGCACGGGCGGGTTGTATTAAGGGGAACGAGAAGCTTCTCGGGCAGCGATCGCGCGCGCAGAAGTTCGTAACCAGGCGAGTGCCCTTATGATTGAAGCACTCCCGATCCTTAGCCAGTCTCCGGCATCGCCCAGCGTTTCGGCAGGACGATGAAGTACCGTGATTGATCAGAGCGCTTGACGATCTCGATGTTCATACGCTTCAGGGCGCGCGGCGCTGAATTGCCGAGAGGGAACCGCGTTTAGCGGTAATTCCTCTGAACCAGCCCAGAACCAGCCCATGAATATGGCGCGAAAACTTCCGCGAGGCGTCACGCCAAATCGCGCCGGGTTTTCTTAGCCTTAAGGACGCTCAACGAATTCTGTTAACATGAAAGTGACGAAGTCCGAAAATCAAGACAAAAAATCGAACCCCTCAGGCGACCAGCCGAGAGAGCTTGCGAGGGTGATGGCGCGTTGCGCGGGCGCAAGAGAACCGGAAGTCGAAAGCACACCATCGCCATGGATTGCTTCTTCGAGATCAAACGGCTGACGCCGTCCAACAGAGCGCTGCTGCGCGCTCTGAACACACTTTTTGGGCAAGCTTTTGGCGAGCCGGACAATGATGGCGCGGCGGTGCCGAGCGATGCCTATTTGGGCGAGCTGCTCGCCCGGGAAAACATCATTGCCCTTGTTGCGCTCGCGGAAAGCGAGGTTGTTGGCGGGCTTGTGGCCTATGAACTCGACAAGTTCGAGCGGGCCCGCCGCGAGGTCTATATTTACGACCTTGCGGTTGCAGAAACACATCGCAGGCGAGGGATCGCGACCGCGTTGATCGAGCGTCTGCGCGAGATCGCCGCTCAGCGCGGCGCGTCGGTCATCTACGTGCAGGCCGACTCCGGCGATGGCCCCGCAATCGCGCTCTACGAG
>DASPVM010000011.1:0-228688 GCA_035622375.1 Methylocella sp. | reverse complement strand
TGGCCCCCCCCCCCCACAATTCGGCCGATAATTATACCCCCGTTGTTTCCTTCGTTAAAGAGCCGATCTCTCGCCGAACGCGAACGACTCTACGCTTAAAACGTTGATTGAGCGCCATCCGCCAGACCCCTTGCGGGCGCGCCGAAGAGGCCTTACCAATCCCTGGCGAAGCCGGTTATCCAAAAAGCGCCTTTTTCTGGGTGATTTATCCTGCTCTAATTCACTAATTCCCGCCTTTGGACCCTCGAAGGACCAAGTTTATTGACCCCCCGCGCTTTCAGCCTGCGATTCCTCCTTGTGCTGTTGCCGCTCTTATTTTCGCTTGGCTCTGCAAGCGCCATCGAATCGGTTCGCGTGCCACTCGAAGCAAAAGCCATCGATCTCACGAGGGCCTTCGAGATGTATCATTCCGATAATGATCGTCTCGTTGTCTCGACGGCGCCCGGCGCCGATGGCATCGTGCGCCGCATTGAAGTCCACGCGAAGGATGAGGGAACGCGGCCGGACTGGATCGTCTTTGCCCTCACCAATGACACCAATGAGCAAATCGAGCGGCTGCTCATCGCGCCGCATTTCCGCCTCGTTGGCTCGGGGGTGATCTGGCCCGACCTTGGCGCCTCTCGTATCTCGGCAATTACGGCGAGCCAGGGCTTTCCCATCGAACGCGACGAGAGCCCGGACGCCGATGTCTTCCGGCTCACCCTCGACCCTGGCACGACCGTGACCTATGTCGCGGAATTGCGAACCCCGAGCTTGCCGCAGCTCTCACTTTGGGAGCCGGAGGCCTATAAGGATAAACTTACCAGCCTTTCCCTCTACAAGGGGATCGTCATCGGCGTCGCCGGATTACTTGCACTCTTTCTTTCAATCGTTTTCGTCGTCAAGGGCGCCGTCATTTTCCCAGCCGCCGCGGCGCTCGCTTGGACGGTTCTTGCTTATGTCTGCATCGATTTTGGCTTTTGGAGCCGCGTCTTTGGCACCAGCGGCGCCTCCGACAGGGTTGCGCGCGCCTGCGTGGAGACAACCTTATCGGCGACCCTGCTAATATTTTTATTCGCCTATCTTAAACTCAATCGCTGGCATGTGCGGGCATCGCACATTGCGGCGGCCTGGCTGGTCTTTCTCCTCGCCCTAGGTGGCCTTGCCCTCTACGACGCGCCGGTCGCGGCAGGTGTCGCGCGGATCTCGCTTGCCACGATCGCGGGGGCGGGATTCATTCTCGTCGTTTACCTCGCGACGCACGGCTACGACCGCGCCATCATGCTTATCCCGGCGTGGTTTGCGCTTCTTTTGTGGGTGATCGCCGCCGCTTTCATAGTCACTGGCGTTTTGACGAATGACCTCGTCTCTCCTGCCCTCATCGGCGGACTCGTGCTTGTCGTCGTCCTCATTGGCTTTACGATTATGCAAAATGCCTTTGTTGGCAGCGGGCTAGGTGGCGGCCTGTTGGACAGCGAACGCAAAGCCCTCGCTCTCACCGGCAGCGGCGATACCATTTTCGATTGGGATGTCATCAGCGATCATATTCATGTGAGCCCCGAGATCGAGACGCAGCTCGGTCTTGAACCGGGCGCCCTCGAAGGTCCAGCCTCAAAATGGCTCGGCATTGTGCACGCGACGGAAAGAGACCGCTTTCAAACTTGCCTCGATACGATGATCGAACAGCGGAGCGGCCGCATCAATCAAGAATTCCGCCTGCGTGGCGCGGGTGCTGATTATTACTGGTACCACCTCAAAGCCCGCCCCGTTATCGGCACGGATGGCGAGGTCGTTCGCGTCATCGGCACTCTCGGCGATATCACGGAGGCCAAGATCGCCGAGGAACGGCTCCTGCACGATGCCGTGCATGATAATCTCACCGGCCTGCCGAACCGCGAGCTTTTTTTCGACCGCGTCGGCGCGGCGCTCGCCCTCGCCGAAGCCGACCCTGCCATTCGGCCCGCGGTCATGTGCATTGACATCGACCGCTTCAAGCAAATCAACGATATGTCTGGTCTTGCGTTAGCCGATTCTGTCTTGCTGAGTGTCGCCCGGCGCCTCTCCCGCGCGCTGAGGCCACAGGACACGATCGCGCGGCTCTCGGGCGATGAATTTGCCATTTTGATCCTTTCGGAGTCCGAGACAAGCCAGATCAGCGCGATCGCCAGCCTTATCCGCCGCGTCGTTTCAACGCCCGTGCTGCTGAGCGATCGCGAAATTCCGCTCACCGCATCAATCGGTCTCGCCCTTTACGATCCACAGTTGCACGCCACCGCGGCGGATATAGCCAAGGACGCGGAAATCGCCATGCGGCATGGCAAACGTCTTGGCGGCAACCGGATCGAGGTCTTCCGGCCTTCGATGCGCCCCCTCCGCTCCGAACGCCTGGGGCTTGAGGGCGACCTGAGGCACGCCCTCGACCGAGGGGAGATCAAAGTTCTCTTTCAGCCCATCGTGCGGCTGGAAGATCGGACGGTGGCCGGCTTCGAGGCCCTGCTGCGATGGGATCATCCACGCCACGGGCGCCTCGGCCCGGCCGAATTCATTCCGATTGCTGAAGAGAGCGGAGTCATCGTTGACCTTGGCATTTTCGCGCTAGAGCGCGCGGCCCGCGAGCTTGCCGCCTGGCAGCGATCGCTCGATGTCAACCCGCCAATCTTTGCCAGCGTCAATGTTTCATCGCGGCAATTGCTGCGGCATGATCTTCTGCATGACGTCAAGGCGGTGCTCAGCCACACGAATGTCAGCCCCGGCACTCTGAAACTCGAGCTCACTGAAGGGCTGGTGATGGAAAACCCCGAATATGCCGCGCAGATGCTCATGCGTATCCGCGAGCTCGGGGCTGGCCTCTCGCTCGATGATTTCGGCACCGGCTATTCTTCTCTGTCGTACTTACAAAGGTTCCCTTTCGATACCATCAAGATCGACCAGTCTTTCGTCCGCCACGACGGTACGGGGGCGCGGCCGGTCATCCTCCGCTCGATCGTGACCCTTGCCCATGACCTCGGGATGGAAGCTGTTGCGGAGGGAGCCGAAACGGAATCCGATGCTATTGAACTCTATCAGCTTGGGTGCGATTATGCGCAGGGCTACGCGTTCGGCCATCCAATTAGTGCCATTGAAGCGCGTAAGCTGGTAGGTGCCGCGACGGCGGCGGCCTGACCGCGCAGGCGGAGAGAATGGGAGGATTGATGCGCTGGCCATACGCGGCCACACGCGCCGCGTCAGAGGCTTTGCCGCTGGCCTTGGCTTTGCTGCTTGCTGGATTGGGCACTGCCAGCTCCACGGGCGCGCCGCCTTTGCCGCCGCCCCCCGATGCACCACGAGGCAACGCGAAGCCAGCACCTCAAAGCCAGACGATTTTTTCACCCGCTTTGCCCGCCGTGCCGAGCACCGCACCCTCGCAGTCTGGGCCTTGGCAAGCGCTAACCAACCAGCCGCCTTTCAATGCCGGGGCCATGCTGCTGCTGACGGACGGCACTTTGATGGTGCATGACCAAGGTTCAGCGAATACCGGCAGCAGCAATTGGTGGCGGTTTGCGCCAGACAGATACGGCAGCTATCTAAACGGAACCTGGTCTCGCCTAGCGTCGCTGCCTGCCGGATACGCGCCGCTCTACTTCGCGAGCGGCGTGCTCGCAGATGGGCGCGTTATTATCGAAGGCGGACTCTACAACAATGGCGAGGCCACGCCGACGACCCTTGGCGCCTCTTACGATCCCCTCGCCGATCAGTGGACTCTTATCGCCGCGCCGCCTGCTATCCTCGGGAAATCCATATCGGGTGCGGCTGCCGTCCTCTCTGAAGGAACATTCATCGTTGGCGGGGACGACACGCCCTACCAAGCGGCTTTCAGCCCGAGCGCCGGCTGGGCGGTCAATGGAACCGGCAAGGCCGATATCAATGACGAGGAAACCTGGACGCTTCTACCGAGCGGCGCGCTCCTGACGGTCGATGCCAATAACCTCGCCAAGCCAACGAACTCGGAAATTTTCGTTGGTGGCTATTACTACAATTGGTCGAGTGCCGGCAGCACGGGCGTCGAGCTTGCCACGATGGAGCCAAGCGCGGCTGGCGGCAACCAAGTTGGGCCGCAAATCTTGCGCCCCGATGGCACTGTCTTCGTTGCCGGCGCGACTGGCCATACGGCGGTTTACGATTCAACGTGGCAAACCTGGTGCCGGGGTCCCGATTTCCCGATCATCAACGGCGTTCAATATAGCTTATCCGATGGTCCAGCAGCACTGTTGCCGAGTGGCAAAGTGCTCGTCGCGGCGAGCCCCAGCCTCTATCAACCGCCAACACATTTTTTCACTTTCGATGGCAGCGTTCTAAGCCAAGTGCCAGACCCGCCCAATGCCGGAAGCCTGCCATCCTATGCGCCTTATATGATCGTCCTCCCGACGGGCCAGGTTATGTTCAATAGCCGCATCGGCGATGTTGAACTTTTCACCGAGGGCGGCTCCGCCGCGGCGGCAAGCGTTCCCGAGATCGTTCCGCCAGTACCGCAAACTCTCACGCCCGGGCAAAGCTATGTCCTCAACGGCCGGCAGCTCAACGGCGTCTCGCAAGGCGCCGCTTATGCCGAAGGCTACCAGCCATCGACCAATTACCCTCTTGTCCGGCTTATATTCCCGCGTACTCAGCACGTTTATTACGCGCGGACCTCCGGCCACACATCGATGTCGGTGACGCCCAGCCTTCTATCGTCGACGAACTTCACGGTTCCAGCCGACATCGAAACTGGCCCGGCATTGCTTTACGCCGTCGCAAATGGTGTCGCCTCAGCGCCGGTTTCAGTGACGGTCGTCGCCCCTGTGCTACTGCCCTATCTTATCAAGCGGGGGGCCGGGGAAGCTGGCGTAGGCGGGGGCCCCGTCCGGCGTCCCTAACAGCTCGCGCACCGCGCGCGCCGCTTGGTCGATCGCTGAATTCGCATAGGCGTAGGCACCGGCATCCGAATTGGCGATGGCGACCTTCCCCCATACGCGCCGTGACGTTTCAATCGGCAATGGCCCGCTTGGCCAATAAGCGTCCCATGGTTTCATATATTCGTAAGCATAACCATGCGACCACCGGTTGATTGTGATTGCCTCGATGTCGCGGGCGGGATCGAAGTCCCCCGCCTCCAAGGCGCGGCTTAAAAGATCACGAATGCGGAACTCGGCTTCCGCGAACGAAAGGCTTGTGAGAATGAGCCGGCCGGCGCGGCTTTGCTCCCGTGCGGGTTCGCCCTTGCCGCTCAGCACCGTTTTGCTCAAGTGCAGCAAAATGGGCTCATCCGCGCGCTCGGCGAAGCGGTAGTTGCCGATGCTTACCGGGAAATCGAGGCTGCACTCCTCAAACCAGCCGCCGGGCACGCTGAACCTCGCAACGGCGAGTTTTGACAGCGCCTCCCATGAGCGCAACAAGACGTTCGCATAGATCAGGGGGACCTTATTCTGATCGTCCAAAGCTTCCCTCTGCACCGCGGGAAGCTCGCTCGCGATGAGGGGAATCACGCGGTGCCAGCAGGCAAGGACAGCATGCGCGCCAACCACCTTGTAAACGCGGCCGTCCGAAGCATAGAGAGCCTCCACGCCCTCGCCCTTTTGTCCGATCTTCACGCAGGAGGCGTTGAGCCGGAGGCGGACCTTGTTGCCCGCCGAATCGAGCTGCTCGTGCCGGGTTTCGGCAAGCAGAAGATCCTCGACCGAGGAGCCGGGCAGCGCCTCCGGGATGAGGTAGCGGACCAGCGCCCGCGCCAGCGATGCATTGCCGTCTGGGAAATGATAAATATAGGGGTCGGGATTCTTCTGGTTTAGCCGTCCGCTGGGGCTGAGCGCAGGGTAAACTCCATCGCCGAGATCCATGGCGGCGAAACCAGGATTGCCGATCGAGCGCGCATCGAGGCAGCTCACCGCATCGATGCCAGCACCGAAATAGCCTTTCGTTGTATCGGCGAAGAAAGCCGCGACCTGTGCGTCGAGCCGCAGGGTCTCTAGTAGAAAAGCTTCATACGTCAGAGTGGCAAGTCGCGCGAGCTTTGCCTCCCGGCTAAAACCCGCGAGCGGATCTGAGGGTTTTTCATAAAGCGCGATGAGGCCGCTTTTAGCCTTCTCGGTAAGCGGCGTTTGCGCGATCCATTCGGCGTCGCCACCTCGCTTGCGGACGAGCGCATCCTGCCCAAAAATCTCGCGTGCGAAGAAGACCCCCTCGCCAAGGCCATGTCGCTCGTCGAAATTTTGATCGAACCAAGTTTTGAATTTGCTGAGATCCATGCCGATGTCGGAAATGAGTTTCGCGACGGCAGGCGAAAAATAGCTTGGCGTCTGCAAGGATTCCGAGCCGCCATAGCCGATGATGCGGCGGCCGTTTTTGGCTGCGAATTCGTTGCGTATTGCATGGCCGCCAAACTCACTCGCACTCTCGAGAATGAGGACGCGAGTGTCATGGCCCGCTTGCTGCTGATAAAGGAACGCCGCCGCAAGCCCGCTGATGCCAGCACCGACGACGATGAGATCATACTGCTCGCCGATCTCCTCGATCGATCCGGCGTTTTGCCAGAAGCGGCCGTCGCGCAGCGCGTGCATCACTGCCGCGCTTTGATCGGTTTGTCCGAGATAATCGCTTTGCGGAGGATCCCCTAATGCTGGCAGGTCGATCAGCGAAGCACTAATGCTGACCGCCGCGCCGTTGAGAAAATCGCGCCGGGTGATGGGCCGGTCCATGCCGAGCGCGCGGTAGATGTTGGGTGTCGGCATTTTATTTATTCGTTACCGGCCAAACTCTCTCCCCTACACCTTTTCGCTATCGATCTTGCTCTCGGACAAGCCTGCGGCCAACACGCTCCAGGAGCTCGTAGGAACTCGCCAATGCTTCATAGCCGAGCTCGATTTGCCTCGCGAGATTGTTGGCCTTTGCCTCGCCGGGCATCATCGCTTCGATGCGCTGGCAGATGATTGCATCGGCGATCGACTCGCCCAATGCCTTCAGCTCGCGCATTTGGCCATCCGTGGGCCTATGGATGACGGGGAAATGGGTCGACATGACACCAAAGAAGGCGCCAGAGCGGGAGATGATTGGCGTTGATTGAACGGCACGATAACCGGCCTTGAGTGCCATCGCTCTATAGGGCGCAAAATCTGGGTCGGTCAGAACGTCCTCAATGATGATCGAATGGCGCTCTTTGACGGCGCGCCCGCATGCCGATCCACTCTCAGCTTTCACGGAGCGAAAGAAGCTCAAAAATTCAGCCCTAAAGCCAAATTGTGCTGCGATCGTGAGGCATCCGCTCTGCCAGTCCATGAGCTGAACATTTCCGAGACGAGCATTGGTCAAAAGCAAGCTGTTTGACAATGCGCAGTTCAGCACCGATTGAAGGTCCGGGCCATTTTGTAACTGTATCGGGAAAATTGCCATCGTCTCACGCCCGGGCAACAAAGCGGTACGATAACACTTCCTCTCAAAGGCCGGCAAAAATTTTCACGATCGCATTCAATTTTTTCCGGCAGAGGGCAGATTTTTGATCCGTTTGGGCCTCGCCAGCGCCCCAAAATTTGCGGCAAGTTCGATCATGAAATTTTTTCCAATTGCCTTGGCTGGTTATTTACTGTTCGGGCCCGCCCAAACTGCGCTGGCGCGGGGCGTCGTGCCTCCGGACGCTCCCTGGAATCCCGCTCATATCGAACTCCTCCCGCCAGAAGTACAAGCAGAAATCGCGCAGGCCGCCAGAGCATGCAACGCTCCGATCGCCGCACAGCATCTGTTCTCGCGATACATGCGGGATTTTCGCACGGGCGATGAGTTTCTCGCGCTCCACTACGAAGAGACGAACTGCACCAATTCACCCGCCATCTGCAACGCGGAAGGCTGCTTGCACCAAATTTTTGTTTCGCACGGCGGCCGCTACCGCTTGATCAATAGTATTTTCGCGGAGGAGATGGAATTCCGCCGCGTCAATGGTGCGGTGACAGTTGACGCCATCTGCGCCTCGTCGGCTCCATGTGCGAGAGATTTTCAATGGGACGGCTCCAATCCGCGCTCCGCGAAAGAGCCTGCGCCGCAGCGCTAGGCAAAAGCCTATCGGTTGGGCCCCACTCTGGCGATCTTTCCAGCATTCATGCCCCGGCGTCGTGTTTGATTAGGCATCAACGAGCCTCCGGCCGCCTTTAAGATCGGGCAAACTTGCCGGACCCTCTTCACAAGGCCCTAAAGATTGCTGTTGCCGCCCAGGTTCAGCGGGTTTAACTTGAAGATCATCGGGCTTTGAACGTAGCTCGGCGTGGACATCGCCACACTCTTGGTGATTATTTTTTATAACTTTCAAAGCGAGCGCCGGCGCTTGACGTCATTAGGCATTTTAATGGAACGCGCGTCCGCGCCCAAGGGATCGCTTGGTTTGCACCAACATAGCCTCGCAAGGGATGGGCGTCTGGCCCGTCCCCCGTTCAGTCTCGCTGAAATCGGCCCGCAGATAGAGGTATGATTTTTAAGTCGACAGAAACTCCCAGGGGGAATTCGATAAGGACGCCCAATGCGGCGTTACATCAAAATCTCCCGGGCACAGCGGCTTGTTGCAAAACTTCAGCGTCTCGCTACTTTGAGAAGGCCCTGTTGTTTCCTCGGCGGCGGCCAAGGGGCAGGCAGTCGCATCCAGATGAATTCTTTGAAGCAAACAAAATCGAGTGCTCGCCTCGGCAAAGGTAGCGCGGCGCAAGAGGCGCCCCTGCACGAGTCCCGCGTGATAAGAATCCGCGGCGCCCGCGAACACAATTTGAAAAATATCGATCTGACTATCCCCCGCGACAGGCTCGTCGTTTTCACGGGCCTTTCCGGTTCTGGCAAATCTTCCCTCGCCTTCGACACCATCTATGCCGAGGGGCAGCGCCGCTATGTCGAGTCGCTCTCTGCTTACGCCCGCCAATTCCTCGAAATGATGCAAAAGCCAGACGTCGATCAAATCGAAGGCCTATCTCCCGCCATTTCGATCGAGCAAAAGACGACCTCAAAAAATCCCCGCTCGACGGTCGGCACGGTGACCGAGATTTATGACTATATGCGGCTGCTTTTCGCCCGCATCGGGATTCCTTATTCACCTGCAACGGGCTTGCCGATCGAGAGCCAAACGGTGAGCCAGATGGTGGACCGCGTGCTCGCGTTGCCAGAGCGCACACGGCTCTATTTGCTGGCTCCCGTGATCCGCGGCCGTAAGGGCGAATACCGCAAGGAAATTGCGGATTTTATGAAACGCGGATTCCAACGGCTGAAGATCGACGGTGAGTATCACGAGATCGCCGATGCGCCAGCTCTTGATAAAAAGCTCAAACATGACATCGACGTTGTCATTGACCGTATCGCGGTGCGCCCAGGAAGCGAGGCGCGGCTTGCGGAGAGTTTCGAGACGGCACTCGAGCTGGCCGACGGCGTCGCCATTACTGAATACGCCGATGAAAAGGACAAGTCAGGCGTGGCGAAGCAAATCGTGTTTTCGTCAAAATTCGCCTGCCCGGTCTCGGGCTTCACCATCCCCGAAATCGAGCCGCGTCTGTTCTCCTTCAACAACCCATTTGGCGCGTGCCCCCATTGCGGCGGCCTCGGCATCGAGCAAGTCGTCGACCCCGAGCTCATTGTTCCCGACCCTAAGCTTACCTTGCGAAAGGGGGCCATCGCTCCTTGGGCCCGTTCAAACTCGCCCTATTATTTGCAGACCCTCGAAGCCCTTGCCAAACATTTCAAGTTCCGCCTTGACATTCGCTTCGAGGCGCTGCCGCAGCGCATTCGCGATATCCTCTTTTATGGCTCGGGCGAAGAAGCGGTTCGCTTTTTCTACGACGATGGTTTGCGTGCCTATGAGGTGGTGAAGCCTTTTGAAGGGATTATTTCGAATCTTTCGAGGCGATACCGCGCGACAGAAAGCGAATGGGCGCGCGAAGATATCGCCCGTTTCATGACGGCTTCGCCTTGTGCCGTTTGCGACGGTGCGCGGCTGCGTCCCGAGGCGCTCGCGGTCAGGATCGCTGGCTGCCATATCAGCCAGTTGACAGCCCTCTCCGTTAAGGAGGCGCAAGAGTGGTTCGCCGCCCTGCCCGGCAAGCTTGACCCGATGCGATCGGAAATCGCCAAGCGCATCTTGAAAGAAATCTTTGACCGTTTGTCGTTTCTTGTCGACGTTGGCCTTGGCTACCTTACCCTTGCCCGCTCCTCGGGCACTCTTTCAGGCGGCGAGAGCCAACGCATCAGACTAGCCTCACAGATCGGCTCCGGGCTAACAGGCGTGCTCTATGTCCTCGACGAGCCATCGATCGGCCTTCATCAGCGTGACAATGCCAGACTGCTCGAGACTCTGCGCCGTTTGCGTGATCTCGGAAACACGGTGATTGTCGTCGAGCATGACGAGGATGCAATCCTCGCTGCCGATCATGTCGTCGATGTTGGCCCTGGCGCGGGCATCCATGGCGGCCAAATCATCGCCCAAGGCTCGCCCTCTGAAATCATGGCGAACGAGAACTCACTGACCGGCCAGTATCTGACCGGCGCGCGCGAGGTTGCGGCGCCACGGCTTCCCCGGCAGGCGGAGAGCCATCGCTCGCTGAAGATCATCGACGCGCACGGCAATAATCTCAAGCATATCTCGGTTAAGATTCCGCTCGGAATCTTCGTGGCGATCACCGGCGTATCGGGGGGCGGCAAATCGACGCTCATCATCGATACGCTGTACAAGGCGGCGGCCCGGCGCCTTAATGGCGCGCTTGAACATCCCGCGCCTCATTCTGGTATCGAGGGTCTCGAGCACCTCGACAAAGTTATCGACATCGACCAATCGCCAATCGGCCGCACGCCGAGATCCAATCCGGCAACTTATACAGGCGCGTTCACGCCGATCCGTGAATGGTTCGCGGCGCTCCCGGAAGCCAAGGCGCGCGGTTTCCGACCCGGGCGGTTTTCCTTCAATGTCAAGGGCGGCCGCTGCGAGGCATGCCAAGGCGATGGCGTCATAAAAATTGAAATGCACTTCTTGCCGGATGTTTATGTGACTTGCGATGTCTGCAAGGGAAAGCGCTACGACCGCGAAACGCTCGAGGTGAAGTATAGGGGCAAATCGATCGCGGATGTCCTTGGCATGACGGTCGAGGAAGCGGCCGAGTTTTTCAAGGCGGTGCCTTCGATTCTGGAAAAGTTGGAGACGCTCGCCCGCGTTGGGCTCGGCTATATCAAAGTGGGCCAACAGGCTAATACGCTATCCGGCGGCGAGGCTCAGCGTGTGAAACTTGCCAAAGAGCTCTCGAAGCGGTCGACGGGCCGCACGCTCTATATCCTCGACGAGCCGACGACCGGCTTGCACTTCCATGACGTCGCCAAACTTCTTTATGTGCTGCATGAGCTTGTGGACCAGGGCAACACGGTAGTTGTCATCGAGCATAACCTCGAGGTCATTAAAACGGCCGATTGGATCATCGATCTTGGCCCGGAAGGCGGCGACGGCGGCGGCGAAGTCATTGCCTGCGGCCCCCCCGAAGATATCATCAAGGAAAAAAGAAGTTACACGGGGCGGTTTCTCAAAGACCTCCTTGGTCGGCGTGCACCCAAAAGAGGTGCCGCAACACTCGCCGAGGCCATAGGCGAAGCTTAATATGGCAAATGGCCTCGATCGCGGGGCAAAGCGCTTAAGCCAGGCAGTGAATTTAAAAATAGTTGATTAAAACTCTGATATTCATGTCGGGTTCAGCATTAACGCGCATAAGTGATGATGTGGAATCGCTTCAGGCGATAGTGCTGCTTAGCCGGAAAATCACAGTCTTTCCCCGGGATTATGGTGATCCGCTTGGCCTTGGGTCGACCCGAATGCGCCGGTTGTGATTTCCATGCAGCTCAGTGGTAGCCCTCGGCAGATGCGCTGGTGGCCCCCGTGGTCGCCGTTGCGCTCTCACCAGCCAGAGACGCCCGCCGTTCCTCCCCGGCGGGCGTCTTCTTTCGTGAAAGTCCGGCGGAAGTTCTCACTCATGACTTGCCGGCACGTTTTAGGCGTCATGGCAGACTGAAGAGACGAAGATAGAGATGGCTTTCCACCGCTTTGATTTGAGTCAAAACACTAAGAAATAATTTTAAGCAAAATAGTTAGGCGGATTTGTCGCGGCTTTCAGAAATATTACCCGCTTGTCAAACGAATCATTACGTTTATCGTGCAAATCATTCGCAACCACATAGATTCGACGTCGGTTTCGCGCCCGGCGCGTTCACGGAGGAATACGGCGATGGTACCAAATAATATCGACATATCGGCTAGGGACAAGCAAGCTGCGAATGTGTTTTGGTGGATATTGATGGCCATGCGCCTGGTCATCCCGCTTTACGTGGCCTATGCGGTTTACCTCTATTGGACCTTGCCGACCGCTGTTCGCTGGTCGGGCGGCGGCTACTGATCCGCGGCTGATGGATGCTGAATATGGATGTGGCGCCGAGGGGCGCCGCATTGGTTTTTGAAGCGATTTGAAGATTAGTGGAAAGAAAGTTCCTTGCAATCTTCGACAATCGTAAATTTTCCGTCGTTTGGGTTGATTTTCGTTAGAACGATGCCTTCGTTTACGCCAGCCTGGCTCTGGCTACCCCGCGCTCCTGTCGCGGCGTCATACGCTGCTTCCGTGTCGCCGGTATCATAAGCGAGCTGAAAGTTGAGGGGGTTGTCCTTGTCCTGACCGCTCGCGTCTGAATCGACGGAGATAATAAAAAAAGTATTGATATCGAGATTTGCCTTTGCGGAAACTTTTGTTTCAGAAACACTGGAAACTTTCATTGCCTGTGCAAATCTCGGATCCACGCGCCCGAAACGCCGGTACCATTTCGAAGTGCCCGCTTGTGAAGAAACGAACTGATTCACAAATAATCGCGCCGGCGCCAACACAAAATCTTCATCATATTTCGTATTATCGGCGGACTTAATCTCGAAGACAGCGAAGCCTTTGTTCTTTCCGGCAGCGATTACGCCATCTGGAGTCTCATAGCTTTGGCAAATACCTACCTCGCGATATGAAATATTAGTTGGATTCGACGTGCGCGAGCTACACCCAACTAAAGCGAACATCGCTGCTACGCAAAAGATCGAAAATAATGGGCTGGGTGTTCTCATCAGTTCCTCCGATGTTGGCTTTTTTTGTTCTTATAGGCTGAGCAAGCGAGGCGTCTGCGGCCGCGCCCGGCTTATCGTACCTAGGTAACACTTCAAACCTTGGCCCGCGAACCTGCAGTTGACGCCACTCGCGCGATCGGCTAACCACACGCCTCCCAGCCTTTCGTGTCGGTTCCTGGCGATTTTCGCGCAAGAAACTGCCGCGCAGGCGGGTTTCCAGCATGGGCCGGCCTCCACCGGACGCGGAAGTTCCTATTCGCTCGATTACATTAGCTGATTGAGTTGAATCAATAAATTAGTGAAATGGAGAAAAAATCTTGGCTCGTATTGCCGGGGTCAATATTCCCACAAACAAGCGCGTCGTCATTGCCCTTCAATATATCCACGGCATTGGTCCTGCCAAGGCCAAGGAACTTTGTGAAAAGGTCAAAATTCCTGATTCCCGGCGTGTCTCCGAGCTGACCGATGCCGAAGTCCTGCAGATCCGGGAGGCGATCGACCGGGACTATATGGTTGAGGGGGATCTGCGGCGTGAGGTCGCGATCAATATCAAGCGGCTGATGGATCTTGGCTGCTACCGGGGCCTACGCCATCGTCGCCAGCTGCCAGTTCGTGGCCAACGGACGCACACCAACGCCCGCACGCGCAAGGGCAAGGCCAAGCCCATCGCCGGTAAAAAGAAATAGGCAGCGGCGGCCAACTACCAGAATAACTCATCCCCAGCGCCTGGTATGACGGGCGCGTTCGAAGGACTTGAAGAATGGCTAAGGAAACCACACGTGTGCGTCGCCGGGAGCGCAAGAACATCGCTTCTGGCGTCGCCCACGTCAATTCGACTTTCAACAACACGATGATCACTATCGCCGATGCTCAGGGCAATACGATCTCCTGGTCGTCGGCCGGCACCATGGGTTTTAAAGGATCACGAAAGTCGACCCCTTATGCGGCCCAGATTGCGGCGGAAGACTGCGCCAGAAAGGCTGCTGAACATGGCATGCGCACGCTTGAAGTCGAGGTTTCTGGACCAGGCTCGGGGCGGGAGTCGGCCTTGCGCGCCCTGCAAGCCGCGGGATTTACCGTGACATCAATACGAGATGTGACTCCGATCCCTCATAATGGGTGCCGGCCGCGCAAGCGGCGCCGGGTCTGAGCGTGTCGATTTTGCCAAAAAGCTTTGCGTGGCGTCAGCGTTCGCGAAAGAAAGGGTTTGAGTGTGATTCAAAAAAATTGGCAAGAGCTGATCAAACCAAACAAGCTCGAGGTCATCGCCGGCGGTGATCCACGGCGGGTGGCGACAATCATCGCCGAACCACTCGAGCGTGGTTTTGGCTTAACCCTTGGCAACTCCTTGCGCCGCATTCTTCTCTCTTCACTGCAAGGCGCGGCAATCACCTCCGTCCACATCGATGGGGTGCTGCACGAATTTTCGTCGATCCCAGGCGTGCGCGAAGACGTCACGGACATCGTTTTGAATATCAAGGACATCGCTTTGAAAATGCCGGGCGAAGGCCCAAAGCGCATGATCTTGAAAAAACAGGGCCCCGGCAAAGTGACGGCGGGGGATATAGGGACAACGAGTGATATCTCTATCCTCAACCCCGAGCTCGTAATCTGCACACTCGATGAGGGGGCCGAAATCCGCATGGAGTTCACCGCTGCGACCGGCAAAGGCTATATCCCGGCGGATCGTAATCGGTCGGAGGATGCGCCCATCGGCCTCATTCCGATCGACAGTCTTTTCTCTCCCGTGAAGAAAGTCAGCTATAGAATTGAAAACACCCGCGAAGGCCAAATCCTCGATTACGATAAGCTGACCATGCAGGTCGAGACCAACGGATCGCTTTCTCCGGAAGATGCAATCGCTTTCTCTGCCCGCATTCTGCAGGACCAGCTGAACGTCTTCGTGAACTTCGAAGAGCCGCATCGCGTCGAGGCCACGCCTTCCATCCCAGAGCTCGCTTTTAATCCGGCGCTCCTTAAAAAAGTCGACGAGCTTGAGCTTTCCGTGCGCTCGGCCAATTGCCTCAAAAACGATAACATCGTCTACATCGGCGATCTCATTCAAAAGAGCGAAGCTGATATGTTGCGCACGCCGAATTTTGGGCGCAAGTCGTTGAATGAAATCAAGGAAGTTTTGGCGCAAATGGGGCTCCACCTTGGCATGGACGTGCCGGGCTGGCCGCCAGATAATATCGATGAATTGGCAAAGCGCTTCGAGGAGCACTATTAGGCCGGAGAAACCCGGTCTCTAAATGAAGCGCTTGAAGGGCGGCGGTAGCTCACCGCGGCAGCCGAAGGAGTAAAGAGGACCATGTACCACGGTCACGCGAAGCGCCGGTTTGGGCGCATGCATGAGCATCGCAAGGCGATGTTCGCGAACATGTGCCAGGCTTTGATCAAGCACGAGCAAATTGTTACGACGCTCCCAAAAGCGAAGGATTTGCGCCCAATCATTGAAAAGCTCGTGACGCTCGGCAAACGCGGCGATCTCCATGCGCGCCGGCAGGCGATTGCCCGGATTAAGGATAGCAAACTCGCCGCCAAGCTCATCGATGTTCTTGGCCCTCGTTACAAGGACCGCAACGGCGGCTATACGCGTGTCTTGAAAGCGGGCTTCCGATATGGGGATAACGCCCCGATGGCCGTCATCGAATTCGTCGATCGGGACATCGATGCAAAAGGAAAGGACTCGGGGCCGCTTTTCTCATCATCCGAAGAGTCGGCCGCGTAGGTGATCGGTCCGGAAGAGACATTCGTGCTTTTTGGACGTGCTGAGGCCGCGCGGCGCGAATTTCCCGGCGCATTGGCACGGTGTAAGCCATGAACGCCCGGCTGGGTGGCCTGCGGCGGATATTTGTTGTCCTTTTATTGGCTTATGGGGCGGTTTCCTCCCTCGCCCTTGCGGAACCCTCGCGGGAAGTCCCACAAAGGCCCGAAGACACCCTCCTGTCTTTTGCTCCCGTTGTCAGGAAAGCTCAGCCCGCGGTCGTCAATGTTTATGCCTCGCGCACGGAGAAGCGGCCGCGCAATCCCATTTTCGATGATCCGGTCTTTCGCCATTTTTTCGGCGAAGGCGGTCGGCCCGGGAGCCCTACCACTCGCTCGCTCGGCTCTGGCGTCCTCGTCGACCCATCGGGTCTCGTCGTCACCAATTATCATGTGATCGAAGGCATGACGGACGTCAAAGTCGCGCTCGCGGATAAGCGAGAATTTGACGCGGCGATCGTCCTGCGAGACCAGCGGACGGACCTTGTGGTTTTACGATTGCAAGGAAGCGGAAATTTTCCCGCTATGGAGCTCGGCGATTCAGAATCGCTTGAAGTCGGTGACATCGTTCTCGCAATTGGCAATCCATTCGCCGTCGGTCAAACTGTGACGCAGGGAATCGTGTCGGCTTTGGCGCGCACGCAAGCGGGTATTTCGGACTACGGTTTTTTCATTCAGACAGACGCCGCGATCAATCCCGGCAATTCTGGCGGCGCGCTGGTCGATCTCAAGGCGCGGCTCGTCGGAATCAATTCGGCGATCTTTTCACAGACCGGGAGTTCGATCGGAATCGGGTTTGCGATTCCGGTCAATATGGTAAAGCCAGTGATTGCCGCCGCCAAAGGCGGGAACCACCGCGTGCGCCGCCCCTGGCTCGGCGCCAGTTTGCAAACCGTCTCGCGGGAAATTGCCGACTCCCTCGGCCTAGACCGGCCGACGGGTGCTCTCGTGGCCGATCTCTCGGCGGCCGGCCCCGCCGCCGAGGCCGGTCTGCAGCGCGGCGACATAATTACGGAAGTCGATGGCCAAAGCGTCGATGGTCCGGAAGCCCTTGGTTACCGGCTCGCGACGAGGGCTGTTGGCGGTGCCGCAAGTTTGTCTTTCCTGCGAAATAATAAAGTTCATAGTGCAAACCTAAAGCTTATGGTGGCGCCAGAAATTCCGGCGCGCGACCCGTTAAAATTGAAGGGCGAATCCCCCTTTTCCGGCGCGACGGTCATCAATTTATCGCCAGCCGTCATAGAAGAAATGTCGCTGCGCGGCGCCAGTGATGGTGTCGTCATCAGCGAAATCGAAGAAGGATCGCGAGCGGCCCTTGTCAATTTTCAAATCGGCGACGTCATCTTGGCCATTGACGACGAATCGGTTCAAACGACACGGGACCTTGAAAAAGTCGTTAGCCGCCGGCATTCTTATTGGAAGCTGACGATTGGGCGGGGAGGCGAAATGATCACCACGGTTATCGGCGGGTGATCAGAGATCTGAGTGCTTTGCCTGGCTTCCGCTAACTCGGCAAAGTTTTATGCCGGGGAAAATGCTTAAATTTTAATTCATAAATTGTCGTAAATAACCCTCATTGTTTGCCTTTGTAATAGCGGCCAAACAATTCAAGCTGGAAATTCATAAGCTCGATTTTGGAGCTGAATATGTTATTGGGCCAAAAGCGAATCTTGGTAACGGGCGGTGCTGGTTTTCTTGGCACCCATCTTTGCCGGCGGTTGCTCGGCCAGGGCCATGAAGTTCTTTGCGTCGACAATTTTTCGACTGGGACCCGTCATAACATCGAAGATTTGCTCAACCACCCTATGTTTGAGCTGCTTCGCCACAATGTAACTTTCCCTCTCTTCGTGGAGGTCGATGAGATTTATAATCTCGCCTGCCCAGCCTCTCCAATTCATTACCAGGTAGACCCTGTTCAAACGACGAAGACGAGCGTTTCCGGAGCGATCAACATGCTGGGCCTCGCCAAGCGCTTGAAGATCCGCATCTTGCAAGCATCGACATCGGAGGTTTATGGCGATCCGACCGTCCACCCTCAACCGGAGGACTATTGGGGGAACGTCAATCCGATCGGCAGTCGGTCCTGTTACGACGAAGGAAAACGCTGCGCGGAGACGTTGTTTTTCGATTATTATCGCCAACACAAGCTCAGCATAAAAGTCGCGCGTATTTTCAACACCTATGGTCCAAACATGCGTCCCGACGATGGGCGAGTTGTATCGAACTTCATCTGCCAAGCCCTGCTTGGCGAGGACCTCACGGTTTTTGGCCGGGGCGAGCAGACGCGTTCTTTTTGCTATGTAACGGATCTGATCGATGGCCTCGATCGTCTGATGAATTCGCCCGAAACGGTCACTGGGCCAATCAACCTCGGTAACCCGGGTGAATTTACCATTCGCCAGCTGGCCGAACGGGTGATTGACCTAACAGGTTCGAGATCGTTCATCGTCGAAAGACCACTGCCCGAGGACGACCCGCAGCAACGCAAGCCCAATATTGAGCGCGCCGAAGAGCTGCTCGGCTGGCGCCCCACGGTCGGCCTTGATGAAGGCCTCAAACGCACGATCGTCTATTTCGAAAAATTGTTGCGCGATCACGGTAAGGTGGTAACCAGTCGCCAACGGTTTCAGACCGTTGCTTCCGCGTGAATCTCTCGCCGTGCGCCGTAGGCGCGGTGCTTCTGGAAAGCAATCGGAGCAGTAAAAGGTTGCCTTCCATCGTGACTTAATCGCGGAGAGTCTGCCAAGGGGCTTAGCGCTATGGCGTCGCGATGAGACGAGCAAGCTGGAATCGGCGTTGCGCAAACGGCCCTGATCGGCCCCTTCGACAAAGTCGACTATGGGTCGTTGCCTCGCGACGGCACCAAATCGCTAATCGAGTTCTCGTTTGATGTTACGCCACAAATCGACGATCTCGCGCGCCGCGCCGCCCCTTGGGCTGATTTCGGTTACCCCGCGACCTGAACGGCCCACTTCCGCGAAAGCGGGACGCTCCCTGACGAAAGGGCGCAAAACTGGCCCCGAAGATCCAAGCGCGAGAATACTATCTTGCACGCGTCCCGTAAGAGTGTGAGGCACTTGGTTGATGATGAAGAAAAAATTTTTTCCGATTAAACGGAGTTTGCGGCTGGTCACCTCGCTTGCCCATACATCGAAGGCCGCTGGCCTCGCCGGGATAAGAGATAAATCGCCGACTTCGATTGCTGCGATTGTCGCCGGTGATTCCAACATCGGGGTGTCGATAATCGCGAGGCTTTCGTTGCGCTCGGCCAGCTGCCGCAATGTTTGCGGAAGCTTTGCTCGCGATACGCCTCTCGCGACGAGGGAAGTGTCTCCCCGCCGTGACGCCCAGCGAGAAAGAGAATGTTTCGGGTCGAGGTCAAGGAGAGAAACACGTTCTCCCTCGGCTTGAGCGGCAACCGCAAGACAAGCGGCAAGCGTGCTTTTTCCACAGCCGCCCTTTTGCGTCGTGAGCACAATAGTTTTCATAAAGATTTTCGTAATTTAAATCTCTGTTGAGAAATAAAAATCATTTATCTTTTGTTTTGAATCTTGACCTGTTTGAGTTGAATTCAAATAAAATAGGAGATGATTGTTTTTTACCTTAATTCTAATTTTTCAAGGCCCGGCGCCGCCTTAGCGAACGCAATCCAAAGCGGAGCTTGGCTTGCTTTTCGGCTTCCCTTATCCCACATACGCTCATCTATTTTAGAAAACGAATGGCCGATCTGTTCGCAAACGCCAAGCTCGAAAACAAGGTGTCGCGCCCCCTCGCCGACCGGCTTCGGCCGCAATGCTTGAGCGATGTCAGCGGGCAAGATCAGCTCTTGGCCCCCGGCGGCGCTTTAAGCCGGCTGCTTGAGTCTCAGACCCTCCCAAGTCTCATATTTTGGGGGCCACCGGGCACGGGCAAAACAACCGTCGCCCGCCTCCTTGCGCGGCAAACGAAATCTGCCTTTGTTCAAATCTCGGCGATTTTTTCGGGTGTTTCCGAATTAAAAAAAATTTTTGAGGACGCCCGTGGCAGGCGCGGGGTTGGCCAAGGCACCTTGCTCTTCGTCGATGAGGTCCACCGCTTCAATCGGGCGCAGCAGGATAGTTTTCTACCGGTAATGGAAGATGGCACAGTCACATTGATTGGTGCCACGACCGAAAATCCCAGTTTCGAATTGAATGCGTCGCTCTTGTCGCGCGCTCGGGTCATGGTTTTTCGCCCTCTGAGCCCGGAAGCGCTCGAAAAACTTCTCTCTCGCGCGGAGACTTGTGAAGGCCGGGTCCTGCCTCTCGAAGCCGAGGCTCGATCCTCGCTGATTCAGATGGCGGACGGCGATGGCCGCGCGGCTTTGAGTCTTGCCGAAGACGTCTGGCGCGCCGCTCAGTCAGGGGAGATCTTCAACAGAGCTTCCCTCGCCTCAATCGTTCAGCGGCGCGCGCCGATCTACGATAAATCCGAGGACAGCCACTATAATTTGATCAGCGCGCTGCATAAATCCGTGCGCGGGTCGGATCCCGATGCGGCCCTTTATTATCTCGCCCGCATGCTCGATGGCGGTGAAGATGCGCTCTATATCCTTCGGCGGCTCGTGCGGATGACTCTCGAAGACATCGGCCTTGCCGATCCGCAAGCGCTCACGATGGCGCTCGCCGCCAAGGACGCGTATGAATTTCTCGGTTCGCCCGAAGGTGAGCTTGCACTTGCAAATGCCGTGATTTATGCCGCGACGGCGCCAAAATCCAACGCAGCCTATGTCGCTTTCCAAGCCGCCACGAAATTGGCTCAGGAGCACGGCTCCCTAACGCCGCCAAAAATCATTCTGAATGCGCCAACGAAATTGATGAAAAAAGAAGGCTACGGTGCCGGTTATGCGTATGATCATAACGAGCCTGAGGGGTACTCGGGTCAGGACTACTGGCCACCATCTCTCGGGAGGCAAATTTTGTACTCTCCTTTTGAGCGAGGATTCGAGCGCGAGTTGCGCACTCGCCTTGATCACTGGGCAAATCTGAGAAAGCAAAAAACGTCATCTAGTTGACATCGCTCTCCCGAGTGACGGCCTTTAATATCTACCGACAACTTCAAGCTTTTATGCGAACGCAAATCTCGGCCAGCCAGCGTGACCCCCTGAAACATTTTTTTTCCATGCGCTCGGCAAGGCGACGCCTGCTAAAAGGTTTGCCTCATGATCGACCGCAGTGATTTGCATTGGTATCGCGATGCGATCATCTACCAGTTGCATGTCAAATCATTTTTCGACGCCAATAATGATGGCATTGGCGAGTTTTCGGGCCTGACCCAGAAGCTCGATTACATCAAAGACCTCGGGGCGACGGCCGTCTGGATCATGCCGTTCTACCCCTCGCCCCTGCGTGATGATGGCTATGATATTTCTCACTATCGCGGCATCAATCCAGCCTATGGCGGGCTGCGGGATTTCAAGCGCTTCCTGCGCGAAGCCCACGAGCGGGGCCTAAGAGTCATTACCGAACTCGTCATCAACCATACCTCGGACCAGCACCCGTGGTTCAAACGCGCCCGCGCGGCAAAGCCCGACTCAGCCGCGCGCGATTTTTACGTATGGTCGGCGACGGACAAAGGCTACAAAGACGCCCCGATAGTTTTCCTTGACACGGAGAAGTCCAATTGGACCTGGGACGAGCAAGCTAAGGCATTCTATTGGCACCGCTTCTATTCGCACCAGCCGGATTTGAATTTCGACAATCCGCGCGTCGTCGAAGCCGTTCTAGATGTCATGGCCTACTGGCTCGATATGGAGGTTGATGGTCTTCGACTTGACGCAGTTCCCTATCTCATCGAGCGCGAAGGCACGAGCTGCGAAAATCTTCCCGAAACTCACGCGGTGATCAAGAAGCTGCGCGCCGCTGTTGATGCGCGCTATCCCGACCGCATGCTGCTCGCCGAAGCCAATCTTTGGCCAGAGGAGACGGCGCAATATTTCGGCGATGGCGACGAGTGCCATATGGCATTTCATTTTCCGTTAATGCCACGGATTTACATGGCACTGGCGCAGGAAGATCGCCATCCGATTACCGACATCATGCGGCAGACCCCCGAGATCCCGGACGGGGCGCAATGGGCGATTTTCCTTCGTAATCATGATGAAATGACGCTCGCGATGGTGACGGGAACAGAGCGTGATTACCTGTGGTCTTTTTACGCTGTGGACCCGCGCGCCCGCATCAACCTCGGCATTCGCCGCCGGCTTGCTCCTTTATTGGAAAACGACCGGCGCAAAATCGAGCTCTTGAACTCGCTCCTCTTTTCCATGCCGGGCACCCCTGTCATTTACTACGGTGACGAGATCGGCATGGGCGATAATATCTATCTTGGCGACAGGGACGCCGTGCGAACCCCCATGCAATGGTCTCTTGATCGCAACGGCGGCTTTAGCCGTGCCGATCCGGCCAAGCTATTCCTGCCTGCAATTCAGGATCCTGTTTATGGTTTTGGCGCGGTCAATGTCGAAGCACAACTCGCTAGCCCATCAAGCCTTTTAACATGGATGCGGCGGATTATAGCGGTCCGCCGTGCTCATGTTTCATTTGGCCGGGGAACGCTGCGTTTCTTACATCCTTCCAACCGGAAGGTTTTAGCCTATCTTCGTGAACACCAAGGCCAGCGGATCCTTTGCGTCGCCAACGTATCGCGAGCACCTCAGGCAGTTGAGCTCGATCTTGCTGAATTTAAAGAATCGGTTCCGGTTGAACTTACCGCTGGCAGCCTTTTTCCCGCCATCGGAAGCCATGCTTATCTTCTAACACTGCCAGCCTACGGTTTTTACTGGTTCAGGCTTGAAGCCGCCGAAGTGACCAGGGATCGCCATGAATCCCAACTGACGCCAGGTCTGTTCACGCTGGTCGCGACAGGTAAGCTAGAAACTATCCTCACGGGGCGCGAACTGACCGCGTTCGAGCATACCGTTGCGCCCCGCTTCCTGCTGACGCGGCGCTGGTTTTGCCCCGACGCCAAAACGCTAACCGCCGTTTTGGTGCGCGATTTTGTGGTTCTTCGGGACGACCATCCCAATCGCTTCGTTTTGACGCTCGTCGAGGCGAAGCTAAGCGATCTTAGTGTTGAGACTTATTTCATGCCGCTGGCAGCAGAACCGGAGCGCAAAGAAGGGCCTGCCCTTACCTATGCCGCCGCAAGACTTCGGCGGGGTGCGACAATAGGGCTTCTCTATGAGGCGGAAGCGTGCGAAGGCTTTGTGCCCGCCGTGGTTTCGGCCATGCGCCGCGGCCTCGAACTTGAGACGCAGCACGGCGGCACGCTCTCTTTCAAACCGATGCCGCGCCTTGCGAGCGAACCCTCGTTCGAGGCCACCGATACCCACCCTATTGGGACCGGCAGACGCCACTCTTCGCTTGTCCTGGCAAGCCAACTCCTTCTGAAAATTTATCATAAACTCGAGTTTGGTCTTGATCCCGAGATCGAGGTTTTTCAGTTCTTGAGCGATGTTGCGCGCTTTGCAAATGTCCCCCCTATCATGGGACTCATTGAATACCGCGATGGCAACGACAGCCGCACCGCGCTCGGATACTTACAAACCTTCAGCCGCAATCAAGGGGATGCATGGACGTGGACGCTCGGTGCCCTGAAAAGAATCCTTGAAATGGCGGCTTTAACGCCGGCTCAAAGCCATGCTGGGACAGACGAGGAATTCGCGGCCTACATCCCCCATTTGCGCCGCCTTGGCCAGCGAACGGCGGAATTGCATAAGGCGCTGGCAACGCCAACCGACGACCCGGCATTCAAGATGGAAGCGCTAACAGGTAGCGATGTTGCCGCCATGGCAGCAGCGGCCAGAGCATGCGCCGAACGAGCTTTTGCACACTTACAAACGGCCGCCGCCGAGTTGAACGAAGACAAGCGCGCCGATGCGCTGCTCCTTTTAGATCGCCGGCAGGCCTGCCTCGATCTGATTGGCGAGCTGGCAGAAGAACCGATCGGCGCCGTGAAGATCAGGATCCACGGCGATTTCACATTGCGCCGCCTTCTCGTCGTCAAAGACGACGTGATGATTGTCGGGTTCGGAGAAAGCAGTCCTCGTTTTTCCGGCGACCGGCGCCCCAAGGCTTCGCCCCTTTGCGATGTCGCGGTGATGTTGCGCTCGCTCGCCCATGCCGTCGCCACGGCCAAGAGTGATTTGGCCAGATTCGTCCCTGACGTCACCATAGCGGCGGCAAGGCTGCGCGAGGATCTAATCCTCTTCTCCGAGGTCTTTGTCCAAGCGTATATGGAAGCGGCGCAGGGGAGCGCTGTTTGGGTCGAGGACCGGCTTACGCGACGCCGCCTGCTCATTCTTTACCTGCTTGGTGAATTTTTGCGCGACATCGAGACCGCGGTCCAACACGGCCCGGAAGTGATGGAAACGGCGATTGACGCCGTGACCATCCTCCTAGAACGTTCGGCTCGCGCGCTTTAAGCGAGCATTGCCGCCCTTTGGGAGGGCAGTGCTGCCTACCGGGAATAATTGACGGGTTCAAAACCGCCATTTATACAACGCCGAAGTTTGTCTCATCTGCCTTCGATGCCATGATTCGTAGGGCTCGGTGCCTGTTTTGGGCAGTTGCGACACTCACACCAGCTCATGGGTTTTTTTGCAAACTTGCAGAGCTATCTATTGAAGGGTTTTGATTAATGGCGAACACATCCTCGGCCAAACGAGCGGTTCGGAAGCTCGCGCGGCGCGCCGCAGTGAACCGCGCCCGCCGCAGCCAGATGCGCACTTTTGTTCGAAAAGTCGAAGAAGCGATCGCCTCGGGCGACCGCGCGGCTGCGACGGCGGCGTTTCGCGCCGCGGAGCCTCTCGTCGTACGCGCGGCTCAAAAAGGAATTATCCATCAAAATGCGGCGGCGCGAAAAGTCTCGAGGCTCAGCAAACGTATTAGCTCTCTCGTGCATTGATCGGCTTGCTCCAGCCTGATCCAAAGCCCGGCTCTCGCCGGGTTTTTTTTTGAGCCGCATCCAGGTCGCCGCAACGCGAGCCGCGCAATTAATATCGAAGTAACTCAATGGCTTGCCGCCAAAGCCAAGTGATGCCTTTGGGCAAAGCCGACTTATCCCTGGGTCAATTCGTCCGAACCAAAAATTTTTCCGCGCCGCAGTGGATGTTTCAAAATCTTCGGTGAATCCTCCCACCAATCGGCTGACCCGCAGGGGACCCGGCGCGAAATCAGACATTTACAACCTCGATCCGATGAGGCACTTTCGCGTCCAAAAATTGACGCGAATAATAAATGATAAAAAATCAGTGGTCACATGCCTCGGATTCCAGAGAGTGCGCTTGCACCGCGCTTGGCCTATGTTAAATTCTCTTTCCTGTCTGAAACGGGCTTTGCCCAGTTGTCGGCTCTTATTCTACGAGTATTTCCATGTTTTTTGCCTGCCGTGCGAGTGGCGGCTTAGATAAACGCACGTTTAGGCAAGAAAATAGAGGCTCATGATAGGAGGTATATTAGATAGCGCTTTGGTCTGAGGGCATATTTCTTTTATCTGATGGCGCTTTTCCTGTTCTTGGCAGATTTTAATATGACAATAAAAAGCACTGCTTTCTTAATGAGGAAGAAGGGGGACATGGACGCTGATGATTAAACATTCTTCTGTTTTATTCCCTAGTGGCCCCAGGAAGGTCGCGGATGGACCTGATCAAGACCCCAATGGGCCTCCCCCTCGACATCGCCGCTCCCGCCAGCGTTAGCTCAGCTTTCCTCCCTGAATAGTTCATCGCCAGATTCAGCGACGAGATCCACGTTGCCATCATTTCTAAGGATATCCACAAATGCAAAATTCGCGCCGTCAGATTTCTGACGTTGGCGGCTTAGCCAACGGTGAGGCTTGGATGCGCGTATGCCAAAGATTGCGGCTCGAACTTGGAGAAGACGTTTTTTCCTCCTGGTTCGGCTGTCTTGAGCTCGATGGTTTATCGGAAGCGGACGCGGAGCTATCTGTGCCCACGAAGTTTCTTAAGAGTTGGATACAGACACACTATTCAGAAAAGATATTGAGAGCGTTGAGTAGCGAGTTTCCCGCCGTGAAGCGCTTATCCGTGCACGTCCGTTACTCGGCGATGCCAGCCGCCGCGGCTTCTCGCCGCCATCTCGATATTTCGTCGCGAAAACACGTGGAAGGCTCGCAGCCTCGCAACGTAGCGGCCGCGACAGCGTCAACCCCGGAATCTTGCTTGGCCCCGCTCGCACCTGCAAAGAAGGCGCTTCCAATCGACGGAAATGAACACGACGCTCTTGAAGGGTCTCCTCTAGATCGCCGTTTGGTCTTTCCTAATTTTTTGGTCAGCACGTCCAATCAGCTGGCGCATGCGGCCGCGCAGCGGATAGCTCACGCCGCGCCAAATGATTCGCTGCAATTTAATCCGCTCTATATCCACGCTTCCGTGGGACTTGGCAAAACCCACCTTTTACAAGCCGTCGCCCATGCGGCCTTTTCGACAAAACGCCAGGCCATCTATTTGACCGCCGAACGTTTTATGTATGGCTTTGTAGCTGCCCTCAAGACGCAGACGGCCCTGGCGTTCAAGGAAAAATTGAGAGCGATCGATCTTTTAGTTATCGACGATATCCAGTTTCTGCAGGGTAAGTCGATCCAACAAGAATTTTGCCACACGCTCAACGCACTCATTGATTCGCGCCGGCAGATCGTCATTGCGGCCGATCGGCCTCCCGCCGATTTGGAAAGTCTGGACGAAAGAGTCCGTTCGCGCCTGGCTGGCGGGCTCTGCATCGAGATTGGAGCTCTTGACGAGGCCCTTCGCGTCAAAATTCTCGAGGCCCGCATCGCCGCCGCCAAAATGCTGCATCCGGCGTTCGATGTCCCACCGGAGGTGACTTCCTATGTCGCCAGTGTGATACAGACGAATGGCCGCGATCTCGATGGGTCGGTTAACCGCCTGCTTGCCTATGCATCACTCAATGGCGCGCCAATTTCACTGGAGACAGCCGAAAAGGCAATCCGCGACCTGGTGAGGACGCCGGAGCCCAAGAAAATCAAGATCGAGGATATTCAAAAACTTGTGGCGAGCCATTTCAATGTCAGCCGCGCCGATATCCTCTCGTCACGCCGAACCGCCACTGTCGTCCGCCCACGCCAAATCGCCATGTATCTCGCGAAGGTTTTAACGCCTCGCTCTCTGCCCGAGATCGGCCGCCGCTTTGGAGGCAGGGACCATACCACCGTCCTCCATGCGGTGCGCAAGATCCAAGGTCTTGTGGCTTCCGACGGGGCCCTATTGGATGAGATTGAACTCTTGAAACGAATGCTGCTTGAGTGAGGGCAAGCCGTCTTATCTGAGCCGCGAGGCAAAGTGAGGCGAGTCATGCAGCAACCGGCAATCCGCATCATTGGCATTGACCCGGGCCTGCGGATCACGGGCTGGGGAGTGATTGAGGTCCGCGGGCCATTTATGTCTTATGTTGCAGGTGGCGAGATCACCTCGGGCCCGCAGCACGCCCTGGCAGACCGCTTGCGTGAGCTGCACGATGGCCTTATCGAAACCATTTCAGAGTATCGGCCTATGGAAGCGGCGGTCGAAGAGATATTCGTCAATCGTGACCCACGCTCGGCCCTCAAACTTGGCCAGGCGCGCGCTGTTGCCCTTCTTGCGCCTGCTCTTGCCGGCCTTTCCGTCGCAGAATATCCGGCTAATGTTGTAAAAAAAACCGTGACCGGCTCGGGCCATGCGGAAAAGGTGCAAATCAGTTTAATGGTCCGCACGCTGCTGCAGGAAAGCCGCGCATTCAGCGCCGATGCAGCCGATGCCCTCGCCGTTGCGATCACCCACGCACGGTTTCGTCTCCCATTGATTTAGCTAGATCGAGATTTGATTTAAAGCCGGTATGTTACCTCAAGCGGAGATGCATCGGCCGAGATGATAGGAAAACTTAAGGGAATCGTCGACTGTAAAGGCAGCGACCATCTCATCCTCGATGTTCGAGGAGTTGGTTACGTCATCTTTTGTTCTGGGCGCACGCTGAGAAAATTACCCTCGCCGGGCGAGGCAGCAAGTGTGCTGATCGAGACCCATCTGCGAGAGGATGCGATAAAGCTTTACGGCTTCACCTCGGAGTTGGACCGCTATTGGTTCCAAACCCTCCTAAGTGTCCAAGGTGTTGGTGCAAGAACCGGTCTTGCCATCCAGACCGCTTTGGAAGCTGGCGAGCTGGCCAACGCCATTCTCCACGGTGATAAAGGAGCGATTTGCCAGGCTCCCGGTATTGGGCCAAGGCTCGCGGCCCGAATTATCACGGAGCTCAAAGACAAGGTGGCAGGCGGGGTAGCGCCAGTATTTGCGCCGGCCGACGAATCCGGCGCAAATAAATCCGAGGCGGCAAACGAGGCCTTGTCGGCGCTGATTAATCTTGGCTATTCGCGGGCGCAAGCGCTGTCGGCGGTAACGGCATCCATGGCCGCGCTTGGCGCCGATGCACCCGTGCCCGAGCTCATACGCCAAGGTCTGAAAGAAATCACGCGCTAGCATGGGCGAGGCTTCATGCCTTGCCGTGATGGGCGGCTTCGGAATTTTGATCGAGCGGCCAACGCGACCGGGCCGCGAAAGTGAGGTCATCAACGAGGCCAAGTGAGAGGCGCTCGATGCCCGCCCACGCAATCATCGCGCCATTATCGGTACAGAGGCTTGGGGGTGGTGAGACAAGCCGCAATCCAGACTCCGCGCAAAACCGTAGCAATGCGCGGCGAATGGCGCCATTCGCCGCGACCCCACCGGCGATAACCATCGCATTCGGAAAGCCGATGCTTTCTCGGAAAAGCCTAAGGCCGGCGCGGCATCGGTCTACAATCGTGTCAACCACGGCAGACTGAAAAGAAGCGCAGATATCGGCGACATCGGCACTGCTCAAAGGCCCAGCTTGCTTTACCGCCAAGCGAACCGCCGTTTTGAGCCCCGAAAAGGAGAAATCCGGTTTCGCCCGGCCGAGCATGGGACGCGGCAAGTCGAGGCGCTCGGCATTTCCTTCACTCGCAAGCGCTTCTACACGCGGCCCGCCTGGGTAAGGCAGACCAAGCATTTTGCCAACTTTGTCAAACGCCTCTCCAACCGCGTCATCGACGGTTGACCCAAGACGAATGTATTCGCCAACGCCGTTGACCGCGACCAATTGCGTGTGGCCCCCAGAAACTAACAGCAGCAAATAGGGGAAAGCGAGATCGTCGGTTAGCCGCGCCGTCAATGCATGCGCTTCGAGGTGATTGATGGCGAGGAACGGCCTGCCCGCCGCGAGCGCCAAGGCCTTTGCGGTTGTCAATCCGACCATCACGCCGCCGATAAGCCCAGGCCCGGCGGCCGCGGCGACAGCATCGACTTCCGGAAGATCGACACTGGCGCGGTCGAGCGCCAGCTGGACAAGCCGGTCAACCACTTCAATATGGGCACGCGCGGCGATCTCCGGGACAACACCATTAAAGGAGGCGTGTTCAGCGATCTGACTCATGATTTCGTTGGAAAGGATTTCTGCCCTTTGGCCGGGCTGCCACTGAACAACGGCGGCCGCCGTTTCGTCGCAGGTCGTTTCAATACCAAGAACACGCATCAGGCTCACTTGATTGGTTTTCCAAGGAAAGCTTTGCTGGTCAGACTTGACAGTTTTACGTTGCAAGCCCTTGGCTTTTGAAAAGCTGACTTATAGTAATCTCGCAAAACAGGAAACGCATCCATTTCTGCCATTTTCACACCGGAGAATCCTGGCGTCCTTAGGCTCGGGACGCGTGGCAGCCCACTGGCGCTAGCGCAAACGGGCGAGCTGAAGTCTCGCTTGTGTGAAGCTCACGGTATGAGCGCAGATTCGATTGAGATCATTCCCATCAAAACCAGCGGTGATTTGATCCATAATATCCCATTGATAGAGGCCGGCGGGAAAGGGCTTTTCACGAAAGAGCTCGACCAGGCTTTATTGGATCGATCCATAGACGTAGCCGTCCATTCCGCCAAGGATATACCGGCCGTTATCGAAGAGAAACTCGAGATTTTGGGGTATTTGCCGCGCGAGGATGTGCGAGACGCGTTTATCTCTCCTTTTGCCTTGCACCCCAAAGAACTCCCCCGAGGAAGCACGGTGGGAACAGCTTCCCTACGGCGAGGCGCCATGGTCAAGCGCCTGCGCCCGGACCTTGAGATCACGTTTCTTCGCGGGAATGTCGAAACGCGTCTTTCAAAAATCGCGCATGGTGAGGCGAGCGCGACGCTGCTGGCGCTCGCTGGCCTAAAGCGGCTTGGCCTCGAGGCAGCGGCAACTTCGGTCTTGAATATTGATGAGTTTCTTCCCGCGCCGGGTCAAGGCGCCATTGCCGTTGCGGCCCATGCCGGCGACGAGGCTGTTTTTTCTCTTCTCCAGCCTGTTCTTCATCCCGAGACGGCGATCACTCTCGCCGCCGAACGCGCTTTCCTTCGCATCCTTGATGGATCCTGCCGCATACCCATCGGGGCACATGCTCGGATAGAAGCCGGCCGCCTTGCACTCCGCGCGATCGTGCTCAAGCCCGATGGCTCTCGGTTTTTCGAGGCCTCGCTGACGGGAAGTGTTTCCGACGCGGCACGGCTTGGACAAGCCGCTGGCCTTGAACTTGCCGCAAAAATTCCGCCAGGTTTTTTTGCCTTTTAACAGTTTGGTCCAATCTTAAAACGGCGCCTGTCGGGAGCGATTCGCCGCGTGCGCCACGACGATCTTGCTCCGCCCCGCGGTTATGATTAAAACGGGCTCGGATCTTTTGGCTCAACCGCAGCCGCCGCCGCAATAGCTCAGCTGGTAGAGCACCTCATTCGTAATGAGGGGGCCGGGGGTTCGAATCCCTCTTGCGGCACCAAATCACAATCCAAGAACGTTCAGCAGCGTCTAAAAATCATTTAAAAAAAGTGACTTAATCTATTTACAGTCCAATTGTGTCCATTTCACGGCGTTGACATCCACGCGATTTGTTGGCCTTATTGTTGGCTTTTAGGAAGCCAAGAAAAGCCGAAGCCAACAATGGCGCGACAGACGCCGGAATTCGAGCGGCAAAATCCCAAGAGAGTCGGACAGTCAAGCTTTCGGACGGCGGGGGCCTACAATTATGGGTCACTCCGTCGGGCTCGAAGCTTTGGAATATCGCCTATCGCTTTAGTGGCAAGCAATTGAAGCTGAGTCTTGGACCCTATCCAGCCGTCTCGCTCAAAGACGCGAGGGAACGAAGAGACGCGGCCAGGAGGCTGTTAGCCTCCGGCATCGATCCAGGCCAACAAAAAAAGGCCGCTGCGCTCACTGAGGCCAACGCCAAGGCCAACACATTCGAGGCCATCGCTGACGAGCTCTTGGAGAAGAAGAGGCGCGAGGCCAAGGCCGACCGCACCTTGAATAAGCTCGAATGGCTCCTCTCCCTTGCCCGCCCTTCCATAGGTAGTAGACCGATTGCTGAAATCACCGCACCGGACGTCTTGAGTGTTCTCCGTGCGGTCGAGGCACGCGGCCGGCATGAAACCGCGCGGCGGCTTCGCGCGACAATCGGCCAAGTGTTCCGCTACGCGGTCGCAACCGGGCGCGCCGAGGCCGATCCAACAAACGCCTTGAAGGGCGCCCTAACGACGCCAACCGTTCAGCATCGAGCTGCTATCATAGAGCCCAAGGCGTTCGGCGCGCTACTTCGGACGATCGCGACCTATGACGGCTCGCCTGAAACACGCGCGGCGCTCGAATTACTCGCGCTCACCTTTGTTCGGCCCGGCGAGCTTCGCACCGCCGAATGGACAGAATTTGACCTTGATACCGCCGTCTGGTCGATCCCCAGCGAGAAAATGAAAATGAAGCGCCCGCATCGCGTACCTTTGGCGCCGCGAACTGTCGCTATTTTGCGGGACCTTGAGCCAATTACAGGCAAGGGAAAATTCTTGTTTCCGTCTGTTCGATCACCCTCCCGCTGTATGAGCGAGAACACGATCAATGCCGCACTGCGTCGTCTCGGCTTCGAAAAAGATGAGATGAGCGGCCATGGTTTCCGCTCCGCGGCTTCGTCTATTCTGAACGAAAGCGGCCTATGGAACGCTAACGCGATCGAGGTGCAATTGGCGCATGTTGAAAACAACTCAGTCCGCCGCGCCTATCATAGGGCGGATTATTGGGAGGAGCGCATCCGCATGATGGCGTGGTGGGCTGATCGCTGCCAAGAGCTTCGTGTTGGTAGCAAGGTCGTTTCACGACGTGCTTTTTCCCGGTCGGCGATGACATTCGGTCCATAGTGGTCGATTGGGTGAATTTCCTGCAAAAGGAAAAGCTATGGAGCAATGACGATCCTTTGTTCCCGGCAACCGAGGTTGCAACAGGGCCGGATCAACGCTTTGAGGCCATCGGGCTTGCACGGAAACATTGGAGCAATGCAACGCCCATTCGGAAGATTTTCAGGGACGCCTTCCCTCGCGCGGGCCTGCCCTATTTCAACCCGCACTCGTTCCGCAACACCCTTGTCGGGCTGGGCCAGCGGATTTGAGGGACTCCAGAGGAATTCAAGGCTTGGTCGCAAAACCTCGGTCATGATTCTCCGCTGACAACCTTCACGAGCTACGGGAAGATCGCAACCAGCCGTCAGATCGAGATCCTTGGCGCGCTCGACAAAAATAATGGATACGCCGCCACCTCCGAGGCGATGGAGAGGGCACTCCAATTGATCGAAGCGGCCCGGCAATTGTGAAAACAGGCGGAACCCTTGGCGTTCCTATCGAGCGGCGGAGCCTACGAGAAGTGGCGGTTTTCCATGATGCCACAGCTGGGTAAAATTAACTAATCTGCGAAACTATCCCGTACCATTGGATTCTGATCGCTGAAAGTCTCAATGATGAACGTCCAGGCCCATAACAAGCTTAAAGCCGACATCTGGGAAATTGCCAATCGCCTCCGGGGTCCATATCGCCCGCCGCAATATAGGCTCGTCATGCTGCCCATGATCGTCCTGCGCAGGCTGGATTGCGTCCTTGAGCCAACCAAGCCCGCCGTCCTGAAGCAATATGAAAAATTGACGGCGCAAAAGATGCCCGAAACTGCGATGGAGAAGCTGCTTGGAAAAGCGGCAGACCCCAATCGCAAGTACCCTCTGTATAACACCAGCCCCTTTACCTTCGCGCGATTACTTGGCGATGCAGAAAACATCGCGCCAAACCTTGTTTCCTATATCAACGGCTTTTCGCCCACCGCTCGCGCGATCTTCGAGCGGTTCAAATTCAACGATCAAATCGAAAAGCTCGACTCGAGCAATCGCCTTTTTACCATCGTTAAGGCGATGGCGGACGTGGACCTGCATCCCGACCGCATCGATAATCTGCAAATGGGATATTTGTTCGAGCATCTCGTGATGCGCTTCAACGAACAGGCGAATGAGGAGGCTGGCGACCATTTCACTCCGCGCGAGGTCATTCGCCTGATGGCGAATCTTGTCTATACGGGCGAGAAGGACGTTTACCGGCCAGGCATTTTCCGCACGATCTACGACCCGGCCTGCGGCACCGGTGGAATGCTTTCGGAGTCGGAAAAGTTTATTCTCGACCAGAACGGCCAGGCCAACCTCGCTCTCTACGGGCAGGAATATAACGATGAATCCTGGGCCATCTGTTGCTCCGATATGCTGATCAAGGACGAGGACACGAGCAGCATTGTTCTTGGTGATACGTTTGGCGACGGCAAGACCCGCGACGGATTCGAAGGCAAGCAATTTCACTATCTGCTGGCCAATCCGCCATTCGGGGTGGAGTGGAAGGACCAGCAAAACCAAGTTGAGAAGGAGCACAAAGAATTGGGCTTTTCCGGCCGCTTCGGTGCTGGGCTGCCCGCCATCAATGATGGCTCGCTCCTATTCTTGCAGCATATGATTTCCAAGATGCACCGCTACAAGGAAGGGGACGAAGATGCGGCCGGCTCCAAGATCGCCATTGTCTTCAATGGCTCACCGCTTTTTTCGGGCGATGCCGGATCGGGGCCGTCGAACATTCGCCGCTGGATCATCGAGAATGATTGGCTGGATGCCATCGTCGCCCTGCCGGACCAGCTTTTCTACAATACCGGCATCTTCACCTATGTCTGGCTTGTCACCAACCGCAAGGCGCCCGAGCGGAGCGGCAAGGTGCAGTTGATCGACGGCACGCGCTTTTTCGAGCGCATGAAGAAAAGCCTCAACAATAAGCGCAATGAAATCACCGAAGACCAGATTCGCCAGTTGACACGCATCTATGGCAATTGCCGCGATGGCGAGACGGCCGAGGTGCCCATCGAGGGCAACCGTGAAACGCGCGTCATCTCCCGCATCTTCGAGAACCGCGAGTTCGGCTTCCTCAAGGTGACGGTCGAACGCCCGTTGCGGATGAATTTCGAGGCAACGGCGGAACGCATCGCCCAGCTGGACACACAGACCGCCTTCGCCAACCTCGCCGCCTCGAAGAAACGCAAGGATGAAGCCGCGGCGGCCAAGGAAATCGAGGAAGGCCACAAGCTGCAAGACTCAATCCGGGCCATGCTGACCAAACTGCAGAGCAAGGGCCACTATAGGGATCGTGACGCGTTCGAGGCGGACCTTGACAGCGCGGCGATGCGGGCCGGGATCAAGATCGCCGCGCCGATCAAGAAGACGATCTTCGCCGCCTTAGGCGAGCGCGATCCGAAGGCCGAAATTTGCCGCGACAGCAAGGGCCGGCCGGAGCCAGACAGCGAATTGCGCGATACCGAAAATATCCCGCTACCAAAAGGTACCGCGCTGCCGCTGCCGATGGAGTTCGGACCGGACAAGCCCAATGACCGGCTGATGAAGGCATTCCGGGCCGTAATTGATGACTATATGGCGTGCGAAGTGCTGCCCCATGTACCCGATGCGTGGGTGGATTATGACAAGGCCAAGGTCGGTTACGAAATCCCCATCAACCGGCATTTCTATGTCTACAAGCCGCCGCGCCCTCTGGACGAGATCGAGGCGGATATTACCGCGCTGGAAGGCGAGATTGCCGGATTATTAAAAGGACTTGTGGAATGAGTGCCGCCTGCGAAGCTCCCACGGGATGGACCAAACGACGGCTGCGATTTGATGCCAGCCTGAATCCGCAAAAGTCAAAGCTCGATTTGCCGGCCGATACGGAAGTATCTTTCGTGCGCATGGAGTCCCTTGGAGAATACGGCGGGCTTACCTTGAACGAAACGAGGCCAATTGAAGAGGTCTACAACGGTTATACGTACTTTGCCGATGGCGACGTTTGCATCGCCAAGATCACGCCTTGCTTCGAGAATGGCAAGGGTGCCCTGGCTCGGGGTCTTGCGAATGGGGTTGCATTTGGAACGACCGAATTACACGTCATTCGTCCGCTTTCGAACCTCGACGCGAGGTTTCTCTTTTATCTGACGAACGCACATGATTTCCGCTCATTCGGCGAAGCGGAAATGCTTGGAGCAGGTGGGCAAAAACGCGTTCCAGAGGAGTTTCTAAAGGATTGGCGTGCGCCGCTTCCACCCCCCGAAACCCAACGGCGGATTGTGCGGTTTCTGGATGAGAAGACGGCGCGGATCGACGCGCTGATTGAGAAGAAGCGCGCGCTTCTGGACCGGCTGGCCGAAAAGCGTCAAGCCCTCATCACCCGTGCCGTCACCAAGGGCCTGAACCCCGACGCCCCCCTAAAACCCTCCGGCATAGAGTGGCTGGGAGACATTCCCGCGCATTGGGAGGTTGTCGCCTTAAATAAGGTAACAACAAAGATCACAAATGGCTATGTCGGTCCCACACGGGACATCTTTGTCCCCGAAGGCGTTCGATATATTCAATCTCTCCACATAAAATCCAACAGAATTGTTTTCAAAGACGACTTCTTTGTCTCAGAGGAGTGGAGTGAAGAGCACGCGAAGTCGATCCTTAAGTTAGATGATGTCCTCATTGTGCAGACGGGAGATATTGGACAGGTTGCCCACGTAACGTCCGAACACGTTGGATGTAATTGCCATGCTCTTATCGTTTGCTCTCCCGATAGTCAGAGCGTAAGTGGCAAATATCTTTCGTGGCTATTTTGTAGCGGCTATGGTCAGCAATTCCTTAACCTAGTAAAGACTGGAGCCCTTCATCCTCATTTGAACTGTGGCAATGTGAAGTTCTTTAATGTCCTAATTCCACCTTTTGATGAACAAGTGGCAATTGCGACCGCAATTGCTGAACACGTCGACGCGTACGAAAAGATTGCGGCGCGCGTGGCCCAGAGTATTGATAGACTCGCTGAGTATCGCGCTGCCTTGATCACAGCTGCCGTGACCGGACGACTGGAGGTCGCTTAGTGCCAAAAGCGGGCAATCCTTGGGGCATACCGGAATGGCATTCTATTGGACGAGGAGCCACGCTTGTTCATCGGCGCATGGAAAATGAAGACGCGTAAGAATTGGCCTTTGACTTGATGGGGCGGCAATTTGACGGGGCACAGAGAGATAGACTTCGAAACCGCTATCGAAGTCGGTTTGATCGGCGCGGGCGGCTACGCCAAGCGCGCCCCGGCCGCTTATGACGAGGCTTTGGCGCTCTTTCCCGAAGACGTAACCGGATTCCTGAAAGACAGTCAGACGGCGAAATGGGCGCAGCTTGAGGCCCTGCTTGGCGCCAGGACCGCAGCGACCGTCCTCGACAGCCTCACCAAGGAACTTGACATCAAGGGCACGCTGCATGTCCTGCGGCACGGCTTCAAATGCTATGGCAAAACCTTCCAGCTCGCTTATTTCCGGCCCAATTCCTGCCTGAATGCCGAAGCGGCGGAAGCCTATGCCAAGAACCGGTTGACCATCACCCGGCAAATCGCCTTCACCTCCGCGATGAAGAAGGCCGAGGGCACGAACCGACGCTGCATCATCGATGTGACGCTCGCCGTAAATGGCCTGCCTGTGGTGACGGCGGAGTTAAAAAACCCGTTGACCGGGCAGCGCGCGGCGGATGCCGTTCAACAGTATATGGAGGACCGTGACGAGCGCGACTTGCTGTTCGCATTCAAGAAACGCGCGCTCGTGCATTTCGCTCTTGATCCCGATGAGGCCTGGATGACCACGCGCCTCAAGGGCAAGGAGACGGTCTTTTTGCCCTTCAACCGAGGCAACGATCACGGCGCGGGCAACCCGCTTGTCGAAGGCAACTGGAAGACGCATTACCTTTGGGATGAGGTTTTTGAGGCTGACAGCCTCCTCGATATTCTGCAACGCTTCATGCACCTTGAGGTCAAGGAGCGGCAGGTCAAGACCGACAAGGGTGTGCGGACGATCAGAAAGGAAACGATGATTTTTCCGCGCTACCATCAGCTTGATGCGGTGCGGAAGCTCGTCGCCCATGCCCGTGCGCACGGATCGGGCTGCAATTATTTGATCCAGCATTCGGCGGGTTCGGGAAAATCCAATTCCATTGCTTGGCTCGCCCATCGGTTGGCCAGCCTGCACGACGCCCGAGACGAAAAAGTGTTTCATTCCGTCGTCGTCGTGACAGACCGGCGTGTGCTCGACCAGCAATTGCAGAACACGATCTACCAGTTCGAGCACAAGACGGGCGTGGTCGAGAAGATCGACGAGGACACGCAGCAACTCGCCCGCGCGCTCTCCAGCGGGACGCCCATCGTCATCACCACGATCCAGAAGTTTCCTTTCATCTCGCAGGCGCTGTCCACTCTGGAAAAGAAGGGGACGGGCATAAAGATCGACACGGCGGGCAAACGCTTCGCCGTGATCGTGGACGAAGCGCATTCCTCGCAAAGCGGCGATACCGCAACCACGCTGAGAGGGATGCTGAACAGGGACGGGATCGAGGCCGCAATTGCCGCGCAACTCTCCGATGAAGAGGACAGCGACCTTTCGGAGGAAGCCAGAGCGGCTATATTGCGCGACTCCCTGAAGCGGAAGCGCCAGCCGAACTTGAGCTTCTTCGCCTTCACCGCGACGCCGAAATTCAAGACCAAGACGCTCTTTGACGAGCCGGGGCCGTCCGGGGCGTCGCCGTTCCACGAATACACCATGCGTCAAGCCATCGAAGAAGGCTTCATCATGGACGTGCTCCAGAACTACACGACGTACAAACGCTTCTTCGGCCTCATCAAGCAGGTGGAAGACGACCCCGAAGTACCGCGCAAGAAGGCGGCCAAGGCTCTGACGCGCTATCTGGAATTGCATCCGGTTAATATCGATCAAGTGGTTTCGGTCATCGTCGAGCATTTCCGGCTCTATGTCATGCACGAGCTTGGCGGGCGAGCCAAGGCGATGGTTGTGGCCGGTTCGCGCCTTGCGGCCGTCAAATACAAGCTCGCCTTTGACCGCTACATCAAGGATCACGGCTATTCCGGCATTCGCTCGCTGGTGGCCTTCTCCGGAACGGTGGAAGACCCGGATGATCCTGGTTCCTCCTATACGGAAGTATCGATGAACGGCGGGCTTGCCGAAAGCGAATTACCTGAGACCTTCGAACGCGACGATTACCGGGTGCTTCTGGTCGCGGAAAAATACCAAACGGGATTCGATCAACCGCTCTTGCAAACGATGTATGTGGTCAAGCGTCTTGCGGGTGTGCAGGCGGTGCAGACGCTGTCGCGCCTCAACCGCATCGCCCCCGGCAAGGCGAGAACCTTTGTGCTCGATTTCGCCAATGAGGAAGACGATATCTATAAGGCGTTCAAGCCTTATTACGAGGGGACACCCATCGGCGAAAATGCCGATCCGCACCGGCTATCGGAATTGCAGCACAAGCTATTGGAGTGGGCAATCTTCACGCCTGATGATGTGAACGCCTTCGCAGAGGTTTGGTACCGGCTCACGCGCGACCATTCGGCGTCCGAACATCGAATCATGAATTCGGTGCTCGACGCAGTGGTGCATAAGTTCAAGGACAAGGACGAGGGGGAGCAGGAGAGCTTTCGGGGCCAACTCACCGCCTACCGGAACCTTTATGCCTTTCTCTCGCAGATCATCCCTTATCAGGACAGCGAGCTTGAAAAATTTTATGCCTTTGTTCGTAACCTGATTTTGAAACTGCCGCCTCCCGGCGATGGGAAAGCTTTCGTGCTGGATGACGAAGTTGCTCTTCGCTATTTCCGGCTTCAACAGATGTCCGAGGGCTCGATTGACCTCGCCTACGGGCAGGCGGACCCGTTGAAGGGGCCGACAGATGTTGGTACTGCAGGTTTTGCGGAAGAAGGCGTTGCCTTGTCCACATTGGTCGGCAAGTTGAATGAGCGCTTCGGGACGGATTTCACCGAAGCCGATCAACTATTCTTCGACCAGATTCGCGCGAGTGCGGAAGAAGACGAAAAAATCGTTGAAGCAGCCAAAGCAAACAACCTCGCCAATTTCTCGGCCTATCTCGAACGGATGCTCGATGAGCTTTTCATCGACCGTATGGAGGGCAATGAGGAAATCTTCTCGCGCGTGATGACCGACAAAGAATTTCGGACCGTCGCGCATGAGCATTTGGCCCGCGAGATATTCAAGCGGGCGCGCGAGAAGGGCAGTGACACGGAAATTCGCTGACCCGACCGAGGGCAGATCAGATATGCGGCATGGTAACGCATAAGGTGGTATGCTATAGCGTCAAACGAAAAATGAACCCGGCTAGTGGATTGGGCATGACACCAAATCCTGAGCTGGCGCGTGCCTCCTTTCTTTTGAGCCGCACGCTATCGTGAGGACCACGAAAATTTGTTGGCCTTTTTGTTGGCCTCATTGCTACAGAGCCTGGGTTTCCGTTAGGAATTTCAAATGGATGTCACTCTGATTCTATTCCCTCTTGCGCACCAGTTCAAAAGATCGGCGTTCCGGCCACCAGCTTCTTTCGGAGTTTCCGGAGTTAACGCTTTTGCCAGACCGCCTCGATTGCCTTAGGTCAGGGACATTCTGTGCCGCCCACTATTTCTATCTCTCATTTGAACAAGACCTACGCTTCTGGTTTCAAAGCTCTCAACGATATCAATCTACAAATCGATGCTGGAGAGATTTTTGCTCTGCTTGGTCCAAATGGCGCCGGCAAAACCACGCTCATCGGGATCATCTGCGGCATTATCAATCCATCGAGCGGCACTATTCTCGTGGGCGGCTATGATGTTCTGCGCGATTACCGCTCCGCGCGCTCGCAAATTGGCCTCGTTCCGCAAGAATTGGCCACCGACTCCTTCGAGACCGTGCGGGCGACCGTCAGCTTTAGTCGCGGCCTTTTCGGCAAGCCCGCAGATCCTGCTTACCTCGAGAGGGTGCTGAGGGACCTCTCGCTGTGGGACAGGAGGAATAGCAAAATACTGACACTTTCCGGCGGTATGAAGAGGCGGGTGATGATTGCCAAGGCCCTCTCGCATGAGCCGCGCATTCTTTTTCTCGACGAACCGACCGCCGGCGTCGATGTCGAGCTTCGCCGGGATATGTGGGACATGGTCCGCAAGCTGCGCTCCAGCGGCGTGACGATTATTCTGACAACACACTACATCGAGGAAGCCGAGGAGATGGCCGACCGCATCGGTGTGATCAACAAGGGGGAGATCGTCCTTGTTGAAAACAAAGCCGCGCTGATGAGCAAGTTTGGCAAGAAGAAACTTATTCTTCACTTGCGCACAAGACTCGAAGGCATTCCGGCGTCTCTCAGTAGCCCGCAATTGGAGCTAAGCGCGAGCGGCGAGCAACTCGTCTACACCTTCGATAAAAAAACCGCAGAAATGAACATCGCGGCACTCATGGAACGATTGGACGCGGAGCACATTGACTTTAAGGATCTTTCAACTAGCGAGAGTTCCCTCGAAGATATTTTTGTTAGTCTTGTGAGTTCGAAGCAGTGAATATCTACGCCATTCGCGCCATTTACATTTTCGAGATGCGCCGTACTTTCCGCACGCTGCTGCAAAGTATTGTCTCCCCTGTGCTTTCCACGTCTCTATACTTTATCGTTTTCGGCGCCGCGATAGGTTCTCGAATCTCGGCTATAAACGGCATAGGGTACGGCGCTTACATCGTACCTGGCCTCACCATGCTTTCGCTCTTAACACAGAGTATCGCAAATGCGTCCTTTGGAATTTTTTTTCCGCGATTTTCTGGCACCATTTATGAGGTGCTTTCCGCGCCTGTTTCATATTTAGAGGTCGTCACGGGCTACGTCGGTGCGGCAGCAAGCAAATCCATCCTTATCGGCATTATAATACTTGGCACCGCCCGCGTATTTGTTGCGTACGAAATTTATCACTTTTTTTGGATGGTTGTCTTCCTTGCACTCACGGCTGTAACCTTCAGTCTTTTCGGCTTTATCATTGGAATCTGGGCTGATGGTTTCGAAAAGCTTCAGCTTGTGCCGCTTTTAATCGTTACTCCTTTGACTTTCCTAGGTGGCACCTTCTATTCGATAGATATGCTGCCGCCCTTCTGGCGGGCTATCACATTGGCTAACCCCGTCGTCTACCTAGTGAACGGATTTCGTTGGAGTTTTTACGGGCATTCGGATTTAAATGTCGCTGTAAGTTTTGGCATGACACTTTGTTTTCTCATTCTGTGCCTAATCACTGTATGGTGGATGTTTAAAACAGGCTACAGACTCAAAAATTAGATGTGGAAGCTTGCGACGCCATATTCATGGCTGTCGGGATTAGCCAATCCCCCGCCTCTTGTGCCTCACGCCTCGCCGGCGCGTATCATACTTAGTAGCGCGGCTGCTCAGCCTTTTGATCGCAATGAATTTGTTGCTCGAGCGAAGCCTCAGTCGTGCTCGATATTCTTGATCCTTGGGTTTTAGGAATCTCAAGGCACGAGCAGCACCTTGCCGATATTCCTGCGATCTTGAACGAAATGGTGAGCTTCAGCTGCTTCATCGAATTTGAAGCTTCGCGCAATCCTCGATTTTATCACCCCCTGAGCCCATAGACCCAGCACTTGCTCACCCCAACCGCGGAGCCGGTCCATTTCACCCCAAAGGTGCCCCATGTTGACGCCAAAGACGCCTTTATTAGCGTTCATGAGAGAGAGCGGATTGAACTGAAACCACGGCGTGCGGGCGAGCATCGTTAGCATCGCGAGCGGCCGCCGCTCCTTTTGCGTGACCGCGGACGAAATCCCAAATATGCCAAGCCGCCCCGTCGGCGCCAGGAGGCGATAACCTTTCTTGAGCGATTCTCCACCGATAGCATCGAGAATAAGCTCAACGCCGCGGCCTTCCGTGAACTCACGGGCCCTTTTTTCAAAATCTTCCGTCTGGTAATCGATTAAATGATCAGCGCCAATGTCACGCAACTCTTCATGTTTCGTGGCCGATGCGGTGCCGATGATACGTGCCCCGATATGCTTCGCGATCTGTATTGCGGCGATCCCTACCCCGCCTCCCGCCGAGTGAATGAGAACAGTCTCACCCCGCTTGAGGCCGCCCATCACGACAATGAGCTGCCAAGCCGTCAGGAAATTGACCGGGATTGCCGCTGCCTCTAGAGCGGACATGCTTTCGGGCCGGATGAAGAGCTGCGGCACGGGCACGCAGACGGCATCGGCGTAGCCGCCAAAACGAGTGAACGCGAGGACGTTTTGATGAAGCAGGCCGGCATCAACGCCCGTGCCTATCGCGTCAATCTGACCGCTGACTTCATACCCCGGAACCACCGGTATCGGAGGAAGATCTGGATAAAGACCCAAACGCCCAACAATATCGGCGAAATTCACACCGCTCGCTTCGACGCGGATGCGCACTTCGCCAGGGGAGGGTTCAGGATCTGGCGCTTCCCGGACCTCGAGAACTTCAGGCGGGCCATACTTGCCGATCCAAATTTGCCGCATGACAATCGCACTCTCATTGGCGATGAACATCCCGGCCCAATTGCCCCGCCGAGCTCATCTAGGTGACGCAGGAGATCCGCGGGCTCCTGGTAGACCCTGCAAGCCCTTGCTACGCCCGACGCCCAGTCGAATCAATTCCTTTCTAGCGCTTTCGCCGGCTAAACGTTGCGCCTAAATGGACGTGCTTCAAGCACGGGTTTCGTGAACTGGTGAGCGCCGGGACACCACAAGATGCTGGCCCCGGCGGCTCGGCCGCTTTGTCGGCGCATGCATTGTTACGCCGATGGTTTAAACCCTAACTAATTGGGCGAAATCGCCAAAATCAGAGGGTGGTCGCTTAATGTTAAAGGCACTGAATTAGTGTTGGTCAATGCCTGGATCGGCGCGGTTCCGACCGTTGGGTCGAAAACGCTGATGGATTTTTTAGTATAGGCAAGTTGTACGTTCACCATGTCCGTTGCACCGCTGGCTCGCTCATCCCATACGATGAGATAGAAATTTCCGTTACTTTTCTGCAACAGGAGATCATGTACGGTCGCGGGCTCGAAGGGTATAAAATAATCGAGTGTTCCAGCCGTAAAGTTCGACTGATCCGCGAGTATTGTCGTAAAATTGTGTATATATGTCGCCGCAAGTTTCGGTGTCGAGTCCGCATGAAAAATGCCTAACCCAACATCAGGCTGATTGTCGATCATTTGATAGATAAACGTATACCTGAAGCCACGCTTAAATTGAGCAGCAAATACATCGAGATAAAGCTTGCCCTGTTGCTCCTCGCTTATCGCACCCGTTCCCTGGGTCGGCCACCCTGTTTCAGTCGTCACAACCGGCAGGGTCATTAGTTGCGGTATTGAGTAGCCCACGTAGCCCTTAAGCCATGTGAGGCCATTCTCCGAATCCATGATGGCGTCATGACCAAGCCAGCCTGAGGCGATGTGATCTGCCGCATCCCAAGCTTGATTATCAGACAGGATGAAGCCGTTTCTCCCAGTAATATAATTATGGAGATTTGCGTAATCCGCAAATAGCGTTGCCGCGGGAAGCACCGTGCCCGCGCCCGAAGGAATTGTTAAAAACTGAAGACCGACATTGTCCCATTCCGCTCCCGTCTCAGATACCGAAAATACGGGGTAATTTTTAAGAACGGGATCGGCCTTGACCGAAGCGTATAAATCTCTTTGGAAGAGCGCTACCGGAACCCACGTACTTGATCCTCCCCCAAGCTGTCCGTTGTAGGTGATTGGCGCTATGTTAGGTTCGTTAGGCCCTTCAACAGCCAGCAACGCGCCCGCATTGGCGAGGCTTCTGGCAGTGCTCAGAAGATAGGACATACTGCTGCTAATGCAATCTGTAAGCACGCCGGTGTTTTTAAATAACGTCATTGAGCCGACGGCAGCGCAGTCGCGGTCATTTGGAATACCTGTGTACCGAAACATGGGCTCGAATTGCGCCTCTGGATACCCCTGGCTCATATGAGTGTTTATGCCAAGTGAACTTAGGAACGTCTTCGCGGGCAACGCGGTAATCGGAGCGATGGGAGTGGAAGGCGCGCCGCCGAAGAATATGGCGCTGATGGTTGCATTTGCTCCTGCATTGTTGGTGACACTAAAAATTACGTTGCCCTTTACATTCCAGATGAGGTACGCACCAGTGTGGTAGCTTCCGGGCGAAAGAGTCCTTGTATCTAGCAAGCTGTGTGTTATCGCATCGTAGACGTTTATTGTCTCGCCACGAATTAAACTATCATAGTCCAGGGCATAGAGGGCTAATTGATGAGTGTTGCCGTCGGTCAAGTTTACATTTATGGAAAAATTCCAATTGCTGAACCATTGCCCCGCGATTCGATCAGCCGGGTTCTCCGGTTTCTGAGGCGCGATCCATCCACCTGGAGAATTTGCCCATAGCCAACTAGAGGCGTTTGTGAAGCTCATTTGTGCATAGGTGGGAGTTTTAGTAGAGCTATCTTGGCTTATGAAATAGCCATCAGCTCCGTAATTTCCAATCCAATTACCTGATGTCGTGCTGTCGATCCTTACGAAACTTACGCTATTTGCCGACGCCGTGGCTACCGCCGGCGTCGCGGCTTTTGACGGCACCATTAATTGCGCCGGTGTTATAATGTTTGATGACGCCGAAGCCACTCCGCACATAGAAAATGGGGTGAGTTCGAGGATTGTGGCGAGAGTTGCCAGTTTTAGCCGTGTTCCACCTTTCATCATTTTATCCCTTGTGAGTTGATCAATAGCTTCTCACTTGGGACGAGATGCTGAAACGCGAGCTTAGAGATTTAGGTGCATTTTTGTGTTATGATGGAATCAAGCTTTGGTTTTTCTAAACGCTGGTGGTGCTTTTGAACGGCAAACTTTCACTCAACTTGTTTTAAGGTATAAGGGTTGTGATCCGGCAGTGTCAGCCGTTATCATGTTGCCGAATAAAACTCTCATAAAAGACCATGAAAAACGAGATGACTACGTCCATAGATGGCAAGAGGCCGACTAGCGCAGCGCGAAATCCATGGTTCAAATTTGCGATCGAATTCGGACCACTCGCGCTTTTTTTTGTCGCTAATTCAAGGCCTAAATTTTTTGAGCCTGTGGCGAGGCCCTTTCTGCCGCTTTCCCTCTTGACAGGTCAGAATGGGGCGCTTTTTACCGCCACGCTCGTCCTGATGATGGCGGTTGCGGCGGCTCTTGGCGCTTCCTTTGCCTATACGAAACGAGTGCCCTTCATACCGTTGATAACCTCCGTTTTGGCGCTTCTTTTCGGCGGGCTCACTCTGTTCCTGCAAGACGCGACTTTCATCAAAATGAAGCCAACGATTCTTTATTGTGGATTCTCGGCCAGCCTGCTAGTAGGCCTTGCGTTTAAGAAGCCGGTCCTAGCAATCATTTTCGATGAAGCCTTAGCCCTTACCGAGCGCGGCTGGCGCATACTTACGCTTCGCTGGGGCTGTTTTTTCGGCGTGCTCGCCGTTCTAAATGAGGCGATCTGGCGCACTCAGTCCAATGACTTATGGGTGGCCTTCAAATTTCCCGGGATTTTTATTCTGATTTTTGCCTTCTCCATGGCGCAAGTTCGGCTGATCATGAAACATCGATTGCCAGAGGAAGAAAGCGAATGCGGGGCCGATCATTAGAAAGTTGATATCGTGCTCCACCCCTCACGAGACGCAACAGTTGCGGCTGAGGCACGGAGAATGCCTCAAAGTTCCATGGCGATGCATTATTGCCGGTATTGCTGAATGCGCGTTGTCCTAAGGCCGGCAAGACCAAATTGGTCGATGGAAACTTGCCAGGATAAGAACTCGTCAACGGTGAGAGTGTAGCGGGCGCACGCGTCATCCAAGGACAAAAGCCCTCCTCGGACAGCCGCGACAACCTCTGCCTTGCGCCTTATCACCCACCGCTTCGTGGTTGACGGAGGAAGATCGGCAACAGTCAGTGGGCTGCCATCAGGCCCGATGACGTATTTGGTTCGCAGCCGGTTTGGTTCAGACATATTCGATACCACTCATCCATAAGACTTATCAATCACCGAAAATTAGAGGCCGGGGTTTAAGATTTGCCTAAACGGACAAGCCGCTTTTGCTATCGAGTTTACGCTCTAAAACATCATTATTATTTCGAATAAATGCGTTTTAGCTGCTTCATGTCTCTTATTGGGACGATCCACTTGCGCGAGATGTAGAGCTTGCCTGCTTTATCGCGATGCTTGGCAAGAACTTCACGGCCAAATTTGCGTTCGGAAACCGCGTGGTATCTGGTAAACTCATGCGAACGGGAATTTCGCAGCGAAGCTGCCGCCTGCAGGGGTGGTTGCAAGTTCCATTGCAAGAAAGCGCCCCGGGCAGGCACGTTTGGGAACAGGCGTTGGATAAAATGAGCGGAACTGCGGCTGGCACGCAACAGAATTTCCTGGACATCGGTCTGGATAAGCCCGCCTCACATACCCGCATAGTTGTTGCCATGTCGGGTGGGGTGGATTCCTCGGTCGCGGCTGCACTGCTGAAGGAGGCCGGTTATGACGTGATCGGCGTGACTTTGCAGCTTTACGATCACAGCCAAGCTACTCACCGTAGCGGCTCATGTTGTGCCGGCCAGGATATCCACGATGCGCGTATCGCTGCCGCGCGGCTTTCGATACCCCACTATGTGCTCGACTATGAAGAGCGCTTTCGTGAGAGAGTGATCCTCCCCTTCGCCGAAAGTTATGCGAAGGGCCAAACACCGGTGCCGTGCGCCATTTGCAATAGTGACGTCAAATTTGCCGATCTCCTCGCCACCGCTCTTGACCTTGGAGCCGATGCCTTGGCGACCGGGCATTATGTGCGCTCACGGCTTGACGAGCTCGGCGAACGCGCGCTCTACCGCGCGCGCGACCTTGCCCGCGACCAAAGCTATTTTTTATTCTCGGCTACCAAGCAGCAACTAAATCTCTTGCGCTTTCCACTTGGCGAATTGCAAAAATCGAGCGTCCGTGCGCTCGCTCGCAATTTCGGTCTGCCAGCGGCTGAAAAACCCGATAGCCAGGACATTTGCTTTGTTCCAACCGGCCGCTACAGCGATGTCGTTAAGCGCCTCTGGCCGGATGCAATCCGCCCTGGCGATATTGTCGACGTTGATGGCCAGGTTCTCGGGCGCCATGAAGGTGTCTTTCACTACACTGTTGGACAAAGACGAGGTTTGGGCCTTGGCGGCTCGCCATCCGGAGCGCCGCTATTCGTGATCGAGCTTGACGCTCGAAATGCTCGCGTCGTCGTCGGGTCAAGGCAGGCGCTCGCGGTCCAAACCATCCATCTGCGTGGTCTCAATTGGATCGGGCCAGGTTCGCTTGATGAAATCGCGGATAATGAAGAAGTTTTCGTTCGGGTGCGCTCCACTCGGCCACCCGTTCGAGGATTTCTCCAGAGGGCTCCTCACTCTGATAGCCCGATGGTAAGGCTCGCCGAGTCTGAATTTGGTGTGTCGCCTGGCCAGGCTTGCGTTTTGTACGACTCGGCTCAGCCGGGCGCCCGGGTGCTCGGCGGCGGCTTCATCGCTTCAACGACGGCAGCTCAGCTTCCTTCCAACGGCAAGCCACAACGAATGGCGCCGCTACAGGCCTAATGTCTCCAAATGTGACCTCCCGCCCTGTTGACCGCGTGACGAGCGCGTGAGAAGGGTGGCCTTTGCGGGGGCAAGGAAGACATTTGGGGGCATCGTGCAAAGTGACGCGCGCGCGGGCGGAGCTACTGCGGATTTCGAGAACGCGTTCGGCTCGAAAAATCTCACGAACCTGCACGTCAAGAATTCCTACGCGCGGTGGGCACCGATTTACGATCTTGTTTTCAGCTTCACACTTCGTCCAGGGCGAAAAGCGATCGCCGCCGCGGCGAGCGAAGCAGGTGGGCATATCCTCGATGTCGGTGTCGGCACTGGCCTCGAACTGCCGATGTTTCACCCTCGCACGAGGCTTACTGGCGTCGATCTCTCCGAACCCATGTTGCGGCATGCACAGCGCCGGGTAGGCACCAAAAAGCTCGCAAACGTTGAGGGTCTAGTGGTTATGGACGCAGCTCACCTTGGCTTCAATGACGGGCAGTTCGATGCTGTTGTTGCCCCTTACGTTCTGACAGTCGTCCCTGAACCCCATGCGCTTTTGGACGAGTTCACCCGGGTGGTCCGCCCTGGCGGCGAGATCATTCTTGTCAATCACGTGGCGACGGGGAAGGGCCCAATCGCCTGGGCGGAATCCATGCTTGCCAAATGCGGCGAGGGGCTTGGTTGGCAGCCAGAGTTTGCGTGGTCGATCATTGGCGACTGGATCAAAAGCAACCCAACGGTGAGGCTTATCGAGAGGCGAAAACTGCCGCCTTTGGGCTTGTTTATCTTGGCGCGATTGCAAAAGCTCTAGTTCTCGCTCGATCCTCGACCCACGGCTGTCGCCGGAGGCGGAAGAGCCGGCTCACGCAAGAAACGGCTTCGAAAATCTTCTTAGGCCCCTTGCCTTGCCGTTCGCAGAGACCTAGATTGCGGGGTGTCGTGTTTTGCCGACGGCCTCGCCTCCGACCTTTGCGTTTGCAGGCATCCTCCTCCTCAAAACCTCGATACACATTGGCGCTTGCGCAATTGGCGCCTGTTTTGTCTGCGACTTCGAAGGACGACTCTATATGACAACGGGAACGGTAAAATGGTTCAACCCGGATAAAGGCTATGGCTTTATCCGTCCTGATGACGGCGGCAAGGATGTGTTCGTGCACATCAGTGCTGTGGAACAATCAGGGCTACGCAATTTGCAAGAGGGACAAAAGATCTCTTATGAAGTCGTTGCGGACAAAAGGACAGGCAAGTCCTCTGCGAGTAACCTGCGCGCGGCTTGATTGACTTCCCGCGCTTTTTAAGCCCCGGCGACACCGGGGCTTTTCCGCGACGGCCGTTATATCCTGCCGACGGCGCGAGGACCAAAACAACGATGACGACGGCGCCAAGCCGTCCTCCGTGGGTAGAGCCCAGTTTGAGCCGTAAGGCCCGGTCAGAGGTCCACCCAACGTCCCTCAATACGCTCTCGCACTATTCGGTTTTTTGCCTACAGGGGGGCGCTATTCCGCTGTCCAGCCTCCGTCGATCGAGTAGTTGGACCCTGTAATTTGCGCGGCCGCATCAGAACATAGAAACACAAACAGCGCAGCAACCTGGTCGGCGGTCACGAATTCCTTTGTCGGCTGCGCGACGAGAAGCACGTCGTGAATGACTTGCTCCCGCGTCAAGTGACGCGCCGCCATCGTGTCGGGAATCTGTTTTTCAACAAGAGGAGTCCAGACGTAGCCTGGTGAAACGCAATTAACGGTAATCCCGAAAGTCGCCAGTTCCAGCGCCGCGGTCTTCGTCAATCCAGCAAGCCCATGTTTGGCAGTCACATAAGCAGATTTGAATGGAGAAGCGACAAGCGAATGGGCCGAAGCGGTGCTAATGATGCGGCCCCACTTCCGAGCCTTCATACCTGGAATCGCCGCCGCCATGGCATGAAAAGCGGCGGAGAGATTAATCGCGATGATCGCATCCCAGGTGTTGATAGGGAATTCTTCTATCGGCGCCACATGCTGCACGCCGGCATTATTGATGAGAATATCCACCGATCCCAGCTTGGTTTCCGCTTCCCTAACCATGGCGCGGATTTCATCGGGTTTCGACATATCCGCAGGAGAATAGAAAGCCTTGACTTTGAAGTCTTTCTCGATGGCGCTACGCTCAGACTCAATGGCGGCGGCGTCCCCCATCCCGTTGATCGTGATGTTGGCACCCTCCTTGGCGAGAGCGCGCGCAATCGCAAGACCAATACCGCTCGTTGAGCCAGTAACGACCGCATTCCTGGAATTGAGTGACATAGGGTCCTCCGCGTTGATAGGATCGTCCTCCAAATGCAGCCGAGAAATCGGCTGCAAGTAAGAATGCTGCCTCGGCGCCTCAACTCGGCCGCCGTTCCCCTATGAGGCTATCATTTTTTCACCGGCGCCGCCAGAATCGCCGGATACGGAATGTGAGCCAAGCAACGCCTAAAATAACAGCCAAATAGGCCGCAATGTTGAACCACGGGAAAGGCAATTGCGCATCTTCCGGGGCACGTTTGATATTTACGATATTAGGTGTCGTAGAAAAAATCTGGATCCGCCACCCGTAGTAAGTCAGAATGGCAGTGCCACGCTCTCCTGCCAGTGAATTCGCGATAGCTTGAAGATCAGCCGAGTTAAATTTGAAATACCAGGGGAAACCCCAACCTGTATCGTCGTTTATAAAAACACGAGGTGTTTTGGTATCGACATCCTCGGCGAAAATATAAAACACATCATGAGTCGCTGGATTGTTTTTACTGCTCGTCAGAGGATGGCGTGTTTCCGCGCCGACGATGCGCAGAAGAGCATGGTGGGGTAGAAAATAGTTTAAGGCAGCGATGGGGACGCCAACAAAGAGGATGATGAAGAGGCTGCCAATGAGTATGGAGGGAAGTTTGAGTTTCATATTCGTTTGTCCTCGTTGGCCTCTAGTGTCATCCGGCTGTTATAATTCGCGACAACCAAAGCCGAGCGCTTTAATAGCGAACAAGCGAGCTCAGAGCCGCTATTTGTTTTCTGATCCTAGTGAGGCATAAGCAGGCCGAGCGCAAGAGGGCATCAAACCCGCGAGTGGCCCGCCACCCGACACGGCGCGGTGCTTGCTTCAAACTTTCCGCCGATGTTAACGGCCTAAAACGAACCCTGCCGGTCCCTTGCCGTTTACTTGACGGGACGATTGTTTTTCGCCACCTGTTGGGAATTCTCGGGCGCCGCCCGGAAACAGCAAAAAAGCTCAGGCTTCGCATGACCTATTCTGCCTCGATTCCGGCTGAACCGCCCTTTTCCGCGGGGGCGGGGCCCACGCCGCGCCGCCAATCGGTTGGCGTGCGGGTCGGCTCTGGCACGGCGGCCGTACTGGTTGGCGCGGGTGCGCCCATCGCCGTTCAGTCGATGACCAACACGGACACGGCCGATATCGAAGCAACGGCGTTACAGATCGCATCCCTCACTCGCGCGGGGTCTGAACTTGTACGAATCACGGTTGACCGCGATGAGGCCGCGGCCGCCGTTCCCTGCATCAAAGACCGGCTCCGGCAGATGGGATGCCAAGTTCCCCTCATTGGCGATTTCCATTACATCGGTCACAAACTTTTGTCGGATCATCCAGCTTGCGCGGAGGCGTTGGATAAATACCGGATAAATCCCGGCAATGTCGGCTTCAAGGACAAGCGTGACAAACAATTTAGCCTCATTGTCGAGACCGCCCTGAAATACGGCAAAGCGATCCGCATCGGCGCCAATTGGGGATCGTTAGATCAAGAGCTTCTGACCGCCCTCATGGATGAAAACGCCGCCGCGCCAGTGCCGAGCCCGGCAAGTGCCGTCATGCGCGAAGCCATGGTTCGTTCGGCGCTTTCCTCGGCCGATCGCGCGCACGCGCTCGGCTTGGGCAAAGACCGGATTATTCTCTCCGCCAAAGTTTCCGACGTTCAGCAGCTGATCGGTGTCTACCGAACCCTCGGCGCGCGCGCCGATTACGCCCTGCATCTTGGTTTGACGGAGGCGGGCATGGGTTCCAAGGGCATTGTGGCTTCGGCCGCTGCCCTGGGAGTTCTCTTACAGGAGGGCATTGGCGATACCATTCGAATATCGCTTACTCCCGAGCCGGGCGGCGATCGCTCCCTCGAGGTGACGGTGGCGCAGGAGCTTCTTCAAACCATGGGATTTCGCACCTTTGTTCCTCTCGTGGCGGCATGCCCTGGCTGCGGGCGCACGACATCTACGGTCTTTCAGGATCTCGCCCAGAAAATCCAAACTCACATAAGGGATTCGATGCCGCTCTGGCGTATCCGCTATCCCGGCGTTGAGGCCCTGAATATCGCTGTGATGGGGTGCATCGTTAACGGACCGGGTGAATCAAAACACGCCGATATCGGCATTTCCCTGCCGGGCACGGGCGAAACACCCTCGGCGCCGGTCTTTATAGACGGTCAGAAGGCGATGACCTTACGCGGCGAAGGCATCGCCAGTGAGTTTCAAAAAATCGTCGAGGATTATATTGAGCACCGCTTTGGCAGATAGAATCCGGCAGCCCGGGACTTACCTAAGCCAGGCGGCAGACAAAAGATCGCCCGGTCAAGCGATGATATCGGGGGTAAGCTGATCCTCAAGAAAAGCAAGGCGGTCACGCAAGAGCAATTTGCGCTTTTTTAGGCGCTGGATCTGTAAGCGGTCGCCGCTCCCAACGTGGAGCAATGCCTCAATCGCGGCATCGAGGTCGCGGTGTTCCTGCGTTAAGCGTTCGAATTCTTCCCGCAAGGACGCACGCTCTTCGTCAGTCAATTTCCCCGCCATCCGCGTTTCAAAGTTTTGTTTTTAGGATAGATTTAGAACTTTAAGTCAGTGCGTATCGAGTTGCGGAGTGATGGATTAGCGCCAGGCTGAAAAATATAGCAGCAATCATTCAATTGCATGAATATTTGATCAAGGCCAGGGCAGGAAGACTCTTCCGAAATCGAAATTATGTGGCATAATCACAATATTTTATAGGCTCCCAAGCTTGATAAGAGGTGCTGCATGTCGCTTGAAGCACATTTGGCTGCTCTCGGGCAACGCCACGACGAACTCGATAAAGAAATCGAAAAAGAACTATCCCATCCCGCCAGAGACGAATTGAAACTCGCCGAACTCAAGCGACGCAAGCTTCAGCTTAAGGACGAAATCGTTAGAATACGCTCGGAGACTTCTTCGGCGGCCGTCCACTAGGTTTCCTCATTGCACCGCCATCAAAAGAGCGTTCTGAATCGGTTTTCCCGCTTCAGTCGGCGCTTTGGCCGCAGGCATGACCTGAGCGATAACATCGTATCGTTCTGAATGCGGCGGCTCCGGCGGGGTTGCGCTTGGGGTAGAGCGTCAACTAAAATCGGGAGACAAGCGCACCCGTAGCTCAGCTGGATAGAGCGCTGCCCTCCGAAGGCAGAGGCCGTGAGTTCGAATCTCGCCGGGTGCGCCAGTTTGGAATCCCAACAACCGAGCGACTCGGGATCGCTTCCGTTCCGGACCGCGCCAATCTCTGCGATGCGATCGATACCGCCATCGAGGCATTGCGCGAGAGCGGCGAATTCAAGGAGCAGCGTGCCGCTTGGTCGGGCACCGGCGTGGCCTTGTGAAGGTCACGAGCCTGCGGGCACGCTGAGGCTGGATCGAAGCACCGACATCATAGCCGTACGCTTCAAGGAATCGCCGCTAGATTCCGCGTTCGACTGACACAACACACCCGAACCGCAATTGTTATCGCGCGCGCCGGCAGACGCGAATTCAACCCTCGCGGCTGTGAGACTTTCATCATCCGCCCGGCGATGCCCTCGTCGCGACCGGCAGCACGGGCGGCGGCCACAAATGGCGCCTGATCAACGACGCGAGCCATGGCAGGGCTGCTGCGTTGTCCTCAGACCGGGCGCGGCCGATCCGTTCGCGGGGAAGAAGCGGCGCGCTGGCATGCCCCATGATTTTCAAGTCAATGGCATGACCGAGCCCCAAAAAGCGCCGAAGCGATCGAGCGGATCAAGTTGGCGATCGCCCACTACGCAAATAATGAAGCGAGTGGGCACCCGTTTGAGCCCTGCAGCCGCACGGAAGTGACGGGCAAACCAGGTAACCTTCAATCAGAAATGCAGAAGGTTGATGAACATTCCCTTGAGGAATGTTGACTCGGCGCCCGCCGTTGGCGTCGTGCGTGAAACGAAGTCGATGAGCTTGCCATCTTCCATTCCATAATTGGCGACGCGTTCGACTTTTTTGTCTTTGTTGAAGTAGACCGCGAAGACACGCTGATCCGTGACCTTTGGCTGCATGAAACCAAAGCCACGGTCGGTTGTCTGGCTGATGTAGTACCAGGCATCGCCGCCGACGGTCGAAGTCGTCGTCGGAGCGCCGAGCAAAACCAGGATTTGTTCGGCCGACGAGCCAGGCTTGACGTCCTCGGCGGCTCTTGGATTGAGCTGGTATCCGTGCACGACTTGACCATCATAGCCAAGGCACCCGCCGAGCGCGAGCGACACCCAGACTGCTATGCTCAAGCTAAGACGCCGTCGGCTCGCCTGCTCCGGGCCGAGCGAAAAGACCTTCATTTATCCAGCCTCCGCGTGTCAAATTGTTTAAAGCAAAACACTAAACTGTTAAAAAATAACAGACCGGCGAGGTTCGCCGTTCGTCGGGAATGGCTTGCTTAGCGCCCGATCGCTTAAGGATGCTCGGGCTCGAATTACTGAACAGAATGGTTTTCCGTCTCTTCCGCCCCTCGGCTAACGAAGGCCTCATCGACCGTCTTCATGGCGAGATCGTGGCGGCCGCTCGCGACCCAGTGTTGTTCCTCGAATATGGCATAGAGGACAGCGTGGGGGGACGCTTCGAGACCCTCGCTTTGTTGGCGATCCTCGTCTTGCGGCGGCTTCATCGCATGCCTCCGCCGGGACCAGAAGTCGCGCAGGATCTGATAGATGCCATTTTTGGGGCGTTGGAGCGAGATTTAAGAGAAGCTGGTATAGGCGATGTCCAAGTTCCAAGGCGCATGAAGACCCTCGCGTCGGCGTTCGCCGGCCGTGCGGCGGCTTACGGCAGAGCGCTAGATAGCGAGCCGCCAGAACTCTCGCGAACCCTCCTGCGCAATGTCTATAATGGGCGCGGTGATCCGGGCAGACTGCTCCGCTATGTAAAGCGAGCCCACGATGCCATCGCGGCTGCCTCGCTCGAGGATCTTCTTAAAGGCAGAGCTCCGTTACCTCCGCCATCGAATATTCTATAACGAACGTGTGAGGGCCCGGAGTTGAGCTAATAGACTAAGGCGTGCGGGCCTTTCGGAAAGGACTTCGTCCTGGCGCGGAGACGTCGCCGCCGAGTTCTGCGTTGAAAGGCCGCCTTTTGCAAATATCTGATAGGCGATAGGGCGCCCGCTGATACCATTGACAAAATGAAAACAGCATCTCCCCCCAAATCGACAAAAGGCGAAGCCGCCAGCTCAAAGCCACGGCGGCAGGAGCCGCCGATTCGATGCCTCAGCAACAGCCCGCTTAGCCGCATCCTCGATATTGCCGAGATCCCCGCTACAGGTACCGATGTTCGTGTCGTGGCCACTGAAGCAGAGCGCAATGCTCTTGCTAAGGCATGTGGGCTTGCCGGTATCGAACACCTTGAAGCCTCGTTCCAGGTCGGGGAGCGGCATTTTGGATGCTATCAAGTGACCGGCCGGCTGGAGGCCCGCGTCAGGCAGATTTGCGTCATCAGCCTTGATCCGTTCGATAGCTCGCTAAGCACGGAGATCAACGTTACTTTTGCTGGCGAGCCTTCGCGCGTGCCCATCCTTGGCGATGAAGATCCGCCAGATCCATTGACCGGAGGAAAAATTGATCTTGGCGCGCTAGCGGCCGAATTCCTAACCTTAAATATCGATGACTACCCGCGCAAACCAGGGGTGACCTTCGAAGGAATGCAGTATTCTGGCGGCCAACCGGAAGCTAAAAGCGGCACCTCCCCTTTCGAGGTTCTGCGAAAACTATCTTAGCTCCTCCCTGTGTATGTATTGCGATTGACTCCTTTTGAGCCGCTTCCTTTGCTTGCTCGCAGTCGCCTTGCGTCGATAGGCCAACCGGCACGTGTTGGGTTGCCGCTGGCCGGCCAGCGGCGGCGGCGCTGGGCGTGATGTGGGCGGCGGTCCGAATATGGGAAACTTGCAAAGGGCGGCCATGCGATGAGCTGAGGCTCTCATCTCACTCCGCCCCTCAATCCTAGCATCCGATCTCGGCAAAAGGATGCGCTTTAGAATGATGGATTGTCATAAGCAGCAGATCACACCTCTATCGATCTCAAGGTTACGCGACCGCGCGCAAAAATGAATTGCGATTGATCTTAATCCTCTCATCGCCGGCGCACTTCGGCCGCAGGCACAGGAGAGATATTATGATCAATTTTCTGGCGATCATAGTCGATCTTTTTTGTCAACCTATTTGGAGGACCCTTCTGCTTTGCTTTTCCTCTTGGCCGAAGGCTTTCGTGGGACTTGGCGCATGCTTTTGGCGACCGGGATCTGATCGTCGATACGCTCTCGCCTGACTCCCGTGAAGAGGATAATTGCCGAAGCATCGGCGGACGCTGGAGCCGAGCAAGTGCCACCTTTCGCCGGTTTAAACAAAATGACCTCACCCACGCTTTTCTTCTCCAATCAACTTCGACCTAACGCCCCGTAAAATCACAGAGTCAGCCATCGAGAACAAGCAAGATTTCTACCATTAGTTGAACAACATTCTTTCCCGAGACTGAAGTCGTGGAACCGATCCGCGACATTAGGATGACAACGCACTCTCTATCATAAGAACTGACTGGCGCCAGGAATTGCTCCGACGATCGAACCGACGCGCTCATCACCGGCCTTCTCGCGGGCATAGGCAAAAACTTGTTGGCCAACCGCTTGCATTTCGGGCAGGCCGAGGCCGAGGCTGGTAAGCCGGCCGGCGAGCCCCATGAGGCCGCCGCCACTTTCAGTGTCGCCAGCCAAATCTTCAGCCGCGCTTTTAGAACCAGGCATGGCGGCAAACAAAGCCCCGACTTCGTCGGGAGGCCCTTCCTGCTCGAGAAAGGCGAGGACCATGCTGACAGCCCGTTGGGCAATATCCGGGCTTAAATTCGCGGCCGCCGCGACGCGGGAAACTAACTCTTCCATGTCGTTGCCTCAAGGTGATGAGAATCGCAGCCAATTCATACTGAACCGTGCTTGAAAGCAAGCTCGTCAAGCCGTGGCGCGTCAAGAGATTCGCCGCGATTGTATATCGCTATATTCGAGCCATGTCCGTTTAAAGCTAGACTTGGCGCGGTAATCGGTTTTGGCCGACTGGGCACGCGCCTCGATAATATCACGCAATTTTTCCTCGCGCTGGCCCGCGTATCTAAAAGAAACAGTGGTGGTTATCAGATTAAACGCTGTGTTTACGGAGTTTGATCAAATTCAATCTGCTTGTGTCAAAAACTCAAGCAGAATCCTTCCGGTGCCGGGAACAGCCCATCCGTTAGGCCCGCGTATTTGGTTGTGTTGGATGCGTAGCCCGCGTGCTGGAGCGATTGCCGCGAGATCTCAGGTTAAGGTAACGCGTACTGGGGTTGCCCCGGCGCGCTCCAGCGCGCGCGGCCATTATGGGCTAGACGCACTCCCCCTCAACACCATTATTACCGGAGATTGCGTTGAAGAGATGGATAAGCTCCCTGCTGAATGCGTTGATCTTATCTTTGCCGATCCGCCCTATAATCTGCAGCTCGAAAACACGCTTTTAAGGCCAGACCAGAGCATCGTCGACGGCGTCGATGAGGATTGGGATCGGTTTCCTAGTTTTGCGGCTTACGATCAATTTACAAGGTCGTGGCTCACCGCCGCTCGGCGCCTCATGAAGGAAACGGCGACAATTTTCGTTATTGGATCTTACCACAATATTTTCCGCCTTGGATCGGCGCTCCAAGACCTTGGCTTTTGGATCCTCAACGATATCATCTGGCATAAAACGAACCCAATGCCGAATTTTCGCGGGCGCAGGTTCACAAATGCGCATGAGACTTTGATATGGGCCGCCAAGGGCGCGGCGCGCAAAGGCTATACCTTCAATTACGAATTGCTGAAGGCCGGCAATGAAGATTGTCAAGTACGCTCGGACTGGTTTTTGCCGCTCTGCGCAGGCGCCGAGCGTCTCAAAAACGAGAGCGGGCGCAAGATGCACCCGACGCAAAAGCCCGAGCAACTATTGGCCCGCGTTCTGCTCGCGGCTTCGAGCTCCGGCGATGTGGTTCTCGATCCCTTTTTCGGCTCGGGGACGACAGGCGCCATCGCCAAACGGCTTGGGCGATCCTTCATCGGAATTGAGCGCAGCCTGCTCTATGCACGAGCCGCCCGCGCAAGAATCGCCGCGACCGCGACCCTTTGCGACGCCGTCATTCAAACGGTCCCGACGCGCCGCTCGGAACAACGGATTCCGTTCTTGGCGATTGTTGAGGCCGGATTGATTGGCGCGGGCGAAACCCTCTACGATGAGACCCGGACGCATGGCGCTCTTGTGCGCCCCGAGGGAACCATTTCAGTTGGCCCAATCACAGGTTCTATTCACAAAGTCGGCGCCTTGGTGCAAGGACTACCCGCGTGCAACGGGTGGGCCTTTTGGCACTGTGAGCGAAGCGGGCAACTACAGCCTATTGACGCCCTGCGCGTGAAGGCGCGAGAACTTCTGCGCACCAGCGCAATTTAGCTTTGCCTTTTTCGCAGCCGGGAGCGTAACATAAGGTTTGGCATTTTACGTGAATTGAGGGGATACGAGTGGCGGAACGGCGGATTGCGCAAAAGGCGCCCTATCCAGCAGATGTGGAGGCTGGAAAAACTTATTTTTGGTGCGCGTGTGGCCGGTCGAATAAGCAGCCATTTTGCGATGGCTCGCACAAGGAGACGGGACTTTCACCCGTGGCCTGGACGGCGGATAAGACCGGACGATTTTACTTCTGCGGTTGCAAACACTCAGGAAACGAACCGCTCTGCGACGGCAGTCACACAAAGCTTTAACATGCTGATTAGTCTTAGGGGCAGTTTGGCTCGGCCCTATTGAAGGCGGTACGCAGCTCCTTGCGCGCCGCGCCGCTTTCGTTGCCGCGTTCTCCCATTGCCCGCCTACAGAAACTGCGGATAACCGCTGCGTTCAGCGCGATATTTGCTCGTAAATTTAGACGCGTTATTCGGTGAGTATTTGTTGACGGCGTGATTTCGGCTCGGACGATGAATCGCTGAGTTTGGCAGACTTGCCGAGCCGCCGATATCGCCTCAGCTTCGCCGCTTTGTCGCCCCACCCCTAACATAACAGTTCCAACCTGGCCGCGACATTAGACATGTTTTGCCGGCAATGGGACCCGACATCGTCCCATTTCTAAAGCTAATAGCCACCTGGGGTGGTTCACGGGCTTGCTGAAAAGCGCGAACTCAGCGGCTTGTGAGGACAAGCATAACCTGTTAACAGTTGTCAAGCGTCAGCGGTTTACGGTAATCCTTTGGCTGATGGGAGGCTGAGGCGTGGCGTGGCTGCCTTAGGCGGCGCGAACATAATCAACGTGCAAGGAGACGAAATGCAGAGACAACTAAAGATGGCCTGTGCCAAGGCGGTATCTGCCGCACTCGCGCTCATTTTTTTGGCGTCCCTCGCGATGACAGCAAGCCCTGCTCACGCGCAAAGTCTACCCGGCTACTCTGTCCCCACCTACACTTGCGCGCGCAATTGGTATCTTGACCCGAATGGCAACGATAATAATTCCGGGAACTCTTCGAGTTCACCCTGGCAAACCATGCAAAGGGCTGACGCGAGCGTATCCGGGGGGGATTGCGTTAATCTCGCGCCAGGAGCTTATTATACCGCACCAATAACAATAACCCATGGCGGATACGCCAACACTTCGACCGGTTACGTCGTATACCGTTCGACGACTCCGCAGACCGGGCATATTATCATGGCGTATTCCGCGTATGTGGACCTGATAAATATCAACACCGCCAACTATCTTATTTTCGACGGCCTCGAGCTCGATGGAAATAATAATTCCGCGCAAGATAACTGCTTAGGTAACTACCCAAATGGCATACACCATATCGTAGTGGAAAACAGCCTCGTGCATGGCTGCGGTTTTTCTGGAATAGGGTTCGGCTTCAGTGAATATCTTTGGATTGTCAACAACAAGGTCTATAATAACGATGCCTTGTATAACGGTTCAGGTATCAGCGTATTCGAGCCAGATGTCGCCAATGTGTATGATCCAGCCTTTAGTCCGAATGGCGCCGATCAGGGCCAGTATTACCACATCATTGTCGCCAACAACGTGGTATACAATAATGTTGTAACATATAACGATGGCTCCGCCGACCACACCGACGGCAATGGAATCATTTTCGATGATTTCAATCATTCGCACCAAGATGACCCGAGAGGCAACGTGCCTTACCCGCAGCCCAGTCTCATCGAGGGCAATTATTCCTATAACAATGGGGCCTCTGGGATTCAAGTATACTCAGGGCAAGGCGCTAGGGTTGCCAACAATAGCTTATTCGACAACTGTACGGATCCGCTTTACTACGCGGATTACTGGAGAGCCGATATAAGATGCGTTGCTTGTGACTATTCGACGTTTGTTAATAACGCCGTTTATAGCGTTCCTGGCAGCAGCGGCTATCCGGCGTGGACTCTCAACTTCGCCAATGATCCCAACGTCGCTGGGAGCAATACCTGGAGCAACAATATCGGGAATACCTCGACCAACTGGGGCACCATACCCTCGACCGGGAGTTTTTTTGGCGTCGATCCAAAGTTCAACAATCCTTGGGGCGGCGACTTCAGCCTCCAAGCAGGAAGTCTCGCCCTTGGCACCGCCTTGGCCGAGCCTTGGCTGACATCAAGCCTCAACATGGGCGCCTGGCAGTCGGCCGCCGCCACAGGAACGACCTCCTCAGGAGGGGGCTCCACAGGAACAGCAACAAGCGCGATCACCGTGTTACTTGCCAGCCCGTCCGCCCTCACCCGCCCCGCCGGCGGTTACTTTGGCTACAGCACCAACTGGCAGGGCGGCCCCACAACGGGGGGGAACTGGGAAATATTCGTCCACTTCACGGACCAAAACGGCAATATCATCTGGCAAGATGATCACAATCCGACAACGCCAACGTCGCAATGGTCGAGCGCCTGGTACCAGGACGGGCCGCGATTCCTCAACGTGCCTTCATCGGTCCCGGCAGGTGTTTACGACATCAGGGTCGGACTTTATAACACGTCGTGGCAACGATATAGCTTGAACCCTGGGACCGGTGTCACGGTGGATAACCAGCTGCGCTACACGGTTGGTACAATCACTGTCCAATAAAACAAAACCCGCTCTTGATAGGCCTAACCCATGCGGGCCAGCCTTAACCGGTTGGCCCGTTTCCTTCGTCCGGGCGCAGACGGATCACAAGCGAATAGCATGGCCCCTGCCCGCAGGATTACCGTTGGTTGGGTCATTTTAGCTGGGATTCGTTTTTTTTGTTTTGTCTCGATCACTTCTATCGTAATAACTTCTATACCAACCAACGAATTCGGACACGCCCTGCTCGACGGAAGTACGCGGTTGATAACCTATGAGCCTCTCGAGCGCCGTTGTATCGGCAAAGGTTTTTATCACGTCGCCCGGTTGCATGCCGACATAGTTGCGGATCGCTTGTTTGCCGAGTTTGCGCTCGATGACCTCGACGAAGTCCATTAGATTGACAGGATGGCTGCAGCCAACATTGACAATGCGGAACGGTGCCACCGGCGATAGAGATGGGTCATCCGCGCCAAGCCCGCGGGAACTACATGACGGAATACAATCGATCAAGCGCACGATGGCTTCGACGACATCTGCCACATAAGTGAAATCGCGCTCCATGTTACCGTGATTGAAGACATCTATCGGCCGCCCTTTCTCGATAGCGACGACGAATTTGAAGGGAATCATGTCGGGGCGGCCCCATGGGCCATAGACCGTGAAGAAACGAAGCATGGTCGTCGGGATTGACCATAGATGCGCATAGGAATGCGCCATGACTTCCGTCGCTTTCTTGGTCGCGGCGTAGAGCGTGAGCGGATGGTCGGTTCGTTCATGTTCGGAGAAAGGCATAAGAGTATTGGCGCCATACACGGAACTCGTCGAAGCCATCAGCAAGTGCCGGAGCGGCCGGGCGCGGGCCAACTCCATGATGTTGAAGGTTCCGACAACATTGGAGCTGACATAGGCCCGGGGATTTTTAAGGCTGTATCGGACACCGGCCTGCGCCGCGAGGTGCACGATAACGTCTGGATTGGCCGCCTCGACCGCGGCTGTCAACCGCTCTAAATCCTCGAGCATTGCGATGTGGGCGCGAAAGCTCTTCGAACTCTCTAAAATGGCGTGGCGTGCCTCCTTGAGCCGCACGTCATAATAGTCCGTCATGCCATCGAAGCCGTCGACAAAATGCCCGAGCTCAAGCAACCGTCTGCTAAGATGGAAGCCGATGAAGCCAGCTGAGCCGGTTACGAAAACGCGCATTTGCATTCCAGCATGATTGAAACCGGCGGTTTTGCGAGCCTGTAGCTTTTCTGGAAAGCAAGCCGATTGTCAACGCCGCCGCTCAATAAGATTGGCCCTGAATTCCGTGTAGTTAGGCGGCCGCCGCTGCTCTCCTGAAACCAGGGAATATTTATTTCCAGGCATCCTACATTCGTTGGATGTCTTGCCTGCCTGCTTTGATAATCTATGACCGGTGCAGGCCTATGAACCGGCCCCGGTTTGGATGTTATCCCTCGCTCCCCTATCGTGCCGATGCGGGCTCTATTTCGCGCAGCTCAGCAAGATGCATTTGTTCTCGCGCCGCGATACCGTGTCCTCCATCAAACTTGGCGAGGAGATCGCGTTAAGCGTGCTGTGCGATCGCGCCCGCACCTACAATGAAAGGTTCACCGTAACGCTGACAAAACTCGACGGAAATCCGGCCGTCATCACCAACCATTAGGGTTTAGGGCTCGCAGGCGGAACGGGGGAAGCCGCGGGGCCCCGGCGAGATCGCGCCTCGCCGGGGCAGCTGCCAGGCCAAGCCGGATCCCATCACCGGAATTTATTAACCGAATTTCTTTAACGGCGATTAAGACTCTTTCCGCATTGCTTGGCAATGGCGAGATGCCTTTTGCCAATAACAGCAATCGCCGCTTTCATGCTGGCGCTGGCCGGCTGCTCGAATTATGAGCCTCCGCGCCGCCCGGCGTGGCGTGGCCAAGCGGAAGCCGCCTGTCTCGCACAACGGCTCATTCAGACCTCTGTCTTTATCCAGCCAACACGTGAAATCAGCGGGCCAGGTATCTGCGGCCTGACACATCCTTTCAAAGTTGGCGCTTTGCTCGACGGCACAGTGCAATTCAACTCTCTGGTGACGCTTGATTGCCCGATGATCGCGGCGCTCAATCGCTGGGTCAGCAACGCTGTGCAGGCTTCCGCACAATCGCATTTTGGTGTGCCCGTCGTGGAAATCGAATCCATGGGGGCCTACAGCTGCCGGGCCATCAACAACCAGCCAGGCGGGCGCCTGTCCGAACATGCTTTTGGCAATGCGCTCGATATCGGCGGTTTCCGGCTCGCCGATGGACGCGAGATTCTGATCGTTCGCGATTGGTGGCGCGGCGATGAGCAATCGCAAGCCTTCCTGCGCGATGTCCACGCGGGCGCTTGCGGCGAGTTCACAACAGTGCTTGGCCCTGGCGCCAATATCTTCCATTACAACCATATCCACGTCGACCTTGCTTTACATGGCAACACCTCCGCGGGCTTGCGGCGTGTCTGCCGGCCAGAGCCTCGCGAGCCCGCCCCGCTGCTGCCGCCCCGCGACAATCTGCCAAATCCGCCCGAGATCGATGAAGAGCTCGATATTGCCCAAGCCGGCCATCCGGCGGGCGACGTACTCGCGATCCATGCCGGCCCAGGCTCCGCTCCGACGGGGCGCATTCCGGATGCCTTTTTCGCAGCGGCCGAGCGCATGCCGCTGCCCGCCCGTGCCTATGCCCCCGAGGGCCGTACTATACGCGAAGACGGCGCCCTGGCGCCGGAAGGCAAGCCTTCCGACTGGGATTTGCCAAACCCGGCGCTTCCAAGGTGATCAAGTCCGGCGCAAGCGCAGCTGTGATGCCGGGAAGAGCCTAGCGGCGCGTCGATTTTTCTGCCAAAACCCGCAAGAGAAGGGCGTGCCGCGCAAGACCTCGCGGTAAAATTTTCATGGAGCGCTTGATGGAAGATAACCCCGTCGAGGAAACCCGGGCGACCGCCCGATTGCCTAATCTGCATTTTGAGATGGTTCATCGCCGGTCGGCCGACCCGGATGCCGAATCCTTGATGATCTGCCTGCAAGCCATGCCGTCTTTTGAGGCCTTCGGCCGCTACGCCGAAGGGGCAAACCCGTTTTTCTTATGGTGGCGCTTTGCCCAGGCCGCGTGGGCGCCCTGGCTAGGCTTTGCATCCGCGAGCCTGCCCGCGCCGCCCGTCAAGCAGCTGCCACCAAAGACAGATAGCGGCGCGCAAAATTGCTAGGCCGTTCAATCAAGTCGCGGAAAGGTTGGCTCCTAAATCCGCTCGGATGGCGGTGCCTCTCGCCATAGCGGCCCGGGAGGGCCTTTCGGAATGACGGGCTTCTCGTCACCCCGTAGCATGAGCTGATGATGCTCCCAATCGATGCCAACGCGCTTGGCCGGGCGCAGCTTTTCCCCAATGGAGAATGCGATCACGAGGATCACTGCAATGATTGCCGCAGACAGCATCGGTTCCTTTAAGGCTCTGAAGGAGAGCGCCGAACGCGGCCGGGCCGGCTTGCCGGGCCTCTCAAAACCGGACGAAAAAGTGCGCCAAGAAAACATCCGCCTGATCCCAGAAAATGATGCCGGCCGGGAAATCTCACCAAAAGGTTTCACGTGAAACATTTTGGTAAGATTGCGCCTCCTCGTCGGTCAAAGCACCGCGGAGCCGCACCGGCTTAAAGCTTGGTACGCTCCTTCAAAACGTCAAGGACCGCGTCGGTTAGACACGCCAAATCCTCTTCGCTAATTGTCAGAGCTGGAGTCAAATAGACAATGTTGCGAAACGGCCGGACGAAAACGCCAGCCCCCACGAACCGCCGCTTGAGCGCATCGAGATCGTCGATATGGTCAAGCTCGACGACGCCGATCGCGCCCTTAACCCGTACATCGCGAACGCCCGGGAGATCGCGCGCAGGTTCGAGGCTTTGCCTCAAGGCCGCCTCGATACCCGCCGTCTGGTCGAGCCTCGGCTCACTCTCGAAGAGGTCTAGCGAAGCATTGGCCGCGGCGCAGGCCAAAGGATTGGCCATGAAAGTCGGGCCATGCATGAGCGCATGGCCAGGATCATCGGACCAAAAAGCCGCAAACACTTTGTCATTGGCGATGGCCGCGCCAAGCCCCAAAGTGCCGCCGGTTAAAGCCTTCGAAAGAGTTATGATATCTGGGGCGACCTCCGCCTCCTCGCAGGCGAACATATGTCCTGTTCGGCCAAACCCCGTAAAGACTTCATCGAAAATCAGCAGCAACCCATACCGGTCGGCTGCCGCCCGCAGACGCCGCAAAACCTCGCCATCATGAAAAAGCATCCCACCCGCGCCTTGCACCAAGGGCTCGACGATAATGGCCGCAAGCGAGCCCGCGTGCTCATCGAGGAGCGCATCAAGGGTTTCCCATGACGCTGCGTCAGCGGGCAGCTCCGCGATGATTTGCAGCCGCAGGACCTCGGCGAAAAGCCGATGCATGCCTTCTTCGGGATCGCAGACCGACATGGCGGCGAATGTATCGCCGTGATAGCCGCCCTTGAAGGCAAGGAAGCGGCTGCGCCCGTGAACGCCCTGATTTAACCAATATTGCACCGCCATTTTCATGGCGACTTCGACGGCGACGGAACCGCTATCGCAGAAAAAAACCCGCGAGAGTGAGCCCGGCAGCAGCGTCGCGAGACGGTGTGCCAGGGTAATGGCCGGTTCGTGCACGAGGCCGCCAAACATAATATGCGGCATGCGCCAGAGCTGGGCTTCGACCGCTGCCCGGATACGTGGATGGTTATAGCCGTGGCAGGCGGTCCACCAGCTGGCAATTCCGTCGATAAGGATGCGGCCGTCGCCAAGAAAAATCCGGCTGCCTTCCGTGCGGACGGCGGGAAGAGGCAAAGCGGCCGTTTTCATCTGCGTATAGGGCAGCCAGAGTTTCGCCATGCCGGACATCCATGGCTCCACTACGGCTTTCCCCAACGATTGTTCTTGCCAGCGCCGCTATCCCCGTTGAGTAAGAAGTCTTGAAAGATAGAAATTGAACTGCTCGCGCAGGGCATTGGCCAAGAACCAAGGAATCACCGTGAGGTAGCGACGCCCAAGGCGGCGCGGCTCGGAAAGAAACCTATACACCCACTCGAAGCCGGATTTACGGAGCCATCTTGGCGCGCGCACCACGGCACCGCTATGAAAGTCAAAGGCAGCTCCGACTCCGATCAGCGTCGCTCCATTTATGCGCCCGACATGATCGCGCATCCAAAACTCTTGCTTGGGGGTGCTCAAACCGACCCAGACAACATCCGGGCATGTTTTGTTGATTTCATTGACGATTGCTTCGTCTTCCTCAAGCGTGAGGGATCGGAAGGGCGGGCTACAAAATCCGGCGACGGCAAGTCGCGGGAATTGCCTTTTAAGGTTGGCGATCAACGCCTCCGCGACGCCTGGCTTGCCGCCATAAAAAAAGTGGCGAAGCCCTATTTCTTCGCCCCCTTCGCATAAAGCCTCTAAGAGGTCCGCCCCGCACACTCTGCTACACTTGTGCTTCGAACGCAATTTCAGCAGCCACACCAATGGCATGCCATCAGGCGTCACCATCCCGGCGCAGTGATGTATTTCACGGAATTTGGCATCCGCGGCCGCTAGCTTGACGCCATGCGCATCGCGGACGCAGACGTAATTCTCCTGGCGCCGTTTTGCCCACTCAGAAATTGTTTGGACGGCGGTTTCGAGGGTGACGATACTCACGGGTAACCCGAGAATGGAAAGAGACGGAGGCGGTTGGTATGGTTTACTTTGAAGCATGCGCGCCCTCGCCCCATGGTGTCTAGGTTCTGCCTCCCCCCGAGATCTCAACATCGATTTTCGCTTGACCCCAAACCCAACTCCATTGAAAATATTTATAAAAAAAAATATTTGTAAAAAATTCAGCTCATAACTGCATGATCGCTAGTAGGCTGTCAAGCTACAGATTCTCGTGATAGTGCCTAAATCAACGCACCAAGATTTGCATGTTGGTGCATACAAATCGTTAAAATTGCGTACATTCGATAAAGTTCCGAGGCGCAACCTTTGAAAGGCCGCAGTTGCCTTACTTCATGGCAACTGCGGAAGAAGGCGGCAAAGCCCGGGAAATTTGATAGCGAGGGAAAATGGCTCAATCCCGGCCCCCATCGCACTTCTTTCGGCTCCCTCTTGCCTTATCGCAAGGGGATCCTTCCGGCATCGGCACGGAGCTCACCCTCAAGGCCTGGCTCAAAATCCACGATGAGCCCAACGCCGTACCATTTGTCTTTATTGCCAATCCGGACCATACCGCCGCGGTCGCCAAACGGCTTCGCCTCGATGTTCCCATCAAAGCCGTTACGGTCGAGGAAGCCGCCTTGGTTTTTCCTTATGCGCTGCCAGTGGTTGCACTCAACCACGCGGTGGCTGGCGATCTTGGTACACCAGATATTCGAGACGCTTCCGGCACGGTGGCCTCGATAAAGGAATGTGTGCGCCTTGTTCACGCGGGCGTGGCATCGGCCGTTGTCACGAACCCCATCGCCAAGGAAGTTTTTTACCGGGCGGGCTTTCGCCACCCGGGCCACACCGAATTTTTGAAAGAATTGGCGGACCGCCATTACGGTGGCAGGGCCCGCGCCATCATGCTCCTTTGGGCGCCACAGTTTTCCGTCGTCCCGGCAACTATCCATGTTCCGCTCGCCCGCGTTCCAATGCTCCTCACACGCGAGCTTCTCGTCGCCACAGGCTCGGTCGTCGCGCGCGATCTTGCTTTGCGCTTTGGGAAAAAAAATCCTCGCCTTGCCTTCACCTCTCTCAATCCTCACGCCGGCGAAGGCGGCACCATGGGGCGCGAGGAAATCGAAGTCATCTCGCCAGCTCTTGCCGACCTCAAGGCAGCCGGCATTGCCGCCAGCGGCCCCTTTCCGGCTGACACGATCTTCCGGCGGGGCATACGGAAAACCTATGAGGCAGTCATCGCCATGTACCATGACCAGGCGTTGATCCCGGTCAAAGCCGTCGCATTTGACCGCGCCGTCAACGTCACCTTGGGCCTGCCCTTGATACGGACCTCGCCGGATCACGGAACGGCGTTCGATATCGCGGCGCGGGGCATTGCCGACCCCTCGAGCCTGATTTCGGCTCTTAAACTTGCGGGAAAAATGGCACGCCGCTCCCGGATCGTTTGAGCCCTAAGGTGCCCGCAGGACTTGCTTTTGATGATCTACCGCCGCTGCGCGAGGTCGTTTACGCGCATGGTCTCAGGCCGAAAAAATCTCTTGGGCAAAATTTCCTTTTCGATTTCAATCTAACGCGGCGCATCGCTCGGGCAGCGGGCCCGCTCGCGGGCGCGACGATCGTCGAAATCGGCCCAGGGCCGGGTGGCCTGACACGAGCATTGCTGGCGGAGGGCGCGGCTAAGGTGATTGCGATCGAGCCAGATCACCGATGCCTGCCAGCACTTGCGGATATCGCGCGGCGCTACGAAGGCCGTCTGCAAATCATCGAGGGAGACGCGCGAAAGATCAACCTCGCCGCGATTGTTGCCGCGGCAAGGCCGGCGCGCATCTGCGCCAACCTCCCCTATCACATCGCAACCCTACTGCTCACCCAGTGGATCGAAAGCGAGCCGTGGCCGCCCTGGTTTGATAGACTTGTCTTGATGTTTCAGCGGGAAGTTGCGGAACGCATCGTGGCAACGCCCATGGGGCGCGCTGCCTATGGGCGGCTCTCGGTCCTCTGCAATTGGCGCTGCGAGACACGCCTCCTTTTCGATGTGGCGGCATCCGCCTTCACGCCGCCCCCGAAGGTGACGTCCTCGCTTGTCGAGCTGCGCCCGCGCGTCATGCCGCTTCCCTGCGACATGCGGCTTTTGCTCGAAGTCACGCGAGTGGCGTTCGGGCAAAGACGCAAGATGCTACGGCAGTCCCTGAGATCGCTCGCTGGCAGCGATACCGAAAGCCTGCTTGCCCGTGCCGGTGTTGAGCCTATGTCGCGGGCGGAGGCTGTTGGCATCGAAGGCTTCGTCGCTTTGGCGCGCGTGCTTGGGGAAATCGTTCGTCCTGTCGCCAAGGATTAAGACAGACCATTTACCGCAATGGCACTCGCGCTCGCTACTATGTGGTCCTAAGCCTAACTCAGCAAATGCGTTGACAATCTTTAACCCTGATTGTCAAATATAACCGTAATCAATTCAACTAGCAGCATAACTAATGATTATTTTTAGGCGTCATTTCACGCGGCGGTTGCGATGAGCCTCGATCCAACGAGTGAAGCGGTCCTATTCCAAGTTGTCCTTTTTATACTTGCTCTTTTGGGAGCGTGGGTGGTGCTGTTTGTGTTGAAAGGTCACGCGCTTATTCAACATAAAAGTCTGCAGTTTGGCGGCGCCGCTGCTATGTTTGTTACCATCTTTGTATTGTTAAATAAATATGTTCCCGAGATGCGTGAGGGCATCATCTCAGGAGCTCAGGCCGCCCAATCGCAAACGCTCAAAACCAAGAGCGGTTCTCAACCTCAAGATATTGAGGTTTTTCTTCGTCCTGATACTCAAATTATCACTGATCGAGACCTGAAAGATCTCGATCTAAATAAGTATGTTGTTGATGGCGAGCTTGGTATCGCATTCATAAGAGATAACCGAAAAGGTTGGGTAACCGAAAAAGTTGAAAAATACGATTCGTTTGAAATTGCCGATATACCTTTAGTCAAAATAGGTGCGAATCAACTGACCTCAATGGGTCTACCTGAACCTAAGCCCGTGGGCATTTTAGCGATAAAACAAGAGAAGAGTCACAACATAATTTTAGAGAAGAATACTTCCATTGGAGGCATAAAAATAGGCGAAAATCCCTTTGATGATCCTGCTTATTTCCGCCGCATTGCAAAATTTCAATTGGAAACGGGTTTGGAAATGGCGGGAGAAAGTATATCAGAGGAGGAGGAAGCAAAATTTTTGGACAGTCTTGAAGAAAAATCAGCTGACACAAGAGAAAAATATAATAAATATATAAATAGGAGACTGCCGATCAAAAAGACTATAAACAGCGGCCTCTATGTTAGCATTTATCGCACGACCGATTTTCATAGTAGCTCTAAACTTATCGAGGACCTATATGCGTCGCTGTCGCCGCTGGACCGAGCTGTAACAATTTTGTTGAGTATTCACGGTGTCGGAAGCGCAAAAAACCTTAAAGTCGATCAGTCGTCAGGAGTCGCGTCCTACGATGGAGGGGTCAGAATTAGAGGAGTTAGCATAAACGATACTCTCACCGACATTACGATAAATGACGTTGGCTTCGTATACGCAAATGAAGAAAAAATAGTTTTAGTTAAACTCATTTCTCTCGACGTTGATGGGCCAGAAACGGCCTACTTCCTAAAGGCGGTAATGGATTCGGTGTATTTTACAAAAGGCTGAGAGCTAACGCTAAAACTAATATCCTACGCAGGATTTAAACCAAACTCACTTTTCTAGTACTTTATCGGGCGGCATCGCCTCCTCCGCAAGAGTGCGCAAAACCTCATCAAGACCCGAGGACTTTTGATCGGAAGTACCAAGACGCCTCATGGAGATGGTTCGTTCCGCGGCTTCCTTGCGGCCGACGATCAAGAGCACCGGCACCTTGGCCAGTGAATGTTCTCGCACTTTATAGGTGATTTTCTCATTGCGGAGATCGCCTTCGACGAGAAGCCCGCGCTGGCGCGCCTTGTGGATGACTTCGAGCGCGTAATCATCGGCCTCTTGCGTGATCGTCGCGACGACAACTTGCAGGGGCGAGAGCCAAAGAGGCAGATGCCCGGCAAAATGCTCGATCAAAATTCCCGTGAATCGCTCGAGCGAGCCGAAGACGGCGCGATGAATCATGACGGGCGTCGTCTTCTCGCTATTTTGTGCGATGTAAAAGGCGCCGAAGCGGCCGGGCAGATTGAGATCGATCTGAGTCGTCCCGCACTGCCATTCGCGGCCGATCGCGTCTCGGAGAGTATATTCGAGTTTCGGGCCGTAGAAGGCGCCTTCCCCTGGATTGATCGCGGTCTTGGCGCCCTTCTGTTTTAGCCTTTCAAGGATCTGAAACAGGGCTGCTTCGGCGCGGTCCCAGGCCTCATCCGAGCCGACCCGATTCTCTGGCCGAGTCGAAAGTTTGATGACGATGTCGTCGAACCCAAAATCTTTATAGATGGAAAGAATGAGGTCATTGACCTTGAGACTCTCTTCCATGATTTGGGCTTCGGTGCAGAAGATATGGGCGTCATCTTGCGTGAAGGCGCGCACCCGCATGATGCCATGAATGGCCCCCGATGGCTCGTAGCGATGGACGATGCCAAACTCGGCGATCTTCATCGGAAGGTCGCGATAGGATTTCAGGCCATTTTTGAAAATTTGCACGTGGCCCGGGCAGTTCATCGGTTTTAACGCGAAGACGCGTTTATCTTCCGTCTGTGTGATGAACATGTTTTCGCGGAAGGTCTGCCAGTGGCCGGACGTTTCCCACAGCGCCCGGTCGAGCACCTGCGGCGTGTTGACTTCTATATAGCCGAGTTCGTTTTGCCGCCGGCGCATATAGTCAATCAAAGTCTGGAAAAGCGTCCAGCCCTTGGGATGCCAGAACACCGTGCCAGGCCCTTCTTCCTGAAAATGGAAGAGATCCATCTCGCGGCCGAGGCGGCGATGGTCGCGCCGTTCGGCTTCTTCGAGTTGCTTTAGATAGGCCGCAAGCTCCTCAGGCTTGGAAAACGCCGTCGCATAAATGCGTTGAAGCATCGGCTTTGTGGAATCACCGCGCCAATAGGCGCCGGCGACTTTCATGAGTTTGAAAGCGCTACCAACCTTTCCGGTGGATGTCATATGCGGGCCGCGGCACAGGTCGAGCCAGTCGCCTTGCTTGTAAATCTTTAGATCCTCATCCTCGGGGATCGCATCGATGAGCTCGACCTTGAAGGCCTCGCCATGCGTCTCGAACCAAGCTCTTGCCTCATCGCGTGTCCAAATCTCCTTTGTGAAGGGTTTGTCGCGCGCGATAATTTCGCTCATCTTCTTTTCAATGACGGGGAAATCCTCGGGCGTAAATGGCTCGGCGCGGTAGAAATCATAATAGAAGCCGTTTTCAATGACAGGGCCGATGGTGACTTGCGTTCCTGGAAAAAGAGTCTGCACGGCCTCGGCCAAGACGTGCGCGGCATCGTGGCGGATGAGCGCAAGCGCGCGCGGATCATCGCGCGTAATGAATTCAATTCTTGCATCACGCGCGACAGAGTCGGAAAGATCGCTCAAGATGCCATCAATCACCATGGCGACGGTGCGCTTGGCGAGCGAAGGAGAAATGCTCTTGGCGATTTCGATCCCGGTGGTTCCCGCCTTAAAACTACGCGAGGCACTGTCTGGAAAAGTGACGGATATCATCAATTATCCTTGCTGCTCAGTCGCCGTTTACCAATTGGCGTAAGCTTTCCGAATCGCCCGCGGCGGAAAGGGGAGTCACTCTCATCTTGTCCCGCCTGCGTGCTGCGCGCAAGCGCGTCTCGCGAGACCGTTCAGCCGCCATTCAGCTTCGTTTGCCCATCAACCTTAATGTAAGATGATGCAACTTGTATATTGCAAAAACGCTAGCGGTGCTTTATAGCTAAAGGTACATTTTCAGGAACATTATACTTTCGAATTGAAAATTAATGAAATTATTTATTTATCAAAACTGAAAATAATGGATCTATGATTAATGATATTCTACGAACTTCTCCTCCCCGCCGTCATCGCCGCAAAGCATCTGCTTTTAAGCGGTTTTCTAATCAATAAGTAGGAGGAATGTCTTAGATCATTATCGCATAATGATTCATGACTTAGCTGCCCTAGATCAAAAATATGGCTTCCCGGCTCCCCTGGGCAACTAGTTCTTCGGGGCTTTTGGCCTTTCGTGTTTGCTCAAATTGGTGAAATAATGACCACGCTGAATATTAGCGTAGACGGCGGCAACCTCCGGGCCGAGGAAGAGCGCATTCTATCCTCTTTCACACAACGCCTCCTTACGATCGCAACGGGCTCCCGGGAAAGGCCTCAACTTTCCGCCACGGCGGCGCTCAACGCGCTGCGTCTGCCGGCCGTGTCGGTGGATGAACGCGGCACCGTCGTCGAAATTAATGCCGCCGCGGCCGATTTGTTCGACAATGATTTGCGCCTCAAAGAGGGGCGGCTCTTCATCCGCGACGCGGGCGCCCGAGCCCATCTCAAACAAAGCCTCGATCGACTCAAAGAGGCGCGCGACAATGGCATCGACTTGGAGCCGATCATCGTGCCGCGCTCGGATAAATATCCGGTCATCCTGCGCCTGTGGCCGTTCGAGGAGGCGGTGCCCGAAGTGCGCGCCCTCATCACCTTTAACGCGCTCGGGCGGCGTCCAGGCCCGCCGGCGGCGATCCTGGCGAAGACCTTCCGCTTGACGCCATCGGAGGCGCGACTCGCCTGCATCATTGCCCGCGGAGCACCGCCGGACACGGCCGCCCGCGAGCTCAAAATCTCGCGCGAGACCGCCCGTAATCAGCTGAAGTCGGTCTTCGCGAAGACCGACACCCACCGGCAAAGCGAACTCGTCGCCCTGCTCATGCAGGTGACGTAGACCGAGGCGTGCCCTTGGCAGCGGAAGGAAACCGCCGCCAAAGCGATCTAGCTGCGATCGGCAAGCAACAAATGGAGATTGCTGAGCGCTCTTAAGACGCTATCTCCAAAGGGCAAACCTTTCACAAAGGTCTCGGTGCGCTCTGGCGCCTCGCCCCAAGCAATGTAGAAGGCTGCAAAAGCCAATAGCACCACGCTTACGAAAACCGATACGAGACCGGCAATGACGGACACCGCAACGGTCACTCCGAATTTCGTTCTGCCGCTCCAATTCATTAGAGTCCCTCCGAGTGCGCGGAAAATTTAGCACGGGTGCGCATTTCGTCCACCGGCTTCTCATTCGTCCAGCGGAAAGTTAAGGACTGCATATCACTTCCCTCGCGCGCTGGAAACTCTCGCGGGCGTCGGCGGTTTATTTACTTGAGGGAGTTCGCCGCAGCCGGTTGACGCGGAAAGGGAGTGTGATGTTCCCAGCCTGTTTGTTTTTCTTTTGCTGGTTTGTACCTCCGGCTTCTGTCCCGGATGGTGCCGGCGGTTTTGTTCCATTCACCAACAGCCGGGTCATGCCGGATGGCTCTCTGCGGCCCTATGACCCGGCGGTCGATGGCGTTCCAGCCGCGGCGGTGAACGGCCCTTACCCTGCCATCATCCCCATGCCGGCCTATTTCTTCGACCAGGTGCCCGGCGCAATTCCACAGCCAGACCCGCCGCCGCCGAATAGCCCACTGCCGCCGCAACGGCCTGCAAAAAAACCGTTACAGAGGGCCTGCTATGACGCCTATGGCGCATTCGTAGGGCAAAACAACCCCGAGTGCCGATAATGCAATAGATTGCAATTTTACTTAAATTTTATGATGCACATCAACAAATATGTGATGAAAAAGAATTATAGTTGTAATCGCGGCGGGCCAGCGGATACCTCTCATTTCAGCACCGACTCCTTTGCTGCCCGCCGCGCGCCCTTCGGCGGCAAGACACTCCCGTGAACCGGCCGCGGGCTATCTTCGACCGCCAGCTGATTAGGCTCCGGCTGGCGCGCGCCGCTCGCCAAGAGGCCGAGGAGTTTTTGCTGGCGCGAGCCGCCGAAGAGCTCAGCGAGAGGCTGGCAACGATCAAACGCCAGTTCCAATCCGTGCTTGATGCGGGCACCCCCTCGCCCCTCGTCGCCACGGAGCTTGTGGAGCGGCTCCATCCTCCACTTTTGGTCCGAATGGCGCCGCTCGCGTGTCTTGCCGGGCCAGCGTCTCTCTTGCGAATTGTAGGCGACGAGGAGGCTTTGCCCTTCGCTCCCGCCCGTTTTGATCTGGCGGTCTCGGCCCTCGCCCTGCACAATGCCAATGATCTCCCAGGCGCGCTCATCCAGCTGCACCGCGTCCTAAAACCCGATGGACTGTTTCTCGGCTGTTTGCTGGGCGGGCGAAGCTTGCATGAGCTGCGCACGGCGCTGGCAGCGGCCGAATCAGATATCTTCGGCGGCATGAGCCCGCGCGTCGCGCCCTTCGCCGATGTGCGCGATATGGGGGGGCTTTTGCAAAGAGCCGGCTTTGCTCTGCCGGTCGCCGATAGTGAACCCTTGACCATTCGCTATGACGATATGTTCGCCTTGATGCGGGATATTCGCGCGATGGGCGCGACGAACGCCCTTGAAGCGCGCGAGCGCAAGCCCGTCACGAAAAGTTTTTTTCAGCGCGCGGCAAGAATTTATGCCGAGCGATTCGCGCAGGCGGATGGCCGCATTCCGGCGACGTTCGAAATGATATTCCTCTCCGGTTGGGCGCCGCACGAGAGCCAGCAAAAGCCGCTCGCGCCAGGTTCGGCCAAAGTGCGCCTCGCTGACGTTTTGAAGACGAAGCCCCTCCCCGAGGATTAGCGCCGTTACTGCGCGATCTCCCAAACCACCTGGACCTCGGCGCGCAGCGTCTCGACGCCTGGCTCGATGGAGATCGGCGTGCCAGCCTCGCGCGCCGCGGCGAGGCGGGGCGCCGCCATCGGCAGGGCGCGCGGCTCTTGCGGCTGCGTTGTGACCTCAAGGACGCGGCCGAGTTTCACGCCAAGGCCATTGACGTAATTATTGGCCTTGCGCAGCGCATCGCGGGCCGCCTCGCCGCGCAGCGCTTCATACCTCGCCTCCCTTTGCGAGACGTCGAAATCGATCCCCTCGAAACTATTGGCGCCCTTATCGATGAGTTCCGCGGCAAGGGCGCCCACTCGTGAAATATCGCGGAGCCGCACACTAAAAGCGGTGCGCGCCGCAAAACCGCGCCGCGTCCGCTTCGCGACGCGGCCATTCGCGTCCAGCGTCTCGTCAAAGACCGGCAGCAGCGTCATGGCAACCGTTTTGATATCTTTCGACTCAATTCCCTGCGCTTTGATGTCGGCGACGGTCGCTTGCCCGGCGCGGGCATTCTCGCGCGCCGCGTCGGCGGCATTGGGCCGCTCGGTCTCAACGGCGAAGGTGAGAGTCGCGACATCGGGCACGACCTCGGTGCTCGCGGATCCCGCGGTCGTAATGGACGGCACCGACTCCTTCAGCGTGCGATAAAAATTCTGCTGAGCTTGGCTTGGCGCGCTGACGGCGGCTGCCGCGAACATGGCGAAGAAAATGACCGATCGAGGATGTCTCATAAAATCTTGTCCGATTCGATGGCTCGATCTTACCAAAAGGTTTGAGGTGAAACTTTTTTGTCCGAAAAGCGGCAAGATTCTTATGCCGGCCCACACACCGGCGCCGCAGAGGAAGGTCACGTTATGCCGGGGCCGACGGCGAGGGCTTCCAGCATTATTATAATTAATGAGGTATAATATTTGTTGCTTTTTAACATAACTTATGTAAAGTGCTTAACGCTATCTCACGGTAGCTCCATTTTATACTACATTCATACTCCAGGTCAGCCAGGGCGCTCACACCGCCCTGGCTTTTTGTGCCGCCCATCGCTTTCAGGAAATCAAGAATCCCCCAACCCGCCCTTCGAGCCGCCAGCTTCATTGGCTCCTACTAGTCCCTCATGCCGAGGGATCGCCGATCGTCCGTGAGGTAGTATCCTTTTGCGGTGTACCTAGGCGCGGTCCGATCCATTCATGGCAACGGCGAGGCTCACCGTTGCCATGAATGGGAAGGTAGGGCCAAAAAGGCCAACGCCAATCATCATTGCGAGGAGCTTTGCTCCGAAGCAATCCAGTAATCCTTTAAACCTGGTTTGCTTCGTCGTTTCACTCCTCGCAATGACGATGTGCATCCTTATGGATCGCGTCTTCCCCGATTCGGCCGCCGTCAAGCGGCTTTCCCACTTCCCCACATGACTCTTCGCTGTGTTTAAGCCTCGCCTTGAGCTTGCCGGAGATCGCCGCGCGCGACATCTTTAACCTTTCCGAAATCTCCATTATACACAATATCTAGTAGATAGAGCATGAGGGGTACAATAAATGCAGATTGCGCGCCGTTACACCAAAGCCGGTCACTCCCCTTACGCCGAGATCGCTTTCACGGCGGCGAAGAGCGAAATCCGCAACCCCGACGGCTCCATCGTTTTCGCGCTGGAAAATATCGAAGTGCCCGCCGCCTGGAGCCAAGTCGCGGCGGACGTGCTGGCGCAAAAATATTTCCGCAAGGCGGGCGTGCCGGCGCGCCTCAAGCGCGTGCCGGAGGAGGGCGTTCCGGCCTTTCTCTGGCGCTCCGCCGCTGATGAGGCGGCGCTCGCGGCGCTGCCGAGGGCAGAGCGCTATCACGGCGAGACCTCGGCGCGGCAGGTCTTTGACCGGCTCGCGGGCGCCTGGACCTATTGGGGCTGGAAGGGCCGCTATTTTAATACCGAAGAAGACGCAGAGGCGTTCTTCGACGAATTGCGCTTCATGCTGGCGCGCCAGATGGCGGCGCCGAACTCGCCGCAATGGTTTAATACGGGACTCCACTGGGCCTATGGCATCGATGGGCCGAGCCAAGGCCACTTCTACATCGATCACGAGACAAAGGAACTCGTGAAGTCAAAAAGCGCCTACGAGCATCCGCAGCCGCACGCCTGTTTCATCCAATCGGTCGCCGATGATCTCGTCAATGAAGGCGGCATCATGGATCTTTGGGTGCGCGAGGCGCGGCTCTTCAAATATGGCTCGGGGACCGGCTCCAATTTTTCGAAACTGCGCGGCGAGAATGAAAAACTCTCGGGCGGCGGCAAATCCTCGGGCCTCATGTCCTTTTTAAAAATCGGCGATCGCGCCGCCGGCGCCATCAAATCCGGCGGCACGACACGCCGGGCGGCGAAAATGGTCATTGTCGATGCCGACCATCCCGATATTGAAGAATTTATCGACTGGAAGGTCAGGGAGGAAAACAAAGTCGCCGCCCTCGTCGCGGGCTCAAAGGCGCTGCAGAAGGCCCTCAAGGCGATCCTTCGCGCCTGCGTCAATTGCGAAGGCTCCGGCGATGATTGTTTTAATCCCGACAAAAGCCCCGCGCTGAAAAAAGAGATCAAGCTGGCGCGCCGTACTTTCGTGCCGGACGCGGCGATCAAGAAAGTCATTCAGCTCGCCCGTCAGGGCGAGACCCACATCGATTTCGAGACGTTCACAGCCGACTGGGATTCGGAAGCCTATCTCACCGTGTCCGGCCAAAACTCGAATAATTCGGTGCGCGTCAATGACGCCTTTTTGCGCGCCGTTGAAGAGGATGGTGATTGGGCCTTGACGGCACGGCTCGATGGGCGCGCGCACAAGGTAATGAAGGCGCGCGCGCTGTGGGACAAGATCGGCCGCGCCGCCTGGGCCTCGGCCGATCCCGGCCTGCAATACCACACGACCATCAATGATTGGCACACCTGCCCAGCGGCGGGTCCGATCACGGCGTCCAATCCGTGCTCCGAATATATGTTCCTCGACGATACCGCGTGTAATCTTGCCTCGCTCAATCTCTTGCAATTTCGAGATGCGGCGAGCGGCGCGTTCGACATCCTCTCTTTCGAACATGCGGCGCGGATATGGACGATCGTGCTCGAAATCTCGGTGATGATGGCGCAGTTTCCGTCGCAGGAAATCGCCCGGCTCTCTTACGAATATCGCACGCTCGGTCTTGGCTACGCCAATGTCGGCGGCCTCCTCATGTCCTCGGGCATTCCCTACGACAGCAGCGAGGGTCGGGCGATCTGCGGCGCCTTGTCGGCGATCATGACCGGCATTGCCTATGCGGCCTCGGCGGAGATGGCGCAAGAGCTCGGCGCCTTTGAGGGATATGCCGCCAGCCGCGACGCCATGCTGCGCGTGGTGCGCAACCATCAAAGGGCGGCGGGGGGCGATGCCTCGGGCTATGAGGGGCTCTCGACCCTGCCCGTGCCTCTCGATCACGCGGCGCTCAAGGACAAGGCGCTTGGCGAACATGCCATCGCCGCCTGGGCGCGCGCCACGGAGCTCGGCGACCGGCATGGCTACCGCAATGCGCAGGTCTCCGTCGTCGCCCCGACCGGCACCATCGGCCTCGTCATGGATTGCGACACGACCGGCATCGAGCCGGACTTTGCTCTCGTGAAATTCAAAAAGCTGGCGGGCGGCGGCTACTTCAAGATCATCAACCGCGCCGTGCCGGAGGGCTTGCGCGCGCTCGGGCTTAAGCCCGCCGAGATCGCCGATATCGTCACCTACGCGACGGGGCGCGGCTCGCTCACCGGCGCGCCCGCCGTCCATCCGGCGAGCCTTCTCGCCAAAAATTTTTCGCAGGCCAAGATCGACGAGATCGAAGCCCTGCTACCCGCCGCCTTCGACATCAAATTCGTCTTCAACAAATGGACGCTCGGCGCCGATTTTCTCATCCATGTTTTAAAAATCCCGGCGGAAAAACTCGAGGATCGCAACTTTGATCTCTTGAGCCATCTCGGTTTTTCACGCGCCGAGATTGACGCCGCCAATCTCTATGTTTGCGGCGCCATGACGCTCGAGGGCGCCCCCCATCTCAAGCCCGAGCACTACCCCGTCTTCGATTGCGCCAGCCCCTGCGGGCGCACCGGCCGCCGCTTCCTGTCCGTCGAGAGCCACATCCGCATGATGGCGGCGGCGCAGCCCTTCATCTCGGGCGCCATATCAAAAACCATCAACATGCCGAACGAGGCGGCGATCGAGGATTGCAAGGACGCCTACATGCTGTCTTGGCGGCTTGGCCTCAAGGCCAATGCCCTCTACCGCGATGGTTCGAAGCTCTCGCAGCCCTTGCACAGCCAGCTGATCAGCGACGAGGATGAGGAGGGCGAGGATGCCGTCGATGCGCTGATTGCCTCCAACGCGCCGGCGCGCGCCACCGCCGTCGCCGAGCGGATCGTTGAAAAAATCGTCGAGCGCATCGAGCGCGTGCGCGAACGCGAGCGTCTGCCCGACCGCCGCAAGGGCTATACGCAGAAGGCCACCGTCGGTGGCCACAAGGTGTATCTGCGCACCGGCGAATATGCCGACGGCCGCCTCGGCGAAATTTTCATCGATATGCACAAGGAAGGCGCCGCCTTCCGCGCCATGATGAACAATTTCGCCATCGCCGTCTCGGTCGGCCTGCAATATGGCGTGCCGCTCGAAGAGTATGTCGATGCCTTCACCTTTACCCGCTTCGAGCCGGCCGGATTGGTGCACGGCAATGACACCATCAAGAACGCCACGTCCATCCTCGATTACATCTTTCGCGAATTGGCGATTTCCTACCTTGGCCGCAACGATCTCGCCCATGTCGACCCCGCCGACATCGGCCATGACGTGATCGGCAAAGGGGAGGAGCAGAGCCGCCCGCAACAAGGCACGGGGGCTAAGAATGTGTCGCGCGGTTTTGTACGCTCGCCGGGGGACAAACTGCTGCTCGTGCAGGGCGGCGCCAAGACCACGACGACCCCCGCCGCGACGGCGCTGAAAGGGGATCTCGAACGCGAGGTCGAAGCCGAACTTGGCGCGCTTGAGTGGACGACGCCGGCCGAGCGCGCCGCCGCCGCCGGAAAGCGCATGGACGCCCGCATGAAGGGTTATACCGGCGAAGCCTGCGGCGAGTGTGGCAACTTCACTTTGGTGCGCAACGGTACTTGCTTACGCTGCCTGACTTGCGGCGCGACGACGGGGTGTAGTTAGATTTCCGCAAAGCGTTTCACCCGAAATATTTTTTTCCTCTTGGTGACCAGAAACCGCGCGAGGTTGCACAGACGGGCCTTGCAAGAGGAATTGCGCGGACTATTGCCTTTTTGGGTAGTCGTAGTGCACTCACCCAAGCTGAGCATTGGTCGCCTTGGGGCACAGGATATTTTCTGTAAAGTTCTTTCTAGATTTTTTTGGAACGGATCCGATGCTAAATTTTTTATTAGTGGTATTTAATGGACTGCTCGTTATTGCAACGTTTCTCCTTTGGCGAGCTGGCGAAAAACAAAGAAAAGACATGTTACGATCCATAGCAGCTGCTGAGTTAAGTGCTAACGCGGCCAAACGGTCTACCGAACTTATACCTGATATTCAGAGACCCTATGTAGCTATTACTAGCATAGTAGCCGAGTTTATCGAGAATGCCGCAATTGGGCGGAAAATTCCTCAACTCTCAATAACTTTTCATAATTTCGGCAGGACACCAGCAAACATAGAATCGTTGGTTATTTTGGCTGAAATTCGTGATGATATTCCCAAAGATAGTGGTTCGGAGAAGCCCCAAGGATTGGCCATGGAGGTCGCTGCCTCTGAGGTTGAAATTCTTATTAGTTCGGACCGAGATTACGTGCACCAATCAATCGGTTGCGATGGCACGATAGGATCAGATAATCAACTACAAATCCAGCAAGGAAAAATCAATTTGTATTGTTGGGGACATATCTGTTACAGAGATTTAATCAGAAATTCGCACAAAACTAGGTTTTGCAGGCGGTATAACGCCAACACCAACGGTTTCGAGCTTGTTGGCGGCATGGAAAGAAACGGTATCGCTTAGCGGGTTGGCCTTGTCAGCATGCGTCAGCCTCGGCCCACCTTTCCATTCATCGCAACGGCGAGCCTCGCCGCGCAGGAAAATTTCTGTCAAGGACGCGCGTGAAGCGCACGCGGCCTACGGCCGTCACGATCCTTGACAGAGAATTTTCCACGCGGCTCCTTGGCCGCCATGCGATGAATAGATTTTTCCGCGCATGATGCGCCGGTGAAAACGATAGGATCGCGCCACCGTCATGCGACCGCGAGCCAAGGGCGAAGCGGGCAGCGATCCAGCCCTTAAACGCGCACTATTCTGGATTGCTTCGCTTCGCTCGCAATGACGGCTGAATGAGGCCTTGAGGCAACACCTCTCCATTCATCGCAACGGCGAGCCTCGCCGCGGGGGAAAATCTGCTGTCAAGGACGCGCGAAGCGCGCGCCCTGCGGCCGTCTCGATCCTTGACAGCGATTTTCCACGCGGCTTCTTGGCCGCCATGCGATGAATGGATTTTTCCGCGCATGATGCGCCATTGAGATTGGTATAACCACGCCGTCGTCATTGCGACCGCGAGCCGAAGGCGGGACGGGAAGCAATCCAGGCCTTAAATGCGCTCTATTCTGGATTGCTTCGCTTCGCTCGCAATGACGGCTGAATGAGGCCTTGAGGCCCACCCCTCCATTCATCGCAACGGCGAGCCTCGCCGCGGAGGAAAATTTCTGTCAAGGATCATGACCGCCGGAGGCGGCGCGCGAGCACGCGTCCTTGACAGAAATTTTCCACGCGGCTTTTTGGCCACCATGCGATGAATGGATTTTTCCGCGCATGATGCGCCAATGAGATTGGTATAACCACGCCGTCGTCATTGCGACCGCGAGCCGAAGGCGAGACGGGAAGCAATCCGGGCCCTTAGGCACGCTCTATTCTGGATTGCTTCGGAGCTTTGCTCCTCGCAATGACGGCTGAATGTGGCCTTGAGGCGACACCCCCCATTCATCGCAACGGCGAGCCTTGCCGCGAGGGAAAATTTTCTGTCAAGGATCATGACCGCCGGAGGCGGCGCGCTTCGCGCGTCCTTGACATCAATTTTCCACGCGGCTTCTTGGCCGCCATGCGATGAATGGATTTTTCCGCGCAAGACGCGCCGATGAAAACAATAGGATCGCGCCACCGTCATTGCGACCGCGAGCCGAAGGCGAGACGGGAAGCAATCCAGGCCCTTAGGCACGCTCTATTCTGGATTGCTTCGGAGCTTTGCTCCTCGCAATGACGTTTCTTTTTCTGAGCACAACTAGCCTCCGGACGAAGCCATGAAAAACCCAGCCGTCTATATCATGGCAAGCCAGCGCAACGGCACGCTGTATACGGGTGTGACATCTGATTTATCGCGCAGGGCCTACGAGCACCGGGAAGCGCTCATTGCAGGCTTTACGGCGCGCTACCGTTGCAAGATGCTCGTCTGGTTCGAGTTTCACGAGATGATGGAAAGCGCGATTGCCCGGGAGAAGCAAATCAAGGCGGGCTCGCGCCAAAGGAAACTCGCTCTGATTGAGGCCGGTAATCCCGGCTGGCGGGACCTTTATGAGGAGCTTGCGTAAGAATCGGCGAGGCCGTCATTGCGAGGAGTGAAACGACGAAGCAATCCAGAAATCATTTAACCAGCTGGATTGCTTCGGAGCTTTGCTCCTCGCAATGACGGCGCGGTGCTGGCTTAGGCCCACCTCTTCATTCCACATAATTTTACCCCCATTTCCGCGCAATCTTACCTTAAAAGCACGCGAAGCCGTCCTCGGCCATGTAAGAAACGTTGCCGAAACCGGACAAAAAAGTTTCACGTGAAACTCTTTTGTAAGGCCGCGCGCTCCAATCGGACAAAACCATCGCGTCCGGCGAATATTCGCGCGGCAGAAAAATTTCGAGTAAAACCGCGCCATGACGGCAAAAATTTTTATCGATGGCGAAGCGGGAACGACAGGGCTTCAAATTCGCGAAAAGCTCAAAGCCCGCGCTGGGATCGAGCTTTTGAGTCTGTCCGAGAGCGAGCGCAAAGATCCTCGCGCCAAGGCCGCCGTCATGGCGGAGGCGGATATCGTGGTCCTTTGCCTGCCGGATGAGGCCGCCCGCGAGTCCGTCGCCCTCGCCGAAGGCTTGGGCGAGAAGGCGCCGCGCATTCTCGACGCCTCGACGGCGTACCGCACGGCGGAGGGCTGGACCTATGGCTTCCCCGAACTCGCCAAGGGGCAGGCGGCGGCGATCGCTAAGGCCAAGCGCGTCGCCAACCCCGGCTGCTACGCGACCGGGGCCATCGCGCTGCTGCGGCCGCTCATCGATCATGGGTTGATCGATGAGAATCAGCCGCTCTCGATCCACGCGGTGTCGGGTTATACGGGCGGCGGCAAGGCGATGATCGCGTCTTACAAGCGCGGCGAGGCCCCGGCCTTCGAGGCTTATGGGCTTGGCCTTGAGCATAAGCATGTGCCGGAGATCGCGTTTTATAGCCGCCTTAAACGGAGGCCGATCTTCGCCCCCTCCGTCGGCAATTTCGCGCAAGGCATGCTGGTCTTCGTGCCGCTCTTCCTCGATGAATTGCCGCGAAAGCCGCGCGGCGCCGATCTCGAGGCGGCGCTTAAGGCGCATTACGCCGGCAGTCCTTATGTGAGGGTCGTGCCCGCGCCGGCGTCGGGGAGGATGGAGCCGCAATCCTTAAACGGCACCAACAACCTCGAACTACAAGTTCTCATCAACGAGCCGTGGCGCCATGCCATGCTTGCTGCCAAGCTCGATAATCTCGGCAAGGGGGCGTCTGGTGCCGCCCTGCAAAACCTTGCGCTTATGCTTGGGCAGGCGGACTAACGTCGGCGCCGCGAAAAAAGCCGGTCACTCGTCGTCTTTCATCGGCGCGAGCACTCCCTGCGAGTTCGCCGCGCGCGGGCTAGGCTGCGGCTGGAATTGTGTCAGATGCTCGGCCGAGGGATCGGGTCCCCCGGGAAAGCCATCGCGCTGGTAAATATCCTCGCGGAATTCGACGAAGCCCTCGGGCGCCGCCCAGGCCGTGATGTACACCCAATAGACCGGGACCGGCAGGGCGAGCTTGACGTCGACTCTCTCGCCGGAGCGAATCACGTCATCGATATGCGGGCGATCCCAGCCGGGCGTATCTTTCAGCAGCCACGTCACATAATCCCGCACATTCTGAACGCGAATGCAGCCCGACGAGACAAAGCGGTCGTCGTCGCCGAAGATTCCCTTCTCGGGGGTATCATGCATATAGACGCCGTAGGGGTTGTTGATGTTGATGCGCACGACGCCCAGCGAATTCAAATCGCCGCCCGGATCCTGACGGAATTTGTAATTGACGGCATCGAGCGAGTTCCAGTTGATCTGCTCGGGTTGCAGCTCCAGGCCGTCCTTATCGAAGATGCGGATCTTGTGCTCGCCGAGGTAATTCGGGTTTTTCTGCATGCGCGGGATTAAATCCTTACGGATAATCGATACCGGCACCGTCCAATAGGGATTGAAGTTGATATCGATGGCTTTGGTCATCATGACCGGCGACTGCCGGTCGATCTTGCCAACGCCCGCCTCGTGGTGAGTGGCGACAATGCCATTCTCTACCGTCTCGACTTCCTGGGCCGGAATATTCGCCATGACGAAGCGGTCGCCGAGATTGCCGGAATAAGAGCGAAGGCGAATAATGTTGACCTCTAACTGGTGCAGCCGGAATTCGGCGGGCACGTTAAGCGCCGCCAAGGTCTCTTTCGAGACGACTCCACTCTGCAAAAGTCCATGACGGGCTTGGAAACGTTTGACGGCGGCATCAACGAAGGAATCAAACACCTGCCCACTGCCGGCGGAAGGATCGAGATCCGCCGAGGCAGCAAGCCGCCTGCGTAGGGCGGCGACGGCCGGATGCGTGATGCCTATTTTGAGAGTCTGCCCAGTCGGAACCGAGCCCCAGCCACCGCGGGCGACGATCTGCCGGTAGGTCTCGATCGCTTGTTCCGTCGCCGAAAAAGTTTGGATGGAAAGAACGGGCGTCGTCGACCGCGCGACGGCCAAGCGCACATCCGCATCATAGCGCTGCGCCCACTCGGCCTGCCCGCCAAATAAGAGATCGGCTTGCGCGGCGGCTGGCGAGGGGATTTGCGCGAGCGCAAGGAGGAGGAGAACGGGGGCCGTGGCCGCCAGCCTACGCGGCAGGCAGGCAAGCGCGGCGCGGAAAAAACGGAAGCCCTTGCAAAAAATACAAAAATCAACCGGTAAAATCATTAAGCCTCAGCCCTTCAATGCCACGAGGTGTGGCAATGCGCACGACGATTGCTAGGCGTACCAAAACTGGCACACTGGCGTTCGGCGGGACTAATTTCCGTGAATTGGATGATCACTGGCTCCATCTACCTCTCGAGGCGAGCTCTGTAGAGAAGCAACGGTACACCTGTAAGGACAACCAGTCGCGATCCAATGCTTGTAAAATGCCGGAAATTAACGATTCGCGATTTCGCCAAAGTTTACTCGTTTTGGCTGAAATGGCCTAAACAGGACGGCAAATTTGTGGCAGCGGCTCAAAATAATCTCAGTTATCAGCCACCTCATGATCCAGCCCGGCAATTCTGGCTGGAGGGGAAAGCCGAATCACAGTCGATATCTGATCTGGTCGGTCCAGAATCGCTCGAGCCTGGCCAACGCCTGATTGAGCTTGGCGAACTCCTCCGTACTGATGCCGCCGATTTGCTCGACCGTCGCAACGTGTTTGTCATAAAGACCGGAAACGACGTGATGGATGTCGCGGCCCTTATCGGTCAGGCTAATGCGCACGGCGCGCCGGTCGATTCGGGAGCGCGCATGGTGCAGATATCCGGTCTCGACAAGCTTCTTGACATTGTAAGAAACGTTGGAACCCAGATAATACCCTCGTGTGCGCAATTCGCCAGCGGTCAGCTCCTTATCAGCAATGTTATAAAGCAATAAGGCTTGCACCGCGTTGACATCGCTGCGGCCGCGGCGATCGAACTCGTCCTTGATGACATCAAGAAGGCGGCGGTGCAACCGCTCAACGAGCGTGAGGGCTTCAAGATAAACCGGCCGAACGGCGGGCCGGGCTGGGCGGGCCTGCTGAGCGCCGCCGATTTTCAACGCTTCCATAATCAAAACCTCTAATTCCCGAATCAAATTATTGACAATAAGACTTATGCCAGCCTTGCTCCGTGCTAATACAAGAAATAGATGAAAACTGGTTTAAGTAATAAATTAAATCACTAATCTAGGCGGATTATTACTTTGACAATGAAGAAAATGTTTAGACACAGCAGCGCCGTTTATTCGCATTTTTTAATCTGTGTTTATTTTTCGTTAGTTTTTATATTCCGTTTACGTTTTTAAGCTCCGGATGAAATTCCTTGCGCGACGCCTCAGCTTCGAAATAGTGAAAAATTGTTTAGACAACAATGATCACAGATGGGGAACGAGATGACGGAAAATAGCACCTCGACCGAGAAGGGCGCACGCCTCGGCCGGGCAAAAGAGCTTGTAGAGCGCGGGGAGTTGAGGGCTGCTTTGGAAGAGCTGATCGATACGGCGGATCGAGTAGCGACGGTCAATTTCCACGGGGAGTTGGCCGCTTGGCTCTACAATTGTCAGAAGAACCCCGACGCGATGCTCGTTTGCGGAAAGGCCGGTGTGCACATCGGCCTCAGAAACGTCGACACGGGGAGCTTCGCGGATAAAGAGCTGGATCGCCGCTTGAAATTAGCCGTACAAGTGCTCGCCAACAACGTCGCCGCGAATTGCTGGCCGGGATGGGGCGATGAGGGTATTGTCCTGACGACTCAGCATGTGAAAGAAGGCCTCGCTTTGGCGGAGACTTCGTTGACAATCGTCCAAGAACTTGGCCCTAGCCTTGAGCAACTGGCGAAGGGGCACTGGTTGATCGGCGCGCTGCAATTTTCCGCGCAGGACCACCAAGCGGCCTTGACTTCTTTCGACCTTGCCGAAAAGGCCAATGTTGATGCTGAAAATCGCGTGGGAGCTCTCATGAACCGTGGCTATCGATTCCTCGTCTTAAAACGTTCGTCCGAAACGGAGAAGGAAGCTGCCGCTGAACTCGACAAAATTCTTTCGGACTTGTCTGAAGACGGTTCCAAGCCAGCGCAGTTTTTTGTTCAACAACTGCGGACGGCCGACGCCTTACTTTAGCAGCAGGCGCACACGACAGCGCCGCCTTACCATCCGTGCCAATTAATCACCAAAAACCGTGCCATCTAGCGATCAAAGCCACACCGGATCAACCAGTTAAACTGCGTAAATATCAGACGCATATGTCGGTACAGAACTTATATTAGATCACAAACGAGGCCGCGCTTAAAAACTCAACGCCTTCGCCTGCTTTACCCCTGGTAGCAGCTCGATTTTTTTGAGCAAAGCTTCGGGAACAGCGCCATCGACCTCGACCAGAGCAACCGCCGATCCTCCCTTCTGGTCGCGGCCGAGGGCAAAAGTCGCGATATTGATGGAAGCGTTGCCGAGCAGGCTCGCAAAGCGCCCGATAAAGCCCGGCTTATCCTCGTTGCTCACGTAAATCATCGTGGGGGCAACGACGGCATCAACATCGATCGCATTGATCTTGATAATACGCGGTTTCCCATCGTGAAAGATGGTTCCGGAAATCGTGTGTTCTGCCGTTTCGGTAACTACCGAAAGCGTGATGAGCGATACGTAATCCAGCTCGGCCGCCCGGATAACTTCATCGACCACAATTCCACGCTCCTTGGCAATTCCCGGCGCCGATACGATGTTGATGTCGCAGAGCTGAGGCCGGAGAAGGCCGGCGATCGCCGAAGCCGTTAGGGCTTTCGTTTTAAGCGCCGCGACTTCGCCCTCATAGGTAATCGCCGCCCGCCGGATGCCGCTCCCGATAAGCTGCCCAGCGAAAGACCCGATCTTATCGGCAAGCGTAATAAAAGGCGTCAGCTTCGGCGCTTCCTCGGCCGTGATCGAGGGAAAATTGACGGCATTCGAAATCGCCCCTCGTGTTAAATAATCCGCCATCTGCTCGGCGATTTGCAGCGCCACTTTCTCCTGCGCTTCACTCGTCGAGGCGCCGAGATGCGGCGTGCAAATGACATTGGGATGGCCAAAAAGTGGGCTATTGGTGGCCGGTTCATCGAGGAAGACATCAATAGCCGCCCCGGCGATGTGACCCTCGTCAAGCTTCGCGCGCAGCGCCGCCTCATCGACCAGCCCGCCGCGCGCGCAATTGATGATGCGCGCCCCCGCTTTCGCCCTCGCAAGGCTTTCGGCTGAAAGAATCTTTTTGGTCTGCGCCGTCAACGGCGTATGAAGCGAGATAAAATCGGCCCGAGAAAGCAGGCTCTCGAGAGAGACTTTTTCAACGCCAAGATCGGTGGCGCGATCGGAGGAGAGATAAGGATCGTAGGCGATGACCCTCATGTGGAGCCCAGCCGCGCGCTCGGCAACGATGGAGCCAATATTCCCGCAACCGATGAGGCCCAAAACTTTGCCTGTAATCTCGACGCCAAGAAACTTATTTTTCTCCCATTTTCCGGCCTGAGTTGAGGCATTCGCCTGCGGTATTTGCCTGGCAAGCGCCAGCAGCATGGCGATCGTATGCTCGGCGGTCGTGATGGAATTCCCGAAAGGGGTGTTCATCACGATGATGCCGCGCGCGGTCGCCGCCGGAACATCGACATTATCGACGCCAATGCCAGCGCGGCCAACCACTTTGAGCCGCGCAGCTGTTTCGAGAAGCTTCGCCGTTACCCTGGTCGTGGACCTGATCGCAAGGCCATCGAATTGGCCGATGATATGAGCAAGTTCTTCCTTGTTCTTGCCCAGATCCGGCTGGAACTCGGTCTCGACACCTCGATCCTCGAAGATTGCGAGAGCAGCCCGCGATAAGGCGTCAGAAATCAAGACACGCGGCGCCAAGGCGTTTCCTCTTGAATGACGCGCAAGTTGAGTAGTCTGCTCATGGGAGACGGCGCAGCCCCTCGGTTCACCGGCGCCTGGCTTCAGGCGGCTTTCGCAAGCTCGGCCCTGGCCTTGGCAAATGCAAAGTCAAGCCACGGCGTCAGCGCTTCGATATCGCGCGTCTCGATGGTGGCGCCGCACCAAACGCGTAACCCCGGCGGAGCGTCACGATAAGCGCCAATGTCGAAGGCAGCTTTTTCTTGTTCGAGCAAATTTTCGATCGACTTTGCAAAGGCAGCCTGGCTCGCTTGCGGCAGCATAGCGACGGCAGGGTCAACGATTTTCATGCAGACGCTGGTATTCGAGCGGATTTTGCGATCAACAGCAAGAAAATCGACCCAAGGCGTCCTTTCGATCCAATCGCTCAAGGCCGCGGAGTTGGCGTTGGCGCGCCCGATCAAGGCATCGAGCCCCCCAATAGACTTCGCCCATTTGAGAGCATCGATGTAGTCTTCGACGCACAAAAGCGAAGGCGTGTTGATGGTCTCGCCTTGAAAAATCGCCTCGTTCAGACGGCTGCCGTGAGTCAAACGGAAGAGTTTTGGGATTGGCCACGCGGGCGAGTAAGTCTCGAGGCGCTCAACGGCCCGAGGGGAAAGGATGAGCATGCCATGAGCGGCCTCGCCGCCGAGCGCTTTTTGCCAAGAAAACGTCGTCGCATCGAGTTTTTGCCAATCGAGATCCTGGGAAAAGGCGGCAGATGTCGCGTCGCAAATCGTCAGACCCTTGCGCTCAGCCGCGATCCAATCACCGCTTGGAACCCGCACGCCGGAGGTCGTCCCGTTCCAGGCAAAGACAATATCGTTGTCGAAGTCAGCGGCATTAAGGTCTGGGATCTCGCCGTACCTGGCAACGAAAGCGCGCGCGTTCTTCAGCTTTAACTGATCGAGGATGTCGTTGACCCAGCCTTCGCTAAACGATTCCCAAGCGAAAACATCGACGCCGCGCGCGCCGAGCAAAGACCAAAGAGCGGCCTCGACGGCGCCCGTATCGGAGCCCGGGACAATGGCGATCCGGTAATCTTGAGGCACCCGCAGAACTTCGCGGGTGAGTTCGATCGCTTCCTTGAGTTTGGTTTTTCCCGCCTTGGACCGGTGCGAGCGGCCGAACGGCGCGGCCGAAAGATTTTCCAGCTTCCAAGATGGGTGCTTTGCGCAGGGTCCGCACGAAAAATTAGGCCGCGACGGGCGTATGAGGGGAGGCGATAAAATCATCATAAACCATCCTTGCAGATGGGCGCCTTTCGTTGGGGAAAGGTGTCCCACAGCCTAGGTAGGGCCGGTTTTTTCGCGGGTCAAGGGGTTTTGCATCACTGCGCGTCCCAGTTCGCCGAGGGACCGCGCTGCGCGTGAGGTAGGGCAACCAAAATTCAACCACGCCTGGTTGCCTGTCCGCCGCCGGAAGACTATGGCTATTCGCCAAAAGTTTGAGGCGCGGAATTTTCTGGTGGTCCCCAATACCTTGGCGTTGTTGTTCGGCTACCTTTGCGGCTCGATCCCTTTTGGCCTGATCCTCACGAGGCTTGCCGGGACAACCGATCTGCGGGCGATTGGTTCGGGAAATATTGGGGCCACTAATGTGCTGCGCACTGGGCGCAAGGATCTGGCGGCACTCACTCTTGCGCTTGATGCTATAAAGGGCACGGCGGCCGTTTTAGCTACGGCCAGCATTTCGCCCGGCAGCCCAGAAATATTTGCCGCCCTTGGCGCCTTCCTCGGCCATTTATTCCCGATATGGATTGGCTTTCGCGGCGGTAAGGGCGTCGCCACATTCCTTGGCTGCCTGCTTGCCATCGCCTGGCCGGTGGGGATTGGCTTCATGGCGATTTGGCTCGCCACCGCCTATGTAACGCGCTTCTCCTCCGCCGCCGCCTTGCTGGCGAGCGCCTGCTCTCCGCCTCTGCTTCTGGCGATGGGCGAGCCTCGAGCCGCGGCAATCTTTGCCCTCATGACGCTTCTTTTGTGGGCAAAGCACCAGGGCAACATCTCTCGCCTTTTCGCTGGTACGGAGTCGCGCATTGGCAAAGCCGATCGCTGACGGCTTATCCGCGCAGGCGGAGCTCGTCCCCCTCAGCGAGGCCGAGCGCTTGAATTGGCTGCGACTCTTGCGCTGCGATAATGTCGGCCCGCGCACATTTGAGTCGCTGCTTCGCCGCTATGGCAGCGCTGGCGCGGCGCTGGCGGCTCTGCCCGGTCTGATTGCAAAAGCGAAATCAGCCCGCTCCATCCGCATCCCGCCGAGAGAGGAAATCGAGCACGAGATGTCGTTAATCCAAAGCGTGGGGGGCCGTTTCCTCGCTATTTGCGAGCCGGATTATCCCCCTCTTTTGCGGCACACCGCCTCCGCGCCACCCGTCATTGCGGTCCGTGGCAATCTTTCGAGTTTGAAACGCTCTCTCGTCGCAATTGTGGGTGCCCGCAACGCCTCGGCGGCCGGTCTTTCCTTCGCGGCACAGCTCGCACGAGGCATTGCCCGGGCTGGGCATGTGATCGTGTCCGGCCTTGCCCGCGGTATCGACGGGCGCGCCCATGAGGCAACGATCGAGAGCGGCACGATCGCCGTGCTTGCCGGCGGCTTGGGCAAGATATACCCGTCCGAACACCAAGCCTTGGTCGAACGTATCGTAGCAAATGGCGCCATCATCAGCGAAATGCCGTATGGCTGGGAAGCGCGGGGCCGCGATTTTCCGCGCCGCAACCGCATCGTCGCGGGTTTGAGCCGGGCGGTCGTCGTCGTTGAGGCGGCGCGCCGTTCCGGCTCGCTCATTACCGCGAGGTTTGCCGCCGAAGCCGGCCGCGAAATCTTCGCAGTACCAGGTTCACCCCTCGATCCGCGCGCTGAAGGCACCAATGATTTGCTGCGCGACGGGGCAAGCTTGTGCACGAAGCCCGAGGATATCACGAGCTTCCTTGCCGAGCAGGATCTATCTCAGACGGAGCCCGGTTTCTTCGAGCGAAACCCGGCGGCTGCCGCTTACCCGCCTTTTTGGGATGAGCTTGACTTCGTGGAAGGCGCTGACCCGCCTCTCGGGGTTCCCGCCGCTACCCGAGCCGATGAGATTTTTGGGCCCGAAGTTGAAGAGCCAGAGATCGAAGCCTCGCTCAAGCTCGCAAGACATTCTCTCGAAGACATCGAGAAGTGCCTGCTCGACCTCTTAAGTCCAGCTCCTGTCGCGGTCGATGAGCTTGCCCGCTTGCTTCAAGTCTCAGCGCGACAGGTACGCACGGCTTTGCTCGCCCTAAAACTCGCGGGAAAACTCGAATGGCATGACGGCGATCTCGTCTCGTCGGTCGGTACGACCGGGAACGAGCGTTAAAATACCTTCAGATCCCCGGCCGTCTGGCGCGCGGCCTTGCGCCCTCTTATCCGAAGGCCCAGTTTACTAGACGGGTCTCGGAAGATCGCGTCCGCAATGCTCTTGCGCAGTCCGCTGCGCTGCGGTACGGATCCCCCTAACAAATTGTCGTGGGTTGCGCTCTGTCTCAGCCGCCAACCGTTACTGACCTTTCACGCTTGAGACCGACCTATGCCTGATCTTTTTGAGCAATATCTGCCCCTTGTGATCTTCATGGCGGTTGCCGCTGTGATTTCTGGAGCCTTAATCTTGGCGCCCTTTGCCGCCGCCTTTAAGGCCCCAGACCCAGAAAAGTTGTCCGCGTACGAGTGCGGCTTCAACGCCTTCGATGACGCGCGGATGCGATTTGATGTGCGTTTTTATCTCGTGTCTTTGCTCTTCATCATCTTTGACCTCGAGGTCGCATTTTTATTTCCCTGGGCGATCGCATTCCGCGAGGTCGGTGTTTTCGGCTTCTGGTCGATGATGATTTTCCTCGCCGTGCTGACTATCGGCTTTATTTACGAGTGGAAGAAAGGGGCACTTGAATGGGATTGACTCTGCCGCGGGATGCCGCGGTCAAGGCATCCGATCCTTACTTTCTGTCACTAAACGACGAGATCGCGGATAAGGGCTTCCTCGTTACGACGGCGGACGAGCTCATCAATTGGGCGCGCACCGGCTCGCTCATGTGGATGACGTTCGGGCTCGCGTGCTGCGCTGTCGAGATGATGCAGATGTCAATGCCTCGCTACGATTGCGAGCGGTTTGGCTTCGCGCCGCGCGGCTCGCCGCGCCAATCGGATGTAATGATCGTCGCCGGTACGCTCACCAATAAGATGGCGCCGGCGCTGCGTAAGGTTTACGACCAAATGCCTGAGCCGCGCTATGTCATCTCCATGGGGTCCTGCGCCAACGGCGGCGGTTACTACCACTATTCTTACTCTGTCGTCCGGGGGTGCGACCGTATTGTGCCTGTCGACATTTACGTGCCAGGGTGCCCACCCTCGGCGGAGGCGCTTCTCTACGGCGTTTTGCTACTGCAGAAGAAGATACGGCGGACTGGCACGATCGAGCGCTGAGCGCGCTGCCGCGGCCGCCAGCGCTCTTTTGGAAAGCCCGCGAACTTTGAATGGCAAGTGAGATGGACACCGGCCTTAAACAGACTGGCGAGGCAATCGCAGCCGCGCTACCCGGAGCGGTGAGCCGCGTCTCCTCGGGTTACGATGAGCTGACCCTTACGGTCGATGCCGATCGCCTCATTGAGACAATTACTTATTTAAGGGATGATCCAGCCCATCTTTATGCGTGCTTCATCGACCTTACCGCTGTCGATTATCCGGCACGCCCCAAGCGCTTCGATGTCGTCACCCACCTTCTCTCTCCCAAGCATAATCGCCGCATCAGGATCAAGGTGGAGACAGACGGAACGACTCCCGTGCCGTCATTGACCAGCCTTTATCCTGGCGCTGATTGGTATGAGCGCGAGACTTATGACCTTTTCGGAATCATGTTTGCCGGCCACCCGGATTTGCGGCGGATCTTGACAGATTACGGCTTCGATGGCCATCCGCTGCGGAAGGACTTTCCGATGACCGGCTACGTCGAAGTGCGCTATGACGACCAGCAGAAGAGGGTTGTCTATGGACCGGTTCAGCTCACTCAAGAATTTCGCCAGTTCGATTTTCTGTCGCCCTGGGAAGGCGCGATCGACTATGCCCTGCCAGGTGACGAGAAGGCGTCGCTCGATGGGAATTCAAAAGAATGAGGGCAAGCCTAAAGCCGGGACTTAAGCAGCGGCTCATTTTCCAGGTCCCGGAAAATAAGACGGTCCCTTTCCTTTATCCTGAGTTTGACGATTTCCGCGCGATGCCCAAAGTTTTCGCCACCGGTTTTATGGTGGGGCTGTTCGAATGTGCATGCATGGAAGTATTGAAGGATCATCTCGACGCGGGCGAAGGCAGTCTTGGCATTTTTATTTCTATCGACCATGTGGCGCCGACGCCGCCTGGCTTGACTGTGACGGTCGATGCCGAATGCATCGCTGTGGAAGGATGGCGGATCACTTTCCAGGTATCTGGTCACGATGGCGTTGACCTCATTGGCCAAGGGCGCCATCAACGCATGATTGTCGCGTGGGACAGATTCGATGAGAAAGTAGCGGCCAAGGCGAAAGCAGCGGGCCTTGTCGCGGGCGAGAAAGTTGGCGGACTATAAATGGTAGAGAGCGCGCTTCGCAACTTCAGCATCAATTTCGGTCCGCAGCATCCCGCCGCGCACGGAGTTTTGCGGCTCGTGCTCGAACTCGATGGCGAGGTCGTCGAACGCGTCGATCCGCATATCGGCCTCCTCCACCGGGGCACTGAAAAGCTGATGGAGGCGCGCACTTATCTTCAAAACGTGCCGTATTTCGACCGGCTCGACTATGTCGCGCCAATGAACCAAGAACATGCCTTTTGCCTGACCATTGAAAAACTGCTTGGCCTTCCGGTGCCACGCCGAGGCCAGCTTCTGCGCGTCCTCTTCTGCGAAATCGGCAGAATCCTCTCCCATCTGCTGTGTCTCACGACGCAAGCATTGGATGTCGGCGCCCTGACGCCCCCGCTGTGGGGTTTTGAGGAGCGCGAGAAGCTAATGGTCTTCTATGAGCGCGCCTCGGGCGCCCGTCTTCATGCCAATTATTTCCGGCCAGGTGGCGTCCACATGGATGTCCCGCCGCAGCTCATCGACGATATCGCGGCTTGGTGCGACCCCTTCCTTAAGGTGTGCGATGATCTGCAAGCCCTTTTCATCGAGAACCGCATCTTCAAGCAGCGCAACGTCGACATTGGTGTCGTCACTCTCGACGAGTGCTGGAAACGGGGCTTTTCGGGGGTCATGGTTCGCGCCTCCGGAGCGCCCTGGGATTTGCGCAAGGCCCAGCCCTATGAATGCTACGAAGAAATGGATTTCGACATTCCCGTCGGACGGCATGGCGACAATTATGATCGCCAAGTCATCCGCATGGAGGAGATGCGCCAATCCGTCAGCATTATGAAGCAATGCGTCGAGAAATTGTCATCCGCCGATGGCAAGGGTCCTGTGGCGGCGCGGGACGGCAAAGTGGTGCCGCCAACCCGCTCCGAGATGAAGCGTTCGATGGAAGCGCTCATCCATCACTTCAAGCTCTATACCGAGGGCTTTCACGTTCCGGCCGGCGAGGTTTACTGCGCGGTGGAGGCGCCGAAGGGAGAATTTGGCGTTTACCTCGTCTCGGACGGCACAGACAAGCCCTATCGCTGCAAGATCAGGGCACCAGGATTTGCTCATCTTGCCGCTATGGATTTCCTCTGCCGCAAATCTATGCTTGCCGATGTCAGCGCTATCTTGGGCTCTCTTGACATTGTCTTTGGCGAGGTTGACCGTTAATGCACAGCCGCACGAGCCGAAATACCGTCTTGCTTTTCACGAGCTAACCCATGTCCGTTCGTCGTCTTGCTGAAAATCAACCAGACTCCTTCGCGTTCACTCCCGAAAACGAGGAGAGATGCGAAGAGATCTTGAAGAAATATCCCCAGGGCCGCCAAGCGTCGGCGGTGATCGCTTTGTTGTGGCTGGCACAAAAACAGCATGATTATTGGCTGCCAAGGCCGGCGATCGAGGTGGTGGCGCAAAAACTTGGCATGCCCTTCATCCGCGTGCTCGAAATCGCGACGTTCTATACGATGTTCAATTTAAGCCCAGTCGGCAAATTCTACATCCAAATGTGCGGCACGACGCCTTGCATGCTGACTGGTTCCGATGCGATCAAGTCTATTCTTGGCAGGCGGATCGGCGAGCAAGGCCAAGTGACCGCGGATGGAATGTTCTCATGGACGGAAGTCGAGTGCCTTGGCGCCTGCTGTAATGCCCCCATGGTGCAGATCAACGAGGATTTTTACGAGGATCTCACACCCGAAAATTTCGAAAAACTGCTCGATGATCTCGCCGCTGGCCGCGAGGTGAAGAAAGGCTCGCAGCAAGGCCGCGTGACCTCGGAACCGGCCGGACAGCTGACGAGTCTCACGTCGCTTTATGGCGCCGATGGCCGCTCAGGCCCTCTTAGCGTGCTCGGTCCCCACGAATCGCAAGGCTAGCCAAGATGCTCGAAGACAAAGATCGCATCTTCACCAATCTTTACGGCTTTGGCGACTGGCGCCTCAAGGGTGCTCTGGCGCGTGGCGCTTGGGACAATACAAAGAAAATCATCGAGAAGCACCACGAATGGATCATCAATGAGATGAAGGCGTCGGGCCTGCGCGGGCGGGGCGGCGCGGGCTTCCCGACGGGCCTCAAATGGTCCTTCATGCCAAAGCCCGACCCGGTGCGCCCGTCTTTCCTTGTCGTGAACGCGGATGAGTCGGAACCCGGTACCTGCAAGGACCGGGAAATCATGCGCAATGACCCGCAGATCCTGATCGAAGGCTGTTTCCTCGCCTGCTTCGCCATGCGGGCGCATGTTTGCTATATCTATATTCGCGGCGAGTTCATCCTCGAAGGCCAGCGGCTCGAGGCGGCGATCGCCGAAGCCTATGAGGCAAAGCTCATTGGCCAAAACAATGTTCACGGCTGGCCTTTCGATATTTACGTTCATCATGGTGCCGGCGCCTATATTTGTGGCGAAGAGACCGCTCTCCTCGAGTCCCTCGAGGGCAAGAAAGGGATGCCGCGATTAAAACCCCCCTTCCCCGCTAATGTCGGGCTCTATGGCAATCCGACGACCGTGAACAATGTCGAGTCGATTGCCTGCGCGCCCGCGATTTTGCGCCGCGGCGCGGCGTGGTTTGCGAGTTTTGGCGCCAAGAATAATTCGGGGACAAAACTTTTTTGTATCTCGGGTCATGTCAACAAGCCGTGCAATGTGGAAGAAGCGATGTCGATCCCCTTCCGCGAGCTGATCGAGCGCCATTGCGGAGGCGTGCGCGGCGGCTTCGACAATCTTCTTGCCGTCGTCCCGGGCGGCTCGTCGGTGCCATGTGTTCCGGCGCATCAAATCATCGATGCCCCGATGGACTTCGACAGCCTGCGCGATCTGAAATCCGCCCTCGGCACGGCGGCCGTCATCGTCATGGACAAATCGACCGATATCGTGCGGGCGATCGCGCGGTTTAGCTATTTCTACAAGCATGAGAGCTGCGGCCAGTGCACGCCCTGCCGCGAAGGAACCGGATGGCTGTGGCGGGTCGTCTCCCGCATGGCCGAGGGGCGCGCCCATAAGCGCGAGATCGATATGCTGCTTGAAGTGACGACCCAAATCGAGGGCCATACGATCTGCGCCCTCGGCGACGCGGCGGCCTGGCCGGTTCAGGGTCTCATCCGGCATTTCCGCCACGAGATTGAACGGCGCATCGATCAATACGCCGCCAATCCACATTCCGAGCCCATCACCGATTTTGGCGTTGCGGCGGAGTAGTTATGAAAGTAGCGAAGCGCGGCTTTACCTGGCCGAACAGGCGCCGCTGAGGGATAGGCATGAGCAAGCTTATCGTTGACGATGTCGAGGTCGACGTTCCGCCGGAGTACACCCTTCTGCAGGCTTGCGAGGAGGCCGGGGTGGAAATTCCGCGCTTTTGCTTTCACGAGCGGCTCTCGATCGCCGGCAATTGCCGCATGTGCCTCGTCGAGGTGAAAGGGGGGCCACCAAAACCCTCCGCCTCCTGCGCCGTCGCGGTCAAGGACTTGCGCCCAGGACCAAACGGCGAACCGCCGGTTGTTCTGACCAAATCACCGATGGTCAAGAAGGCGCGCGAAGCCGTCATGGAGTTCTTGCTCATCAATCACCCTCTCGATTGCCCAATCTGCGATCAGGGCGGGGAGTGCGACTTGCAAGACCAGGCGATGGCCTTCGGCGTTGATTCCTCCCGTTTCGTCGAAAACAAGCGAGCGGTCGAGGATAAGTACATCGGGCCGCTCGTCCGCACGGCGATGAACCGCTGCATCCACTGCACGCGCTGCGTAAGATTTACGGCGGAAGTCGCCGGCACCGGCGACATGGGCGCCATCGGGCGCGGCGAGGATATGGAGATCACGACCTATCTCGAGACCGCCATGCGCTCCGAGCTGCAGGGCAATATCGCCGATCTTTGTCCGGTCGGCGCGCTTCTGCCAAAGCCCTATTCCTTCAAGGCGCGGCCTTGGGAGCTTGTCAAAACGGACTCAATCGATGTGATGGACGCGCAAGGCGCGGCGATCCGCGTCGATACGCGCGGCCGCGAGGTGATGCGGATCCTACCGCGCGTCAACGAGGCCATCAATGAGGAATGGATTTCGGACAAGACACGGCAGATCGTCGATGGTCTGAAAACAAGGCGCCTTGACCGCCCCTTCATCCGGGAAAAAGGCCGCTTGCGGGAAGCCTCTTGGCAGGAGGCTTTTCAAGCCATTGCCGCGAGGATCAAGGACACCCCGCCCGCGCGGATCGGCGCGATTGCCGGCGATCTTTGCGCCGCCGAGGAAATGCTCGCGCTCAAGCTGCTGATGCAGAGCCTCGGCGTGACCTCAATCGACTGCCGTCAGGATGGAGCCAAGCTTGATCCGGCGCTCGGCCGGGCAAGCTATATTTTCAATCCGGCAATCGCCGGCATCGACCAAGCGGATAGCCTCCTCATCGTCGGCTCCAATCCCCGCAAAGAGGCGCCGGTCCTCAATGCGCGCATCCGGCGGCGCTGGCTGCAAGGCGGTTTCCCAATTGCCCTGATCGGCGCGAAGACGGATTTGACTTACCACTACACCTATTTGGGGACCGGCCCCTACTCACTTGCCACCGCCTCCGGTCAGCGGCCGTTCGAGACGAAGAAGCCGATCATCCTCGCTGGCCAGGGCGCGATTGCGCGACCTGATGGATTGGCGGTCCTGGGCCTTGCCGCGAAGGCGGCACAAAACCTTGGCGCTGTGACCGATAGCTGGAATGGCTTTGCGGTTCTCCACACCGCCGCGGCGCGGGTTGGCGGGCTCGATATTGGATTTGTTCCCGCCTCAGGCGGGCTTGACGCGCCGGCAATGGCGAGGCGCGGAGCGCTCGATGTCCTCTTTCTTCTCGGAGCGGATGAAATCCTGGTCGAGCCTGGGGCTTTCGTCATCTATCAAGGCACGCATGGCGATCGCGGCGCGGCGCGGGCCGATGTCATTTTGCCGGGCGCGGCCTATACGGAAAAACAAGGCCTCTATGTCAATACCGAGGGCCGCGTGCAGCTGGCGGACCGCGCCAGCTTCCCGCCCGGCGCGGCCCGCGAAGACTGGGCCATTTTGCGCGCGCTTTCCGCCGTGCTTGGCCATCAATTGCCGTTCGATTCCTTGCGCGCCTTGCGCGCTGCACTCGTTGCGGCCCATCCGCATTTTGCCGAAACTGATGAGATTGCTAGAGCGCCGTTCGCAGACGTTGAACGCCTTGCTGCGGTTGAGGCGCCCTTCTCGAACGATCCCTTCGCCTCGGCGGTGAGTGATTTTTATCTGACCAATCCGATCGCTCGCGCCTCGGCCGTGATGGCGGAATGCTCGGCAATTGCGCAAGGTTTCGCACGCGAAGCCGCGGAGTAAGAAATGAGCTCTTTTGCCACAGACTGGCCCTTGTTGGTGACGCTGATCAAGAGCATCGCGCTGCTCGTCATCCTCCTTATCTTCATTGCCTATGTCCTTTACGCGGACCGCAAGATTTGGGCGGCCGTGCAGCTGCGGCGCGGCCCGAATGTCGTCGGCCCCTACGGACTTTGGCAAAGCTTCGCCGACATGCTGAAGTTCGTCTTCAAGGAGCCGGTCATTCCCGATGGCGCCAATAAGGGCGTGTTTCTCCTCGCCCCCTTTATCATGGGGCTGCTTGCACTTTCTGCCTGGGCGGTCATCCCTATCGATGAAGGGTGGGCGGTCGCCAATATCAATGTTGGTATCCTTTATCTTTACGCAATCTCGTCGCTCAGTGTGTACGGCATCATCATGGGAGGCTGGGCGTCGAACTCCAAATATCCTTTTCTTTCCGCGTTGCGTTCAGCCGCGCAAATGATCTCCTATGAGGTTTCGATCGGTTTTGTCTTCATCACCGTGCTTTTATGCGCCGGCTCGCTTAATCTTGGCGATATCGTGCTTGCTCAGGATACTCGATTTGGCGCGCTCGGCTGGTACTGGCTGCCACTCCTTCCGATGTTCGTTATTTTTTTCGTCTCGGCGCTGGCGGAGACCAACCGCCCGCCCTTCGATCTCGTCGAAGCGGAGTCAGAGCTCGTCGCCGGTTTCATGGTCGAATATTCTTCAACGCCATACATGCTCTTCATGCTCTCCGAATATGTGGCGATCATCACTATGTGCGCGCTGACGACGATCCTATTCCTCGGCGGCTGGCTGTCTCCTTTGCCGTTTTGGCCTTTTATCGCCGTTCCCGGCGCCGTATGGTTCATTCTGAAGGTTTGCTTCGTTTTTTTCATGTTTGCGATGGTGAAAGCTTTCGTCCCAAGATATCGCTATGATCAGTTAATGCGGCTTGGCTGGAAAGTTTTTTTACCAACCTCGCTTGGCATGGTTATCGTCGTCGCCGCGGTCTTGCAATTTACCGGCCTCGGCGCTGCCATGGGGCAATGAATCGGAGCTAACGCTAATCCGGCAAGGCAATCACATGAAACTCGATCAAACTGCCCGAGGCATCTTCCTCACCGAATTTATCGGCGCGTTTTTTCTGTCCATGCGGTATTTTTTCAAACCAAAGCCGACGATCAACTATCCGCATGAGAAAAACCCGCAATCCCCTCGTTACCGTGGCGAGCATGCGTTGCGCCGTTATCCCAATGGCGAGGAGCGGTGTATCGCCTGCAAACTCTGCGAGGCTATCTGTCCGGCGCAGGCGATCACAATTGAAGCGGGGCCGCGCCGCAATGATGGCACGCGCCGTACGACGCGCTATGACATCGACATGGTGAAATGCATTTACTGCGGGTTCTGCCAAGAAGCTTGCCCAGTCGACGCCATTGTCGAGGGGCCGAATTCCGAGTTCGCCGTCGAGACTCGGGAAGAGCTTTACTACGACAAGGACCGGCTCTTGGAAAATGGCGATCGCTGGGAACGCGAAATTGCTCGCAATCTGGCGCTTGATGCGCCATACCGTTAGCCAGGTGATCAGGGGCCGGGAGGCCCAGCCAGACAGCGATGTGCGAGTGAACAATGAACGCAGCTGCTTTTTTCTTCTATCTGTTCTCGAGCGTCATGATCGCTTCGGCCTTTATGGTGATTTCGGCCCGTAATCCGGTTCACTCGGTGCTGTTTCTCATCCTCGCTTTCTTCAACGCGGCCGGCCTTTTCATTCTTCTCGGCGCCGAATTTTTGGCGATGATTCTTGTCGTCGTTTATGTCGGAGCGGTCGCGGTTTTGTTCCTCTTTGTCGTCATGATGCTTGATGTTGATTTTGCCGAGCTCAAGCAGGGAGTCTTACAATATTTGCCGATCGGCGCGACTCTTGGCCTTGTGGTTCTGATCGAGATCGGCCTTGTCGTCGGCGCCTGGACGGTCGGTCCCATTTCGCTTGAAAATGCAGCGACACCTATGCCCCCTGGCATGACGAACACCATGGCGCTGGGGCGGATCCTTTATACCCAATATCTCTACCTCTTTCAGGCAGCGGGGCTGATTTTGCTCACCGCGATGATTGGGGCGATCGTGCTGACCTTGCGGCATAAGACCGGCGTCAAGCGGCAGAACATCGCGGTGCAGAACGCAAGAACGCCGGCAACGGCGGTCGAACTGCGCCGCGTTGCCCCAAAGCAGGGAATTTAAACACCGTTTGAGGTCGAGCCACCCTAACCCGCGGAAGCAGATGCCGATCATCCCACTCTCGCAATTTCTCATCGTCGCGGCGATCCTATTCACACTCGGCGCGGCGGGAATCATCCTTAATCGCAAGAACATCATCATCGTTCTGATGTCGATTGAGCTCATTTTGCTTTCGGTCAACATCAACCTCGTCGCGTTCTCCGCCTACCTCGGCGACCTGACAGGCCAGGTGTTTGCTCTTTTCATTCTGACGGTGGCGGCGGCCGAGGCGGCGATCGGGCTTGCGATCCTCGTCTCCTACTACCGGAACCGCGGCTCGATCGCCATCGAAGATATCAACTTGATGAAGGGCTGACACTCCGCATGTATGTAGCCTTGGTTTTCCTGCCCTTGCTTGGCTTTCTCATTGCTGGCCCTTTTGGCCGCATGATTGGCGACCGCGCGTCCGAGATCGCGACGACCGGTTTTCTATTCATCGCCTTCGTTCTATCTTGGATCAGCTTTGCTCAAGTCGCGCTTGGAACAGCACCCGCCACCACCTCTCTCATCGGCCATTGGTTTACCTCGGGCACGCTCTGGGTCGATTGGTCCCTAAGGATCGATAGTCTCACCGCCGTCATGCTGGTGGTTGTCACGACGGTTTCCTCCCTCGTCCATCTTTATTCCATCGGTTACATGGCGGATGACGATGGGCGGCCGCGTTTCTTCTCCTATCTTTCCTTGTTCACCTTCGCCATGCTGATGCTGGTGACGGCCGATAACCTTGTGCAGATGTTTTTTGGTTGGGAAGGCGTCGGCCTCGCCTCCTATTTGTTGATCGGTTTTTGGTACCATAAACCATCGGCGAACGCGGCGGCGATCAAAGCCTTCGTTGTCAACCGCATCGGCGATTTCGGCTTTGCGCTTGGCATATTCCTCGTTTTCGTTCTGACCCAATCGGTGAGCCTCGACCAAGTCTTCGCGGCGGCGCCAAGCCTTGCCGATAAGGCGATCCATGTTTTCGGCTTTGACATGGACGCTCTCACCATCACCTGCTTGCTTCTCTTCATGGGGGCGATGGGCAAGTCGGCGCAATTCCTGCTCCATACTTGGCTCCCCGATGCCATGGAGGGTCCAACCCCGGTATCGGCGCTCATCCACGCGGCGACCATGGTCACCGCCGGCATATTTATGGTCGCCCGGCTATCGCCCCTCTTCGAACAAGCTCCCGCTGCGCTCGGCTTTGTCACGGTGATTGGCGCGACGACCGCCTTTTTTGCGGCGACAGTGGGACTTGTCCAAAACGACATCAAGCGCGTTATCGCCTATTCCACCTGTTCCCAGCTCGGCTATATGTTCGTCGGCATTGGGGTCGGCGGCTATAGCCTCGGCATCTTCCACCTTTTCACCCATGCCTTTTTCAAGGCCCTGCTGTTTCTTGGCGCGGGGTCCGTCATCATCGCCATGCATCATGAGCAAGATATGCGCATGATGGGCGGCCTGTGGCGGAAGATCCCCTTCACTTTCGCCATGATGACCATCGGCACCCTGTCGCTCACGGGTTTTCCATTCACCGCCGGATATTATTCCAAGGACGCGATCATCGAGGCCGCCTATGCGTCGCGCGGCTCGGGCGCCTTCTACGGCTTCGTGCTGACAACTTTGGCTGCCGGGCTGACATCCTTTTATTCGTGGCGGCTCGTTTTCCTGACGTTCTTTGGCGCGCCGCGTTGGGCGATGGTTGGGCATGGATCGGATGGAGACCACTCGGCGTCGCAAGATCATGAGGCCCCGCCCCCGGCGCTTCCGCATGAGCTGCCGCATGGCGAGCTGGCCCATGCGCAAGATCCTCATATCGCCGCGAATTCGCATGATAGCCATGCCCATGGACACGCGCTCGATCCCCATGAGTCGCCACTCTCCATGCTTCTGCCGCTCGCTGTCCTTGCCATTGGCGCGCTCTTTGCCGGCGTCGTTTTCGCGCCTGATTTCATTGGCGAGCGCGCCAGCGAATTTTGGAAATCCGCGCTCTACCTTTCGCCTGAAAACCATATCCTCGAGGAGCGGGAGGATGTCCCTGGCATATTTAAGCAGCTGCCAACGCTGCTCATGGCCCTTGGATTTTTAGTCAGCGTGCTTTTTTATATCCTCGTCCCTTCCCTTCCCGCTCTCCTCGCGCGGGCGCTCAAACCCCTCTACGAATTTCTCCTCAACAAATGGTATTTTGACGAGCTCTACGACGTGATCTTTGTCCGCCCGGCGTTCTGGCTCGGCCGTCTGTTCTGGAAAGGCGGCGATGGCGCCATCATCGACCGGCTCGGCCCCGATGGCGTGGCGGCCCGCGTCATCGATGTCACTGGACGCGTCGTAAAATTGCAGAGCGGCTACATCTACCACTATGCCTATGCCATGCTGATCGGCCTCGCTGCCGTGACCACCTGGTATGTGGCCTGGGGAGTGCGCTAATGTTCGGCTTTGGGATCTTAACATGCCTCGTTTTCCTGCCGCTCGTTGGCGCGGCGTTTATCCTGGCCTTGCGTGGTACGGATGAGAGAACCCTTGAGAACGCGCGCCGCGCCGCCTTCGGCACGACCGTGATTGTTTTTCTCCTTTCCGTATACATCTATGCGAAGTTCGATTTGACTTCCTCGGCTTTTCAATTCGTCGAGGAAAAAAGCTGGCTTGGCCATGGCCTCGTCTACAAAATGGGCATTGACGGGATCGCGCTTCCTTTCCTTCTATTAACAACATTTTTAATGCCCCTCTGCATTCTCGCCTCTTGGTCATCGATCCGGGTCCGCGTCAAAGAGTACCTTGTTGCATTCCTCATTCTCGAGACGTTAATGACGGGTGTTTTTTGCGCCCTCGATCTTGTCCTATTTTATCTCTTCTTCGAGGGCGGCCTCATTCCCATGTTCCTCATCATCGGAGTTTGGGGCGGCCAGCGGCGCGTCTACGCGAGCTTTAAGTTCTTCCTTTATACGTTTACGGGTTCGGTTTTGATGCTGCTCGCCATCATGGCGATGTATGGCGTTGCCGGTACAACCGATATCGTCACCTTGCTACACACCCATTTTCCGCAATCGATGCAAAAATGGTTGTGGCTCGCATTCTTTGCTTCGCTCGCTGTGAAGCTGCCGATGTGGCCGGTGCATACTTGGCTTCCCGATGCCCATGTTGAAGCACCGACGGCCGGCTCTGTCGTCCTCGCTGGTGTCCTCTTGAAATTTGGGGGGTATGGATTCATCAGGTTCTCACTGCCGATGTTTCCCGATGCCTCCTCTTATTTCGCGCCGCTTGTTTTCGCCTTGTCCATCATCGCCATCATCTACACTTCGCTTGTCGCGCTGGTACAGGAGGATATGAAAAAACTCATCGCTTACTCTTCCGTTGCCCATATGGGCTTCGTCACGATCGGTCTCTTCAGCATGACGGTGCAAGGGCTCCAAGGCGCGGTGTTCTTAATGATCTCGCATGGCTTCGTTTCAGGAGCTTTGTTTCTTTGTGTTGGCGTCGTCTATGATCGTATGCACACACGCGAAATCGCCGCCTATGGCGGCCTCGCCGATCGCATGCCTCTTTATGCGACCGCATTCATGATCTTCACGCTTGCCAATGTTGGCTTGCCGGGAACCTCGGGATTCGTCGGCGAGTTTTTGACTCTTCTTGGCGCTTTCCGGATCAATAGCTGGGTTGGGTTTTTCGCCACCCTCGGCCTTATCCTCTCCGCCGCTTATGCCCTCTATCTTTACCGCCAAATTATTTTTGGGGTTCTCGACAAGCCTGCTCTTCAATCGATCCGCGACCTTTCCTGGCGCGAAGCGGCAATATTTGCTCCGCTTGTTCTCGTCACCCTCTATTACGGTGTCTTTCCAGCCCCCGTGATCGACACCTCTACTGTGGCCCTCAACGGCCTTCTTACGGATTTGAACTCGGCGCTCGCGGTAACCAAGACGGCTGCTCTACTGCCGTGAAGAGCATTCAAAGGCTTTAAAAAATGTCGCATTTGCCTGCCTCCCTCGCGCATAGCTTGCCAGAGCTCATCCTCGCGGCGGGCATTCTCGTCCTTATCCTTGTTGGCGCCTTGCGCGGCAAAGACTCGGACGCGCTGGTGACTGAAGGCGCCGCTGGTTTGCTCGCCGTCGCGATTCTCGTCATTCTACTTGCCGGCAAAACGGCCGGCGTGGTGGTCTTTGATGGCGCTTTTATCGACGACGGGTTCGGCCGCTTCATGAAAATGCTGACGCTCGCCGGATCGCTCGTTACCTTAATCATGAGCCAGGAGTTTCTCGCTCACGATAGGATCGATAAATTCGAGTTCCCAATCCTCATCCTTTTGTCGACACTTGGAATGATGGTTCTCATCTCGGCCATGGGACTCATCGCCCTTTATCTCGGCCTCGAGCTGATGTCGCTTGCTCTTTACGTGATCGCAGCGTTCCATCGCGATAACCTCCGCGCCACGGAAGCGGGCCTCAAATATTTTGTTCTCGGCGCGCTCTCTTCCGGCATGCTGCTTTATGGTGCTTCCCTGCTCTACGGTTTTGCCGGAACGGTTTCTTTCCCGGGGATTGCGGAGGTACTCCATGCCAAGCCTTCGCTTGCTGCGATTTTTGGTCTCGTCTTCGTCATGGCCGGGCTTGCGTTCAAAATGTCCGCCGTCCCCTTCCATATGTGGACGCCTGACGTTTACGAGGGCGCCCCTGCTCCCGTGACGGCGTTCTTCGCTTCCGCCGTGAAAATGGCGGCGGTCGCGATCACCCTTCGCGTTGTCATGACGGCGTTTCCGTCGATCGCGCCGCAATGGCGGCAAATCGTCATCTTCATCTCGCTCCTTTCGATGGTGCTTGGCTCCTTCGCCGCAATTGGGCAAGCTAATTTCAAGCGCCTGATGGCTTATTCGGCGATCGGCCATATCGGCTTTGCACTCGTTGGCCTGGCGGCGGGCGGTGAAGCCGGCGTCGCCAGCGTGATTGCCTATATGGCGATCTATCTTGTCATGACGCTTGGCACTTTTGCCGGCATTCTCTCGATGCGCGTCGGCGGCATTAACGTAGAGAATATCTCCGATCTCTCTGGCCTTGCGAAGACGGATGGAGTCATGGCATTTTTTCTGGCCGTGATGATGTTTTCTCTCGCCGGAGTCCCGCCACTCGCAGGTTTCTTCGCGAAATGGTATGTCTTCAACGCAGCGATTCAGGCAGGACTCTATTGGCTTGCCGTTATCGGCGTGCTCTCCAGCGCAGTTGGCGCCTATTATTACTTACGCATTGTCAAGATCATGTATTTCGATGAAGCAGCCCCCGCGTTCGACAAGCCCGCAGCAGCGCCCCGCGCCGTTCTTGCCGCTTGTGGCGTGCTGATCCTGCTCCTTTTCGCCTACCCGGGTGGATTTATCGACGCCACTTCGGCGGCGGCACAAAGTTTGTTTTAACGTGGGTGTTTCACTCTGTTTCACCTTGCAAAAGCGGCAAGGGGCCGCGGCTTCCGGCTCATTCAGTTTGCCGAGCTGACTTCAACCAACGACGAAGCCTTGACGCGTGCCCGCTCCGGTGACCCAGGCCGCTTATGGGTCGTTGCGAACCGGCAGACGGATGGCCGGGGGCGTCATGGCCGCGCCTGGCTGTCGCCGCCCGGAAATCTCCATGCGAGTCTGCTCTTGATCAATCCAGCGCCCCCGCAACAGGCGCCGGAGCTTGGGTTCGTCATCGGCGTCGCCGTGCTGCACGCATTGAGAGCAATCGTCCCAGGAGTCAGTCCGCTGGCCATCAAATGGCCGAATGACATTTTGTACGGAAAGGCTAAGCTTGCGGGTATACTCCTTGAAGGCACACGTTTGACGCCTACCGCCCTTGCTTGCGTCGCGGGGATCGGGATTAATTGCCAAGCCCATCCAGCGGATGTACCTTACGAGACAACCGACCTTACCGCCGTCAGCGGGCAAACCATTGATCCTCGATTTGTTTTCGAGCGGCTATCCGACAGCATACCGCGCTGGCTCGACGTGTGGGCTGGCGGTTCTGGTTTCGCATCGATACGTGCCGAATGGCTGACCCTCGCAGCCGGGGTTGGTTCAAGGATCCGCGTAGCGCGTCCTTCGAGTTCCGTTGAGGGGGTATTTTCGACAATAGATTGCTACGGGCGTCTCGTCATCGAGCGAAGTGGTGATTTCGTTACAATCGAAGCGGGTGATGTTTTTCTCGATGCCGCCTGCAAAAAAGATATTGCGTCAGATCAAGGAATTGGCGCGGCTGCGGGAGCTTCTTACAGCGTCTCGCGCTAAAAAAGGTTTGGGTGATGCCAGGCGAAAGCGACGAACTCGTCTTTGTGCCCCTTGGTGGTCTCGGCGAGGTCGGGATGAACCTCGCTCTCTACGGATATGGCTCGCGTGGCCGTATGCGCTGGCTGATGGTCGATTGCGGTATCGGCTTTGCCGGACCGGAGCTTCCCGGTATCGAATTGACCGTTCCCGATATCGGCTTCGCCGAAAAAATTAAGGCGGATCTCGCTGGCCTCATAATCACCCATGCGCACGAAGACCATATCGGCGCCGTTACGGATCTGTGGCCGAAGCTTGAGTGTCCACTCTATGCGACACACTTTGCCGCCGCGCTTTTCGAGGCTAAACGGCTTGCGGAACCGGGAGCACCGGAAGTCACAATAAAGGCGGTCGGACAAGGAGCCACAATTCACGCCGGGCCTTTCGAGATCGAATTCATTGCCATGGCCCATTCGATACCGGAAAGCTGTGCTCTCGCTATTCGAACTCCCCTCGGTACCATTCTGCACTCCGGCGATTGGAAAATCGATGCAGCGCCCGGGGTTGGAAAGCCAACAGACGGGCGGCGCCTGGCCGCCATCGGCGCGGATGGAGTCCTTGCCCTCGTCTCTGACTCAACGAACATCTTGCGTGAAGGCGAAAGTCCCTCCGAAGCGGAGGTCGCCATGGTCCTGCGTGATATTATTGGCAAGGCTTCAGGCCGCGTTGTCGTTACGACTTTTGCCTCAAATGTTGCTCGCATCCGCGCCATTGCCGAGGCAGCCGCCGCTGCTGGGCGTTCGGTCGTCATGGCCGGCCGGGCGATGGAGCGGGTCGCCGCCGTCGCCCGCGATTGCGGTTATCTCGAAGGGGTAAGTGAGTTCTTGCCGCCTGACGCATTTCCGCACCTCCCCCGAGACAAAATCGTCCTTTTGGCAACCGGCAGCCAAGGCGAATGCCGCGCCGCGATCGCCCGCATATCCGACGGAAACCATACCATCGTCGCGCTGAACCCCGGCGACAAAGTAATTTTTTCCTCGCGAACGATACCGGGAAACGAGCGCGAGGTTGGCCGCATGATCAATAAGCTGATCCGCATGGGAGTCGATGTCGTAACCGACCGCGTGGCCCTGGTGCATGCTTCCGGGCATCCGCGCCGCGACGAGGTTGCGCAGCTCTATGGCTGGACCAAACCTCAGATCGCCATTCCCGCCCATGGCGAGGATATCCATCTCGCCGAGCACGCCGTCTTTGCGAGATCGCTTGGTGTCCATCACGTCATCGCCGCCCGTAATGGCGATATCGTGCGGCTTGCGCCAGGGACGCCATCGATCATAGGCGAGGCGCCAAGCGGCCGGCTTTGCAAGGATGGCGATAGTCTTGTCCCGGCGGAGGACGACACGCTAAGAACGCGGCAGAAGCTCGCCGTCTGCGGCATCGTGACAATTGCCTTGGCGATTACGCCGAAGGGCGACCTTGCCGGCGTGCCCGATGTGCTGATGGCCGGCATGCCGGCGCGAACCCGCAATGGAGAGGCCATCGACCGCATCGTCGATGACGCCTTGTTCCAGACTTTCGATCACTTGCCGCGCCCAAAAAGACGTGACGCGGATATCGTATCGATCGCCATCGAGAAAGCGGTACGCGCCGCCGTCGCCGCCGCCTGGGGCAAGCGGCCTCTCGTGCATGTGCTGGTTATCGAGGTCTAATAAACATGTTAAACAGGTAATTAATGTGCCATGTTACTGTTAGCGAACGCCTGCAGAATATTATTATTAGTATATATTCAATATCTTTAAATAAACTACCTCATTGGAACGAAAACAACTATCCTGCCGCATGGATGCCATATTTTTGGCCATATTTTGGCGTAAATAAGCCATATTTGATGATCCTGGCAGCCTCTGTGAGCAATCTTCAACAATTGGAAGTTCTGTTAATCTATCCTAAAACAAACATGCAAAAGCTAAGAGCTATCTTTTATTATAGATAAAAATAATAATGATGATGATGGTAAAAAACTAGAGAACACAAATTTGGGAGGTTTTACAATGCTTTCCACTGTGGCCGCAAAACTTAGGGGGCAGCTCTTCCGAGTGTGCGCTGCTTCAACTGTAACGATCGGCTTTTTTTCGGGAATATCTCTGGCTGATCCGCTGGCATTTCAACAGACCGGGGCCGACATCGTTGTGGCTCGGTATGGTCTCACCGGAAAGGGCGTCGTCATCGGGATTATTGACCGAGGAATCCAATGGCAGAACCCCGATTTTATTCAGCCGGACGGCACGACCCGCATCAAATATATGCTCGATATGAGCGGCCAGAATTGGTGCAATCCGAGTAATCCCCCTCCAGTAGAATACACCGAGGCGCAGATTAACGCCGCCCTTGCCGGAGGTCCGCCTATTCCCGAGCGGGACGCCGTTGGACATGGCACCGTTACCGCTGGTATAGCGGCTGGCAACGGCCGTGCTTACGCCAACGGAAAATACAAAGGCTTTGCGCCCGGTGCCGATCTGATCATTGTGAAAGCGGTGTCAGAGGGCGTGCCTCCTTATACCGTCAACGGCACGGCCTTTCCGGGAGAGGCCCAGTTCAACGCCTGCATCAGTCAGGCGCTGAAGTGGCTTGACGGAAAGCTCAACGCCCTCGGCAAGCCCGCTGTGGCTCTCATCAACTCCGGGACGCAGCTCTGGGGGCCCGTCGATGGCACCTCGATTGTGAGCCGGAGCATAAACCAATACTTCGCGAATCGGCCGGGGCGCGTCTACATTGACGCGTCGGGAGATGAAGGAATGCTCCCCAATCACGCTGGAGGCTATTACACGAAAGCGGCCAATAAAGCCGTCAACTTCACGAAATCCGATGCAAGCTTGCAGCAAATAGCGATTTGGTATCCGCAAAAAAGCCCGGCGCAGATCACCGTGTCGTTGAGTGACGGAACTGTTGTGGGACCGGTTGCCCCGCCAAGTGCTCCACCTTATACCTACGCCGAGAGCAGCGACGGCTCCGTCGTCGTCACGCAATATTTTCCCGGATCGGAATTCTATCCGGTGACTTCAACGAGCGGAGACCATTTTGTTAACATCGTCGTCAACGGTCATGCCGGCACTGGACAAATGACCATTCGCGGCCTTTCCGGCTCAGGTGGCAAATAGGACATCTATGCCGATTCAGGCGCAGTCGATTCGTTCGGTCCTAGTGACCTTGTTCCCGGTCGGTTGACGGATTGGGCTTCCACGTCCTCGGCCACCTCCGTGGGCGCACACGTCCTGCGCAACACCTGGATCGACATCAACGGCAATTCGCAAGTGATGCCGGACGATACGCCCGGGGCCCTATGGGCCAATTCCGCGGGCGGTCCGACGCGGGATGGCCGTCTGGGGATTGCTCTGACCGCGCCCGGAGAAAACATTTTCGCGACCTACGGTACTACCTCCTATTGGGAGACTTTCACATTTAATCTCATTCAAGATGGCGGTGGCTGGTACGGGCGCCAAGGTGCGACTAGCGGCGCTTCCCCTATCGCTGTCGGGGCGGCAGCGCTCATGCTTCAGGTAAATCCTAACCTTACCTCCGAACAGGCGCGTCGGATTCTTAAAGAAACCGCAACGCAGGACGCGTTCAGCGGCGATACGCCCAATGAGGACTGGGGCTACGGAAAGATTAATATCCTCGGCGCGATCGAATGTTTAGAGAACTGGGATCACTGCCAAGAAAGCGTTCTTTCTGAGTAAGCGATTGACAGGACGATTGAACCATGTCGCTGTCGCCGTGAGAGACGCTCGGGCAACCGCGGCGCTTTACCGGGAGGCCTTGGGGGCCGAAGTCGGCGCGCCCATGGCCCTGCCCGAGCATGGTGTCACCGTGATTTTTGTCGAGTTCGCCAATACGAGGGTCGAACTCATCGAGCCGCTCGGCGAGGATTCGCCCATCGCGAATTTCCTGGAAAAACACCCTGATGGCGGCATCCACCATCTTTGCTTCGAGGTGGATGATATTTCCGCTGCCCGCCAACGGCTCAAGGACAAAGGAACTCGCGTCCTCGGCGACGGTGAACCCAAAATTGGCGCCCACGGCAAGCCCGTGCTGTTCCTCAACCCCAAGGATTGCGCCGGCACGCTCATCGAGCTCGAGCAGGCTTGAGAGGCTCGTTCAATCTGCTATCGCCAATGTGAACTTTTTATGATAGGCTCGAAGCTTGATCCAACTGACCTTCAGCTCCGCTTTTCCGAGGCATCTGCCTATAACGAAAAGGGAGGGTTGGTACCATGGTCGACAGAGAAAGCATCCCTCAGCGCCGCATCGGCAGTCGTCGGGCCTTTCTTACTTTAGGTGCATCGTCGAGCACGATGGTGTTGCTTGGTAATAGGCCCGTTCATGCATGGGAATGTGAGCCATCGCCGCCCGCTTATCTGGTCAGAGGACCGCTTCAAGACGAGCTAACGGAGCTTCTAAATATCGTAAGCGATCCAACGATCCAACAGTACCTGCTCGATCTCGATCCGGATTTCCAGGAACTCGCTTCTCTGCCGGTTCCAACAGCCCCGCCATTCGTGCAACCGTCCATCAGCGAAGACGAGAGGGCGGCGATCAAGGCGACCATCGAAAAGGTTGTCAATGATTTGGTTCAAGAACTGCCGTCCAACCAACGGCCGAACGCGCAAGAGATCGAAGCAATCAAGGGTGCGGCCGGGGCAAATGTGTTCGGATTCCTGCAATCAGGTGAGCGCGAGGTTACCAATCTGAATACATTCGTCCTTCCCGCCAATTTTGCCGCGTTCCCGAGGCTGAGTGTGGTTGGGGACACGTTTGCCTTAGCGGATGCCACAGGGACGAATCTCCTGATCGCCTCGCCCCTCTGCCAAGTCAATCAAAACCCACAGAATAAGTCTAATGACAAAGCTTTAATCTTAGCGGGTCTGATCTTGGCCGTTATTGCGTTTGTCGGTAGTTTAGCATCGATCCCGGTCCCTTCAACCGGTGCCGACAAGATCGCGCCGGCTGCTACAAGGCTCCTGCAGACGCCCGGGTTCCGCGCGATTTTCAAAGGCCTTATCGAGGTCCTGAAGCGAGAAGGGGCGACGCTAAAGGAGAAACTCGCTGCGATCTTCGGCTTTCTCAAGACACTATGGAATGCTGGCGCCTTGAAGGACATCCTGAAGACCATCTTCTCGGGCCTCGGGTTCATAGATCTAGCGATCACGATCGCCAGCATCGCAGCGATCTTTTTAACCGGAGGGGCAGCGGTCCTCGCGAAGGCAGCGCTAGCTATCGCGACGTTAATCGTCGCCGCTATCCCATTGGCCACCGCGTACGCAAAATCGCAGCAGACGTAGAGGCTTGGATGAAAAGCTCTTTTGTATTCATTGGGCGGAAGTCGGCGTTACCGGCGTCTCCTTCGCCGGTTCAGAGCCGGCAGACTTTCTTGTTGAACAACCGGGGGGAATTACTTGAATTTTAAGCTTTGCAAGCGCCAGGTTTTCAAACCCGAGGTGGGATTGACCCCCTCGCCGATGATTTCAAAACCTTCTTTTTCATAAAAGCGCAGCGCGCGCGGGTTGTCTTGGTTGACATCCAAATAGAGGGCGCCGCATGAAAATTTGATTGCCTCGCCGACGAGAAGGCTGGCGATACCGGCGCCTTTTGCCTCCGGCGCCACCGCGAGCTGGTCGAGATAGGCGGTGCTTGCATTAAAGACGGCAAAGCCGAGCAACCGATCCTTGCCATCAACGGCGCAGATCGTCGCGGCTCCTGCTTTTTCGAGACTTTGGATATGCGTCAGAAACCAATGCCGCCTTGCGGCAAAGTCAATCGCGGGCATGGCTTCCAGCCAGCTGCTCGCCCAGAGATCCGCGAGCTTCTCAATCTCTTTATCTCCGCGCTTACGTAATTTGATCTTGATCAAGGGAAGAACTTCCGCTCAACATCTCAAACTCCGCCAAGCTTAGCGGTACGGCGATGTTAGGCCTGCCGCGCGCCCCATCGACGAAACTTTGCATTACCATCTGTTTTCCAGGAGGTCTTTACAATGGACGCCCCCTCAAAAATCGTGATTATCGGCGGCGGCCAGGCCGGCGCGGAAGCCGCAACGCTGCTGCGGCAGAATGGCTTCGAAGGCCGCGTTTCCCTTATCGGCGAAGAAGACGCCCTCCCCTATATGCGCCCGCCATTATCGAAGGGCTTCTTGGCCGGGGAAGTTGGACGGGAGGCGCTGATTTACAAAAACGCCACCGTTTACGGGAAGGCTCGTATCGAGTTGCGCCTTGGGGTGCGTGTTGAGGAAATCGGCCGGCGGGACAAGACTCTCTTGCTCAATGATGGAAACGAGGCCGGTTATGATAAGCTCATTCTTGCAATCGGCGGCCGCGCCCGGCCCCTGCTGGTGCCCGGGGCAAATCTGCGCAATATTTTTTACCTCCGCACGATTGCGGATGTTGAGGCGCTTCAGCCGCATATGGTCAGCGGCCGGCGACTCGTGATCGTCGGTGGCGGTTATGTGGGACTTGAAGCCGCCGCCGTCGCGGTCAAGCGCGGACTCGATGTCACGGTCCTTGAAAGCGCACCTCGCGTGCTGGCGCGGGTGACGGCTCCAGCGCTCTCGCAGTTCTACGAAGACACACACCGGAAGGCCGGCGTCGCGATCAGGACAGGCGAAATGGTCAGCGCCTTTGCGGGAAAAAATGGCGAGGTGGCCGCCGTCCTTTGCGGCAACGGTTCTTCTTTTGCCGCTGATTTTGTCTTGATCGGGATTGGCCTCGTCCCCAATACGGAACTTGCTGAACGCGCTGGATTGATTGTCGATGATGGAATCGTCGTCGATGCCGCAAGCCGCTCGAGCGATCCCGACATTTATGCGATCGGAGACTGCGCGATGCACTCCAACCACGGATTCTTGCTGCGGAAAATCCGCTTGGAATCCGTTCCGAACGCTCTCGACCAGGCACGTGCCGCCGCCGCCGCGATCATGGGCCGGCCAACTCCGAAAGCATCCGTGCCATGGTTTTGGTCCGATCAATACGACCTAAAACTTCAGATGGTTGGCATCTCCGAAGGCCATGACGATGTTGTCATTCGTGGCGAGACACAGACATCTTCGTTTGTTGTTTTTTACCTCAAAGCTGGCCAGCTTATCGGCGCGGACGCGGTCAACCGGCCTGGCGATTTCATGGCCGCCAAGCGCCTCGTGGGCGACCGGATAAAAGTATCCCCCGCCCGCCTTGCCGATGACAATGTATCTCTAAAGCTGCTGATTCAGGCCGCCGCCTGACGGACCGGAAACGAGGTTCAATTGGAAAAAGGCGGCATGTATGCCAAGATCGTCGCACCGATTGCGCCGAAGACTGCGACGAGCCCTGGCGGCGTTTTCCAGAATATTAGAAGCAGAAATGCGATGACGGCGAGGCAGAAATCCCCCGGCCTAAAAATGGCATTGATCCACACCGGGGCATAAAGCGCACCGAGTAACATCCCGACCACTGCGGCATTGATGCCTCGCAGCGCCGCTTGGATCGCACTGACTTGGCGAAGCCTTTGCCAAAAAGGCAAGATACCGATCAGCAGCAAAAACGATGGGAGATAGATGGCGATAAGACAGAGCATGCCGCCTGCAAAGCCGTTTGGCGAGCGGTTCATCGCCGCCCCCAGATAGGCCGCGAAAGAAAAAAGCGGGCCCGGAATGGCCTGTGCCGCGCCATAGCCCGCGAGAAAGACGCTATTGCTAAGCCAGCCAGGCGGCACGACCGCTTGCTGCAAAAGAGGCAAAACAACATGGCCGCCGCCAAAGACAAGAGCACCAGAGCGGTAAAAACGGCTGACGAGCTCAATCGTATGGCTGGAAGTTGCGGCCGCAGCCAGCGGCAGTCCCCCTAATAGCCCGAAAAATAATAGCAACGAGATCGCGGCTGGCACGCGGCCTATCTTTGTCTCCAAGGACCCTCCCGCCGCCGTACTGCTCGGCGCGGCGATGAATCTCCATCCGAGGATCCCTCCAAGGGCGATGGCGCCGATCTGGCTTGCCGCCGATGGCAGGGCAAGTGTAAGCACCATTGCCGCCACCGCGAGACTGGCCCGCGCGCGGTCGGGACAGAAGCTTTGCGCCATATTCCAAACGGCCTGCGCCACGATACTCACCGCGACGATTCTGAAGCCATGGAGCCAGGCGGCATTGGCTATGGCGCTAACAGAGCGAACTCCATAAGCGAAGATTATCAGCGCGATTGCCGAGGGCACGGTAAAGCCAACCCAAGCAGCTAGGGCGCCAGGCAAGCCTGCCCGCTTCATTCCAAGGATCATTCCGGCCTGGCTGCTCGCCGGACCGGGCAAGAATTGGCAGAGTGCGATCGTTTCCGCGTAGGCTTCCTCGCTTAGCCATCTGCGGCGCTCAACAAACTCAGAGCGAAAATAGCCAAGATGAGCAATGGGGCCGCCAAAACTCGTCAGCCCGAGCCGCAAGAAGCTCCAGAAAACGTCCCCGCATCGAGAGGCGGTCTCTGCCCTGCCCGGCATTCTACCCCTCAAATCCGGACGCTCGCCCTTTGGGCGCCGACTCACCCGGCAAGCAAAGCCAAAACTTCCTCGTGGATGCGGGCATTTGAAGAGGCAATGACATCGCCGCCGCCGATCGCATCTTTGCCATCCCAGCCCGTCGCAAGGCCGCCCGCGCCTTCGATAATCGGCAGCAGCGGAACGATATCATAGGGTTTGAGATCGGCTTCAATGACGCAATCAACATGGCCCGCGGCAAGCATCGCAAAAGCGTAGCAATCACCGCCATATCGAGAAAGGCGGACTTTTGCTTCGACCCGCCGGAAGGCTTTCAGCTTATCCTCCGAATAAAGGAGGGGCGACGTTGTCATCAGCGTTGCCGAGGCAAGCCCTCCGCAATTGCGCGTTGTGAGCTTGCGTTGCATCATCCGCCGGTCGCGACCCGGCCCCCACCAAAAGGCGCGTTTTCCATCGCCGGTAAATCGCTCCATGGTAAAGGGTTGCACCATCATGCCATAGACCGGCCTGCCGTTGTGCAAAAGGCCGATGAGGGTTCCCCAGACGGGCATTCCGGCGATGAAGCTTTTGGTGCCATCAATAGGATCGAGAAGCCAAACATACTCCGCGTCCTTGTGAATGCTGCCGTGCTCTTCGCCGATGATGCCGTGATTTGGGAAAGTCGCTTGGATGAGGTGGCGCATCGCCGCCTCCGCGGCTCGATCGGCCTCCGTGACTGGATCAAACGCGCCGCTCGGATTCTTATCGTCGGCGCGCAGAGCCGTTCGAAAAAAGGGCAGAATGGCCTCGGCGGCGACATCGGCGAGCTTATCGACAAACGCGGTAAAATCGACGGGTGTCATGCGCTCGCCTATTCGCTCCTATCTTTAGCCATGCGTTGCCATGCCGCCGCATTCGCCGCAAGTCAAAAGCAAAATCAGTGATTATACCGGAGGAGCTTCTTGTCAGTACAGTTGTTGATGCCACCACCGCGATGGGATGGCCATTGCTGCGATGCCGCTGGCTGAGGGCTGAAGACGCCCAGCCAGCGGCGGCCGCAGGGCTCGGTCCGGGGAGGCCGCGAGCAAGACCGTAGGGAGCCGGTCCGAATTCCTCCAAGCAAGTTAGAGACCAGTTGTAATCACGGGCACGGCTAGGGGAAGCATCCGCGGCGTTTGCGCGGGAACTGGCCAACCGCCCGGTAAATTATTGGGCAGCACGGGCGATTGAAGCGCGAATTGACTTGTCTCCCCGATCCCCATTATAAGACCCGGAAAGCGTCATCGGACCTTCGTTCTGCGAACTAGCCTGCGGTTAAGGTCTATTTCCCGCCTAAATGGGCGCCTGAAGCGGCGCCGGCGAATAGCCGGGCGGCAGAGGGCGCTTTTTGTTGTTGATCGAATGGAGTCATTGGGTGAAGCGCACTTACCAGCCAAGCAAGCTAGTTCGCAAGCGCAGGCATGGGTTTCGCGCCCGAATGTCGACGGTCGGGGGCCGTAAGGTGATCGCGGCTCGCCGTGCGCGCGGTCGCAAACGGCTGTCCGCTTGATCGCCAGAGGTCATAAGTTTGGCCATGTTCCACAAAACGAGCCTTTCGGATTTGCCAAGTCGCCCAAGCTGGCTAGGCAGCTTTAAACCGTCGCAAGGCATTGCTAAGCGAATCTAACAACTTTCGGAAACCGCTAGGCATGGTCGAGGAAAATGCTTTGGCCGAACCGCACGGGCACTCCGTGGCGGTGCTGGAACGCCTAAAAAAGCGATCCGAGTTTTTAAGCGTCGCTAAGGGCAAGCGCTTCCAAGCGCGCGGGCTGACTCTGCAAGCCGCCCCTCGTCTTATCAAAGCTCGCTCAAAGAGCCACCGGCTGTCTCTCGAGGACAGAAGCATAGAGAAGCCCGCGGTCGAACTTAAGAAGAATGCGCGTTTCGGCTTCACCGTGACCAAGCGCATCGGCGGCGCGGTGCAGCGCAACCGCATCCGGCGCCGTCTGAAGGAGGCATTGCGGCTGCTTGATCCCCTTCCGGCCCGCGCGGGCTATGACTATGTAATCGTCGCGAAGCCGGAGGCCCTCGCCTTGCCTTTTAGGACCCTTCAGGCGGAGCTAACGCGGGCGCTAAGATCCATTCCGGTCGGCCCCAAGAGTGGCCCGCGGAATGGCGGAGAAAGACAGGATAACTAAGTAATGACTCAAGAAACCAAAAACGTCATTCTCGCGACCATCCTGTCAATCCTCGTGGTTCTTGGCTGGGAGACATTCTACGCAGGTCCGCAAATGCAGAAGGAGCGGCAGCTGCAAATGCAGATGCAGAAGAAGCCTGCTACCGCCCCACAGACTGGAGGGCAACAGAATGCCGGCTCCCCACCGGCGACGGCCCCGGCAGCCCCGGCCGAGGGCAGCGGGAATATTCCTCAGTTCAGCCGGGCCGAGGCTTTAGCGCAGAGCCCGAGAATCAAACTGGATGCGCCCTCGGTCTATGGTTCGATTTCCCTCAAGGGTGCACGGATTGATGACGTCTCCTTCAAAAAATACCGCGAGTCGGTCAGTCTTGATAGTCCAAACATCATTCTTCTTTCGCCGCCGGGATCCCCAGCGCCCTATTATATCGAAACAGGATTCATTGCCGACCCAAGCACAACTATAGCCCTGCCCGACTATGACACAGTTTGGCAGGCGGACCGCGACACTCTCACCGAGAGATCTCCGGTGACGCTAACTTACGACAATGGTCAGGGCGTTATTTTTCACCGTAAAATTGCCATCGACGACCGTTATATGTTTACGGTGCAAGACAGCGTAGAAAACAAATCGACTGGTTCTCTCGCCTTTCACCCCTATGCCTTCGTCAAGCGCATTGGCAAACCTGCTTCGGCGGGCTACTCAATCCTTCATGAAGGATATGTTGGTGTCATTGGCGATTCCGGCGTTCAGCAGATCAAATACGACAAAATAGAGAAGGAAGAGAGGGCAACGAAGACTTTCTCCGGGACGGGCGGCTGGCTTGGCCTTACCGACAAATATTGGGCCGCAGCCGTCATCCCCGACCAGAAAAATACGGTTGAGGCGAGCTTTTCAGGGGTCATTAGCTTTCCGCCCATTTTCCAATCAGGTTTCGTCGACAGCGAGGCGAGGGTCATTGCCCCCGGCTCGTCCGGCGAATTCACCTCGAGAGTTTTCGCTGGCGCCAAGGAAGTTGATACCCTCAAGGACTATCAAAATCATTCGGGAATCGAAAAATTCGACCTTCTCATTGATTGGGGCTGGTTCTACTTCATTACCAAGCCGATGTTCCAGCTATTGCATTTCCTCTATAATTTCGTTGGCAACTTCGGCGTCGCCATTTTGTGCATCACCCTTATCGTGAAAGGGCTTTTCTTTCCGCTGGCAAACCGCAGCTATGCCGCGATGGCCAAAATGAAGGGACTGCAGCCGCAGCTGCAAGCCCTCCGCGAGCGCTTTCCGGATGATAAGCACAAGCAACAGATGGAAACGATGGCGCTTTATAAGCGCGAGAAAATAAATCCTTTGGCAGGCTGCCTGCCGGTGCTCATTCAGATCCCTGTGTTTTTCTCCCTCTATAAGGTGCTTGTTATCACCATCGAGATGCGGCAGGCGCCCTTCTTTGGCTGGATCAAGGATCTCTCCAAACCCGATCCCACCAATGTCTTCAACCTTTTCGGGCTTATCCCCTATGATCCGACTCAGATACCGGTATTTGGGCCCTATCTTATACTTGGCGCCTGGCCCGTGATCATGGGGATCACGATGTTCATCCAAATGAAGGTCAACCCCGAGCCGACAGATCCCATACAAAAGCAGGTATTCACCTGGATGCCGATTATCTTCACCTTCACGCTCGGCAGTTTCGCCTCGGGCCTCGTCATTTATTGGAGTTGGAATAATCTTCTTTCGGTTATTCAACAAACGGCGATCATGAAGAAGGCCGGCGTCAAGATCGAGCTCTGGGATAATCTCGCGGGTATGTTCCGTAAGAAGGCGGTAACCTGATCGACTCTTTAGGCCGTGAGCAGGAGAGCGTCGGCTACTCGGAAGCCGGCCGCAAGCTATTTGCACAAGATTGCCGCTTCGTTTGGGCATCATCGGACGGAGGCCAATTGCCGCCAGCGGACCTTCCGGAGGTCGCCTTTGCCGGGCGCTCAAATGTCGGAAAGTCTTCCCTCATCAATGCGCTCACCGGACGCAAGGCCTTGGCTCGAACGTCGCGGACGCCTGGCCGAACCCGGGAGCTGAATTTTTTCGACTTAGGAGCCTCCGCCGGCCCAACGCTGCGTCTTGTCGACATGCCGGGTTATGGCTATGCGGTGGTACCCAAAGAGGTCGCGCAATCATGGCCGCGCCTCATCTCGCGGTTCTTGCGCGGCCGCCCCTCGCTCCTGCGCGTTTTTCTCTTGATCGACGGGCGCCATGGGGCAAAAGCGACCGATATCGAGATGCTCGATCTCCTCGATAGATCGGCCCTGTCCTACCAAATCGTTCTAACAAAATCCGACGAAGTGGCTTGGAATGAACGAGAGGGCCGCGCCTCGGCCCTGGCTCTTGCCCTTAAGAGGCCAGCAGCTTTCCCGAGGCTCGTTTCAACATCGTCCCATACGGGCGAAGGAATTGAAGACATGCGCGCCACCATTGCCCAGCTGCTCTCCGAGCGCCGCCGACCGCAATCACGACTCGGGTGACCCCCCGGCCTCGGCAAGGGCCGCACCAACCTCGAGGCCGAGCTCGTCCATGGACGTCGTCTCGACAACATCCAATGCCTCCCCCTTGGCTTGACGCTCTGCTTCGGCCGGCGAGCGGGCGACATTCACGACAATCTGCGCCTCGATTTCAGGATGGAGGACGATTGGAACGTCATGCAGTCCAAGCGATTTGATCGGTGCTTTCAAGGCGATCTGGGTACGGCTCACGTTGAAGCCTCCCGCGGTGATCGCTTCTGAAACATCGCGGGTCGATACCGAACCATAGAGGTGGCCTGTTTCCCCTGCTTGACGGACGATTGTAAAAGACTGGCCGTTTAGCTTTTCAGCGACAGCGGCCGCTTCATTGCGCGTTTCGAGGTTACGCGCCTCGAGCTGAGCGCGTTGGCCCTCGAATCGGGCTTTGTTTGCCTCTGTCGCCCGCAGGGCTTTGCCGCCAGGGAGCAGGTAATTGCGCGCATAGCCGTCTTTGACGCGAACGGTATCGCCCATTTGGCCAAGCTTGCGTACGCGCTCGAGTAAAATGACTTCCATGAGTAGCGTCCTTTATTTCACTTCCAAAATAGGGGCACCTTCACCGTTGCGGAGATACCCCTGGCTTTTTACGATCCCGCAAGGAGAAAGCGGCGTCCGCAACCCCGGCCGCGACGAGAGCGAGAGCGGTTAGGGGGATTACGAGGCTGAGGTAAATCAAAACGAGCGCCGGCAGCCGGAAGCTGGCCCCACGTAAGAGGTGGTGCGCGGTAGCGAGGCCAAGCAGGGCATAGGCGACGCCGAGGGTCACGGCAACGATGGTGACGATGAGCCCCGGCAGGCCGCCGGTATATGGCCCTAAAGCAGAGGCCAGGCCGAACACTAAGAGGTAAATGCGCGGCAGGCGAAGCTCCCACGCGATATTCGGCCATGGCCGCGGCAATTTTCCGGATAGCTGCACAATGCGTCCGGCCAGCCACAGATTGATCAACATCACTAGAAGGTTGCACCCCGCCGCGACGGGAGCGAGGCTAAGTGCCGTGGCGCGTGCGATATCGCGCGGGCCGACACCAGCTGGCAGCTGCTTAGGATTAATGAGCAGCATTAATTCAGAGGAAATTTTATCGACCGCCACATCAAAACCGCCATAGAGCGAACTGACGTAGATCGCGATGGCAACGCCGACGGTCGCGGAGAGCGACGTCGCATAAGTGAGGACTCGTTCAAGCGGACAGTATTCGCGGGCAAAAAAGCTGCCAACCCTCGTCGTGACGACCCAATTCGTACTTCCCTTGACGCGGCTTAATACCGAGAGAAGGCTTAACCAGAACGCTGGCAGACCAACGAAGAATACAAAAGTCAAACCCGCAAGAGCCGCGGCGTCGACGTTGCCAAACTTTTCCTGAGCATAGAAAACCGCCGCCACCGTGACGGCTGCGGCGCCAACGGCCGAGGCCCCGGCGACCGCGCCATAGCCCATCATCGTGATCATGATGGGAAGGGGGCATAGATTTGCGAGGAGAGCCGCTGAAACCGTCGCTCGTGTTGCAAGACTGCACACGACAGCTGCGGCAATGCCTGCGCCAATTCCCACCGCGGCAGCGGACCCGTATTTTTGCAGGCGGTTTTTTATCATACCTCGCGGTCCCGCTTGAGGCGGTTCGGCACTCGGGAGAAATTTTCCGAGCCCCAGGTCCGTCGCCTGGCCCCGGCTAGCCATAGATTTTCTCTACGAAGCTTCAATCTCTCAAGGAACCCCACAGCACCGAAAGCCAACCGGCTCAGGCTCACTGAATAACGTAAGGAAGCAATCCCAAGAACCGAGCCCGTTTAATGGCCGTTGCGAGCTCGCGCTGTTTGCCGGCAGAAACAGCGGTAATGCGCGAGGGGACAATCTTCCCCCGCTCCGAGATGTAGCGCGAGAGAAGACGCGTGTCCTTATAATCTATTTTCGGGGCGTTCGGACCCGAGAATGGGCAGGTTTTACGGCGGCGGAAAAAAGGCCGGCGGGGCCCAGCAGCTACGGTCATTGGAATCCTGCCTCCTCGACTATCATCGCATCATCCTTCGAACGGCGCGGCCCGCGCTCGCCGCGCGGCCCACTTCGGCCCCGCTCGCCGCGGTCGGCTCGCTCGCCCCGATCATCGTCATCACGTTTGCGCATCATTGCCGATGGCCCTTGCTCAAGCGCATTCACCCGAATGGTGAGAAAGCGGATGATATCCTCGTTGATGCTCATCTGCCGTTCCACTTCGCCAAGCGCGGCCGGCGGCGCATCAATGTTGAGCAAGGTGAAATGTGCTTTCCGGTTTTTTTTGATCCGGTAAGCGAGCGATTTTACCCCCCAGTATTCGACTTTTTCGACCTTACCCCCGAGCGATTCAACCGTGGTCTTGAAGTGCCCGGTTAAAGCCTCGACCTGCTGCGCGGAGATGTCTTGACGCGCTAAATAAATGTGCTCGTAGAGCGCCATTGAGTGCCTATCCTTACTGTTCCAAGCGGTTCCTGCGCCGAGCCCTTCGAGCCGGAAGGCTCGGAAAGCAGCGAGGCGGAGACACTGAGAAACGGCTGCGCTCGCAAGAAGCTGCGCCGCTTCGCTGCGCGACGCGGGTTCTCATTCAGCCCCCAGCCGGAGCCGCAAAGCGCGCTTTATACAGGAGATATTTCCGGAGGCAAGCCGAGTTACAAGCGGGCGCGCGAAAGATCGGCTCAAACGCAAGGTCCCCACCGCCCATTGGCATGGATGCGCCAGGACCTAAGCCCCGCCTTGGCAACGACGGTCCGGCCCTTTTTGGCGACCTCGACAAGATGTTTGAAGACAAGCGGGGTCAGCCAGGCCAAAGGCTTTGCCGGATCGCAAACCGCCCGGTACTCGTCTGAATCCGGGTCTTCCATAAGGAGTGCCCCGACACGGTCGGGACGCAGCCGCGGGTTCATCGCCCGGTCGCCCTTCCACAGGCATTCATAATCGCGGCATACTCGCGGCCTCGCTTCATAGATCCCGCAGCCGCCGCAAGAACCAAGGCAATTCTCGCAAAGCTTACCGGCTGATTTTGAAAGTTCAGTGATTTCTAGGACTTTGCAGCAAAAACTGCATTCGCCGCAGGCCTTTCCGGGAATGGTGAGCATGGTTTAACTGACACCCGCTTGATCAAGGAAATAAAAAATCATCCTCAATCGCGTAGTCAATGATTATTCTTGCTAATGCATGTACAAATGACGTCATTTAATCGAAAACTTCTTCTGCAAGCTCAAAGAGTTCAAGCGTATCGCCATGCGCGCCGAAAAAACCGGCCGAAGCTTCTCAGCTATGATCTACCTTGCCGCTGCCGTGCTAAACTCCCGATGAATCCCAATAGGCCCTAGCCGGATATGGTATCACTCGCTCTTTACAGCCCAGGAAGAGGCGTGCCTTTTTCGCCGCTCGCGCTTGCCGCCTAAAAAGGGACGAGGCGGGCGGCCTGTCGAAGCGTAAGCGGGCTAGCGCGCGCTCGGCTCCTTAAAAACCTTTCTCAATGTGCGAGTAGACTTGTTGTGTGAATGCTTGGATCTGACTGCCGACGAAAGGCCCTCCGATGGCAAGAGCAATGAAAATGGCGACGATTTTGGGGACGAAAGTCAATGTGGCCTCTTGGACCTGAGTTAGGGCTTGCATTAATGCGATCGCGAGACCGACACCCATCGCAGCCATGACGGCTGGTCCAGAACCGATGATAACAGTCCAAATGGCTGCGCGCAGCAGCTCAAGAGCGTCGGCTTCGTTCATGATTGCGTGGTGGCTGATGGCGCGCTGATTGTCACGCCGGGGCCAAGCGTGACCGTTTGGCCGTTCGTGAGTGTCACGGTTGCTCCGCCTCCGTCAGACAATTGCAGCGAAGCTATGGTTCCCGTCGTTTTTCCATCGGCGGACGTCACGTTATCTCCGATGATACTTGACGTTTGGGCCACCAGCAGCGCGTCCAAAGTGGAATTTGTCTGTACCTGTTGTTCAACCGAGGAGAACGAGGCCAGCTGGCTCATATATTGGGTCGGGTCCGTCGGGCTCGTCGGGTCCTGATTTTGCAGCTCGGCGACGAGCAGCTGCAGAAATTGCGTATAATCCACGGTGGGTGGAGGCGAAGTCGCGCTTCCTGATGTTGAACTCGCGGCTAAGGCGGAAGAAATTGGTGTAACGCTTGTAGTCATATGCGCCCTTTCCGATGTTTAGGCGGCCTGCGTTGGAGTAGAGTTTTTACCGCCCGAGAGAATCTCGGCCTCCACTGGAAAGAGGGCTCGGACGGCTTTTAAAGCATCAAAAACCCGGTTATTATCAACGAGCGACTTGACGCTACGGAGCCCGGTGACTAATGCGGCGTTCTCGGCAACGTCAATCGTCGACTGAACCGACTTCTTGAACATTTCGCGCGCGGCCGCTGAATCGTTTGGATTAATTAACATTATTTGAATTATAAAATATAATTGCCGGAGCGGTGTCGAGGCATCTTCTACTTTCATCACGTGAGCCTCGAGCAGAAATGTGGCATCGTTAAGAAGCTCAATGCAGACCTTGCGATCCACCCGGATGACGGCGCCATTTATATAGAGTTTTTCGCCCGCGCGAAGCCAGATATTCATATGCCCATCTCATTTCAATCCGTCGCGAATAATCGCGCATATTTCCGCAACACCAGTGAAGTTTTGTGACTGCCGCGAGCGAATTAAAGCCGCCTCCTTGATAATCCAAATACCGATTGAAACCAAATCGGCGCGAAGAGTATCTGGCAGATCATTTTCGGGATCGACCAGGTCTTGGATGAATGCATTCCATAGCCTTGTCACAAAATCGGCGGCCTCAAATGCTTCTTTGGTCCCGATACCCGCGTCTTCGCCAAGACGCAGAAGATTAATGGCGTACTCCAAAGCGAGCGCTTCGCGGGCTCGGCATTCGCGTGGATCATCATCAAGCTGCTCAGCATAAGAGTATCGATACATCGCCAAACTGTGAGTTATGCCGCCAAATCAAAGGAATTTCACGAGGCTAAGCTGCGAGAGCTGCGCTGTTAGTGAATAAGATGTTTCAATTTGCGTTTGCAAGTCGGTAATTCGCGTGGCGACGTCATAGGTATTTATATTCTCCAGGCTACCGATTTGTGTCGAAAGAATATCGGTCTGAAGAGACATCTGATTGTTGGCGCCAGTGATGTCAGTCTGCGCCATGCCGACGCTTGCTTGCAGATTGATGAGATTAGAAATCGCGGACGAAAGAAGTTTTTGCGCCGTACTTGAAAGTGCCTGATAAGCCGAGGCGCCGAGGTTTTGCGTGCCGAGGTCGGCAGCCATCGTATAGGCTTGGGCAAGCTGTTGAAAAACGGGGTTATTTGCCGTAACGGAAGTAGTTATCGTTTCGGCTTGCGAGATTTGATTGGTCAAGGTTTGATTTGTAGCGGAAGACCAATTGGTTGACCAGTTGGAGCCCTGGAACAGTGAGGGAAACTGAGTATCGAGGAAGTTCTGCATGCTAGCGCCGCTGATCGACGAAACATTGGGATCCGTCTGCGACATGCCAAAGGCCGCGGTGAAAGCGTTATCGACCGCCGCCTTGTTTGCCGCTCCAGCGCTATAATAGTCCGTGATGGGTGCGACAGCTGTGTTTATGCCAGCAAAGATATAGTCGCCACCAAGGGAAGAATTTAAACTCGTGATCAGGCCTTGAAGATCGTTCTGCCCCTGTAATTGAATTGTCGCGGCATTTGAATTGTTGGAATTGCCTTCAAGAAGATCGTTGAGGAGATCTTGCGCCGAGGATTGAAGTGTTTGCAAGATACTTTGTGTCGTACTAAGTCGGGTTGAGGCAGTTTGATTGGTGGTTGTTAAAGTTTGCAGAACAGATGCTTGTGATTGCAGCGAAAGATCCTCGCCCGACGAGGGGCCGAGAGTAAGGCCGAGGTTGGCATAAGTGCCTGTCGACATTTCCGTTTCATAATCGGCAAGTTCTGCCTGGATCTGTGAAACGGATTGCTGCGTGGCTGAGGTAAAGGATTGCGTTGAAATCGGGTAAATCATGCCGGCACGGTAATATTAGATAAATTGGTAACAAGCGTATTGAACATGGAGTCGATTGCCGAAATTAATTTCGCTGTCGCTGAGTAGGAATTCTCAAGATCGAGCATTTTCGACATTTCGGTATCAATATTAACACCGGTCGAATTGGACAAAGCGGTCGTTGCCGTGCTGACCAATGTGCTTTGGTATGTTTGTTGAGAGGAAGCCGTTGAATATTGGTTCTCAAGCCAACCCACCGAGCCCGAAGCGTAGGCGCTGAGCGAAGTGTTTGTCGCAATATCCCCGTCAGCCGCAAATGTCTGTGGCGCGGACAATTGTGTGAGCAGTTGTGACAGCCGAGCCGAATAGCTTGCTTGGCCGGTCGTGTTGTAGACGTAATTGGCGTTCCCTGAAATGCCGCCGTCCCGGAGAAGGAACGGATTGCCACCTTGGCTTGGGTCGACACTGGGATTTATAGTGATCTGACCGGCGAGCCCCGTGGTACTTGTCGGAAGCGCCGTCGCCCCGGGGGTGGTAAACAGCCCCGGCAGGTTCGGGCCGGAACCAGATTGCGGGCTCTCGGCGAATGTCGCAATCAGCGCTCCCGCCATATTATCGAGCTGCGCCTGATAAGTGGTAGCGAGATTATCGCGAAGGTTCGCCAGACCCGCAATATTCCCAGTTGAAATCGGCGTAGACGCCGAGCTGCCGGTGATTGGAACGCCATCAACGTAAACGGCGTTGCCTGTCGTAGAGGGCGTATAGGTGGCGGTCGGAGAGAAGGTGACGGTTCGCGCCGTGCCGCCTTGAAACAGGGTTACACCGCTGTCGGTATAGATGGACATGCCGCCATTCGGGCTTGTCGTCGTCGAAATGCCGATCTGCTGCGCAAGCTGAGTGAGAATTGTATCCCGTGCATCCTGGGCGTCGGTGACATCGGCGCCGGTCGCCATCCCGTTGACGATTTGAGTGTTGACGCTTTGAAATTGAGAAAGAAGAGAGTTGATCGTCTGGACGGAGGTTGCGATGCCGGCGTCTGCTTGCTCGCGCGCGGTATTGATGGTGGCGGTGGCGCTATTGAGGCCTTGTGCCAGCGCCGAAGCCTGCGACACGGCGGCGGTCGCTAGGCTTGAATCGCTTGGCGAGGCTTCAAACGATTGCAGGGCATTGGTGAAATTGCTGAGGAGCGCGGCAGGTGAATTATCGGCCGATCCTGAACTTGAGCTACTGCTCGATATATTACCGATTGTCTGGTTGAGCGTCGAGATGCCGGAGAGCAATGAGGTTTGCGCGGCGTTGGCGGACGTCGCCTGCAGCAAGTTCTGGAACACCGCGAGATTTGTGGCGCGTGTGATGGACGCAACCTGGGAGCCGCCGCCGAGTGCCGTAATGATATTCGCGGTTTTTTCTGAAGAGATCCCCGTGTTGTTGGCGCCGGCAATGTTGCGGGAGAGGACCGATATTTCCGAGCTGACGGTATTTAGCCCAGATTGCGCAATGTTAGAGGCAGTCGAGAGGCTCATCGCAAGAATCTCTGAATTAATTCAATTAATGACCGATGAGATTATTCAACGTGGATAGGAGGTCGGCGGCGGTTTGGAAGACTTTACTGTTGGCGCTATAGGCGCTTTGTGTCGCGACCATGTTCGTGAGTTGGGTGGCAAGATCGACGGTCGAACTTTCGAGCTCGGAGGACTGGATCGTGCCCAGCGAGCCGGTCCCGGCGGTGCCAATCACCAGGCTGCCAGAGTTCGAGTTCGGTTGAAAGACCTCACCCGAGAGGTTTGTGAGATTGTCTGGGCTCGAAACATTGCCGAGCGGGATCTGATAGGCTGGAACTGTTTGCCCATTGGAGTAGACGTAAGACAGGGTGCCATTGGTGGCAATGCTGACGCTCTGCACCTGGCTGGGCGCATTACCGTTCATATTGGCCGTTGAAACCTGGAAACCCGAAGCCAGCTGGGTCATACCGGCGATATTAATGGAAACAGTGTTGCCGCCAGGGATTGCTACGGATAAGGCGGTCGGTGAGGCAGCGGTGAGGCCGCCGGTGGTTGGATCAAAATTCAATGTCTGCGTCGTCAGCGGCGTAGTAGGCGTAGGCGAGGCCGGACTATAGACTTGCACTTCCCATGTGTTAGGGCTGGCTGCAGTGCTTATATTCGAGAAGTTGAGATTCAGCGTGACTGAATTGCCTAAATCATCATAGGCGGTAAGCGATGATGTGCTCGTAGAATTTGTCGCCGAAGGAGCGCCGGCTAACACGGGAGCATTCGAATTGAGGTTCGCCGTAAACGTGCCTGAGGTTGACGGAGTCGCGGAAAGCGCGGTGGCGTTAATATTTACGGGAACGAGTCCGGAGAGGCTCTGGGAAGGGGTACCGGCTCCCGGGGCAAGACTATAGCCCATCAAGGTGTAACCGGCGGCATTGACGAGATTGCCATTACCACTCTCAACAAATGAACCATCACGCGTGAGAAAATCGGCTCCGGCGGAATTTTGCACCAGGAAAAACCCATTCCCTTGAACGGCAAGATCGGTCGGCGACGTGGTGCTGGTTAGGCTGCCCTGCTCGGCGATATTATAGCGAATCGTCGTCGTGACGCCGCCCGCGGTGTAATCGCCCGTTGAACCAAACGAATCGACGAGGTCCTGGAAATTCGTGTTGGCCTCTTTGTAGCCCGTCGTGTTTGAATTCGAGATATTTTCCGATATGGACGCGAGACTATTGGCTTGCGCGGCCATTCCCGAAACACTAGCCGTCATTGCGCTAAAGAGGCCCATGCATGATTCTCCGCTGTGGCAGGCGCAGTAAAACGGCACGAGCTTGCTTGGGGCTGACCTTGTTTTTGCAAGAGTGGCGCCGCATGGCGTCGCAAGGAGCAAAAAGGCTTTCTTATCCAATGCCTTGTGTGAAAGATGCGGGTCGAGCATGAGAGCCGCGCGGGCGCCCAATTTTTGGAGGTCATCATGGCGCCAATGAAAAGTGTGACAGCGGCGCTTCTGATCATTGGCGACGAGATTTTGTCAGGCCGGACGCAGGATCAAAACATCCGCTACATCGGCGGCTATCTTGGCCAGATTGGCATCGAGCTCCGCGAAGCCCGCATCGTGCGGGATGTCACCGAGGATATCGTGGCGGCGGTCAACGGCTTGCGCCAGCGCTTCACCTATCTCTTTACTACCGGCGGCATCGGCCCGACTCATGACGACATCACGGCGGATGCGATCGCTTCGGCCCTGGGCGTCGAGATTTCCGAAGACGAGCGCGCCATCGGGCTGATGCTCGAGAAAATCAAAGCGGAGGATTTGAACGCCGCGCGCCGCCGCATGGCCCGCATTCCGCACGGGGCAAGGCTCGTGCGCAACAAGATCTCGGCGGCGCCCGGGTTTTGGATCGAAAATGTGATTGTGCTTGCCGGCGTACCGGCCATTATGCAATCGATGCTCGACGATGTGGCGCCGCGTCTTCGCGGCAGTGACCTCATGCAGGTCGTTACAATCGCCGCGCATGGCCTGCCGGAGGGCGCCTACGCCACCGAGCTTGGCGGCATCGCGGCCTCGAGGCCAGAGCTTTCGATCGGCTCTTATCCCGCCTACAGAGACGGTGGTTTTGAAAATGAGGTTGTGGTCCGCGGCAAGAATCGGGCAGAGGTAGACGCCACGGCAGCCGCCATCGGCGCATTGATCGAGCGGGTGAAAAGGGACCTTCGTTCTTGAACGCCCGGTACTTGGGCGCGCTTCCCCAGAGCGGTTTCGGAAATCGCCTATGATCGAAAAAGCTTTTCATGTGTCCTGGGATCAGTTTCATCGCGATGCGCGGGCGCTGGCCTGGCGCCTCTCCGGCGAAAAACGCTTTTTGGGCATGGTCGCGGTGACACGAGGCGGACTTGTCCCGGCCGCGATCGTCGCGCGCGAGCTCGACATGCGCGTCATCGATACCTTCTGTGTGGAAAGCTACCGCCACGAAACACAACGCGGCGAAGCCAAGGTTCTAAAAGGCATCCCGGAAGAGACGGCGCGGGGCGGCGGCGAGGGGTTGCTGATCATCGACGATCTTGCCGACACGGGAGCGACCATGAGCCTTATCCGTGCCGTCTTGCCTAAGGCTCATGTGGCGACAATCTACGTCAAGCCGCTGGGACGCTGCCTCGTCGATACTTTCGTCACCGAGGTCTCGCAGGACACTTGGATTTACTTCCCCTGGGATCTTGGCCTCACTTTCCAGGCGCCGATTGGGAAGAAGTAGAAGGGCTTTCACCTGCCAGATCAGAAATATGCAACGACGGCTTAGGGAACACGCTCTTGGCTCTCTTTGCGCTTGTTACGCACGCTGCAAGCTTGGCATTAATTGCAGCTCAGTAGCTAACGAGTACCTCAACGCGAGTACCACTATCCGCGAATGTATGTGATCCTATCGAAGAATAAAATTCTCGGTTCCTCCATTCGTTGGATGCGGCAACCACAAACCTCCTTCACACTTTGCTGTCTCATTGCCGCATTGAGTTGGGGCTTAGGCTAATCAGGTCTCCCAAAACTTACTCGGCAGCATTCTTTTTGAAAGGAACAGATTATGTCGCGAGAAGATCATGAGCATCGCCATCATCATTCACGTGGCCACGGACCGCCCCGCTTCCAGGAAGGGCCCCTGACAACGGCATTGGAGTTGGGTCCGCTCGCGTTCTTGCCGGGTAGCTGGAGAGGTCCCGGCTTTAACGCGATCTGGAGGCCCGACAACAGCCAGCCCCCAGAGAACAGCACGATTCATCGGTTCCTGGAGCTCAACCTGACGACTGACGGCTTCGACTTTCAGGTCATCCCCGGAGTGGTCCCGAACCGCGGCTTCAACAACCAGCCCGATCTTGATCTCTATGGCCTGCATTACCTCCAGCGGGTGAGCGATGCCGATCCGGCGCCGGGCCCGACGGTAAACCCTCCCGGATACTCGCAAACAGCTGGCCAGGCACTGCATATCGAGCCAGGGCTGTTCATGAACGTACCGCCGAGCCAGCAGCCTACAAACGGGACAGGGAACACCCTTGTAAACGAGCCGACCATCGTGCGGATGGGGAGCATCCCACACGGGGTCACGGTGCTCATGCAGGGGCCCAACCCGGGCACTACGCCCACTTCGGGCAAACCGATTATCCCGCCCCTCACTCCCTTCACGGGGTACCCAAGCCTCAATCCCATCCCGTTCCCTGGTCCTTATACTGTTCCTCCTCAACCTCCTCCGGTTCCTCCGGGGCCTAATCCACCGGCCGTCGGAATCCAGCCAATAACCAGCGCTGGCGCACAGCACGTTATCCCGGAGATCAACATCGCCTTGGATACTTTGGCGCCGGGCTCTCAAAGCACCGGTCCGTTCCCGGAGAGTTTCCAGGGCTTCATCGACGATCCCAACTCTGTCTTGCGCGATGCGATCGCCGACCAGGATATCCTTGGCTTCATCGCGATTAATCTCACGACAGACAGCCTATCGTTGACGGGCTTCCCGACGCTCGGCGTTGGTAGCCTGTACGAAACCGTCAGCAATATCCCCTTCCTCGGTGTCGCTACGCGAACTCCGCCTCCGCCCCTCCCTACCCCACCCGCTACGGTAGCTACCGCAGCGATCCCCGTCCCAAATGCCTTCGTCTATTCAGCAAGCGCAACATTCTGGATCGAGTGGGTGCGCATCCCCGGCGAGTATCGACCTCCGTTCCCCATCCCACGGCCCGAGCGCGAAAGGCTAGATCCACTGGTTAGGGCAGTGGAGCCCTTCTGGCCCGAGCGAACATTCTTGCAACTTCAGTACTCCCAGCTCGTGATCCTGATATTCAACAACATCCTCTGGCCCCATGTCACGGTGGCGACGATGACGCTCAGCGCTGGGTAGTTACGAGCGAAGGCGGGGCCGCGGAGACGCGGCTCCCGGGTCCGGCCTCACTGTCGCTCCCGCGACTTTACAAAAACGTCTCAGAGGAAACTTTTTTGTCCGATTTTCCCAAGAAACCTACAAAGAACGCAGCAAAAACTCTTCCCGGCAGCTGTAGGCGCGACACTAAGATATCCTGCGAGGCTCGCGCCGATATTAGCAAAAATCCTCTGCCGGGCCCTCGCTCGGTCCTTGATTCCCAGCCCAATCGGCACATGCTCGCGTGTATGGCCATGCCGCGGGGCATCGCGCACTACTACTGGCTGACGGCCGCGTCGCCCACGGCCTTCGCCTCGAATGCGGCGGCAAAGAGCGCCCGCGTATAGGGGTCTTTGGGGCTCGCCAAGAGGTCCGCCGCCGCGCCTGCTTCAACCACCTTACCGCCCCGCATGACGATAATTTCGCTGGCGAGCGCGCGCACCACCTTGAGGTCATGGCTGATGAAGAGATAGGCGAGGCGCCGGCGGTCTTGCAGAGCGCGCAAGAGGTCGACGATCTGGGCTTGCACCGACATGTCGAGGGCGGAGGTTGGCTCATCGAGCACGACGAGTTTGGGTTCAAGAACAATCGCCCGCGCGATGGCAATGCGCTGCCTCTGCCCACCCGAGAATTCGTGCGGGTAGCGGTCCATGGCGTCGGGATCAAGGCCGGTATCGGCAAGGGCCTCGGCGACAACCTCTCGCCGCTTGGCGGCTGGCATCGACTGATACTGGACGCTGAGGCCTTCGCCGACGATGTCAGCGACAGAGAGGCGCGGCGATAGCGAACCATAAGGATCCTGAAACACAATCTGCATATCGCGCCGTAGCGGCCGCATAGCCTTGAAATTGAGCCGCTCGATCGGCCGGCCGAGGAAAACAATCGCGCCTTTTGAGCGGATAAGGCGCAGGAGAGCAAGGCCAAGCGTCGTCTTGCCCGAGCCGGATTCGCCGACGACGCCGACGGTTTCACCCTCGCGAAGGGCGACGGACACGCCGTCGACCGCCTTGACGTGACCGACGGTGCGGCGAAAAAAGCCTCGCTTGATTGGAAACCAGACGCGGATATCGCTCGCGTCAAGAATGGTCTTGTTGCGCATATTCACGGCGGGCGGTTTGCCTTTTGGCTCGGCGGCAATAAGCATTTGCGTGTAGGGATGGCATGGCGCATCAAAGACCTTCGCCATTTTGCCCGCTTCGACGATTTTGCCTCGCTGCATGACCGCCACCTCATCGGCGATCTTGCGGACGATGCCGAGATCATGCGTGATAAACAGCATCGCCATATTGTGGCGAGCCTGCAGCTCTTTAAGCAGTTCGAGGATTTGCGCTTGCACGGTGACGTCGAGAGCGGTCGTCGGCTCATCGGCGATGAAGAGATCGGGCCGATTGGCGAGCGCCATGGCGATCATGACGCGCTGGCGCTGACCGCCGGAAAGCTGATGCGGATAGGCGTTGAGGCGGCCGCTCGGATCCGCGATGCCGACTTCGCTCAGGAGCTCGACAATGCGGCTTCTGATTTTCTGCGGGTTTCTTGCTCCGTGCAGCTCGAGGATTTCGCCGATTTGTTTCTCAATCGTATGCAAGGGATTGAGCGAGGTCATCGGCTCTTGAAAAACCATCGTGATGTGAGCGCCGCGAATGTCGCGCAGGCGGGCCTCGCGGGCGGCAAGGAGATCCTCGCCCTTGAAAAAAATTTGTCCCTCGACAGCAGCGGAATGGCTTAAAAGACGCACAACCGATAGCGCCGTTACAGATTTTCCCGAGCCGGATTCGCCAACGAGCGCGAGCGTTGAGCCACGCTCGAGTTTGAACGAGATCCCATCAACAGCGGTGACGCCTCTGCCACCCTGCCAGAAACTGACATGAAGGCCGCGTACGTCAAGCAAGGCATCGGCAGTGGGGGGCATCGGTCACCGTGTTAGGGGCGAGGGCAAAGGGGTTTACGTCTTCGAAGCGCCACGCCGGCGCGGAAATGAATTTCGATAATGCTCCGGGCGTTCCTGTCAACGACGGCTTGATGATAGCGCCAAAGAGCTTAGCCGATTCGGGCGGAAGCGTGATGAAGAAAGCGGGAACCGATGGCCGCCCGGGGTGTTTGACGACACCGGAGGAGCGCGCCCGACGGGCCGGTCCTTGACGGCAGCATTTTGTGGAGAGTGACAATGAAGCGAAACACCCTTTTGGCGGCTTTTGCGAGCTGCGGCCTACTCCTTGCGGGCCCGGCCTTCGCCAAGCAAATGTACAGCGAAGGGATCCACGTGAATTCGAAAACCCTGGTCCAAATCCAAAAGAAGCTCAATGAAGAGGGCTTTAATGCTGGACCCGCGAACGGCAAGTGGGGGCCAAAGACAAGAGAAGCCCTCATGGATTTTCAAAAGAAAAATAAACTCGAGGCAACCGGCAAACTTGACCGGCAGACCATGGCGGACCTTGGCATCAGCTGGGTAAATAGCGGCCGGAGCGTCAGTAAGCAGGGCACCAGCAAAAACAATGTCCAGAGCCCGAGCAGCAATCAGAGCACTAATCAGCAAAATAACCCAGCCGGAAGCCACTACTAACGATTATCAATTCCGCCCTGGACTGTGAAAAGCCGGGCAGACGCGCCATTATGGCCTCTTCAAAAAATGTCGTGGAAGATGGGTACCTCCGCGGGTGACGAGATCTGCTCTTCAAGCGGGGCGTCGTGCCGCGATTGCCTCGCTAAGGGCCGAAATATGGCACCTACTGCTTTCTTCACGATCGGCCAATCAACCCGCTACCGGCCTTTAGCGCCCTCCCCCGCGAGGCTGAAGTTAATCTTCTTCTTGATGTCCGCTCCCTCCCACGTTCGCGGACCAATCCGCAATTCAATGCGGACACCTACCCGCCGCCTTGGCTGGGGCGCAAATCGAGTCCCGGCATTAAAAAAGCTCGGCGGGCTGCGCCGACGCCGCCACGATACCGCGCCTTCCCAAGATACTTTTTGGAAGAATGACAGTTTTCGATCATTGCAGATTATCTCCTAGCCAAGGGAGATGAGGTATTTCACATCATGGGACCCGGCGAGACCAATCGGGCGCAGATGACCCCGGCTGCAATCCCCCAATCCGACGGCACGATCATTTATCCGCGCGCGAGCGGCTGAGAAGCACGCATCACCGCAGCGTTTTCCTCGGATCAAAGGCATCGCGCACGGCTTCGCCAATAAAAATGAGCAGCGAGAGCATGAGCGCGATGACAATGAAACCGGTAAGGCCAAGCCATGGCGCGGCGAGATTAGACTTGCCTTGCAAGAGCAGTTCGCCCAGCGAGGGCGAGCCGGGCGGCAAGCCAAAGCCTAAAAAATCAAGCGCGGTCAAAGTCGTAATCGAGGTGTTGAGGACGAAAGGAAGGAACGTCAGAGTCGCCACCATCGCATTTGGCAGTACATGCTTGACGATGATCGCCCGATTGGTGAGCCCTAGCGCCCGGGCGGCATTGACGTATTCGAAATTTCTCGCACGCAGGAATTCGGCGCGTACGACATGCACGAGTCTCACCCAGGAAAACAAGAGAAGGACACCCAAGAGAACAAAGAAACCCGGCACGATGATCGAGGAAATAATAATCAAGAGATAAAGCTCGGGGAGCGAGGACCATATCTCGATGAAGCGCTGAAAAAGCAAATCCGTCCAGCCGCCAAAATAGCCTTGTACGGCGCCAGCGGTGATGCCTATCACCGAAGAGACTGCGGCAAGCGTCAAGCCGAATACAACCGACAGACGGAACCCATAAAGCAGCCGCGCCAGAACATCTCTGCCCTGGTCATCCGTGCCGAGCCAGTTCCACTCAAGATCACGGCACGCGCCATCAGGCTTTTTATAGATGCGCAAGACAGCGGCGCGGCATTGCGCTTCGCTCAGCAGCCAGGTTGGCGGCGAGGGCGCGGGCACGGGCAGCTGGCGGTTGATCGTGCGGTAGGAGTAGCGGACCGGAGGCCATAGCATGAAACCGTGCGCGCTGATCTCATTGGCGATCACTTTATCCCGATAATCCGTGAACGCCAGAAAACCGCCAAACTTTTCTTCAGGATAATCGTGCAGGATTGGGAACAGCACCTCGCCCTTATAGACGACAAGCAGCGGCTTATCATTGGCGATCACTTCGGAAAGCAAAGACGCGCCGAAAAGAAACAGAAAAATCCAAAACGACCAGTAGCCGCGCTTATTGGCCCTAAAATTGGCGAGCCTCCGCTGATTGATGGGGCTGAGGCGCGAAGTTTTTGTTCCTTGCTTTAAAGAGGCGGGCCGGGCTGCGACGCCATTGAGAGGGGCGCTTTGCACCTTCATACCTCGCGTGTCTCGAAATCAATCCGGGGATCGATCCACATATAAGTGAGGTCGGAGAGGAGATTTACGAAAAGCCCAAGCAGGGCAAAAATGTAGAGGTTGGCGAAGACGACCGGGTAATCGCGGTTGACGATCGACTCGAACGAAAGAAGCCCAAGCCCATCCAGCGAAAAAATCGTCTCGATCAGCAAAGAAGCGCCGAAAAACGCGGCAATGAAGGCGCCCGGGAACCCCGAGACGACGATCATCATCGCATTGCGGAACACATGGCCATAAAGGACGCGCCTCTCGCTCAAACCCTTCATCCGCGCCGTCTGCACATATTGTTTGGCGATCTCGTCAAGAAAAGAATTTTTGGTGAGGAATGTCGAGGTGGCGAAGGCGCCAAGGGTCATCGACACCACTGGCAAGGTGACGTGCCAGAAATAATCGGTGATTTTATTGAAGAGCGAGAGCTGCGGCCAATTCTCCGAGGTGAGTCCTCGAAGCGGAAAAATCTGCCAGAAGGAGCCGCCGCAAAAAAGCACAATGAGGAGGATCGCGAAAAGAAAGCTTGGGATCGCATAACCAGTGATGACAACGGCGGAAGACCACACATCAAAGCGCGAGCCATCGCTGACGGCTTTTTTGATGCCGAGCGGAATCGAGATCGCGTAGGAGAGAAGCGTCATCCAAAGGCCGAGCGAAATCGAAACCGGGAGTTTTTCTTTAATGAGCTGCAGAACGGGCACATCGCGGAAGTAAGATCGGCCGAAATCGAAGACCGCATAATTCTTGAGCATGAGGAGAAAGCGCTCATAGGCCGGCTTGTCGAAGCCAAATTGTTTTTCAAGCTCGGCAATGAATTTTGGGTCGAGTCCCTGGGCGCCCCGGTATTTTGAGGAGATGTCACCCGCGCCCGCTGTATTGGTTTCACCGCCGCCGCCGAAATGCGCGGTCGCGCCCGCGTCAAGGCCTTGCAACTGCGCCAGCACGCGTTCGACCGGGCCACCCGGCGCGAATTGCACAACGACGAAATTGATAAAGAGGATTCCCAAAAGTGTTGGAATCATGAAGAGCAGGCGGCGGGCGACATAAGCCAGCATGATGCCCCCTACTACCGCCCACTTAAATGAATGCGCTTGGCTTTTTCCTCATCATGCCACCAGGTCGAAACAACGCCGATCTCATAGCGCGGGCCGCGATCGGGCCGGCCAAACAGATCCCAATAGGCGACGAGATGATTGGGCTTGTTCCACATGGGGACCCAATAATGGCTGGAGCGCAAGATGCGGTCGATGGCACGGCAGATAAAAGTCAGTTCTTCGCGCGTTTCGGCGACGAGCGCTTGCTCGATCAACGCATCAACGGGCTTGCTCATGATGCCGGAGACGTTGCGCGAGCCGGGCAAATTGGCTGCCTCCGACCCGAAGGTCGAGCGCATCCCCTCGCCAGGAGTGAGGCCAAGACCAAAGCGCGAGGTGATCACGTCATAATCGAAATCATCGAGACGCCGCTTATATTGCGCGGCATCGACAACCCGGTAATTTGCCTCGACGCCCAGCAGTTTTAGGTTTTTGATGAATGGCGCGGTATGCGGTTCCAAAGAGTTGTCGAAATCCAGAAACTCGATCTCCAAGGGCTGGCCGTCCGGCAGCGTGAGCTTGGTGCCATCGCGCTTGCAGCCGGCCTCGCTGAAAAGCTTGGCTGCTTGCCGCAGGAGCTCGCGGTCCTGTCCCGATCCGTCCGAGACGGGTGGCACATAAACTTCGCCAAAGACGTTTTCATCGAGCTCGGCGCGGAAGGGCTCCAGCAATTTGAGTTCTTCCGGCGCGGGGCGGCTCTCGGCGGCCATTGGCGAGTTCTGAAAGAAAGACGTCGTGCGCTTATAGACGCCATACATGATGTTGGCGTTTGTCCACTCGAAATCGAAGGCAAGGCCGATCGCTTGCCGGATACGCTTGTCCTTGAATTTTCCCCTTCTTGTGTTGAGGAACCAGCCCTGCGTTCCCAGGGGCGCCTCATCGGGCAAGGTCGCGCGGATCACCCGGCCATCTTTTGCGGCGGCAAAATCATAGCCGGTTGCCCATACGGCGGAGGTAAACTCCTCGCGGAAGGTGAAGACACCGGCCTTGAACGCCTCGAAGGCAACCTTGCGGTCACCAAAATATTCGAAACGGATGCGGTCGAAATTGCCCTGTCCAACGTTGACCGGGAGGTCCTTGCCCCAGTAATCGGGCACGCGTTCGAAGGTGATGTAATGGCCCGTATCGAAGCTGCCGACCTTGTAGGCGCTCGATCCAAGCGGCGGTTCGAGCGTCGTCTCGTCGAATTCTTGTTTTGCGTAGTAATCGGCGGAAAAAATCGGCTGGCCGGCGACGATGAGGGCCGCCTCCCGGCTGTGGTGGGGGGCGAGGCGCACAGTGACAATATCGTCGGCCTCGGCCTCGGCGCTGGCGAGATCGCGCAGCGCCTGGCGAATCGAAGGATGGCCCTTGCTCTTCAAAATATTGAGCGAGAAAGCCACGTCGCGCGCCGTGAGCGGCGACCCATCATGGAACCTCGCCTCCTTACGCAGAAGAAAGCGGTAGGCCGTCTTATCCGCCGAGATGCGGACGGCGCGCGCCACGAGTCCATAGAGCGAATCCGGCTCATCGCCGCTGCCGGTCATCAGAGAATCGAAGATGGCGCTCATGCCGGCGGCGCCATCGCCCTTAAGGATGAAAATGTTGAGCGTGTTGAAGGTCGTGAAATTCTGGTTGCCCGTGGTGGCGCTGAGCTGGAGGGCAATCTCGCCGCCTTTCGGTGCCCGCGGATTGACATAGGCGAATTGCGCGAAGTCGGCGGGCAGCGCGAGATCGCCGAAAATCGACAGGCCATGGGTTTCCACCTCACCCGTGGCGGCGGCTCCAGTGGCCCGGGCGGCGCCGTGGAAGAAGCGCGGCAGGAGGAGCCCGGCGGCAGCCAAGCGCAGCAAGGCGCGGCGAGTCAGCGCATGCGGGATCTTCGTCATCGAGGCCATTTTAAATCTGCCTTGGAAATCGGCGGGTGAAGCGCTGCTAACGGGGCGAGCAAAAAAATGCAAAATTTTTTTAAAATTTTTTGCAAAGGGCGACGGCTGGCGGTCACCACGGATCCCATAAGAGACGCAAAAAGCCGGGCTCCAGCCCGGCTTTTTTTCTTGCAAAGCTTGAGAAGAATTTACTTCTTGCGGCGCGCGGTCAGCTTCGGCGTATGGCCTGCGGGTGTAACCACCTCGGCCGGTTTGACTGGCGCGCCGCTCGCCGCCGCCGGGACCACGGCCGGCAGGCTTAGGCTTTCCTCTATTGCAATCGCTGGACCTCCGCTCGCGACCACCGGAGTGGCTTCTTCGGCGCTCGCGTGCCGAGCCGGTTGCGGCTCAGGCGGCGGCTCGCTGCTCGTGCCATGCTTTGCGTTCTCGGCGGGTTTTGCCGGAAGCGGCGGCGGGTTATCCGACAAAGTGTGCAGATAATCGATAATGTCGGCCCGTTTGGCGGGGTCGCTCTCGCCCGCATAAGTCATTTTGGTGCCCGCCGCGTAGGCCTTCGGATCCCGGAGAAACTGATCAAGATCGGGATAGGTCCATGGGCCGCCCTTCGCCTTGAGCGCGTCGGAATATTGGAAACCCTCGACCGACGCTTTGTTTCGTTCGACGACGCCATAGAGCGGCGGCCCAATCTTGGCGCCCCCGCCCTTCTCAAAACTATGGCAGGATTGGCATGGCTTGGTGTCCGCCTGACCGCGCTTAACGTCGGCCACGGCGAGGCGCTCATCGATGGGCGGGGCCGCAGGCGAAGACGCCGTGGCGGCGGGACCCGCCGCCACCTCTGCCGCGGCGGGCAAGGCGTAACCTGGATGGCCGAGCCGTGGACGCGCAAAAATGACACCGGAGACCACATCGAGGCCCATGGCGAGGAGCAAGGTCCCCAAAATCGCCCCGGTAATTTTGTTCCACTCAAAACTATCCAAGCAAAGCCTCCGCTTAATGTGTGCCGCCACGCCGAGGGCTTAAGGACGGTTCCTTACGCCAGCATGGACAACACCCGCGCAATGATTTGGGGCGACGCAACCTCTATGCCAGAGGCAGATGAAAGGATGCGGCGAGGACCGCGAGTTTTCCGCGCGGCCCATTGCCGCGCCTGGCCTCGGCCACTCAGGGGGATGATCGGCAGGGGCAGCGCAGGACCCAGGGCCGTGCGCCGCGCTAGCCCTATCACCGCATCGGCGAAGCGGGGCAGGATCCCCCGCTAAACGAGACTCACGCCTTCGCGATCCAAAAACCTGGAACCGTCACTGCGTGGACGTCGTGAAGGTCGAGCCCGGTACGCAACCACTGGTGGTGGTTGTATTAATGCAAGTAGAGAATGTCTTCGTGTTCGCCGCCCCCAAGGTATGGCCGTGGACCGCCGCGCCCGCGGCCGGCACGCCCGCGATGGCCGCCGTCGTCCCCACCGCCGTCGCCGCGACAAGGCTGACGAAGGTGAGCACTTTCGTCGCCTCGAAGGAATGGGCGTTGGCCATGAACAGAATGTCGTCGTTGCGCATCTGGAAACGCGTCGCCAGGAAATAGCCGCCCGGATCGCGGAAATCGATCCAGAAGATGACAGGGACGAGCGGACCGCTAAAACGTTTCGGATCGGCGCCGAGCAATTGCGCCACCTCGATCGGCTCCTGCCTATAGAGGAAGACAGCGCCAGGATCGGCCTGGAAATCGGCGAGGCCGCCCGCCTTGGCGACACCTTCCGCTAGATTGAGACGCCAGGCGTCGAAGGTGAAGAGGCCTTGACCGAAGGCGATCGGCGCGCCGCCGGTCGCCCCAAAGGCCATGAATTTTTGCTGCTCTTGATAGACGTAGATGCGATCGCCCGGCTGGATAAAAATGTTGTTCTTCGGGTTCATGACGAGGTTCTCGAATGGCACGGTGGCCCGCTTGCCATGGCGCTCGAGCATGACCCAGCTCTCATAACCGGGGCCGGAGATGCCGCCGGCGCGGGTAATCGCGTCAAGCACGCGGTCTCCCGCCCCTGGGAACGGCACGGCGAAGCGCAAGGGCGTCGTCACCGAGCCGACGACACTGATCAAGGATGTGCGTTGTTGCGACAGGGAAACGACGACCTGCGGCTCGATGGCGCGGTTCTTGATCTTATTGATAATGTCGTCTTGGATTTGGACGTTATCGCGGCCGGCGGCCTTGACCTGACCAGCGTAGGGAAAGGTAATATATCCATTATTATCGACGATTTGGTCTGGCAGAGCGACGTAATTGCCGGGACGCACGCCGGCTTCAAGCGGGATAAAGAGGCCTCCGGCCGCTGCTTCGAACACGGTGATGGAAACGACGTCGCCGATTCCGAAGACGATTTTGGATGGCGGCTTGTGATCGGTGAAGGCGCCGGCAAGGCCCTGCGGCTCGTGATTGGCAAGGATTTCGATGGTCTCGGGAGAAAGTTTGACGAGCTGATAGGGGGCGACGGCGGACTCGCCGGATTTGATCGCCTCCGATGTCGGGCCAGCGACTGGGAACCCGCTAAAGAAAGAGCACCCGCCAGCGCTAAGCGTTGCGAGGATGGCCAAAGACAACAACCCAATACGCGAGCCCGTCATGAGAGTCCCCTGCAAACCCTTCGCCTTCGTAAAAATGTTCAGTTGACAGGTAACAAAAAACCTGAGGTGAAGCCAGAAAAGCCTGGCCGTTTCCGCCGTTGCCGAACTTACTATTTGGAAAACTGTAGCAAAATTAACACGAACTTCGCGAATGCGGCGATAACAAGGTTAACTGGGCGAGCCGGGGCTTTTTCCGCTGCCGCAATTAGCCAGCGGCGTCATCCGAGGCCGACAGCTAGCGAGGAGAGATGGCGTCAGACGCTGCTCCGGCCATCTGGCGGCTCCACGCCCGCGACGGCCGGGCTCGCCCCTAGTTCAGCCAAGGCAGCGAATGGAATACGGTCATTGGTCGTCTCCTTTCGGGGGCCAGGGTTCGCGTGCGTCCTCCTCATGGAGGAGTTGTTCGAGCATATCCAGACGATCAGTCCAGAAGCGATTGTAGAAGCTCAACCACTGGTGGGCAGTAGCGAGCGGCGCGGGGTTCCAAGCGGCAGAGGTGCGTGCGGCCACGTACCTCGCGATGGATCAGCCCGGCCCTCTCCAGCGCCTTGATATGCTTCGAAGCGGCCGCGAGTGACATCGCATGGGGTTCCGCGAGCTGGCTCACCGTTCGTTCGCCGCCGGCGAGGTCACAAAGCATCCTTCGGCGCGTGGCATCGCCGAGTGCGTGAAAAACCGAATCCAGGTCGGGCGCTGCTAATTCAACCATATGGTTAAATGTAATCCCTGCATCTGGAAAGTCAACCGATCGGTTAAATGAGCAAGAGCCGCATCGTGCGACAGGGTCGCCAGCAGCTGGATACTGATCGTGACGCGGTTTCAATCCTTCTTTGCCGCATGCTACAATGCGCCAAATGAGCAGTATCCTATCCGGAGGAGCGGAGGCGGAAGCGGCGCCTGATCGGCGCGCCAGTCAAATCGTGCCCGCGCTTGGCGGGCGCTCGATTGTTCTCGTTGGTCTCATGGGATCTGGCAAGACATCGACGGGCCGCCGTCTCGCCAAGCAGATCGGCCTCGATTTCGTAGACGCCGATGCCGAAATCGAGGCTGCGGCGGGCATGTCAATCACCGACATGTTTGCCGAGCATGGGGAGGCCTATTTCCGTGAGGGCGAACGCCGCGTCATGGCGCGTCTTCTCAGCGAGGGACCGCGGGTTATCGCAACGGGCGGCGGCGCCTTCATGAATGAAGAAACCAGGGCGAATATCGCAAGATCCGCGATCTCGATCTGGCTGAAAGCCGATTTGGACGTATTGTGGCGCCGGGTCCGCAAGCGCTCAAACCGCCCACTGCTGCAAACCGGCAATCCCGAGGCGACCCTCAAAGTGCTCATAGAGCGGCGCTACCCCATTTACGCTCAAGCCGACATTACCGTTGTATCCCGGGACGGTCCGCATGAGGCCGCCGTTGAAGAGGCGATCGAACGTCTCATATTTTTCCTGCGCTTCTCGCCCGACCCCCCGATCCTCCAACGCCTTCGCGAGGCGTCCGGATCGAGCGGCGAGAGCGGCGCGCCCCCCCGGGAACATGCCTGCGTCCGCGTCGAACTCGGGCCGCGCAGTTACGCCATACGTATCGGGAAGGGCCTCCTCGCCGGCCTTGGCAACCACCTCGTCGATCTGGCGCCGCGCGCCGCCTGCGCCATTGTCACGGACGAAAACGTCGCCCGTCTTCACCTTGCCGCCGTCGAGCGCGCATTGAGCCAGCATTTTATCCGTTATTTTTCGGTCATTGTGCCGCCAGGAGAAAGCTCGAAGTCTTTCGAAGAATATGCAAGGGTCTCTAATGCCTTAATCGGCGCCAAGCTGGAGCGAGGCGACGTGGTTATCGCTCTTGGCGGAGGGGTCATTGGCGATCTCGCCGGCTTCGTCGCGGCTACGTTGCGACGTGGAACGCCGTTGATACAAGTTCCGACGACGCTTCTCGCCCAAGTCGATTCCTCCGTGGGGGGTAAAACCGGGATCAACTCACCACACGGGAAAAATTTGGTGGGCGCGTTCCACCAGCCCTGCCTGGTTCTGGCCGATATCGACACCTTAAGCACGTTGCCCTCACGCGAGTTTCGCGCCGGCTACGCCGAAGTCGTCAAATATGGCCTTATTGGCGATGCCGCATTTTTCGATTGGCTTCAACGCCACTGGCGCGCGGTATTCGAGGACGGCGCCGAGCGCGCCTACGCCATCGCCAAGAGTTGCCAAGCGAAAGCGGCTATTGTCGCGCACGACGAGCATGAATTCGGCGACCGCGCGCTTTTAAACCTCGGCCATACTTTTGGCCATGCCTTGGAGCGCCTCACCGGCTATGATGGATCCCGACTCGTGCATGGAGAGGCGGTGGCGATTGGCATGGCTTGCGCTTTCCGCTTCTCGGCCCGGCAAGGATACTGCAGCGGCGAGAACCCTGCCAAGGTAGAAGCGCATTTGAGGGAAGTCGGGCTGCCGGCAAGATTCTCCGATATTCCCTCTTTCCAGGCGCCGCCGGCAGAAATCCTAGAAGCCATGTATCAAGATAAAAAGGTCAAGCATGGCTATCTCACTTTCATTCTCGCCCGGGCGATTGGCGATTGTTTTATTGGAAAAGCTGTTGAACCTCAGGAGATTCTCAGCTTTCTGCGGAGCGAAGTGAGTTCTGGGTAAGAAGTGAGTACGGGATCATAAAAATGCACGGCGGGGTTGCCGAGGTCTCGCTGACCGATATTTGGCTCACGGCGGCAATGATTCTCTTCTGCGTCGCCTTATCCGCCTTTTTCGCGGCATCCGAGACCGCGCTGACGGCAGCCTCCCGCGCCCGCATGCATGGTTTGGAAAAAAGTGGCGACCATCGCGCGGCGCTCGTCAATAAGCTGCTCGCCAGCCGGGAGCGGCTCATCGGCACCACACTCCTGGGCAATACACTCGTCAATATCGCCGCTTCCGCCTTCACCACGGGCCTTCTTATCACTCTCGTCGGCGAGCGCGGCGCGCTCTATGCCACTGGGCTCATGACCGTCATCCTGCTCGTTTTCGCCGAAGTGATGCCGAAAACGATAGCGCTCAGTTATCCGGACCGGACATCGCTGCTGGCGGCCCGAGCGATGGCCTTTTTTGTTAATATATTCGCCCCCGCCGTCTTAGGGGTTGAGGTCTTCGTACGCTGCATGCTCAAGCTCTTCGGCGTCGACACAAGCCGCCGGCATTCCCTTTTGCCGGTCCATGAAGAACTCAAAAGCACCGTGGACCTTTACCATCGCGAAGGCAGCGTTGCGCGCTCCGATAAGGAGATGTTCGGAGGGCTCTTGGATCTGCGTGAGCTCGCAGTTTCTGATGTCATGGTTCACCGGACGAAAATGCTCGTCCTCAACGCGGATTTGCCCCCGGAAGAGCTCATCCGCGAAGCGGTCGCCGCCCCCTACTCACGGTTGCCGCTGTGGCGTGGCGAACCCGAAAATATCATCGGCGTTCTCCATACCCGCGATCTGTTGCGCGTCCTCGGCGGCGGCGACGATGGCACATTCAAGGTTGATGATATTTCGCTCGCCCCTTGGTTCGTGCCGGAAACCACCCCCCTCCAGGAGCAGCTTCAAGCCTTCCTCAAACGCAAAACCCATGTTGCGCTTGTCGTCGATGAATATGGCGTCGTCATGGGCCTTGTCACGCTCGAGGATATCATCGAGGAGATTGTCGGCGATATCAGCGACGAGCATGACATTGTTGTGCAGGGTGTCCGGATGCTTCCGGACGGGTCCGCCATTGTCGACGGCTCGGTCCCCATTCGCGATCTCAACCGAGTCATGGCCTGGGATCTCCCGGACGAGGAAGCAACCACCATAGCCGGTCTCGTCATCAACGAGGCGCGCACCATACCGGAATCTGGCCAAACCTTCACCTTTCATAATTTCCGCTTCGAAGTCCTGCGCAAGACGCGCAACCGCATCACCTCCCTTAAGGTCATGCCGGCAGGACCTGCGGGTGTTAGCGCGTCGGGGGTTTAGCCGCCCGCCTCCGGGCCGTCAGGTGCGACTGAAAAGAGTTTGGCCATTTCGCGCTGAAAAGCGCCCTCGCTGCCCGCGACCAAAAGCCCGGCGTTTTGCGCGATCGCATCCATAAGCGGAGCGATCCAGCAAACGTCCGCTTTGCTGAAGTCATTCAAAACATAATCATGCACGAGAGCTTTGTCGCCGGGATGGCCGATACCGATCCGCACCCGGCGGTAATCATTGCCAATATGGGCCGTGATGGACTTGAGGCCATTATGGCCCGCGTTGCCGCCGCCCCTCTTCACCCTTATCCTGCCCGGAGGCAAGTCGAGCTCATCGTGAAAAACAATGATCTGAGAAGGCAGAATTTTGAGGTAGCGCGCGGCCTCGCCAACGGCGCGTCCGGATTCGTTCATGTAGGTCTGCGGCTTGAGCAGCAAGACTCTCTCATTCGAGAGAAAGATTTCGCTGATTGAAGCTTGAAAGCGGGCTTTGAATGCGAACGGATGATAGGCATGCGCGATGGCATCGATCGCCATGAAACCGATATTGTGACGGTTGCTGGCGAAAGCCTTCCCGGGGTTGCCGAGGCCGGTGAAGAGAAACATCAGGCCTCGCCAGCTTCAAAAGAGGCGCGAATACGCGCTTGCCACTAGTGCTACTTTTTCGCCTTTGGCGCTGCCGCCTTGGCCGCGGGCGCCGCGGGCGCGGCGGGTGTGGGCGTGGCTGCCGGCGCAGCCGCCGCCGGCGCGGGTTCTTCAGCGGCAACCGTTGGCGGCGTGATCGTCGCGATCGTGAAATCGCGTTCGCGCTGCGTCGGCTTGCAGCCTTCCGGCAAGGAGAGATCGGTGATATGCACGGACTCGGCGATTTGCAGATTGCCGATGTCGGCAACGACGGCTTCCGGAATGGCGTCGGCGGGAACCCGCATCTCAATCGCGTGCCTGACAATGTTCAACGTGCCGCCACGCTTGATTCCCGGGCAGACCTCTTGATTGATGAAATGGACGGGCACTTGCACCTTCAAGCTCGCGCCTGCCTTGAGCCGCAGGAAATCGACATGCAGCGGCTTATCCTTAATTGGGTCCAGCTGGTAATCGCGGGGAATGACGCGCTGCTTGGCGCCATCGACGTCGATCTCGAAAATCGTCGTCAAAAAATGTCCTGCGTAAATGAGCTTGTCGAGTTCGCGATAATCGAGCGCGACGGGTTCGGCGGCATCACTGCCGCCATAAATGACGCCTGGAATGCGGCCCTCACGGCGAACACTGCGGGCGGCCCCCTTGCCTGTCCCCTTGCGTGCCGTGGCCTCGAGCGTTTTCACCTCGGCCATTGAGCGATCCTTTGATGAGTGAAAGATTACTGCGCGCCCACGCCTCCAGGGGTGCCGGAAGGGACGCGCGCGGCTTATAGCCGCCGCCGCGCGCCCGCGCAACTTTGAGGCGGCGCTTGCCTGGGGGCGCGCCGGATGGGCATAGGCAATAGGATAATGAAGCATAAGTTCCAATGGCCGCTTTTGTAACCGCCGCTTTTGCCCATTTGCGAAGGCTGGTCCGGCGCAATGAAGCCCTTTTCATCGCCCTTGCCGCAACAGCTGGCGCGCTTGGCGGAGCGGGCGCCGTATTTCTTTCCAGCAGCGCCGCACTCTTCCATTTCGTATTATTCGGCCACCCACAACTTAGTGACCTCATCGCGCTCGATGAGAAGGCGCAAGTTTCGATCCCTTGCCTTGGTGGTCTCATCCTCGGCCTCTCGGGTATCTATCTCCAAAAATGGATGACGCCGCGGCCTGTCGACCCCATCGAGGCGAATGCCCTTCAAGGCGGCAGGATGTCGCTCAAGGATAGCCTTCTCGTCGCCGCGCAGACGGTGGTATCGAACGGCTTTGGCGCATCGGTCGGGCTAGAGGCCGCCTATACCCAGCTCGGTTCCGGCATGGCGTCTTCAGTCGGCCGCGCCTTCCGTCTAAGGCGCGGGGATCTGCGAACTTTGGTTGCGTGCGGGTCGGCTGGAGCGATCGCGGCTGCTTTCGGCGCTCCCTTAACCGGGGCGTTCTATGCTTTTGAACTGATTTTGGGAAATTATACGCCCTTCGTGCTTGCGCCCGTTGGCGCGGCGGCAGTCAGCGGCGTTCTCGTTTCGAAAGCATTTGGCGGGGCCGGCCAATTCATGAGCCAGATTCCCATCAGCGCGGCGCTATCGAAGAGCGATATGACGCTCTTACTGTTGCTTGGACTAATTTGCGCGCTTTTTGGCATTCTCGTGATGCGCGCCGTCGCATCGATCGAGAGAGTCTGCGAGCGCCTGCGGCTCCCCCGCGCAATCCAGCCCGCAGTCGGCGGCCTCATTGTGGGTCTTCTCGCGCTGGCGGCGCCGCAGGTGCTATCATCCGGTCACGCCGGTCTTCTTGAACTTTTTGAAGATAATAGGATCCCCTTAAATATTCTTCTATTGACCCTTCTATTGAAGACTGCGGCGTCTGTCGTCTCCCTCGGCACCGGCTTTCGCGGCGGTCTTTTCTTTGCCTCGCTCTTCATCGGCGCCATGATCGGGCGCGCTTTCTTCCTCGGCGTTGGCTATTTCAACGCACCCCTCGCGCCAGACATCGATGTTTGCACCCTGGTTGGAATGGCGGCGCTCGCTGTCGCCATCATTGGCACGCCCATGGCAATGAGTTTTCTGGCACTCGAAACAACAGGTAGTTTCCCGCTCAGCCTTGTCATGCTTGCTGTCACCAGCATTGTCTCGATCATTGTCAGACGCGCATTTGGCTATTCATTCGCAACGTGGCGCTTTCACCTTCGCGGCGAAACCATCCGCAGCGCGCAGGATATCGGCTGGATGCGCGACCTCACCACGGGAAAACTGATGCGCGCGGATGTGCCGAAGGCGCCTCTCGACATGAGGATTTCCACATTCATGGAGGAATTCCCAGCGCGCTCGACCAACCAATGGGTCGCCGTCATCGGTCCAACTGGCAGCTATGCGGGACTGGTGTTCGTGCCTGATATTCACCTCGCTGGCGCCAAGGGGGATCCCGCCTCGGCAAGTCTCGGCAAGCTGGTGCGCCTTCCAGATATTTTCTTGACGCCGGACATGGATGTGAAACTCTCCGTCGAGCGTTTCGAGCAAAGCGAAAGCGAGGCGCTCGCCGTGGTCGATAACGCCAAGGACCGCCACGTTATCGGTTTATTGACCGAGGCCCATGTCTTGCGGCGTTATACGGATGAACTCGACCGGGCGCGCCTTGAACTTGCCGGCGAAGGCTGAAGCGAGACAACCTAAGCAACCGGTTGCACGCGCTAAACGTCAAAGCTCCCGGCCGCCAATTTCCGCCTCAAGACTGTTGATCCGTTTTTGCACATCCGCCTCGAGCGGATAGATGCTTAAAATTTTTTTCCAAATCTCGAGCGCGCGCTCGTCGAGCCCGGCCGCCTCTAGGATCGCCGCCATGCCCGCCAATGCGCCGAAATGACGGGGCTCTAGTTTGATGGCACGGCTGATATCGGCCATCGCCCCATCGAAATCGCCGGTCGAATAGCGCACTCTCGCCCGTTGATTCCACGCTTCGGCCCAATAGGGCTCGATGGCGGTGACCTTATCGAGCAGGGACAAAGCCAAGGCGCGCTGACCGGCTTGCTCGGCACTCTCCACCCGCTTCATCAGAAGGGCCGCCGTTGGCGAATAGGTTTGCAGCCAAAGCTGCTCGATTGATTCTGCAACGCGCCGCGCGTCGTCCGGGCTGTCCGCCAGCCGAAGCTCTTTGAAGAGGGCATCCAGGGTCTGAGCTCGCGCCTGTTCTGGCGCCAATTTTGCCGCAGGCGCTGGCGAAGCCCCCAAGGAGGGTGCCGCTGGCGCAACCGCCTCCCCATCTCTGGCTGCCGCCGCTTGGGCAACAAGATATAAGCCGAAGCCGAAAAAGATAGCCCGAGAGTAAAAAACCGGCATTGAAGCGCCTCCTAGCTCCGCCTGCGCCGGGTCTCAACCCTGCCTAGCTTTATAGCGCTTCTGGGTCTTATTGATAATATAGACTCGCCCTTTGCGGCGGACGAGCCGGTTGTCGCGGTGGCGCGTCCGCAGCGATTTTAAAGAGTTGCGAACCTTCATGAAGAGATCCCAAAAAACAACCGGCCTTGGCGGCCGGTACTTGAATAATGGTCTATGCCCTATTCAAACCAAGCGATCAACTTAAAACAGTGCCAAACTCGGCGGCTTGCCATTCTTCGGCCGAACTTGCGGGCATAGTATCCGCGTTGATGCCCCGCAGGCATCGCTTGTGTGCATGCTGAAACGCATTTCCTCACTCCTTCTACCCGCAGCCGCGTTCATGGTTGCCTTAAACGGAAGCGCCGCGGCGCATCCGCACGTGTGGGTCACGGCGCGCGCCGAGGTTGTTTTTAATGGCGCGGGCGAGATCGCGGCGATCCGTAACGACTGGACTTTTGACGAGATGTACTCCGCCTTCGTGACCGAGGGCCAGGGGAGCCCAGAGCAGTTACTGACAAAGGAAGAGCTCGCGCCGCTTGCCAAGACCAACGTCGAATCCCTGGAAGAATTTGGATATTTTACCTATGCGAAAGCGGGAGGCCAAAACCTCGAATTTTCAGCGCCGGTAGATTATTCGCTCGAAGAGCGCGAGGATAAGCACGTTGTCCTCCGCTTCACGCTGCCGCTGAAGACATCAGCAAGCGCCGCCAAAGCATTTTCATTCCAGATCTATGACCCTACTTATTTTGTCGCGTTTGAGATGGAAAAAGACACGCCAGTAACCCTGGTGAGCGCCCCAAGGGGCTGCTCCGCCAATGTCTTGGGGTCGAAACCCTTGGCAGCGGAGGAGAGCAAAAAACTCTCGGAAGCTTTTTTCAGCGGCCTGTCGCCCGGCACCGATTTCGGTGTAAAATTAGCGAGCCGCATCATCATCGCTTGCCCATAATGAAAACCACGCGAGGCCTTTTTGAATCGCCAGCTTATCTTGATTTTTTACGCGGTCATCACCCTCGCGTTTTTGCCTGCGCTTGGTTTTGCTCAGGGTGCCCATCACCCGTTTGCGGTGGGGGCGACCGAGGGCGCGGTTGGCGCTGCCAATGTCACGGGAATCGGCGGTTGGATCCTGGCGCAGGAATCAGGTTTTTTCCGCATGCTCAGCGGTGCCTTGCGCGCTGCCAAGGAAAGCGGCGCGGCGGCCTTCGGGCTCATCGCTCTGAGCCTTGGCTATGGCATTTTCCACGCCGCGGGTCCAGGGCATGGGAAGGCGGTCATCGCATCCTATATGCTGGCTAATGAACAAGCTCTGCGCCGGGGTCTTCTCATCGCCTTGGGGGCAGCTTTCCTGCAAGGCGCAAGCGCTGTTTTGATCGTCGGCCTTGGCGCCTTTGTCTTCCAGACGGCAGCGGCGCGGATGACGCAGGCGGCGCAGGTAATCGAACTCGTCAGCTATACCGGCATCGCTGTCCTTGGTATCTATCTTGTTTACGTCAAAGGAAGGGCCCTCATGGCAGCCGGCGCCAAGCCCTACTTTGCCCCTCATAGGGAGGTAGCTGGCACCGCGACGCACGGCCATCGCCATGAGGGATGCACACGCGCACTTGACCACGATACTTGCTGCGGCCACGCGCACATCCCTCAACCAGACGCGCTAATAGCTCATTTTTCTTGGAAAACAGCTCTTCTAACGATTGTCGCCGCCGGGGCACGCCCTTGCTCCGGCGCGATCTTGGTTCTCGTATTTGCATTAGCACAGGGGATTTTTAAGGCGGGTATTCTCGCCGTCGTGGCGATCTCCCTTGGCACCGCAATTACAACATCAGTGTTGGCGGGCGCCGCTGTTTACGCCAAGACCGCGGTAGTGAAATACTCCAAAGCAAGCTCACATGGGGCCGTTTTGGCAGGCCGCGTTTTCGAGTTCGGCGCCGCTCTCGTGGTCTTCGGACTCGGACTTACCCTGCTCCTGGCGGTGGTCGCCGGCACAGGCGCGGCGGCCTGAATCCAAGCCGCTTCTGCGTGCCTAGGCAGCTTCCCGCAGATGCTTCGAGACAAGCTCTTGCAGCCCAAGCAAGTCTCGCGCGAAGATGCGGATGCCCTCGGAGAGTTTTTCCGTCGCCATGGCATCTTCATTGAGCATATAGCGGAAAGTCTTTTCGTCGAGCGATAATTTTGCACTCGGCGGCTCTTTGATGTTATTCGGATCGAGCTGACGCGGGAGTTCGCCTCTATCGGCAGCCAGCTCTTCCAAAAGTTGCGGCGATATAGTGAGCCGGTCACATCCCGCGAGCGCCTCGATCTCCCCCTTGCTGCGGAAGGACGCGCCCATCACGATCGTCTTGATGTTGTGAGTCTTATAGTAATTGTAGATTTGCCGGACAGATTGCACACCGGGATCGTCCTCTGGAGTGTAAGTCTTTCCCTCTGCCTTCGTGTACCAATCAAGGATTCGCCCAACGAAGGGCGAAATCAAAAACGCCCTTGCATCGGCGCAGGCAGCGGCTTGCGTCAGCGAAAAGACGAGGGTCATGTTGCAATCAATACCTTCGCGCTGAAGAATTTCGGCGGCGCGAATACCCTCCCAAGTCGCTGCAACTTTGATCAATATGCGTTCACGGCCGACGCCAAGCTTCTCATATTCGGATATGAAATGGCGAGCCTTGGCGATCGTTCCCTCGGTGTCGAAAGACAGATCGGCATTAACCTCCGTTGACACGCGGCCGGGGACGATCTTGGCAAGTTCGCAGCCAAATCTTAAAGTCAGATGCTCGGCAACTTTGCTCGTTAAATGGTTGCGATCACGGCCCCAGATAATGGTTTCCCTCAAAATAGGCTCATAGGAAGGCATTCTCGCAGCTTTGAGAATAAGCGAGGGATTGGTCGTTGCATCGACCGCGCCGAGGCGGCGGATGGCGTCGATATCGCCAGTATCGGCGACAACGGTGGTCATTTTTCTGAGCTGATCGAGTTTTGAGGGCATGGTCTTTACCGTTAGTGAAGCAGTTTAATCGGTGAATGGCACGTACCGCCTAGCATACATTCATTGGATGAGGCGAGATAATGCTCGGCCAACCTTGGAATGAAGTTCCTTGGCATCGACGGTGCCTTCATGATTGGCGTCCGCGGCATTAAAGTACTTTTCCGTGAGGGCGAGATATTCGTCTCTAGATACGGTGCCATCACTATCCCCGTCAGCGACCGCAAATTCACCCTTAGCGAGCCGTGACTTGGCTTCTTTCCAATCGAGAGTGCCGTCGCCGTCTTTATCGAGTTTTGCGAAAGCAGCGCTTGCCGCAGCTTTTGCTTCCGCAAGATCGATCGTACCATTGTGGTCTTTATCCGCCGCCATGGCGGGCGGCGTAGCCGCGAAAGAAGACTTGCTAGCAATCACGCCAGGAAAGATCGCCGCGCAAAAAACGAAGGTTAAGAATGCCTCGCCTTTAGTGAACTGAGTGCTCATGAGCTTCACCTTGCGTAGCTGCCGCAAAGAATATCGAATCACAAATGGCGCGTCTCCAAGGAATTTCCAGACATATGCCGCAGCTGGCGAAGGCCGAAACTGAAAAAAGCGTCAGCTCGGCCTTACGCGACGAAAAATTTTCTTGATAAAATAATCGACGGAGAAAACACCGGCGCCCCGCGCCATGACGACGAGAAAGCAGGTCGCCCATACCCCCTGTTCGGGCCAAGCATCGGGGTAGACGAAAATCTGGATGACGGCGGTCATAAAGAGAAGGGCGAAAGCAGAGAAGCGGCTGGCGAGCCCAATGACGAGCAAAATGGGAAACAGATGCTCGAACACCGCGGCGATCTCGGCGCCGAGCTTGGGATCGATGAAAGGAAGCTTGTACTCATCCTGGAAGAGAGCAATGGCCGATTCCTTCAAGTGCCACCCTTCGACCTTCGTCTGGCCGGACCGCCAAAAGACCGCGGCCGGAAAGAAGCGAGCGGCGAGGGAAATCAGCGATTGGGGAAATCGGTCGAGAAGCGCGAAAAAGTCCAGCAGCAATTCGGCGAAACCTCGCCTGGTTCCCGCATTCGGGCCGCGCCTTCTCATAAAATCAAGCCTCCAATGGCAGGGATGTGATGCCGATTGCGAGCCCCGAGAAAAGCATGGCAAGGCTGGCGGCAAGGTCGAATTTCTCGTCGCACGCGGCGGCCGAGGCCACAGAGGCGCCAAGGAGTTCTCCCTTGGCAAGGCGCTGCAAAAAAACACTTTCGCCGGGAGACAAGCGGCGCACTTCGACATTCATTGCCGGCCGTGAGACGAGTGCATCCTCGCCGCGCCAATCCTCAATGGGGGCGAGATCCAACTCGCCGGAATTCATGGCCCAGATTGTCACAATCGGGTAACTTGAGGCGACGATTTCAAACGAGGGGTGAAAGCTAAAGCGGCTTAGCGCCAAAGCTTTGGGGCGGAGATCGCGCAGAGCAGAAAGCGCGAGGGGTTCCGCATCGCCGGCATGATATGCGCATGTGCGGGCCGCTTCGAGGCGGGCCACATCGGCGAGATAAGGTATTTCTTTTGCCGGCTCAAAACCAGCGAGGAATTGCGGGAATTCCTCGCCGTAAAACGCCATAAGAGGCAAGCGCGGCGGCTGCGCGCTGGCAAATACTCCAGCTGCCGCCTTGAAAAATTCCTCGCCAACGATTTTCCGGGTTGCCGGAAACCGCGCTTCGAGCGCGCCGATCAGGCCGCTCATCACATTGTTGCGATAAACCGAAAAACGCGCGCGCGGCTCATTCGAATTATAGGCGATGACACCGCTTGGAAGAGAGCCGCCTTCGGCGCGGAGCGCATCAGCAAAGGCGGCAAAAGGCGTTTCGCCATCCATGGGCGGCTCGCTCATGCCGCAGCCGATGCGTTGTGGGCGCATCTTACTGCCCTGTCCAGCCGCTCCTGGGCCGCACGAGCCTCGGAAAGAAGCACATCCCACGCCGGTATTTCATTATCCCATTCGATCAGCGCCGGCAGCGGTCCAGCCTGCGCGATCACCTCGTCAAAAAGTGTTAAAACATCAGCGCAAACACCCGATTGGTGCGCATCTATCAAGAGTAGATCGCCTTGATCATCCTTACTCTCGAAATGCCCGGCGAGGTGAATCTCGCCAACGGCGTCGAGGGGGAAGCCGGCGAGATAAGCAGCCGCGTCAAAATTATGATTGCGCGAGGAAATAAAAACATTGTTGAGGTCGAGTAGAAGGCCGCAGCCGGTCGCCTTGGCAATCTCGCGTAAAAACTCCGTCTCGGGGATTTGAGATTGGGCAAAGCGAATATAGGTCGCGGGATTTTCCAGAAGCAAGCGCTGCCCGAGCACCGTTTGCGCTTCGTCAACATGCGCTATTACGATGCGAAGGCTCGCTTCGTCATAAGGTATGGGAAGGAGATCGTTGAAAAAAAAGCCGTCATGCCCAGACCAGGCGAGATGCTCTGAAAAACTCTCTGGCTCGTAAAGGTCAAGTAACCGCTTGAGGCGCGCGAGGTGTTCTCGGTCGAGCGCGGCGGGCGAGCCAATATTTAGTCCAACGCCATGGATGGAAAGGGCATAGTTTTCCCGTAAGAAGCGCAGCTGCGCGTGTGCAGGGCCGCCTTTCCCCATATAGTTTTCGGCGTGGATCTCGAAAAAACCAACCGGTTGCGGAGCGGCGGAAATGGCGCTGAAATGGTGCGGTTTGAAACCGACCCCGGCGCTTGCGGGCAGTCTGGAAGTTATCATCGCTATTCCCGTTTTGAGGTTGTGGGGGGACTGCCAAAGAGCAGCCCCCGCAGACATCTCTTATCTTACTAAGACTTACTTGGTTTCAGGCTTCCCATGCCCTTTGGCGTCTTCATCGTTTCGCACGTTCCCTTCGGAACATATATCCAAGCTCCCGGGTCGTAGTCGGCTTTTGACGTCCCAGCACAGCTCATGCCAGCGGTAGCCGACGCGCAGTCGTTCTTTCCCGCCAATGCGACTCCATAACATTTCTCCTTGCCAGGCTTTGGCCCCCCCATTTCCTCTTGCGCGGAAGCAGGAACCGCAAGAAGCGCGACCGCGGCGGCAATCGTGGCAGCGGAAATCTCTGTTTTGTTGGACTTGGACATTGAGCGTTCCTTATAAGGGTTATGCGTTGCTGTCGGATGAATCGCCTTGAACCGAGCGACCCCTCCTCTTTACTTTTTTTTCTACGTTTCGGCGAGCGCCGCCGTTACATCTGCGTCAATTGCATCGCCATGACAAAAATGTGATGGCGAAATTGCTCGAAACGGTAACGGGTCGACCGCATGGTCCGAACCAGGGAAGTGGTGGCCTAGTGCGCGCCCGCGACAGAGAAAAACAGTGGGCCCTTCTCATGCGCGCGAGCATGGCTGGCGATGTTGACGCGTACCGGACGCTACTGCGCCAGCTCGCGCCGATGCTGCGTGCCGTCGCGCGGCGGGGGTTGGCTCCGGCCGGCATGGCGGATACGGATGCCGAGGATGTCGTGCAGGAAACGCTGCTGGCCATACACCTTAAGCGGCAGACCTGGGATCAAAATGCTCCATTCGGACCGTGGCTTCGCGCCATTGCCCGCCACAAGATCATCGATGCCTTGCGGCGGCGCGGCCGCCGTGCCACCGTTTTGCTCGATGATTTTCCGGATCTTCTGATGGATTCGAGCCCGGCGCCGGATCTTGCCGCCGAGAATGTCGGGCGCCACCTAGAGATGCTGCCTAAAGGGCAGCAGGCAGTTGTGCGGGCCATCGCCGTCGAGGGGGCATCGATTGCCGATGCCGCCGCGCGCCTCTCCATGAGCAAAGGCGCCGTCCGCGTGGCGTTGCACCGGGGCCTTGCCTCTCTTGCCAGAAAATTTCGCGCGGAGGCGATGTGAAAACGGAAGAGCTGATCCGCGCGCTCGTTTCGGACTGCACAATCCGCCCCGTGGCTTTGCGCCAGGCGTTTGCCCTCGCGGTGATCCCTGCCGTCGCGATCACCCTCTGCCTTTATTTTGTGGTCCTCGGGCCGAGGCCTCACCTCATGGCACTGCTCGCCACGGAACCGCGTTTACTATTTAAGATCGGCCTGGCGTTCTTGCTGGTTTTGCTGTCTGCGCTATGGGTATTGCGACTCGCCCGCCCAGGCATCGATCCTAGGCGGGCCGCTCTCGCGCTTTGTATTATCCCGGTTCTTCTCGGGACCGCCGTCGCATTAGAGTTCCACACTGTGCCGGCAAGCCTTTGGACCCAAAAAGCAATCGGCACCAATGCGGTGCATTGCTTGAAAAGCATCACTTTCCTCGGCTTTGCGCCTCTCATCGCCATCCTTCTTTGGCTGCGTTATGGCGCTCCCTGCGACCCAGTGGCTGCTGGGGCCGCGGGCGGGCTCCTTGCGGGGGCAATCGGCGCATTTCTCTACGCCACCCACTGCCCTGACGATTCGCCATTTTTTGTCGCTCTTTGGTATACGCTCGCGATTGCCTTCCTTACAGCCCTCGGGGCGGTTGCCGGCAGCCGCCTTTTGCGCTGGTAGTGATCTTCCTAGCGTTCGTTATGACCGGCAAGATGCTCTTGGCGAAGCTGCCGGCGCAAAATTTTACCGACATTCGATTTTGGCAGGTCTTCACGGAATTCGATGAATTTAGGAACTTTGTAAGCGGCGAGCTCTCCCTTGCAAAACTCGCGAATGGCAGCGCGATCGAGAGATGGGTCTTCGCGCGCAATATAGGCTTTGACCGCCTCGCCCGTCGCCGGATCCGGGACGCCGATGACGGCGCATTCGCGCACGCCCGGCAGGCACGAGAGGACGTCCTCCACTTCGCTTGGGTAGACATTAAAGCCCGAGACAAGGATCATATCCTTGCGCCGGTCTATAATCCTGAAATAGCCCTCGTCATCCATCTTGCCGATATCGCCTGTATAGAGCCATCCATCGCGCAATGCGCTGCGGGTTTCCTCCGGTTGGCGCCAGTAGCACGGCATGACCTGCGGGCCCCGCACGATGAGTTCACCAGGCTGACCAATGGCAACCTCCCTGCCCTCATCATCGACGCATTTTATTTCCGTTGATGGGAGCGGGATACCAATGGTTCCGGCTTTCACCTTCGTCGCCGGGTTGCACGACACGACGGGAGACGCTTCGCTGAGGCCATAACCCTCCACCACCTGGGTTCCCGTAACTTCCTGCCAGCGCGCGGCGACGGAGTTTTGCAACGCCATGCCGCCAGCGACGGATATTCGCAGGCTCCGCGGGGGATTAGTCGCAAACCAGGGCGAATTCACAAGGCCGTTGAAAAGCGTGTTCACCCCCGTGATGAAGGTGATGGGGATCCTTTCAAAAGCCTGCCGGAGATTGGTGAGAGGCCTTGGACTCGGGATCAGCACATTATGCGCGCCGCGGGTGAAAAAGCCGAGAAGATTCACCGTGAAAGCAAAGACGTGGTAGAGCGGCAGCACGGTGAGGACGTGGTCGCTTTCGAGTATATTGTCTTTATGCAATGTCAGAAACTGCGCTACATTCATGAGCATATTTCGGTGAGTGAGCACGGCTCCTTTGCTAACGCCCGTCGTGCCTCCCGTGTATTGCAAACAGGCGAGAGCATTTTGGTCGAGGCCCTTCGTGTAATCCTTGACCCGCGCGCCAGCGCGTATACTGGCGGCGCCAGCCGCGAGAGCTCTGGCAAATGGAGTGTGCAAGAAGCGCGGTTTTGGTACCTCCTTCCGGATGTATTTCTGGACGAAGCCAATGAGACGCCGCGTCGGCATTGGAAAGAGGCTGGCCGCCTCCGTGAGGATGATGTGGGGAATAGGGACCTGCTCAATTGCCTCGCCAAGCTTATCGGCGAACATATTGATCGAAACGATGGCAGCTGGCTCGGCGTCTTGAAAAAGGTGCACCATCTCATGCGCCGTATAAAGCGGATTAACATTGACAAGGACGCAGCCCGCTTTGAAAGTACCAAAGGCCACGACGGGATAAGGCAGGCCATTCGGAATCTGGATGGCAACCCTATCACCCGCATTGAGGTGGAGCGTTTGCCTAAGGTAGGCGGCAAAATCATCGGAGTAACGTTCTAGTTCAGCGAAGGTGAGGCTCGCCGCAGAGCCATTTGGCATAACTGTCGTGAACGCCGCGGCATCTGGCTTGCGCGCGGCTAACCGTGCCGGAATTTCGCCAAGAAAGTCGTACGGCAGTTCCTCAATCGCGGCGGGAACACCTGGAGGATAAAATTTCAACCACGGAAAAGCCGGCAGGCCTTCCCCTCTGGTAGTTGCCAGCTGATCATCCATGGGTTTCTCTGTCCGCTATTTATTAGATCCCCGACAAACCCTCTAGAGGTCTTGCCTAGGATCTGTGAGTTATATAGTAGCTAAAGTGGCTAAAGCAGGGTCACCGCATATCTATACCGCGTGGCAATGCGCCAGCCTGACGAGAGGAGCTAAGTAATTTTGGCAGTGCAAAATAAAATCAATTGGATCCATGTCTCCACCCTCACCGCGGTGGCGATACTCGTCGGCACGGAAATGGTTGGCGCCTCTTGGGCCGCCGGGTGGGCCATTGGCGGCCTGCTGCAGCTTGACCCGCTTGTCAGCCGCGCCATTGAGGCGGTTTTCGCCCTGGGCGGTTTCGTCCTTCTCTATTACTTCATGCGAACCGCAATCCGCCACGAGCCCATCCGTTAACCTCCCCTCTGCTTGAAGCAAATAAGTTTCAATCGCACCGCAATATTTTGCGCACGCCCAAGCCATCACCTCGCAAAGGGATTCGATGAGAAAAGCATTCGACCGCCGCGCCTTCCTCAAGGCGGCGGCGGCCTTGGGACTATTAGACCCTTTTCGTGGCCAAAGCCGGGCCGCCGATGCGCTCAGCCTTGGCGGGGCCGAGCCCTTTTCTTATGAGCGCCTTCTTGCGGCGGCGCAAAAAATGGCGCGGGAACCTTATATCGAACCGGCGCGCCCCACCCCTAGCATCGTCGGCAAAATCACCTATGAAGCGTGGGGCAAAATAAAGTTTGATATCGACCATGCGCTCTTCGCCAATGGCCCAGGTCGTTTCCCTGTGAGTTTTTTCCATCTTGGCATGTTTTTTCCAAAAGCGGTCGGTTTGTATGTCGTCGATAGCAATAGCGCGCGAGAGATCATCTACGACCAGAGCTATTTCGACATGCCGGAGGATTCTCTCGCCAGGGCTTTGCCGCGCGGCGCCGGGTTTGCGGGCTTGCGCATCCAGGAGGCGCGCGACGGCGCGTTGGATTGGCACAGGAACGATTGGGTCGCTTTTCTCGGCGCCGATTATTTCCGCTCAATCGGCGAGCTGCACCAATATGGCTTATCTGCGCGCGCCGTCGCCCTCGATGTCGCTGCCGCAGGGAAAGCCGAAGAGTTCCCTGATTTCGTTAAGTTTTACATCGATCAGGCCGAGGCCGCCGACGGGCTTACCATCTACGCCTTGCTCAGCGGTCCTTCCATCGCCGGAGCTTGCCGCTTCGTCCTGAAGCGCTCAAAGAGCGTGATGATGGATATCGATCAAACTCTTTTTCTGCGGAAGGACATCGATCGCTTCGGCCTCGCGCCCATGTCATCGATGTACTGGTTTTCCGAGACAAAAAAAATTACAGGTATCGATTGGCGGCCAGAGGTCCATGATTCAGACGGACTTGCGCTCTGGACCGGCAGCGGGGAGCGCATTTGGCGGCCGCTGAACAATCCGCCGCGCGTTTTGACTTCGGCATTTTCGGATGAGAACCCGCGCGGCTTTGGTCTATTGCAGCGCGACCGGGTGTTTGATCACTATCAGGACGGCGTGTTCTACGACCGCCGCCCGAGCCTTTGGGTCGAGCCAAGGGGGACCTGGGGCAAGGGCTCGGTGCAACTCGTCGAAATCCCAACGGACGACGAGATCCACGACAACATCGTTGCCATGTGGGTACCGGAGAAAGCGGCGGTTGCTGGCTCAAGCTTCAACATGGGCTATCGTCTCCACTGGGCGGCTGACGAGCCTTACCCAACGGAGCTTGCGCGCTGCGTTGCGACACGCTTGGGAAATGGCGGCCAACCCGGGCAGCCAAGGCCAAAGGGCGTGCGCAAATTCATGGTCGAGTTTCAAGGGGATCCGCTCGCTGCCCTTCCCTTTGGCGTCAAGCCTGAACCCGTTTTGTGGGCATCGCGCGGCACATTCTCCTATATCTATACGGAAGCTGTCCCAGATGACGTACCCGGTCATTGGCGGGCGCAATTCGACTTAACGGTTTCCGGCCCGGACCCTGTCGAGATGCGGCTTTATCTCCGCGCTGGGGATAAAACTTTGAGCGAGACCTGGCTTTATCAATATCACCCGTTCTGAGCCGCGTTTGGAACTTAATACGAGAGCTATTTTCCGCGCAGCGCCGCAAGCACCGAGGCGGAGGCGCGGCCATCGGGGCGCAAGCCCGACTTTGATTGAAAATCCGAAATCGCCTGTTTCGTCTTGGTGCCGATGACGCCATCGGCCTTGCCGTCGAGGTCGTAGCCGTGCCGCATGAGCAGGGCCTGCATTTCACGGCGCTCGGCGCGGGAGAGACCCGGATCGCTGGTCGGCCAAGCCGCGACAAGGCCATGCCGGCCACGCAAACGGTCGGACAAAAGCGCGATGGCTAAGGCATAAGATTCGGCCGCGTTATAGGAGTAGATGGCGTCGAAATTCCTCGTCACGAGGAAAGCTGGGCCATTAGGTCCTGCTGGCAAAAGCAAACCGGCGCGCCCCTCGCTTGGCAACCGCTGCCCATCTATGCGCGTAAACCCTCTCGCGATCCATGAGGCCATGGCTTCTTTCCGCGCCCTGCCCGTTGGACCCGAGTAACCCGCTGGCACGCGGACTTCATAGCCCCACTCGAGACCCGGCACCCAGCCACTGTTGCGGAGGTAAGCAGCGGTCGAGCCGAGCGCGTCGGGAACGGAATTGATGAGATCACGCCGGCCATCCCCGTCAAGGTCGACGGCTGATCTCAAAAAAGTCGAGGGCATGAACTGCGTATGGCCAAAAGCGCCCGCCCATGACCCGTTGAATTGCGACGGATCGATGTCGCCGCGCTGGATGATTCTCAAAGCGGCAATCAGCTCTTGACGGAAATAACCGGCCCGCCTACCGCCATCGCAGGCAAGCGTCGCGAGCGATTGCACGACGGGCCGCGTGCCAAAGTTGCGGCCGTAATCCGACTCGACCCCCCATACCGCGGCAATCGTCGCCTGATCGACGCCAAAGCGGCTCTGCGCCTGGGAAAAGGCTTGGCGGTATCTGGCAAGCATCGCCTGGCCATCCTGTACCCTCTCGTCATCCACGAGACCAGCCAGATAATCCCAAATCGGCGTTTTAAACTCCGGCTGCGCTTGCGACAACGCGAGAACATCGGGATTTGGCGAAAGCCCGCGCGTTACCTTGTCGAACGTGGAGGCATCGACGCCAATCGCCGCGGCGGCCCCGCGAAACCCGGCGAGGCAATCCGAAAAACTGCTTGCTTCCCCTCTCGACGCACCAAGGAAAACAAGGCCGAACAGGAACAGAAGGGGCCAACTCCAAGCGGAGCCGATGGCGCCAAGAGACGCAATGTTGCGGGACTTCATAAAAAATGCCGTGCCTAAAGTTTGGAGACTTGCCTCGCCCCGGCCTATCCCCCTTTTCTTCAAGCGGCAAGCAAACGGTGCACTTCGTTCACCAAATCCTTCAAATGGAAAGGTTTGGACAATATTTTTGCCTGCGGCGGCGCGCTATTATCTGGATTAAGCGCGACCGCGGCAAAGCCCGTAATGAACATCACTTTGATATCGGGGTCGAGTTCCGTGGCACGGCGAGCCAATTCGATGCCGTCCATTTCGGGCATCACGATATCGGTGAGGAGCAGTTCGAACGGTTCTTCGCGCAGCCTGTTATAGGCGGACATTCCATTGTCAAAGGAAGCGACATTAAAGCCCGCGCTTTGCAGGGCTTTGCCGAGAAAGCGGCGCATGTCGTGGTCGTCTTCCGCCAAGAGAATCTTGCAATTTGGCGGGCTATGCTTCTCTTTCATGCAATTCCCTCGTGCCCTTGCTCCATCAAACCGCGACCGGGGTAAAAATCGAGTGAAAAATTATTCACGCTTGCATCAAACTAGCTTTTTTTCCTGCCTATGTTGCCAAATAGTGATAGTTCTGGCCAAAGGTGAAGGCGTTTCGTTATCATGCCGGCCGATTCTCGACGCGCAGGCGGTGGCAGAGCTTATACCTTTTGATGCGACCTGTGATGCACGATCCTCCGCATGAGCCGGAGCTCGACCCTCCGTTCGAGGTGATCGAGCCGCCCCGTCTAGCCTGTCCGCTCGTGTTTTCCTCTCCCCATTCCGGCAACATCTACCCGCGCCGTTTTCTCGCCGCAACGAGGCTTAGCGAAGGCGCCCTTCGCCGGTCGGAGGATGCTTTTGTCGATTGCCTTTTCAGCGGTGTTACATCGCTGGGAGCGCCTTTGATCAGGGCACGTTTTCCACGCGCCTATCTTGACTTGAATAGGGAGCCCTATGAGCTCGACCCTCGCATGTTCGAAGGGCCGCTGCCGGCTTTTGCCAACACCCGCTCACTGCGCGTGGCCGGTGGCCTTGGGACGATCGCCCGCGTAGCCGGGCAAGCCCAGGAGATCTATGGGCGCAAAATCCCAGTCAGCGAAGCGTTGGAGCGAATCGAAAGAATTTATAAACCTTATCATGCCCGATTGCGCGCGCTCCTCGACCGCGCGCGGCGGGCATTTGGGATCGCTGTCCTCATGGACTGCCATTCCATGCCTTCCCAACAACGTCAGCCATCGAAGCAGTTCCCGCTAAGCGCCCCCTCACGCCGGCCTGACATCGTGATCGGAGATCGCTACGGGACAAGTTGTGCCGGCGAGCTGGTCAACACCATCGAGTACGAGCTGCGCCAGGCCGGCTACGACGTCCAGCGCAACAAGCCCTATGCGGGAGGCTTTATCACCGAGTTTTATGGCAACCCCTCCGAAGAATGCCATGCCCTGCAAATCGAGGTGAGTAGAGCTCTCTACATGGACGAGGCAGCCATTACGCGTCGGGAAGGATTTGAGCGAGTGGCAGCGGATCTTACAAGGATGGCTGCGGCTTTGTCAGACGTGGCGGCGGCCCGGCGCGGGTCTCATCAAGCCGCGGCAGAGTAGGCCGAAAGCCGCAAATTAGGTGCTCTCCGGCAAGGAGCCAGCTGGATGGCCCAACTTGGCGGCGAAGCCCGTCCGCTCCTCCTTGGTACGCCGCGCGCCGCCTGCCCCTAAGGCGCCTCCACCCCAATTGTGAAAGAGGCCGCTTGTGTTTTCAGCAAGCAGCCCAAGTCTTGGGAGGAACGCTATTGGCGCATCGGCAGCGAAGAACTGCCGTCTGCATCTGTAACTTATGTCTTTATGCGTCATTCGTCAAATGAAAAATGAGCAATTCGAAAAACTTTTTTACGGCGCAGGTGGATAATGCGGATAGAAAAGAAAGAGGCCGCTTGCCAATTGGCAAGCGGCCCAAGTCTAGGGAGGAAACGCCCAAGGAGGGCATCAGCGGCAAGCTCTTGCCGCATTGCAACAATATGCACGTGCGCCGCAAAAAAGGCAAGTGACTCTGACCAATTTTTTTTAAACCTTGCCTGACCTTAGCGGGAGAATTTCGTCTTCCGCGCAAGTTTTCAGGACTTTCCCATTAAATAAAAGCGGTTTGCGCGCCTTTTCCAGGCGGCCTGCCTAATCACAATGTTGTGTATCGTCATGGCCGGAAGGCCCGCTACCTCTCCTTGCGGCGCCCCGAACCGCCCGGCGCCTTGCCGCCGCTATCGTCTTTATTGACCGTCGTCGAGGCGCGCCGCTCGGCCTCTTTTTCGGGAACGCCCCGTTTCTAGTAACTTTCAGCAATATGATCCGCCTTGCGTTCCTGGTTATCGGTGCGCTTCGATTTTTCCCCACGGGGCATGCTGATTCTCCTAAAGCCGCTAAAATCGCGGCGAAGGCAATTGCTGAAACGAGTTTCACGTAGGTTCTCCTGAAATCAGCATCCCTTATGCGCCGCGACGCTAATGACCTAGCGGCCGGAAGGTTCGAGCCAGGCTCTGTGGCCTCGCCCGATCGCGGTGATCGGAGAAGCTAACCGGCAACGCAACTGAGCCAGCAGATTTATTATTGCCGTGCTCGCATCGAAATTCTTCACAAAGTTAGAAATGATAACTTCTTTACAGTAGAGCGAGGCCTTCGCGCGGTTGTTCATGCGTATTTTACCAGGCCTATGCTGGGTTCTTGTTTACATCGCGGAACAAATTATTGAAATCTTTGTTGGTTCGCTGAAGCGGCGCTAGATTGCGAGCCGCCGCTGCATGGTGGAGAGATAAATGGTTGAAGGGCGGAAAACTTCCAACAGAGGCTTTGCCTCGATGGATGAGGAGAAACAACGCGAGATCGCGCGCAAGGGGGGCGAGAGCGTTCCTGATGAAAAAAGGAGTTTCTCTCGCGATCATAAGCTTGCCGCAGAAGCGGGGCGCAAAGGCGGGCAGAGCGTCCCCGACGAAAAGCGCAGTTTTTCGCGGGATCGTGAGCTTGCTTCCGAGGCAGGCCGCAAGGGCGGTCAGGCATCCGGTGGGAACTTTGCCCATGACCGCGAACGCGCCGCGGAAGCCGGCCGAAAGGGAGGTGAAAGCTCTCATGGCCGGCGGTGATCAGAGGCGGGAAGGATAGAAGATCTCTTCCGGCCTGCTTTTTATGACATCCGGCCTGCGGCCGAGGTGGAAGACGCTAAGTAATGGCCCGTTGTTGGCGCGCGCCATAAAGAGGCCGGGTATGAGCTGGCGCATCGGGCCGTATGTTTGGGACGAGGCCTTCGTCGACTCATTTTCTTTTGCCGTTCGCGAGGAGCTGGAGAATACTGGGTCAGCACGACCTGCCTGATGCCGGGCGCGACCGAAACCGATTTCTTTTGCCCGCGCTGGCCTGCTCAATGCCAAAACCGGTCAAGAGAAAAAAGACGATCCGGTCGGAGCCGCGAAACTCGGCTTTGAAAGCGATGCTGCGGGGCGAGGCGACGCCGTGTGCGGCTGGAAAAACAAAGTGACGGCGGTCTTGGCGAATGTTACCCTAGCTGGAGCGCTCGTAAGCCAGCATCGCAAGCGGACGGAACCGGGAACGGCTCCCTCTTCCTAAGCGCGGTTCTCAAAGGAGGTGGCTGCGGGTCACGCGGGTCTTGCGCCGGAGGAGGAGGGGCGATCCGGGATGTTAGGCTGCAGCGGCGGAGCGGGAGTTTCATCCGGGCGAGGTTCCGGTGGAGTCTCGGGTTTTAGTCATGCCGCCAAGGGCAAACTGGAAAGGGTAGTTGAAGCTATCGCTCGTAACCTGTTCGATCGGGCTATTTCCAGCGACGAGCACGCGCGACAAGATCGCGTTTCATCTCCTCAATAAAGCGACTGGGCACAGGCTGAAACAGCAATACATCGATGCCGAAACTGGCGAGCTCGTGCCCCGCGAGCAGCGCACGAAGGGGTATGAAGTCACCAAAGACGAATATGTGGTGGTGAGCGACGAAGAACTCGCCTCTGTTGAAATACCGAGCAATCACATCCTCGACATCGAGCGCTTTGTGGAGCGGTTGGAGGTTGATAGCATCTACTTCGATCAGAGCTACTATATCGTACCCGAGGATAAGGTCGGCCAGGAAGCCTTCGCGGTCATTCGCGAAGCCATGAGTGAACGCAAGGTTGCAGGCCGAGCGGCTGATCCTTCTTGAGCCGAGGCACAAGGGAATTCTTGGGACGATCTTGCACCCGAATTACGAGGCGCGCGGCGATGGCGCCTATTTCGCCGATATTCCCGATATCAAAATTAGTCACGAGATGCTCGACCTTGCCGGCCATATCATTGATACGAAGAAGGGGGCCTTCGATCCAGAAACATTCACCGATCGTTATCAGGAAGCGGTGCTCAAGCTCATTCGCGCGAAGCAGGCCGGAAAACCGGTCAGAGCGCCGCATGCCGCGCCGCCCGCGAATGTGATTAATTTGGTGGATGCCTTGAAACGGAGCCTTGGCGCGGAAGCTCGAAATCCGCCAAGGAGTGAAAGCCGGCGCGCGCCATCAAGGGGAGCAGCTCGCCGGGCTGAGAGGCAAGCCGGCACTGCCAAGTCCGGCCGCCCGAGCCGCGCGAAAAAGGCAAGCTAGCAACTACTTGATCAGCAAGATTTTCGTATCACCTTGCCTCTTGAGTAGATTGAGGGTCACGTCATTGCCGTGCCGCTGTAGCTTAAGCTTGATACGCGATCGGCCAAGGCTCAAGCCATTCAGAGTGACAGCGTCGAGGAAGGCGGGCATGACCGGATCCCGGAAAGAGATCGCATTGCTTTCATGGCGAATCTCCATCCCAAGGCATGCCGCGAGGCAGCCGAAAGGCGCAGCGGATGCCCAGGCCTGCGGCGCGCACGCGGCAGGATAGGCCGTCGGGCCGCGGTGCGGTTTGCGGATAAAGCCGCAAAATAATTCGGGCAGCCGCCGCATGTCTTGAAAGGCAGCGGCTTCGAACATCGCGGTAAAAACACTGGCGGCTTCGGGGATGAGGCCATAGCGCGCAAAGCCAAGCGCGATCAGTGCGTTGTCGTGCGGCCATACCGAACCGTTATGATAAGAGATCGGATTGAAGCGCGCTTCGCCGCTTGCCACGGTTCGAATGCCCCAGCCGCTGAAGGAATCGGGCTTTAGCAATGTATCAGCGACCCTCTTGGCAAGCTCTGGCGATGCGATGCCGGCGAAAAGCGCATGGCCGGCATTCGATGCGCGGACGCGGCAGGGGGTTTTGCCGCCGTCAAGCGCCAACGCATAGGTGCCAAGCTCCTCGCGCCAAAAAACTGCTTCGAACTTTTTTTTCAGTGCGGTAGCGGCGCTGATCAGCTTTGCCGCCAGCGCGAGCTCACCCAGGCGCTGCGCCAGTGTCGCGGCGTGCATCTTAGCGGCGAACACATAGGACTGTACTTCACAGAGCGCGATTGGCCCCTTGGCGAGATCGCCGTTCGTGTGAAAAATCGAATCGTAAGAGTCTTTCCAACCTTGATTAATGAGGCCGGTACTTGTTTTGCGCTCATACTCGACGAAGCCATCGCCATCGGCGTCGCCATATCGATCTATCCATTGCAAGGCGGCCTTTATGTGATGCCAAATGCCTTTGATCGTTTCGAGGTTACCCGTGCGGTCGAAATACATTCCGGCCAGCATGATAAAGAGAGGCGTCGCGTCAACCGTCCCATAGTAATGCTTGAAAGGCACTTCTTTGAGCCGCGCCATCTCGCCGTTGCGAGTCTCATGCAAAATCTTACCTGGCTCGGCTTCAGAGAATGGATCTGTGGCTTTTGCTTGGGTTTCGGCGAGGTAGCTTAGGACGCCTTTCGCAACCGACGGATCGATCCACAAAAGCAGCATCGCTGTAATGATTCCGTCGCGGCCGAAGACCGTGCTGTACCAAGGGATACCAGCGTAGGGATATAGGCCGTGGCGCGTCCTCGTCATCACCATGTTAAGATCGGCGGTGGAGCGCCGGCAGACTTCATTCAAGAGTTCGTTAGAGCTCTCGACCTTGGCCGTCTCAACCGCCTTGTGACGCAAGGCCCGCCGCCGTGCCCGGAAGGCACGGCCAAATGGCTCGCTGACGGGCTTGTTGCCATCCTCGCATGCGACCGATACGAAAAGCGACTTGCGCTCGCCAGCAGCGAGCTTAAGATCGAAAGCGGCGCGCCGAGGAGCAAGATTGCAGGGTGGCGGCCAGAACCGCATCTCCATCCGGCGCTCGCGCGCCGTTCCACGCACCTCGAAAAGATCGTGAAAATCGGCGCTAAAGCCTATCTCGACGCGAAATCGCCTTTCACCGTCGGCGTAATTGCGAAAACCGATTCTTTCGTAAAAAACCGCTTGCCAAATGAATTTGGTCCTTTCGATCGCGATGATGTCGCGCGGAAATACGATGCCGCCGTCTGAATGCACATCAGGGTTGGCGAGGACAACAGATAAAGCGGCATTATCATCCTGAATGATCGAGCTCAAGAGCAGGGGCCGCTTGCCCTCGAAGCGAAGATCGTACCAAGACAGAAACCTCATATCGTTGTAATAGAGACCCTCGGGTCCCGTACCGATGACGCCTATGTCGCCATACTCATCGAGCACGGCAAAGGCGTCGCCATGCTTGAGGCTTCTAAGCCTACGCTGGACGAGCGACCCCTCAACCTCAATGTAATGCTGAGGCAAATCAATTTTGATGTCCATGAGTTATTTCAGCCATTAGGATTGAGCATCGAGCCGGCACCCAGGACTCATCCGCGAAGGAAACCCTTGGACCTCAGCGTAATTTAAGGTCCCCCGATAAAAGCCTCAACCAGCGGCCGCTCTTGCGCGACAACATCATCAAGCTTAGGGATGAGCCCGGGAGCGGCAGACGGTGCAATCCCTTGCCTATTAAATCCTGCCGCGGCGATCAGTGAGCGATAGGCGGCGAGATAATCCTTAGCCATGCGTTCGGCGGTGAAGCGGCGCTCGAACTCCGCGCGAACTTTTCGCGATCCAGGAAAACAGCTTGCCTGGAGGCCGCGGCCGCGGCCTCCAGCGAGTCAACAATCAAGCCCGTCACACCATGCCGCAAAACTTCGGGGACGGAGCCATTGGGCCACGCAATGACAGGAGTCCCCGCCGACATGGCTTCGATCATGACAAGGCCGAAGGGCTCCGGCCAATCAATAGGGAACAAAAGCGCACGCGCATTCCCTAAGAATTTGGCTTTCTGCGGCTCTCCAATCTCTCCGATGAACTCTGTGAGAGAATCATCGAGCAAAGGTTCGATCTCGCTTTTGAAATAATCGACGTCGCAAGGATCAACTTTCGCCGCGATCTTAAGCGGAAGGCCCGCTCTCTGCGCGATCTTGATCGCCCGATCCGGGCGCTTTTCCGGCGAGATGCGGCCCACCTGTTGGATTAAAAGGGCAGATTTGCGGCGGCAAGCCATGCTGAATTGTCGCGAGCCAATTGGCGCAAGGGGGCATTGGGCGGCGCTACGCGTTAGAGATCGAGACCAAGGGCATCTCGGGATAAGTCCAGTAGAGGGGAAGCGCATCCGGCATATCAAGACGCCCGTGCAGCGTCACGAGGCATTTATGAGAAAGATCATGGAACATCGCATTAGGTAGTAGATCGATGTGAAAATGGATGACATCGAATTCGCTGGCCCGCCGCCTCACTTGCCGCAGCATGGAAAGTGTACTCCCCAGGTGATCGCGGATTCCGGCAAGTCTCAAGCTCCGTGGAGCGCAGGGAACGAGCTCGGCCGATGTCTTAGACTCCGCGCTTGCGAACAAAACGGCTTCATGGCCGAGCCGGGTGAGTTCTTCCGCGAGCAAATAAACGACGCGCTCGGTACCGCCGTAGTTTGGGGGGCACGGCTTCCGCAAGGGGAGCAACAAGGGCTATCCTTAGAGGTTTGTTATCCGTGTTTTGCACCCGATTCATTCGTTTGCCGCCTTTTTATTTTAATCCCTTTCATACGTCAGTAACCGAGTGCGATGCTGGCGGCGGAACGCTCGACGGCCGTGGCGCGAAAGGATGGGGCTGGATTGAACGATCGCTAATGCCGCTCGGCGAAGGCCGCCATTTGCCATTTTGAACCTAAACAAATTTCGCTCGAGCCGATCAAAATGCGCGGTACAGCCTTGGCTCAGCTTTCCGTATGGAGCTTTAAACTAATTCCTAACCATTACTCGGGGTTCCAACGGCCCCGCTCTATTTGAAGTCGCCGCGGGTCAGCGCCGTGTGAACGGATGAAGGGAGTGGTATCCGAGATCAGGCCAATCAATTAGACAATTACCATCCAGCGAATGGCTCAAAGCTCATGCTCCCGCACTATGCACGAGGTCGCTTGCAGCGTTCGCAATAATTGTGTGTGTGAAAACCGCGGAGCTGGAGATTTGCCCCAAGGCTCGCTTAGGCGGTCTCGCGATGTTCGAAGGCGCCCGATGCTCTTCGCGCCGGTTCGGACATGCGCTCGAGATTTTCATCTACCGCTTGCGTAGCCTTATCCGTTGTCTTCAGCGTACTTTTGAGCGAAGTCAGCCAAGCTTCGCGCAATGACTTTGTCATCTCCAGAGGCAAAGTAATCAACATCTGGCTGAATTTTTGGGTGTTTCCGGCTGCTTGTTGAAATACCTCTCGGACAAAATCCGTCTGAATTGTAATCACCTCGTCCATGCCGCGAGCCTGCCTAAGCCTATCTAAAGTCTTTGTGATGTTCTCGACGGATTGCCTCGATGCGTCGAGAACCTGAGTAGCTATCGCCTGGATGTTTTCTGATGAAGAACCGGATGTGTCGGTCTGACCTGATGGGTTTGCGTCTTGCCTATCGCTCGAACCCTGTTGCGCCATGCAATCCTCCTCCGCTTCAGCTGATTTTAGCCAAGACCCTGGCCGTTTGAGAAACGGATGAAACGCGTTCGGGTTGCTCCCTTTTTTCAAAAATTCGTTTTTAGATGAGTGCTATTCGCGAATAACTAAAACCGAACATTTCGCATGGCGAACGATGGTCTTGGCGTTCGAACCGATGAGATAAGTGGCCATGGAGGGGCGATGCGATCCAACCACGATAAGATCGGCGTTCCAATCTTCGGCTTCCGCCAGAATTTCCACATAGATGCTGCCAAATCTGACGCAGTGGGAGATGGACTCCTTCGGGACCTCAAGCATGCTGCCGATCTCGATTAGAGCGCGTTTCGCCCGCTCCTCTTGCGATCTGTCAAACTCGGGCGGAACATATTCCATAAAACTCGCGGGCAGCAAAGTCTCAACCGTCATGAGGCGAAGATTGCCCTTTGATTGTAAAACGAGGTCACGCGAGGCCTCCAACGCGCGTCTTGAGAGCGCTAAATCAGTCAAATCGATTGGGATCAATATTTTCTTGAACATCAAGCTCGCCCCCGGCAGTTTACCTCGTCAACGCATAGGCCAAGAATCAACAACACGCCAAAAAGCTTCGCCGTCAGCAGACACTCGCCGGCTGGCCAAGCGCCTGTCTAATGGCCGAGAGTGCTGCCTCTGCTGCTGCGCCGTCGGGACCTCCCGCTTGCGCCAGATCTCGCCGGCCACCGCCACCCTTGCCGCCGAGCTTGGCGGCCGCCGAACGCGCCAATTGAACGGCATCAAACCGCTCTGTCAAATCAGGCGTAACACCGACGACAAGGCCAGCCTTGCCCTCGCTATCGAGGCCAACAATCGCGACAACCCCCGAGCCAATGCTTTGCTTTGCCTCGTCCGCGAGCGGTTTTAGATCCTTCATGCCAATACCGGAGACGACGCGGCCTAGAAACTTCACGCCGCCGACCTGCTGCTCCGGTCCAGCGGCGGAACTGCTGCCCGCGAGCGCAAGCTTGCGCCGCGCGTCGTTGAGATCGCGCTGCAGGTTGCGGCTCTCCTCGATGAGGCTCGCGAGGCGTTTATCGGCTCCCTCTTCGGGTGTCTTGAGGAGCGCTGCAATCTCATGTAGCCGTTGTACCTGGGTATTGAGGTGGTGCCGCGCCGCCTCAGCGGTTTTCGCCTCGATGCGGCGCACACCAGCCGCGACGGCGCCTTGTGAGATAATGGTAATGATGCCAATATCTCCCGTGCGCGAGACATGGGTGCCGCCGCAAAGCTCGGTCGAAAAAGGCGCGCCAAGGGATACCGCCTCTCCTTCGTCCCCGCCATCGATACAGCCCATGGAGACGACGCGAACCTCGTCGCCATATTTCTCGCCAAAGAGAGCGCGCGCACCGGTGCGCATTGCGTCGTCAAGGCTCATTAAATGCGTCTCGACAGGCGTATTTTGCAGAACCGCGCGGTTAGCCATGTCTTCGACACACGCCATCTCATCGGCACTCATCGGCTTCTGGTGCGTAAAATCAAAGCGCAGCCGATCGGGAGCAACGAGCGAGCCTTTCTGCGCGACATGCGGGCCAAGCACATGGCGGAGCGCTTCATGCAAGAGGTGGGTCGCCGAGTGGTTGGCGCGCAAGGCCTTCCGGCGCTGATGATCGACGAGGAGCTGGAGCGCCGAATCGAGGCGCAGCTGCCCCTCTTCGACGATCCCCTCATGAGCGAAGACGCTGCCAAGTTTCTTCTGTGTGCCGGTGACGCGAAACCGGATGCCGTTCGCTTGCATCAATCCAGTATCGCCAACCTGACCGCCGGATTCGCCATAAAACGGCGTCTGATTGAGGATGACGATACCGCGCTCGCCCGCTCCCAAGGCCGAAACTTCTTTCCCATCCTTGATGAGAGCGGTGATGAGGCCTTCCGCCCGTTCGGTGTCATAGCCAAGAAACTCGGTGGCGCCGGTTTTTTCCTTAACGGCAAACCATAGCGACTCGGTGGCAAGTTCCCCCGACCCCGCCCAAGCTTTGCGCGCTTCCGCGCGCTGCTGCTCCATCGCCGCATCGAATCCCTCAACGTCCACGTTAAGGCCGCGTGCGCGCAGGGCATCCTGCGTGAGGTCGAGGGGGAAGCCGTAAGTGTCATAGAGTTTGAAGGCGGTGGCGCCGGCTAAGGTTCCGCCCGCGGGCAAAGCGCGTGTTTCTTCCTCGAGGATTGCTAGCCCGCGCGCCAGTGTATCGCGAAACTTGGTTTCTTCGAGGCGCAGGGTTTCGATAATGAGGGGCTCGGCCCGCAGAAGTTCTGTATAGGCTTGCCCCATCTCGCGGATAAGTGTTGGCGCAAGCTTCCACATCAAAGGCTCTCGAGCCCCGAGCATTTGCGCGTGGCGCATGGCGCGGCGCATGATGCGGCGCAGCACATAGCCGCGCCCCTCGTTGGAAGGGATGACCCCATCGGCGATGAGGAAAGCCGAAGCCCGCAGATGGTCGGTTACGACATTGAACGACGGCTTGTGCTTGCCTTCGGGATCATCCTTGACAAACTCGGCCAAGGCTCCCCGGAGTGCCTTAAATAAGTTGTTATCAAAGACACTTGCGGCTCCCTGCAAAATCGCTGACATGCGGTCAAGCCCCATGCCAGTATCGATCGAAGGACGAGGCAAATTGATTCGCCGGCCACCCGGCTGCTCCTCGTATTGCATGAATACGAGATTCCAAAACTCCAGAAAACGGTCGCCGTCCTCGTCCGGGCTGCCCGGCGGGCCGCCCGGTATTTTGTCACCAAGGTCAACAAAAATTTCGGAACATGGTCCACAGGGGCCGGTGTCTCCCATGCGCCAGAAATTGGCGTCGGTCTTGATACGGATAATCTTGTCACCAGAAAGACCGGCAATTTTACTCCAAAGTTGCGCGGCCGGCTCATCCTCATGATAAATGGTCACGAGCAATTTATCCTTCGACAAGCCGAAATGCTTTGTAACCAGCTCCCACGCGAATTCGATCGCCTCGGCCTTAAAATAATCGCCAAACGAAAAATTGCCGAGCATTTCAAAAAATGTCAGGTGTCGGGCCGTATAGCCGACATTATCGAGGTCATTGTGCTTGCCGCCCGCCCTAACGCATTTCTGGGAGGTCGCGGCGCGCGTGTAGTTTCGCTTTTCGGCGCCGGTGAAGACGTTTTTGAACTGCACCATGCCGGCATTGGTGAACAGCAGCGTTGGATCATTGTGAGGAACGAGCGGCGAGGACGGGACGATTTCATGCCCATTTCTTTTGAAGAAATCGAGAAAGGCCGAGCGGATTTCATTAACGCTATGCATGATCCTAAAACCTCGCCAATCCGAGCTTTGGCGCTTTCATTCGCGGACTGACCGCAGACAGCGAAAGCAGGCAGTCGCACATCGGCCGCTTTGCAGCAAACCGCGAGAATGATTTCTGGTGAGTGCTCGCGGCCGCAAGCCTTGTGAGCGGGCATCCTCCAAAACGCGGCAGCGCTGGGCGAACGCCTAGCGCTTTGTTCATACCGCTCGCCGCACGCTTAGATCAAGCGCGTATTAAGAGCTTAGCCGCCTGCTTCACTGGCATCGGCGTTGTCGAGGATGCGATCGGAGATGATGCCCGAATTCTCGCGGATTTCTTGCTCGATACGGTCCGCAACTTGCGGATTGGCCTTGAGAAAATTCTTGGCATTCTCACGGCCCTGGCCGAGCCTTTGGCTGTCGTAGGAAAACCACGCGCCCGACTTTTCGACGACGCCCGCTCTGACGCCAAGGTCGATCAATTCGCCGGTTTTTGAAATGCCTTCGCCATACATAATATCGAATTCAACCTGTTTGAATGGCGGCGCGACTTTATTCTTGACGACCTTGACACGGGTCTGATTGCCCGTGACTTCGTCACGCTCTTTGATCGATCCAATGCGGCGGATATCGAGCCTGACCGAGGAATAGAATTTCAAGGCATTGCCGCCCGACGTGGTTTCGGGGCTGCCATACATGACGCCGATTTTCATGCGGATTTGATTGATGAAAATCACCGTCGTTTGCGAGCGCGAGATGGAGGCGGTGAGTTTGCGCAGAGCCTGGCTCATGAGGCGGGCTTGCAGACCCGGCTGGCTGTCGCCCATTTCGCCTTCAATCTCGGCGCGCGGCGTCAGCGCCGCGACCGAATCGACGACGAGAACATCAATCGCGCCAGAGCGCACCAGCGTGTCGGTGATTTCGAGAGCCTGCTCGCCCGTATCGGGTTGGGAAATCAGAAGATCTTCGAGATTAACACCGAGCTTGCGGGCATAAACGGTATCGAGCGCATGCTCGGCATCAATAAAGGCGCAAACGCCGCCCTTCTTTTGCGCCTCCGCAATGACATGTAAGGTCAACGTGGTTTTGCCCGAGGATTCCGGGCCGTAAATTTCGATAACGCGGCCGCGCGGCAGACCGCCAACGCCAAGCGCGATATCAAGGCCCAACGAGCCGGTCGAGACCGTTTCGATCTCAACGGCCTTTTCGTTCTTGCCGAGCCGCATGATCGAGCCTTTTCCGAAGGCCCGTTCGATCTGCGAGAGAGCGGCGTCAAGCGCCTTGTTCTTGTCCACAGACGTCCCTTCCAGGAGACGGATGTTGGCTGGAGTCATGGGTGATTTTTCCTTCTGGCATGAGCAAAGCCGGCGCGCAACGCCTGCTGCGATGGATTAAGTGTACAATCACCATTCCTATGAACAAGGTGATTTGTTATAAATACGGATAAATATTTAGCGTAATTTAATAAGCTGAAGCTTTCGAGTTGGCAACCTCCATGCCACTCGCGTCCGCTTCACAAATAATTGCATCGAACTCGCTCCCTCCGAAGCCGTTGGCTCGGTGCTTGCAGACGCCATTGATGTTATTGAAACTGTCGTGATTAGAAGTGATGAAGAAATGCTCGTCCACCCGCTCCTTATAGGGCAGCTTCTGGCTCTCCTTGGGTTTGCCAATGGAACTCCCCTGATGGTTAAGAAGGTCCTCGGACCTGTTTTGGCGCGCCCTATCGATGGCGGGGCCGTCCTAACAGATGGGCAGCCTTTATTTGGCGCATCGAAAACCATTCGCGGCGTCGCTTCCTCTCTTGCTTTGACAGCGCTCGCCGCGCCCGTGGTCGGATTGAGCTGGAAGATCGGCTTCGTCGTTTCCGCGTCAGCGATGGGTGGCGATTTGTTCTCTAGTTTTGCCAAGCGCCGGATGAAACTCGAGGCGAGCAGCATGGCCCTTGGACTTGACCAAGTGCCGGAATCTTTCCTGCCTGCTCTCGCCTGCCGGCCTCTCCTGCATCTCTCTGGCCTTGATATTATGTTTGTGACAGCGCTTTTCTTTTGCCTTGAGTTGATTCTATCGAGGGCGCTTTACACGCTGAACCTGCGAGACCGCCCTTACTGAGGCCTCTTCCCGCCTCTTCAAGCAAAGGCGGTGGAGCGTGATTTCCGGCGGGCAATTGAAGCGGACCGGCGCCACCGATGAGCCCGCCCCGGCCGAGGTATAGCCAGCCATATTCTTATATCTCCACGCCCCTGAGCCGTAAGCTCTGGGTAGCAGCGGTGAGTCAAGTGTGAGTGGGATGCCGCCCGGCAGGCAGATCTGGCCACCATGCGTGTGCCCGCTAAAAAGCACATCGAAACCCGCATGGGCGCATTGCAGGTAAATTTCCGGCGTGTGCGTCAAGATGATGGAAAAGGCGTCGCGCGGGATATCGGCGGCCGCTTTCTCGAGATTATCGACACGGTAAAAATGCGCATCGTCGACGCCCGAGACATAAATGCGCTGCCGGCCATGCTCGATTACTACCGACTCATTAAGCAGCATGCGAATGCCGATTTTTTCGAGGCCTGGTACCATGCGGATTGTGTCGTGGTTGCCAAGGACCCCGTAAACCGGAGTCGTTAATGCGGCGCCGAGCCTCGCCATGCCGGCAAGAGCGCGGTCAAAGGGGCCGGCCGTTTTTCCCCGATAATCGCCCGTGATAACGCATAAATTGTAATCGATGCGCGGCAGCAGCCCCAGGAGCGCCTCCATGGCCGGCTCGCTCATGTCCCAATGAAGATCGCTTAGGTGAAGGATGAGGTAGCCGTCAAACTCTTCGGGCAAACGAGGCGAGAATATCTCATTATAGCGAAGCTCGATCTTGGCGGCATTCCGCCGCCCCTGCCAATAAAGCCCCGACAGCCGCAATGCGGCCTCGATTAAAAAATGGGAAAAGAGCAGATTCTCGAAGTGAAAAAACCTGAGGCCCTGGCCGAATATCTGGGCTTCGTGATGCCGTTCGATACCAAGGCGCTGGTGGGCGTGGAGGCGGCCGAGGCGCCGTTCCAATTGAGCTTCGATGTCCTCCGAGGGAGGCGGTGTGACGGCGGTGAGGGCGGCCGCGCGCGTCATTGGAAGAAAACATCCGCGCTAGGGCGCGGGTTTTTGCATCCTCTCCAACTGGCATCCAAGCGCAGGCCTTGCAGGCAATAGCGGTGCATGGGTGACCCTTCCTTAAAAAAATTTGAAGCTACCCTTAGCAGACTTAAATTTTTGAATACTCTCCGCCAGGCAATGCCACGCCCAATATAAGCGCGGCACGGCGGCGTCGGTCCGGATTGGCCGAATTTGAAACCTCATATGGTGCTAAAGCTGAATGCAAAGCAACGAATGGTGGGCGCGACAAGGATTGAACCTGTGACCCCTCCCCTGTGAAGGGAATGGAGATATATTTACCAAAGCTTCCCCGAATTTTCCACACATTTCCTTTCTCTTGAGATTACGGCCATTTCGTAATATTTATTATTTCTGAGGATTACCTGGGTTAGCCGCGGCTTGCTTCCCCGTGCTTCCCAATGATGCGCGGCCGATGCCCAAGATCACCAAACAAGTCGTTGACTCTCTCATGTCTTTATTTGGGATAGCGAGCTTCGGGGTTTTGGCGTTCGGATAAAGCCGAGCGGAGCGGCTAGTTTCCTGGCTCAATATAGGACCGCTCAAGGCCGAACCCGGCGATTGGCATTCGCGAAGGTAGGCACCCTCACGCCGAAAGAAGCCCGAACCAAGGCGCAACAACTGCTCGTCGAGGTGGCCAAGGGCGGAGACGGTTCAAAGGAACGACATAAAACACGTCAAGCCTTGACCGTAGCCGAGTTATGCGAGCAATATATGGAAGCTGCGCAGGCGGGGCTTGTGTCCACACGATTTGGTCGAGCGAAGCGCCAGTCAACGCTAGCAATCGATGAAGGACGCATCTCTCTTCACATCGTGCCCTTAATGGGCAACCGGATAGCGGCCACTCTGACACGCCATGATGTTCAACGCATGGCCGACGACATTGCCGCTGGCAAGACAGCGGCGGTCATTAAGACAAAACCTAGCGGCGTTGCACGTGTCACAGGGGCTGCTGGCAACGCGGCCAGGATCGCGGGCTTGCTCGGCGGTATATTCACATGGGTGGAGAAACGCGGCTTCGTCTCTGAGGCCAATCCTTGCCGCCGCCTCGATCTTCGCGCGGATCGTGCTGATCGGGCGCTCTCCGCCGAGGAAATCGTTCGCCTTGGCGGCATTCTTCGCAAGCGCGAGGCCGAAGCGCCGATGGCCGTTGCGGCTCTAAGGCTCATTGCTCTTACAGGCCTTCGCCGTGGCGAGGCATATGGGCTTCGATGGTCAGAAATCGATTTTGATGGTTCTTGCTTGCGCCTGTCAGAGACAAAGTCCGGATGTTCGATCCGAGCCAAAGGCGCCGACACTGTCAAGCATCTCCGATCGCTGCCGAGGTATCACCCTGAACTCGTCTTTCCAAACGTGTTAGGCTCCGGCCCGGCCGACTTAGTGAAGCGGATTGCCGTCCTCCTTAACGAGGCCGGATTGCGTGACGCTCGGGGCCATGATCTGCGGCGAACCTTTGCCAGTCTCGCCGCCGATCAAGGTTATTCCGACGCGACACGCCAGGGAGTGACAGCGAAGCATTATATCCGTCGTCCTGACGCAGCGCTGATTGCCGCTGCAGATCGAGAGCTAGCTGCATCGCCACAGTGCTCAGCGGGGTGGCGGCGGGGGATCGTGCTTCTGGCGGCGCAGGGAGAACTGGACGTTTTGCGTAGGCCATCGTTTAAACTCGCTACTGGCCTGGCAGAATTAATCAGGCAAACCGCTAAACCGATAGACGACCTAATGGAAACCTTGCCGAGCGGGAAGCCCGTAACCGTAGCCTCTGACCACCGGGAGTCAGCAATCTCGAGTCTTCCATCCTTAAAGGAGGCGGTATCCCAACTTCAGAGTCAACTTGCCGTAACAGATTTACTTAACCAGGATAGCAACCCTGACATAATTAGGTTCCTGGTAAAAACACTGCAGCGCACACGAGTTAGAATGGATGGCAGCAAAAACCACAAACGACCGCACGTGCACGTAGATTATGGAAACTCTTATCACACGGCATCATATGCGATCGATAACGGCGAGCGTATCGCTGGAAAGCTTGACGGAACGTACGACCGTGATGTACGCGACTGAATTTTTAGATGGAGACCTCAGTTTGAGACGGGCGATGACGTCGCGGCTGATGTCTTTTCCGGCGAGCCGCGAGATCTCCGCGCGAGTCACGGGTTGAAGATAAGCGATCGCCGCCAGCGCCAGAAGCTCCGTTGGTGTCAGCTCGGCAACACCCGCATCGCGCGGCGCCCCAGAATTCGCCGCCCAGATCGCCGCGGCAAAGCGCGCGATCGGAGCGCAGCTGTCGGGTTGCCGTTAACCACGAGACTCGGGGCTAGTGGCGCCGCACCGATCGCTGATTCGATGAAACGTTGCCTCGTTCGTCTCAAGTTGGCAGCTAATTTGAGACGAATCTCGTGGAGTTCGACGGTCTGGTAGGCGTAAAGGCGGCTTCGCCTAAAAGTTGTATTATCCGGATTGCTTCTGAGTAATTCACGACCGATACCCTGGGCAACTCGGCCAGTAATCTGGAGATCGCCGCCCTCCCCGATCCGGTTGCCTCGCTGGAAAATAGCTGCAGCCATTCGTGCGGCTCACGGTCGAATCGATAGAGAGACGCCAAGAGTGCCAGGCGCTTGAATGGATTCCTTGTTCGACACGTTTGGGATGGAGATTGATGTAGCCTTCCATTCCATATTTAGGGTGAGAAGCTTCGGGAACGATAAGCCCGAAGGCAACACGAGCGTGACTTCGACTAAGGATTGGGGTCGAAGCTAGCGCCCAGATCAATCGGGGCGGTAACCCTCCACATGGTCGTCCGACCAGGTAACGATCGAAAAGCTTGCTGCCACGGACTGCATCGTCCCACAGCCCCTCAGAAACAAGGGGAGCCTCCTTCGTTCGATCGGCGTAGCCCGAACCGATATGAAAGGGTCGTCGACAAAACCCGCATAAAACGCGCCAAGCCTCGTACCAGGATCGAGAGATTGGCTGGAATTCGTTACCGGCTCTCCGTCTTTTACCGCAGGCGAGACACCGTGACATAGGTACGGTGATTCCGACAAGCTCCTTGGAGCGCCCGATGGAGACCGGATGACCGGCCCTACGAATTCTTGCCGCGGTTGTGCGTAGGCCCCAAGCCAAACGGGCCCTCCATTCCAAGGGTTGGGAAAAGTCGATCTCCCTCCCGAAGGGCATCAGCACAGGTCATCGTCGATGCACTCCCGCTCCAAGCGGATCGCAATTTCCGCGGCTTCGTAGAGAATGGCGAATATTTCCGAAGTGACGCCATCGGACATCTGAAGAATACGTTTCAAGGCGCGTGTGGAGAGGACGATGCGAGAATATTGTGTGTCTCGTCGATCAGCAGCATTTTCAACTCAACCTGCTCGAGCATGCGCAGCACGATAAGTTCGAGATTCGTCAGACTGGTTCTCGGATTGGGTGGAGCTCCGATGACGTCCATGAGCTGAGAATAAAAGCGTTTCGTTCGGGCGGCATCCTTGCGCAGGTCGATTCCGTGAGACGGCCGACCGGCTCCGGAGATATCAGTAACGAAGGAGCTTGACGGGCGGATGCGAGCCGGGCCGTCACCGTCTCCTTGCGGGCCTTGGCAACGATTTGCGCTGTTCGACGACAGTATCGAAGAGGATTTTCTCGTTGACCTCTCGACGTCCCTTCTCACGCAACTTGCGCAGGGCTTCCCGATATTCCCAAACGGAAATCGCCGGATAGCGGAGGTCTCTATAGCGCGCTTCGATCCAATGCCCATTCGGCCGCTCGACAAGGAGGCGGCTTATGTCACGTGGATCAAATTTTACGGTTAGCGGGTCTCTCGTCCGTCCAATGTCTGAACGCAGGGCGTCGGACCAGTACCGGATGTTGAAGAGATGGATGCCATCACGCTGCAGCGTGCGGGCCTGCGAAGGAGCAGAGGCAATCCCTACGACAACGCAAAGGCCGAGAGCTTCATGAAGACGTTGAAGGTCGAGGCTGTTTATCCAATGGCTTACGAAACCTTCCAGACGTCATCGAGCAGCTTCCCCACTTCATTGAGGGGGTCTACAACAAAGGCAGGCTTCATTCGATGCTGGGATATCTCAGCCCGCAGCAGTTCGAGGATCAACACATCCGGCAGACTGGCGAAACAGCAGATCCGTGTTTACCCTGAGGGGAGCCTGCATTAGGGGGTCAATTTTGCACGCCGAATCACATCTCGCTAGCAGCGCATTCATTGAGACATTACGCAATATCCGTGCAGCTCGAGTAAAACGTATGGACATATTAGCTCACAGCATGGGCAACCTCGTCATATTGGAGGCAATTGCAGGTAATGCACGCTGAGTTAGGCATCGCTGAAGTGTTTGTTGGCTGCACCAGATATCGACAAAGACCATTACAAATCCATCGCGCCTAAGGTTCGTTCCGTGGTCTCTGGGATAACTCTTACCGGTGCACGACCGCCTCCCGCAGTCGGGCCGATGCCAGACCCATCGCCAACCGTCGAAATCACCCAACCATGAACCTGTTCCGCGCCGAAAATTCGTACGCCAACCCGAGGGGCCCATCTTGACTTCAATCAAGGCCGCAACGGGGACTGAGGCAGAACCCAGCTGGGACCGTTTCGGGCTTCATTTTAATGAATTCCAAACCCGTTCAATTGTGGCGAACTCCGGCTAAACCATTGACTAGTCAACGCCCCTGGGCTCGGAGCTCCGCCTGTTTGCGCCATATAGATTGAGGCATCGCCAATTTGGTCGAATGCTGAATTGTAATAAGGCGAGCCGGGGTTCGTGGCCCAATAGTTCGCAATTGCAATACTGACAGGAACGCTGTAACTGGTCAGCGAGCCATCAAAAATATTATTCTCCAGCACGAGGCCGCTTTGCGGGCCGCCAAGAAATAAAGCCTGCCCAGATGGATTAACTACCGTGTTATTACGAACTATCGTGTTAGTGATTGTCGGAGGGTTCGAGCCGCTTCCCGCAATAAATATCTGCGCCCCATAAACGGCATTATTGTAGACTTCATTATTTGAGAAAGGGTCTACTGTGTCATTATCATATGCGACAACGATACCACGGACCCCCGCAGACGCGCTTGGCGCTGAAACCTCGTAAGCAATGTTGTTCGCAATGACACAGTTCTGGGTAGACGAACACCCGATGTCGATACTGTAGTTGTTATACGATATGTTCCCTATGAAATTCTCGTTTTTGCCACCGAAATAGCTATATATCCCCTCTCCCCAGTTGTCATATACAAGGCTGCCAGACACAGTGTTATTAGATAGAAAATGCGTATTGTCCTTACAGCCGTGCTCGGCTACGCCGCTTGCCCATCCCGTGGATGAGGTGGCGCCATTATAATTTAACAGCGAGACGTCGTGAACAGTGACGTTTTCTATGACGGAGTTGTTCGGCCCATAGGAGCCTCCTCCTATTGTGCAATAGAGATAAATCCCGACATTTGGGATGAAATCAACGGTCGTGTTGCTGATCGTGTCATTATTGCCAGCGATGGCAATCCCATCCGTGTTGTAGGTGGGAACATAATTTGCCGGAGCCGAGCATTGACCGGCAGATGAATTGCAATTCCTAACCTCAATGCCGTTCCACACTAGGTAGTTGCCCGAGAGGTAAACAACGGGCTGCTCCCCGACATAAGGATATGTTCCTGTTTGTGTGAAATTACCCCAATTGCCGCCAAAATTTATGACCGGTGAATGGTCAGGATAATTGGTAAAGGTGATAGGGCTAGTAGCCGTGCCGGATTGGGCGATGTTCAATTGTTCGACGTAGGTTCCATTCATCACATAAACGATATTGCCAGCAGTTGTTGCCGTGCCGACGGCCTTGCCGATCGTCTTGAATGGCGCCGAGGACGACGTCCCGGTGTTGCTATCGCTGCCGGACGGGGCGACATAATACGCGGATTTGGTTGCCCAGCAGCTTGCGGCAGTCCCGTTTGTTTGCGAGCATGTCCACGTCCAAGGGGCGCCAGACCCGGAAACCGACGACGCGGTACCAGCAGAGCAAAGATTCGATATTGGCGCCGAACTCATTGTTGAGCCGTTGGATGTACCGCACGCCGCGTTGGCGACAGCTAGCGGCGCCGAGCAGCTTGCCGTTGGCCCCCCGTTCGCACCGGAGCACGTCCAGGTCCATGGCCCATTTCCCGTCGCTGGCGAAGGCGTGCCCTGGGCGCATAGATTAGAGGTCGGCTCGCTGCCGGCAGCAACAACGGTTGCATTGCCGCAAATACCATTTAGCGGCGTTGTGGAAGGATCATTGGAGATTTGGTCCGACCAGCTATCAACACCGATCCATTGCAGCCATTTGCCCGCCTTTGTCTTGATAAATACAGTATTGTTGTAATACATAAGCTCCATGACATTCGTGCAGTCTGGAAGCGGCCATTGGCTCCTGTAACAGTTGCCGTTGGCATCAAGCGTCCATACGCCGTCGCGATCATCTGTGAGCGACGCCGCAGGCGGAACAACCGTGCCGTTGGGGGATGGCGTGGCGCTAGCGGGCGCATATGATGCGAGCACGGTAGTCAAGACAAGAGTCCAAGTAATAATTCTATTTACCATAATTATCCTTCCCAAAAAGCAAAAACGGCCAGCAGGAGCAGATTGCTTCCTCATAAAAGTCCGCCTCTCTTCTAAAGTTGATTTTTGAAAACTGATGTGCGCCAAGGCCGCGTCATCAGCGGCGTTGTGCACGCATTGAAAAGCGGCCGCCGCTGGTGCGATTGTCCGCCCGAGATGGATCTGCGACAACGATCTACAACCGTTTCCTGTGCTGGGCAGAGAGGCGGGTGTAGGAAAATCTCTTTCTGGTGCTGCCGAAAAGGGAGCTCGGCGGACATGCAGATGATCGACTCCACGCATATCTAGGCGCGGCGCTCAGCAGCAGGCGGAAACGTATGGACCGTCCCGTCGTCAAGTGGTTTGTTTAAGTTGGCATCAACAGTCTGCACAAACGTATCCGGCTCGGCTATGCCGTTGGCCAAAATGAAGATCCGCGTATTCCGCTTCTTATAAGGGGGACAGCATCCAGGCGCCATTTTCCGTTGCAGGTTTGCGGAACGCCTATCGACTGCGCGGGCTCAAAAGTGAGCCGTACCGTAGGATGGCCCAGACGATGCGTGCCATCTTGGCGGCGAGTGCGACTATGTGTTGGAATGGGCTCTCGCGAGCAGACCTCGCAGCCATTGACCGAGTGCGGTGCTGCTTCGGCTCAAGGCTGGCAAGGCGGCGCGAGCGCCCTGGATCACCATCTTGCGCAGATCTTTGTGCCGCGCTTGGTAATGCCGAGCAGTCGAGGCTTGCGCCCAGTTATCCACTACCGAGGCACAAGCCCGAGCCAGGCGGCGAGATTCCGAGCGCCGCAAAACTCTGCGCATCACCCACGGCTCCGACGAGGGCAGTTGCGTTCAGGGCGCCAATCCCAGGAGTGCTGGTCAGCCGGTGCACAGCCTCATTCTGGTCCACTTCAGCAGCGAATTTCGGCGTCGAAGGCGACTATTCTTTCATCGAGCATCTGCCATCGCGTCAGAATGCGGATACGGGCACTTAATTCTCAGGAGCTCGCTGAAGAAGGTGGGCACGCGAAGTGGCGCGGCCTTGTAGCCCGCGCTCGACAGAATGGACCTTAATTGGTTCATCAAAGCCCGTTCTCTGTGAGTGGCAGAGTAATTTGTATTAGCTCGACCTGACAGACAGGGCCTGGGCGGGGTATTTGAGATGCCTCGTTAAGGAAGACAATTGCAAATGCGAGACCGGCTTCAATACGCTGTCTCACTTGCCTACGCGTAAACGTAGTTCATGCCTGACACGCGTGTATAGCACTCACAATCGCTCGCATGTCAACAGCTCGAGGATTTGCCGAGTTAAACATACTTACGTATTGGCAGAGAGGTTTCGTATGATTCAGGTGCTCTATAGCCTCGTCAGCTGGACGGTCCAACCGTTTTCAAATCGATATCCTACCCCCGCATTGAAGAGGCTCGTTGCGGGCGCACCATTTCTGGATCACAGCCGCTCACTAAAATAGCAATATCTTGAATCTCGCAAACCGGCGTCGGCGCCCCTGTCAAAAATAGTTTTCAGACGCCGCATCAACTCAAATACCGGGGTTACGTCCAATCTTTCAATGACTTTGGTCCGGATACCAGTCCAAGCATCGGCGGTGCTTTTAGAACTGTCGCCAGGTTCAGCCAATGATCCGGCTCTGTCGGTTCAAACCTTGGCGACCTTTAGCAAATTCCTATGGAACCCTCGGCCGACATCTATGTAGAATTCAGTTTTGTTAAATACCCGAAAGATAACAACGGTCTTTGGACCAGTGACAAAAGCCATCGGTTTGCTGGAGTCTAAGACTGGGTACCAACAGGAACAATTTTAAGTCTGGCGCGGCGTAGGAATCGCCGCGAATGCCGGTCACAATTTTACGCCAATCGCTCCAATGTGCGGTTGACTCCGATACGGCCTTCGTCGCCAATATCCTGCTCGATCAGTAGGAATCGGTTTTGGGACGAATCCAATGCTCTGTAGAAGGTTTGGAGCAGGGCTCAGATTCTGTCAGAGCGCTTCGCCGGGCGGTGGTTGCTACTTGCAACTGTTATAACTTTGGCTTGAACTTGCAAGCCATTTGCGTTCGTTCATGATGTAGCGCTATTGCGTGTTCGCAAACGTTGAACGCGTAAGCAGCAAACAGCGCGCATGGGATCTCTAAAAATTCGCTCGTGTAAGAAGGAATTGCAGTTGAAAAAATAAGGCTGCTGACTGAAATTGAGAAGCAAAGCCAGCCGGCAGCCGATTTATCGAGATAAAATAAAACAAACGACCGGCTAAACACTGTCCACAAGGAGCAAAGAAACAAAACGAATCCTAACCATCCGCCTTGGGCTATAATCTTTGGCCAGAAAACATCCAATAAGAAGGCGGGATTATCAGGGGTCGCAGACCAGAGAGTGCTGATACCATAATCAACATAGAGCTGGCTATACCCAAGCTGGAATGAAGCAGGGCTCGCAAAAGTTCCGCCCCCAGAGCCAAGAGGAAAAAAGCGGTCCGCGACTTCAAACCCAACTTTAGTCAATTCTGTCCTTACTAAGCCATCCTGCGCTACATAATCATTGTACTGGACCAAGAAAATGTTGCTGATTGGAGACAGCAAAACCATACAAACCACTACAACAGCGGGAACTACTCTCCTGGCTAGGACGCCGGCTGAAGCAGATGAGGCCCCGCGAAATTGATAAGCTATCCCAGCTACAAGAAAAGCTGCGCATTCTTTTGCGGAAAGATGAATAAAAACGAATATAGATAATACCAATATAAGAACCATTCGCAAAAATGTAGGCCGCAAGGAATACAGATAGACAGCACACGCTGCCCCAAGTGAGAAGGCCCATGAGCTTTCAACTTTGTGTTGGAAGAGCCCTTGTGGGGTGACAAAGCCCAATCGTGTCCCAAGCTCCTGTCCAAAGATACCGCTTCCTCCACCGATTAGGTCTTTGAGAATGAAAGGCGCATTCCCGACAGCGAACAGTACATAGAACCATGCAATGAGTTGTAGAGTCTTCAAGGGATCCCGATCTTTACTCCAAAAATACAAGAAGGCTAAAAAAAATACAGGAAAGGTTGCTTCCCGCACAAGGTCGTAAATAGCGCCCAACGGCTGTGGAATGCCGAGGTTAGGGTGAGCTAGCGCTCCCGCCACGCTAATCAGCCCATAACCACCAAATGTGACAGCTAATAAAATAGTTAGTCTTTTGAAATTCAGCAAAGCTTGGAATGCAAAGGGAACCAGCACAACAGCCAGAACTTTATCACTGATAGTCGGAGTCGGCTGACCCGTCGCAGCCCCAATAATTATCAGATGTCTTAGAAGATGATACGATATGACGATTAGAAAAATGATAGGAAAATAAGGTTCTACCTTTCTTCTTGACAAAGACTGGAGCCGAAATCCAGGGCTCTTCAGCTGGGACTGCGGGCCGTTATAACTTGCCATTTTTTTACCATTCGAATAGGTACCCTCGCGCGTCCAAGACCTGGATGAGCCCGCCGGTAAGCCGCTTAGGGGTAAGCTTCTGATCGCAAAGGCCGGGCCAAAACGATCTCGGAGTCGAATTTTTAAAAAACTTTACTCGCGATGAGTCCCCTCATGAGGAAAGGGGTGATCAATTGCCGCTTGCTCACCTTGAGCCTCGTTGCGTTTAACGAGCCTCATGACGACATAAACCATTCGCAGTCTGGCATCTTCATCGGTGATATTGGCAAATCGATCGGAAAACTGCGATGCGATCAATCCGTCGAAGCGTTTATTCCGCTTTTCGAAAATGATCTCGAAGCCACTTTTCTTTGCTAAACGCAAATGTTCGGAATAGGGCATACGGTTCAGCAGATAAGGACGTCGCCCACGAAGTGCAGACCATGCGGCGTCTCCGACAGCCCAATGGCCATTCCAGTCTTTTGTGAGGCCGTGGCTGAAAAAATCGATAAGGTGGGACGCTATTCCACGAGGCTTCAGCCACAGAGCAATGGCTTCATAGCACGCTTCGAGCTCATCGACATGCTCTAAAACCGAGTTTGAAAACACCCAATCCACAGAGCCATACTTGATTATATCCGCGCACGTCCACGGAGCCGCCATCTCTACGAAGCCACCTGCGTTATTTGAGATGTCCTTCCGAATTGTAGAAATACGGCGCTCAAAGGAAGCATCTAATTCCAAATCCAAGAAAGGCGGAAAACCATATGCGGGGAGGTCGGGAAATCGCAGACTGTGGATTCCCCTGTTCGGAATGGGAGTTTTCTGCCGAAACAGCTCTACAAGCTTATCGAACACGGTTACATTATGGGTTGGGTTGGAATGGTTGATAAGATCGAACGCGTAGTACTTTTCGGCACCTGCGATGAGGGCGGCGAATCCGGTACCTAAGGAACTCCCCGGACCGAGCTCTGCCACGATCTTCGGCACGCCGTGGAGTCCCGCTTTCTGCAATAGTGAAATTTGTCTTAAAAAAATCGAATAACAGCTTTCCGCTAGAACGGTTCCGAGTTGGTTTTCCCTACTATGCACAGTGCGCAATTGTGGAACAGCATAGGATAAAATTCCCTTCGCCAGTGGGCCGAGTCTTGGTAAACGGGCAATAGCACTCATTTCGGCCTCTCGTTGCAAATCATATGAATTCCCCACACGACGTTTCCAAAACGAAGCTTTGAACCTATTCCCTAGCTGGTAGCGCCGGTGTGTCTAAACGTTATGGACGCCAACTATATCAGTTTAACATCAAATTGCAGCATATGGCGACCGTTTTCGATGTAATATCGTCCCAATCGAAACGCCCGCCAATTCAGTTGAAACCTCTAGAGAGGCCACGTCGCCAACGCGAAAATAGTCACTGTGGTCAAGACCGATTTTCGCAATGGGCAGGGGCATCGCTGGCAAGCACAGGCAAATTGAAGCTCAAAGGTTACGGAAAATCCTTCGGTAAGGAAGGTAAAACGCGAAGTCTGGCACGTCCATAAAGTTACCGAAGCGCTCCACCTCTTTGAAAACCTGTATCCGCGACCTTCATAAGGAACGGCGCTTGGGTTCAAGGCTGAAATTTTTTTTGAGCTGGCCTTCGTCAGGGTCCGTAAGTTCGAGATTCATCAGCGTTCACTTACGTCACGGCGATCAAGCTTAAAGTGTGTGCCGCTAGGTGTAGAAAATTTGCCAAAATGTCAACGTCGGAGTAAGGGTCAGTCATGGGGACGGAACAAATTTGGGCCAATTTTTCGGTGCGTGAAGATCGCGACATGCCGCTGGAGTGGGTTAAAGCGCAAAGCATTAGCGCCGTCTGGAGCAAAGGCTTGCCGACACCGAAGAAATCGGCGACGGGGTGGACATTAACAGTCGAAGGCGCGGATGAATTTGGCTCTGCTCATCAGAGTCAAATTGAGAGCCGCCGCCGCTCGTCAGAGCAGCGTAGCTCCCCAGTTAATTTAACGGTCGCCTATTGGTTTGTTGTTAGTTACCCTGCCTTTTCCATGAGTGCTGCCAACAAGGTTCAAAGTTTCTTGGTGTGATGGGACTTGGCCTTTATGCTCACGAGTGATAAATTATCGTCGCCTTCAGAACAACAATTAACGACATCTATAGAACAGAGCAACTTATTGCTGCACTTCGACGCAGCCATTATGACTATGTTCGTAGTAAATATAGTAAAACGTCATTTTATAGCAATGTTTGTTATTGTATTTTTTTTCCTTAGCTTTGGTATACTTTATTTGTACTTTACGCCACCGCGATTTACGGCCACTGGCACTTTGCTCATCGACATCCACAAAAACCAAAAATTTGCGCAACAGCTTTCTCCGGCTGATAATATTCTGGATCCGCAAGAGATACCCACGGAAATTGAGGTCCTTAAATCGCCCAAGATCATTATGTCGGTAGTAAAAGACCTTAAGCTTATCGTCGATCCAGAATTCGTTCGAGATGCCTTTTCCTCTTCGCATCTTATGGGCCTTAGCGGTAAGGCACCATCTGAACAGGAGCTTGAAGATCGCGCTGTTGCCGGCATTAAGCGGCAATGTTCGATCTCCCGTCTTGGCCAAACCTACGTGGTGGAAGTCTCATGTCATTCCCTTAATCCCGAGAAGTCCGCAAAAATTGTCAATTCCATTATCAACGCCTACGTCGGCGAACAAATTGAGGCTAGGTCGCAAGCAGCTCGCCGAGCAAGCTTGTGGTTGCAGGAGCGCCTTCGTGAACTGCGCACGCAATCCGCTGCCGCAGAGCAGGCCGTCGTCGACTACAAACGTGATCACAACATTGTCGACTTGGAAAATAACAACGGTAAGAAGAGGTCGATAAACGAGCAGCAGATTTCTGAGGCAAATAGCCAGTTAACCTCGGCCCACGTGTTGACAACTGAAGCCAAGGCACGATTAGATCGCATCGACGCTATTATGGCAGAAGAGGTCCCGAATTCATCGGTCGCGGATTCGCTTAAGAATGAAGTTATAATTCGCCTTCGGAACCGGTATGTTGACATGGCAGCTCGTGAACACCTTTTGTCAGCTAAATATGGTCAAGATCATTTGGTCTCTGCAAATCTTCGCGCGGAGATGATAGAAGTTAAACAAAACATCATCGACGAAATGAATAAAATAAGGGAAAGCTACAAAAGTGATTATCAAATCGCTTCGGAGCGAGAAAAGAGTGCAGAACGCGCTTTAGAAGCCGCCATCTCAAGCAACCAATCGACAAACCAAGCACAGGTTGAGCTGCAGGGACTGGAAAGTACGTCGCAAAGCTATCGGGCGATCTACGATAACTCTCTTCAAGGTTATCTTCAGGCCGTGCAGCAGCAGTCATTTCCGATCTCAGAGACCCGCCTTATTGGGGAGGCAACTATCCCCACGAAGAAGAGTGGGCCCTTAGCGCCCGTCGTTCTTGGCATCTCAACTGTAGCCGGTTTATTTGCCTGCTTGGCTTTCGGCTGTTATCGCGAGTTCTCGGATCGAGTTTTCCGAACGAAAGCGCAAGTAGAGCGCACACTTGGGACAAGCCGTATAACAACATTGCCGATGCTTCCGGCAAACATGGTTTCGACCACTTCCATTACTCAAAAAACTAAGCCTAGAGAGATTGTTTTCAAAGAAGATATCATGACTTATGTATTGGGTGCTCCTTTTTCCCACTACGCGGAATCGCTGCGTTCTCTGAAACTCAATATAGATATCACAAACAGGTATAAAAACGCTGGCGTTATCGGCATCACATCTACTCTGCCAAATGAAGGTAAGTCAACAATTGCATCCAATCTGGCGCATCTCCTGGCCCAAGCCGGCAGCCGAGTGCTCTTGGTTGATTGCGACTTCCGTAAGCCATCTCTATCGCGCCGTTTTGTGCCCGACGCCACAGCAGGACTTATTGATCTAATCATTAATCAAGTGGCCCTTGCCGATATTTTTTGGTCAGAACCTTCGACCCATCTCTTGTTTTTGCCGGTCGGCTCATGCACCAGGGTTTACCATCCCGGGGAAATTTTCTCCTCCGTTGAAATGGGTCGCGTGATCAATCAATTACGAACCTCGCTCGATTACGTGGTATTAGATTTGCCTCCGCTTCTCCCAGTTATCGATGCGAGAGCGATTGCAAATTTCGTTGATTCCTATTTGTATGTCATTGAATGGGGGAAGACACGGCGAAAACTAGTCGAGAGCCTGTTGTTGGAAGCCCCAGAAATCTACGATCGCCTAGCTGGAGTAATCCTAAATAGAGTAAATGAAAGGGAGATGGCCTTGCGTGAAGGTGAAGTAAATCCGCATTATTATAGAAAATATTATGGAGAGTATAATTATACGGAATAGCTATAATGATTTTCTTTACGGTATGGACTCATAACTTGATCCCAGAAGGGAGCATGCCAGCGATCAATGAGGCGCGTGGAAATTACAGGCGAGCTTATCGTAGCGCGTAGCGCGCTTTTTCGCTGTCATAGGCCTTGTCCACACTCTCACGGCCAGGGCCGGCTGCGCGGCGTTTAACACTTCTTCGACGCTTGACTATCGTGGCCCTGGCCGCCGGCGAGGCGATGTTCGGAGGGCGACCTTTTCTATCGGTAACGGCATGGATTTTCGTCGTCGCGCCGCCGCACCGGATGCTGAAGGCCTGATTTTCTCTCTCGTTTCCACCGCTGGCACAGCTTTGCGCCTTCACAATGTACGGAAGATTGACGCGAGCTTGCGAAGCAGATAGGCATTCGTGTCATGAGTCGGGAGGCGGACCCATGGCAACAGTCTAAGAGTATGGCGCGATTTGCTCGAGCGGCACGTCCTCAACCGCGGGTCCCGCCGCGGCGTCTTTAAGCAGATATTTGATCCGGTGGCGGCGAGATCGCGCGCCGGCTTGCATTTTTATCGACAGCATGATCGGTATAATTCTAGGAGGTTATGGGCTTATTTGTTCCGCAAGTCCTGAGCCCAACGAGTGGTCAGGACCACAGGTTGTCGATCCGAGTTCATGATGCGAGGGTTGGCACCGCCTACTAATACTGTATCGCACCGATATCGGGGCTGGATACGGGGCGTGGCGCACCAAGTGCGTCAATTCTAGCTGGGTCCCAGTATATACCCTTCTGCCTTCCGGGAAAGTTTGAAAGAGGTTGAAACCAGCTTGCCGTGAGCCCTCCAGGAGCAGGAGATCCCGGGGTTTGCGCCAGGTACGGCAGCGCGTTTCCAATGATATCAGTGCTGGGATTTGACAAGTTCGAGATCCAGCCATCAGTGAAAAGCGGCTGGGTAAGCCAGTAATTATTACTCGCATATGCTACAATCGTGTAGTAAGGATTTGCTCCATTTCCTACAAAAATGTTATCAACAACAGACAACCCAGATTGCGCCCCTCCAATCCACAGCGCGTCGCCACCAGGATTAACGACCGTATTAAAGTAAATTGATGTGTTCTGAATTGGCACATTAGAGAAATTCTGAAATTGGGCGACAAAGATTTCACTGCCGTAAATCATATTATTATACACCCAGGTAGTATTTGGCCCTGGATCAATACTATCATTGTCTATGGTTATGACGATAGCGGCTCCAGTACTCATGGTACTTGGAGGATCCATAATGTATGATAAATTATTAGCAATTATGCTATTATAGGCGTTGGCAAGACCAATATTTAAGGACCAGTTATTATATACGGTATTTCCAATTATCCTTACGAAACTTTGACCATAAAAAGCGTATATGCCTTCACCCCAGTTGTCGTAAACAGTGTTATTCAAAATCATATTCCCGATGAGAAAATTTCCGTTCTTGTATCCTTGAATCGCAATCGCGCAGGCCCAGACATTATTTCCGGCGCCATTATAGTTTTGCAGACTTGTATCATAGACCGTATTTCCTTGTATAAGATTATAATTACTCTGAATCCAAATACCGGAGGCGCATATCATATCGATTGTGTTATTTATAACCGCGGCGTAACTGCCGGTAACTTTAATACCGTGACTACACGACGTCGGAATTGCAGGACTGTTGCCGTTGTTAACCTCGAAACCCTCAAACACGATGTAATTCGCGTTGATATCGACAATACCATCGTTGCCACCTCCCGCAGGCCATCCTCCGGCAAGAGTGATGATAGGGGACTGACCAGGGTATGCAGTGAAAGTAATCGGATAGCCGGAGGAACCGGGCGTATTAAAAACAACTTGTTCGTAGTAGGTACCTCCCCCCACGTACACGGTGTCGCCGGCCCGCGCCGTGGCCGTGGCTTTCGCTAACGTTCTCCAAGGGGTTGAGGCGCCGCCATTGCTGGAATCACTTCCGTTTGTCGTAACATAATAGTTGGCAGCTAATGTCTGAGAAATAGAAGCGGCCCATATCACAGAAATAAGAACTCCGGCTGCCAGCCAGCACGTTGCGTGCTCTATCGAAAAGTGTGATGAGGTCTTCATTCTTTCCTCTTCCTTCGCAAATTGTAAGTTCGCTTATGCGAGCCGCTTAGGGGGGCCAAGCTAACGCTTGGCCCCCCGGTTTTTTGCCAAGCACGTCCGCTACATATGACGACTGATGACTGATAACAGAATAATTTAATTTTAACAAGTCGCCGAGTTCGCGCTTTCCAGCAAGCCACTCAACCGGGGCGAGTGGCTATTAGCTTTAGAAATAGGACGATGTCGGGACCCATTGCCGGCAAAACATGTCTAATGTCGCGGCAAGTCGAGAATTGTTATGTTAGAGCTAAGGCAATAAAGCGACGAGGCTGAGGCGGTGCCGAAAGCGGAGAAAATGTATTAAACTCATCAACGGAATTTAATTCATCGTTTGGGCGGCGGCAGCGTGCGCGCTGCTCGCTCGGTTACACCCCGCTGGAGAGCGTGTCACCAATTTGATTTTACCTTCGGCCCAGGCCCTGGCCGCCACTCAGTTTCTTGGTTACCGCGTTACTGAAGCGTCGAGGCCTCGGCTCAGTATTTGCACGAATTGTTGCGTTGAAGGGATCCTGGAGCGTCAAGGATCATTCGGCCATCGGCTGAGCTTTTGAGGGTGGCGCCCACCAAGTCAGACAAAACGCTCTTCTTGGAGGCATCCTGCCGCCAGCCAGATTTCTTCAGTGCCGCCAATTCCTTCCTCGAATTAAGGGGACACTCTCACGACCTTAATTAGACTACAGCTGTAGCATGAGCTAATTGTTCATAAACTCCTTGAGTGGATAGCGCTCCTCCACGGTATGGCGATCCTTGACTAGCTTCCCCTTCACTTTCTGGCCAAGGAAGGATTGACGCGGCACATGTGGAGAAGGCCGGACATTGGAATAATCGATATATTGCTCAAAGCAAATCTTCTTACCAAGAGATACATTTATTTTGTTTTTCAGGACCCAAAGTAAAGGTACCAACTTTGGAGCTTGTGGGACTATTGTGGAACGCATTGCGGTGCGCGCTGTTGTCACCATCCAACAGTTCTGCGTACAGGCTTCGACTTTTTCACGGGACTGCCGAGCTACTTCTCCGTCCATGATCTCGGTCCAGGATTGCTTTGCGAGATTTCCCATTGGGAGATCTGAACGTACGTTGCATGCCCAGACATCGGACCATGGATCGATAAAGGCAAAATCTTTACCTGCTGTGCATTGTATAAGACGGTCGTGGCCCAACACTTTTTCGATCAAACCAAGATTAAGGTAAGCTCTGAACCAATTTTTTGGTTTGGGACTTTTTAGCATTGCTTCGATCAACCCTTCGATCTCGTGCGCAACTTTTTGGCGATCGTAGAAATAATTATCGTTTTTATAAAACTGCCAAGCATTATGAAGGGTAGAAGTGGCTAGCTCAAAGCCTTCCTTACGCGCGAAATTGTAAACATCCACAAGCTGCGAGACATTTTCATCTTGAATCACCATGGCGAAGCCTAGATCCGTGCCACCCGCTTGACGTAGCTCTCGAAGCCCTGCAACTTTGGTCGCGTATCCATTTTTTTCACCGCGAACGGAGTCACTCGTCTCGGCATCACCTTCAAGCGAAAAGCGAACCTTTATTTTAGGAAATTTTTTAATGATTGGAATAAGCCGTTCGTAATGGAGTCCATTGGACGAAATCTCCATTATCCGCGCCTTGGGATAAAGGAGTTCAATCATTTCTCCAAGGTCCTTTCGGAGCGTCGGCTCTCCACCTGAAACGTTCAAATTGTCGAAGCCTCCCGGCAATTTGGCGAGCGTCTCGAGGGAAACTTCTTCTTGCGGCTCGGTCGGATTTTTCCAAATGTAGCACATTTGGCATTTCGAATTGCAACGAAAGGTTGAAATGATGGTCAGATCCATGAGAGCCTCCAGTTATTGCTGCCTACGGGCTCAGGGTGAGGAGCAAAGGCGAACGTAGAGTGAGAGAAGTTCCTTGTTGTGACGTTTCAGTGAAAAATTGGTTTCCACCCTTGTTCTTGCCGCCTTACCGAGCCGACCCCTTTTTTCTTGATCTCCTATTAGGGCGATAATCTCTCTCTGTAGGACTTTGATGTCCCCCGGCTCAAAAAGAACGCCAGTTACACCATCAACGACAAGCTCCGGTATGCCTCCTATGCGGCTGGCGATTATCGGTTTACCATATGCCATAGCCTCAAGAACGGACAGTGGGCTGTTTTCGTACCATTCTGAGGGCACGACAACTATCGAGGCGGCCGCTATCGCGTGTTGTAAGTCTGCACCCTGAATGTGACCAAGGAATTTTGCATCGGGAAAGTTCGTGATCAGTTCTTGACTGAGAGGTCCCGTGCCGGCGATGACCAGCGGCCAAGCCTGGCCGCTGGCGGCGTGTGCGCGTAACAAGGTTTTTACACCTTTCTCAGCTGAGAGACGGCCAAAATAAATAACGTAGCCGCTGTCACTCTCAGCTGGGATAATCTTAGAGGCATCGATGCCATTCGCAATATAAGTGATTTGGCTATCCGGAAAGCGGAGCCGAGCGGAATCGAACATAAAGCGGCTAGGAGCAATGAATTGAGCGACTTGCTCATAGCTGCGTTTCCATGTTTGGAATCGCGCTTCAAGCCACAAAACAAAGCTTTTGGTAAATGATCCGTCCACACAGCGATATTTCAGCACGCTTTCGAAATTGCCCGTCGCGCAAGCAGAACATGGCTCGCCATTTCTCAACCGCGTGTATACAGGACATATAGGTTTGTAGTCATGCAACGTCATCACCACAGGTATTTTACGCTCCGCCGCCACGCCGATGATCGATGGTGTCAGCTGGTGATATATGTTGTGACAATGAACTATATCCGGTCTTGCGTCATCAAGGAGGGAACCAAACCGCTTTACCGCTTCTACAGAATGGATGAGCGAAAGCGACGCTTTCAATTTCTCAAGCTTTCCGACTGCGCTATAACTTCTCTTGGAAACAAAATATGAAGCTTGTTCGGATGGCAGGTTCCGCTCGTCCGCCATAGAAAAATCTATGACATCTACCTTCTCCGAGTTAAGAAAATCGCGTTCCTGAAACATGACAATTTCGGAACCACCATTCTTAAAATAAAACTTATTAGCAATTAGTACTTTCATCTAATTTCATACCAATTTTTCAATCGGGTGGCCCGAGACTTGAACTGGCAGAAAAACCGGAATAGAGGCAGACAACTTTTGACCGACTGATAGGGAATAAACACTCCACTCACCTATCCTAGCGTTCCATTCGACCCTGAGCTGGGAATACCCTGTGAATCTCCGTCTGAGATTAACGTGAAGAGTAGATTTTACTACAGAGTTAATGTTCAAGATTAGCCTCTTTGGCCTCCTTAACTACCCCACCCCTGAAAGGGTCCGCCAGTTTATGGTACACGGCAATCGTTTTCGAAGCAATGTTATCCCAATTAAAGCGCTGTGCAACCCGGAAGCGCTGCAGTCTAAGTTCCTCTTCCTCAACCGGTCTGACGGCCCGGCGTTTCAGAGCACCAGCGAGGGACTCTACATCAGCAACACGAAAATAATTGTTCGGGCTGAGAGCGATCTCTAAATGGGCCGGTATATCGCTTACGAGAACAGGTAAGCCGAAGCTCATGGCCTCTAACAAAGCGATCGGAAGTCCTTCATGCGAGGATGGAAGCACGAATAGTCCTGCGTGAGCATAAAGTTCGCGCAGTGTTTCACCAGTCTGAAACCCCGTTAGCACAACATTTGGTGTTTCGGCCGCTATCTTTGCTAAGCGGTCAGCATAAGGGTTAGCGTGATCAATGTCGCCAACAATCACCAGTTTCCACCTCCCGAGACGAGCGCGCGCGAACGCTTCGATGAGATCGAGTTGGCGCTTTTCTGGGACGAGCCGTCCCACCGTTAGCACATAGCGCCGACGCTCGAGATCAAAGGCCGCAAGTCGGTCAGTGGTGGCTGGTATGTCCGGCAGATGAATTCCGTTAGGTATGAAATCGCAAGTCTTACCGTACCGCTCGCTGATCAATTTCTCCACGGTGCGGCTGACGGCAATAACCCGATGGCTTGCAAGCACAGCCGTAAGTTCGCCGGCTCGAAGCATACATCGTGCAAGCAGTCCCCACTTCTCCCGGTCATAATCTGGCCCATGGTGGGTCACAATCACCGTCAAACCGAAGAGCCGTGCGAGGGGTGTTACCAATGCTGGCCCAATACCATGAATATGAAGGACATCCGGACGCCGAAGCGCCGCTACAAGCACGCCAAGGAAGGAGTGCAGCAAAGCCTCAAAATGTGCGGACTGGGGCGCCCACACGGGTAAACGATGCACTCCTTTCCACACCGGGAGCGGAACTTCGCTCACATAGGGCTTGCGGACTATGGCGTTGACTGAGATGCCATGGCGCACCAAGAGCGGGCAGAGATTTTCGGCATGCTTTTCTATGCCACCTTGAACCCCCGGAAATCCTCGGAAACCTAGCATCATTACCTTGAGTGGCGGCCTGCGAGTGTACTTGCGTCCCTTGATAGAAAAAACCATCAGAAACCCCCGTTCGCATTTTGCCCGTCGCTGCTTTAAGCTCACCACCTCGGTCAACTACCGCTGACTTCGCGTAGGAAACCTCCTGCCGGCATTCGAGCGGGCGAAGCTCGGCAGCCTCGCTTTGCAGCTCACAAAGTTTACGACCGTCTCATGTCCCTAATTGATCGGAAGACTCCCTAATGTCCAAAACAGAGAACGTCTGAATAGTTGAGCGGAGCTCCAGCATGAAACAATAATCGCACTCAACCTTCTAATTAAAGCCGATGAACTAAGGCCGATGAACTAAGGCCTATGAACTAAGGCCTATGAACCATTAGGCCTTATACCTTAATACGACCCAGCGCGCAACCATTTGGTTTTCTTATGGACCATTCGATTTGTGACCATAAACTTCGAGCGCGGAGATCAGCCGGCGGGACGTTGATTAAGAAATATTGCCATCCGTCATTTTCGTTGCTGTAACTTGCTTCGTTTTTTGACTACGTTTGCGCTGTGATTGCCTTAGCGTGGTCCGCGCGACGAGCGAGGTGTCTGATCCCTGCCTTCCGCCTCGTCACCACGGGGTTTTGCTGCCATTGACAAGAAAGGAGTATCACTTGTCTTTTTCACGCATTCTTGAGACCATTGTTAGAGATACATGGAAATTTTCTTTGATCGCCGCTCCTTCGTACTAAAAACCAACACCAACCCACCACATGTCAATACGTATCGTGATCTTCGGTTGACTCTTGCCGACGGGATCAGAAAACCGGCCGCTAACGATTGATTGTTCGAGGTATCAATGAAAAAACGGCGATTGCGTATTTGTTTTATAGCAGAACAATTCGTTCCACCCGTTCTTGACGGGTCGGGACTCGTATACAAGGCATGGCTTGACACCCTATCGCAGCGCCACGATGTCTACGCCATTCTTTTCACGCAGTTCCCCGTTGATACGTGGGAGGCGAAGGAATATTTACCACGGGTTTGTCGCGACTATGTGATCCTTCCGGGCCTCCCCAATAGCAACCTCTGGAAAACGCTGCGAGCTGCGGCACGATGTTTGAGTGGAAATCTCTTTGCGCCCCGCGCGATTGAAGAATACGGCCGCGGCTTTGTCCGGAGACGAATAGCAGGCTTCCTAAAGTCGAAAGAAATTGATCTCTTCGTCTTCAGCAAGCTTGAGACCGTTCATCAATTCGGGTACGAGGCCATTGCGCGGCTTGGTCAGCCTTGCTTTATCGACATCCATGACGACGCTATCGAAAATGATCAGCTTTCACGTAGGGTTGCGGCGAATTTGATATCGGACTATCCTTTATTGTTCCGCTACAAACCGTATCGCCGATTGCTTCTGAGGCAGCGCCTATCGCGTCTTTCGATCGATAACGCGCGGGCACAAGAGCAGAAGATGTTTGAACTATTCGATTGTATTCTTGCGAGCTCTACTGAAGAGTGGAATGCTTATCAGCAACGCTATGGCGAGACCATCGGCTGCGAGTTCCTTCCGTGGCCGGTAGGCGTGCCAGACTTCGCGCTGCTACCCTTGGGTCCGCCGGAATTTCAGGCTGGCTTTATTGGCTCCAACTCTCTTTTCAATACCGAAGGGGTCGTTTACTTCTTGACGCACATCCTGCCGCTTGTTTTAGAGGAAATTCCAGATTTTCGGTGCCTTATCACAGGAACAGTTAGCGAACCGCTATCGCTGATTGGTCAGAACTGGCCCGGAGTCTCGATCGAACCGTACATTAAAGATGTTCAGTCCTTTTATGCCCGCATCGGCACTAGTATTGTTCCTCTCCTCTCGGGAACAGGCGTGAGCTTGAAAACTTTGGAAGCGCTGGCCCACGGAAAGCCTGTCGTCGCTACTTCGAAAGGGGTCCGGGGCCTGCAGCTCGAACTCTGTCCCGGAGCCGTTGTGGCCGATGATCCAGTCTTGTTTGCGCGAAATTTGATGGATCGAGCCCGCAACAATACTACGCCGAAACGGTGGGAGGATTCGACGATAGCAACAGAGTTTCTCGATGGATTAGATCGCATATACGAGCGCTGGGACTCGCGCTTAAGTCGAGACTAGACTAGGGTCGGCTCATTGATTGAGATAAAAGGCTCGCGACGGTCGCGGCGAACGCTGACCAATTTACCGCCTCTGAGCGGATACAACGTTGCTTGTTGGCGCCGGCCCAATCAGGCTGGCAGGCAACTTTTACCGCATTATGGCCTAGCTTACGCCTTATTTACTCTATTCTTTCTAGATACAAAAACAAATTCGAGCTGAAACCGCCAAGACGAATCCCTGACCGATCAATCCGTGCGGTTGTTCCCTTTGGAACCAGCGCCTGCAGTTTTTTAGAACTCATCAAAATGAGATTAGTTGGATTTGTCCATTCACTCTTGTTTAGAATCCAACACCCCAGCCGGAACGAGCTGTCCCACCAGTGAAAAAATGGAATAGCAGTATGGTGCTCAATGGGAAAAAATCGATTTGGAACAGAAATAAAAATCCTCCTTGCCACTCGGATAAGCTCACCGATAAAACGATGCTGCGCTCTTACACTCCCTACATGCTCCAAGACTGCATTTGACGTAGCAACATCAAAAGACTGGTCAGCAAAAGGTAGGGGTTGTCCAGCGACTATCCTTAAGTAGGAGATCTTGGGGAAAACCGCTTGAAATTCTGAGGCGTTGCCCAAACCAACAGCCGTTATTCGTTCAGGATAAGGATATTTTCTTTCCAAAACATTCGCCGCATCCCCAACGACGTCCGAGACCCCGACGTCCAAAATCGCGCTATCAATACTTGGGCGAGTATATTTCAGAAAATCACTATAAATTTGATCTCGCGCTAAAATAAGTAACCGCTCTCCAATAGACCGCGGAGGCACCGCAGTATAATATTTCGAGTCTACGATTTGGTCGGGTTCCATTCGATCATCTATTTACGGTTTGAGCGCAACTCTTTATGCGGGAAGACGAGAGCCGAGGACATGACGAAGTTTATAAACAATCCAGCAGCCGCCCCAACGGTAATAGGGATAATAGGCTCTCTTGCACAAACCGCGCAAGCTGCAACGAGAAAAGAATAAATAGCCATTGTTACCATGAAGCCGGCGAAATTAACAATAAGAAACAACCTCAGTTGTCGTCCTGCAGGTTCTTTTTTTCGCGAGGAAAAAGTCCACGCTCGATTCAGTGCCCAAGTTGCACTCGCAGCAGCCATGAATGCAATTACTTCCGCGATGTACAATCCAGTAGGCTCTCGGACACCATAGACAACCACTGCATTAACGACAAATCCAACAGAGCCGACTGTGCAAAACGATGAAAATTCGCTCCATGATTTCGACATCCGAGAATCCCTCTTTGTGCTTAAATATATGACCCTTCATCTTTACCACCTATTCGATGGGGTATAAATTACACAAGATCGGCAAATATAATCAATCTGCCTTTGTTTGTCGGACTTTGGTATCCCTTCAAGGCTCCCCGAGTCGTCACACCGTTGATCGCAGTGCCGGCTGACTTAGGTAATGCAACCTCTTAAGCTCACGGCGCCCCCTAGTTACCGTATCCAGTATTAGGCCACAAGATAAGCTTAACATGGCGAGAATCATAAGCCCCATCGCCAAAACAGCAGTAGGTAAACGGGGAACTAAACCGGTTTCCAAGTACTCAATGACAACAGACGAGCCAAACCCCAGAGACAATAGCACTAACATTAAAGTGATCACGGAAAAAAAAATAAGAGGCTTCTCCTCCTTTAGCAATACAAAAATAGTTGTCAAAATTCTTATTCCGTCGATATATGTTCTAAGCTTGCTCTCCGAGCCTCCCGGTCTTTCCCGATAGTCGATCGGTATTTCATCCACCGGAAGACAGAGCTCCGAAGCGTGTACTGCAAGTTCCGTTTCGATTTCAAATCCGGTAGACAATGCGGGGAAAGATTTGACAAAGCGTCGCGACAAAATCTTGTACCCGGACAACATGTCCTCGAATTTTTTGCCGAATCCCAAGCTCACGACCCAGTTCAACAAACGATTTCCGAACTGGTGACCCGATCGATAAGCTGCGCGGCCCCCGCTTCTCCTACCGTTCAATAAGTCAAGCCCGTTACAGACTAGATGTTCAACCATCCTCCTGACTGATCCAACGTCGTAAGTGTCATCGCCGTCCACAAGAATATATATATCCGCCTCAATGTCAGCGAACATCCGTCGAACGACATTCCCCTTACCCTGTGTGGTTTCACGTCGTACCAGAGCGCCGGCGGCGGTGGCAAGAACAGCAGTCCTGTCAGTAGAGTTGTTATCGTACACATAAATCGTACTCCGGGGGAGGACCACGCGGAAATCAGACACCACCTTTACGATTGTTGCTTCTTCGTTAAAGCAAGGTATAAGCACAGCTAGATTGAAGATGTCTGCGGCGGACAAAGCGTCTGATCCACCTGCGGCTGCATCACGAGAAATGTGATTCCTGTGCAGTGAAGTTTCCTCACTCATTCGACGGACCTCACTGTCAGTAGAAATGACACGCGTTCGTGTAGCGCGGCAATCTTCCGTGACACGACGAAGGTCCCACGGACTACCCGGAGCGGGCTCAAGCGCAGCATCTTTCACTCTTCGTTGACTTCCAGAGCAGCATTAATCGTTGATTTCGACGAGAAAAACGGAAACCGAAGCCGTTTGTCTGGACAGAAGCCGAGCAATCATTCTCCAAACCAGTTAGAGATCGCTGAGTTCGCGCGCTAACCGGCCCAGAAGCCTCTGAAACCAAGCAAAGGTCAATGGCGAGGGACATCATTCATCCATTCGCCCGATCTTTTCCTCTCCGCAGATTGTATTAAGCCGCCCAGTTTCACGATTGAGGAACGTTATCGGAACGAGGGGTTGCAGAACTCGCCAGCCCCATCCGGCCATCGCCACAGACTTGTCACAGATAAAGATCTTTCTGAAGGAGGAACGTTTGTAATCTGGAACGCCAAAACGGTCAACCTCTGGAGGTAGCGCTGTACGCGGATTGTCAAGGCGATAAAGTTCGGGTTTACCGATAACAAGGTCGTTTGTATCACTGATCAAACCCGGAAAAAAAACCGCAGGGTGTAACCTCGGTCGCGGGGTCTCCAGCGGATAAATTTGTTTCGAGAGTGCGTCAAGGAAGGCGGGGTCATAGTTCTCCATAAATTGTCTTCTTCGTTCTATGTCCTGTGCAATCGCCCCAGGATTTAAGGCGAGATGGAAGCTTAATGAATCGGCCGCATCTTGACTACGGAGTAAAAGAGAAATCTGAACAACAGAGCCAAGAACCAAGGCGGCAGCGAGTACCAGAGCTGAAGTTGAGCGGAGCTCCCGGAACACCGCGAGTAGAAAAATCACCAACAGCGGAAAAAGGTATTCCACTTTGGTCGGGAGTATAAAGAATCGAAGGGTTAGAAACGGTACTGCAACCACGAATAACGCGACTGGAAATCGAAGCTTATCCGATTCTCTCCATGCGGTCATTGCGATCGACTTACTACATAATACCGCCGCGATCAGCCCTACCGGACCGAAGAGCGCCAAAATGTAGCCAATCGCTAAAGCTAAGCGGTGAGGTAAAGTTCCTCCATCCCTATATGTTATGGCGGTGAGGGACAGTTCATGGGAGACGTTAATTGTAAAAAAAATGCTGGCGGTAATAATAGCCGCAATTGCACTGACTGCCCCAAGCACGACTACAGCGACCCAACGCCGTCGCAGAAGCCACGCGACTGTCAAGAATACGGGAACGCAAACCCAAACAAGATCTGGACGAGTGAGTATACACGCGGCACTAAGCGTGCTAAACGATACGGCGCTGACCGTATTCGGATCGTCTGTATACCGCTCTGCGGCCCAAAGGAGGCAAAGCTGCAGGAAAACTGCTTGCATCCACTCTATTGGCGTTGTCGAGTTAGTTAGAAATATAGGGTTCAGTGCAAACGCCGCAAGCCCCAAGAAATACCAGACGAGCGGTAGTGACCGGCCAAGCATCAGGCCAAAAATAAACAAGGAGCCTATAGCAAGGATCAGCGACCAAACGTTAACTAGAACAATACCGCCTATTTCAAACAGGCCGGCTGCCACCAACTCATATAAGGGAACGCCAAACGCACGGCTACGATGGTAGTGGCCGCTCAGTATCGCAGGGATGCTTTTGAAAAGAATCTCCCCGGAGTCGCCGTGTTCGCCCATCGTCAGGCCGACGGTGTTGATCCCATGAGCAAGGAGAACAGCCGAAACCGCGAGGAACGGAAAAATTAGCGTCGCAGACCCACTGCTAATTGGCGCCAACTCGGCGTTATTAGAGATATATCTGGTAACTTTCATCATACCTCACTGTTTCAACCACGGGAAGCCCATGGCAAGAATTGAGACCCGTGAGTTGTGCTGTTAACCCCTTGCTGGGCCGAGGCAACCGCAGTATGGACTTTTATCATCCATAAAAGGGTTACAAAAAATCACATCCACTTGCATCCTGATCCGCGACATCACGCCCACAACTATAGCTTAACCGATCGAGAAGAGCAAGAATCGGGCTCACATAATTCGGCGTATCACCGCTTTGGCTTATGCGCCTTATTTGAGCAAATTAAAGCGATTCCCGCAAAGCCTGAGCACTTCAGAACGGCATTCGCCGAGAAACTCGCAGTAATCACGCCATAAATCAGGGAAGAACCAAGCGCCGTGTCTGTAAGGAGTGTTAACTCCGATAGGTAGTTGCTGATTCCCGCCGCCGTGCCAAGTGCCAAAAAGATGGTCCCAAAGCGGTATCAGACCGAAATTGCATGTCGTTTGCGTGTCATCCGCAAGCAAGAGATGATGTAAGCGATGGCCCGTTGGCGAATAAATAAACCAGCGGCCGAACCAGCCCCAGTCGCTCTGAATTTTCGAATGCTGAATTGAACCGAGGTAAACTCGAAAAACGGTGAGCGCAAACAGAATGTCCGGTGAGATACCGAGCAGAACCAACGGTGCAACTATGACAAAAATCCCACTAATATCGGCAGGATGAACACGCTGTGAGGTAAATACGTAAAATTCAGTGGCAGCATGGTGAAACCGGTGAAGAGGCCAGAGAACGCGCGTATGCGCCAAGCGATGGTCCCAGTAATCGAAAAACGTGTATGCAAAAAAGCCGAGTAAGAACTGTGGCACTGTTGGTAAATTACCAAGGGTGAACTGAATACCAGTTGCACCCGTCAAAAGATCACGTAACCAATTAAAGGATACAAAAGCCAACCCGAATGACATTACTCGCGCCAGAATGCGGCTTAAATGCACAGTATCCATGATAGTCACGCCTACATCGGTTCGCCAGGAACTACTCCTAATAGCAAACATGTGCCTTATAGAACTAGCCTTCCAGCCTACACTGAGGAGTTCTGTTACCGACGCGGCTAACGTGACCTTGATGCCGAGTAGACTGCCTGCACCGACTGCCCCGATGAGACGTTCATATGAATAAGTGTGTCCGTGAACTATTATGCTGCCTTTAAACAAAAAATATATAACTCCAATTGGCAATGAGAAACTGATTGGCCAGTATCTCAACCAACGGCTGATGTTTAGCATTCGTCCCCCGTTCAAACTTCCGAATATTGACCACTTGACAGTGAACTTCCGAATATTGAATTATGGGCAAACACTCATGGCAAATTTCTCAAGATAATGCCACCGGTTGCCTGGTGCGTAAAGCCTAATCTTCGATGATGGTAGCCGAGTGACAATAGCTATTAGTTATAGCGCTCGCTGGGGAGTGCGCGACGTGGGCCGCTTCTCTAGTGTGACCTCGCAAAATTCTAAGCTGACCGCTTGGCCGCCGGAGACAGCCACCTCTTGGCACAAGAGCTGGTTTCTATCAGGTCGCCACGCAGCTGATGATGGCAAAGCTTCGATTACCCCGTTTTTGTCCAGCGGCTCCACATGCCAAGAGCGTCTTTCGAAGACAATCAGGATTTACACATACATCCCCGTTGAGGATAAGCTCGGCCGAAATGAACTTCTCAGGCCACAAAAGTCGTCGCGAGAAAGAAGTCTCGCGAAGCTTCGTCATTATGCGTCATCTCGCAACGCACTTCCGCGGACTGTTGTGCGGGGCCGACCTCCAGGCAAGTTCGGGCTATGGCTTGACGATGCGCCCCATTGCGGCGTTCGTCTCTTGCAGCAGTTCCCGCCGGTTCTGAGCCGGGAGATTAAAGCCGTCTATAACGCCATCGCCGAACCGTGGAGCGGGCGGCCAGGCCGAGGGGCAGCAATCCAATCGCCTGAACGCGCTCAAACGTGCGGGCGCGCCGGCATAAGCTGCTAGGGCGAGAATGCTTCCTCTGGACCGGCCGCATGCAGGTAAGACGCAGAGCATTATCGCCGGTCTCCTGTCGGTTGACCGTCCGGGGATACGACCATATTGTTTTTTGCTAACGGGGATTTGCCGATATGCCTGTAAACGGATTGGGACAAAAAATTGGTTTGGTCATTTTAATTTTTAGCAGTATCCGTTTGATTCCTCACATAATACTTTTCTTATTCGTGGACAAAAATGGTTTCCTAAAAAAGGACGTTGCGCGCTGGGCGGAGATTACGCGACTCACTAAACGTCAAAGTAAATTTCAGACGTTAATTGCTTTTATTAGGCTTATGACCTTTCTCCCCGAGTTTCGCAATCTATTTTATTATCGATGTGGATTGAAATCAAAAATATTTTTGTTCCTATGCCCGCGAAAGTCGAGCCTATACATCGGAGCAAACTATATAGGCCCGGGCCTCTTCATTCAACACGGCGACTGTTGTCTGGTCCAAGCTGATATGATTGGCTCCGATTGTTGGATCAATCAACAAGTTACAATAGGATACAGTACACCGGTCGTCAGTCGATTGCCGATAATCGGTAATAACGTCCGTATTGCGGCAGGGGCGAAAGTATTAGGTGACGTAAGAATTGGTGATAATTCTGTTATAGGTCCGAACACAGTCGTCATCGAGGATGTCCCTCCAAACGTCACCTTGATTGGCGTCCCAGGAAAGATTATTTGGCGGACCAACGCTACTAACAGCTCAGCTAAGCCGCCAAACTCGGCTCCCGAAAAGCTACTTGCTCAGAAGCAGTAGGCCTAAACTAAAAAAGACTGCCAAAATACGACAGGGGTCTCAAATGAATAAGAGAGCGGTCGCTTTCATCGCGGATTGTTTTCCACTGATCGAACGCCTCACGAACGACCGTCTAATCATAACGCTGCGCCGTCATTTAAACGCGCTGGCTGAACAGGACATTCTTAAGAAACTCATCAAATACTTTGCAATCGACTGCGTTTTTGATGTCGGGGCCAATACTGGCCAGTATGCCACCATGCTGCGCAAGAAAGTGGGCTATAAGGGACTGATCATATCTTTCGAGCCAATCCCTAAGTGCGCAAATCAGTTGCGTCGCCTTGCCGCCTCGGATCCGTTGTGGCATGTGGAGCAAGTGGCCTTGGCTGACAAATCAGATGTTGCCACATTTAATGTCATGAAGGACAGTCAATTCAGTTCACTCTTAGTCCCCGACAACGGCCCAACGAGCGACATTAACAATTGGAATAAGGTCGCTGAGAGCATTCAAGTAACGGTGGTAACGATTTCTGAGATATATGAAGACCTTCAAAAGCGTTTCAGGTTTAGTAGGCCATTCCTGAAGATGGACACTCAAGGCAGCGAACTGAAAGTGGCCCTCGGTGCCGGCGAAAAGATCAAATCATTTGTCGCCCTGCAAAGCGAACTGTCGATAATTAATATCTACAAGGAGTCCAAGAATTACATAGAAGCGATCAAATTCTATGAATCTCAGGGGTTCAGATTGAGCGCATTTGTCCCAAACAATCCGGGGCATTTTCCAAAATTGATCGAAACGGATTGTGTGATGTACAATCAATCTTTTTATACCAAGGACATCGAGGCGAAAGTGCTGGCGGATCGTATCTGAGGAGCCAAAACTTTGAGAGGCGGGTAAAATAGATGTCTGCTCCTGGAGCGCAACGGAACCTACTGGTCCGTAATACGTTTTTACTCGCAGCCGCCAAGGCATGCACCTTTATCATTCCCCTCGTCACGACGCCCTATCTCGCGCGCGTCCTGGGGCTTGAGCAATTCGGCCTTCTGGGCATAGCATCAAACATCCTCGGAAATCTGACCATCTTAACTGACTGGGGATTTAGCCTGAGTGCCACGCGTGAAGCCGCTCAAAATGCCAGTGATCCAGTGGCCCTGCGATGCCTTTTCTGGGACACAATGGCGGCGAGAGGGGTTCTCGGCGTGGCTAGTTTAATTATTATTGTCATCATAATAGCCTCCTTGGGGTTTCCCTCGCCGCTATCTGGAATCATCCTTGCCGGGTGGTTCGGGATCCTTGGCAATGTTATCTGGACCGGCTGGTTCCTTCAGGGCATCGAGTCGATGGGACCGATGGTGCTCGCAGCTCTAATAGGCCGGCTGTTGACAGTCCCATTGATTTTCCTTTTTGTTCATAATCCTTCCGATACAGCGAAAGCGGTCGCGATTGCAGCCGTCGGGGGAATCGTATCCGGTCTTATTTCCCTGCGGGTTGCGGCCGATGCTAAGCCTTTGATGCCGGTTCAATTCACGATATCTGGCGCCTGGCGACAATTGCGCGAGGGATGGCATCTCTTCATATCGATGGGAGCGATATCGCTCTATACGCAAATCAATGTCATCATCGTTGGGGCAATTGCAGGATCCGAGCAGGCTGGCCTTCTATTCGGTGCAGAAAAGCTTCAAAATGCCGGCAAAAGTGCCATCGAAGTTCTAAGCAACGCTGCCTATCCACGCGTCTGCAACCTCGTGGCGCAAAACGCGGATCAAGCTTTGCAACTTATCAAGCGGCTATTGGCTATCCAAGGGGCAATGGGCTTCGGCATTTTCGCCGCTATGCTGGCGGGCTCACCTTATCTGACAGCCTTCTTTCTTGGTGCTGATTACCAGGGCGCCATCCCTGCGCTTCGCTGGCTATCCATCACGGTGTTTCTTGTCGGACTAAGCAACGGGCTGACTGCTTATATCATGTTGCCTTTCGGCATGAAGCGGTCTTATATGCGAGTTATCATTGGCGCGGGCTTGTTTAACATCGGTGCGATTGTCCCCCTGACATGCTATTTGGGTGCTACAGGCGCCTCGATCTCAATCGTAAGCACAGAACTTATCATCGTGGTACTTCTTATTGGTATCGTCGTTTGGCGTGCACCCAGGGCAAACTCGGCAAGGGAGTCACTGGAGCTAAAGTGAGATGCTAATGGCCTTAAAGTTTCTAAACCGTTTTAAATCTTTGATAAAATCGGCGCAAAGCCCGGCTCGTTCGACGCTTGCCCAGCCTCACCGCCAGGGCATACCAGGAATGCCCAGCCGTCTCTCGCGTCTGTATCCCGCGAAGGCCATTCCCTGTTCGCCGGCAGTCCCCCTCGCCCCTGTGAAACCGGGCGAGCCGGGAGCGGTAACTGGTGGCGGTTGCCGCTGTAATATCCGCGGCGCATCAGAGATTGTTGAGATCCCGGGTTGGTGACCACGGTCCTGTTGTGCCACATGCGTCAGCTCGTGGGCAAGCAACCGGCGTCCCTCTCGCGTCCGCCGCGCAAACCTGCCCTCATCAAAGACAATGTCTTGTCCTATCGTGTAGGCAAGGGCGTTAACGTCACGCGCCGATTGGTGGGCGGCCGTACCGGTATGAACGCACACCTGACTGAAGTCGTGGCCAAATCGCGGCTCGAAGAACGAGCGCGTTGCCGCATCGAGCGGCTCCCCCGGCTGCCGCAACACCTCGTGCACGATAAGCGGCGCCTCGCCAACCGGGCTCGCCGGTGACGCGGCCTCAGGCTTCATCTGCAGCTTCTTCTTTTCCTCCTCCTCGCACTCGCACTCGGCGCATTGCGGCTGATCTGCGGCACCGCCCCGGTCACCGACGAGCTGGGGGCTCGCATGCGCATCACCAAGTCGGCGGGGCGATCCCCTCATGTTCTAAAGGATCATTAACTGCTTCCACCGCAAGCTTGGGCTGTATGACGGCTCCACGAGACAGGTCTGCTGTCGCAGACTGCACCTGAGATTGACCTGTCCGATCAGGCGGAAACAACGGAATCTTAGCGAAATCCCACGAGACGCCGGGCGTCGGGCCTGGCGTGGTCAGACCCGCCGCGTCCGCCTCGTGTTCATCTTGCGTCTGCCCCAAGTAGCGGGGCGCCAGCTGGCTGGGCAAACTTGCGGCGGCCTTCGTCTGCGGCTTTGCAACCTTCGGAACAAAATACAACTGTGTCCTCCCAGATAACATACAGCGACGACCCTGAGCTATGATCCCAGCCCCTCGCTTCTTACCGGTGCATCTGCCTCACTTGCGTCTACCCGACCGAGGCGGGACGGTAAGATTGATTTCGCGTCTGAATTTAAACACCTGAACGATTCAGTCTTTCAAGGATGTGGAATTACGTCTCGGGAAGCGCCACTTTGCGGATCTCCTGCGGCGGGTCGCCGATGGGCTGCTCGCCCGACGAAAGCGTGATGTTCTGATAGGTGGTGCTGCCGGCGGGCGGCTGGAAGGCGTCGTGCTTAAATAGACCGGTTCGGCCTTCGCGTTGGCAACTTCGATAAAGAGCTCGGGCGTCTCTTCAGTTTCCTGCCCTTCATAGTTGATGAGGAAGTAACCAGTGTTATCGGTATAGGCGAAGCCGTAGGCCTGCTGGTAGATCTTCTGCGCGTTGACCAAATAGACCGTGTACCGGGAAGCGGGCTGGAGTTGCGCATTGTAGACGCGGCCATGCAGCGCCCAGCCTTTGGCTGAAACCGTCGGTGAGGGGGTGATCGATTGCTGATAGATCACGGCGAGGCGAGCGATGAGATTCGTAGTTCCGGCGACGGCTTGTTCCGCTTGCTTGGCCTCGGTGCTGTCAGAACCGTACTTCGCTTTGGCGGCAGCTGCGGTTCGGGTCAGACCGGAGAGACGCGCCTGATGCACGAGTTGCAGATTCTGAACGGTCTGAGCGGCGGTTGTGTCGGCGGAGGAGAGAGCCGACGTCATGCCTTCGCGGAGCTGCGAAACGGTAGAATCGGGATCGGGGTTTTGCGTCGTGCCCATGCTTGTTGTTCTCGGGTTAGCGTCTTGGGGTCCCAGTGCAGTATCTGGCGGGAATTATTGAAAGGTTGTTGGCGTTGGCCGTCTCGATGCCCTCGACGAACAGACAGTAGGTGGAGATGTTCGAGGATGTCACATTCAATGCCCCGACGGTGACGCCAGAGGCCAGGACCGCCAAAGCGGGTGATTCTTGGAAACGGTTACAGTTCACCTGCGCGGAGCCGGCAAGGAGCATAGCGTCAAAAAAAGCGCTTAACTCGGGCCCATCCACCCAACAGTGATTGTCAGCGAAATTCAAGTAGTCGAGCGAGAGAATCAGCACGTTTGAAAAGGCGCGCTGGTTCATGCCTATCCCCGACTCCAACTGACAGGCATTGTTGGTGAACATGACGGCGCCACTGGATGTGGCCAACTCAGTATTGGTTTGAAGCATGGTGTCTTTCGCATTGACCCCGTTATAAAAGGCCGAGAATTGGCCGGACGCACCGACCGATTCAATGGCGCCGCCGAGATTGAGGATAAATACCGTCTGCGCGAGCAGGACGCCTGTTGCAGTCACTGTGCCGCCACAGGTGAAGTGGTTGTTGACGATAGTGAAGGGACCGAAGCCGAAGGCGCGAATGTGATGCCCAGCGGAACGCGAACTATGTTGTGCTCAACACGCAAGGCCGGCAATCCGAATTCAAAGGTGAAGGAGGCAAAATGGCCTGCTGTAGCTAAGTAGGACGGCCGGGTGACCAAGGGCACCCAAACGCCTCCGCGAACGGTATTTGCAGCTTGGGAATTGGTGGCATCAGAAGTCCAATCGCGCGCTTCAAGCACCTGGTTACGGCTGATATTAACCAATTCTCCATGCATGACAAAGATGCCGCACACGTTTAAGCCAGGTGTGGCACCGAAGTTGGTGATGGTATCGTCGCGGATCGTCAGGTTCTCCACATCCGGCAGACAAATGGCACCGTAGCCGAAAAGCGAGCTGTCGCGCGAAAAGGCGGTGAGTTCCGACTGGAGCGTATTAAGGATGGTGTTCGAGCAGATGGTCAGCTTTGCGATGCTGACGACTTCTGAATCATTGAGCAGATCAAAAAAAGCAATCGGGCCGATGCCGCAGAGACCGATATTGCGAATGATATTGTGATCAAGCCCGCCAGGTTGGAGTCCAATCGTGGCGGCGCAGGGATCTACTTGTGCTGTTAGCACCCCCAGAACTTGGCCGGTAGTCGAGCACGCTGTAACTGCCGAGGGTGATGCCGTTGCGGCCACAATTCTCAATGATGTTTTCGAGGATGAAGACATCATGTGCTGGGCCGGCGACCTGAATGCCGCCAGGATTCAAGCCGATCTCGATCAGGGGCTGGAGACCACTGATGCCAATCCAGTTGTGGGTTGTACGAATCTCCCTGCCGCTCACCCACACGACGGGCCAGGTGCCGCTGACAACCTTGCTGAGCGCGAGGCGATTCTTCTTGATGTCGAGCTGCCTTACCGCACAAGCGAGGATAGCAGGCCGGTCCCAAGCATCAATGACGAGATCTTCGATGGTGATATCGACCACGCCGCGCGCCCCCTCGAGTTCCGCGGCAGCTTTCCGAGCTTTCGGTTGCTGAACGGGTGGAGCGGGCGTGGCAGTCAAGTTGCCGGTGCCATCGAGCAGAATGTCGACGTCGCCTGAGTCCGCTTCGATGATTAAGGACTCTATGCGGATGCGGCCTGAATCGGAGACACTGACCACCGCGGGGAAGGTTCCGGCGGATGATGTGCCGCCCGCGTCTTGTTCCGGCGGAGAAGGGTTGAGCGATAGCGAAGCAATACGGGTCTGCCAGCCGCAGCCGCGCAGGACAACATCGTATCGATCCTGTATAAAGACACGTTCGAAGTAGCGGCCGGGAAGTACGCAGACCTCGCCGCCTGAATCGGGCAGTGCCTGAAAGCATTGGCTCCGCGAGCAAACTGGAAAGGCTTTTTAAAAATCGCCGAGCTGACCTGTCCCGTGGCGCTCTACACGGCCACATCGACAACAGAGCCTATCGTCTTCCACACAATTTAACCGGGCATTAGGACATAATCATCTTTGCTAATTTCATAGCCCTTAAGCTGATTTTCTTCTTCAACCATCTGCCCTGTTTTGAGATCGACGAATTGTCTGCGAACGCAAATGCCTGGCGCTGGCTACCTAGGCTGTTCTCGCCGGGGGCCGAGGGGTGCGGGCAGCGCTCCCGTGAACGGCACAAGAACAAATTCCACGGATTTTCCACGACTCCCCGGGCCTATTCTCGCGTCGTTCCGTGTCGAGTTGCAAGTAAGGCAAATTTATCTACGTATCAAAACTAATAAGATCAATGACTTAATGGTGGGCGCGACAGGGATTGAACCTGTGACCCCTCCCGTGTGAAGGGAGTGCTCTCCCGCTGAGCTACGCGCCCGGGAATTGGGGCGGATTTAGGAGCCACGCGCGCGCCAAGTCAAGGCCGCTAGATGTTGACGCGATATCCCTTGAAATCGAGCCTGAGAATCTCGTTTGGATGTCAAGCAGGGCGCGACCGGCTCGCGGACCCCGATCAGCGTTTTGCTGGTCATTCTATGTGGAGCTTTGGGTCGGAGTTTCACCGTCTTTTGAAAGAGATTGCCGAGGTCGCAGCACGGACGAAATATGTGCGAGTGGCTCCGAACAGCAGGAAATGGACGCATTTCGAAGGCGACGCGGCGCCGAGGCGCCATGGGGAGAACTCGAAGGTGTTATTTAGAGAAGGTGTTATTTAGATCAGAGAACGGAAAGCACAAGCGCGACGTTGTTGTTTACAACCCCATTTGGCCCACATTCAGGTGACCGTGGGGTCCGCCTGGCCGCTAGCCCACCAAGTCAAGGCGCTAGCAGACGCCCAGCGCTTCAATCGCGCCCCAGAGTTCGTTAAAATGGCCGATGACTTTATCTGGCCTAAAAACTTCGACTGGCTCTCTCGTATAGCCAAAATTGACAGCGATAACTGGGATTCTCGCGTGGCGAGCCGCCTCGATATCGGTCTTTGAGTCGCCAATCATTATCGCGCGCTGGCAATCGCCCCCTGCCTTGGCGATCGTGCCAAGCAGCGCGCCGCCATCTGGCTTACTCACCTCGAATGTATCCTTGCCGCAGATTGCCCGGAAACGGCTGGCAACGCCAAGCTTATTCAACAAGAGTTTCGCGGGATGCTCGACCTTGTTGGTACATACGGCGAAGGCAAAACCAGCAGCTTCGAAACGGTCAAGCGCTCGCTTAACGCCCGGAAAGAGCACCGTTTCATCGGCGATATGCGCCTCGTAATAAGCAAGAAAGTCGCGAACAAGCGAATCGAGGCGCGCCTCGCTGGGCTGGACCCCGTTGGCGGCGAACCCGCGCTCGAGCAAGGCCCTCGCGCCGCCGCCGACCATGGTGCGCGCCTCGGCAAAGCCGATGTTGGCAAGGCCCTCGCGCGCGAGAATGATATTCAACGTGTTGACCAGATCGCCAGCGGTATCGGCGAGCGTTCCATCCAAATCGAAAATAAGAAGGGGTGGGGAAAGGCGTTGGTGCATCGCAACAGACATAGGCAGCGGCGGCGGCAGGGTCAAGCTGGCCCCGATTGCCGCAGGCAAATATTCCGAGTCTGGCCTTATTTCACCTCTAGCTATAAGCAGAGATTCGTTGGTTTGGGGAAAGCTTGGGGTCAACACATGAATCTAGCGCGGATTGGCCGGCGTTGCGCGGTTTCTTTTGGACTTGCGGCCGCCGGCTTGATCCCGCTCAACGCCCGTGCGGCGAACTACGAGTTCTTGGCGGCGCCCGAAACCGATCTCAATCTCGTCTATCATCTCGATCGCTCGACCGGCGAGGTTGGCGCTTGCCAATATGGATTGAAATCGTCCTCCCCCGTTGGCGTCACCCTTTGCTACCCGTCAGGTGAAGGGGCAGGCCCCCAGCCGCCGAGCGAATATTCGCTCGTTGCCTCCCATCACCAGCGCGAAGGTGGCGTCTTTCGTGTCGACCTCAAGACCGGCATGATGTCGGTCTGCTACGTCTCGAACGAGGCGGACGCCGTCGTCTGCACCCCGCCGGCGAAGTGAAGGCTGATCGCATCCGAAACCACACTTTGAGATGTTTCGTGTGCGCTGAAATTGCTGAGGGAAGGGCCCGTAAGCTTGACGGGCATCGCCGATGTCTTTTTTCTGGTCGGCATCCGTAGGGCGCCTGGCCGAAGCGATAAATTGGCTGCGGAATTTTCGGTGGTGCCTCAGTTTGAATTCCGGGTTTCGACCCAGCTCCGACTTCGGAGAGGCCTGCTAAGCCAGGGGCGTAACCGCGACGCTAACCGCCCGCCAAGTCCCATTTCGATAGGTGAAGACGCGAAGAAACCGCAGGTCAACGCGACGGTCGTTCAGGTCAAGCTGGAGGCGTCCACGGGTTATGGCGGTCTTCCCGAACACATGCACGGCCTGTTCGCTGAAGGTCACCGATCTCGCGATCTCCGACGGGTTGACCATTAGCGACGCCTTAGTGATTGGTTCGCCCGACGGAGTCAGCGCGGTGAAATCATCTGCGAGGATGCTTTCCAGTGGCGCGCGGTCATGACGTCGATAGGCTCCGTTCCAAGCATTATCGAGGCGAAGCACCTCGGCTTCAGCATCCGATTCCATGAGCTTAGTGGAATCTCGTTCGACGACCAACATCCACCTTCCATCCAAACCGGAATTCAACCTGAGACATTGCCGAATTTTCTTACCACAGGGCTGGGGCGAAACTCATTATTGAGCCTTGATCGGAACCCGGCGAACACTGCCCTCTTGCAATTATCCGTGCGCGGAAGCGGCTATTATGTTACCTAATCGCCAATAATCGGAGCGTGGCATGAAAAATCTCGTCGCCGCTCTTATGGCGGTAAGTCTCGCCGTTTTGCCTGCGTCGGCCAAAAAAAACGATACGGTGCCTACGTTCGATGTTGAAAAATCTTGCCAAGGCGCGCGGTCGTTCGTCGCTAGCGATCAGGACCTTGCCTATCGAGCCTGTCTCAAAGATGAAAAGGACGCGCACGCCGAACTCGTGCGTAAATGGTCGCAGTTTAAACCACAAGATCGCCGGGATTGTGTCGCGCAAGGCGCCGCCCCGATGCCGAGCTATGTCGAAATATTGACTTGTCTTGAAATGAGCGCCGAAGCGAGCGATCTCTATAAATCCAATGGCGCCGCCCGAACCAAGCCAGAGGCAACGAGTCAAGGGTTGCAGGTTCCAAACTTGCCCGCGCCGGCGACACCAGAGTCCACGCTGGGGGTCAGCCCGCCGGCATCCGATGCGCCATCGCAAACACCAAGCCTACCCTCGAGCGGCAACAACCCAACCGCGCCAGATTCGGCGCGCTAACCTAACCCATTCATTCACGGTGTTAAAGCACGCCGCGGCGGTGCGCACACGACGCGAAAGGTACAAACATGAGCTTTCTTTTAAGCGCCGTGCGAAGCCGGACAGAAGCGGTAGCGATAGCCCTAGAACGCCCTTTATTTGATCTCAAACCGGCGCTCATCACAGCTGGCGGGATGCGCGTCTTTATCCTACCCTATTTTTCTTTATTTGAACCCGGAGAGGCCCTTTCGCGCGAGCGCATCGGCTCGCTCATTCATGGCGTCGGCCGCATGCCCCTTGACCCAATGCCATTCGACGCAATGCGCTGCCACGAGCACATCAAGCCTTGTCCATAACTCGACATTTTTGACCGGTTTTTTATCGGCCGTGCGCCAGCCGTTTTTCTTCCAGGTCAAGATCCAGTTTGTAATGCCAGAGCGCAGATAATCTGAATCCGTATAGAGATGGACCGTTGATGGCTTCTTTAGCGCCTCGAGCGCCATAATCGCCGCCAGTAACTCCATGCGGTTATTTGTGGTTTGGCCTTCCCCGCCAAACAACTCCTTTTCACGGTGGCCTGAGCGAAGGATAGCCCCCCAGCCTCCGGGCCCAGGGTTGCCAGAGCAAGCGCCATCCGTCCAAATATCCACTTGAGGCCTCATCGCTAAAGGCCGAGCTCGCTGATGTCTTTTGTCTGCTGGTGGAAACGTAGCTTCTCAATGTACTCAAGCGGATTTTTAGGATGGACCAAGGCGTTTGCCGGGACATTCAACCAGTCAACAAGGCGTGTGAGGGAAAAACGCAAAGCAGCGCCGCGTGCGAGAACCGGAAAATTTGCGATCTCGCCGACGGTAAGCTCGCGGACCTTCTGGTACGCTTGAAAAAATGCCTTAGCCTTACTTTTATTAAGCGAACCGTCGGCCTCAAAACACCAAGCGTTTAGGCAAATCGCGGCATCATAGGCAAGCTGGTCCGTACATGCGAAATAAAAGTCAATGAGGCCCGATAGTTGGTCCCCCACAAACAACACATTATCGGGAAAAAGATCTGCATGAATGATTCCGCGTGGAAGGTCGCGCGGCCAACTTTTTTGAAGAAAAAATAATTCTTTTTCAATCTCATCGGCAAGGGAATCGCGTACTTCGCCGGCGCGAAAGCGCGCCTCTTCAAACAGTTTTGGCCAGGCCTCGATGCTCAAAGCGTTCTTGCGAGACAAAGCAAAATCGGCGCCGCATTGGTGCAACTCGGCGAGCGCCTTGCCGACCGCGGCGCAGCGGTGCTCGCTCGGCCGCGCATCCCACATGCCTTCCAAGAAAGTGACGATGACGGCGGGGCGCCCTGATATCCGCCCCAATGCCGAGCCGTGCCGGTTGCGGACAGGCTGCGGGCAGCTCAGCCCGTGACTCGCCAAGTGCTCCATCAGCCCAAGAAAAAAAGGCAGATCTTTTTCGGCTACTCTTTTTTCATAGAGTGTCAGAATAAAATAACCAGCTTCGACATGAAGAACAAAATTTGAATTTTCTACGCCCTCGGCGATCCCCTTTAGAGCGAAAAGCCGGCCTAGGTCATAGTCAGCAAGAAAGCTTGCAAGTTGCGATTCCTGAACTTCGGTGTAGACGGCCATAGCGAGGCGAAAGATCAGAGTGAAGCGAGCGGAGCCAAGGCCGATGATGAACTGCCAGCGTTTTCATGCGCGCAAAATTTTCAGAGGTGTGTTAGCGGCTGCCTGGCAGCAGGTCAAACGCAAGACGGAGGCTGAATGAGGAGCCAACGCCAACCGCTCCGTTTTCTTTAGGCCCCGGCATTTTGCGCTGCAAAAAAATTCGCCAGGCAAACTATCGGTAAGCAGCAGATTTCTTCAAATTTTACCACGAAAGCCAGGAATTTGCCTATTTGCGCGTGACATTGCTTTCTCCGTAGGCTAGGTTCCTTCTGTAGCCGTTCAAGGCTGGAGCCGGGATAAGTTCGGCACGCAGGTCCAAGTCTTGGGAGGACGCTTATTCTGGTTCCATCATCACACTGTGGTGAGATCTTCTTCTAGAAGACAAGGTTGAAGAATAGGTAATGGACAGGACTTAAAGGGGGCGAGGGGATTACCTTCGCCCCTTTTTTTTGCCGTGTACTCCGATCACCTCGGCCGTGCCGCAACGTTTCGCTAAGCAAGGTGCCCTCGGAGCAAAGCGGGTATTGCATGCTGCAAGTTAGGCGCGGTAGCGTAAGGCATCGACCAGCAGGGCAAAGGCCGCAGAGGGCTGCCGCCGGCTTGGGTAGTAGAGATGGTAGCCCGAATATGGAAGGCACCAGTCTTCAAGAACCCGCCTGAGATGGCCCTTGGCGAGATAGGGTTTCGCCAAGCCTTCAGGCACATAGGCTAAGCCCATCCCAGCCAACGCGGCATTTAGCATCTGGGCGGTCGTATTGTAGGTAAGCTGACCATCGACGCGCACTCTCAGTTCGCGGCCGCCTTTTTCAAACTCCCAGAAATACAATCCGCCATGGGGCAGACGTAACGTGATGCAGTTGTGGTTAATCAGGTCCTGTGGCTTTTGGGGTTCTGGCCTAGTCTTGAAGTACGATGAAGCTCCCACGACCGCCATGCGCATATCCGGCCCGATGCGGACCGCGATCATGTCCTTTGCCACTTGTTCGCCGCTTCGCACGCCGGCGTCATAGCGCTCCGCTACGATATCCGTTAGTCCATAGTCGATGCTGATTTCGACTTTGATGTCGGGGTACATTCGCAAGAGCTTCGCGAGCTTCGGAAGCAGGATCGTGTCGGCGGCGTATTCGGTGGCTGTAATCCGAATTGTACCGGCTGGTTTCTCCCGAAGCTCCCTTATGGCCGCAAGCTCGGCCTCGATTTCCTCAAAGCGCGGCGCAACGGTTTGAAGTAGGCGCTGACCGGCGGCTGTCGGCGAGACGCTGCGAGTCGTGCGGGTCAGAAGCCGAAGCCCGAGCCTCTCCTCAAGCCCGCGAATGGTGTGGCTCAGCGCCGATTGAGACACCCCCAGCTTTTGGGCCGCTCTCGTAAAACTTCGCTCGCGCGCAACCGCAAGAAAGGCAAGGAGGTCGCTAATGTTTTTCGCGGACATTCATGAATCTATCTCATAGGTTCATACGAATTATACCAGCTAATCGCAGCCGCCGCGCCCCTTAGATTCACGATCGGTTATTCTAATCGCGACACCGTCAAAGCATCCAAGGAGAGAGGCAATGGAAATCAAACGAAGCGGCGCACAGCCTTCCAGAAAGGGCCCAGCGGATTATTTCACCGGCACGGTGGGCATCGCCCCTCTATATCACGCGCCCGATCCGGCACATGTTACGAGCGCCAGCGTCACATTCGAGCCGGGTGCTCGCACCGCCTGGCACACGCACCTCCTAGGCCAGACCCTGATCGTGACCTCTGGCCGGGGGTGGGCGCAGCGTTGGGGCGGCTCAATTAGAGAGATCCGTCCCGGTGATGTGATCTGGTTTTCGCCGGGCGAGAAGCATTGGCATGGCGCGACGCCAACGACGGCGATGACGCATATTGCTATTCAGGAGCATATCGACGGCACGAACTCGGATTGGACCGATTGGATGGAACATGTGAGCGACGAGCAATACCACGCCTGACTCCACATTAAGGAGAAGAGACATGCAAAAGCGTAAGCTTGGAAAGAGCCGACTCGAAGTATCGGCTATCGGACTCGGCTGCATGGGAATGAGCTTTTCTTACGGTCCACCTGAGGACAAACAAGAGATGATCGCGCTGATCCGCTCGGCCGTCGAACGCGGCATCAGTTTCTTCGATACCGCCGAGGTCTATGGCCCGTTCGCGAATGAAGAACTCGTGGGTGAAGCCCTTGCTCCGTTCAGGGAGCAGGTAGTGATCGCCACCAAATTCGGGTTCAAGCTCGATCCCACCGGTAACCAGAGCTGGCTTGGCCTCGATAGCCGGCCCGAGCATATCAGAGAAGCCGCAGAAGGCTCGCTCAAGCGGCTCCGAACGGATGTCATCGATCTCTTCTATCAGCACCGTGTTGATCCCGACGTGGCGATCGAGGCCGTGGCGGGAGCAGTCAAGGGGCTGATTAGGGAAGGCAAGGTCAAGCACTTCGGCCTTTCCGAAGCTGGCGTGCAAACGATCCGCCGGGCAAACGCCATCCACCCTGTGACCGCGGTCCAGAGCGAATACTCGCTGTGGTGGAGACGGCCCGAAGAGGAAGTGCTGCCGGTCCTTGAGGAGCTCGGGATTGGCTTTGTCCCCTATAGCCCGCTCGGTAGGGGTTTCCTGACAGGGAGGATGAACGAAAATACAAGGTTCGACGATTCTGACTTCCGAAGCACCCTGCCGCGATTTACGTCTGAGGCTCTGAAGGCAAACCAGGCCTTGGTTGAACTTATTCGCGGTACCGCAGGACGGAAGAAAGCAACTCCTGCTCAGATCGCACTCTTGTGGCTGCTTGCGCAGAAGCCATGGGGCGTACCGATACCAGGAACAACGAATATCACGCGCCTGGACGAAAATATCGGCGCGATGACAGTCGAACTTATGCCAGATGATCTCCGTGACATCGACGCCGCCGCCTCAAAGATCGCAGTGCAAGGAGCGCGGTATCCCGAACACTTGGAGCACATGACCGGCCGCTGACAGAACCCGAAGGGTTTGCCAAAAAAGGCATCCGACGAGGCCCTTCTCCACGACCGAATAATTGAGCTGGATGAAAAAGCCGAAGAGCCCGTTATTACGCGAGAGGCCCATATCCCATATCAAAGAAGTGGTCGTAATCGGGACGAGCTCGATGAACGCACCGAGTCTGTTCGGGATAAGGTACGCCGGACACAGGTCGAGGTCGAAGATTCGCGGCGGGCCAGAGGTCCACGGCGCCAGGTCCGGTCCTTAGCGCGGCTGAATGAAGGGCGGTCCGCATAAGTGCACGTAAGTGCCGCCTGGCGGCGGGCGAGTGGAGCGCAAGTCCGTCGTCCTGGCCGAACGCTTGATAACGGTGCCGGCCGCCGGCTTTCACGACAACGCGGGAGCTTCTTCGAGCGGGGCGAGCGCCGCCAAAAGCGCATCATCTTGATCGGCCGCGACATTTGGCGTCGTCAGCAAGGTTTCGCCGTAGAAAATCGAATTGGCGCCGGCCACCATGCATAGCACTTGCGCTTCGCGGCTGAGGGAAGAGCGGCCCGCGGAAAGGCGAACTCTTGCTTCCGGCAGGACGATCCGCGCGGCCGCGATCATGCGCACAAAATCGAGCGGATCGATTCGAGGCCGCTGGCCGAGCGGTGTGCCCTTGACGGGAACCAGGGCATTGATCGGCACGCTTTCGGGATGCGGGTCGAAACTCGCGAGGACCTGCAGCAGCGCGGCGCGGTCGCGGACATCTTCGCCCATGCCGATGATGCCGCCGCAGCACATTTGCAGTCCAGCGGCGCGGACAGCCTGCAGCGTCGCCAACCGGTCATCATAAGAACGTGTCGTAATGATGCTGGCATAAAACTCAGGGCTTGTATCGAGATTGTGGTTGTAGGCCGTGAGTCCCGCATCCTTGAGGCGGCTTGCCTGCTCTCCGTTGAGCATGCCAAGCGTTACGCATGCCTCAAGGCCAAGGGCGCGGACGCCGCGTACCATATCGAGCACGGCATCGAAGGCGGCTCCGTCACGCACCTGACGCCAGGCCGCGCCCATACAGAAACGATCAGCGCCGGTTGCTTTTGCGCGGGCGGCAGTGGCGAGCACCTCGCCGGTTGTCATCATCTCAACCCGGTCGAGATGAACTTCGCGGTGATGGGCCGATTGCGGGCAATAAGCGCAATCCTCCGGGCAGGTGCCTGTTTTTATGCTGAGCAGACTCGCCTTCTGCACATCGGTTACATCATGAAAGTGATGATGAATCCGATTGGCCCGCGCGATGAGCTCTAGGAGCGGCGCGTTATGGACAGCAATAATCTCCTCGACGGTCCAGTCATGCCGAATTTGCCGGCCGATTTCAAAGTGAGTCATGGGGTGCACTAAAGCCGAGCGCGCGCGCTCCTATAAAATCAGCTCATTCCTGGACCCCGATTGTTTAATTTGCAAGACCGGAGTGTCCGTTCTCCAAACAAAGCTAAGCTTAAGAAATTTTTCGCTTAGGGCACCCGCAAATGGCGCGAAAGTAACCGCACGCCAGTCGAAGCGAGGCCCGCCATATAACCAAGCTCAAGGCAAAAGAGAAGAGATGCGAGTTTTACGGCGGAAGAGAGGGTTGGCATTCCAAGCAGCGCGATCTTGAGAAGCGCCAGTGCAATTAACAGTCCCATGACCGGAATGAGAACGAAAATCCGGAAGAAGCGTCCGAGTGTTACCCCTAAAAAGGCGCCTCCTGCAAAAAGAATTTCCATGGCCGACTCCTCCAAAATATGGTCGACGCGCTCCGCCCGGGGCAAGCATTTTTCTGATTTCTGCGCCGACGATTTCCCATATGTGAGAAGAATCGTCCAAATTTATGGTATTCGATTGTCGTGGCTATTGCAACCAGAGCCGAACTGAAGCTTTTTATTTTCGCGGTTTCGCGATACGGCCGTGGTTTCCAATCGTTCGAGGGGATTTTTTCGAACGGCTGCATGAACGACAGAAAACACTTTAAGCAGCTGGAATCTTTAGGAATGGCGAAAACGACGCGCAATCGGCGAAGCGTTTTGGGCAACGGGAGCGAGGCTTTCCCCTTAGGCGAGATCACTTCCACAGGCATAGCGTGCCAATCGCCAGCACAGGCTTGCTTGACTTCTCGCGGGCCATTGGGCTTTAAAGGCCAACCCCTCAATCGAGGGCTCGTCCTTAGCAAGCCGCGAGGTCATCAACACCTCCGGTCACGTCCGGCGGCGCGTTGCGCTCCCGGGCGCTTTTGGCGTTGAATCTCCACACATTAGACTATTTAGTGATGATTAAAGGCAAACACAGCGGTATCTTGACAGGATTAGACGATGTTTGAAGGGCTTTCGGAAAAGCTCTCTGGAATATTGGATAAGCTTACGCGACGAGGCGCCCTCTCGGAGGAGGACGTTAATTCAGCGATGCGCGAGGTACGCCGCGCGCTCCTTGAAGCCGATGTCGCGCTCGATGTGGTGCGCTCCTTCGTCGATAAGGTGCGCGGCCGTGCGGTTGGCGCCAATATTGTGAAATCGGTGACGCCCGGCCAAATGGTCGTGAAAATCGTCAACGATGTTCTGATCGAGACGCTCGGTTCGGATGCCGATCCCATCAACCTCGATGCTCCTCCTCCTGTCGCCATCATGATGGTGGGCTTGCAAGGTGCCGGTAAAACGACGACGGCGGCAAAAATCGCCAAGCGCCTATCGGTCAATTTGAAGCGCAAGGTCCTCATGGCCTCGCTCGATGTCAAGCGCCCGGCGGCACAAGAGCAGCTCGCCGTGCTCGGACGGCAGGTTGAAATCGATACTTTGCCGATCGTGCCCGGGCAAATGCCTGTCCAAATCGCCAGACGGGCGGAACAGGCCGCCCGCCTGCAAGGCTATGACGTCGTTATCCTCGACACGGCCGGCCGCACGCATATCGATGATGCATTGATGCAGGAGATGGTCGACATCAAGGCGGCATCGAGGCCGCACGAGATCCTCCTTGTCGCCGATAGTCTTACCGGCCAGGACGCGGTCCATCTTGCAAAGAACTTCGACGACCGGGTTGGCATCACGGGCATCGTTTTGACGAGGATTGATGGCGACGGGCGCGGCGGCGCCGCGCTTTCCATGCGGGCCGTGACCGGCAAACCCATCAAGCTGCTCGGCACCGGCGAGAAAATGGATGCCTTGGAAGACTTCCATCCGTCGCGCATCGCCAACCGTATTCTTGGCATGGGCGATATTATTTCGCTCGTAGAAAGGGCCGCCGCATCGATCGATGCGGAGCAGGCTCACCGCGCCGCCGAGCGGATGCGCAAGGGCAAGTTCGATCTTGAGGATCTGTCCGAACAACTGGCGCAGGTCGAAAAAATCGGCGGCCTTGGCGGCATCATGGGAATGCTCCCCGGCGTGGCCAAAATGAAAAGCCAGCTCGCCTCCGCCAATATCGACGATCGCATCATCAAGCGGCAGCGCGCCATTATTTCCTCGATGACGCGTGAGGAGCGCCGCAATCCAGACATCCTCAAGGCGTCGCGCAAGCGGCGGGTCGCCGCAGGCTCCGGTGTCAAGGTCGAGGACATTAATAAGCTTTTGAAGCAGCACCGCCAGATGGCCGACATGATGAAGGCTTTGGGCGGCAGCAAACGCGGCGGCGGCATGGGCAAAGTCGCGTCGATGCTCGGTCTTCCCGGCGGCTTGCCGCAGCCGACGCCTGAACAAATCGCCGCCATGCAGAAGCAGCTTGGGCAAAAAACAGCGCCCTCCGCACCGCCTTTTGGAGTGCCCGCGCGCGGGGTGCCGCCATCGCCACCCGGCGTGGCTGAAGCGCCAAAATTGCCGGGCCTTGGCGGCGGCTCATTGCCGGGGCTTAGCGGCGGCGGTCTGTTGAGCGGCCTTAACCCGTTTGGAAAAAAGAAATAATAGCCCAGGACTTCCATTTCCTTGGCGATTAAACACGCAACTCAGAAAGCTGAAAGGAAAGCACATGCCTCTAAAAATACGTCTGTCGCGCGGTGGCGCCAAAAAGCGGCCCTTTTACCGGGTTGTGGTTGCCGATTCCAGAATGCCGCGTGATGGGCGTTTCATCGAGCGTCTCGGTACCTTCGATCCTTTAAAGCCGAAGGATGCGGACGGCCGCGTCGTTCTTAATGAGGAAAAGGCGAAGGTCTGGATAGCTAAGGGCGCCCAGCCAACTGACCGCGTTGCGCGTTTGCTCGATACCCTCGGCCTCGTGACACGGGCCGCGCGTAGCAATCCGAAAAAGGCATTGCCCAAGAAGAAGGCGCAGGAACGGGCCGCCGCCGCGGAGAAGACCGCAGCCGTTCCTCCAGCCTAGCGTTTTGAGGATGGAGAAGGATCTCATTCTCGTCGGGCGCTTCGGCGCCCCGCGTGGCATTGCGGGTGAAGTGCGGCTGCAGTCCTTCACTCGCACCCCGGAGGCGATCGGATCCTATGAGCCGCTACTCGATGCAAGCGGCGCGCGCGAGTTTTCAATTCTTGCCTTGCGCCCCTTGAAAGGCACAATTTTCGCCGCGCTCGTTGAAGGGGTTACGAACCGCGCGAGCGCCAGCCGGTTGGCGAATGTGGATCTCCATGTCCCGCGCGCCGCGCTGCCGGAAGCTGATGAAGAAGAATTCTATCATGCCGACCTGATCGGTCTTGCCGCGCGGACCCAAGACGGTAAGGTCCTCGGCCGCGTCACCGATGTTTTAAATTTTGGCGCCGGCGATATTTTGGAAGTATCGCCAGCGGCGGTTGGCGGCTGCGTATTGATGCCTTTCAATAAAATCGTTGTTCCACATATCGACGTTGCGGCCGGCTTTCTCATTATCGTGCCGCCTGGCGAAGTCGAAGTAAGGCCGGAGGCGCAAGCTAGCTGATCTTGAATGTGGCGGGCCAGCGTTTTCACTCTTCAGCCGGAGGTGTTTCCCGGGCCGCTCGGCGCATCTCTTTCGGGCGAGGCGCTGGCGCGCCAAATTTGGGGGCTTGAAGTCCGCGATATTCGAGCGCAGGGCCTTGGCCGCCACCGCACCGTCGACGATACGCCAGCGGGCGGCGGCCCGGGCATGGTCATGCG
>DASPVM010000010.1:0-313614 GCA_035622375.1 Methylocella sp. | reverse complement strand
TTTCGCTCTACTTCCGGCGGCGTAGAGAGGGCGCCCCCTCGGCCGCTCTCTGGCGCGGCCTCGCCGGGCTCGGCACGACCGCCTTGACCTTCGCCGCCATCCTGCGCTGGTTTTCGTGAGAGGGCGCGTCCGCAGCGATCTTCTTTCAGCGCTTGCATTGCGCTGGAGATTGCAGCTCTCCCAGCTCGCCGCTTCTGCCCCCAGATATAGATGCTGGAGGCGCCATTTTTGGCGCCGGTAATACCTCGTCCAAGTATCAACATCGAATCGAAACAATGAAGCCTTTTGTCACCTTTTCTTGTGCCGGCTATGTGTCTGATTTGCAACAGACAAAGAATTTCAGGCTCTGCCTGGGCCATTCCAATTGACGAAAGTAATTTGGCCGGCGTTTTATTGGTCTCATGGTAACGAGAACCCCCAGGCGGAGAAACTTTACCCGCGCGACTATCGCGGGTCTTTTTGCTTGGTTGTTTATCTTTCAGAGCATTGTTGCGCTCACTTCCTCGTGGGGGAGTTTTGCTCAGCCGATTGCCGATCAAATCCTTTCCGACGCCAGACAGAACTGCGGTACAACGCGCGGCGAGATACCTCAATCGCCTTGCCATCATAACCCTTGCGAATGTTGTATTCTTTGCGCGCCGGGCCACAGCTTTGATGGAGCCATAGTGCTCAATAGAAGCACTTCGCGCTTTGCGGTTGTATGGCCGAAGGCAAGCCATTCAATGTCGCCCTGGCGCGCTCTCACCGATGATCCCACGCCGCCGGCCGGCTGGACCAGTGCATGGTCCCAGCGCGCCCCGCCGAATTTTTCTTAACTGCCGCAAGACCAGCGGCAGCCGCGCGAAATCTGCGCCGATAACACGTAACATTGCCAAAGCCGTTGCCAGCTCCTGCAAGAGCCTTTCATGTTCGACAGAAATAAGCCGCTGGTCCGCGAGCTTTTCGAGCGGAATCAGCGCACGCTGCTTTCCTATCTTACCCGCAAGGTAGGCCGCGACACCGCACCCGATCTCTTGCAGGACGCGTTCGTCCGCGTACTCCGGCACGGCCAACTCGAAGCCGTTACTAACCCCGCCGCATTACTACAACAGATCGCCGTCAATCTCGTCCGAGACTTCGCCCGCCGCCGCAAGACGGAGTCGGCCTATGTTCGGTATGACCATTTTTTGGTTGATCCGCCATCGGACGAAGCGTCTCTCGAAGACAAATTGGAATATAATCGAAAATCTCGTCTGCTTGACCACGCGATTGACTTGCTCCCACCCCGCTGCCGGGAAGTGTTCGAATTGTGTATCGACGACATTCCAGTTACTGAAATTGCCAAGCGGCTCGGCATTTCTGAACGGATGGTGCGAAAGCACCTGAGCGTCGCCATGCAACACTGCCGCTCGGCGCTCGATTGATCGCAAAGATCAAAATTAATCCGACCGCGACGTTCCCTTTTTCGTTCGGGCGCGTCGTATCCTATACTGAGACAGGATTAAAACGCCTTAGACACTACCAATGCTAAGTAAGACGGCGGTACACACGCAGCAGGCTCCATCATGAGAGAAGACGATGAGCGAGCCGCGAAAAGCGCCCGTCAGATGGCCATCGAGTGGTGGGTCAGCCACAAGGCGGGGCTAACGCCTGAGGAACAAGCCGCCTTCGAGGTTTGGCTTGCGGCCGATCCAGCCCATGCAGCGGCATTTGCTGACATTGCGCGAACTTTTGAGCATGTGAAACGGGTGCGGCGGTCCCGCCCAGCAAAGCGGTCCGCGTTTGGCGTCCGACCACATTGGCTCATGGGCGCTGTGGCCCTCGCCGCCGGCTGCCTTGCTTTGTATCTCTCAATCGGCGGGTTCTCCACTCTCCTCTTTGCCGACTTCTCCACAGGCACGCGCGAAACTAAAACCCTGACTCTCGCGGATGGATCGAAGGTCATACTCGACGCCAAGTCAGCAATCGCGGTTCATGTGGATGCTAGCCAACGGCGCGTGACGCTCCTAGAAGGGCAGGGCTGGTTCGAAGTCGCCCCCGATTTTTCTCGGCCATTCGTGGTCGAGGCGGCCGGGGGATTTGTCACCGCCCTTGGCACGGCTTTCGGCGTCGAGCTTATCAACGCGGCTGTGCGGGTGGGCGTCGCGGAGCGTCGAGTTAAGGTTGCAAGCGGCGGCGAAAGTGTCATCGTCGCAGAAAATCAGCAAACGGCGTATGATACGAATTCGCCGCCCGCGTGGCCTTCGGCGGTTGGCCCAAGTAGTATCGCTGCGTGGCGGCGCGGCAAGATGATCGTTGAAGACCGGCCGCTCGGCGAGATTTTGTCGGCGCTTGGCCGCTACCGGCATGGACTTATCTACTGCGCCACCGCCACAGTTTGTGCCCGGCCTGTCACAGGCGTGTTTTCGACCGGCGACCCGCTGCAAGCGCTCCACGAGATCGAAGTCTTTCTCGGCCTGCACGCCGTTCATCTGACGAATTATTTGATCCTTCTTTATGACTGAGGTCATCTTTCTGTAGGTCATTTTCAGGAACTCAGTCCGGAAATTTCATAATTTTTTTTATAGAGCGACGTTCCGTTTTTCCACCCTCTGCGTCGAGTGAACGAGGGGCACGCGTGGTCCCACGACACTCCGTTGAGGGACACTGTAATGGCAAGAGCGAGGGCTCGCGGCAAGGATGCGGCAAAGGATAAGGGAATGGGCTCGGCATTAGCGGCAATGGCGCTGAGCGCCTTCGCCGTTGGGGCGCCCGCTCCCTCGGCGCAGGCCGCCATTCCGCCGCAGAGGGCAACGGATGACATCCAAATCTACAAGATTCCGCCGGGCTCGATGGCGGCGGCGCTCACCGCTTTCGCCGATAAGAACGGCTTGCATTTGCTATACGACGCGCGCACGACGCGGCAGCTGAAGTCATCCGGTCTTTCGGGGGCTTATTCAGTGCGGCAAGGACTCGACCGCCTCCTTGCAGGCTCCGGGCTGAAATATAGCCTCACGGAGATGAATGGAGCCATCTCCATTGTGCTGGCGCAAAACGACACCGGGACGCGGAGTGACGCCGGCGCCATCGCCCTGCCAACGGTCGACGTCACCGCCACGCAGAATAGCGGCACGGGGTGTGGCGAATACAGCGGCGCGCCGTGCAGCGGTTTTGGCGGCGCCGGTCTGGCGCAGGACCCGTACAACACGTCTTACGTCTTGCCCGATGCGAGCACCGGCACGAAGACCGATACGCCGGTCATGGACACGCCATTGAATGTGCAGTCCGTCAGCCAGCAGGTGCTGCAGGATCAGCAGGCCATCACCCTCGGCCAGGCGTTGCAGAATGTCAGCGGGACGTTCGTTTCGTCCGCCGTTTCTAGCAACCTCACGGGCAACCCAAGCGCCGGAATCTATATCCGTGGATTTCTAACGGCAACCACTTACCGCAACGGGTTTCGCTTCGATACCACTCAAAATTCAAACATCGACCCCGTCAGCGCGATACAGTTTGCCAATATCGCCGACGTGCAAGTGTTGAAGGGCCCGGGGGCCATTCTTTACGGGCTCGTCGATCCAGGAGGCATCGTTAATATCGTCACCAAGGAGCCGCTCGACACACCCTACTATGCCGTTCAGCAACAGGTCGGCTCCCTTGCTCTCTACCGCACCACGATCGACGCCACCGGGCCCCTCACCGAGGACAAGACTTGGCTCTACCGGATGGACATGTCCTATGAGAACAATGGCGCGCCTTTCGGCTCGCTCATCGATCTCACCCATAGCCAGAATATCTTTCTTGCGCCGGTCATTAAATGGAACATCGATGGAGCGACCTGGGTCAAGCTGGAAGGGCAATATAATTCCGATCGCACAAGCGTCTTCCAAGCCTACGACCCTCTCTTCAACGGAGCGTTCGTCAACATTCCGCGCAGCACCAACTACGGTGAGAGCAACCCCAACTTGACCACGAATCTTTTTACCGCGCTCACCTGGTCGCATCAATTCAACAACGACTGGTCAATTAGACAGCAGTTCGCCTACAACAACATCGAGTCAAACCCCAATCAAGTTCTTCCGACGGGTTCGTGCGCGGTCAACATCACCTGCTTTGGTAACCTCTCTAATCCGTTCCCGAGCAGCGGCTTTGCGGTTACCCGGGAAGAACAATACCTTCAGGTTCCCCAGCGTACCGTATCGACCAACGTCGATATCACGGGCCATTTCAATACCTTTGGCGCCCAACATACTTTGCTTGTTGGCGGAGATATCTACTATACATATGGTAGCCTTTTGGATCGCATTTACGGCGACACGTCGCTCATCGATCTTTTCGATCCCACCCAACCCGGTACCCCGTTTGGTTGTTTCACGACCCCATGCTTTAATTTTGCATCGTCGTTCACACAGGAGACCGCCGGCCTTTATGCTCAAGACCAGATTAAGCTGCCTTACAATATCTATCTATTGGCGGGAGCCCGATACCAATACATTCATCAGACCGGAGCAACGGGTTCCTCGCCAGGCGCCGAGATGCCAAATGGCGCTCCGCTGGTCGGTCAGGCGGTGACGCCGCGCTTCGGCCTGCTGTGGCGGCCGCAGGATTGGGTCAGCTTCTATGGAAACTACGCACAGGGTTTTGGACCGAATGTGGCGACGTTAGTCGCCCCGGGCGTTCTCGCTCCGCCGACGAACGCGGAAAGCTGGGAGGCTGGCGCCAAGCTTGAGTTTTTCAACGGCAAGCTCAGGGTCAGCGCGGATTATTTCGAACTCGTTGAGACCAACGTGCCCGCCGCCGTCAATCCCCTCATGCCACTATTCAGCGTCCTCGCCGGCGAGGCGCGCAGCACGGGTCCGGAGCTCGATATCGAGGGTGAAATCCTACCGGGATGGAAGGTCATCGCCAATTATACCAATGACGACGTCCGCATTACAAAGGGCGGCGGTGGTGGCGGGGGGCAGTTCGAATCTCTCACGCCCGGCCAGCGGCTTCCAGGCGTGCCGCGCAATCAAGCGAATTTCTGGACGACTTACGAGTTCGAGGACGAGATGTTGAGGGGCTTAAAGATCGGCGCAGGCTATCACTACATTGGGGCGAGACCGATTTTTAATGAGGGCCCTTTGCAGCCTTTCCCTCTGCTCTCATCCTATGGCACCGTAGATCTAATGGCGGCATACACATTTAAGCTCTATGGCTCGAAGGTTACGGCGCAGCTGAATATTACCAATCTCCTCGACACAACGTATTACACGAACGCCACCATTGGTGTCGCGAACGTCGTGCCTGGAATTTCATCGGGTCCCACCTATCGCCAATACGGTGCGCCATTCGCAGCCGTCGGCTCGCTCCGCGCAGAATTTTAGCCATGACCGGCATCTTCCACCCCAGCCCCTAGAGCGGAAGGCCGTCAGGTCATGCCAGGGGCACGCGCGCCCCGGAGCAGCCCTTCGGTGCTCAAATCCTCGTCAATCTCCGGCCAATGGATTCCGTAGCCGCCGCCCGTGATTTCCCAGTGGCAGAGCTGCGCCGGTGTGGCCTTGGCGAGTCGCGGATACCAGGCGAGTGGCACGGAGATCGCCCGTCCATCCATCAGTTCCACGGTCAAGCGGTCCCCGCCTACAAAGACTTGCTTGACGCGAAGATCAGTGGCGGGCGCCAAAGAAGACATACTATGCCTCCAAGAGTTGCGCCTGGTGCTCCTGCACCAGGCGTTGAACCTCGCCGAGCTCCTTGGCGGAGAATCCGGCATTGCGCGCGAGCGCGATATTTTCGAGCCAGAATTTGGCCGACACCATGCCCCGGTCAACATGGACATGGGGCGGTTCGTTTGGCTCGTGGCTGTAGAAATAGAACCGGAAACCATGAATACGTAAAATCGTCGGCATTAAGCACGGCCTCCGCCACGAAGCAATGGCAGGGGCAAAAGGGAAGCCTCGATTCTCCCGCGAGAATTCTCACGACCGCACCTTGGGGTAGCCGCCGTCAAAAGTCCATCAGCCCGTCCCCAGTAATGCTGCCATCCAATCTCAAATGAGGAAATAGCCCATGTCTTGTTTCTCTCTCTCTCGTGATTTCCTGCTGGCGCCCGCCTGCGCCATCATACTTATCGGCGCCGATCAGGTTGGCGCCGCTGGAGTGGGCGTCGCTGGGGTGGGCGCCGCCCCGGTAGGCCCCACTCAGTTTGGCGCCACTCAGACTGGCACCGGCCAGGTTGGCACTGCCCCGGCTGGCGCAGCACCAGCTCCAGCGGCCAATCTTCCACCGCCGCCACCCCCGCCGCCGGTGTTCGCCGGCTGGACGGGCTTTTATGCCGGCGCCCAGGTCGGTTACGCTTGGGGCGACAATGTCGGCACGGCCGTCTATGCCACACCCGGCGGTCTCTTCGGCAGCTACTCTCTAGGCGACGCCGCGCAAGGCGTGATCGGTGGCGCCCATATCGGCTACAATTATGAGATCGATCAATGGGTGCTCGGCCTTGAAGGCGCGGTCGATCCGACGACCTTGAGCCGCAGCGTGTTGGTCCTGCCCGTCGATGGCAGCACGATCACCGGCAATCTGCGGTCCGACATCCAGGGCTCGATTCGCGCCCGCGCCGGCTTTGCCTTCGACCGCCTGTTGATTTACGCCACCGGTGGCGTCGCTTTCGCCAATTTCAGAAGCGATCTCCAACTCTATGGCAGCGACGTGCTGGGACCGTTCTACGCCAACGGCAGCCGCTCGTCGTCGCGCGCGGGTTGGACGGTCGGCGGCGGCGTTGAATACGCCATCAACAACAATTGGTCGGTCGTCGGCGAATACCGCTATTCGGATTTCGGCCAAATCACCGATTTGACGTTCCCCGGGGTCGTTGGAACGTTCGAGACCGCCAACCGCCATTTGGCGCAGAACCAGGTCGAGGTTGGCTTCAGCTACAAATTAGCTCCGCCGCCGCCACCTGTTGTTTCCAAATATTGAGGGATCATCCGTATCGAGGATAGAGGCTACCTTCAAACCTTAAGCCTAAAGAAGACCCGAAACATGATCCGCCCTTTCTTCGTCTGGCTGCACCGCTGGACCGGGCTCGCGATGGCCGGGTTTCTCATCTTCGAGGGGCTGACCGGCAGCCTTCTCGCGTTCTACAGCGACTTGGAGCGCCTCGTCAGCCCGCAGTTCTATGCCACCCCGCAGCCCGGCGTGGTGCCGCTCGACTTTGCCACGCTCGCCGAGCGAGCAAAAGTATTGGTTCCGCAAGGCCAGGTCACCGGCGTAGGGTTGCTTGAGCCCGATCAGGCGGGTATCTCGTTCATCCCGCGCAAGGATCCGGCGACGGGAACCCCCTATGAGCTGGGTTTTGTTGAGCTTTATCTCGATCCATGGACGGGCGAAGAGCTCGGCCGGCGCGTTTCGTTTGACATCTCGCAAGGTCTCGTCAATCTCATGCCCTTCATCTATGTGCTGCACGCCAGTTTGCAGCTGGGCCCGACCGGACTTTGGATTTTGGGCGTCGTCGCGCTTTTATGGACCCTCGATTGTTTCGTTGGTTTCTACCTCACCTTGCCGGTCGTCATCACCGCTTTTTGGGACCGTTGGAGACCGGCCTGGCAGATTAAGCGGAGGGCCGGCTTTTTCCGCCTCAACTTTGATTTGCACCGGGCGAGCGGATTGTGGCTCTGGCCGATGCTCTTCATCTTCGCCTGGTCAAGCGTCATGTTCAATCTGCCGTCGGTCTATGAATGGATGACGCGAGAGCTGCTCGATTATTCCACGCCCATGCACGGGTCCATGACAATGCCGGCGCTGACGCATCCCGAGGATCAGCCGCCAAAGCTCGATTGGCGCGCGGCGCAGGCGGTCGGCGAAAGACTGATGGCCGAGCAGATTTCTGAACACGGTTTTACTACCGGACGTTCGCTCAGTTTCTCTTTCGATCCATTCCAGGGAACTTATACATACGCCGTTCGGAGTAGCCTCGATGTGGATGAGGTAAGGGGCAATGTTGCCATTGTATTCGACGGAGATGATGGCGCCTTGCGACATTCGGAGTCGCCCACTGGGGAACGCAGCGGCAATACCGTTTCAGCGTGGCTGTCCGCCTTGCACCTCGCGAATGTCTTCGGCCTCCCGTACCGCATCTTTGTCTGTATGCTCGGCCTTGTGATCACTATCCTGTCGGTCACTGGCGTCTATATTTGGTGGATGAAGCGTCGGGCTCGTAAATTTTCTAAGGCGCATCGTGGCGCAACACCTGCGGTGGAGATAGCTGCGCCATGAATAAGTCTAGTCCAGGGCGCCGCAGAGGATCACTAATTGTACCAGCTTTCGTGGCGCTCGCACACGTTTCGCGAGCGGCAATACGGGTGCGGGTTTGTAAGGTTTTCCGTCCCAATCAGACAAAAATGTTTCACGTGAAACATTTTTGTAAAGTTATCTGCCGGACTTGCGTCGCATGCTGAACTCGCCACAGACAGAGGCGGGAGGCAAGAAATCGCTGGCCAAGCCCGCGCGCGCACCAATGAAGTTTCTTCTTTTTGCCGCGGTAGGCATGAGTCTCGTGGCGGGTGCCTGGTTTTGGATCGTGCACGGAGCTGGAAATACGTCTACCTACGAGACGCATTCGATAGGTTTCGGTGTCGTCGAACGCACAATTTCCGCGACTGGTCCGGTGAAGGCGCTGGTCACCGTCGATGTCGGATCGCAGCTCTCCGGCCTCATCGCGGAGATGAAGGCCAATTACAACGATCGTGTGAAAGAGGGCGATTTGCTTGCGGTCATCGATCGGGGACCGTTCGAAGCTGCATATGCGTCGGCGGCGGCCAATCTCACAATCGCGAAGGCTGACATCGGCTTGCGCGAAGCCACGGTGGCTAAAGCGCAACATCAGCTTGTTCAATATGATCGGGATGCCGGACGCTACAGGATTCTTGCTCCGTCAGGCTCTACATCGCGGATGCAACTTGATCAGGCTGAGAGTAGTGGCCATCACAAAGGATGATATCGCGATCGCACAGGCGCAGCTTGAGTCCTCCAAGGGAACGGTTGCCCAACGCGAGGCGGAACTCAAGCAGGCCCAAATCGATCTCGCCCGGACACTTATTCGATCACCCATCAACGGTGTTGTGATTGACCGCAAAATGCAGCCTGGGCAAACGGTCACGGCGGCTTATCAGACTCCGATTTTGTTTCAGATTGCTCAGGATCTCTCGCAAGTCCAGATATGGGCGCAGGTTGATGAGGCAGACATCGGCGCGGCGCATGCTGGCGCCCCGGTGTCGTTTACCGTCGAGGCATATCCCGATGAAGAGTTTTCTGGCGAAGTCGAACAGGTCCGCCTCGCCGCTACAAAAACGTCGGGTGTTGTCACCTATACGGTGATTATCAAGGCGCAAAATCCAGATCAGAAGCTTTTTCCCGAGATGACGGCGACTGTGCGCATCGTCAGTCAAAGGCGCGAAAATGTGCTCAATGTGCTAAACGAAGCTCTGCGTTTCCGCCCTCAAGGGGAAGCGGGGAGCACTCGGAGCGCGCGTGATGCCGATCATGTTGTTTTGTGGCTGCAGGGAGAAGACGGGAAACTTTCCTCGCAAGAGGTGCGGCTTGGACTCACGGGCGATCATTCAGCGGAGATTCTTGCAGGCAATCTAAAAGCTGGCGATAGCGTTGTGCTTCGTGCGAAGTCCTTGAACAGTCAGTAGTCTGGATGAGCGAATGCAAAACGAGCTTTGCTACGCCGCCCGCCATTTCATGCCGGGGACTTTGGCGGACATATAATCTCGACGGTCAGAAGCTGCACGCACTCCGAAATGTGACATTTGATATCAAGCGCGGCGAATTCGTCGCGGTCATGGGCGCGTCCGGATCGGGCAAATCGACCCTGGCCAATCTGTTAGGTGCACTCGACAAATCCACTTCTGGTGAACTCGCGACCGACGGCTATTCGGTTGCCGGCATGTCAGATGATGTGCTTGCACGGCTACGTAACCAAGCCATCGGAATTGTTTTCCAGCAATTCAACCTTCTGCCGCGGATGAGCGCACTTGAAAATGTCATCCTCCCTCTCAATTATTCGCTGCTGATCGGCATCGACAAAGAGGTAATCGGCCGGACAAAGCTTGAGGAAGTGGGGCTTGCTAACCGTCTCCATCACATACCGTCGCAACTTTCTGGTGGTCAGCAACAACGTGTGGCGATTGCCCGCGCGCTTGTCAACAATCCGACCATCATTATCGCAGATGAGCCGACCGGTGCGCTCGACACTAAGACTTCACATCAGATCATGAGCCTTTTTGCCGAGCTCCATTCAAAGGGACTGACCGTGATCTTGATTACGCATGAACCGGATATTGCGGCCTATGCCAAACGCCTGCTGCGCTTTCGTGATGGCGAGCTCATCGCCGATACATTCGAAGACACGAGTCTCGCAAATGAGCTGGAAGTCAAGCCATGACATTAGGAGGCTACCTCAATGAGGCGCTTGTCTCGCTGAGGCTCAATGCCTTGCGCAGCACGTTGACTGCGATTGGCGTCATTATTGGCGTGGCGGGCATCATTGTCCTTGGTGCAGCCAACGGCGGCGCCGCCTACAAGATCGATGAGCAAATCGCCATGCTGGGTTCCCGGACCCTAACAGTCTTTAGCTCGGCGGCGGCCAACGCGGGTGTGCGTGGCCCCGCCGTGATGCTGAGTGATGAGGATGCAGCCGTCATTAGAGAACATGTGCCAGACATCCAGTTTGTTTCTCGGGAGGTCGACGGCAAAGTAACCATCATTGCCAGAAATACGAGTTGGACCGCGGAATATTCGGGCGTCGACTCCTCTTACGCCGATGTTTTCGATGTAAGATTAGCAAAAGGACGGTTCTTTGACGATGCTGAGGTTCGCCACGGCGTCAAGGTCATTGTATTGGGAGCAACGGTCGCACGAAAATTGTTTGGAGAAGAATCGCCAATTGGCAAGTCCGCTCGCGTGGAAGGCGTGCCGATGAAAATCATTGGCGTGCGCGTGCCGCTCGGTAAATTTGGCGGCGCGGGCGATTTAGACAACAGCCTCATGGTGCCGATTACCTTGGCGCGCACGCGCCTCCCACAATTTGAGAAAACGCCCGCGGCGCATCAGCTCAGTCAAATTGATGTGAAATTGGTGCCCGATGCAAACCGGGAGGCCACTAAGCAGGCCATACTGGCATTGATGCGCGAACGCAAACATGTGCGCGACGGAGAACAAGAAAAATTCGAAGTTTTTGACGCGTCGCAGTTTGTCGAGCTCTTGAACACAACAGGCTCATCGCTTTCGTGGCTGCTTGGCGCGACCGCAGTGATTTCGCTCGTCGTTGGCGGTGTCGGCATCATGAATATCATGCTCGTCACCGTCACCGAACGCACACATGAAATTGGCCTGCGCATGGCGATCGGCGCGCGCAAGCGTGATATCCTTTCGCAGTTTCTGATGGAGGCCATCGTGCTGTGCGTGGTCGCGGGTGCCGTGGGCTTGGCGCTTGGTATAGTCGGTGGGTATATTGTCGCACGACTTTCCGGCTGGCCGCTCATTATCGGGCCGGGGACCGTAACTGCAGCAGTACTTGCTTCCGCCGGGGTTGGAATCGTCTTTGGCTATTTGCCAGCACGGCGGGCTGCAGCTCTCAATCCGATTGATGCCCTGCGCCGCGAGTAGAAGCAAACGAACTTGAGCCTGAACAGGCGCTGGCATGACGTTGCCGAAGGCAACTCTATCCGCCGGCGATATAGTTATGATCGCAACGAGCCTTCTGCAGTTCAACTAGCCTTTTGACGTGATAGACCATGCGATTGACGATTTGATGAGGGCTTATTCTCAATACTTGCCTATTGCTCGATAAGCACAGTTAGTCACTGCTGCTGGACTTTTATTATTATTGACATATGCGGAAAGTCTTCACATGAAAACTGCCTTATGACGAATGAGCGACAGAAATACCGACAATAAATGACTAAAAATCAGCGTGTGAGACGCGTTTTGCGGGCGAGAAAAAAGTGCTTTTTGAAAAGCCGCGCGGGCCCTGGCAAATTCAAAATGCCAACTCCGCAACAACGTATGCTTTTCATCATCGGCGGTGGCAGCGCGGGTTATATCGGTCGACCTGATCCGCCGCCTGCGCGAAGAGGACATTTTTGGGCCGCGATGGCGTCTGCGGCGCAGCAGGTCGTCACCAAGCTTTTCGGCCGAAGCCCGATCCAAAATCGTGTCTATGAGGTTTTCCTCGCACTTACACATGATTAAGGGGTGGGCCATAGAGAACTTGTCGTTGTCGCCCTTGTCGTTGGGCGGCGAAAAGAGGAACTAGAACTTTGTTTTGTCAGGTTTTCGACTGCTCATGCGTTTCACGCAAAGAGAGGCTGCACAGCGAGCGCGGCGCTTTCAGCCTTCGCAATCAGGCGCGCCTATTCGCCCTTTAGGAGGCGCGAACCCGGGGCTGGGTGGACTGATGGCTTCAGTCCACCGCGCCGCCGCCGTCAACTGCAACGCAACGAACTGACGGCAACGCGAGGCCGTAATTTTTTGATTTTTCATCCGAGCATTCAGCTGCCCAACCAGGCTTTCCGGTGGCGAGAAAAGACCAACCTAGGACTGCACTTGTGGTTTGAAGACAATATAAATTCCCCGAGAATAGTAAAAACGAAAGAACAACAACGAGATAGACCCCCGTGGTCTTGTGCATGCTCATTGACTGGAACTCCGCTCGAAGGGATACCAGAAAGGTTCTTGGGGCGCCCGGGTCAATGTTAAGATTGGTTGACGGGCTCTGATAATATTGAACGTTGGAAAGGTTCTTCACACTCAGCTGAGCCGTCAATTTTTTCACCCAAGACGGCACAATGCCAGGACCAGTTGGTACACTTCATTGTGCCGGACTCGGCCGCCGTTCGAACGTGCGTCGGATGATTTCATAGAGCCGCTCCAGCAAAAGCGCGGCGATCATTGAGAGGCCAACCAGGGGATAGATGATCCCGGCGATGGCCATCACCGCGAGGACGCTCAAAGCAGCGCGGCGGTTGGCAGCTGCAGGCGGCATTCCGAAGGATCCGTTTGGCCGCCGTTTCCACCATATCACTGGCGCGGAAATCGTGAGCACAACGATCGCGATGCAGCCGGCCAGCATGAGATAGCGGTTGATAAAACCATATTGCTGCCCCTGATGAACCATGATGCCCCATTCGATCGCTTTCGCGGCCATGCCAAACTGGGCAAAGCCGACATCGTCCAAGACTGCGCCGCTATATTGGTCGATATAGACAACCCGTGTCGTTTCGACCTGATCGAAACGGCTATTTGCTATAAAGGCGGCCTTCGGCCCCTGTGGCAGGTTGATGGAATAAGGCTTTGGCAGGCCGAGCTTATCGAGCGCGGCAACAGCTTGATCGAGCGTGATTGCCTGCCTCATGTCTGGCGTCGACTCCGGCGGAACGGTTTTTTCGAGCGTCCACGGCAGGTTCGACGGGGGGGCGCCGCCATGGACGTGCCCCACTTGCCTGGCTTTGCCGGCGGGGGGCCTGAAACTCGGTGGCTCGATGCCCGCTGGAGGGGCTGGCCGGCTGAGGCCGGCGGCGGTGGTCCAATCCTGCACATACTGCCCCCAGACCAACGACCACGGCATACCGGTTACAGCGAGGAACAGGATCACGGCGCTGGTAAAGAGTCCCGTCACTGCGTGCAGGTCGCGCCAGAACATCCGGCTTTTCGGCGTTCCCCGTACACTCACAACGCCGCCGCCGCGGCCGCGCGGCCACCAGAGGAAGATGCCGGACAATGCGAGGACAATTGTCCAGCCGGCGGCAATTTCCACCAAGCAGCTCGCCCAAAAGCCGAAATACTGCAGGCTATGGATTTTGCGAACGATCTGCATGACGCCATGATACTGAATCGTGCCAAGGAGCGAGCCATCGTAGGGGTCGGCAAAGGCGGTTTGAAGTTCGCCCGAAGGAGTTTGGATGTCCATTTGCACGGATTTGTCCGGCGCCGACGGCAGGGTTACTGACAAGACATCCGATTGCGTCGCCTCCGCTGTCCGTTGCACGAGAGCGCTCGCGGCCAACGGCGCACCGCCACGCGCGGGCACATCTTCGAGCGAGTGATAAAGCAGGTGATTGATCTCCGGCGTGAACAGATAAAGGCCGCCGGTCACCGCCAAATTCAGCAGGAAGGGCAGCGATAACAGCCCGGCCAAAAAATGCCAGCGCCAAACGGCGCGATAAAGCGCGGTCTGGCGCTCTGACGATTCAGATCCCATCGTTTGTAACTCCTCAATCGCTCATTGATCCACTCCGACCCGAGCCACCGCGGCCGAAGAAGTTCGCCTTGCGGTTACGCGGGTTTCGGAGCCATACTTGCTCCAGTTTGGAGCCATTTGGAGATTGAGCATACCGGTCAACCTATCTATCAAGAATGCCCCGGATGACATTGTGAGGCGGCTGCGCCTGCAGGCCAGACGGCATCATCGTTCCCTCCAGGGTGAGCTTTTGGCCATTTTGGAAGAATCGGTGCGGTCCAAGGCACGGCTGAATCCAGACGAACTCCTCGCGGAGGTAGAGCGGCTCGGATTGCGAACCCCATCTGAGTCTGCCGGCATGATCCGCACCGATCGGGATGCCCGTTAAAATCGTTGAGGCCTCGGCGATAGCGCGGCTTGCCCGCGTCATCGCCGGGGCATAGCACGCGCATCACGGCTCAAAACTCCACGCGCAGCGATCCAAAACCGAGCGCGGCGCGCCTGCTTGGATGCCGGTTTGTGCGCCGAAGAAACTGACTCCCGTATAATATTTGGTGTTGGCTATGTTGTTAACATTGATTTGCGCCGATACGCGGGTGGGACCGATAACGGTTTGGTATCTTGCGAGGAGATCGACGCGAGCATAGGCAGGCAGGATAAAGGTATTTGCATCGTCTCCCCACCTGTTACTCGCCGCGAAGACGCCACCGCCCACACGCCAGCCGCGCAACTCGCTGCCGGGAGCGAAATCATAGGTAAGGTACAGGCTGCCGGAATCCGGCGCGTAGACATGCAATGCATGCCCCACCAGCGCACCGCTGGTGTCCTCGATAATTCTGGCATCGATATGGGAATAGTTGCCAATGACGCTGAGCTCATCGGTGAGTTTACCGAGCACGTCCAATTCGGCGCCCTGGCTGCGGGCGTCGACCGTATTCACGGCGAATGGGTTGGTCGCGGTTGGCGCCGTTGTCAGAACATTGCTCTTGGTGATGTCGTAAAAAGCGAGCGTTGCGTTCAGTTTGTTATCCAATAGCTGGACCTTGACGCCGCCTTCCCAGCCTACCGAGATTTGGGGCGGAAAGGGGGTGCCGTTGGTGTTGATGCCATTGTACAGTCCAAAGGACCTAGTGTAGCTGCCGTAAAAGCCGATCCAGGGAACAGGCTGATAAACTACGCCCAACCGTGGGCTGGGGACCTGACTGTGCTGGTCCGGGTTCGAGTTGAAAAGTGCATAGGATTGGCCAATACTGGGCCCGGACGGAGGGGAAGTGCTGTAGTTGGTTGACACCTCCCCGTCCCGCACATCCGCCAGATCGTAACAGATGCCGGCCAGGACATGCAGGCCCTCGAAAGGGGTGATGACGTCCTGCGCATATACGCCGAGATCCCGCTCTTGATGAGGCTCAACGAATGCGAAACTGGCTTGCCCTGAATAGGTCTGATAAGCGGCTGATTGCCACGCCGAGGCCGGTACCGTGCCATAGACCGGGTTGTAGATATTGATCGGGTAATTGCCGATTGTCGAAAGAGTAGTGAAGTCATAGAGGTAGTAATAATCAGTTCCTATCAGAACGTCGTTTTTCGCGCCCAGCACATCGAACTTTCCCGTCAGATCCAGATTACCGGAGTAGTTTGTGGTCGTCTGAAATTGAAAGAGGATAGGTCGATCGAGGATTGGGGGGTCGGGAAAACTGGTTGCGTTAAGATCGATCTGTTCGTGGGTGGAGCGCACCGCGAGGAAGCGGCTGGTGATCGCCCAATTGCTGTCAAACGGATGTTTGAACTCCTCGGCGATGAGTGAGGTGCGGTACGTCGACGGTGGCTGGTCGGCTCGTCGAACGAGCGATAGACGGGTAGGCTCGCCGGATACATGCCGACCGCCGGAATGCCGACAAAACGTTGCTCGTCGCGGCTCTGGTACTCGCCGTCGATGGTCAGCGTCGTCGCCGGGTCGATGTGCCAAGTGATGGCGGGCGCGAGAAAGGTTTGGCTGTTGTGGACGAAGTCAATAAACTGCCCGTCCTTCGTATAGCTGCCCGAGAACCGGTAGCTCAGGGCTCCGCTATCGAGCACCGGGACGGGGCCTGTCAAATCCCACACGGTGCGGAGAAGGTTGAACGAGCCCACTTGCTGCTGGATGCTGTAATAAGGAGTGTCGAGGGGGACTTTGGTCACATAATTGACGATGCCGCCCGGATCGGCGCGGCCGAAGATCGTGGACGCTGGGCCCTTCAAAACGTCGATTCTTTGCAAATTGGAGCTATCAAGAGATGGGATGACGGGCTGTTCCATTTTCAAGCCGTCGCGGTATGTATTTGTACTGTCAAAACCGCGGATGTTAATGGCCTGGTCTGATTGGAGCGGAGTATAGGTTTGCACGCCGCTGACGTTTTGCAGCGCTTCCGTGGGGTTGATGGTGTTTTGATCCTGCATCACCTGCTCCGGCACGGTGTTAACCGCGATTGGGAGATCGAAGGTGGGCACGTCGAGCTTGGTTGTGCTCTGTTCGACGGGCGGCGCGCTGTAACCCGCTTTCTCCCCTGGGCTCAATGGGGGACCGCCAGCACCCGCCCCGCCAGCGCCTTGCTGGTCGGGGGTGACCTCGACAGTTGGCAAGGCAATGGGGGCGCCGCCCGCGGCGGCTGATTGATCTGCCGTCTGTGCCAAGGCCCGAGGACCAAGGATGGCCGTCGCGGTGCCAGCGGCCGCCAGCATTGTCGTTGTCAGAAGTCTTGCGCCGATGGCGAAGCGCGCCGGATATCGAATGGTTGTCATAAATCCCCTCCCAAAGCCGTCGGCAGCGATGGTGCAAAGGTTGTGCTGCCAAGAACGGAGACACTTCAGGTTCGAGGAACCCGTCACCCAAATTGCCGAGGGAGGAATGCATTTTGCCGCTGTGACAAAAATGCCACGCTTTAGGCGGGCGCGGAAACCATCGGGACGTTCAAAACTCCGCTCGAAGGGAGGCCAGAAATGTTCTTGGGGCGCCCGGGTAAATGTTAAGATTGGTTGACGAGCTCTGATAGTATTGAACGTTCAAAAGATTTTTCACATTCAGCTGTGCCGTCAATTTTTTCACCCATAACGGAAGAATTCCGGGCTGCAGCTGATACAAGATCATCGCGTCAACGCGAGCATAGGGAGACAGTTGAAAATCGTTCTGATTGTCGCCTTCCCGCTGGCCAACAACTACGACGCCGCCACCAAGACTCAAACCCCTGAAATCTCCCAAAGCATCGTATTTGATCCAAATGCTGCCGGCGTTATACGGAACATTCTGCAGCCGGTTGCCAGCTTCACTGGTAGTCGTCGTGCAAAAGGTAGTACCGTTTCCGCAATTGCCCTGCAAAATGTGCGCGTCATCGTGGCTGTAACTTCCGATCAGGCTCCAATTCTCGTTCATGCGGCCGGCGATATCAAATTCAGCTCCTTTGCTTTCGATTTCGCCCACAGCGGTCGCAAAAGGCGTCCCCGCTATGGCCTGGGGGACATTCGTCATGGTGATGTCGTAGAAGGCGAGCGTCGCCGTGAGACGCTTGTCTAAGAGTTCGGCCTTGACCCCGCCTTCAACTTGCGTTCCAACCTGCGGCGGCAAGGCCGGCGAGCCTGGGACCGTGAGTACAGTAGAGACGCCGAAAGATCGAACGTAATCGCCGTAAAATGACAGCCAGGGGACAGGCTGGACGACCGCGCCGAGGCGCGGGCTGAACGCTTCAGCAAAGGTGTCTTGGAAACCGAACTGCGTATTGTAGTTAAATGGCAAGAGCGCATCGAAATTTGAGAATTCGCCGGAGCCTGTACCGAATTTAGCCCAGTCATATCGCCCACCAAAAAGGAGATGCAACTTGTCATCGGCAAGGGAGATCATGTCTTGCCCGTAAAGACCTTCCCAGCTTTCCCGATAAGGAAAGAAACTGTTGTTTGGGAGTGGGACATATCCGCCCAAGGTATAAGTCGGAGCGTAGATATTGAGCGCCGGGACGCTCGGATTTGGACCAGAAAACGCTTCGATGTTTTTGTCGAGATACCAATAGTCTGTTCCAATCAAAACATCATGTTTTAGCGGGCCGGTCTCAAACTTGCCCTTCAAATCGAGATTGGTCGCGATGGTTTGCGCATCCACATAAGCGTCCCAAAGATTGAAGGTCGCAAAGCCAGTCGTTGGATCGAATGTATTCGTAAGAGTTTCGTGTTGCCTGTAGTCGATATTGTTGTAGGCGAAGCGGTTGGTTAGACTCCAATTTGGAAATATATCAAAAGTCCAGTCATACCCGGCGAGCTCCCTTTCCTGACGGTTCGGATAATTCACCGTCACGTCGGGTTGGGAAACATAACGGGTGATTGGCAAGGGAGCCGGGCTAGTACCTAACGCCGGAAACCCATTGGCATTATCGACGAAAATGGTGTTTTGATACTCAGCGTCGATATTGAGGCGGAACTGCTCGATCGGATGATAGGTAATCGTCGGGCCTACAAAGGCGTTCTGATTCGTGATGAAATCAGTGAAGGCGTTGTAATTGTGGGTATAGTCGAGATTAATCCGGTAGAGCCAGGTTTTGTCATCCGTGATCGGACCGGTGGCATCCACGGTTGTCCGCGTCAGACCCCAAGAGCCGGTCTGCTCCTGGACCGAGTAATAAGGGACATCGAGCGGCCGCTTGACGACGAGGTTGACAATGCCGCCGGGCTCAAGCCGACCGAAGAGAAACGCCGCCGGACCCTTTAGGATTTCGATCGACTGCAAATTGGCCGTTTCGATCCCGGTGATTTCCCAAACACGCAGATCATTGCGATAGATGTTGACATTGTCGATCCCACGGATGTTGAACCCGTCGTAGAAATTATTGCTGTCGGGCGTGGTGCTTGGCGGCAGCACACTGCTGACGTAACCAACGATTCCATCCCTAACGGAAATATCTTGCTGGTCGTCCAAGACCTGGCGCGGCACGACCTGAATATTTGCCGGCGTTTGGAGAATAGGAATATTGTCTTTCGTTGCCTCGGCTGGTGTGCTGAGGTCAACAGTATAGCCCGTGAACCGGCCACCTAGTCCTGCTCCGCCCTGGCTGCTTCCCGGAGCTTCGTTCTCCGGCGCCGCCACGACTTCGACCGGCGGCAAAGGGATGCTCCTGCCACTTTCGGCGGCAGATTGATCTGCCGTCTGCGCAAGAGCCTGCGGACCAAAGATGACCGTCGCGGCGCCTGCGGCCGCCCGCATTGTGGTTGTCAAAAGTTTTGCGCGGATAGCAAGATATCGAATGGTTGTCATAGTTCCCTTCCCAAAGCGGCCGGCAGCGAGGGTGCAAAGCTTGTGCTGCCGCCTAGAACGGAGACGCTTTGGTTTCAATAAATCCGTCACCCAAATTGCCACGGGAATGAACGCTTTTTGCCGGTGTGACAACAATGCCACGTTTTAGGCGAGTGCAGAGAAGACCAACGGGATCTGTCGTTCAGAACTCTGCCCGCAGGGCGAGAAATGTTCTTGGGGCGCCTGGATAAAGGTGGACTATGAAGTGAAGCCCGCCGCAAAAACGGATCACGTCCATCTTTTCGTCGACGGTGACGAAGCTGCCATGGCTCGTTAGCTTGAAGAAGTTTCAAGCCTGGGCCGTTGAAGTGGGGTGCTCACAAGGTTTGCGTCGCCCCGATCAACAAGAACCATACACCAATAGGTGCTCAGGCCTGTATCTCCGTGACGGTTCAGTAGATGCTGTATGGAATTCGAGAACGTTCTCTACAGCAGCGCGATCGACGCCGCTCGCCCTCGGGTAGATGAGATGAGATTACGGTTTTCTCAACACCAAGTTCTGTGTGGGCCACTGATCTAGAATACCTTGAAATCGTAATCTTAGAAAAATTGCGTAAAATGTTTTGCAATCATGAAACGCCTCCCCCCAATGAAAATCGGTCTCCTCGGCCCTACCAACTATATAAAGAACACTTTGAGAAAGGTTCCCGGATCGTGGCCCAAGCGCATTCCACCTAGGAGGAGCGGCAAAGGCGGGAGTCCGCGAGGCTAGAAGGGAAAGAGCACGAAGGTCCTAAAAATGAAGAACTAGAGCAGGCCCCGGCAAGGCGTTGAATGATAAGCGCGCGCTGTCTTTGCAAAGGGTTTCTTAACCGTGAGATCGATCGTCTGGTTGACGCCATTGCAAAGGGGCAGGGAGATCCAGCCATTCTTGGCCCGAAGTCCACGTTGTTGGGTGGCGAATGCAATAAGCTCACCGCCGAGCTCGCGAAGACGGCTCCCACCACCGAGGCCGTCGCCCTGCATCCGGCCATGCTCGCGCGCTACGAGGAGCAGCTAGCGCGTCTCCAAACAGCCTTGGCGGGCGGAATCCGAGACGGCGATCCGGGATGTTCGGAGGCCATAGGGACTTGGTCCAGACAGTCACCGTGTTCCTGGACAACACCCGCGCCGGCGGCGTCCAGGTTGAGATATCTAGCCGCTTAACGGCGCTGCTGGGTGAGCCTGCGTTCCCTGACAAGGTCCGTGGAGTGTGGGGTAAGATGGTAGCGGAGGAGGGACTCGAACCCCCGACACAAGGATTATGATTCCTCTGCTCTAGCCGGCTGAGCTACTCCGCCATCTTCGGGCACAACCAAATGCCAGGGGCGATGCGATATGGCAAGTAAGTCGACCCTGTCAAGCAGGTATGCCGGGGTTGATCCGGCAAGGGCATCGTGCGGTCTTGGGGGGAATCTTAGCCTTTCATCCCTTTGGCAACCGCTGGGCGTAGCGTAGCACGCCTCACATCGGATAACGGCGGCGGCCTGCTCGATGCTTTGAATCTCAAGGCTATGGGGCGCGGCTTGCGCACCTGGTGTGGGCGTCGGCTCTTGGGATCAGGCTGCTTTTCCCAGCGATAAAGGGTGGCGCGCGGAACGCCAACCGCCTTTCTGGCCTCATCCGCAGAGAGTCCGGCGGCCATGGCGCCCCCCCCCCGCCATCTGCGGGTGCATTTTTCATCCAAAGGCAGGCCAATCCCATGCCGTCCATCCCTTGATGGGCTGTTTTCTCGGTGGCGTTATCGCCCTTGCCTGCCTCGTGCCTTTCCACGCACGGAATTTTTGCCCTGGCTGTTGATCCTCGTTCTCGGGGGTTTGGGTCTGCTGCATATCGAGGTCAAGCCCCCGCAACCCAGGTTATGTTGGCGGCGGCCCTTGTTTTTATCATCACCCTTGGGCAGGGCGTTCGTCCTCCTCCTGATAGTATGGGGCCTGGGCTCGATCGTTTTGCCGGCATCGTCTGCGGCGTTTTACTTGTGCTGGCCGTTTCCCCGCTGATGGAAATCCTCAGGCCCGCGCCTTAGGTTTTGCGCTCCCGCGGCGCGAGGTGGAGAAGCGGCCTGATCTTCGAGACGAGCGAGGCTTTCGGCGCGGCCAAGCACTTCAAGGACGTCGAAAATGCCGGGCGATGTCAATCGCCCCGTCAAAGCGGCGCGAAGCGGTTGCGCGGCATCCCCAAGTTTGATCCCGGCCTCGGCCGTATAGGCACGCACCGCCGACTCCGCGCCGGCCGCCGTCCAATCCGCGAGCGAGGAGAGGCGGGGAATCAAAGCAGCCAAATGCGCGCGGCCACCGGCTTCAAGAATTGCAATCGCCTTGTCATCGAGGGCAAGCGGCCGCTCAGTATATAAAAATTGAGCTCCGTCGAGAAGTTCGTTCAGGGTCTTTGCGCGCTCCTTAAGACCCGGCATGGCGGCCAGCAACTTTTTCCGAAGGGAATCATCGAGCTTCTCGATAAGCCTCGCGCCATTCGGCAGATGCGGCAGCGCGGCCTCGAGCGCGGCCAGCAGGGCGGCATCCTCGCTTGCGCGTATGTAATGCCCGTTCATATTCTCGAGCTTGGCGAAGTCGAAACGGGCCGGCGAGCGCCCGACATGCGCAAGATCGAAGACTTCGATCATTTCTTCCGCCGAGAAGGTCTCTTTGTCGCCATGGCTCCAGCCAAGCCGCACGAGATAATTGCGCAGCGCCTCCGGCAGATAGCCCATGGCGCGATAGGCATCGACGCCAAGGGCCCCATGCCGTTTGGAAAGTTTCGCGCCATCAGGGCCATGGATCAGAGGGATGTGCGCCATCACTGGGATGGACCAGCCGAGAGCCCGGTATATCTGCATCTGGCGCGCCGCATTGGTGAGGTGGTCATCACCCCGGATGATGTGGGTAACGCCCATGTCATGGTCATCGACTACGACGGCCAGCATATAGGTTGGCGTGCCATCCGAGCGCAATAAAACGAGATCATCGAGGTCCTTATTGGCCCAGGCGACGCGCCCCTGAACCTTGTCCTCGAGGACCGTCTCGCCATCGAGAGGTGCTTTCAGCCGGACGACTGGTTTGATGAACTCCGTCGCTTCGGAAGGCGAGCGGTCTCGCCAGCGCCCGTCGTAACGGGGGGGTCGCCCTTCGGCGCGGGCCTTGGCCCTCATCTCGTTCAGTTCGTCCGGGGTGGCATAGCATAGGTAGGCGTTTCCTGTGGCGAGCAGAGCTTCCGCCGCCTCACGATGACGTGAGGCACGCTGGGACTGGTAGATGGGCTCGCCGTTCCAGCTAAGGCCGAGCCAAGATAGTCCATCGAGGATTGCGGCGATCGCCGCCTGCGTCGAGCGCTCGCGGTCCGTATCCTCTATCCGGAGCAGCATGCGGCCGCCCGCATGGCGCGCGAATAGCCAGTTGAACAAGGCCGTGCGCGCGCCGCCAATGTGCAAAAAACCCGTGGGGGAGGGAGCAAAACGTGTGATTACGGGGCTTGGCATGTCTGAAACTTGCATTCCTGGCCAGGGGCATCATGTAAACACTGGTCTCCCAGGAGGGCCCCGTGTAACATGAAATTGCACGAACAAAAGTGCCCCTAAGCTCAACTGGCGGCTTTCTTGTCAAATGAAGTCCATAGTTTGCGGCGAAATTCCGTTCGCGAAACCATAAGCCAATCCGCCGCCTGTCAGCGGCATTTCCTATAGGGGGACGGTCAATTAATGAATTCTTTTATCACTTTAGCGCGAGCCGCAGGCTATTGCGGCGTCGCCGCAATCATCATTCTTTCCCTCGTCCCCGGCCCCGACCGGCCGCACACGGGCCTGCCGGGCCCCGCCGAGCATTTTCTTGCCTACTGCTTGACCGCGATGGCTTTTGCGGTGGGAGCTCGGCCAATGGCTCAACGCCTCGCCTTTGGCGCCGCTCTGTCTGTTCTTGCCTGCTCGATGGAGGTGCTGCAGCATTTTGTACCGGGGCGGCACCCCTCGATTAAAGACGCCATCGCGAGCAGCGCTGGCGGTTTCTTAGGCCTGGCCCTTGGCAGTGTGCTTCTTGAGTTCGCTCTTCAAGCTTACGCTAAAAGACGGCAAGCAAGCTAAGGGAGCCAGCACGTTAGGCAGCGGAACCCATTTTTTCCTGACGCGTTCACGGTCTGATCAATTTGGAGCGCGCCAATGGAAGTGCGAAAACTCGAAAAAGCGGAGTGGGGTGCTTTTCTCGAGCACCTGTCGAAACAATTCCCGGCGGCGCAAGTGGAAATTGACATTGGCCCATTTACTCCGGGCGGCAATGTGCAGACAAACTGGGCGTCTTTGCTCGGACTCGCCTATGATCCAAAGGACGATCTCATCGAGGTGGCGGTTGAGGGCCTCGACCATATGATCCGCCAGCCACGCGAAATCTACCTCGAGCAGGGCGAGGGCTCGCTCGCCAGCATAGAGGTTATTGACGCGGGGGGCGGCCGCCAGATGATCAAGCTCAAGGATGCGCTCCGGCTTCGGCCGCCGGGAAGCAAATAAGCCGCCATCCGAGTTTAAGCGGCGTGGAGGAAATGGATCATGGAAAAGAAACCTCCTCAGGGCCCAGTGATGGGTGCCGACAGATTGGTCGGTCCGAAGAAAAGGGCGTCCGGGAGCCATCGTCCCGACGGGAAAAGCGAGCCTCGCGCGGCGGCTTCGAATGAAATAAGGCCACTCGCGCGTCAGAGGAATGCCTTCAGGCCACCGCAGCGATAGGGCCACCGATACCCCCCTAAACGAGGAGGCCTTCATGTCCCTGACGTTCAGTAACCAGTATCCTGCCACCGTTTCGATTTCGATCCTGTGGTATTCCCCCGGTTGTTCTGACGGCGGTGACTGGGAATTGGCCGGCTGGTACAATCTCGGCACTGGGCAGAGCATGACGGTCTTCTTTGGAGATCTCGCGGATATCAACCGCTATTGGTATTTCAACGCAGAGGCCGTTGACGGGGCATATTGGGCAGGCAGTGTGCGCCATGAAGTGCCTGATACCGCCTTCGACTGGTGCTGGAACACCGGCAGCACAAACGAACGTCCCGTGGGTTTCCGCGAGATTGATGTCGGCGATGCCGATGACTATACGTTGACCCTTGTCGGCTGACGTCGGCGAATATTGGCTACATGTTGCTCGCCGAGCGCTTTTCGAACCAGGCTTCGATTTCCAGCATGGGCACCGCCTCATCGTCCGGGCCGTCTATCCCGACGATTTCGTTTTCCCCCTGCGCAAGCTGCCAAGCCTCCTCAAGGGCCTCCTCCTCGGTGAATAATTCGCGGGACACCATCTCATGTTTTAGCTCGTCATCGATGTAACGGACGAACCAGCCCATTCTTGCTCCCCCAATTAGCTTAAGCCAATGTTTTGCCAGCTTATTATTTGCACTAGACAGTTGCGGCTTCAATACGGCATCCCTATGTCACTTGTGGAAGGAACGTTTTGTCAAATGAACCCTCGTTGGAATAAAAGCTCGCGCGGCACCGAGCCAGAAATTCTGCCGCCAGGCGAAGTGGATTGGCGCGAGATGCAAGGAAACCTCCGCGGACGGATCCCAATAGAGAGCTTTGGATTTCAACGCGTTTACATTTCCCGGATCGGTCCGCTCCGGCTCTTTTCTGTTCTGCTACTGGCAAGCGTTATTGGCGCCGCTATCTTCATCTTCACGGTGAGCGCTTTCTTGATCCTTCTGCCGATCGCGGCTGCTTTTCTCCTGGCCGTGATAATCCTCGGCCTACTCCGCGGGCCCTCCCGCTGGCCGCGCTAGAGTCCGAGTTTACTTCAGCCGGTCTCCTCCCACTTCTCAAGCGGCTCGGCGGCATATTTGGCCGCCGCTTTCCCCACTGGGCGGCCCGCAATAATCAAGCGAGGGGCGATCTCGGCAAGCGGAACCAAGACGAAAGCGCGCTCGAAAAGCTCTTTATGCGGCAGCCGCAGCTTTTCATGCGTAAATGGAGCATCGCCGTAAAAGAGGATATCGATATCGATCAGGCGCGGTCCCCAGCGCACCGATGCTTGCCGGCCCATATCCTGTTCGAGGGCATTGGTCGCCGCGAGAAGGTCGAGCGGCGCCAAGCGCGTTTGCCCAAGCGCGCAAGCATTCGCGAAGAAATCTTGATCGGTGTAACCCCAGGGCGGGGTTTTGTAGATTGAAGAGACTGCAGCCAGCCGGGCGATGCCGCGCTCCTCCAGCAGGGTTAGCGCGCGGCGAATATTGCCGGGCTTTTCGCCGATGTTGCTCCCGAGGCCAAGGCCGATATTCGCTAGCGGGCCACCGCCTAAAAGGTCAATGGCAGGCGATGGCATCGAAAACCTTGAAGGCAGCGACATGCTCGGCGACGTCGTGGACGCGAAATATGGCGGCGCCATTGGCAGCAGCCGCCAAATTGGCCGCGAGGGTACGCACAATCCCCCCGTCGACAGGCCCCGTGCTGCCTTCCGCCAACAAGGACTTACGGGAAACGCCGACGAGAATCGGCAGGCCATAATCCTTCAAGTCGGCGAGCCGAGCGAGGGCCGCATAATTCTGCGCCCGCGTTTTGCCAAAGCCGATACCGGGATCGAGAACAAGGTGCGCTGGCGGAATACCGGCAGCGTCCGCGAGGCGCAGGGATTTATCGAAAAAGCGGCGCATATCCGCAAGGATATCGATTTGAGGGTCGGCGGCTTCCCGATTGTGCATGATGACGACCGCCGCGCCCGCTTCCGCCACGGTGCTCGCCATCGCAGGGTCTCTTTGTAACCCCCAAACATCATTGATGATGCTGGCGCCTAGTTCTAAGGCGCGGCGTGCGACACTCGCCTTCGATGTATCGACCGAGATCGCAATATCAACCGACGAAGCCAGCTCGCCAAGGATAGGCTCGAGGCGGCTCAGTTCCTCTTGGGCAGGCACGGGCGTATGGCCAGGCCTTGTCGACTCGGCGCCCACATCGATGATATCGGCGCCTTCGCTTGCAAGTTTTCGCGCCTGCTCTAGGGCTGAATCTTTGCCAAAAAACTTCCCGCCATCGGAAAAAGAGTCGGGCGTGACGTTCAAAATCCCCATGATGACCGCCCGTGTGCCGAGGAGAGCGAGAAACCGGTCCCGGCGGTTCATGGTCATGCAGGCAGCAGGATCTCACCCTTGCCGAGCGCCGCCATGTCTCCGGCATAGCGCGCGAGCGGGCGTGAGAAGAGTTTCGCCGCCGCGCGGCTTTCCGGGCTCAGCAGTTTTGCGAATAGATTGGCGAAAACCAGCTCATGAATACCGCATTCGACGAAGGTCGGCGCGATGTCCGGTGGATTTGCCAGAGCAATGGTACCGCGCCGCATGAGATAACCCGGCAGCACCCCGCAATTCTTGATGACGACCAAGGTTCCGGCGATCATCCGGCTGCCGGGATAATCGCCTGCCGACCCTTCGATGACGATCGTGCCACGGCGCAGCCGGTCACCCGCCCGGTCGCCTGCATCGCCCCGAACGATGATTACGCCACCCGTCATTCCTTCCATCTCGCCATCGACGGGCGCGCCCAAAAAGTCGCCGGCGTGGCCGCCAATCTCAAGTCTGCCTCCCGACATTGCCGAGCCTGCATACGGCCCACAGCTGCCGCTGACGATGAGGCTGCCAGCGGCCATCTTACGGCCAGGCGATTTCCCGCAATCACCGTCAACGATGATCTCTCCGCCCTTCAGCTCCCGGCCGATATTATCGAAGCGCTCGGATCCGCCCTCGAAATAGATCGCATCCGTGCTTCCCGAACGGATTTTAAAAATATCGCCGACCGTCACCCTTTCGCGTGTCGTCTGCAATTCGATGAGGGCGACGTCCTTTGCCGCTTTGCCGTTAAGTAAATGGGGAACAAGAGGCGCGAGGTCGAGTCTTTGTTCCGGCTCTTCTCTTAAAACGAAGGCGAAGGGTTTCACGGCAGCAGATCCTTCAGGTGGTAGTGAAATGGCCCAAGCTTGCCGCCGTAATTGCCGGCGCCAACGCGGACCGCGCCATGCTCCGGGCCGAGTTTTATGATGGCGGCAAGTCCAGCGCGCATGGCTTCGCCGACGGACTCTTCCGTTAATCCATCGATGACGATTTCGAGGACGCAGCCGATGTCGGCATCAAGACTAGTGGCGACCGCGCCCCGCAAGGTTGGGCAGTAAGCGTCATTTGTCGATGCCATCATCGTTTTGTATTTGGAGCCGACTTTCGATCCCGAACGGACGATGCCGCCGGGAAAGGGTAGAATAACATCTTCGACCTCGTTCATGGCGGCAACCGCCTGCTCGGCCGCCCGCATCGTCGTTTCCTGGTTGGCGCCCATGATGAGCAAATTGCCGCCACCCACGGCTTTCTTGGTGAGGCCTGTCGTCGCCTCGCAAAGAAACTCGCCGTCCATGACGGGAATTCGCCAAAAATGGCGATCGCCGAATTTTTTCGAGACCTGCCAGCCGTCGCCGAAATAGCGAAGGTCATTGCCGATCGGTAAACGGTCCGCGCCGTCAAGATCGGCAAAGCACGCTGACCCTGGCGACGTCAGCACGCATTGGCCAGCCCGGTTGATAAGCTGCGCCTGCAAACCATCGCTCGACATCGCAAATATTAGCACCCGGACGCCGGGGCGGCCGTCGGGCGTGCTACTGGAGGGCCGCTCGCAATCGATGCCCGCCTCGCAGCCACAGCCGATGACGGAGGTGGCAAATCCGGTCATGGTGGTGGCTGCTTGCCTGGCCCAGCGGCGGGTTGGCGCGGTGATGAGGATGGCCGTTCCCCGCATCGGGAATGCTTCGGCAAAGCTGTCGTCGATTCGAACGCCGTTTTTCTTTATCGGGCGCATGCAACCTCCGCGAACGCTTCCGCGCGTGGAAGAAAGTGCTCCTTCACAGCATAACAATCACGCGAATGGCCGAAGTGCTTTTCATAGTAACCGGAGAGGCGGCGGTCGATCGCGCTGTCGTAGCCCGGATGGACTTTCAACGCGCGGCCCCAGCGATAATGCGAGACGCGTCCATCGCGCACGACAAGCTCGCCGTCCTTGAAAACGAGATGGGCGAAGCGGAACATCTTCGCCAGATCCTTATCCGGCGAGTAGACGGCGATATCGGCAAGAGCGCCTTCGCCGAGGTGGCCACGATCCTTGAGGCCAAGCAATTTGGCGGGCGCCGCGCGAGTCATGACTGCAACTTCATTGTAGCTGTATTCCCGCCCAATCGAGGGCAGGGTGGTTACGGCGGCGGCTTCTTGTGGCAGCCGCGCGATCGCCTCGGCACGCGCCTCCCGGCTCATGATGAGCGCAAAAATCTCAGGGTAGGTGGTAAACGGCGCGCCATTCGGGTGATCGGTCGTGAAGAAAACCCGCCACGGGTCATCGATCAAAAGAAACAATTCAAGCCCGCAAGCCCATTGCACGGCATTGGCGAAATCATTTTCGCGGTAGAGATAGGGAACGATGCCGCCGCCATTGCTGTCGCCATCATAAATGATCGATTTTTTCGGCCGCGCCATCGCCGAACCATTATACTGCCGTAGTGTATCGCATGAAACTGTCACCGTTTGGCGGAACATGATCTGGCCGACATCGACGGTAACGTTCGGGGCGCGGTTGACCGCCTCGGCAAGCTCCGCCGCCGCGGATGAAAAGCCGTGGTCGCCTTCCGTGCCATAGGAATAGAACTGCAAATGGGCGAGGTGGAGGCGCTCGCCGCGCGCAGCTTCGATCGTCGCGAGAGCCGTTGCCACATTTCCGGGAATACCAAGATTGTTGGCATGCAGATGCAGAGGGTGGGGGATGCGGAGATCTTCGACCGCCTGCTGCAGCGCCTCGACGATCTGCCGCGAGCTCAGGCCATAGAATGGCACAACATCGTCGAGGTTGAATGTGCGAAGGTTGTACTTGAATGCGGCGGCGCCGCCTGCGTTGATACATTTGACGCCGACACCGTGGCTCGTCGCGAGAGTCGAGGCAACATAATCGGCAACCGCCGCCGGCCCTTCGCCGTCCCGCAGCAAGGATAACAAAAAATCATCATTGCCGAGTACGGTGAGTATCCCTTTATCAATGATTGGGATATCGGAGAGCTCAAGATGCGCTTGTAACGCTCCGTGAGGCACGATCGCGGGTTCGATCACGGTGGTGAAGCCCATCGAAGCATAGATGGTGCCAGTTTCGAAGGTTGACCATTTTGCGGTGCTCAAGGGCAAGGTGGGGATATTGGGCAGCCAATTTGTATGCATCTCAGGCAGTAGCAATCGCGCGCTGTTAACGTTACCGCCGGCGATGTGCGAGTGAATATCAATGGCCCCCGCCATGACGATTTTTCCGGAAAGATCATAGACATCATCGGGCAGCTTACCGCTCGGCTCCGTGACGATACGGTCATTTTCGATCCATAGATCGCCCGCTTCGTCGCGCCCATTCACCGGATCGACGATGCGGCCGCCTTTCAAATGAATGAGCATCAGGAATCCTCGCCAAGATATTTCGTTATTTCGTCAAGTACCCTCGCAACCGAGGGTTTTTCGCTTTGATGCGAAGCGCGCCGGCCGGTAAGCGAACCGACCTCGCGCATGAATTCAACGCAGTCGTGATCGACTCCCGGGCGGCCGACATGAATGCGGACCTGCGGCTCCCGATGGAAAGTTATGGAGCTGGCCATAAGCGCAATGAGAGGAATATTTCTTTTCCATGGCGGCGCCGAACTATCATAGGCAGAGATCCATAAAGCGGCGTCCGCCTCGCCGGAGTCAACCAAACGTTCCGCATCGAACTGCCAGCTATCGTGCTCGGGAAAACCGCGGCCAAACGACGTCCGCATGGGAAATCCCGTCATCCACCCCGAGGTTTGGAGGACACCGCTCGCATTAGCGCCCGCGCGTGGCGGACCCAGTGGCAGCCCGGAAAAGCGCGTGGTCTTATTGAGATCGAGGAGTAAGCCATGCAGCATTTCGATGGCAAGGCTATCAAGCCCTTCACTTTCACTGCACCAAACGGCGACCCCAAAATGGGCGTTTTTCAGAATCTCCACAAACTCATCGAGTTTGCGTAGTGTGTTCTTTGTTGAACGCAAGCTTTTCCCAGTGAGGCGGGCGCGCAAAGCGGCAAGCGTCGTGTGCAGGTCGGGAGCATCGAGGGTCTCGATCGCCAGCCCGTCAATCTTCGGCGCGCCACGGGTGGGTGCGATAGAGAGAAGCTTGCGTGGCGTCGAAGCAATGTCGAGAGGCGGATTGTTGTATGGCGCGAGCCATTCGATCATTGCGGGCCAAACATCGGGCGGGGTTTTGCCAACAAAGAGGAGAACATCGGCGCGAAGGCGCGCTTCACTGGGCGTCGTAATCATCAGCCCGGCTTGCCGCACGACGTCGAGGTCAGCAAAAATCTGGCTGGAATACATATGGTCATAAGCGCCGCGCAGCCGTTCGGCGAGAAGAATCGATGCGCGCGCGCCTGCCACATCCGTGCCGAGGCCCGCGAAGAGAGGCATCCGAGCTTGTGTTAATATCTCCGCGCTGCGCTCGGCCGCCGCCGCAAGCGAAGCAGGCTTGCCATTGATCTCGGCTTCGCTCATTGTTCCTCCCTGCCAGGCAGGCGCGCCCTTTTTTTCCAATGCGCGCGCCTTCTCACTTGGCTCACGGCTACGGCATGCATTAAAAGGTTGCAAGACAGATTTTTTATAAGAAGCGCTGAAAGCGATGCGGGCTCAAGGGCGCGGGCCGACGTGGGGGGAAAGTATATGCTCGTGGTGAGGACGCGATGATCCGTTATGGAATATCCGAGGAATTATCAAAAGCGCGGGATGTCCGGATTCATTCGCTTTTTGGGAAAGGCGAAATGGGGAGAGCGTTGTTCGCGTACAAGGGCCGTCCCGCGAAAGCTCCAGAGCCGCCGAAAGGGCCGCCTCCCCAGCAGCCGTCACAGCCGAAACCAGGCGCTCCCGGTACCGCAGCGCCCAAGCCCGCCAGCCCCGATAAAAAGTAAAACATGATAACGGGCAGACGCGCCCTTTGTCAGGGGGCGCATCTGAAAGTAAATTCCGGAGTTGCCTTACTTTTCGGCGTCGCTCTTGTGGATACCCCTGTCACGGTTTCCCTTGAGGCGGCCGTCATGCTCAGGGTCACGCACCGCGCCTGGGGTATTCCCGTGCTCCTGGGAGCGGCTCTCTTTACGCGTGCCCGCGTCGCGGTTCTCCTTGAGACGGCGATCGTGTTCAGGATCACGCACTGCGCCTGGCGTGTGCCCTTGGCTCGAGCTTTTGCTAGACTCGTGAGTTGCCATACCATTTTCCTTTCCGTTCTTCTTGCAGGCCTTGATGCCTCCCCTCCGAACGTGGCGGCCCTCCCATTGTTCCCTATATGCACTGCAAGCGCGGCGGAAGCCGCCTTTTCCTGGTAGGCAGCGTGCTTGCTTTGATTTTTCGAATGAGCGTTGCAAAGGTCGTTCTCTAACCTTAGCTAAAAAAGCACCTTTGCTCAGGTTAAACCATTAATGGACAAGCATTGCGATGCGAGTCGTCGAAATCGATTTTTGTGACCCCGCCGAAGCGGCGAGTGCGCTTCTCGAGCTTCCCTTTCTAACTTTTCTCGATAGCGCGATGACCGACCGCAAGCTCGGCCGGTATAGCTTCATTGCCGCGGACCCTTTCGAGCAAATTACCGTGGGGGTTGCCTCGACCCATTGGGCGGAGCAGCTGAAGTCTCGCCTTGCTCCTTTCGGCGCTTTCTCGATGCCTGGATTGCCGCCATTTCAAGGGGGCGCCGCCGGACTGTTCTCCTATGAGCTTGGCCGCAGTCTCGAGCGTCTTCCAGAGCCTACCGCCGATAAGCTCGCCTTCCCCGATCTTTCGCTCGGCCTTTATGACGTGACCGTCGCTTTTGACCTCATTGAAAGACGTGCTTTCATCCTTTCAACTGGCTTTCCCGAACTCGATAAGCCGAAGCGGCGGCGGCGCGCCGTTGAACGGGCTGACTGGTTCGAAGCGCAGCTCAAGCGGCCTCTCCCCGCGCCGCGCTTAGCGGCCACCGCGCTTGGCGGGTGGTCCAGTAATTTTACGCGAGAAAGCTACGAGAAGATGGTTCGGGAAGTCATCGAACGCATTCTCGCCGGCGATATTTTCCAGGCCAATGTGGCCCAGCGGTTTGAGGCGCCGCTGGCGCCTGATTTCGACACCTATGGATTTTATTGCCGCTTGCGGCAATCCAACCCCGCGCCATTTTCGGCTTATCTCGCGCACCCTTCGTTCGCCATTGCCTCGGCATCGCCCGAGCGATTCCTGAAAGTCGAAGGCGACCGTGTTGAAACAAGGCCAATCAAGGGCACGCGCCGCCGCTTCGCGGATGCCATTCTCGATGCTCTGCAGGCGAGGGCCTTGACGGAGAGCCGAAAGGATCGCGCCGAGAACGTGATGATTGTCGATCTCTTGCGTAACGACTTATCGAAAGTCTGCGTGCCGGGTTCTGTCAAAGTCCCGCAGCTCTGCGGCTTGGAAACCTTTGCCTCCGTTCACCACCTGGTCTCGGCTGTCACGGCTCGCTTGCAAGAAGGGCGAGGCGCCGTCGATGTTCTGGCCGCATCTTTTCCGGGCGGATCCGTGACCGGCGCGCCGAAGGTGCGCGCCATGGAAATTATTACCGAATTCGAGGGCCATGCCCGCGGCCCCTATTGCGGCGCCATCGGCTACATAGGCTTTGATGGAACGATGGATACCAATATCATCATTCGCACCGCTGCCTTCCGGGGCGGTTTCTGCGTCGTGCAAGCCGGAGGAGGCATTACGACCGCCTCCGATCCCGCTTCGGAATATGACGAAACGCTGGATAAGGCGCGCGCTATATTCACTGCCTTCGAGGCGAAGGAATTCGTCGATTGATCCTCGTCATCGACAACTACGACTCATTTGTGCACACGGTCGCCAATTATCTGCGGGAACTCGGCGTCCGCCCAGAGGTCGTGCGTAATGATGCGGCGCTGCCACAAGAGAACCCTGAAGCGATTGTTATATCGCCTGGCCCCTGCACACCGGATGAGGCAGGGGTCTCGATGCGCCTTATTTCGGAATTCTCTGGCCACGTTCCCATTTTCGGAATCTGCCTCGGCCATCAATGCATAGGCCAGGTCTTCGGCGGCCGGGTGACCCGCGCAAGGCGGCCCATGCATGGCGAGGCCAGCTTTGTGCGGCACGAAGCCTCGGCAATTTTCGAGGGTCTGCCTAGCCCGCTGACTGCCGGACGCTATCACTCCCTTATCGTCGAGCTTGACGACAACGGTGGCCCGCTCATTCCCACGGCGTGGTCGGAAGAAGGCGAAATCATGGCCGTGCAGCATCGCCTGCACCCGACTTTTGGCGTGCAGTTTCATCCAGAATCCATTTTGACCGAGCATGGGCACCGGATGCTCCGCAATTTTCTTGGCCATGTCGGGCGGCACTGATGCACGTCTGGATGAATGGGCGCTTGCTGGCTCGAGAGGATGCTCATGTTCCTGTTACGGATCGAGGCCTTTTGCTAGGGGATGGGCTTTTTGAGACGATGGCAGTGCGCAACGGCGAAGTCTGCGACCTTCACGGCCATCTCGAACGGCTCAACTCAGGTCTTGAAGTTCTTCGCTTCGGCGAAGCTGTTGATACAGATGAGCTCGGTCCTGCTATCAAACAGTATATCGGCTCTCAGAAAGCATCCTGCGGCGTTCTGCGCCTTACCGTGACGCGAGGCACTGGGCCGCGCGGCCTTACCCCACCCGCCGAGGTAAGTCCGACTTTGCTCATGACCCTATCGCCGATGCCGCCGCGGCGAGAGGCAATTTCTCTTCGTATCGCAACAGTGACCCGCCGGAATGAGCATTCCCCGCTCTCTCGCATAAAGGCTCTCCCTTACCTCGATAATGTCCTGGCGCTCTTGCAGGCGCGGGCAAGCGGCGCCGATGAGGCGCTTCTGCTGAACACGCGGGGCGCCATCGCCTGCGCCTCCGCGGCAAATATTTTTGTTATTCGAGATGGCTGCCTTGAAACTCCACCTATTGAAGATGGTGCGCTGCCAGGAACGACGCGCGCGCGGATCCTATCATGGGCGGGCGAGGCCGGCTTGGCGCCGCGTGAGGTTTCCCTTGGCCCGCAAGCGGTTGCCACCGCCGACCATGTTTTTTTGACCAATAGTGTCAGCCTCGTCCAGGAGGCCAGGGAGTGCGAGGGCCGGTCGCTCAACCGCCGGGCGGCTTCGGCAATTGACCGCTTGCGGTCGCTCTTGATGTCCGCAAGTCAATGATCTCGATTTCCATTCTCGAAATTGCATTATTCAGCTTAGCGGCTATATCCTCTGCTTCAGGCCCCTGCTTTGAAGTTTTCCGGATGCCTGCAGGTAATGCTATGCGAGCAAAGCTTACTCCAACAACCGCTCGTAATAAGGTTTTCGTGTTTTGACTTTAATGCTCGCTAGCGTCACGAGCCTCGCCGAAGCCGAAACGGTTCGCGCCGGCGGCGCCGATATTATCGACCTGAAAGACCCCGCCAACGGCCCGCTTGGCGCGCTGAGCGCTATCCTGGTTGCCGAAATCGCTCGCTCGATGGGCGCAAATGCAAAGTTGAGCGCCGCGGCGGGCACGATCCCCGGAGCTGGCATCATTGAGGCCACGAGGATCGCCGCGACGGGGATTGATTACGTAAAAATCGGATTTTTGTCCCAGCGCGATCTCGGCGAATACGTGCGCGCTTTCGCTGCTTTTCCTAAGAAGACCAAGCTCATAGGCGTGTTTTTCGCTGATTGCGGCCCAGATTTAAGCCTGCTGCGGATCCTAGCGGAGTGCGGCTTTGTCGGGGTCATGCTTGACACCGCAAAAAAACATGCGGGCCGGCTGCTCGATCATATGGATGTCGCCGCGCTCGATCGTTTTGTCACCTGCTGCCGGGCCCACAAACTATTGACAGGTCTTGCTGGCTCTCTTGAGTCGCCTGATGTCCCGAGGCTGCTTCCTTTGGAGCCGGATTTTCTCGGTTTCCGGGGAAGCTTATGCCGTGGACACAGCCGCCAAGATGAAGTCGATCCCGCGTCGGTGAAGATGATACGCGATCTTATCCCTCGCGAACTTATGCAGGAACCCACGGGGGAGAACGTCGCGCCCGATTGGCGTCTTTGGCTCGGGCGCGGCTACATCCCGGCGCCAGAGAACGTTGTTGAGACGGATCTCATCTTCGTCCACGACCTCGTGCTGCCCTGCGCGATCGGCGCCTATGATTTTGAGCGCGGCCATTTCCAAAAAGTGCGCTTCAACATCGACGCAGACGTGCGGCGCCACGATCGCCGCTTTGACGACATGCGCGATATTTTTTCCTACGACGTCCTCATTGACTCGATCAAAATCATGCTTGGCCGCGGTCATGTTGATTTGATCGAAACACTTGCCAGCGATATCGCTGACGAAATTCTTCGCTATGCTTGCGTCGCCAGGGTTTGCGTAAGGATCGAAAAATTGGAGGTCGTGGAAGGGGCGGTCGGTGTCGAGATAAAACGAGAGCGGGCGCGCGAGAAGACGCGGGGCCGTCCTGGCAATCGCGCCTTCGCGTGAAGACAAATTCTCGCGGACTTATCGTCGTAAAACTCGGAGGAAGCCTTGCCCTTTCGCTCGGGTTTGCCCCTTGGCTCGATGTCCTGAGCGAATGCCGAAAGCCGCTCATCCTCGTTCCGGGGGGCGGTCCTTTCGCCGACTGCGCACGGATGGCGCAAGCGGCCATGAAGTTCAGCGACGCGACAGCGCACCACTTGGCACTTCTCTCCATGGAGCAATTTGGCGTTGTTCTTGCGGCGCACTCCAAAAAATTCGTCCTCGCTGATAGCCGCGTAGAGTTCGAAGGCGCCTCGGGTGCCGGAAAAATCCCTATTTGGCGCCCAGCGCGAATGGTGCTTGCCGCTTCCGAAGTGCCGCAAACTTGGGACGTGACATCCGACTCCCTCGCCGCCTGGCTTGCCCGCGTCATGGGCGCATGCCATCTTCTGCTCATCAAGTCATGCAACGTGGCGGCGCCAGCGCCGATAAGCGACCTTGTGGCAAAAAAAATCATTGATCCTTTATTTCCACGCTTTGTGGCGGCGAGTTCGGCGGAGGTTTGGCTTGCGGGGCCTCACTCACTTACCGCCGCTGCCGATGAGTTCCGCCGTGGGGCTCTCCCGGGAATCAAAATCGCGTGTGAGTAAACCCAGCGCGCTCATCACGCAGCGCCACAGGGATTTGCAGGCGGCATGAGAGAACGCCTTCTCCTCCTCACGGGTCATCTCGCCTATCCTCGTCTCGATCACTTGCTGCGATCAATGGGCGAGTTGGAGTTCGACTGGGAGATCCGCGACATTGGTGTCAAGGTGGCGGCTTTGATGACAGAAGCCATCATTTCGCACCGCCTCCAGCGGCCGATCGCGGCTGACAGAATCATCCTTCCAGGCCGCTGCCGCGCTGACCTCTCTCATCTTTCTGACCATCTCGGCGTGCCCGTGGAGAGGGGGCCCGATGAGTTGAGCGATCTGCCGATCTACCTCGGGCGCGGCGCGCAGGCCAAGGATCTGTCCCGCTTTGCGATTCGTATTTTCGCCGAGATTGTTGATGCGTCGGCGCTCTCCGTTGACGCTGTGCTGGCGCGCGCCAAGGCGCTCCATCGCGCGGGCGCGGATGTGATCGATCTCGGCTGTCTCCCTGATACTCGGTTCCCGCATCTTGAGGACTGTATTCGTGCGCTTAAAGCCGAGGGGCTCTCTGTTAGCATTGACTCCGCCCATCGAAGCGAGCTTTCGCGCGGCGCCGGGGCCGGGGCCGATTTTTTATTGAGCCTCGATGAAACAACCGTCGAGATCGCCGAAGGAACGGGTGCCACGCCAATTCTCGTGCCGTCTCCTCATGGAGATCTTGACTCCCTCGTCCGCGCCGCCGAGGCCGCCGAGCGGCGCAATCTCTCCTTCATCCTCGATCCCATCCTTGACCCTATCCATTTCGGTTTTGCCGCTTCCCTTCTGCGTTATGCGGAAACGCGGCACCGCCTGCCTCGGGCTGAGATGATGATGGGCACGGGGAATCTCACGGAACTCACGGAAGCCGACACCGGTGGCATCACCGCCACTCTTTTGGGGATTTGCTCGGAGCTCGATATCCGCAATGTCTTGACAGTTCACGTCAGCCCACACACGCGCCGATCCATTGAAGAGCATGATGCCGCGCGGCGGCTAATGTTCGCGGCCCATTCGGATAGCGCTTTGCCCAAGGGCTATGGCGCTGGGCTCATTGGGCTGCATGATCTTTCCCCTTACCCTTCTTCGGTCCAAGACATTGACGCCCTCGCGGCTGAGGTACGCGATGCGAATTTCAGAATTGCCACGGCGGAGGACGGCATTCACATTTTTAACCGTAGCGGCCACCATGTCGCGCAGGATGCCTTTTCTCTCTTCCCGAAACTTGGCGTTGAGGCGGATGGTGCCCATGCGTTTTACCTTGGCGCCGAGCTCACCAAGGCCGAGATCGCATGGGCGCTCGGCAAGCGCTACGCGCAGGATGAGCCGCTCGATTGGGGTTGCGCGGCGGACAAGCTAGAAGAAGATAAGGACCGCTTGCGCGAGATCGGCCATACGCTGCGTGCGAAAGTGTGAGTTGGCCTTCCGCGGACTGAAAAAGGAGCAAATGCCGAGAATCTGCGAAGTGATCGTCACGACGATTGATCAAGCCGGCCGCCCGCACCTCGCGCCTCTTGGCCTCATTGAAGAGGGGGAGAAGTGGATCATCGCGCCTTTTTTACCCTCTACCACACACGATAACCTCGCGGCGACGTCCTTGGCGATAGCGAATTACACCGATGATCCGCGCATCTTTGCGGGTCTCGTGACTGGGCGGCGGGATTGGCCCTTGATGTCAATTCCGACAAGTCCCGTGCCGCGCCTCGCCGGTGCTCTCGCCCATGCGGAACTGCAAGTCTTTCAAGTCGAACAGCATGCCGAGCGCCCCCGCTTTCATTGCAAAATCGCAGGGAAGCAGCAGCATGCGCCATTTCAAGGGTTCAATCGGGCGGCAAATGCCATCCTTGAATGCGCCATCCTCTTAACCCGTCTGCACATCCTGCCGCGCGAAAAAATCGACCGGGAGATTGCCTATCTCTCGATCGCGGTCAAGAAAACCGCCGGGCCGGGCGAGGAAGAGGCATGGTCGTGGCTCATGCAAAAGCGCGACGCGTTCTATGAGCCGAAATGAGATGCCGCGAGAAGGGCAACGGCGCAGGCAGGGGCGCAATCGCAGGCCTTGCTCTTTGCGTCCGCGGTCGCGCCGATCAAGTCATCAAAACGGACAAACGGGCGATGTATTCGCGACGCGACCTCTCGGGTGAGGCCGCGCCCGATCCCCGCGCCGACGACCGGCGCGCTCGTGGTGAGACCGCCGCGAGACAGAACCAGCGCCACGGCATCGATAATTTCGCGCAGTTGCGCCTCGGCGAAAAAACTGGCGAGCCGAACCCAGGCCGCTTCGTTGGCTTCGGCGCGATCGCGTCCGATCATGCGAGCCAGGCGGGCGCAAGAGTCCTCGTTGGTCTTCTCCCGCCCGTCGGCGGTTTCCATTAGATCGGCGCCCTCCGGTAACTGCCCGAGGATGCGATGGACATCCGCCATTGACGCAAACCACTCATTCATTAACGGCGTCCATTGCCCGGCGAAGGGCACGAGTTTTGGGCCAGACATCAGGAAGCTTCGCGTGAGCCCCGTGTAGACGAGCTCGCCATGAAGCAGCCGGTCGGCATCTTTGTTGCCTCGATTGGCTGGCCGCCCCGCCGCGATTGGAATGATGTCCGTCGTCGTTGAGCCGATGTCGATGAATAGTGCCTCGCCAAGCTTGCTCGCCAGTGCCGCGCTCGCATGCCAGTTGGCTGAGGCAATGCCATCAGCGTGTTCGTTGACTTGCGCGTGGCCGGCAAAGCCGAAAAGTCCCGCGTAAAAAATTGCTTTCCTGGCCGGCAGTAGACGGACCATGGCAGCGGCAAGCGCGCAGACACCTTCCTTGCGCGTCGCAAAAGTATCGCATAATTCACCGGTCATCGTGATGGCGTTGAGGGAAGCTTGGCCTAGCACCGACTCCGCTTCGCCAATTGCCCGATCGAGTTCCTCGAGACCGAGCCAAAGTGGGCAAGCAATCTGCACGGCGCGCGTGATGATTCCATCTTCGGCACGGGCGCCCTTGAGGTGGGCGCCGCCAACGTCCCACCCAAGGATCACCTGTCTATCCATCCAACCGCCCGATCAAAATGGCAGAACACAAAATCGAAGTCATTCCTGTGCTTGATTTAAAAAGCGGGGCCGTTGTTCACGCTCGCGGCGGCGAGCGCCAATCCTATTCTCCAATTGTAACCCCACTCGCCGCGAGCAGCGATCCGCTCGATGTCGCACGCGGTCTCCTGGCGGTTCATCCCTTCCAAACACTTTATCTAGCGGATCTTGATCGCATACAATTGTTTGGCGATCAGGGAACGGTCATTGAGGCGCTGGGCGACGCCTTTCCAGAGGTTACTCTGTGGGCGGATGTAGGCGTGCGCGACGCTGACGAAGCCCGCGTTTGGCTTGCCCACCATAAGAAAGCGCACCTCGTCCTCGGCAGCGAGTCAGTCCGCAACTTCTCATCACTAGAGCAGCTCGAGTCCCTTGACCGCACCATTCTCTCACTCGATTATCGAGTTGGCCGCTTCCTTGGGCCGCAGGAGGTTCTCAGTTTCCCTCATGCATGGCCTTCCCGTGTCATCGTGATGTCATTATCACGCGTGGGGAGTAACGCCGGGCCGGACATGGCGCGGCTTCTAGAAATAAAAAGCCGCTCGCCTCATTCAAAGCTCTATGCCGCTGGCGGTGTGCGTGGTCGCGATGATCTGGCGGAACTCGAACGCGCTGGAATTTTCGGTGTGCTCGTCGCCACGGCTCTCCATGATGGCCGTCTCAGCAGCGAAGACCTCAGGCGTTAGGATCTTGGCAAAATAAAAGGGGCCGAAGCCCCCTTTAAGCCATTTATCCCGCCGCTTTCTTAGTTCGGCGCGAAAGGATGTTTCACGACATTGCGCTGGGCGACAACATAGGCAGGTGTCGGCTCGCCATTGACGGCGCGGGCAATCGCTTCCTTCGTCGCCTGATAGTTGAAGTCTTGGATCTTCTGATTGTCCCTGGCGTCCCAGTGGATGAAAACGCCGACGGAGATGAAGAGGTTGTCGGCTTCGGCGACCGGGATAACACCTGATGCGACGCTATCAGCGACGGCTTTGGCAACTCCATGTTGCGCCGGACCGAACATCTGCACGGCCTGCGTGGCGTTCTTGATCGTCACCTTGTTGAAGAGAATCGTCGGCGGCTTCACGAGAAGATTTGGAGCAACCACCGCGAGCAGAGTCGTAAAGCCGTCCTTGTTGTTGGTCAGGGCATTCGCGAACGCGGTTTCCGCCGCGCTGCCCCGAGGCCCAATGATGAGGTCGATGTGAGCGACTTCATTGCCATCCCCGACAAGCGATTCGCCAACGCGCAGTTTGTTTATTTTTGCCATGCTAAAAACCCCCATTGTGAACTTCCTCCCTGGAGATACCCGCTCCGATTGGCGCCGGAAGAGATCGACACATGCCCGACGGGCGCCCATGTTGTCAACGCCGGAGATTTGGCCGGGTGGAATGACGGCGGAGGGTTCCGCCGCGCTCGCACTCAACCATCATTAAGCCGCTTGATCAAGATCCGTGTGAGCCGATCGGCGAAAACGGTGGCAACCGTCAGATCCGCGCTCGTCCCAGGATTTAGCCCCGATGATTTAAGATCTTGGTCGAAAATCAAAAGATCGCGCAGAGCCTTTTGCGGATCATCGATAAGGCTCATAAAGCGCACGCGCTCGACGCGGGCCTTGTCCATCACACGAATAGCGGCGCCCTCTCCGTGCTTGCGCGCGATGTGGCTATCGGGAAAGGCTGCGAGAAATGACAGATAAACGCAAACAACAGGCCATGGTGCTGGCCAGCCCCGGCCGCGTGCGTCTTCCAGCGCGGGCTGCCCCAGCTCAAATATATCGGAAAAATTGGTGGCGTATTGGAAAGCGATGCGATCGCGGCCCGCCGCCTCGTGCATTGCTTCTAAAAGCGTCAAGCGAGGGGCATCATGCACATCATGGCGAGCCGATGTGCCGAGTCCCGCAGGGGAAGCACGAATAATGGCTTGATAGGCGGCCGCGGCATCCTCTTGCGTTAATGCGGCGAGTATGCCCTTCACGCCGTCGCGCAAATTATGGGCAGAACCTGCCGCGGCGGCGAGCGGCGCGCACAGTAAAACGATCCCGAGGTTGGTGTTCATGCCAACAGCGCCGAAGGTCGCCTCGATAGCGGCGTGGATGCGCTGTCCAACCAAAGAGCCGGGTGCGCATAATGCTGGAGCCGCGGCTTCGGCGCTCACCAAGAAATCCCGCGTGGTCATTCCATGGCCATCGGCGAAAACATGGACGTTGCCAGGCTTTGGCGCCTCGATTTCATCGCGGCAGGCCGCGATGAAAGCCGTGGCGATCTCGTTCAAATTTGTGCCCTGGCTCGGGGCCAGTTCAGCTGATTAAGAACATCAGTTGCCAGCCGGCCGGCAATTGAGAAGGGTGCGACCTGTTGCAGCCCACGCCAGCCTGGCATGCTATTTACCTCAAGAACTTGCAGGGTGTGATCGGCATCATAAATCAGATCGACTCCCGCAAATTCGGCACCGACCGCTGCCGCCGTGCGCAGCGCGAGGTCGCACATTTTTTCGTCAGGCTCATGCCATTGCGGCCTCGCTCCGAGCTTGAGATTGGTAATCCAGTGCTTTGAATGGCGGATCATGGCGCCAATGACCGCGCCCCGCGAGACCAGAACGCGGATATCACGAAAGCCATGGTTATCGACCCCGACGAAGCGCTGAAGGTAGTAGACTCCTTCAACTTCCTCAAAAGAAGGCAGATCCTCTTCGTGCCGGACGAGCTTCAAGCCAAATCCCTGCGCGCCGAACAAAGGTTTTAGGACAAGCGGGCCCCGCGCGGCCTCGCGCCGGACGATCTGGCGCGCCGCCTCCGCCGACTGCAAGGTCCATGTCGGCGGCGCCGGGATTCCCTTCTGGCCAAGGAGGAAGCTTGCCGCGGCTTTATCGACGCAGATCTCGATGCAACGAGCTGAATTCAACACCGGAATGCCAAGTGCCGCGAGGCTGTGCAAGACATCGAGGCGCAGCGTCACGCTCTCAAAAGTTCCAGAGCCGATTGCCCGGACGAGAACGCCATCTGGGAGGTCCCTGCCAAACCCTGGAATGATCAGCCCATGTGGCCGGCGGGTATCAAAACCGCATTGGGCGAGGCGGACGGGAACGGCAATAGCACCGGCTCGAGCGAGCGCGGCGCTAAAATCGCGGGCGTGCCAATCGTAAATATCGATGGCGATGGCGATCCGGGGACCGGCAGGGACCTTGCGCGACGCCTGCCTATCCGAAAGAGACATCGAGCAGTTTTTGATCAATGCCGCCCGCGTGAAAAGTCTCGCCGCTCTCGACCGCGGTTACGCTCGCCTGCGCCGGGCTGAACAGCATCGGATCGATCTTATAAAAATCGCCCTTATTGGCTTTGAAAACTTCGGCGAAGGGGCGTCCATAATCGCGCGAAGTTCTGCTCGGCAGCTGTTCGGCAAGGGCCTTGGCGTCAGCGGCGGGCCCAGTGACAAAAAGGTGCGCTTTGCCGCCATAGATGATGGCATCATTGGTGCGGCCCATCGCTTGCACAAAATCGGGATGTGGCGGCGACAGCGGTGCGGAGGCCACGCCATCGACGATGCGCTCAAGCGGAAACTTGAGTTCATGCGACTTATGCAGCGCCACTTCCAAGACGCGGGCAACGATTTGTACCCCTCCCGCGAGGCTCTGGGTCGGCGCGAAGATGAATGTGACGTTCTCGGCCGCGACGCCGCAATCATTTGCAACTTTTTCGGTGACTTCACGCGGCGGCGCGCGGTCGGATTCGAGGACGAGCGTGGCGCGCGAAGCCTGATCGCGATAGCTGAGCTCTTCGAACAACGGCTCTTTGCGGGCAAGCGCGCGGCCGGGGCCTGATCCGAGCGCGAAAAACCCTGATTTGCCTTCGCCATGCGACAAAGCCCAGCCTGCGTATTGGCTGGCAAGGCAAGCTATCACCGGATCGCAGCTGCTGACGCAGAGCTCATAGGTCCATCTGCCAGCGCCAGTCGCGGCAAGGGTCACGGTTCCCAAACCGCCAAGGCAAATCCCGGCGATCGCAATCCCGGCCTCGATGCCGCCGCGCGTCGCCTTGCCCGCATCGATGATCGTTTCGCCCAATTCCCCTTTTGAAACAAGTACCCGCAGCTGGTCCGCCCCGCTGACCATGCGCTCGACGGCCTGCCCCGCCAAGGCGTTAATACTATGATTACTCACTGTAATGTTTCCTCGTTTCTCTTTGTTTTTTCTTGGGCTTCATCGAGCCGGTCAAGAATCCATTTTATCCGCTTGTTAAGGAGGGCGCGCGCTTTCCCTGGCCCTCGGGCGCACGCTCGCACCGTGCAGACGGCGCCACCAGTACGTACTTGGCTTTTTGGTCTTTGCCTGTCCGCCGCCCAACGGGGCCAGGCGATTTTTGGCATGCAAGCAACATCATAGGCTGTATAAGCGATCGCCGCCGTGGCGGCGCCCGAAAATGCAAAACGCCGGATTGGTAAATGGCCCGAGCAGGATGCCATATGGGTTCGAAACAGCGCACCGCCTTTGCCGTCGAAGATATCGAGGGTTGCTCCTGGCCGGGGATTGATTTCGATAAGAGTCCATTCGCCACCTTGGACCAGAAAATCGACGCTGTTCAACCCCTTGAGCCCACACCTTGCGGTTATTTTTTGCGCCGCACGCAGTAACTCGCTCGCCGTTTTTTTGGGTAGCCGCGCCGGCCGGGAGCTGCCGCCAAAGCGAAAGGGTTCGTCTGGCGTGGGGAGGGGCCATTGACGGCTGAAACCAATGGCATGCGTGTTTCCGCCATCGGCGAGGAATAACAGGGAAACGGGCTCGCCCTGGGCGAATTGCTGGAAGTAAATCCTTTCATCCGGGCCCGTCAGCGTAGTCGCGGGGGAAATATGGCTGCCGCCGGCCCCGCCAATGTGTTTCGCGAGCCATCCAGTTGGGTCCGGCGGTTTTGCCAGGCTTATCCTTGGATGAGGAATATCGAGGCTCGCGCAAAGCCCGGCAAGCAGGACCGGATCTTTGACGCGCCGCAGTACATCGGCGGAATTGCCGATGATTGGAAAACGCCGCGCGATGAAGCCCAAGAGCTCGGGACGGTCTTCGAACCCCGCCCCATAGACGAGACCGATTGGCGCATCCGCTTGGGCGAGATCGTCGAGGGCTGGGAGAAGGGCTTCTTTTGTGAAGCCCTTATCAAGACCGTCCTCGATCAGACGGGTGCGCGCGCAAACAGTTTGTGTATCCAAATCGCCGAAGAAATCGGCGGCGAGCGGCCGGTAGCCGGCTCGGCGCGCTGCTTGCGCCAGGGCGCGGGCGGAAGCCGCTACAACCAAAACTGCGGCGCCGGGTTCACGCGAGTTGACGCGCGAGAGCGAAGGCATCGCGGAAGTCAAGGCTGATCGCCTTTGGCGATGAGGCCATCCGCTGAAACAAACCAGCTTCCGTCTTGTATTTCACGTCGCCAATCGCCAGTGGTCCGATGCCAAGGCTTCCTCCAGGGAGCTCGGCACCATTCGCCATGAGTTCAAGGCCCTCGATCCCCGCCGGCGGCACCGCATTGACATCGGCTGAAACCAATAGCGATTTGGCGCCGGCAAGCATCGAGGCGGAGACCACTTGCACGCCCGCGGCGGCGCAGCAGAGGGCAACCTCTTTGCCAGCAAGGGCGGCGGAGATCTCCTCTGGCGATTTTGCCTGCGCTGCGTGGACGTTTACGCCAAATCGCTGCTTGATTTCGTCCGCCTTGGCTTGGACTTTGTTGAGCTCACGGGCGGTCAGCGTGACATTGGCTCCCTCAAGCGCCGCGATAACGCCCGATGTATAGCCGACCGGCCCAGTGGCGCCAAAGATGACAAAAGACGCATTCGAAAGCGCTTTGGCCTTCTTTTGCTTAAGGACTTTTTCCACGCAGGCGACCATGGCGGCGGCTGTCGTGAATGAGCCGGCGGGATCCGCGAAAGCCGAAATCTCGAATGGTTTCAAAAGTGTCTTGCGCACTTCGTCGAGCATATCTAGGGCAAGGACCGCATCCTTGCCGCCAATGAAGACGGCGGTATGAACGGCGTCCTTTGGAGAGCGCGAAAACATCGCGTCTTGCACGAGCGGCATGACCTCCTCGAGCTTAACGTCAATATAAGGCACGACCGCGTCATAGCCGGCATCGAGCGCCATATTCACATCGAATGGGCTCATGTGGCGGAGCGGGCTAAGCATATGCAAAATATTCTTGGCCAAATCTTTCCCCTATCTCACTGCTATTTAATTGTGGCGAACGCTTCTCCCTGGATGAGGGCTCCGTGATTTAGGCCCTTGCATATCATGAGATTTAGTCCCGCGGCCGCTGCCGACGCCTGCACGAGATCGGACAACCGCTGCGCCTCCCGCGCGTTCTCGGCGAACGCGAACCCCGTCGGGCCCCACGAGGATTGGCCCGTGCCTTTCGCCCCATTCCGGCGTAACTCCTCCATCAATGCCGCCACGGGGGCGCTAGAGTACGCCCCGCCACCTTGAGCTGGCGCGAAATATGTCCCGATGATCTCCTGCAGACGCGCGACTGCATCGCCGAAGGAACCGATATCGTGTTCGGCCAGCGCCGGCAATGCTTTCATGAGGACCAGGCGGCAGATTTCGCCTGCAAGATTTGCCGGAAAGGCAGGCAAGCTCGCGAAAGCGAGTTGTTCTTCGCTGCCGTGAACGCCTTCGGCATTTGGATCAAGGACGAGGATAATGCGCCATTGCGCGGGAAACTCCATCCGCGTGATAATGGGCGGCAGCCTCGCCGCGGCCCCATGGCCGCCATCTACAATGAGCCCCCCTCTCTCGAAAATGCCAAGCCCAATGCCGGATCGCGCGCCGCGCCGTAAGAGTCGCGCATCGTGAGAGACATCCTGCGGGAGGCCTTCGAGCCGCCGCAAAGCCGCCGCCGTGGCGAGCGCAAGCTGTGTGCCCGAGCCAAGGCCTGCGTGAGAAGGAATTGCTTCCTCGATGATGACGCTATAAGCCGCTTTTAGGCCAAGCGCCGGGGCCACGCGGGTGAGATGGCCGGCGGCACGCTCGGCTTGCGGTCCTTGCGCGAAAGGAATGTGGCTACGCCGGAGCGTCAAGCGGGTAACCGGACGGTCTACTGCGAGTCCCAGGCTGCCATAGCGGCGGCCGAGTTCGCCGTTCAGATCCAAAAATCCGAGGTGAAGGCGGGCGTTCGCTGTGACCGTGACGCTGTCGAGCATAGTCCCTCTTTTTCGGAAAGCCCGTTCGATTCATGGTAACGCGTCGCTCGCGGACAGCTTTTCCGAAAACGTGCTGGCTCTTTTGGAAGAGATCGCGGCGGGAGTCAAAGCCGCGCTATTGCCAGCGGCCAGAACGAGGAGGTTACGGCGGGATCACCGGCCACGGCGGCCATATTTGAATGCCCGTGGAAATCGGCAGGCACGGGCCCTCGGGGACGCCTTCGAAGGACATTTGCTGCGCCTTCGTGAGCTCAACGAGACTGAGTTTCGTTCCGAGCGCGTCGCGTATATTAAGCCATCTGTCCCGCTCGATGCCGGCGGGTTTTTTGGCAACCGCGAGGTTCACAAGGGCGTAGGCCTTGACATAATCCTGCGGCACGCCCAGCGCCCGATCGTACATCAGACCGAGCTCGTATTGCGCTTGCGCCACGCCTTGCTGGCTGGCGCATTTATACCAGCCGGCTGCGACGACATAATCCTGCGGCACCCCTTTGCCGTATTCATACATATAGCCGAGATAGGCGCGCGCCAATGGATTGCCCTTTGGGGCGAGAACAGAGAAAATTTGCGCCGCTTTGTCGTAATGGCCTGATGCGTAGGCGCGGATACCTTCTTGCAGGCGTGCCCCAGCAGCGGCCGGGCGCACGGCGAATGCAAGGCAAAGCGCGCCGCACAAGATGGGCCAGCACCGGTGGCGTTTTTGTTTTTTGTCCGATGCTGCGAGGACGTTCATTGAAAACTTTCCATCAGAAGGTTCCTAGCCCCGCTGGCAGCAGCTCGCCAATGAGCCAGCAAAGCCAAATAGCCGGAGCAAAGTACAACCCGAACGGCAATTTTGTCGTGGCGTCGAAAGGGCACCGCCGCACGAGGTAGGAAAACCCCACGGAAAACAATGCGGCTGCCGCGGCGATCTCAATGGCGGCGAGGATCATCGGCCAGCTGAGCCAGACGCCGCCGACGGCGGCAAGCTTTACGTCGCCAAGGCCAAGCCCGTGGCGGCCTCGCAGGCGATAGTAGCCCTCGCGCAGGGCGAAAAAACCAAAAGCGAGGAGACCGCCGCGCAGGGCGGCAAAGGCTACCTCCTGCCAGGCACCATCAGCGCCGCTGGCGCAGGACGCCAGCCCCAGCAGGAAGGCAAGGAGCGTCAAAGGGTTAGGAATAATGAAGGCGCGCGCATCGATGGCGGCGATGGCTATCATGAGAAGCGCGAGAACGGCGCCGAAAAACCCTCCAACACCAGGGGCTGCGGAAAGACTTGCGGTCACCGCGGCAAAAGTAAGCGCGGCAACAGAACTTTTCGCTAAGAGCCCATGCGGCAAGGCTTCGGCGAACGAGCGTATCGCCCTTGGCGGCAAGAGACCGAAACCGGAGATGCTTCCCTGGCGGAGCTTAGCCAAGCTCATTGGACAAGCCCGACGGGGTAGGGGGTCACCGAGCCGGCCGGATGCGTCGTACCGATCTTATCACCGCGCATCTTCGCGCGCAGCTCCTCGGCCACAGTCGAGGCATCGACAGCGTCGCGGATCACTTGCGGCCGGATGAAAAAGATCAGCTCGGTTCGCGTATCGCCATTATTGGTGCTATTGGCAAACGCTTCGCCAAGGACCGGGATTTGATCGAGGACAGGGATTCCAGACCGCGACTTGACTTGGGTATCTTGGATGAGCCCCGCAAGCAGTACCGTCTGGCCGTTGGGTACTTGAATTGAGCTTCGGACATGACGGTCGGAGAAGCTGGGGCACGGCGAACCGTTGCATGTAGTTGCCACCTCGGATTCGCCGGCGGGCACGACGGCGCTGATCTCCTGATCAACCTCAAGCGTCACATTACCGTTGGCGTGAACATGGGGCCGGAAGCTTAGAATAATTCCAGTGTTTTGATACTGAATCTGACTCTGGGTTGTCGCAGTCGACTGCAAGAAGTTTGTGGTTCCGATCGTGACCGGAACCTGGTTACCGACCTGCAAAGCCGCGATCTGATTATCAAGCACGACAAGAGACGGGTTCGAGAGGATTCTTGTCGTCGTATATTGGTTCAAGGCGTTGATAATGACATGCGGCGTCAACGCATTGCCAATGAGGAGATTGAACCCGGCCTGTGGGCCGGGCGTCAGCGGGTTAGCCCCCGTCGTTGTATTCAACGAAGTGACGTTACCCACTTGCACGCCCTGTGGGCTCTTAAGGGGGTTTACTGTACCAGTGTTGGCATTAAACAGGCCAGGAGTGTTGAGACTGCCGAGAAAGAACTGCACCCCGTACTGAAGAGCATTGTTGAGCGTGACTTCGGCGATCGTCACCTCGAGGGCGACCTGGGCGAGCGGGCGGTCGAGCTGGATTAAGGCCCGTTCGATGATGCGATAGGTTTCGGCGTTAGCATAGACCACGATGGAGTTGTTGGGGACATCGGCAAGAATCCTGACATTTTGAAGGATGGCGCGTCCGCCACCGCCAGCGGCGCCCCCGCCTATGGCGCCGCCGCCCCCGCCGAAGCTCGCATCGCTAGCGGCTCCTCCAGCGCCACCGCCTGTTCCGCCGGCGAGCGCGCCAAACGGTCCCTGCGATTGTCCCCCTGTGCCGCCCAGCGCCCCGCCGCCACCTCCGGCGCCAGTGCCACCGAAGCCGCCACCTCCGCCGAACGGGCCACCGGCACCGCCGGCGCCGCCGAGGCCTCCGGCACCGCCGAGGCCGCCGCCTGCCGTTCCAAATCCGCTTTGTCCAGCGGCGCCGCCACCACCAAAGCCGCCGCCTACGGACCCAAATCCACTTTGTCCGGCGGCGCCACTAACGCCGGCGGCGCCCGCGCCGGGTGCAAGCTGGTTGGCCGCCCCTTCGAGATTGGCGCCTGCTCCCGCCCCGCCGAGGAACAAGTTGTTGAGCAGCGTCGCGATTTGGCGCGCATCACCATAACGGAGCTTATAAACTTTGACACCGTTGCTTGCCACCGCCGAATTGTCGAGGCGGCTGATCCATTTGGCGGCGGCGTGCAGCAGTTCGGGCCGCCGGGCGACAACAAGGATCGCATTCATCCGGCCAATGGCCTGCACCTTGACCATGTGCTGGCTGAGGCCATCCTCGCCTGAATCGAGGATTTTTTCGAGCTCGGTGATGATGGGCTCCGGCGTCGAATTGTGAACGGGAAAAATGCCAACCGATTGGCCGCTCATCCAATCTTCGTCGAAATCGAGAATGGTATTGACGGCCGTCTGGCGTTCGGTCCCGTTGCCCATGATGAGAATGAGGTTTCGCGCCGGGTCGCCTCGGACGGCGCCGGGTTTCGTCGCAAAGCTTTCCAGCAATTTTACAATGGATTGCACGGACGCATGCTTCAAGGGCATGACGGTGAGGCCATATCCGGCCTCATGCTCAGGATTCCCGCTATAGCGCTCCACATGGCCGGTGCCAAGCGCATCGTCCGCCGGGACAATCCGATAGCCTGTTTTTTCCCGAATCATGACCGCATTACTGGCCCGTAGGGCATGTTCCAGAATAAAAGCGAGGTCGGATTTTGGAATTGGGCGTCCGGAGGCGACGGTGATCGTGCCTTGCACGCGCGGATCGATCGTATAGCCAAGTCCAAGGTAATCGCCGAGGATGACCTTGGCCACCGCGGTGATTGGCGTATCTTCGAAGTTGAGGGTGACGCCTTCGCCATCGGAGCTCTCCGCGCCTTTGCCGCTGGCACCGGCTTGAGGTGTTCCACCTCCCACCTGTACTGCCGCTGCCTCGCTCGAGCTGCCATAGTAGATCTGCGTCCGCTCTGGCGCCCCTGCCGAGCTCGACGTTCCCGTTGTCGAAAGTGGTTTTGGCTGCAGATCGATTGAACGAATACGGTCGAGCGCGTCTGGCGGCTCATTTGGTCCGATCGGTGGCGCCGTCGAGCAAGCGGCGAGCATTCCCGCGATGATGCTGGCGGCAAGCCAGTTCCACGGCAGGCCGCCGTGGCGGCTAAAAAGGGTATTGCGTGGTCGCGGCTGCATCAAGCGGCTCCAGCCGCGTTTAAGGTTTCACGCAAACACCCGACTCCAAGCTTTGTCCATTGACGCCTTCGCTCGTGGTAGCAGCGCAAGCTATACAATGCCATAAAAAATTGGCACTTAATTGGCAGCGGAGCTTCGAAGATCGGCGGACAACAGGAAGCCGCGCCCCGTTGGCCGCGAAGCTCGGCTATGACTGTCTCATGATCATGTCATCAGCATGGCTTTTCGGCGAGAATTGAGCGGGTGGCAATCAGCATCCGTGAGCTTGCGCAGAATATTGATGAGAATGATTACTAATCAAATAACCTTCAGGCAAGCTTTACGCTCTTAAGCGGGAAATTCGATCCGGAATTGGCGGATGGGAGTAATAAAAAAGGGCGTAAAAGGCATCTGGCGTAAGCGTCGAGAGGTTATCGCGCGCGAGCTTGGCAAGAGCGCTGATCATTCCCTCGGCACCGGCCATTGATTTGGCAAAACCATCCGCCTGGTACTCGGCGCGGCGAGACAAAAAGCTCATCAACGGCGACAGAAGATGGAGGATAGGGCCTGCCGCGATGATGAAGACGATCAACGTGAGGCCCGCGTCCAACGGCAGTCCGAAATGAACGCTGAGCTTTACCGCAAATGCCCAATACAGGGCGCCGAACCCGGCGAGCGTCAATATCGCCGTCAAAGCCAGCCGCCGGCGAATATGGCCAAGCTTGTAGTGGCCAAGTTCATGCGCCAAAATAGAAACGATCTCGTCCGGTGAATGGTTTTGCAAAAGGGTATCGAAGAAGACAATGCGTTTCGCCTTGCCGAAACCCGTGAAATAGGCATTCGCATGCGTTGAGCGCCGCGACGCATCCATGACAAAGAGGCCGTTTGACTCGAAGCCGCACTTGCTAAGAAGCGCTTCGATGCGCGCCTTCAGGGCATCTTGCGGCAGAGGCTTAAACTTATTGAATAAGGGATCAATGACGGCGGGAAAAATCACCATCATCGCAATCATCAAGAGCATGACGGCTATCCACCCGATGAGCCACCAGAAATTTGGCAGGATCGATAGGAGAAAAAAGAACCCGTAGAGGAGGGGGATGCCAAGCAATCCCGCCAGGACCAGGCTTTTCACGCGATCGGCCATGAAAATCGCCGGAGTGACGCGGTTAAATCCAAACCGGGCTTCGAGCCAAAACGTCTTGAAAATCGAGAAGGGGAGGCGGATCACGCGTCCAATGAGCATAAAGCATACGACAATGGCGACATCACGGGTAACCCCTGGGCCAAGCCAATGAGCCACCAACGCATGGAGGGGACCGAGCCATAACGCCAGCCAAGCGAGGGAGACGAAGGTATCATAAATCGTTTCGGCGATCTCAAAGCGAACATTGGCGAGGGTATAGTCAGCTGCCCTTTCATGTTGCGCGGGCGTCACGGTGCCTTCAAACCCCGCGGGAATCCTAAGCCGGTTTGCGGCGACCGCTGCTGCCTGCCGATAGAGTAGATAGACACCAAGTATGCCGGAAAGGCCGATAACGCCGAGAATTCCAGATGCCAACGCGCTCATCGCTTATTCCCTTGCTCATTCCCTTGGGCCGCCGGCAGAGCCAATTGAAGTTGGCGGATTGCCGGCTTAAGTATGCTCGCGGCCCAATCGAAAGCCGCGCCTATGACTAGATTATCCCGCATTTCGGCAGATTTGAAACCGCACCTCCTGTCCGCACTACGCGTCGTGACGGCCCTTCTCCTCATCCAGCATGGCACGGCAAAGCTTTTCCATTTTCCGCAAGTGGCGATGTTCGACAACCTTAACCTCTTTTCGCTCATGGGGGCTGCGGGTTTTATAGAGTTCATTGGCGGCATCTTGCTGTTTTTTGGCATCTATACCCGCCCTGTGGCTTTCATCCTCTCTGGTGAGATGGCGGTGGCATATTTTCTTGTCCATGCCCCCAAAAACTTTTTTCCCATTCTTAACCAGGGGGAACTCGCCGTGCTTTATTGTTTCGTTCTTCTCTATCTTGCGGCGGCGGGCGGCGGGGCGTGGAAGTTACCGCGCAGATAGACCGTCACTTTGGTGTTTCCATTTGATGGAACAACCCATCGCGGGAATTTGATCCCGATCGGCCGTGCCCTTGGCCGCGACTTCCCGCATGGCCTCGAGGAGTTCGCGCCTCGCGCCTTGGCGGGGCGGCGAGGTCCGCCCCTCATCAAGGCGGCCGCGATATCTCAAATAAAGATGCCGATCGTAGCCGAAAAAGTCGGGGGTGCAGACCGCACCATAGGCGCGGGCGATCTCCTGCGTCTCGTCGTGGAGATAGGGAAACGGAAACTGATGCTCCGCTGAGAATTTTTTCATGTTGTCAAAAGAATCATCGGGGTATTCAATGGCATCGTTCGAGCAAATCGCCGCAAAGCCAATGCCGTCGGCCATTAACAAACGGGCGTCGGCGACCATCCGGTCGATCGATGTTTTCACATAAGGGCAATGATTGCAGATAAAAACGATCACGGAGCCGCTTTTGCCAGCGACATCAGCGAGCGAGTATATTTGCCCGTCGGTCGCCGGAAGCCGGAAATCGGGGGCCGGCGTCCCCAAGACGATATCCTCGACAGCCGCAGCCATGCCAAACTCCTTCCGAGCTTACGACACCATAATTTGGCCGAAAGAACAACCGCGTGTTCGGGAGAGGTCAATTAATCAGCCCCGGTTCTCAAATGGTTCCTTGATACTTGACCATGCCAAACTTATCAGATGATGCCAAACGGCAAGCGGCGGCCAAGGCGCTCGAATTGATCACTCCCGGTCTCCGCCTTGGCCTTGGGACCGGCACTACGGCGGCGCATTTCGTCGCTCTCCTTGGGGCGAAGGTCGCCGAGGGGCTCGATATCATCTGCGTGGCGACCTCGGAACGCACGCGCACGCTCGCATCGCTTTATTCGATCAAGCTTGCGACGCTTGATGAAGAGCCGGAACTTGACCTCACGGTCGATGGCGCGGATGAGTTTGATCCAAAATTGCGCCTGATCAAGGGCGGTGGCGGCGCGCTGCTACGTGAAAAAATCGTGGCCATGGCGTCGAAACGGATGATCGTCATCACCGATTCAACAAAGGGCGTCGAAACCCTGGGAAGATTTCCCTTGCCGGTCGAAGTCAATCTCTTCGGCCTTGAAGTTACGCGGCGAATGATCGCGGCCGCGGCGGCGGCGGCCGGTTGCGCCGGCGCCATCCGCTTGCGCAAGGAACCGGGCGGCCGTCCCCATGTCACGGATAATGGTCACTATACGCTGGATTGTTTCTTCGGCGCGATCCCGTCGCCCGAGCGGCTCGCCGAAAGATTGGCCAAAATCCCCGGCGTTGTCGAGCACGGACTCTTCATCGGCATAGCATCAGGCATCATCAGCGCCGGCCCTTCGGGGGTGGCGGTCTTTGGGCGCCTTGATTGATGCGGGCGATGTTTTTTCACAGTTCGCCTTTGGCCAAAAATGTTTTGGGCCTATTGATGCTCGTAATAGGCGCCCAGGCAAGCCTGGCCCAGCAAAGAGCGCCGGTGGCTTCGCCGCCGCAAAACGCTGCGTTAGCGCCAAGCTCGTCTTCGCTGGCGGCCGCGCGCGCGCTTGTCATCGCTTCGGGAATATCACGCTCGTTTGCCGTCGTGATCCCGCAGTATATGAAACAAATCGAAGAATCGCTGACGCAGACGCGGCCGGAGATCGCCAAAGATCTTGGCGCGGTATTGGCGCAGCTGAAAACCGAATTTGAGCGCCAAGCCGACGATATGATCGATATCGCGGCGCAAATTTATGCAAAATATTTGAGCGAATCGGAGCTGAAGGCGGCTGCCGATTTTTTTGAAAGCTCCGTGGGGAAAAAATATGTCGAGACGCAGCCTGCGTTGCTCGGCGAAATGGTTTCAGCAATGCAAAATTGGCAAGCCAAAATATCGGCCGATATGATGACCCGCGTTCGCTCCGAAATGAGGAAGAAAGGCCACGAAATTTAACGCATCTAGGGAAATGGGTAGAGTCGCGATGGATAATTTCTCCTCGGCCCAAGATGTTGTCTTACAAAACCCATTTAGTATCTTATTCCTTTATAGCCTTCCAGGCAATCTTATCATTTTTCTTTGAAAGGAGGTATCACGAGGACAGCCGCGTTGTACTGAGTGTAATTTTCTTAGCGGCCGTTATGCCTTTGGTTACACAGGTCTCGTTATTGCCGAGGTCTACTCATCTCAATATATATTGTACATATTCATAACAGGACTATTGGCATGGGCCGTATTTTTCACAGCTTGGCTTTTCTTTATGGGAGTTGGCTGACAGATATAATTGAACGATATACGGCGAGGAGGTCGATAATTGGGATATTTGGGAGAAATTGGGTCAAGGGAATTGACTACCTTTATCTCTCCATCTCCGCTGTTGGTGTCGTCAAAATCGTGGTTGGCGCCGTAACAACGGCTCAGGGCTCAGCTGAGTTTAATGCAATTGCAACTATTCTGCTGGGCATCGCGATCGCAATGAGAATTACGCGAACTTCAATTGAAATATTTGAGTGGGACAAAGCGCCCGCCAACCGGGCAGCGAACTGGCCTTAGGAAACGCATATGTAATCGAAGCAGCTGGAGCGTGTCCCTTCGAGCTGGGCGCGATTGGCGCAAAGACCCCGAGCCGCCTTGCGGCTTGGCCTTCCGGTGACGTTCCCTCTCGCGGTGTCATTTGGTCACTGGCGCCCCTGTGGCTTCAACGACCGATATTAGTTCAGCTCATCCGGCAAGGCGGGCAGTGGCAAGATATTAATGCCGTCCTCGATCAGCGCATGAACGTCTTCAAAATTGGCGATACCGTGGATGATGCGGCCCTCGGTAATTCCATCATGGATTTTACGGGCTTCAGCCGCAAACCGCGGTCCGACGTCCTCGCTTGTTTCTAAAATAAATTTTCGAAAGGCAGCGATCACTTCCCGCCTCTCCACGTCGGGGGCATCGAGAAGGCAGGCGTTTGTTGGAAGACCCGCGGATGGTTGAGGCGCCTCGGCGGGGGGAGGGGACGCCCGAGCCTCCCTTTTCCCGGTGAGCGCCGGAGCCATAATCGCTTTGCGTATATTTGTCCCGTCGCAATAGGGGCAGCGCAAAATGCCTGATTCCGACTGCGCTTCGAACATCTCGCCGTTTCGAAACCAGCTTTCAAACTCATGGCCTTGGCCGCATAACAGTGAAAACTTGATCATGGCGTGGCGCCGGTCAAAAGCGCATCAAGCTGCCCGCTGCGAGCGAGTTCCTGCAAATCATCGCATCCGCCGATGTGGATATCATCGAAAAAAATTTGCGGCACCGTCCGGCGGCCATGCGACCGCGCCACCATCCGGTGGCGAGCGTCAGCGTCACCGTCCACTGGAATTTCAATGAATCGCAGATTTTTCTTTCTGAATAATTCCTTGGCGCGCTTACAATAAGGGCAAGTGGACGTCGTATAGATTGTAATATCTCGCATCAAGGGTACCTTTTTATCGGTTCACTATATGGTATGGCTAGCCAAACGGGCAACCATTCGTCTGGCAAGCAAAAATGGCATCTTACGCGACGCCGCCTTCTTCCGGTCACGAACCGAATTATTGAGCGCCCCATATCGACAAGCAAAAATCCGATCTTATATCCGGACGAATAGAATACGCGATGCTTACGCGGCGATGAACAGCGTCGCCGCAAGCGGATCCTTGGGAGTAACCGGATGAGTGCCGACTCTGGAATGGCTTTTCAATCCTCGCCGAATCACGCTGGCGAGGTGCAATGGCGGCAATGCCGTCGGGGCCAGTCTTGGAAATTTCACGAAATCCTCGCCATGGTCGCGGGTTTCATGGTCTTCTGGCCGCTGGGCCTTGCCGTCATTGCCTGGAAATTCTGGCAAAGGCGCACCGGCTATCGAGGCGATCTTCTTGCTTTCGTCCGGGAAAAGCTGGGCCGGGAAAGCCTTGCGGAATGGAAGTGGCCGCGTAACGGGTTTTGGCATGGTTCAACGGGCAATCGCGCCTTCGACGAGTGGCGGGCGGGGGAGCTTGCGCGCCTTGAGGAGGAATACAGGCGCCTGGCCGCGGCGGAAAAAGAGTTTGCCGAGCATCTGGAAAACCTTCGGCACGCCAAGGATCGGGAAGAATTCGAGCGCTTTATGAGGGAGCGGCAAAACCGAAACCTCTAAGGCTCTCACGGGAGAGGGGCCCTAGGCCCTCTGGCAACCATTGTTGGCGAAACTATCGATGCGAGTCCCTAGAGTGGGTCGGTTTTGTTGGACCGTCGAGGTTTATGGCGAAGGCTTCCGCTTGACCGGAATGCGCAATTGATTTTATAAGATGACAATGGAAAACCCGGACGTGGTCTGGATTTAGCCAATTCCACCTTGAGTGAATTTTTAAAGTGACCCCCGCGAAGACGATGACCCGCTGTGTCGGCAAGCTAGCTCGCGGCAGGCCTCTAAAAGCATCTACGCGAGAGGGAAATTCGGGGTGGCCAATACTAACCGAAGCTTAAAAGAAAGTTCTCAGGAGGAACATCATGGGTGAGATTCTTGAAATTGCGAGTTTTCTATCAACGCCGCTCGGAGCGATCCTCGGAGTCGCCGGCTTGGCTGCGCTTTTCTTCTTCGGCCGCTGGGTTCTCCAGGATTAAGCATTTCGAACGGCTCGGCAAGGCGAACGCGCATCCGCTTTAATCGCCTCGTTTTATAATTGCTAGGGTTCAAAAACGAGATGTGCGAGTGGGGCGCGAAAAAAGGGCCGAAGGATCTACCCAGTCTTGGGTACCTCCAGCCCGGAGCAAGCGTGGGCGGTTGCTGGGTAAGAACGGGCTGCCGAGCGCCTGTTCAACTTTAGAGAAGGCTTAACTTTACAAAAATGGCGAGGCGAGTTCTTCATGATCCAGCTTCTCCGTGGCCTTTTGTGAGACAAGGTAGAAAAACCAGGGGGTGAGAAAGCGCAAAAGCGTATCTTAAGCCCGAACGGCTTCTTCACTTTCCAGCAGTATAATCAAGTTGAATTTTCGTGCGCCCCACCCTGAAAAGCAGGTGATTTGCTAAAACTTGAGGGGGGCGCGGGTGAAATTATCGGGAGGATATCTTTGGCCCAGGAGTTTCCGGCCAGAGTCGGAGCCAAACAAATCCAGCTCTTTGGGGGGGTACCAAGACTCTCTCAATCCCACCGGCCTAACCAGCGCCGGGGCCAGACCGACGGACTTTTGCTGAGAACAGGTGATATTGCCGACGAAAAAACCATGTCGTCGCGTTCTGTTTCCCGATCTGAACCATCAGTAAGATTAATCGAGCGTGAGCAGCCCGTGTTTCCCGTTAATGTCGCTGTCGGTGATAAAAACCCCATGGTTTTGAGCGCCCTCGAAGGGCTTCTCACCCGGGATAGGCGCTTCAATCTCTTGCTTATGACGAGTGATGGCGAGGAGTTCGTAAATTGCCTCGATCGCCTTTCGGTAGACCTCGGCATCACCGGCTGGGAATTACCCCCGCTCCGCGCCCCGGATATTCTGCAGATGGTCGCGAAAAGACCGGGAGCGCCGAAGATTGTTGTTTATAGCGGGACCCGGGACCCCACGGCGCCTGCCGTGACCTTGCATCTCGGGGGGGCCGGCTTTGTCAATAAGCTCTCCGCGCCCGAGCGCCTCCTGGAAGTTTTCGCCGCCGTCGCCGCTGGGGATATGGTCTTTCCGTTCGACAATATTCACCGGGCGCGACCCAATCCCCTCGATAGCCTTACCAACCGCGAACGCGACTTGCTTGCCGCGCTGGAAACTGGCCGCAGCAATGCCCAACTGGCGCGAGAATTTGGGGTCTCGGTCAACACGGTCAAGTTCCATTTAAGGAACCTCTTTGGAAAACTTGCCGTCCGGAACCGCACGCAAGCAATTTGTCTCTACCTCGAGGCGCGGCGCTAAAGAGCATTGAACCAGGCGAGCTGAGGCCTTAAAACCGGGGCGGCGCGTTGCCGAAAGGCTGCTGCTGGAGCATCCGACCCAAAAGTGGGAATCGGTTGTGGACAATTCGCTCAATTAAACACGCATAAACACGCAAAGCCTGGAAGCACGCAAGGCCTGTCCCGGTAGCTCAGCAGGATAGAGCAACGGTTTCCTAAACCGTAGGTCAGGGGTTCGAATCCCTTCCGGGACGCCAATTCGGTCCAACAACCGCGAACACCAAAAGCGGGGCCGCAGCGATACCGTTTTCGAGCCAATAATCCTCACCTCATGATCACCCGCCTTGACCCGCTGGGCGAAGGCCCGCAGATCCATCAGTCAGCGACCAGAATGCTGTCTAGCTAGCAAAAGTCTGACGATATAACGCATCGTAATGCGTGCACAATCTGCATAGGACACAAACGGGATTGCGCGAGGATGTTTTCAATAAGCAAAATCAAAGTCATTTTGTGTATTTTGTCGTTCATAATGACTAATTTTGCATTCAGTTTTGTTTATACTCATTCTATCGAGGGGTGGGGAAAATATCATCTATTGTCGTCTAGACAAACTAGCTACGATACTGAAACAACCGTGGCATTTCTGAAAAATAACAAACCATCAATTGACGAATACGACACGTTAGTCCGCTATTTTATGCATGGGTTTATTTCGAGTTCTACCCATGACTATTCCCTTATTCACTATGCTGGTCTGCCTGGCATGGCGGGATATACGGTGAATGGCCTTGAGGGGTTTGCCAGGACAAGCCCTTTATTTGCGGCGTGGATCTACTCGGGTCGCCCGGCCAAAGTGGTTGACCCACAAACCGGAAAACTGGTCGACCTAATAGATGTCCTTCGCAGAGGGATTCTCTCTGGCACCGATCCTCTATCCCAAAATTATTGGGGTGACATAAAATCCAACGATCAGCGTATCCTTGAAACTGCAGATATCTCACGCCTCTTGTGGTTAACTAAAGAACCAATCTGGTTTAAGTTAAGTGACATTGAAAGGAAAAAAGTTGCAGATTGGTTATTGCAGGTAAATAACGCTAAGATTACAAACAGAAATAATTGGATATTATCACCAATTATTGTCAATGGTTTTCTAAAGAGTGTTGGTTACGAAAAAGATGCAGATTATTCTGCCTATTTTGAATTCGAGCAGAATTACTTAGAAAGTGGATGGTTCGCAGACGGGCCGCGTGGTAGGGTTGATTACTATAATGCCTGGAGCATTTCGTATGATTTGTATTGGATACATTTGTTTGATCCGGCACTAGATAGTGAATTCATTAAAGACGCACTTCTCAACTCCGGGAGACTGACTTCTCTGTTAATTTCTCCTGAAGGTATTCCGATGATGGGGAGAAGTATTTGTTATCGGACTGGTATTCCATCGGCCATAATCGCTGGGGCTTTCGTTTCCCAAGCGTCCTTGTCACCTAGTCTGGCAAGAAGGGCTTTGGACGTGACTTGGCACTATTTTATTTCGCATAATGTGTTGAGAGATGGCACATTGACGATGGGTTATTTCGAGACAGACCCTAAAATAGTAGAAAACTATTCTGGTCCAGGGAGTTGTCATTGGGGACTCCGGTCGCTGATCCTTGCTTATATGGCTCGGCCTACCGACAAATTCTGGCAGGACGCGCCTGCATCTCTTCCAGTAGAAATCGGGGATTACCGTCTGGAATTCCCAAAGTTAGGTTGGGTCATCACGGGCAATCAAGCCACGAAAGACATAACTATTACCATTAGCAAGAACACAAATGACAACGTATATGTTGAGCCATTCTCCGATTATAGGAAGTTGTTTGAAGAATTAATGCATAGACCAATGCGGCCTAGTAATGAAGATCTAAAATATACTCTGCATGCGTATTCAGCAAAAACGCCACTTAACGGTAATTTGTAGTAATATAGATGTCAAGTCATGTTATTACAACTTAATTTTTTAAATAAATTAAACCTGACCATGATGTATGCCTTGATAGAAAGCCATGATGGATGTATACTGAAACATTACTGTCGGCCGATTGATTGTGGCTGGCCCATCGCGGGAGCGGCCATTGCCCATCGTGAACTCGCCTTTGAAACCGGCGCGCCACAGATCGTTGAGCCCGCCGCCGCGCTCGGCGAGGCCGTGACGGCCGGGAACCGCGTGGAGGGTGTTTTTTGGCCGGAACCCTTATGCCGCCATCTGTCTCCATCGGGCCGCCGCACCAGGAGCTCATGGATTTCGCGCGGTCGGTTTTTTCGATCGGGTGTAGATGAGGCCGGTAAGGCCCGCCAGGCGCAAGGGCTCTGGAAGCCGCAACGAAAAGACAAAAGCGCGTGTGCTTGGGTCAAATAAGAGGGCGCAAACACCGGTTGCGAAACTGAGAAGGATACCCTCCAACAAGGCCCTTGCGGGCGTCGCGGTCCATAGATTTGCGTAAAGATAGCTTGCCAAGATAATAAGTAGAACCGGAATCAATTGGAGCAGCGGAGCCGGGCGGCCTCGCGCCAAAAGAAACAAAACAACTGCCTCCGCTGTAACCATAAAAGTCCACGCGGCCGCGGCGCCCATTAAACCGAAAAAATTCATCAAAAGCCAAAGCACAGCCACATAGGGAAGAATCTCGATGGTATGAAGCTTTGCGACAATATCCGGGCGGCCCTGCCCTTGCAGGAGAGCAAAGAGAGTAATCGCGAAGCCATTGATCCAGGCCCCGGTTAAGAGAAGCTCAGCGATCGGACTCGAAACGAAGGCAAACTCTTTCCCCATCCAAAACACAAAGAATGGCGTGATAAAAACCATGGCGGCGGCGCAGATCCCTCCATAAGCGTAGCCAAGGGTAACAATCGCCTTATCGACCAAGTCATTGGCTTCTTCGCGGGTTATCCGCGAGAGACGGGGAAACAATGTTCGCGATAGAGCCCAGGCAAGAATTTGGCTGCGGACGACAAGGCTCATCGGAATGGAATAATGGGTCACCGCCGCGAGGCCGAGAACGGCGCCGATCATCAGTTGATCGACCGAGCCAAGCAGCGGGCCGATGATCCCTGAAACGCTAATCCATCCTCCATAGCTTAAAAGCGACTTGCACCGCTGCCGATCAAAACTGCGGGGGTTTAAAGGCCGTTCCTCCCGCAAAGCAAAGATGAGTGAGAACAACACGGAAAGGCCGCGTGCAATCACCGCCGCAGGGATGACGGCGGCAAGGCTCGGTGAAATCAAGACTGCGCAAATCACGGGTAGAACGAGGCCGAATACCGAACTCCCGACAGTGAGCATGTTCGCGATGAGGAAACGCTCCCTCGACTCAAGAGCCCCCGTTCCAATCCCGGAAACGAGGGCGAACGGCAGGGAACAGGCGATCCAAGGAAAAGACGCCTCAATTTCGGGTTTCAAATCAGGCGGCACGGACAACAAATGATCGATGAAAAAAATGCCAGTAAAATAAAAAAGAAGGCCTCCCAAAGTGCCAAAGGTGAGGTTCAGCCACAGCGCCGTCACCAACACCTTTTCCCGCGCGGCGCGCATTGAAGGATCGCCGAGCTTTGCAAGCGCATTGGCGGACGCTCGCGACAGACCGAGATCAAGAAAGCCGAAATAGCCGAGCAGTCGCCAGACGATGACGAGAAGGCCATATCTCGCCTCGCCTATGTAGGAGATGTAAAGCGGAAGCGTCACGAGCGTGACAAGGAGCGAGAGGATTGAACCAAGGACGTTGAAGAGGAGGTTTGTTTTGATCCCGCGCAGCTTCATCACAGTCCTTTTCGAATAGGGTAGCAGCGGGATGGGGCCGGATCTTGAGCCCTGTCAGAAAATGCTGATAATATTTATCATATTTACAACATCAAAATAAACTACAAAAAACCGGGCGCATCAACAAACTATCCGGGAACAAGCATGGCGATGAAGAAACCATCCGTCTGGCTCGCGAAAGGGGTCAATCGAAGACCATGCCGGGAAGAGGCTGTGAACCGTTGGAGTTCCTGAAACCCCGCCATGGCGGCGAGGTCTTGCGGCGGCAGGACCTTATAATTCGGGCGTGCTTCGAGGAAAGCTCCGATCCGGTCTTCGTTTTCTTCCCGGAGCACCGAGCAAGTGGCATAGAGGATCCGGCCGGACGGTTTCACATAACGCGTCGCCTCGGCCAAGACGAGATCTTGCTCCGCTATTCGCACCCCCAGGGCACTTTGGCGGATGCGCCATTTTGCGTCGGGGTTTCGCCGCCAAGTTCCGCTGCCCGTGCAGGGCGCATCGACAAACACGAGATCGCAGCGCCCCTCCAGGCCAGAGAGCCTGCTGCTCTCGCCGCCCGGCGTATGCAACTGCGCATTGCGCACTCCCGCGCGTTCCAACCTAGAGCGGCTCCGCAAAAGCCTTGCCCCATCGCGGTCGGTCGCATGGATTTGGCCTTTGTTCATCATCAATGCGGCAAGCGCCAGGGTTTTGCCGCCAGCTCCGGCGCAAAGATCGAGCACTTGCTCGCCTGGCCCTGCTCGCGCGAGAAGCGCGGCTAACTGCGAGGCTTCATCCTGGACTTCGACATGGCCCTTGACGAAGGCCGGCTCGGCGGCAAGGAGCGGAGCGCGCCCATCTTGGGCGAGTGGCAGGCGCACGCCAACCGGCGAATAAGGCGTGGCCACTGCCCCTAAATGGGAGAGAGCCGAGAGCGCCTTTTCCCTTGTTGTTTTCAACGTGTTGACTCTGAGGTCGACAGGCGCGCGCGTGGCGAGGGCCGCCATTTCGGCAACGAGGTTCTCGGCGAAGACGGCGCGGAGGGAAGGCTCCAGCCATTGCGGAAAATCGCCGGCAACGAAGCTTGGCGCGCCGCTAAGGTCCGCCGCCTCGAGACGGCGGCTCTCCGTTTCGCTGAGCGGCACGGGCGCGTGGCCTTGGCCCGAGCACAGCGCAGTCAAGCCCGCAACGCTGATATTCGCCGACTGGCGCATTGCGCCAAGAACGATCGCGCGCGGTGACTCTTCTCCCATAAGGTATCCGGACGACGCGCGCTTGCGGGCCGCGTCAAAAACAAGAAGCGCGATGGCGGCGCGATCTTTCGAGCCGGCGAAGCGGTGCGATAACCCCCAATCCTTCAAGACATCGGAGGCGGGTCGCTTCCGTGTTTCAATGTCTTCAACGATTTCGATCGCCGCCGAAATGCGCGCGCCTGGCGTCATTGCAAAAGCTGTTTAAATTCCGACTGTTGTTCGAGCGCGAGGAAGCACCGGCGGCCTTGGCCGCCGGATCGCTGAGCCTCAACTCCCCTCGATCCCCTTCGCCGCTTCGTCAAGCAGATTAGCGATCTTGCTAACCTGCTCGGCGTTGAGCGGCCCCTGCGACAGGCGCAGCCGCAAGGCGAGCTTGAGATTTTCCATGGCGCGGAGGATTTGCGGTGCCGGGCCGCCGCCATGGCGGGCGTTGATGTCGGCGATGCGGCTGAAAATCGCCTCGATAAGCCCACGTTCACGCTCGATCACGGCTTCGCCGTCCGCCGTTACCGCGTACAGCTTGCGCGGCCCATCGGTCGACTCGACGCGGATCAGCCCCTGCTCCTCCAAGAGCGTCAAGGCAGGATAGACGATGCCTGGGCTTGGCGCATAAGCGCCGCCAAAGCGGTCCTCGATCGCCTTGATGATCTCATATCCGTGCGAGGGTTTCTCCGAGAGGAGTTTCAGGATCACAAGGCGGACATCGCCCTGGTCAAACATCCGGCGGCGAAAGCCGAAGGGACCAAACCCCCGATGCATTCTACCGCCGCCGCTCGTCTCGGCGCTTTGGCTGCAGCAGCGGGAAAACCGGTGAAAACGCATGGCACACTCCATTGTATCTGCGATATATCTTTCAAAGATATATTCAGATAGTAGTGGCGCAAGGGTGTCCTGGAAAATTTTTGCCGCAATGCTGGATAAGGGTTTCCGGGCAACCGGTTGCGAAGAAAACCCGTGAGCGTGACATTTCCGCCATATCGCGACCCCGCCTTCTCCTTTACGATAGCCAAATCGCGCCATCTTTCACTCGATTCGGTTGACCATGCCTATTTTCACTCGTCGTACGATCCTCTCGGGAGCTTCCGCCGCCGCCGCCGCGAGCCTCGCTGGTTGCGTCACTTCAAATCCTAATCCGGCCATCACCGCCTCGGCATTGCCGCCTCCCCCCGGGGCGCCATCGCCGGCCATGCAATCTGCGGCCGGAGATATCATCGAGCCACGCTATGGCGAGATCTATGCCCAAATGAAGGACGGGGAATTCGTTGTTCCGGCCGTCAGTCTGTCGCAGGTCAATCCCGCGTTTCTGCGTAAGAACATCGCTTACGCAACCAAGGAAGCACCGGGCACGATCATCGTCGATCCGGCGAACCACTATCTCTACCATGTCGAAAGCGGCGGGCGCGCCACCCGCTATGGCGTCGGGGTTGGCCGCGAAGGCTTCGTTTGGAATGGCGAAGCCACGATCAAAAGCAAGCAGGAATGGCCGGACTGGTATCCGCCGAAGGAAATGCTTGACCGGCGGCCGGATCTGAAAAAAGTCATGGTCGAGCTGCAGAGCGGGGAGGGGATGCACGGCGGCCCGGCAAATCCCCTCGGTGCCCGGGCCATGTATCTCTGGCAAGGCAATCTTGACACATATTTTCGCATCCACGGCACCAATGAGCCCTGGACGATCGGGCTAAGCCAATCCTCCGGCTGCATCCGCATGATCAACCAGGATGCCATGGACCTCTACGGGAAAACGCCTATTGGCACGCGGGTCGTCGTGCTGGCTTCTCCCGGCTCGCAGCCGGTCAAGGCCGTACCTCGCGAGTCGTGAGAGGCCGACGAGCTGAGTGGCCGATCACTTCTGGCAGCCGCCGCAGTAAAATGTCGAGCGGCCGGATTGGGTGATCCGCCGCACGGGCGAACCGCAGCGCTTGCAAGGCTCGCCCTCGCGCCCATAAACGCGAAATCGATGTTGGAAATAGCCAAGGGCGCCATCGGTCTGGCGATGATCGCGTAGTGAAGAGCCGCCCGCGGCGACGGCCTCCCCAAGAACTTCCCGAATGGAACATGCGAGACGCGACACGCGCTCACCCGGGCGCCCATCCTTGCGCGTAAGACTCCGCGCGCTGCGGCGAGGCGATAGTCCGGCGCGATACAGAGCCTCGCAGACATAGATATTGCCAAGGCCGGCGACCACGCCTTGATCAAGAAGGACGGCTTTGAGGGGAGCCGCCCGGCCATCGAATTTTTTGGCGAGCGACGCGCCATTGAGCTCATCCCCGAGCGGCTCAATACCCATGCTCTTGAACAGCAGATGCGAAGCAAAACCGGCGCGGCCGACCAAATCCATAAATCCGAAACGGCGCGGATCATTGTAAATGACGCGAGCGCCCGACGAGAGTTTAAAAACAACGTGGTCATGCGCGGCGTTTTTAGAGGCGATCGCGGAAGGCAAGGACCGGCCTCGATGTTCGATACGAAAGGAACCAGACATGCCAAGATGCATGATGAGGAGTTCCTCGCTGTCGAGCTCGCCGATGAGATATTTGGCGCGCCGCCGCAGGCCTAGGACGCGCCTGCCGGTCAGGCGATCAACGAAGCGCTCGGGGAAAGGATAGCGAAGGTCGGCGCGGCGCTGGTCAACGGCGATGAACCGCGCCCCTACCATCGCCGGCTCGAGACCGCGGCGGACCGTTTCGACTTCGGGTAATTCCGGCAATTTTTTAAGCTTTCTAACTTGGGGGATTCCTGCGTCACTGGAACTCATGGGTCAAATGAAAAGCGTTTTTCCTCCCCACTGACGCGAGGAAAGGCTCGCCTTAAGGGAAAGACGATGCGAAATCTTGGAAACTGTTGAACCTAAACCCCAAGGGCAAGCCCGTGATGTGCGATAACGCACCTACCTGGGTCGCGCCAAAGCGGACAATCAGGCGTGACTTTGCGCTTGATAAGGCCCGGCGGAAGACTCGGGCCACACGCCAGCCTGGAAGGAATGAACCATGTTTTCACGACGCGATAATTTGAGAGCGGCGGCGAGCCTCGCGGGGGCCGCCGTGGCCGCCAAGGCGGGATTTGCCGTGCCGGCCGCTTCACCGGCTCGCAACGGATTCGCCTCACCCATCACCCCGGTGGCCGATGCCCCGTTTCAAGTTCCCCCACTCGGCTATCGGTACGATGCGCTCGAACCCTATATCGATGCCACGACCATGACCATCCACCATGACCGCCATCACGGTTCCTATGTGGCGGCCTTGAACGGCCTCGTTGAAAAATATCCAGAGCTTTCGACGACCCCTGTGACCGCCCTTTTGGCCGATCTTTCGGTCGTCCCCGAAGCGCTGCGAGCGCCCGTTCGCAATAACCTGGGCGGCCACTGGAACCACTCGTTTTTCTGGGCGCTTATGGTGCCGGGAGGAACCAAGGAACCGGCTGGCGAACTCAAATCCGCCATTGATCAGAGCTTTGGATCGAAAGCCAACTTCATCGAAAAGCTCAACGCCGCCGGGCTCGGGCGTTTCGGTTCTGGCTGGGCCTGGCTCGTTGTCGATAAAAACGGAAAGCTTGACATTTTTTCAACGGCCAATCAGGACACCCCGCTTGAGAAGGGCGCGCGGCGGGTCGTGCTTGGCGTCGATGTGTGGGAACACGCCTATTATCTCAAATATCAAAACAAGCGCGCCGATTATCTGGCGGCATGGTGGAACACCGTGAACTGGGATCAGGCGGCGGCAAATTTTGCCAAAACACCGAGCTAGCTTGAAAGGATTTCGTGACGGATTTTGTGGCTTACCTCGGGGCGGCGTGGCTCGGCATCGCCGCCTCGCTCTTCTCCGTCAGTTGTGTCTGCGGTCTGCTGCAGCCCTATCTGCGCCACCGTTCGGCAATCAATCGAGACCGGCCACCGATTTCGGCCATTCTGCCCATTAAACTGTCGAACCCCGGCTTCGAAAGGGCCCAGTCATCGCTCTTCGAGCAAGATTATCCCGATTACGAGGTCCTTGTCGGGGCCGCCGAAGACGCTTCGCCGGCGCTCGATGAGATGCGGCATATTGCCTCGGCGCATCCAAAGGTGCCCTGCCGGTTCCGGCATTCCGCAGAATCCATTGCCGTCAGCCCGAAACTGAACACGATCGCGGCGCCGCTCAACGCGGCCCGCCACGATTTCATTTTTACCAAGGATTCGAACATCACGCTCGATGCGCGCGGACTTTCCGCGTTCATGCGAAACTTCACCTCCGGCGTCGGCTTGGTCGTCGCCGTGCCGGTCGCGGTGCGGCCGACTAATTTTCCTGGCCACATCGAGGCTTATCTCATCAATGGCCATGCCAGGCTTTTGCTGACGGCGTCAGTGCTCGGCGTCGGCTTCGGCGTTGGCAAAACAATGCTTTTCCGGCGAAGCGATCTGGCTCGCGCCGGAGGAATCCGGGCGCTCAGCCATACGCTTTCCGAGGACACAGCCCTCGCCATGGAATTCGCGAGGCTTGGCCTCAAAACCGTTTTTTGTCATCGCGCGATTGCCCAGGAAACGGGCGCCCGATCCTTCGCTGAAATCTACGCCCGGCAACTACGCTGGAGCGTCATCCGGCGGAAGAACGAGCGTTTTACCTTTCCTCTTGAGCCCCTGGCGAGTCCCCTCCCGGCCGCCATTGCGGCGGCTCTCGCCGCGCCGCTGATCATAGCCCCCGCCTGGGCCGCCTTTGCGGTGGCATTGGCGGGATGGTTTTTCGCCGAAACTTTATTTGCCGCCGTGAAGGGGTGGGAAGTGTCGCCGTGGTCGCCGCTCGCTTTTCTTGGCCGCGAGATCCTCGCCTTATCGTCCTGGCTTCATGCATTCACGACCTATGAGGTCGTCTGGGCCGAGAGGCGTTTTGATGCGCGCAAGGGCGCGCTCGATGAGACGCGGATCTGAGCCGAAGGTTCGCCAGACAATTATTTCTTCTATAAAGAAAACCACGCCTCTTTCAATGAACGCAGCTCATCAAAGCGGCCAAAATCCCCATTCATCATTTCATTGCTGATTGAATCAAACTGTATAGATGAGTTGCACATTTGAAGCTGCTTGAGAAATCCCGTGATATCTTCCTTTGAGAATAAATTAATCCCAATCCTGAACGTGTTGTAACCGAAATCATCTTTTCTACAAAGGAAACGAAGCACCCGAAACCTCCTCCGGCGCAAGTTTTTTCTTAAATTTTCACAGCGCGTCCGCCGCAGGAAATAATCGATGAGGCCTGTCGTGAATAAAGAATAGTTTCCTATGCAAGTATAATAAACCTTTGTGATATTTGCCAACTTAATTTCCATTCGCCCGCCCCAGGAGCCCCTAAAGATTAGGCGGCTTGGATAAAGCTCAATGCTGCCTTTGAAATACACAGCTTCCCCCGCATTTATAATAATGATGACAAATATAAAAACGATATTAATAAAACTAAGCATTTTCAACTTATCAAGTAGCACTAGTAACAAGCAAAAGACTAAATAAGAGACAAGCAAAGTCGACTTTATTATTGTGTACTGTTTGGCAGCTCGATCAAACTTTTCGGCAGATCGAATGGTGATCACTGGTTTTTCTAAGTCACTCATGCCGGATGATGAAGAGGACATTGTGGAACTCTTCGTTATCGCTCAGGGCGGTAGGCGGTATTAAAGACGTAGTCCCACCACGGCGCGCTCACGCCAAAACCGCGCGCCGGATCACGAAAATGGTGCAGCATATGGGCGCGGCGAAGCATCAATCCGAGGCGCGATTTCGGCCGGCCATGGTGCACGTAATAATGGACCATGTCGTAGGAGATATAGCCAAGGATAAATCCGGTGAGCACCGCGTAGCCGAGCGGCAAGCCGAACAGAAGCGAAGCCACAGCAAAAGCAATCAGCATGATCGGGCCGCTGAGCAGTGCCGGCATGACGAGGCGCAAGGGGTCGTTTGGGTGGGTGTGGTGAATGCCATGGATCAAGAGATGAATTCTCGCCCCAAGACGGCCGGGGAATTCGTAATGAAATAAAAACCTGTGGCCAAGGTACTCCGTGAGAGTCCAGATAAAATAGCCAAGAAGAAGCCCTGCGGCAGACCACCACGGGCCAAGATTTGAGAGGCTCAGACCGGCAAGCACAACGATGACCGGCCCATAGATCCAAAGCGGCACCGACCAATGAACCCGCGACAATTTGTCCAGCACGGGGTTTTCGAACAAACGCGGCGAGGCGCGTAAGTAAGCGTCATCGGCCGGAGGGTTGGCGGAATCATGCGGCGCGGATGTCATCATGGGTGTCCTAACTCATAGGCCGTTGCTAATATTTCTCTACGACGATTCGCGAACCCGGCGGGAATTAACGGGTTGAACGGGAGCATTTGCTTTAATCGAATCGCGGCTTGCCAATGCGTGGCGAGGCGTTCATTGCATAATTTTGCCTCGGCCTATAGAGTTGTCAATGTGGCATTCAGTGTGTGCGCCGATGGCGGTCGGTGGCAACGCGGTGCGCGGGGCGCGGATCCATTTACGCGGCTAAGGGTGTGGAAATGATGAGAGATTTTTCGCCCGGTGGCTTTGAAACCAGCAGCTCGCCGGTCAGGCAGCGAATGCGGTCGCTTTTGGAAACCTATGGCCTGCGCGCCACAAGGCAACGCTTGGGGTTGGCGAGATTGCTATTCAGCAAGGGCCACCGGCATGTCACGGCCGACTCGCTTGCCGCCGAAGCAGATAGCTTGGAGATGCGAGCTTCGCTCGCCACGGTCTACAATGTGCTCAACCTCTTCGCGCATGTGGGCATCGTGCGCGCCCTCACGATCGAGGGCGGCAAGACGTTTTTCGATACGAATACAAATGACCACAGTCATTTTTTCTACGAAGACAGCGGCGATATCGAGGACATTTCATTGCAAGGAATGCAGTTCGCAAAAAATGTCGTTCCTCCAGAGGGTTATGAAATCAGCAAGGTGGATATCGTTTTCCGGCTTCGCCGCAAACGAAGTGAGAGCAAAGAGGTTGGCTGATTCCTTGCTTGGCAAAGTACTGGGCATGAGCGCGAGGTGAACTTCGGCGATTAGCTCGTTTGCACACTCCGCGCCGCCAAGCGTGTCCACCCTGTTGTAAGGTTTTCGGCCCTAAACTTACCAAAAGGTTTCACGTGAAACTTTTTTGTAAGATTGGGTTAGAAAACCGGACAAAGTTATCGTTGGCAATGGGTCATTGGCTTCGCTCCTGCCGAGGCCTTCGCCTGAGATTGCCGCCAATCTGTTGCCCCATGTCCCCGGGCTGGACAATGACGTCTCCGCGCGGATGATCCGACTTGAACTTTCGAAAATCGTGGCAGTTTAGTTAGCAACCACCTGCATGGAGCGGTTCAGGCACAATGGCATATGATTGGATCGGCGGCCTTAGTGTCGCAAGCGTTCTCAGGCAATTTGTCCTGCGAGAAGTTCTGCCCGGATTAAAGATTAAAGAAGAGCCGTTCTGGCGTGGCGTCGCGGCGCTCGTCGAGGAATTTGCCCCGCGCATCAAAGAGCAGCTGCGGTTTCGCGACGAGTTGCAGGGAAAAATCGACGAATATCATATTGCTACTGGCACCATGCCCTTTAACCCAGCAGGTTACGCGAAATTCCTGCGGGAGATTGGCTATATCGTCCCGCAGCCTCCTAATTTCACGGTTCGTACCGAGAATGTCCTTGAGGTGGCGCGAGTCGCTGGGCCTCAGCTTGTCGTTCCCGCCTCCAATGCGCGCTATGCGCTTAACGCGGCAAATGCGCGCTGGGGTAGCCTTTACGATGCGCTTTACGGGACGGATGTCATCCCCGAGACAGATAAGGCCGAACGCGGCAAGGGCTATAACAAAGTGCGCGGCGCGAAAGTTATCGAGTGGGTTCGCGCTTTTTTGGATGACGTCGCTCCGCTCGCGAAAGGAAGCCACCGCTCGGTCGTCGCCTATAAGGTTTCTGGCGGCGAGCTCGTCGCCATCCTCGAAAATGGGCTCGACACGCGCTTGCGCCATCCGGGCCGCTTTGCTGGCTACCGGAAAAAATCAATCGACTCATTTATCATTCTCTTGCGCCATCACGGCCTCCACATTGAAATCGAAATCGACCAGAACAGCCTTGTCGGCGCCGAAAGCAAAGCGAATGTCGCCGATGTGATCCTTGAAGCTGCACTCAGCACGATCATTGACTGCGAGGACAGTGTCGCCGCGGTCGATGCCGGGGATAAGGTCGGCATCTACCGCAACTGGCTGGGGCTGATGCGGGGAACGCTTACCGCCACGCTTGAGAAAAGCGGTCTCTTGATCGAGCGCCGCTTGAACGAAGACCATACTTATATCGGCCGGGACGGCGCCCCTATGACGTTGCATGGCCGCGCGCTTCTGCTCATCCGTAATGTTGGCCATCACATTGAAACAGATGCGGTGCTTGATAAGGACGGCGGCAGAATTCCGGAAACGATCCTCGATGCGGCGGTTACGACATTGATCGCCATGCACGATCTTCAACAAACGGCTCCTCTGCGCAACAGCCGTCACGGCTCGATCTATATCGTCAAGCCGAAAATGCACGGACCACAAGAGGTCGCGCTTGCCAATGAGCTCTTTGGCCACGTCGAGGATATGCTGGGGCTGCCGCGCTTCACGCTCAAGATGGGCATCATGGATGAAGAGCGGCGGACATCAGTCAATCTCAAGGCCTGCATCGTGGCGGCCGCGGATCGCGTATTTTTCATCAATACCGGGTTCCTCGACCGCACGGGCGACGAGATCCATACCTCGATGGAAGCCGGCGCCATGGTGCGCAAAAACGATATGAAAAATACCGACTGGATCGCCGCCTACGAGAACGCCAATGTCGATATTGGCCTCGCCTGCGGTTTGCCGGGGCACGCGCAAATTGGCAAGGGCATGTGGGCGGCGCCTGACCGCATGGCCGATATGCTTGCCCAAAAAATCGTCCACCCCCTGTCGGGAGCGAACACGGCTTGGGTGCCGTCGCCGACGGCAGCGACTCTGCATGCCGTGCATTATCATAAGGTCGATGTCGCGAGCCGATGGAGAGAATTGAGCCGGCGCAGCCCGCCGCTGCTTTCCGACCTTCTCGCGATCCCGGTTTGCCGGGCGAATTGGCGAGCCTCCGACGTGCAAGCGGAGCTCGACAATAATTGCCAGGGCATCCTCGGCTATGTCGTGCGCTGGATCGACCAGGGCATCGGCTGCTCGAAAGTTCCCGATATTCACGACATCGGCCTAATGGAGGATCGCGCGACATTGAGAATCTCGAGCCAGCACATCGCCAATTGGTTGCACAACGGCATCATCTCCAAGGAGCAGGTGATGGAGACTTTGCAAAAAATGGCGCGTGTCGTGGACCGGCAGAATGAGGGTGACCCACTCTATCAGCCTATGGCGCCTGGCTTTGATGGGCAAGCGTTTCAAGCAGCGACCGATCTCATTTTCAAGGGGCGGGCGCAGCCGAATGGTTATACCGAGTGGATCCTTCATGCGCGCCGCCGCGCCGTGAAGGCGCAAGCCGCTTAATACACTTCGGAGTTTAAAAGGCTGAGCTTACTTCCAACGAAGACGCATCAGAATAACGAAAGCGACCAAAGCCAGCAGCAAGCTCGCGATGAGAACGTAGAGACTATCTGTGTCTGCACTCCGCAAAGACTCGGTATCTTGATTGGCAACCGTCGCGGTTTGCAACAAATTCGTCATCATATTTTCCACTCCCATTAATTTCGGACTACTTTGCATCGAGTAACGCAAGCTCAGCAAATCCAATGAGTCTATCTGCTCTCCCATCACACGAAGGACGTGACCGGCGGAGAAAACAGGTTTATTCTGAATGTGCTCGCTCTATTGGATCTCGAAGATCTGGTTCAGCTCAATCAAGAGGAGGAAGAACCATGTCTGGCACGATTATCAATCTGATCCTACAAGTCGTGGCTGGCGCGTTCGGCGGCCATGCGGCCGGCGGTTTATTAAAAAACATCGATCTTAGTCCGCTCGTGAAAACGATCTCGGGCGCGGCAGGAGGCGGAATTGGTGGAATGATCCTTCAAAGCCTGATTCCGGCCTTGGGGAGTGCGGCGACGAGTGGCGGATTTGATATCGCAACCGCCGCTGGAAATTTGGCCGGAGGCGGAGTCACGGGGGCGATTGTTACCGTCGTCGTCGGCCTTATCAAAAACGCCCTCGTCAAAAAAGCGGCTTAGGAATAGCTTGCTATGACGACGGTTTCGCCCCGGTTTCGCTAGTTGGGTGGAGTGCCGTTCAACGCGAGGACCTCGCCCGCAAGGTAAAGACTGCCGGTGATGAGGAGCCGGGGCGGCACCCGCCATTCGCGCGCCGCAAGAAAACGCAGCCCTGACTTGATGCTGTCGCAGGTGACGGCGGGAATCCCATTGGCCGCCGCCGCCGCGGCCACTTCGGCGGGAGGCTTGGCATATTGATCGGCATTCACCGGCACGGCGATGACTTCTTGCGCCAGGCCCCTGAATGCGCGCAGAAAGCTAAAGGTATCCTTCGATGCGAGGGAGCCGCAAAGAATGACGAGCGGGCGCTGCTTTAAGTCTTCGAGCTCCGCCATCGCCTGCGCAAGCGCCCGTCCGGCGTCCTCGTTATGTCCCCCGTCGAGCCAAATTTCGCTCTCCGGCGGCGCCATCGATGCCACGTGCCCACGGCTCTTCCCAAGGTTCTGCATGCGGGCCGGCCACACGGCCCGCAGAAGGCCCGCCTCATAGACCGCTGGCTTGAGATCGGGTTCAACCGTGCGCAAAGCGGCGATCGCGGTCGCGGCGTTTTGATGCTGGTAGCGGCCGAAAAGGCGCGGCGGCGGCAAGTCGAGCAGGCCGCTTTGATCCTCAAAGACAAGGCGACCGCTTTCCTCGCGGATGTTGAAATCCCGCTCCGCCGCAATCGCCGTCGCGCCACAGCGCGCCGCTTCGCGTTCGAGCACCGCCAGTGCCAGGTCTTCCTGGGCGCTGAAAATGGCGGGCACTCTCGGCTTAAGAATCCCCGCCTTCTCATACGCGATTTTGTCGGCTGTCGCGCCGAGGAACTCGGGGTGATCGATGGAGACGGGCGTGATGATTGCCGCGCGCGGGCTTGAGATGACATTGGTTGCGTCATAGCGGCCGCCAAGACCAACTTCGAGCAGAAGATAGTCGGCCGGATGCTCGCTGAAGAGCTTGAAAGCCGCTGCCGTCGTGACCTCGAAAAAAGTTATCGGCTTGTTGTCGTTTGCTTTTTCGCAGGCCGTCAGTGCTTCGAAGAGCTCCGCATCACCGACCAGCTTACCGCCGCCAAATTCTCCGAGCCGAATCCGCTCATGAAAGCGGACCAAATGCGGGGACGTATAAACATGGACGCGCTTGCCGGAGGCTTCGAGGATCGCTCGCATGAAAGCGATCGTCGAACCCTTACCATTCGTGCCGGCGACATGAATGATCGGCGGCAGACGCAACTGCGGCGACCCTAGCGCTTTGAGGAGGCGTTCAATCCTTCCAAGCGATAGCTCGATCGTCTTGCGATGCAGCGTGAAAAGGCGGGAGAGAAGCTTGTCGAGCGAGTCCATGGGCTAGTGCCGCCAGCGCTTAGGCGGCGGCTTGCTTGGGCGCGGGAGTCTGCATGAGGAACGCGCATAGACGGGCCAGCGTCGCGCGCATGTCCTGCCGTTTGATGACCATGTCGATCATCCCGTGCGCTTCTAGATATTCGGCGCGTTGAAAGCCGTCGGGCAGACGCTCCCGGATCGTTTGCTCGATGACGCGGGCGCCGGCGAAACCGATCACGGCCCCGGGTTCGGCGATATGGATATCGCCGAGCATGGCGAAGGAAGCGGTGACGCCGCCGGTGGTCGGATTGGTGAGCACGACGATATAGGGCAGTATTGCCTCCCGCAAACGTTGGACGGCGATCGTCGTGCGCGGCATTTGCATGAGCGAGAAGATACCTTCCTGCATGCGGGCACCGCCGGAGGCGGTGAAGATAATAAAGGGGGTCTGGCGCTCGACCGCCGTCGTCATGCCCGTGATGATCGCCTCACCGGCGGCCATGCCCAGCGATCCGCCGAGGAAATCGAAATCTTGGACGGCGACCACCACCTCCCGGCCTTCCAGCTTGCCGAAAGTCAATCTTACGGCGTCATAGGTGCCAGTTTTGGCGCGGTATTCCTTCAGCCGATCCGTATAGCGTTTGACATCGCGGAATTTTAATGGATCGAGCGGCACTTCGGGCGTTGGAATCTCTTCATAAGCGGCGTCGTCAAAGAGATTATCGAGCCTCGCCTTGGGTGAAATACGCATATGGTAGCCGGAACCGGGAACTACGAACAAATTTGCTTCGAGATCCTTGTGAAAAACAAGCTCGCCCGACTCAGGACATTTCACCCAAAGGTTTTCGGGAGTTTCACGCCGCAGAAAAGACCTGACCCTCGGCGGCACGACATTTGAGATCCAGTTCATCGGTGTTTCCATTCAGCCTTGGGCTCCCCGGCCAGCTTGAGGCTCTCGCGGCATCGCCGACCGTACGCCCTTCGCGACATCGGCAACGAGACTTCTAACGGCTTCTACGCTCTTGTTGGTCGCCTTGCCATGGCTATCGAGCGAGATTCGTATGGCCTCGACGACAGCCGAGCCAATGACCACGCCATCGGCGTTCGCGGCAATAGCCGCGGCCATTTTGGCATTCTTAACGCCAAAGCCAACCGCGACCGGAAGCTTCGTATGGGCTTTGATCCGCTCGACCGCCGTGGCGACTCGGCGGGCGTCCGGAGCTGAAGCGCCGGTCGTGCCGGTGATCGAGACGTAGTAAACAAAGCCGGATGTATTGGCGAGAACGGCCGGAAGGCGCCGCTCATCGGTCGTCGGCGTGGCGAGCCGGATGAAATTCAATCCCGCCGCGAGCGCAGGCTCGCACAACTCTTGATCTTCCTCGGGAGGTAGATCAACGACGATCAACCCGTCGACGCCGGCCGCCTTCGCATCACGAAGAAAGGACTGAACGCCATAGACATAGATGGGGTTGTAATAACCCATGAGAACGATCGGCGTTGCGTCATCGGATTGCCGGAATTGCGTTACGAGTTCGAGGGTTTTTGCCAGTGTCGTGCCGGCTCCCAGTGCCCGCAGCCCGGCCGCTTGGATGGCCGGGCCGTCCGCCATGGGGTCGGTGAACGGCATGCCAAGCTCGATAATATCGGCGCCGGCCTGTGGCAGCGCCAGCAGTAAATCGAGGGACGTGGCAAGGTCCGGGTCCCCCGCCATGACAAATGTCACCAAGGCGGCCTGGTGCTCGCGCATAAGGTGTTCAAAGCGGCGGTCGATGCGGGTCGACATTACGTCTTTACGCGTGGCGGGTAAGAGATCGCACGGCTTAACACACGCCACGCGCGAGAGAAAGCTGGAGAAATGCTCGTCTGCTCGAGTTGCGTTGATATTTGTTCGGTTTACTGTCGGCTCATGCCGCCTTGGGGACATCCGAGGGATGCTGCGCGCGGGCGCCGATCGCCAGCCGGTTCCAGGCGTTGATCATGGCGATGGCAATAGATAGAGCTACCAGCTCGTCGTCCGAGAAATGCCGGCGGACCGCATTGAAATCGGTATCTGGCGCGTGTGTCTCGGCGATGCGCGTCAAGGACTCGGTCCAGGCGAGGGCGGCGCGCTCGCGCTCTGTGTAGAGTGCCGACTCGCGCCAGGCATCGAGCAGGGTGAGGCGAGGCACGGTCTCGCCGTGCTGCAATGCCTCTTCGCTGTGCATATGCAGGCAATACTCACACCCGTTAATTTGCGAGGCCCGCATCTTGACAAGGGCCAGCAGCTTCGGGTCAAGGCTCTTGGCAAGCCAGGCCTCGACGTTGCTCAAGGCCTTTGAACGCGCCCCCGGCTCTCGGTTCCGCGTCGAAACGCAATGAGAGTTCGGACATGGTGCCCGATCAACGTTGCTGGGGGGACGCGGTTCCAATAAGGATCAATTAGCGGCCGGCTCTGCGGCATCCACGGGAATTGGTGCTGATGACGCTTTGAAGGCAGTTCAAAACTAGCGCGCGGCGGTGACGCGGGGCGTTTTTTCCTATAAGGCGTGCCTGGGCCAAGGGAACTTAAACCGAGGCCGGTCGCTTTCGCGCGTGAAATCAACCTATTCCTCCCAACGAGAGGCCAGGCCCTTTGACGGTTAACTTGGAGCCGGATCTTGAGGCGCAAGCCGAGTCGGACCGCAAGGTCGTCCTCGGACTTATCTCCGCGGTTGCGACCGTGACGATCGTTGGCGTTGGCCTATCGCTCACGATGACTCTCATCGCGCTGCGCTTGGGCGAGCAAGGGTTCAGCGCCTGGGCAATTGGCCTCAACCCGACCGCGGGCGGCTTTGCGATTCTCGCCGGCGCCGCCTTCGCCCCGGCTTTGGTGAGCCGTCTGAGGGTCAAGACTTTGCTCGTCTTGGCTCTGCTGGCGAGTGGGGTTAGCCTCCTGAGTTTTGCCGTGACGAGTGGGTACTGGGCCTGGCTCGGCATTCGCGCCGTCTTTAGTGGTGCCCTCAGCGTGCTCTTTGTGACGAGCGAATATTGGATCAACGCGATCGCCCCGCCTCGCCAGCGCGGTTTCGTGCTCGGTTTTTACATGACGTGCCTGGCCAGCGGGTTTGCGATCGGGCCCGGTATTCTCGGCTTCGTTGGCGCGCAAGGCTCCTTGCCTTTTCTCGTCGCGGCCGCGCTATTCGCGCTTGCCGCCTTGCCGATCACCCTTTGGAGCGGCACGCTGCCGGCGCTGGAAAAGACAAAACGCGGCCGCCTTCTTGGTTTTTTCACCACCTTGCCCGTTGCGACTTTCGCAGCCTTGCTGCACGGAGCCATCGAGGCGGCGAGTCTTAGCCTTCTGCCCATCTATGCCCTTCGCGCCAATCTCAGCGCCGAGACCGGCGCTTTTTTTGTGACCTTGTTCGCCTTCGGCAATGTGATTTTTCAATTTCCAATTGGCTTTGCTTCGGATCAAATGGACCGGCGCAAGCTCCTCGCTGCAATCACTTTCCTTGGCTTTTGCGGCGCCGTTGCCCTCGCCTTTTTAGGGCCCTCGCATTTCGTTCTCTTCTGCAGCCTCCTCGTTGTCTGGGGCGGTATCGTCGGTAGCCTCTATGCCGTCGGCCTTGCTTATATCGGTTCGTATTACAGCGGGCCCGATCTGGCGAGCGCCAACGCCGGGTTCGTCATGCTTTATTCGCTCGGAATGTTGGGCGGTCCGCCGCTCGCCGGCTTTGGGATGGATCTGAGCCCCCTTGATGGGCTATTTCTTTCTATCGCGCTCATGCATGTGCTCTATTTCACTCTTGCGCGTGGCCGCGGCTCAGTCCTCCCATAGCCAGGAGGAACGCCGCGCGCTATGTGTCCCCCAAGCTCCGCCTCGAATATTCACCGCTCTTTCAAGCGATTTTTGCAATGACGGAAGAAACACATTTCGGCTTTTCACGCGTCGCTTTAGAGACCAAGCAGGCCCGTGTCGACGATGTCTTTCATAAAGTCGCTTTCCGCTACGATCTTATGAATGACCTCATGTCCGCGGGATTGCACCGCCTCTGGAAGAATATCTTCGCCGCCAAGGTGAGGCCACCCAAGAACTCGCGTTTTCGCCACCTCGATGTTGCAGGAGGCACGGGTGACATCGCGTTTCGTGTCGCCAAGGCAGGCTCACCTTCGACCGAGGTGGCGGTGCTCGATATTAATGCCGACATGCTCAAAGAAGGGCAACGGCGCGCCAGAAAATTGCGCTATGAGGCCACCCTCAACTTCATCGAGGCCAATGCCGAGGATTTACCGTTCCGCGATAATAGTTTCGATTGCTATACGATTGCCTTCGGTATCCGTAACGTGCCCCGCATCGTCCGGGCCTTAGCCGAGGCTCATCGTATCCTGCGGCGCGGCGGCCGCTTTCTTTGCCTTGAATTCTCGAATGTTGACCTGCCGGGCCTCGGCCGTTTTTACGAGGCTTATTCGTTCCGGTTCATCCCGTTGCTTGGCCACCTCGTCGCGGGTGGCGCAGAACCCTACCGCTATCTCGTCGAGTCCATAGCGCGCTTTCCCAGCGCGGAGGAGTTTTGTGGCCAAATCGACGAGGCGGGGTTCGAGCGTTCGTCCTTCACGCGTCTCTCTGGCGGCATCGTCGCCATCCATTCTGGCTGGAAGCTCTAAATGACGCTGTTGAAACAATCGCGCGCGCGGGAGCAAGGAGCCTCTTGCCGTTTGATCCTTGCCGCTTGCGGCGGGGAAGAAAGACGCTAGAGCAGGGGCTTTGTTGTTCTTCTTGGGCTCTCTCCTTCGCCTTGGGCGGGCTGGCTTTGTGCTGGCGCGCGCCGGTGTTTTTAATGATGTTGATCCGGCGATCGTGCCGCCAGCCGGCCGCCTGCCGCTGGCACTCGCAAAGCTCATAGCCACGAGGAGCACGAAGAAGGGCAAACGCGGTTCGAAAGGGCCGAGAGGCCTTGCCAATCTTCCCTCAGCGATTGGCCGACTCGGGCCATCCTACGTGAAGCTTGGCCAATTCCTAGCCACGCGGCCGGACGTTGTTGGCGTGGCGGTTGTCGAACAGCTTGAACGCTTGCAAGACCGGATGGAGCCATTTCCACGGGCGGTTGCGATCAGCACGATCGAGTTCGCGTTCGGCGAGCCGCTCGACAGGGTTTTTATCGAATTCGGCGAGCCGGTGGCCGCGGCCTCGATCGCGCAGGTCCATCGGGCCCGCGTCAAGGATCGTGAGAGGGAGCGCGACGTCGCCGTCAAGGTCCTGCGGCCAGGGGTTGAGCGGCGTTTCAAACGCGACCTCGGTGATATGTATTTCACCGCGCGTTTGGCCGAGCGCTGGATCGACGATGCCCGCCGTCTCAAGCTCGTCGAGGTCGTCGATACACTGGCCCGCACCGTCAAAATGGAGATGGATTTCCGCCTCGAAGCAGCGGCCGCCTCCGAGTTCGCCGAGAATACCGCCAAGGATACGGACCTGCGGATTCCGCATGTCGATTGGGACCGGACGGCGAAAGACGTGCTGACGCTTGAGTGGATCGATGGAACGCCCTTGTCGGATATCAAAGGGCTCGCGGGCAAGGGTTACAACCTGCCGGATCTTGGCCACCGAGTCATCCAGTCCTTTTTGCGCACGGCGATGCGCGATGGATTTTTCCATGCCGACATGCATCAAGGAAATCTTTTCGTTGATCCGGAAGGGCGCTTGACCGCTGTCGACTTCGGTATCATGGGGCGCCTTGGATTTAAGGAGCGGCGCTTCCTTGCCGAAATTCTCTATGGATTCATCAAACGCGATTATCGTCGCGTGGCGGAGGTGCATTTCGAAGCCGGCTATGTGCCGCGCATCCATAAGGTCGAGGATTTCGCCCAGGCCATCCGCGCCATCGGCGAGCCGATCCATTCCCGCACCGCCGATCAGATTTCCATGGCGAAGCTCTTGACGCTGCTCTTCGAGATCACCGCCCTCTTCGATATGAAGACCAGGATCGAGCTCGTGCTTTTGCAAAAAACCATGGTTGTCGTCGAGGGCGTCGCGCGCACGCTTGATCCGAAGCTCGATATGTGGGCGACCGCCGAGCCCGTGGTCGGGGCCTGGATCGAGCAAAATCTCGGCCCAGCCGGGAAACTGCAAGATGCTGGCCGTGCCGCCGCGACATTGGCGCGCTTTGGCGCTAATCTGCCGGCTGCCCTCCTGCGCGGCGAGAACATGATCACTCAGCTCGAGGGCATGGCCGAGGACGGTTTTGAATTATCGGAAGCGGCGATGAAAAAAATTGGCGAGGCGCACGCGCGCGGCGCCCGCCTCGGGCATATCGCGCTTTGGCTCATCGTCGCGATCGGCCTTTTCATGCTCTTCTGGCGGTGATTTAGCTGCGCGCTTGCCAATGGGGCACCCGATTTTAATGTTTGAAATTATTTCTTCAGCGCCAAGAAGGAGGAGCCAGGCATGGGAACGCGCATCATCGCAGGGCTCGCCATTGTGCTCACCGCGCTCGCGCTGATCCCGAGCGCCGCACATCTCGCCAGCCTGCCGAATAAGATCGACCTTTCAGAAGAAGACTATTTTCTCGCGCAGAGTCTTTATCGCGGCTGGTGGCTCTTTTCAGGCGTGATCATCGCGGCTTTGGCTACGAATGTCTGGCTGGCGATTTTGTTGACCGCGGGGAATCGCTTGAGCAGTTCTCTCGCGGCGGCTGCGGCGGCTTTGATCATTGCAAGCCTGGCGGTCTTTCTCGCCGAAATTTATCCCATCAACCGCGAGACCGGCAATTGGACCATGATCCCTGATGATTGGGAGGCCATGCGGGCGCATTGGGAATATGCGCATGCGGTAGAGGCCGGAATCATCTTCGTCGCGCTGTGCTGCGTGACCGCGGCGGTGCTGTTCGAAGACGGCATCAACAAAGGCTGATCATGAGCGATTGGCTGGCCATAATGGCAACTTCTGCCCCTGGATGGACGATCCTCGTCCGCCTGTTGGTCGGCCTCGTCGTCTTCTTCCCGGAAGGCATGATGAAAACGTTTTTCCCTGAGATGGCAAGCCGAGGGTGACGGCTTAGCCGCCCCGGGAGAAGCTGGCCCAGGCTACCCGCCGGATGTGGCGCGGAAACGCGCGCGTGCCGGCTCGGGCTAAGCAGGACGATTGCTATTTATTTTTGCAATTGGTAATTTTCCTTATAATTGTAGACAATAAACGTTTATTGTAACGTGGCGCACCGTGCCATAAAAACGGGCTCGCGGATAGATAGCCCCTAGCGCAAGGGTCTCATCATGATGCTAGATGAAGAGCTCAAGACCTTTATCGACGGGATTTACGATGCTGCCCTCGATAATGAACTTTGGCCAGGCGTACTCATAGGCCTTGCCGACTTGATGGGCGTACCGCAAGTCGCAATGCCTTCCTTTGATCGGCGTGCCAATCGTTTCGCTACGATCGCGCCACGCTTGGATCCCGACTTACTGGAATCTTACAAGAAACATTGGGCGTTTCATGACCCGATTCTCGCAGGGGCCATTCTGCGCCCGACAGGAGAAATCTACACCTTAGATGATTTCATGCCGCGGCAAGAGTTTGCCACCACGCCGGTTTACAACGAGTTTTGGCGGCCCGCCCAATTCGGGCTTGAGACAACGGGAGCTAATTTGTTGGTCGAAGATCAACTTTCCGCCCTGATTTGTTTCTCCAACGCGCCCAACGAGAACTCGGTGACTGAAGCGCAGATGGAAATCTTTGAAGCTGTGCTGCCGCACCTCTCCCGTGCCGTGCGAATAAGCCGGCAGCTTTGGGCCAAGGAGTTTAAGAACGTGGTCGCAACGGAGCGCCTGGAAACTCTGCAACAGGGAGCCATGCTGGCCGATGTTTCAGCGAGAGTTATTTATGCGAATGCCGTTGCAAGGGCACTGCTCGATGAGGGCGCCGGAATTTTTCTTCAGAGGGGTCGACTTGTGGCCGCTAGCAGTCCGGGGGTTTTGCAAAATGCCATTGCTTCATGCGCGCGCAACTCTCTATCATATGACGGTTGCGGGCGAGAGTTTAAAATCCCGCGGGCGCTTCCCCATTCACCCGTTCATGTGATGATAACACCGCTGAGCTCCAAAGCTCAGCTCCGAGACCTTCCCTGGATTAACCATGGGGCTCCCGTCGCGATTGTCACCGTGAGCGACCCCGATATGGACCGCCAAAGGCGGGCAATAAACCTGCGCTCTCGCTACGGCCTGAGCGAAGCGGAGTCGGGGGTCGCCATCGAAATTTTGAAAGGCGACGGCCGCCTCGCTGCGGCGCGGCGGCTCGGTATTTCTAATGAGACCGCCAAAAGACATCTGTCGAACATTTTCGAAAAGACGGGCACCCATCGCCAGGCCGAGCTCGTGCGTCTTTTGCTCGACACCGGTGACGCGCAACAGGTGTAAACTTCGCCTTCCCTTGTGAAACGGGACCCCTTGTTCCAGCAATCTAGCCGAGCCGAGCTCTACAATGAACTGGGAAGATAACATTTCAACGTTGATAGACTTGATCTACGAGGCTTCATTTGACGGCACGCTATGGCCGATGGTTTTGATCCGGCTCGCCGACACCATGGGAGCCGCGCAAATTGGCTTACTCAGCTTGGACCGCCGCGCCCGCACCTTTGAATCCCTTGCGCCGCGCTGCGACCCGGCCATGGATGGGGCTTTCAAGAACTATTGGGCCTTCCATAATCCGCTGTGGCCGCATACGGTCAAAAAGCCGGTGCGAGAAATATTTTGGACCGATAGCCTCATCTCGCGCAGAGACCTCATCGCTAGTCCCTTTTTCAACGAGTGGATGCGCCCGGCCGAATTCGGAACCGCCGCCATAGGCGCAAATTTATTCGTTGGAAACGAAATTTCGACAATGATTACCGTTGGCAATGCGCCGGGCAAGGATGACATGTCGCCCAAACAGGCACAAATGTTCGAGGCCGTGCTGGGGCATGTCTACCGAGCCGTTCAGATCCATCGAAGGCTTCAGCTGCGGGATCTCACTCATGATACGGCACCGGACCAACTTGAGCGGGTGACCCGTGGCGTAATGCTGGTGGATGCTGCCGCAAGGGTGCTGTTCGCTAATTCGACGGCGCGAAGGCTGTTAAATTCAAAGCGCGGTATGGCTGTCAAGGCCGGCTGCCTTGAAAGCGCCGACGGCTCAGACACCTTGCAAGCGTTGATCGCCTCATGCGCGCGTAAAGTTCATATTCCTGACGGACCCGGCGGAAAGACTTGGATTCGGCGGAGCCTGGACCGTTCTCCCTTGCGTGTGACGGTGACACCATTGCGTTCAAAAGGCGCTGTCGCGGAGCTTCCTTGGCTTGGCCTGGATATTCCGGTAGCCATGGTCACCGTTGCTGATTCCGCATCGGAAAAGTGGATGCATTGAGCGTCTTCGCCTTCACGAGCTTCCAGGTGCTGGGACCGGTCTCGATCGACATGACCCGTTGATGAATATCGTTCTCTTTCTTTGCACTGGTAATTATTATCGGAGCCGCTTCGCTGAAGAGTTATTCAATTTCGAAGCACCGGCCCAGTGCCCAGGCTGGAAGGCAGTATCGAGAGGAATTGCTGTGGATCTCGGGATCAGCAATGTAGGTCCGATCGCGATATCAGTTGTAGAGACCTTGCAAAAACACGGCATAAGTCTCCATCCGCTTTTGGCGCGGATGCCGATGCAGCTTGCGATCTCGGATCTGGCATCGGCTCATCATATTGTCGCACTGAAAAAATCGGAACATTTGCCGCTGATGCGGGAACGATTTCCTTTATGGCCTGAAACCAATGATCCAGGTCGCATTGAATATTGGCATATTCACGACACCGATCACGCGGCGCCGGAACAGGCGCTTCCCTTAATTGCGGAGCAAGTTCGAGGTTTAATGAAGCGTTTGTCCGGAAAACAGCCGAAATCACTTTAACAAGTTCACACCCTCCGGCGGATGACCACTCTGGCCTTGCGCTTCCATTCTATTAGGGGCCTTGTTACCAGGGCATGGTGTTGCTTAATTATCGCTTCCCGCTAAAAATCGCATCCTCGCCGCGTTTTAATCCAACTCGATGTCTTGACTGCGGGGCGAAGCCATAGAAGTCTGCGAACATTGACGTAACGCTAGATTGAAGCATCGAAGTATTGACCTATGCACGCAAGCCCGAAGCAAATGCGTGAATGGGCGCAAAGCGGGCTCACCGGTTTTCTGGTCACGATTTGCGTTTCGCTTTCTGCCTGCGCCAACCTTGAACGTGGTTCAGCGGTTCCATCTGTCGATAGGGAGCATGCGACCGTCCTGGGCATTCACAATGCCCGTTTTTTCACCGATCAGCCGGACGCGATTTCTGCGGAGCAGGGACGCGCGCTTATTCGCGAAGCAAAAGCTCATGGCGTTGGCCAGGGCGGTACGTTACCGACGGCGTATCTGCTTTCGCTTTCTGGCGGGGGAGACAACGGTGCCTTTGGCGCGGGATTGCTGGCCGGCTGGACTGCTCACGGCAATCGTCCAAAGTTTAAGCTCGTCACGGGAGTGAGTACTGGCGCGCTGATCGCACCTTTCGCATTCCTTGGGTCAGACTACGATGCCGCCTTAACCGACGTCTATACAAACGCAACTCCCTCGAAAATTTATGAAAGGCGATTCGTTTTGGCTGCGCTCACCGAGGATGCGCTCTCCTCCACGACGCCGCTTTACGAAACTATTTCCCGCTATGTTGACGCCAACTTTATCGCTCAGATCGCGGCCGAATATGAGAAAGGGCGGTTGCTGATCATCCAGACGACGGACCTCGATGCGGGACGGCCGGTCTTATGGAACATCGGGGCTATCGCCGCGAGCGGTAGCCCTCGTGCGCTCGATCTCATCCGCCACATTTTGCTCGCGTCGGCGTCGATTCCCGCTGCTTTTCCGCCCGTCATGTTCGACGTCGAGGTGGATGGCACGCGATACCAAGAGATGCATGTCGATGGGGGCGCCGTTAGCCAGGCGTTCCTCATTCCGCCAAGTGTAAATATTCACGTGGCCCTAGAGAAAACAGGATATCGAAGACACGGCGTCGCCGCATATATTATCCGAAATTCCCGCCTGAAGCCCGAATGGAGCGACGTCGATAGATTGACCCTGCCGATTGCCGAAAAAGCGGTGTCGACGCTAATTAGTTATAATGGCATAGGAGATCTCTATCGCATGTACTTGGTCTCACAACGCGAAGGAGCAAGCTTCAACTTCGCCTATATTGGCGACGATTTTCATGCCGAGCACAAGGAAGACTTCGATCAGGCCTATATGCGCGCCCTCTATCATTACGCCTACGAGAAGGCTGCAGCAGGCTACCCATGGCGACACGCACCTCCAGAGTTTGCGGATAAACATCAATAATTGGCATCATGGCACCCGCTTTCCAATCGCCGGTGTCTCGCTTTCGCTCGTTCGGGCCACCTCGTGCTTGGCACGAGCAGTGGGCTAAACCGATCTCAAATACAGGGATAACATTTCTTTTGCTCGCCATAAGCGAAGCCGGGCCAAGACTTTGACGGCCCCCCAGCGAGACCGCAGGCCGTGCAGCCTCGGTGTCGTGAGGATACGCCAAGCGTGGGGGGCAATCGAGGCTGGCATGAGGGCAACACGCAGCAGCCACTTAGCCGAAAAATACGGCTTTTCCCTATAGAGGAGATATTCCTCGGCAGTCATCCGCTTCCAGCGGCCAATGAGTTCGGACCAGCTTTTGCGCGCCGGGTGTTCGACGATTGCGTCCCCTACATAGCCGAGCCTAAAGGAGGCGGCGCGAGCACGAAAAGACCACTCCATATCTTCCGCAACTGCGTTTTTGAATGGCCCGACCTCCGCAAAAACCTTCCGCCACACGAACATATTTCCAGTGCCGGTAAACCCAACTTTGTTGATGTAACGCTCGAAATCGAACGCAAAGACCACTTCGAAGGCTTCAACTGGATTGGGATTAAGCGGGTCCTCGCTCGTCGCGATCACCCGTCCGCCGATGAAATCATAGGCTTTCAGTCCGGCAACGCCCTTTTCGATCCAGTCGGTCCTCGCCAAGCAATCGGCATCGATAAATGCCAGAACCTCGCCTCTGGCAACGGCGACGCCAGCATTGCGAGCTGGACCAGCGCCTTGCTCGCTCGCGTGGATGACTTTCGTTCCAGGCGCGGCCTCTCGAACAGCATTCAAACCGCAAGGAGAATTATTATCCGAGACAATGATCTCGAAACGGCTTTTTGAAAAAGTCTGCCGCTGAAGCTGCAAAACACATTCTTGCAAAGCCACTGGTGTGTTGTAATGAGGAATGATCACGGAAACAAGGGGAAGCATAGATTATCAATAAGCGTTCAAAAAAGGGGCCAAGATGCAAGTCTGACACATATCACGTCCCGCAGTCCTCTGCACCCGGCTCTTTTGCGCATGGTTTCTTTTCGGAAGCGGTGCCAGACGCACTACTAGAGATTTTCAACTTATGAATTTCGCCCGCCATCTTCGTTAAACGGAACGCGCGGCTTAAGACCGATCTTGACAATATTTTATGAGAGAGAAACAGCGTAATTTTGTTAAATGTGATCAAGCAATGAATTGGTCACGTTTTTTGGAAAAGGGCCTCTGGCATTGGCAACAGCGATCGTTATTGTAAATTACAAAAATACTTGGGATGTCCAAGAGTGCGTCGCATCGCTGGTGGATCTAATTGAGTGTGGGGAAATCGGCATTTTCATCGTGGAAAATGGCGGCGCCGAAGCTTTCGATGCGTTGGTAGAGGGCTTAATCGCACCCGGCGGTCCCTGTGTAGCTCTGCCGCAGCACCAGCTGACAAAACTTATAGGCGAGGGTCCACGTCACAAGCGCTACTCAATGCTCGAAACGGCTCAAAAGCGACGCCTCGTTGCTGTTGCCGAAGCAACTGACAATCTTGGCTACGGTGGGGGAATCAACAGCTGGCTCGAACGATTGCGGCCTTTTCCCTTTTGGGAGGCATTTTGGATTCTCAACCCGGATACAACGCCTCATCCAAAAGCGCTTTCCGCGCTACGGACGGCTTGTGCCGGTCAGCGTGGCGCCATGGCCAGTAGCACGATTGTTGACTATCGGCGCACCGATTATGTGATGACGCGTGGCATGTTGTGGCGATGGTGGCGCGGCAATGCGGTCCATGTCGATGGGGGCAAACGCATTGAAGAGCACACCGCTCCTGGCGGCGGGACGGCTATCGATTCACCATCGGGAACGTCCATCTATGTAACGAGAGCTGGCCTTGATCAAATTGGGTATATAAAAGAGGATTACTTTCTCTACTACGAAGACCTCGAGTGGGGCATGCGCGCCAAGAAAGCGGGATTACTTGTCCGTGCCGACAGTTCAATCGTGCCCCACAAATACGGAACGACCATTGGATCGGCAATTAAGCGAAAAGATCGATCTCGCATCGCGGTTTACCTCGAGACGAGGAATAATCTCAGGTTCAACTGGAGTCTCAACCCTTACTCAATCGTGTGGATCCTTCCTCGCACCATTTTACGGGCATTTGAATACCTTCTGGTTGGCTCTTCAAGAAACGCAGCCGCGACGCTTGCGGGCGTGGGTGCATTTCTTCGTGGCGAGTCGGGCCGTCCCAATTTTATAAATTAAATTACATTACATGCTATAGATGGAGTTCGGGCGGTCTAGCTGGGCGCTATCTCCCTTTGCCGTTTGGGCAAGGGTGGCCAATCCCTGTTGGCAGGTCAGCACGCTTAGGCCCTGCGAGCTTTGAAATTTTTTTGTCGCGTAAGCGATGCCGTAGCCGCGATCCCCATGCCGCTAGCCGCAAGCTAGGGCCGGCCACCGCAAGGATGGCGAAAGGCAAATATTCGATTATGTGCCGCATTCCTGCGTGCGGCGGGAATTTGGCGAAATCGAAGTAAAAAACATAAGCGATCCAATGCATTCCGACGGTTCGTAAAATCCACCAAGAGGTCGGGCCGAGCGCTCGCTGGAAGCGGTCGATCGAAAAAAGCGCAAGGAGATAAACAAAAACAGCCGGAATTCCGAAGAAGATAAATAGGTTCGCACCTGGTGCGTAACCAATCCAGCACAACCAGCCAACGAGGCCGAGATGCACAAGATGCGCGGAAGCAAAAGCCAAGCCAAACTCGCGCCCACGTTCTTTCAGGGGTTGGAATACCCCGCCAAATAGAGTTCTTAACGCGCCGCCCGTGTAAGCGGCCCAAAATAACAGGAATGATAGCCTGCCAGTCGCGGCAAGCGAAGCCGCGGTCCCTCGCAGACCGGTTCCATATGCCAAAAGCACAACCGCGGTAACTGCCAGAGCGGATGCGAAAGCCGATGCCATCCATAGGACCGCCGACGGTCTAGGCTGCATGGTGCGTTCTTTCCTAGAGGCGCGCAAATCAGGCGCGCCTTCGACCAAGGCTTTAGCTTGAAACGCCGTTTCTTGCGACCTTTAGCGCAAAACATCTTTAGAGGCTTGCCCCGTTTGGGCGATGCAAGGTAAATTGAAAGTGTGCTTTAAACTGAAGCTTAATTACTTTGCTCAGCCTTCGCATTAGAGGGGAAGGCGTCGTCCGGCGACATTCCGGAGCGCAGGGGTTTGTGAGAGCGGAATGAAGATAGAGACGATAGCGGTTCACGGCGGTTTCGACAACGACCCGGCGACAAAATCCGTTGCCGTGCCGATTTATCAAACCGTTGCCTATCAGTTCGATAGCGCCGACCACGCCGCTGCCTTGTTCGACCTGGAAGTTGAGGGATACAGGTACAGCCGCATCGCAAACCCGACCACCGCTGTTCTCGAGCGCCGCATTACCGAGCTTGAAGGCGGAGCCGGAGCGCTGGCCGTGGCAACCGGCCAGGCCGCCCTCTATTACGCGTTTGCAAATATCGCCGATCATGGCGGCAATATCGTGGCTGCCCCGCAACTTTACGGAACCACTCATACTCTCTTGGCCCATATCCTGCCTAGGCAAGGAAGCTCGGCGCGCTTTGCTGCAAGCGAGAAGCCAGACGATATCGCAAGCGCGATCGACGAGCATACGAAAGCAGTATTTTGCGAAAGCGTCGGCAATCCGGCCGGCAATGTCTGCGACATAAGGGCACTGGCCGATATTGCTCATTCGAACGGCGTTCCATTGATTGTCGATAACACCGTCGCTACGCCCGTTTTACTGCGCCCTTTTGAGCACGGCGCGGATATCGTTGTTCATTCGATGACCAAATTCATGGGCGGCCACGGAGCGGCGCTCGGTGGCGTCGTGATAGATGGCGGCACGTTTCCTTGGCAAAACTATCCTTTGCGTTTTCCAATGTTTAATGAGCCTGATCCATCCTACAATGGGCTTATCTATGCCGATCATTTTGGCCGCGGCGCCTATATTGGCCGGGCTCGCAGTGTCTACCAGCGGACAACGGGAGCTGTTCTTGCTCCCTTTAGTGCATTTCTCCTTTTGCAGGGTCTTGAGACCCTTTCATTACGTATCGAGCGTCACGTTGAGAATGCGCGGAAAGTGGCTGAGTTTTTGCGCGCCGACGGCCGCGTCGACTGGGTCAACTATGCTGGCTTCGCCGATCATCCCTACTACCACTTACTTAAAAAGTATCTTGGCGGGCGGGCGCCATCACTTTTAACCTTTGGTGTCAAGGGCGGGCTTGAGCCAGCCAAAAGATTTTATGATTCGCTCACTCTCTTCAAGCGTCTCGTCAACATCGGGGACGCGAAATCACTCGCTTGCCATCCGGCCTCGACAACGCATCGTCAGATGTCGCCGAAAGAGCAGGCCGATGCTGGCGTTAAGCCCGAAATGATCAGGCTTAGCATTGGCATCGAGCATATCGACGATATAATCGGCGATCTCGACCACGCGCTGAGCCACGCGGGCTTGCGCGAAAAAGGCACCCGTCCAGAAACGGTTTGCATTTGATCAGGATTGGTGAGATGGACGCGCTCGTTAAATTTGAGGCTGGCACTGAGGAAGCGGCCGCGGTGCCAGGCAGGGCTTCCATCGAAGCGGTATGGAATCGCCAGCGTGGCATAGAAATTGCGTTCGTCAACAATATGCCTGACGCCGCTGTCAAGGCAACCTTCGATCAATTCAAAGGGATTATAGAAGTTGCGGCGGCGGATCGTTTTCCATTCCACTTGCGCTGCTACACGCTTCCAGGGATTCCACGCGGCGAAGAAATGCGCAGCTATCTTCAGGAAACGCACGAGGATATCGGCGGGCTATATTCTCGCGGGGCGGATGCGCTGATCGTTACTGGGACTGAGCCGCGAGCTCCGTCGTTAAGCGACGAACCATACTGGCCGGAGTTGGCGCGCCTCGTCAAGTGGGCGCGGTGTCATACGTTTTCGGCGATTTGGTCTTGCCTTGCCGCCCACGCCGCCGTGCAATGTCTCGATGGCATCTTCCGGCGTCCGAGCAAGGAGAAAATCAGCGGCATATATTCCTTTAATACGACCCGAGACGACTGGGCGATGCGTGGGACTGGGCCATCAATTCTCGTCCCGCATTCACGCTATAATGGTCTTCCGCGGGAGGAGCTGGAGAGCGCCGGATACACTATATCCTCCTTTTCGGATCTTGCGGGAGTTGACGCTTTCTGGCGTGCCGAGCCGAGCGTGTTTTTGTTTTTGCAAGGCCATCCTGAATATAGCGGAGATACACTATCGCGCGAATACCGGCGCGATGTTATCCGCTATTTGAACGGCGTTCGTGATACTTATCCGGGTGAGCCTTTCTGTTATTTCTCCGCGCCGGCTTCAGCACGGCTCGAGACCATAAAAGCTAAAGCGGTTGCCAAGCATCCTTGCAATTTGGAAAGCCTGCTGAACGAGATTTTGTCAAATGAAACTTTTGAAAAAAAATGGTCACCAAGCGCAATCGCTCTGTATCGGAATTGGCTATCTCTAATCTTCGAGCAGGTGAGCGCGCGTCAGCAAGAGCGCCCCTCCTTAGGCAACGACCAATTTGACCGGGTCTCAAGCGGCTTGTGATAAAGAGTAATCCAATATATTTTAGAGTTTGTTCTCACATTCTGTCTCCTCATTCTTCCGAAATGATCGAGAGGCCTGCATAACATGGACATAGCGAACCTAACCACTCAGCAACGGATCGAGTTGATCGTTCGGACATTCGTGAAGATCACGCCACGGGACCGGCTTATTTCTCCGGACGAAAACCTTGCCGACCTCGGTCTGACCTCTATGGATATGGTCAATCTATTGCTAGCGGTTGAAGCGGAGTTCGATGTGACAGTGCCTGGCGCCAACCTCAATCCTGCGCATTTCCGATCCATCCAGAGCATAAATAAACTCGTTTGTGAGCTTTCCGGCTAGTTGAGAATTGCAAAAAACGTTCTCCCGTGTAAGAAATACGTACGGTTGGCGCCAACGATTAACCCGTGCGGGACTTTTGAGAAAAATCAGAGTAATTTAAAGAAATTAATTTTGAAATTATAATTGTTTATCAGTCCACAGAGCGCAGCAGCTCAGCAAAGACCAAGCCACATGGCTGCGTTTAGGCTTATTTGAGTAAGTAGATAGTAATTCATTGGAAAATCTTTTGAAGAGAGGCATGCATGGCAACTTCAAGCTTCCACTCGGCCGCACAACAAGAGGAAACAGCCCTTGGGGCTACTGCCGCGCCCGTTAGCAAAATGCTGGCTCGCGTCCAAACCGCCGTCGCCGCCGCGAAAAGCAGTGCCGGAGAGACTGACCGCGAAGGGCGCTTTCCCAGGGAAGCATTTGACGCGCTGCGCGCAGAGCGCCTTCTTGGTTTTCTCTTGCCCAAGGAGTGGGGTGGCGAGGGCGCAAGCATCGCGGATGCCGCTGAAATCTGTTATGCGCTGGGGCGTGTGTGTTCTTCCTCGGCAATGATCTACGCCATGCACCAAGCGAGTATCGCATGTCTCATTCGTCATCCGAATAAAGATAAGAATTTCGAACAATACATGCGTAGGATCGCCGACGAGCAGGTGCTTGTCGCGTCTTCCACCACGGAGGGACAAAGCGGCGCCAATGTCCGGTCAAGCACATCCCCGATAGTTTGGAACGATGATCATGTGTCCCTTAGCCGTGAGGCGACCGTTATATCTTACGGGAGAGATGCGGGTGCAATTGTTTCAACGGCGCGCAAATCTAGTGAATCGCTTCCGACGGACCAAGTCCTCATCCTCATTTTCAAGGATCAATATCAGTTGAAACATACTGGGCACTGGGATGCCCTTGGCATGCGGGGGACCTGCAGCGAGGGGTTTCATCTCGAAGCATCGGGTCATCGCGAGCAAGTCCTAAGTGAGCCCTACGAGCGCATTCATAGGCAGACGATGGTACCAGTCACGCATCTTCTTTGGGGAGCTTGCTGGGCGGGGGTTGCCGCCGGCGCCGTCGAACGGGCGCAAGGTTTTGTGCGGAAAGTATCGCGCGCCGCAAAAGGAAATCTCCCGCCCGGAGCTCCGTTCGCGACACAGGCTCGTCTTTCATTAATGACGCTGATGAATCTTTTATCTTCGGCCCTGGCGGATTTTGCCACTCGGGCCAACGACCCGGATGCCTTAGACGACATCGGCTTTCAGACTTCGCTGAATCTCCTCAAGGTGGGCGCTTCTGAATTAGCAATTTCGACAGTCATGCAAGCCTTTCAAGCTTGCGGCATTGCTGGTTATCGCAACGATAGCGAGTTCAGTATCGGCCGTTCGCTTCGAGATATACTTTCATCATCCATTATGATCAACAATAATCGAATTCTTTCCAACGTGGCTACTGCCGCACTCGTCGGGGGTGTGCCCGAGCAGTTCGGCCGAAGCTAATCACCGGCTGGGCTGTGCAGGAATATAGAGGGCAATCGTCGATGAATACCGCTGTTAGAGAACCAATCACCACGGCAAGCGAAGCTGACATTTTTGAGTCGTTGTTCCGCCCTATGGGGATTGATGGAGTCTATGCGAGGACGAAAGAGTACGAGGATGTGGTCGCTGGCTTGCAGCGCCTCTTGACGCGCCATTCACCTCCCAAAGCAGAGACCTTTCGCTTTCCGCCCGTGATGAGCCGAAGCCAGCTTGAGAGTTCGGGCTATCTTGACAGCTTCCCTCAACTGCTTGGATGCGTATGCTCGCTGCACGGAAGCGAGAAAGAAATTCTCTCTGCCGTTAAGCGTATCAAACTTGGCAGCGACTGGGCAAAGGAGGCAACCTCCTCGGACCTCGTTTTGAGTCCAGCGGCTTGCTATCCGGTCTATCCCATCGCGGCGGCGCGCGGCGAGGTGCCCGCGCAAGGCTACATATTCGATGTCGCCGCCGATTGTTTCCGCCACGAGCCTTCGCGCAATCTCGATAGATTGCAATCTTTCAGGATGCGGGAATATGTGAGGATTGGCACGCCGGAGCAGATCCAGGAGTTCCGTAACGCGTGGATGGAGCGCGCGAAGAGCATCGCGGATGATCTCCGCCTCCCCTATAAGGTCGATTTCGCCAGCGATCCGTTTTTCGGTCGCACGGGCCAACTTCGCGCCGAGATCCAGCTTGATCAAGCTCTCAAATATGAGCTGCTAATCCCGGTGCGGTCGGAAGAGCGTCCAACGGCCTGCATGAGCTTCAATTATCACAGGGAACATTTTGGCACCGTCTGGGGCCTCAATCTGCAAGGTAGCAAAGCCGCGCACACAGGCTGCATCGCTTTCGGCATCGACCGGCTTGCCATCGCCTTATTCGCGATACATGGCCTTGAAACCTCGGCATGGCCGGATTCCGTTCACCGTTCCATTTTCTTTGAAGATGTGCCCCGCAATCGCTAAGCGGGCCCTAGCTGAAGCATTAGATGCCTTAAAACGATGAATTTTCCGAGGCATAAATGACACTTTCAACACCCAGTCCTCGCAACATATCGGGGACGTGGACATTCTTTAAAGGATCTTGGTGGGAAGGGAATGTACCCATTCTCGGGCCTCGCACGCATGGCGCTTGGCTTGGATCCATGGTTTTCGATGGCGCCAGGGCTTTCGAAGGGGTCACCCCCGATCTTGACCTTCACCTTGCGAGAGTCAATCGCTCCGCGGCCTTTATGTTGCTCGACCCCATTGTGAATTTGGAGCAATGGGCAGAGCTTGTCGAAGACGGATTACGGCGTTTTCCCTTCGACGCTCAGCTCTATATTCGGCCTATGTATTGGGCAGAGGAGGGGCTCGGCGGCGGGGTTCGGTTCGATCCCGCTTCGACCAATTGGTGCCTTACGATCTATGAGGCGCCAATGCCGGAGCCGCGCGGCCTAGCAATTACACTTTCGCCATACCGGCGCCCGACCACCGAGACGGCACCCGTCGAAGCAAAGGCGAGCTGCCTTTACGCCAATGGCGCGCGCGCCCTCATCGAGGCCGCCAAACGCGGATACGACAACTGTCTGATGCTGGACATGCTTGGCAACGTCACGGAATTCGCAAACTCAAACGTGTTTATGGTGCGCGACGGCGTTGTCTTCACTCCGTTTCCGAACGGGACATTTCTTGACGGCATTACCCGCCGGAGGGTTATCGGGCTTCTGCGCGGAACAGGCGTCGAAATCGTGGAGGCAACGCTGAAGTATGACGATTTCAAAACCGCTGAAGAGATTTTCTCGACGGGCAACTTCCAGAAAGTTGCTCCAATCACGCGCATCGATGAAAGATATCTTAGCCCTGGTCCAGTTTACAAAAAAGCGAGAGCGCTTTACTGGGAATTTGCCCATGATACGGCGCGCCTAAGGGAGTCGTTTCAGCTGCAATTGCACACTTGATCCGGCCAAGGGACGCGATTTCGCCAAAGTGCATCGCGGCATCTGGTAAATCAAAATGATAGATAACCGAGCATCGGGGATTCGCATAAGGCAAATCGAGAGCGCCGACATCGATGATTTGATCGCTTTATTGTTAAAGGGGTTTCGAAAGCGCACGGAAGGTTACTGGAGGCGTGCATTTCGACACCTGAGTGAGCGCAAAGCCCCTCCCTCTTATCCGCGCTTCGGCTACCTGCTCGAGCACGGTGAAAAAAAAGTTGGTCTTATTATCTTAATCTATTCCGAGCGAACTGCCGACGGCGAACCATGCATCCTGTGCAATTTATCATGCTGGTATGTAGAGCCTATGTACCGTGCCTACGGAGGGTTACTGATTTCAAAGGCAACCCGCGATAGGAATGTGACTTATTTCAATATGTCGCCCTCGGCCCATACTCTGCCAACGATCGAAGCGCAGGGATTTAAGCGGTATTGTGAAGGCGAGATCATCGCCGTTCCAGCTTTGAGCAGGAGAGTTTCAAGAGCGAATGTGGAAGAGTTTAAGACAGATTGCTATTATGGCCCGGCGCTGAGCAAGGAAGAGCGGGAGCTTCTAATTTCCCATGTTGCTTATGGCTGCATAGCTTTAATCGTTAGGCGGGGTGATAAGATCAGCCCTTTTCTCTTCTTGCATCGCCGTAGCTTCCGGCGACTCCTGCCAACCTTGCAACTGATCTACTGCCGGGATTTGCAAGAATTTTCTGAATATGCCGGCAGGATCGGGCGCGCCCTGCTGAGACGTGGCGTTTTATTTTTCCGGCTTGACGCCCCCGGCCCATTGCCGGGGGTAAGTGGCATTTATCTCGCGGGCCATGGGCTTAGATATTTTCGAGGACCCCATCCTCCGCATATCGGAGATTTCACTTTTACTGAAACCATTTTTCTTGGTTGGTGATGCTAAAATAAACCAGCTGATTTGAGTTACTACCATGGAACCGATGCTCATCAAAACTGCGGCGGCGCGTGTGCTCGTCGATCAGCTGATCGTCAATGGCGTCGATCATGTATTTTGCGTGCCTGGCGAGAGCTATCTTTCAGTCCTCGACGCCTTTTATGAAAGAAATGTGGCGCTGACCGTCTGCCGCAATGAAGCAGGCGCCGCGATGATGGCAGATGCCTACGGCAAGGCGACGGGCAAACCCGGGATATGTTTCGTGACGCGCGGCCCTGGCGCGGCGAACGCCTTCGCCGGCATCCATGTCGCGCAGCACGATTCGACGCCGCTTATTTTATTTATTGGACAGGTCGAGCGCTCGCTTCGCGAGCGGGGAGCTTTCCAGGAGGTCGATTACCGGAGCATGTTCGGCGGCCAGACAAAATGGACGGCCGAAATCGACGACGGCGCGCGCATGGCCGAATTCGTGTCAAGGGCATTTCACACCGCCGGCGCCGGCCGGCCGGGTCCCGTTGTGTTGTCCCTGCCCAAGGATATGCTCGAAGAAAGCGTGCCTTGGTCATACGCTCCTCCCGTGCGGGTCGTTGAGACAGCGCCAGGCCCTCAAGAAATGCGCAAGCTCGCCTCACTCATTGGAGACGCTAGCCGGCCGCTTTTCATCGTTGGCGGCACAAGATGGGATGAAGAAGCAACTTTCGCGCTGCGACGCTTCGCCGAGAAGTTTTATATGCCTGTTGCCACGAGCTACCGCCGCCTCCCGCTCTTTGATGCGCTGCATCCGTGTTATGCTGGCGATCTTGGCTTGAATGCCAATCCCAAGCTCGTTGAGCGCGTGAAAAACAGCGATCTCATCGTTCTGCTGGGTGGAAGGCTCGGAGAGATCCCCTCGCAGGGCTACCGCTTGCTTGATATTCCGACCCCACGCATGACATTTGTCCATGTCTTTCCGCATGCCGAGGAAATTGGCCGCCTTTATCAGCCCAGTCTCGCGATCTGCGCCTCGCCGCGTCCTTTCGTTCAAGCACTTGAAGAATTACCCTCTCCACACGAGCTTAGATGGCGTGCGCACACGGACGGCGCGCATGAGGACTATATCGCTTTCTCGACAACGGTCGTGCCCTCGGGCGAGGCCGATCTTGCCGCAGTCATGGTTTGGCTTCGCGACAATTGCGAGGAAGGGACCATCATCTGCAATGGCGCGGGCAATTACGCCTCCTGGATCCATAGGTTTTTCCGGTTTCGCCGTTTTGCGAGTCACATTGCTCCAACATCGGCAAGCATGGGATACGGCGTGCCTGCGGCGGTTGCGATAAAACGGCTTTATCCTGACCGCTCCGTCATATCCATCAATGGAGATGGCGACTTCCTGATGAATGGGCAAGAATTTGCAACAGCCGTTCAATATGAGCTCCCAATTATTGTCGTCGTTTGCGATAATCGAAGCTATGGCACCATCAGAATGCACCAAGAGCGTAATTTTCCTGGTCGCGTTGTAGCAACGGATCTGCAAAACCCGGATTTCGCCGCGTATGCGCGAGCCTTTGGCGGCTTCGGCGTCATGGTTGAAAGGACGAGCGAATTCCCGGCAGCATTCGAGGCGGCACGGCGTTCCCGCCAGCCGGCCATCATTCATTTAAAGATCGATCCCGATCGGGTCACGCCGATGGCTACGCTGACCGGCATCCGGCAGCAAGCCATGGCAAGCAATGAGTGAGGACAAGAAAGAGTGTCCGAGACACGAGCGGTGATTATTTCACAATTTAAACGCGTTGCAGAAGAGCAAAACAAGAAGCTCACGCGCCTTGATGATGATCTTGTTCTTTTCGAATCGGGACTTGATTCGTTATGTGTGGCTGTCGTCATTGCGCGACTCGAAGACGAATTAGGCAAAGATCCTTTCAATGCTTCGGAGGGCGTAAATTTCCCAGTCACACTCGGCGATTTCATCAGGCTATATGAGCGGGGCAATTGTATCCCGGGGAGAACATCTGAGGTCTCGAAAATTAAAATGGTCGATGAACGAATACCGCAGATCCAGATACGGCAAATCCAGAGCTCCGACATCGAGGATGTGGTTGAGTTACTATCGAAAGGATTTCCAAAGCGCAGGCCGGCCTACTGGAGGCGCGCATTGCAGCGTCTTAGTGAGCGTAAAGCCCCTCCTTTATATCCGCGCTTCGGCTATCTACTCGAGCATGGTCAAAAGAAAGTCGGTCTTGTCCTTTTAATCTTCTCCGAGCGTAACATCGAAGGTGAATCATTTATCTTTTGCAATTTGTCGAGCTGGTACGTCGAGCCTTTATACCGAGGCTATGCGGGATTATTGAATTCAAAAGCAACTCGCCATTCCAACGTCACATATTTCAATATATCGGCGGATTCCCATACCTGGCCAATGATAGAAGTGCAGAGCTTCAAAAGTTATTGTGACGGCGAGATGATCGCCATTCCCGTTTTGAGCCCAAAGGCCATCGATGCGAAAGTCGAGGAATTTGAAATCGCTCGCGATTATGGTCAATTCTTAGGCAATGAAGAGCGTGAGCTTCTCATTACTCATATCCATTGCGGTTGTGTAGCTCTCATCGTGAGGCAGGGCGACAAATTCAGCCCTTTTCTCTTCATGCATCGCCGCAGCTTTCGCGGGCTCCTACCGACCTTACAGCTCATCTACTGTCGAGAGCTGCAAGAATTTGCTAATTACGCCGGCGCCATTGGCCGTGCCTTGTTGAGACGGGGGGGTGTATTTGTTCGGCTCGATGCGCCCAGCCCATTGCCTGGGGTAAAAGGTATTCATTTCTCGGGTCAGGTGTCGGGCCACGGGCGTAGGTATTATCGAGGGCCGCGTCCTCCACGCATTGGCGATTTCACTTTTACTGAAACCATTTTTTTTGGTTTTTGACATTAAAGAATGCGACAACTAATTTAAGTTAACTATCTATGAAACCGATTTTCATAAAAACTGCGGCGGCACGGGTGCTTGTCGATCACGATCGAAATCGGATCACACCGATGGCAACGCTGACCGGCATCCGGCAGCAAGCCATGGTAAGCCATCAGCAATAAGGAGGCTACACAGTGTCTGAGATACGAACCACGGTCATTTCGCAATTTAAGCGCGTTGCGGAAGAGCAAAACAAGAAGCTCACGCGCCTTGATGATGATCTTGTTCTTTTCGAATCGGGGCTCGATTCTTTATGTTTCGCCATCATCGTTGCCCGTCTCGAAGATGAACTCGGGAAGGATCCTTTTACCGCCTCCGAGGATGTGCAGTTTCCAGTCACTCTCGGTGATTTCATCAGGCAGTATGAGCATGCCTGATTTTTGCTTGCGCGATATTCTGATCGCTTCGGAAGCTGAGGCAGCCGGATCGCTGCAAAGCACGGGGGCGGCTTTTGCCTACCGTGATCTCCTCACTGGTACGTGCCTCGCGGGGGCCCGAAAGGAATTGCACGGCAAATCGGTCCTCATCGCGCCAAAATCCCAGCTTGCTAGCGCGACAGCTCTTATAGAACTCGATGGAATCGCCTCCCGCCTCGTTATCTGCCCACCAGATTTCACCCCCTTTCTTCTCTCTTCGGTGATCAAGCAAGCAGAGGTTGACGCGGTTGTTTATGACGGTGGGAGTGTCGATGACGGCAGCGGCCTACCCCATTACTTCTGCGGGCAGCCCGCGCCAGCGGACGCCGACCGGCAAAGCTTCGCCGGAAAAACGGAATGGGTTTTGCCGACGTCCGGAACGACGGGACCGCCAAAGCTCGTTGCCCATACCTTGACGCACTTGCTGGGGGCAATTCAAAAGCCGCCAGCCCGAGAACCAAGGGTGTCCTGGGCGACATTCTACGATATTCGCCGTTTCGGCGGGATGCAGATTTTTCTGCGCGCCGTCAGTGGCTCCCACACGCTCGTCATCTCTGAACCCGATGAGCCTCAAGTTGATTTTCTCCGGCGCTGCCAGGCGGCGGGCGTTACCCACATGTCCGGGACACCCTCACATTGGCGGCGCTTATTGATGAGCCCCCACGCCAATCTCCTATCCCTGCGTTATATCCGGCTTTCAGGCGAAATTGCGGATCGGGCCATTCTTGAAAGCCTACGCGCTACTTACCCCGAGGCACGCATCGTGCACGCATTCGCTTCGACAGAGGCCGGCGTTGCCTTCGAAGTGACCGATGAGCAGGAAGGCTTTCCGGCATCTTTTATCAATGAGAATGACCAAGAGAATGACCAAGTCGGACTTCGCGTAGAGGACGGATCCCTGCGGGTGCGATCGCGGCGAACAGCGCTTCGTTATATCGGCCGAGGCGATCTTAAGCTCCATGATGAGGATGGCTTTGTCGATACCGATGATTTGATCGAACTGCAGAATAACCGATACTATTTCAAGGGCCGCCGCGCCGGCGTGATCAATATTGGCGGCTTGAAGGTGCATCCCGAGGAAGTCGAAAGTGTTATCAACCTCCATCCGCGCGTGAGCATGTCGCTCGTTCGGGCACGGCGAAATCCAATCATGGGCAACATCATCACGGCCTATGTTGTCTTGGATGGGAAATTGCAGCCTATTCAAGCGGATGCGGTCTTGAAAAGCGAGATCCTGGCGGTCTGCGGAGAACGGCTGGAGCGGCATAAAATCCCCGCCGTGATCGATTTTGTCGCCTCCCTGGATGTCTTGGGGAGCGGTAAATTGGCCCGCAACCATGCATAGTGTAATCGTGACCGGGGGCAGCCGCGGGCTCGGGCTCGCAACCGCCAGGATGCTTGCTACCGAGGGCTACCGCGTCATCGCGATAGCACGTCGCGAAACCACTGAGCTGCAAAAGGAAATTGCGGAACATGAAGGCAAAATAGCTTTCATGCCGTTTGATTTCGCTGATCTTCAAGGCATACCAGACTTCGTTGCGATGGTGAAGAAAAAACACGGTGTCCCGTATGGCCTAATCAACAATGCGGCGATTGGAACGGAAGGCGTCCTCGCCACGATGCATAACTCAGAAATAGAACAATTATTGCGGATCAATGTCAGCGCGCCAATCATACTCACTAAATACATTGTCCGAAGTATGATGGCGGAGGGTAGGGGTCGCGTGATCAACGTTTCGTCGATAGTTGGTTCAACCGGTTACAATGGTCTTTCGGTCTACGCATCGACAAAAGCCGCGATGATCGGTTTTACAAAATCTCTTGCCCGCGAGGTAGGCCGTGTCGGTATCACGGTGAACGCCGTCGCGCCGGGATTTGTGGCGACAGAGATGACCGCTGGCCTCGAAGAACGCGATCGCGCTAGGATCGCCCGGCGCTCCGCTTTGCAGAGATTGGCGGAGGCGGATGATGTGGCGAACGCCATCGGCTTTTTGCTGAGTGAAAGGGCCCGTAATATTACGGGTACTGTGATGACCGTCGATGCGGGCGCGACAGCGTAACTGGGCGGTCCGCAGCCCTATGCCCAAACGCCTTGAGCCGGACACGTACGAGTATAAAGGAACTGTGGATTCCCTTTGGTTAGTGCTTTCGCTTTACCGTTTGAGAAGTTGAACGATGCTACTCTACGAACTAAACTCTCAAACACATATCGTGAGGCTAAGCCCTATCCCCACGTCGTCATTGACGATTTCTTTGACGAAGCCATTCTCGACAAAATTGTAGAAGAATGTCCTTCTCCCGAGAATTTCCAACAAAAATAATGTGGCGTCTTATCCGAAGCATGCCTAAACCGGCGCGCATGGGGTTTCCCGGCGTGTGTTGGTAAGAGGCAAGCGAAGGGTAAGTTCATCGGGATTAATGCCGATTTTGCGTCCGAAGGATGAGGCGATATCGTTTCGGCCAAAGGCAAAGGGGTGCCCGAGCGTTAATTGCGAGGCAACTCGTTGCTTGAAAACCTGGCCTTCCAGGGGCCAAACGAAGAAACTGGTCGAAAGGTCGGTCCTTTCATCCAACAGCGTGGCAACTGACCGCCTTTGCCGGGCTCTGGCTTGCCACCGCTACAATCTGCTCGCGATATTTTGGCACGCAAAGAGCGGAGGCCAACAGCCATGTTTTCCACCAACACGCAAGATTAAAGGCAGTATCTTCCGCCCGCCGGCACCCTCTAGCAGGAGATGCTCTGGTGTGCAAAAAAATCTGCGGTATTGGGAAAAGCTTAGCGATCCTTCGTTAAAGGAGGGTTCCTCAACGTCAAGCTTATGGTTTTTTTGCTGCCGAGGTCGTTTTACTTGACCCGGCCGTTTTATTTATGCACATTCCGCGGAATTGCGCATGCTACTAGAATATTTCCACCGTCGAACCTCAGACAAAAGAAGAAAATGACTACGTCGGCCATCGATTCCAAAGACTGCAAGCTTTGGTATGAGGAAGAACGCGTCTTGGCTTCCTTTACCCGGCGCTTGATTGAACTCGCTGCGGTCACAAACGGGCGAGGGCTTGGCGGTACGCTGGCCGCCGCTCTCAACGCGATGAGTCTTCCCGCTATTGCGATCGATTGGGATGGATATATTGTCCATATGACCGCCGCCGCCGACAGTGTTTTCGACGAAGACATCAAAATCAAAGAAGGGCGGGTTTTCCTGCGCGATCCAACCGCTCGCTGCCTCCTCAAGGAAGCAATTCAAAAATTGAAAAAGCCTCGCCAAATACCCCTCGCAATAACGCCTTTCATTGTTCCAAGGCGGGGCAAATTGCCAATTGTGATGCGGGTTTGGCCCTTTAGCGCACCGGCATCACAGCCTTTTCAGGAGGCCCCATCGGTCCTCGCCATATTGAGTTTGTTCCCCGTTTTGGATGAATTTCAACTTCCCCAGTATTATATGTAAGCTTGAAACCCGTCTCCGGGCTGGCTGCAGGCCGCGGTTTGGGGGAGGCTTGAGGAAGGGATGCCGAAAGGTTTCTTGGCAACTTCGGCCATAATGGCAGCTTCCGAAACGGAAGGTCTTGAAGGCAGCCGAACTAAGCTCGAGCGGCGTCGCGATCTCAAAAACGCGTATCCATGCCGCTTCTACAGGGAAGCCTCGATTAAAGTATCCAACGGCACCTTCGCCCTCTGCCTCGATGGCCGGCTTGCCAAGACACCTGCGGGCAATGTGCTTGCCTTGCCAAGCCGAGCCGCATCGCAGGCGGTTCTGAGCGAATGGGAGGCGCAAGGCGAGACGATCGATTTTGCCGCCATGCCCTTAACGCGCATCGTTCACTCGGCCATCGACGGCGTTACCCCCCGGCTTGAAAAAGTCGCGGCGGAGATTCGGAATTATGCGGGGTCGGACCTCGTCTGCTACCGCGCGGGCGAGCCCGAGGAACTTGTTGAAGCCCAAGCGGATGCTTGGGACAGAGTTTTGGTCTTTGCCCAAAAAAAACTTGGCGCCAGTTTCATCCGCGCGGAGGGCGTCGTTTTTTCTGAGCAGCCGCCCGCGGCGCTTTCCGCCGTTGACGAAGCACTGGCCTCAATTGCCGCGTGCCGCGCCGCGGCGCCTTTCAAAATGGCCGCTCTTTTCGTCATGACGACACTCACCGGTTCGGCATTGCTGGCGCTCGCGGTGGCTTATGGCGAAATGACGGCTGCCGAGGCCTGGTTCGCGGCGCATGTTGACGAAGATTTCGAGATGCGCCGCTGGGGCGAGGATGCACAAGCTCTTTTCCGGCGCGAGCAGCAATGGCGCGAGATGGCGGCTGCCGCCGGCCTTTTCCGCGCGGTTTCGTTCTAACGGAGACTATTTGCCGATGCGCCCAAGATGGGTCGCGGCGAAAGCCTCTGGATATTTCAAGCCAAGGCCCAAGGCTCGATCGAGGCCAATATGGGCACCCCAAATCAGAGCAATTGCGCTGGCGCCGGGCGCCGCCAGAAGCAGCGCGCTGGCCAGCAAGACAAGCGGCCCGAGGTAAGTATGCGCCGCGTTATAGGTGATCGCGCCGGTTCTCGGCCCGGCAAAATAAGCGAGTATGGACAGGTCCGGCACGAGGATCAATAAAGCGAAAAGCCACCAGGAGGCCCCCACTTTAGCAAAGCCAATACCGCAGAGGACGACGATAGCGAACCCTTCAGCGCGGAGCAATAATCGCGGCGCGCCATTGACTGAACCGCTTCCGCTAGAAATCATTCGCAGCCCTCTCCACTTTCCTAATTGGCTCAGTTTTTGAATTATCATGTCACGGGGGAAGCTTGATGAGCAAGGGTAGGAAAAATTCTTTTCGGCGCCTTGAGGAACGCCACGCGCTGGCGCTCCAAGGCGGCGGCGAGGCCAGGATCGCGGCTCAGCACGCACGCGGAAAACTGGCGGCGCGTGAGCGCATCGCGCTCTTCCTCGATGAAGGTTCCTTTGAAGAATATGGCTCGTTCGTCGAGCACCGCGCCAGCGATTTTGGCATGGACCAGCGGCGTGTGCCGGGCGATGGCGTCATCACCGGTTGGGGAACCGTCAATGGCCGCTTGATCTTTGTCTTCGCCAAGGATTTCACCGTTTTCGGCGGCTCGCTTTCCGAGATGCACGCGCAGAAAATCACGCGCTTGCAGGAGCGGGCGCTTGAAGTTCGCGCACCGCTCATTGGGCTTTTCGATTCTGGCGGCGCGCGAATCCAAGAGGGCGTATCGGCGCTCGCAGGTTATGGCGAGGTCTTTCAGCGCAACATCCTGGCATCCGGTGTCATCCCGCAAATCTCGCTCATCATGGGTCCTTGCGCGGGCGGCGATGTTTACTCACCAGCCCTCACGGACTTCATCTTCATGGTGAGGGATACGAGCTACATGTTCGTCACGGGCCCCGATGTCGTGCGGGCTGTCACCAACGAGGTGGTGAGCGCCGAGGATCTCGGCGGCGCCTCCATCCACACGAGCCGCAGCGCGGTGGCCGATGGCGCTTATGACAATGATATCGAGGCGCTCGCGCAAATGCGCCGGCTCGTTGATTTTCTACCAGGGTCCAATACGAGCGAGCTTCCTGAATGGCAGAGCTTTGATGACCCGGAGCGCTTCGAGCCCTCGCTCGATAGCTTGGCGCCTGAGGATGGCACAAAGCCCTATGACATCAAGGAGCTGATCCTCAAGACGGTCGACGAGGGCGATTTTTTCGAGATCCAAGAGGCCTACGCGCGCAATATCGTGGTTGGTTTTGGCCGGCTTGGCGGGCGGCCGGCGGGTTTTGTCGCCAATCAGCCGATGGTGCTGGCGGGCACGCTCGATAGTGCCGCCTCGCGCAAGGCGGCGCGCTTCGTCCGCTTTTGCGATTGCTTCAATATCCCGATCATCACCTTTGTCGATGTGCCCGGTTTTCTTCCCGGCACCGAGCAGGAATATGGTGGCCTCATCAAACACGGCGCCAAACTGCTCTACGCCTATGGCGAGGCAACCGTGCCGAAAATCACGGTGATCACCCGCAAGGCCTTTGGCGGCGCCTACGACGTCATGGCTTCGAAACATTTGCGCGCGGATGTCAATTATGCCTGGCCTGGCGCCGGCATCGCCGTGATGGGTGCCAAGGGAGCCGTCGAAATCATCTTCCGCTCTGATATTGGGGACGCTCCAAAAATCGCCGAGCGGACTCGCGACTATGAGGCGAGGTTTTTAACACCCTATATCGCCGCCGAGCGTTTCTATATCGACGACATCATTTTACCGCGCGAAACCCGCAAGCGCCTCATCCGCGCGCTGACAATGCTGCGCGGCAAGGCACAGCAAAATCCATGGAAGAAGCATGGCAATCTTCCGCTTTAGCCTCTTGCCGCGTTCTCAATAGCCTTTTCCATGTCCGTTACCCCGGCGGCGCTGCCGCCGGCGGCACCCAGCCTTCGCAGGCGCAAGCTTCCCAGGGAATTTCATTGAGGGGCGCGAGGGCTGGGCGATGGCGGCCATTCAAACACCGCCGCGAGCAGAGTCGAGGCGCGCTCCTCGTTGATGGTAAGGAGCGGCGGATTTCCCTCCTTGCTCATCTTGGCGAGAAGGGGCCGCGCCCGGTAATTTCGCGCCGCGCCAGACCAGTCGCGCCCAAGCGTCAAAACGCCGCAAAAGATTTCACGTCACCAAAAACTCCTTCGGCGAATCTCCGCTCAACGATAAGCGCGAACCTGTTTTCCGCGAGATCTCGGCTCTGGACAGACCTTTGCGCGCGATTGGCATTCGTTAATAAACCAAGTGTGACGAGTTCCAACGCCAGGCACACATGCCTGGGCGGGATTAGCGTTTTTCAAATCCCTACTGCACCGCTCTGAAACTACCGCTCCGCAAAGGCATCAATTTCTCCACGGGCGACTTCCGCAACGCTTCGCAGCTGAGTGCCTGGGAGGTGGCCGGAGAGTACATAATTGGCGCCCTTCTGGCGCCACGAAATCGCGGCTGTCGGCTCGCCGCTTTCGACGAGGGGCGTTGTCTCGCGCCCGCCTGGCGCCGTGTCGCCGCACAGCGTGACCTCCTTCGCGTCTTCCCGTGCATAGACGAGGCAAAGCTTTTGCGAACTCTCTCCCTGCAAGGCGCGGACGCCGGCAAATTTCAAACCTTCGAGCGGCAGATTGGGCAGTACCGGCACGGCCGCCGCGGTGGCATCCGGCGCCGGAGTGGTTATGCGATTGGCGAAATAATCCGCCGCTGCGGTGATGATAACGCCGGTGGACAGAGCCGCCGCCATCCAGGCCCCCCGCGAAACCCGACTGCGGTGGCATTCCTCGCCCGAGCTGGAGAGCAAGAGAGGCAAGGCCGGGCATTGCGGCAGACCAAACGCCGCGCGAAGAAGCTCGTTCTGCCGCCGCCACAGATCAACGCGCGCCGCGTCGGCGGGAACGGCTTTAAGGTGCGCCTCGATGGCCTCCCGCCGCGCGCCGGCAAAGCCATCGGCATAGGCATGGAGGTCGGCCTCGCTAATGGGGTTGGAAGCGCCTTGGCTCATGGTCATTTGACAACCCTGAGGTAGGCGGGCGGCGTCTTCGCGCGAGGCGCCACGCGGCGGGTCGGGGCAATATCGCCGAGCGCGGCGCGGGCGCGGCCAAGGCGGGCGACGAGGACTTCCCGCGAGACGCGCAAGATTTTCGCCGCTTCGGCATAGCCAAAACCCCCGGCTACAATGAGCAGCAAAGCCTCCCGCTCGTAGAGGGGAATGGTCAGCAGGCGGCGAGCGAGGCGGTCGAACGGAGCCGGGGACGGCGGCGAAGAGCCGCCGCCGCTGAGCCGGTCGCGGTATTTATGGATCACAAAGCTTGCAAGATAAGCATCGAGATTGCCGGGCGGCGGCGCCTCGCATGCTGCCGCGTCAAGGGCGGCGCGGACCAGCCCATCAGCAAACGGATCCGAGGCCGGGCTCCCAACAACGAGCGCGCGGGCAAATTGGCGGATTCTTGGTGCGCAGGCCTGCACATCCTCCCCCACTGCCACGACTCGTCCTTTCACGCCTTACAGCTTTCGCCGCCCAACCTTGAGCGGATCCAGCACTGTTAGAGGATAGTCACAATTTTCTCTTTTGTTTGTTGCTATTTTATCAGCAATTTCCTCTAATTGAGGCAAAACGCGGGCTCTCTGGTTCCCGCCCGAAGCTTCTTGCGTTAAGAGAAGCCAGCGATTAAACGCGGCTGTCGCCGCGGCCGCTCCATTAGCGGCCAGTCCTCATTCCTTGATGGGTTTAAAACGAGAATGCCGCAATTGGAGATCTCCGCCCAAAACTTGCAACAGGCAGGCATCCTTGCCGGAAAACGTGGTTTAATCCTCGGTATCGCCAACAACCGTTCGATTGCCTGGGGAATTGCCAGGGCCGCGCAAGCCGCTGGCGCCGAGCTCGCTTTTACCTATCAAGGAGAATCTTTAGAAAAACGAGTGCGGCCGCTCGCCCAGGAACTCGGCGCCAAGGTTCTTGGTGATTGCGACGTGACCGATTCCGCGATGCTCTCGGCGGTCTTCGAAAAAATCGAGACGATTTGGGGACGCCTCGACTTCGTTGTGCATTGCGTTGCCTTTTCCGATAAGGATCAATTGACTGGCCGCTACATCGACACGACCGCCGAGAATTTCACAAATTCCCTCTTGATTTCTTGTTACTCCTTTACCGCCGTGGCGAAGCGCGCGGAGAAGCTCATGCGCAATGGCGGCGCCATGCTGACCTTGACCTATTACGGCGCCGAGAAATGGATGCCCCATTACAATGTGATGGGTGTCGCCAAGGCTGCTTTGGAATCGAGCGTCCGCTATCTCGCCGCCGATCTCGGCGAACGCAATATCAGGGTCAATGCGATCTCGGCGGGGCCGATTAAGACGCTGGCCGCCTCCGGCATCGGCGATTTCCGTTACATTTTAAAGTGGAACGAATATAACGCGCCGCTGCGCCGTCCGGTTACCATCGACGAAGTGGGCGAGAGCGCCGCCTTCCTGCTCTCGCCGATGGCGCGAGGAATTACCGGAGAAATTTTACACGTCGATTCGGGATATCATATCGTCGGCATGAAAAATCCAGCCGCGCCCGATATTTCGGTCGCCAATAAGGAATAGGCTCGCTCGTCGGCGCGGGGTGACCTCAAGGCAGCCCGGATGAGCCGCGTTTTATTCCCAAATTAGATAGGCCGCTGGTTTTTTGCAAAAGTGGCGCGTCCCCCAGCCATTCTGTGGCCACGAGCGCGCGCTATGTTAGAAGCCTCGCAGCAAAAAGCTTGTGTCTGAATAGGATGACGATGCTGCACCGTTTTTCGACCTCTCAATCTTCGCCAGCACGGCAAGGGATTGGACCTCAAGGAGCGATCCTGCGTGGCCCGGTGCGGCCCGACCTCATCCGCAGTGAACTTTTATGCGAGATTTTTGCCGAGACCGTCGTGCGCCTTCCCGACAAAACGGCGATGGTCACTCATCAAGGCAAGCTCTCCTACGCCGAAGTTGACGCCAAGGCACAAGCGCTGGCGCGAAGTCTCGTCAAGCGAGGGGCCCGGCCGCGGCGGGTGGTCGGCCTCTTCATGCCGCGCGGGCACGAGCTCCTCATTGCCCAGATCGCCATCGCCAAGACGGGCGCCGCCTGGCTGCCCTTCGACGCCGATGCTCCAGCCGAGCGCATCGCCGTTTGCCTCGCCGATGGAAATGCCTGCGGCCTCGTGACGACCGCCGATTTTGCCGCGCGGCTCACTCCCCCTTGCCCGGCTTGGACTTTTGCCGAACTCTTGAGCGCCGCGCGCGATCTCTCGGATATCAATATCGACGCCCGGGGGCTTGGCGCTTCTCCCGACGACCCCGCCTATATCATTTACACTTCCGGGTCGACCGGAACGCCCAAGGGTATAGTCATCTCGGGGCAGAATATCTGCCATTACCTGCGTTCCGCAAACGAAGTCTACGGCGTTCGCGAGTGCGACGTTATGTTCCAAGGGGCATCCGTCGCCTTCGACCTTTCGATGGAAGAAATTTGGCTGCCTTATCTTGTCGGCGGATCGCTCGTCGTGGCGACCGCGGAGATGTTGAGCGAGGCAGACAAGCTGCCGGAGATTTTCGATCGGCACCAAGTCAGCGTGCTCGACACCGTACCGACCTTGCTCTCCTTGCTGCCGCGCGATTCAGCAAGCCTGCGCATTATAATCCTCGGCGGCGAGGCCTGCCCTCCATCGGTCGCGGTGCGCTGGTCGAGGCCGGAGCTGAAGATTTTTAACTCCTATGGTCCGACGGAAGCGACCGTTGTCGCCACGGTCGCCGAGGTGCGGCCTGACATGCCCGTAACCATCGGGCGCCCGCTGCCCAATTACAGCTGCTATGTCGTAAGCGAGGGCCTTGAGCTTCTCCCGCTGGAGGTCGAGGGTGAGCTTCTCATCGGCGGGCCAGGAGTTGCCAAAGGTTATCTCCGCCGCGAGCAGCTGACGTACGAAAAATTCATCAAGAACCCATTCATTGATCCGAGCACCGCGCCGATACCGGATCCAATCCTCTACAGATCCGGCGATGCTGTTCTCGTCGATGCCAATGGCGACATCGCGTTTCGTGGACGCATCGACGATCAAGTCAAAGTCCGGGGTTTCAGAGTCGAACTCGGCGAGATCGAAGCGAAGCTCATCGGGCCTTGCGGCTTCGCTCAGGCGGCGGTCGTGCTACGCAACGATAATGGCATCGAACAGCTCGTCGCTTTTATCGTACCTGGCTATGAGCGCGAATTCGATCCGGTCGTTCTGCGCAATGAGCTGCGCGACTACCTCCCCCCCTATATGGTGCCGGCGCGATTTGAGCGGATACAAAGCCTGCCGACGCTCGCCTCGGGCAAGATCGATCGCAAGGCGCTGAAGGCGGTCGAACTTACGGTGAGTGCTCCGGAGGACGCTCAGGAAGATCCGCGGACGCCCACGGAAGCAAAGCTGCTCGAGGCGGCAAAAAACGTGCTGCCGCCACAAGCCATTCCCTTCGATGCGGATTTTTTCACCGACCTCGGCGGCCACTCTCTGCTCGCCGCACGCTTCATTTCCGCCGTGCGCAAAATACGAGGGCTCGAACGCATCACTTTGCAAGATGTCTATGCCGCGCGAACATTGCGAGCCATGGGCGAACTCCTCGACCAAAGGGAGCCGCTGAGCGCCGCCGCGCGAAGTCTATCTTTTGATCCGCCGCCGCTTTTGCGCCGCTTCCTTTGCGGTTGCGCCCAGGCGCTCGCGCTGCCTTTCATCCTGGGGCTCGTGACGGCGCAGTGGCTCGGCGTTTTCGTCTCCTACATGCTACTGACCGGCAGCAATGCGGGTTTCTTTGAAGAAGCCGTCTCGCTCATCACCGTCTACATGGCCATTAATGCCGCCACGGTGGCGATCACCATTGCCGCCAAATGGTTGATCATCGGCAAGACGAAACCAGGGCGTTACCCTTTATGGGGAGTCTATTATTTCCGCTGGTGGCTGGTGCGGCGCTTCATTGGTCTTGTGCACCTCATCTGGTTCCAAGGTTCCCCGATCATGCGGTTTTATTTGCGGGCGCTTGGGGCCAAAATCGGCGAGGACGCGCTCTTTGGCGAAATCGAACCAGGCGCACCGGACTTGATCACGATCGGCGAGGGCGCCAGCATTGGCTCCAATGTGACTTTCGCCAATGCCCGCGTTGAAGGAAACGAACTCATCATCGGGCCGATCGAGATTGGTGCGAGAGCCTACATCGGATCCTCCTGCACGATAGAGGATGACGTGATGATCGGCGAAGGGGCCGAGCTTGGTGATTTGACGGCGATCGGTGGCGGCGGGCGCGTTGGCGCCTTCGAGGCTTGGGACGGTTCGCCAGCGCGCAAGACGCGCGTGATCGACCCCAGCGAACTGAAGACGCCACCAAAGGCCTCGGCCGCTCATCGCGGGCTCATGGTGTTGCTCTACACCACGCTCCTCCTCGCTATTCCACCGCTCGGATTATTGCCAATCTTCCCAGCGTTCTGGGTTTTCGATCGCATCGATGACCTCATCGGTACGGCGGATTTCGACCGCACCCTCTACTTACTATCCGTGCCCGTGATGGCGCTACCAACCGCCTTCGTCATGGTGTTTGTCACTGTCGGTCTCATCGCCGCGTGCCGCTGGATTATTCTGCCGAGCGTGCGCGAAGGCGCTTACTCGGTTCACTCCTGGTTTTATTTCCGTAAGTGGTCGGTTGCCCTCGCCACGGAAGTCGCACTAGAGACGTTATCGTCGCTTTTCGCCACGATATATATGCGCGCCTGGTACCGGCTGATGGGCGCCAAAATTGGCAAGGACTCGGAGATTTCGACGAACCTTTCGGGCCGCTACGATCTCATCGAGGTCGGCGAAAAGTGCTTTATCGCCGACGAGGTTCTTCTCGGTGACGAGGAAATTCGCGATGGCTGGATGCAGCTTAAAAAAGTCAAAACCGGCCCTCGTGTGTTCGTCGGTAACAGCGCCGTCGTCCCTGCGGGCGCCCAAATCCCAGGCAGCGCGCTGATCGGCATTAAGTCGAAGCCGCCCGCTAACGATCTCATGCGCGAGGGCGACACCTGGTTTGGATCGCCGCCCATCAAGCTGCCGGTCCGCCAGACCTTTGATGGTGGCGGCGCCAACTGGACCTATGAAGCGCCACGTTGGAAGAAATTTGCCCGCGCTTGTTTTGAGGCAGTCACCATCTCCCTGCCAACCACGCTCTACATTACCTTTGGCACTTGGGCGGTCGAATGGTTCAGCCCCAGCGTGCTCGAGGGCAGGTATTTCGAGGTCTTCTGGCAATTCCTTTTCGCCTCCGCAACCATTAGCCTCATGTTGACTGCGGTTGTGATTGCTTTGAAGTGGATCACCATGGGGCGTTATGAGCCGATGATGAAGCCGATGTGGTCCTGGTGGGCGATGCGCACCGAGGCCGTCGCCGTCATCTACTGGGGTCTTGCGGGCAGAGTGCTGCTTGAACACTTGCGCGGCACGCCGTTCTTGCCTTGGCTTGTTCGGCTATTCGGCACGAAATTCGGCCGTGGCGTTTACATGGACATGACGGACATTACGGAATTCGATTGCGTCAGCGTCGGCGACTATGCCGCGATTAACAGCCACTCCGCCTTGCAAACGCATCTCTACGAGGATCGGGTGATGAAAGTCGGCACCGTTTCCGTCGGGGAGGGCGTGACCGTCGGCACCGGCTCCACTGTTCTCTACGATACTCACGTTGGAGATTACGCCCGTCTCGGGCCGTTGACGGTCGTCATGAAGGGGGAGCACATTCCGCCTCATACCGCCTGGCAAGGCGCCCCCGCGGAGCCAAAGCCTGAGACTCAGGCGGAAGCGGAGAAACGGGCGGCGGCTTAAGGTTTAAACCAGCGCGATGGCGGCGATCTGACGCCCGTAATCGGGCTCCTTGCGGTGCACGGAGCGGCGATAGGAATAGAAATTTTCTTCTTCGGCATAAGTATCGCGGCCGAGGTTTTCGAAATGACCGACCCCAACGACTCGCAACCGCTGGGCGATGAACGCTGGCAGATCAAAGAGAAAATGCCCAGAATGAACGGACGGACAAAAAAACCCCGCGTAATCACTGCAAGCAACGATAAAGCGATCGCGGAATTCGCCGCCAACCTCATAGCTTTGCCGCGCGATTGCGGGACCTAAAGCAGCCCTCATGTTGCTGCGTACCGCCCCGAGTTCTTCCATCGCGGCAACGGTTGCCTCGAGGATGCCTTCGAGTGCGCCCTTCCAGCCGGCATGGGCGGCGCCAATCACCCGAGCGTCGATATCGGCAAATAAAACCATCCCGCAATCGGCACCCGTGACGCCGAGGCCAAGCCCAGGCGTCGCCGTCACGAGTGCGTCGCAGCGCGGCCGTTCGGTAAACGCCTCGGCGATGACAAAAGCCTCTTTCGAATGAGTCTGATAAGGGACGAGTAAATTGGCCGGTTCGACCCCGAGCTGGCGAGCCATCCGGCGCCGGTTTTCGGCGACCGCGTCTGGATCATCGCGCGAGCCTATGCCGCCATTAAGAGAGGCATAAACACCGTTGGAGATTCCGCCGTGCCGCGTGAAAAACCCATGGGCGATGCCCGGAGCATGAAGCAACATTGATTGGAGGGGCTTTAGTCTTTGTTGGAGCACGCGGGATCCTCAAAATCCGGGGGGTGGGGCGAGGCCAGGCGCGGTCACGGCGAGCGCCTTGAAGAGCCGCGCCATCGATGTCGCTGGCGCCTCGACGGCACATCCACCCGCCAAGCGAAACACAGCGGACTCGATTTCCGCCCGCTGCCTGTCATTAGCGCGCTGTTTCAAGGCTGCGGCGCGCGCATGAACACCAAGGCGCGCCAGCCATTCTCCCTGAGGAACGGGGCCATAAACCTTGGCGCCAGCCGCGCGCGCTGCCTCGGCGAGGCTCGAGAAATTGACATGCGCAGTCATATCCGCTTCGCCTGGATCACGCAAAGGATCCGTGAAACGGTGCTGCTTGATGGCTTGCAGGGTCTCGCTTAAGGGCGGCGAGTCATAGCCGTAATCAACAACAATCAACGCCCCACCCTGTGTAGTCAGCCGCGCCGCAATCCCACTCATGAGTTGCGAGGCGGCAAAGCCGACTTCGAGGATCTCGCCCCGCCGCTGGCCGAGGCCGTTCGTCCCCGTGAGGCTTGGTTCGGGATCGGGTGCAAGACCGAAGCGAAAATTTCCGGAGTCGTCGAGCCCGACCAATTTTTCATGCCAGCCATCCTTGCCGCGCACGAAATGCCGGATGGGCAAGCAATCGAAGAATTCATTGGCGATGATGATCGCCGGGCCGGAAGGCAACTCGCCCACCATCCGGTGCCAGACCGGGCGCAAAGGGAAGGCGGCGAGAGCCGCACGCTGGCTTTGACGCAGGGGCCCGCTCGCCTCGACGAGGCGCAGATCGGCGGCATCATGAAAATCTGGCACGGTTCGCGTGGCGCGCAAAGCGTCAGCCATGAGGCTACCTCGCCCCGGCCCTAATTCGGCGAGGATGAAAGGCTTCGGCGCGCCCATCGAGCGCCAAACGGCCGCCGCCCACAAACCAACCAATTCGCCAAATATCTGGCTGATCTCTGGCGCCGTCGTGAAATCGCCAGTCGCGCCAAGCGGCGCTTTTGTCGCGTAATAGCCGTGCCGGGGATGCAGCATCGCGAAATTCATGTACGTCTCGAGGCTGATCGGCCCCGTCTCGGCGATGATTTCAGAGATGAACCGCGCCAATTCATTCATGGAGTCTTGGGAGTCGCCGGCCAGCGCCGCGCGTAGACGATCAAGGCAATACCCGCGGCGATCAATGGCAGCGATAGCAGCATGCCCATCGTCGCGCCGCCAAAGAGAAAGCCGAGCTGCGGATCGGGCTCGCGGAAAAATTCGCATGTAATCCGCGCGATGGCATAGCCGATGGAGAAGATCCCTGCCGCAAGGCCCGGCCGCTTCAGCGCCCCGTTCCTAATAACGATCACCATGACAACATACAAGACCAAGCCCTCAAGCGCCGCCTCGTAGAGCTGACTTGGATGGCGCGGGCTCGGCCCAGCGCCCGGAAAAACCATGGCCCAGGAAACATCGGTGGGCCGTCCCCAGAGCTCCGGCTTTATGAAATTGGCGATGCGGCCGAGAAAAAGACCAATCGGAACCGTGGCCGCGCAAATGTCGACAAGGCTCAAGACCGGCAAGCCTTTGCGCTTGGCGAGGAGATAGACGGCGACGATCGTTCCCGCGAGGCCGCCGTGAAACGACATCCCCCCCTTCCAAAGCTCGAAAATGTCGAAGGGATGAGCCAGATAAAACGCGGGATTGTAGAAAATGACATAGCCGATACGGCCGCCGAGGATCACTCCGAGCGCCGCGTAAACAAGCAGATCATCGATATCCGCTGAGCTTAGCGGCGCGGCGCGGCCCCAGAGGGCTTTTTTCGCCACTAAGGCGCGGGCATAGGCCCAGCCAAGAAGCAGCCCTGTGATATAGGCAAGCGCGTACCAGCGAATAGGCAAGGGGCCAATGCTGATGAGCACCGGATCTATGGTGGGATAAGGAAGGGTGAACAACATCAAAAGCCAAGGTTAGGAAATCGAATCGCGCCCCAATGTGTATCTTTTCCGATGAGGGCAGGGCCAGCTATTTTTTGTCAGGGGCTTTCGCGAGCCGATTGTGTCATCCAGGAACATCATGTCGAACCTCCTGGCGGCCGTCCATTCAACCCCTCGCCGCCAACGCGGGCCGGCATTTTTGATGGCGAGGCAAAGCAGTTGCATGGCTGCTTCATTGCTCGGAAAGGTGCGCACGCTTTTCGGAAGTGTCTTCTTTTTGGCCATCTCTCTATATAGTAATGCCCATCTCACTAGCGCCGCGGGGCGTCGATAAGGATCCGCCATGCCCGAGGGCCTTCGCCGCGTCTCCCGCGCGCTCATTTCCGTATCCGATAAGGCCGGGCTTATCGATTTCGCCCGTGACCTTGCCGGACTTGGCATTGAGCTTGTCTCGACCGGCGGCACGCGGGCGGCGCTCGCCTCGGCGGGACTTGGCATAAAAGACGTCTCCGATGTTACCGGGTTTCCGGAAATCATGGGCGGGCGCGTCAAAACCTTGCACCCGAAAATTCATGGTGGGCTTCTCGCCATCCGCGAAAATCCGGAGCATGAAGCGGCGATGCTCGCTCATGGCATCGCCCCGATCGACCTGCTTGCCGTCAATCTCTATCCCTTCGAGGCGGCCGTTATAAGGGGCGCGGCCTTCGAGCGGTGCGTCGAGAATATCGACATCGGCGGGCCAGCGATGATCCGCGCCGCCGCCAAAAATTTCGCCGATGTGGCTGTGATTGTCGACCCTTCCGACTACCCTCGCCTGCTGGAAGAACTCCATGCTCGCAACCGCGCCACCACTCTCCGCCTGCGCCGCGAACTCGCGCAAAAAGCCTTCGCCCGCGCCGCCGCCTATGATGCAGCCGTTTCGAATTGGCTTGCCTCGGAATTGAACCTTACGGCCCCTTCCTACCGGGCCTTCGGCGGAGCGCTCACCTCGAGCCTGCGGTATGGCGAGAACCCGCATCAACAGGCCGGCCTCTACCTCACCGGCGAAGGACGCCTTGGTGCGGCGACGGCGCGCCAAGTACAAGGCAAGGAGCTCTCCTACAACAATCTCAACGATACAGATGCGGCCTTCGAGCTCGTCGCCGAGTTCGATCCCGCGCGCACCGCCGGTTGCGCCATTATCAAACACGCCAATCCTTGCGGTGTTGCCGAGGCTGCTACGCTTTTAGACGCATATCGGCGCGCCTTGCGCTGCGATCCCGTCTCCGCCTTTGGTGGCGTCATCGCTTTCAATCGCCGGCTCGACGCGCAAGCCGCCGCCGAGACCGTCAAGATTTTTACCGAGGTCATCATCGCCCCCGAAGCCGACGAAGAGGCGATCGCGCTTGTCTCGGCGAAGAAAAATCTGCGCCTCCTGCTCGCCGGCGGCCTCCCCGATCCGCGTGCCGGAAGTATGACTTTCCGTTCGATTGCCGGCGGCTTCCTCGTGCAAAGCCGCGATCGGGCCGCCGTCGAGGATATGGATCTGCGCGTTGTTACAAAACGGGCGCCCACCGAGCGCGAATGGAGCGACCTCAAATTCGCATTCCGCGTCGCCAAGCACGTCAAATCCAACGCGATCGTCTATGCGAAAGATGGCGCGACGGTTGGCATCGGCGCGGGGCAGATGAGCCGCGTCGATGCGGCGCGCATTGCCGCGATTAAAGGCGCCGAAGCAGCGCGGGCCGCCGGCCTATCGGTAAACCTCGTTGAGGGGTCGGTCGTCGCATCTGATGCTTTTTTTCCTTTCCCGGATGGCCTCCTCACGGCAGCCGATGCCGGCGCAACCGCGGTCATCCAGCCCGGCGGCTCACTGCGCGATCATGAGGTCATCGAGGCCGCCGACAGCAAAGGCCTCGCCATGGTTTTCACCGGCGTGCGTCATTTCCGGCACTAGGAGGTTTGCATAAAACCGTTGTCAACCCGTGAAAAGGGTCTTTTCTGCCGTTTTTTTGTAATGTTTATCTGTCACGGAAGGCCGCGTGAAGTTAAGAACTTCGCAAACGTGCGCCAACGCACAGCGTTCCTATATTAAAGCTGTCATGGTCCGAGAAGCAAACGGTAACCAATAATTGATCTTTGCAACGCTGGCGATCATTTCGCGTTCATCTCGCAAGGCCATAGTGATCGCAAAATACAGAGCTGCGGGGAGGAATTAAGACTCGGGAAACTTCCGAGGGTTAACGTGATGATTATTCGGAGATAGGATCGTGTTCATTAGTTCGAGCGGCGCCGTCGAGGGAAGCCGAGTATTTTATACAATTGGGAAGATTGAGGCTGCGTCATCATGGCACCCCGAGGATAGCGGGCCATTGCAATCCAATTGGAGAGAGCTTATTTTGCGGGAGCTGATCCGCAAGGCGGAGGATCTTGATGCCGACGCCGTCGTCGGTCTTGATTTCAAATCGGACGCATCGATCCAAAACCCCGAAACCGGTGTCCGTCTCAATCGCATGATTGCGAGCGGCTTCGCCGTAAAGCTTTCTTGCGCGGTGGCCGCCTGACACCAAGGGATTGAGCTTCAAGCTGGCACGCTTTTCCGGCAAAGATGGGACAGCAACGAAGAGTCGACTTCGTCCGTCCACACCTTGAACGATTTCAAGGCATGAGGCCCAAACGATGTCGTGAGCGCGACATCGGCGGCATCACGGCCGCGCGCGACTGTAATCCTGCCGATTCGAGGCTTATTGTGACGAGCATCGAAGATGAACCATCCGCCGTCGAGGAAGGCTTCAAACCACGCATTGTAATCCATCGGCGCGGGATCGGGAGGCACACCGATATCGCCGAGAAAGCCATTGGCATAGCGTGCCGGAATATTCATGCACCGGCATAAAGCAACGGCAAGATGGGAAAAGTCGCGGCAGACGCCAACCCGCTCCTCATAAGCCTCAAAGGCCGTGCGCGTATTGCGCGCATGTTGATATCCGAAAGTCAAATGGCTGCAAACGAAATCGCAAATCGCCTGCACGCGCCGCCAGCCACGCGGCGCTGAACCAAATAACTGCCAGGCAATGTCGGCGAGCTTGTCGGTCTCGCAGTAGCGGCTGCCTAGTGTGAAAATCAAGGTTTCGTTGGGCAGGCGCTCGGCGGCGACCTCCTCAGCATCAAGCCGCACAACATCGGGCTCACCGCTATCTTCGATGATAGCATCCCGGCAGATCGTCAGATCACAAGCTGGCGCCAAGAAACGGCGCACGCTATTACCGAAGCTGTCGACGTAGAGTTCGTCGGCGACCGCAGGCGCCGCCCCGAAAGGCGTTTCATATCGGATCTTTGAGGCATTCTCCGGGTGTGCATCAAGAAGACAGACCATCAGCGATGGATGCGTGCAGTTGATTGTCAGTTCATAACCGAATCGGATCAGCATCGAAGCCGCGAGCGTGGAGGGAAGAAATGTGTTCGATGGGAGAACAAGCGGGCGCAGGCGTTGGTTCCGGGTTGTTTTCCGAAACTCTGCTTAAAAAATTTGCACCACTCCGCGACTAATGAGTAGCGTGCCCGCCCCAGTTGGCGAAGGAAGCCACTCGCCGCAGAAAATCGCATCAAAAATCGTGACGAGAACGATCGGCAATTTATCGACTGGCGCGACCCACGCCGCCTGCCCAAGTTTCAGAGCGGGGAAATAGCAGAGCCAGGACGCACCTTTCGCAAGCGCCGATAAGCGACTAGTAGGTAGACGGCGCGATTGAGGTGAGCGGGCGATAGATGGGTCAATGCCATAACCCTCCCTCGAAATCGGAGGCACATTGATAAGGTCTTCAGGAAGGTGTCAGATGGGAGCATTGCGTCGCCAATACACGGACGAATTCAAACGGGAGGCAGGGGGCCTGTTGGCGAGCAGTGGCAGCCGCTCAGCCAGATTGCCGAGGAACTCGGGATTCCTGCGGCGCGGCTGCAGGCTTTGCGGGAATCGGGGCAGCGCCTCACTGTGGCAACTCGGAGCGTAATGAGTGTGATCTCTACCTCGCAATCGAGGAAGACCAAGAGCCCGCAGACAGACGGAATTTGCGAGAGATTCCACAAGACCGTGCTCAATGAATTCTACCGTGTCGCCTTTCGCAAAAAATGTATGGTTCAATCAACGAACTGCAAGCCGATCTCGATGTTTGGATCCGAGAGTATAATGGAGAGGCCACATTCAAGGGCGATGGTAGTTTGGTAAAACCCCGATGCGGACCTTCCTCGATGCAATGCCGATGACGGCCTCTGCATGAGGTGAGCTGTGTGGACCGCGAAGCATAACGCGTACCCTACTTAATATAATACCCGGCAACGTGCCATTTGCCGTTCTTTTCCCGCATGGGTGAGATCGTTTCGACAGCCGATTTCCTGTTCTCGAACGAGGACTGGAACTTCATGACAACATATTCGCCATCCGGCGCGCCGGGGAGCGTTGTCATATAGCGGGCCCAGTCGAGGGTTCGTGAAAGGAGTTTGCCGAGCGGGCTCCGGGCCCCTAACATCTTCGCCTCGAATTCCGGGCGCTTGATGCTGCCCTTCAAATAAGCGGCGGCCGTATCATAGGCCGCGCCATATTCGCCGCGATCAACGAGAGCGAGCCAATCGCGCGCGCTCCTCGCGGCTTGCGCAATGGCTTCTTTATGATCCTCTTCCGGCATCACTGGCGAGATGAGGCAGAAAAGTGCCAGCACCGCCAGCCATGATCTTCTCCACACATTACATCTCCCCATCTTTCAATTCGCAGCTAGCTCAGTTCTCGAAGTCACCGGGATTGAAGGCCCGGTAGGTTGAGCAAAACTCACAAGTCACGCCAATGACGCCATCATCGCCCGTCATCTCCCGCCGCTCGCGCGGTGTGAAGCCGGCGAGCATGGCGCGCACGCGCTCATCCGAGCACCGGCAGCGGTCTTTCACGCGCTGCGGCCTGTAGACGACGACGCCCTGCTCGTGGAAAAGGCGGTAGAGCAGCCGTTCGCTCGACAGCGAAGGATCGACGAGCTCATGATCCTCGACCGTCGAAAGCAGCGCCTCGGCCTCGGCCCAAGCCTCGTTCCGTGGCGGCGTGGCAATCGTAAAGCCCGAGGGGGCATCGCCTGGGTCCAGATCGACTTGTATGTGGCGGCGCGGGGAGCCGGGCAGGAACTGTGTCAAAAGGCCGCCGGCGCGCCATGCCTCGCATGCCTCGGTCACATTTTCCGCCACCACAAGGCGCACCTGCGTTGGAATTTGCGCCGACTGGTCAAAATATTGCCGCGCGGCATCCGCCAATCCCTGACCACGGAGGGCGACGATTCCCTGGTAACGGGATACCCCTTCCTCAACCGTCACCGCCAAATACCCGAAGCCGAAAAGATCGGCCCAGGGCGGGCTTTCCGAAAGTTTTCGCGTATCAAAGCGGGCAAGCGCGCGCAGGCGATCCGGCGCGTCGAAATCGGCGACGAGCATGCTAACAGCGCCATCGCTTAAGGTTTGCAATTGCAATCGGCCCCCGATTTTAAGCGAGGTCGCGAGCAGCACCGTGAGGACACAGGCTTCGCCGAGCAGCCGCGATACCCGCGGGGGATAGTTATGTTTGGTCAGAATATGATCGAGCGAATCGCCAAGACGCACGATACGCCCGCGCAGATCAAGCCGCTCGACGGCAAAGGGCAGCACCGTGTCATCGCAGGGTTCGTCGCAAATCGCGCGCGCCCTCTGCCCCGTTCGTGGCGTCACGATGCCGCTCATGCCGCGATTGCTCCAAGGCACCAAGCCAAAATGGCTTTTTGCACATGCAGCCGGTTTTCGGCTTCGTCGAAGACGACGGACTGCGGCCCGTCGATCACTTCGTCCGTCACTTCCTCACCGCGATGAGCTGGCAGGCAATGCATGAAAATGGCATCCTTATTCGCGGATGCCATAAGTTTCGCGTTGACCTGATACGGCGCCAGCAAGGCATGGCGGAAGGCTTCATCGACATCGCCCATCGACACCCAGCAATCGGAGACGATTGCGTCAGCACACCTCACTGCCTCATGGGGATCACGGATGAGTTTTAGACGGGCGCCGAGGCGCTCGGCCCACGCAACCAGCCCGGCATTCGGATCAAGGCCATTCGGCGTTGCGATATTCAGCGAGAAATCGAAGCGCTGGGCGGCGTGCACCCAGCTTGCCAGCACATTGTTGGCATCACCGCTCCAAGCAATCGTGCGGTCTTTGATCGCGCCTTTTTTCTCTTCAAAAGTGAAAACATCGGCCATCACCTGGCAAGGGTGCGAACGCTTGGTCAAGCCATTGATGACAGGAACGCTCGCATGGACGGCAAGCTCGAGCATGGCGGCGTGGTCGAGGATGCGGATGACGATGATATCGACAAAACGGGAGAGGACGCGCGCCGTATCGGCGATGGTCTCGCCTCGGCCAAGTTGCATCTCCTGACCCGTCAACATGATGGCCTCGCCGCCAAGCTCGCGCATGGCAATGTCAAATGAAACCCGCGTGCGGGTCGAAGGCTTATCAAAAATCATCGCGAGCACCTTGCCCGCAAGTTGCGGGGTTGGCGGAACGGGCCGCTTGCGGCGGGCCGCTTTGAACTCGAGCGCGGCATCGAGAATGCGCCGCAAGTCAACGGCCGCAATCTCCGACAAATCGAGAAAATGCCGCATACCGGCCGGCACGCCAGACCCGCGGGGCGCGGTCATCTCGCGGTTCCGGCGGATTTGAATTCACGCGATTTGAGGCGCAGACATGCGGCCTCAAGTCGGCTGATCGCCTCAGTGATCTCAACTTCAGTAACGACCAGCGGTGGCAAGACCCGCGCGACATTCTCGGCGGCGGGAATGAGGAGGATCCGTTCCTCTCGCGCCACGGTGATGAAAACAGTGATCGGCACATTGAGCGCGATCCCAAGCATTAACCCGTGTCCGCGGATCTCCGAGATGACGTCTTTGTGCCTTGCCTGCAGCGCGATGAGCTCTTGCTTAAGCCGCCCGCCAAGAACGGAAACCTGTTCGATAAACCCTGGCGCCAGCACGACGTCGAGAACCGCGTTGCCAACTGCCGTGGCGAGCGGATTGCCTCCATAGGTCGTGCCATGGGTCCCTAGGGTCATGCCCGTGGCGGCTTTCCGGGTTGCCAGGAATGCGCCAAGGGGAAAGCCGCCGCCAATTCCCTTTCCGACGGCCATGATGTCCGGCTCGATGCCAAAAAATTCATAGGCAAAAAACTTGCCCGTCCGGCCAATCCCGGTTTGCACCTCATCAAGAATTAATAGCAGGCCATGGATGTCGCAAAGGGCGCGGAGGCCCTGCAGAAAACCCTCTGGAGCCACGCGTATGCCGCCTTCCCCTTGGATGGGCTCGACCAATATGGCTCCGGTCTGCGCGGTTAGCGCGGCTCCGACGGCGGACAGATCGCCAAACGGGACGTTATCAAAACCCTCGACAGGTGGGCCAAATCCTTCGAGATATTTGGCATTTCCCGCGGCGGCGATCGTCGCAAGGGTGCGACCGTGAAAGGCGCCTGCAAATGTGATGATCCGGTATTTTTCTGGGTGGCCGCTCGATGCTTGATATTTACGCGCCGTTTTGATGGCGCCTTCGATGGCCTCCGCCCCCGAATTGGTGAAGAAGACCAAATCTGCAAAGCTCGATTCGACGAGGCGCTTGGCCAGGCGTTCGGCTTGCGGGATTTCGAAAAGATTTGAGGTGTGCCAAAGCTTCTCGCCCTGGTCCTCGAGCGCCCTAACAAGATGCGGATGGCTATGACCAAGCGACGCGACGGCAATGCCGGCCCCGAAATCGAGAAACCGTTCGCCACTGGTCGAGGTTAGCCAGACTCCCTCCCCATGCTCAAAGGCGAGGGGGGCGCGCGAATATACAGGCAACAGCGCCGAGGTCACCTATCCGCCTCCGCTGGAATGAAACCGTCAAACATATCCTGCGGCCTTGCTGCGGCGAATCGCGCAGGGTCAAAGGACCTTTGCTACTTCCCAGCTGGGGCTGGAGCTGGCGCGGGCGGCTGCGCAGGGGCATTTGAAGCCGGTGGTGTCGCCGTCTGGCCTGACTTCGCGGCTTCAAGGCGCTTGCGTTCCTCTTCCGCCCGCTTCTGCAGCTCTTCTTGTAATTTCTTTTGCTGCTCCTCGAGAACTTTTGGATCGATGGGAGGGCCATCAAACGCGCGGCCGAAGCCGGCGAGGGGAATGGCAAAGGTCACTTGTTGATTGGCCTGATTCTTTACAGCCACATTCATCACCGACCCTTTTTTGAGCTGGTCGACGGTCGCGGGTTTTACCTTGGCTTCCGCAAAGCATCCGTTGGGGAAACAGATCTCGAACGTTCCCTCCATGGTCGTGCCATTGTCGATATCGAAGCGGAACCCCGGGCGTAGCATAAGGCCCACTGGAACGAGAAGGCGGACGATTCGGCTGTCCTCGCTCTTCACCTCATAGACCGCAAGGGCCAAAACAGGCGCCTGTCCCGACTGCGCGCTAAAGTCGCGGGTCGTGTAACAGATGTCTTTATTCGCCTGCTGATCTCTCCCACAAACCTTCGTCCAGTCGTTTTGGGTTGGGACAAGGTCAAGTTTCACCGGCCCCTGCTGCGGCGCCGCCGCTTGATTTGGCGCCGGCTGAGCGGGCGATTGCGCAGGCTCCGAGGGCGCCGTTTTTTTGGTCTGCGTATATCCCGGGGAGCTTGCGAGCACGAGCGCACCAACTAAAGCTGCCGCGCCCAAACGTTTAACCAAGACTGACATCAAACATCCTTTCCCTGACCGCTCATCCATTGCAGCCGCCCGCCCGGGAAATGGCACTCGCCAAGACGCGAAAACCTCTCATCCGCAGACACGGCGCGACCGGGCATCGCTCGCCTGCTCCGCCCCGGCCGATTTTGAGGGCTTGTGCTTCGGTACGCATTGTGGAGCAAGCTTGCAACCCCAAGCCTTTCAGGTTCACTCCCATTGGGAGGCAACAGAAGAAAGATTGCCCGACCAGATCCGTCTAGGTAGCACGGTGGGGCTACAAAAAACAAAAAGGCGCGGCGATGTCACCTGCCGGCCTTAATTATTGTGATTCTCATAGTGTTTGAAATGCGGCCTTCGGGCGTGCCACTTTTGTTCGAGAGCGAATTCATTTCACGGCTGAGCCAGTGAAACCTCCCTCTCTCGCGTCCTTTGCGAGGAAATAATTACATAAACCTGTGGGAAAGCGACACGGCCGCGTGCACGGCCGCGCACTCCTTTAAACTGTTAGGTCCAGCTCTTCACGAGGATGACTTGGATAACTACAGTCAAGATAAGAATGGCGCTTACGATGCTAACGGTGTGGTCGTTCATGGGTCCTCTCCCGGTCTCGGTCTATTGGTCTCATTGGCGCCGCCGCGCGCGGACGCTCTCGTTACGTCCAGCTTTTTGGCGGAAAAGTCAAGACAAGTCCGCAAAATTCAACTGCCCGCCGCACAGGCGCCGCGTGGTTAGGCCGCGGCGGATCGAAGCAGCGAACCGGCGCCACTCTTCATAAAACATTCTTGCGGCAAAATGAAGAGGTATTATGCATGCGCAAACTACGGCATGGTGCCCGCGACATGCGATAGAATTTCCAGGAGACTTCCGAAAACCGAATTCTCAAGCCCTTTTTCGGCCCGGCCATTCCTTTTCTCTCAATGATCCGTCTCATTCCCCGGTTTTTGGCGTTCGGCGTTGCGCTTTCCACCTGCATTCAGCTCATGCCGGCCGGGGCTGCTCGCGCGAGCGACGCGAATTCTGGTCCCGCCATCGCTATGCATGGCAAGCCTGCTCTCGAGGAGCCTTTCAATCACTTCCCTTACGCCGACCCCTCGGCCGTGAAGGGCGGGCGCCTTTCCATCGGTTTTCTCGGCACCTTTGACAGCCTCAATCCCTTCAATCTCAAGGCAGGGTCGACGGCGCAGGGAATTAACACGAATATTTTCGAAACTTTAATGACGCGCTCTCTGGATGAGCCGTTCACGCTCTATGGACTGATTGCACGGACCATTGAAACCGATGCCGACCGTTCATGGGTGACTTTCCATCTCGATCCGCTCGCGCATTTCTCGGACGGCGTATCGATTACATCGGCGGATGTCCGCTTTACCTTCGAGCTTTTGAAGACCAGGGGGCGGCCACAGCAGCGCGCCGCTTACTCCCTCGTCAAATCCATCGAAACACCCGATGCGCTCACAGTGCATTATGATCTCACGGGGATTGCCGATCGCGAGATGCCTCTCACCCTGGCGCTCATGCCGGTGCTGCCGCGACACAAGGTCGACTTTAAGAAATTCGACGACGCCAGCCTTGATATACCGACCGGGTCCGGTCCCTACGTCATGACCGAGGTGAAACCTGGCCAGCGGATCATCCTTCGCCGTGACAAAAATTACTGGGCGAAGGACCTGCCAGTCCGCCGCGGCATGTTTAACTTCGACGAGATCGACATCGAATATTTCCGCGATGCGAATTCGCTCTTTGAGGCCTTCGCGGCTGGGCTCCTCGATTTCCGCGAAGAAACGAGCCCAGCCCGCTGGGCGAACGCTTATGATTTCCCTGCCATTCGCGATCACCGCATGATCCGCGAAGCCTTGCCGGTTGGCGGGCCAAAGGGCCTCGAAGGATTCGTGTTCAACCTGCGCCGGCCCCTCTTTGGCGACATCCGCTTGCGCGAAGCGCTGAGCCTTCTTTTCGATTTCGAGTGGGTCAACGCGAATCTGTACAATGGGCTATATACGCGCACGAAAAGTTTCTTTGATGAATCGGAGCTTGCCTCGACCGGCCGGCCGGCGGAGGCCGCCGAGCGCGCGCTCCTCGCGCCTTTCCCCGGCGCCGTCCGTAGCGACATTTTGGAGGGAACTTGGCGGCCGGCGGCAACCGACGGCGCTGGCGGCGACAGAGTGGCCCCAAGGCGTGCCCTCGCGCTCCTCAAGGAAGCCGGTTACGAACTCAAGGACGGGCACCTTAGTAGGGAGGGCGCGGCGCTGTCTTTCGAGATCATGGTGAAGGATCGGAACCAGGAGCGCCTCGCGCTCAATTATGCGGACTCCTTGAGCCGCATTGGCGTGAATGCCAGCGTCCGCCAGGTTGACGAAGTGCAGTATCAGAGGCGCCGTCAAAAGTTCGATTTCGATATGATGATCGGCAGCTGGCTCGCATCCCCCTCCCCCGGCAACGAGCAGCGCTCCCGTTGGGGCTCCGCGAGCGCCAACCAGGAAGCCTCCTTCAATCTCGCGGGTGTTAAATCGCCGGCGGTCGACGCCTCGATCAACGCCATGCTGGCGGCCCGGACCCATGAAGAGTTTGTCGCCGCCGTGCGCGCTTATGATCGCGTCTTGCTCTCGGGGTTTTATGTCGTCCCGCTCTTCCATTCCTCGCAGCAATGGATCGCATTCTCCTCAAAACTCGCTCGGCCCAAGGACTTGCCGCATTATGGGCCAGCGTCTGGCGGCGCGACGCTCGATACATGGTGGAGAGCGGCACCCTGAACCGCGAGTGCCTCGTCAGCTTCGACATGCGCACCGATGACAATGGCGGTCAGTACTAGGTGTCATTCGACACATCTCAACCGACCTCTCGATGCTATTTCAAAACCCTCGTTTTTGAGAGGCAAATCCGCCTCACAACATGACGTCAGCACGGTTGGCGGTCGAACGCGAGCATGTCCGGGATATCGACCCGAGCCTATTGTGTAATAGTTATTCACATTTTAATAGATTCAAGAAAGGATGAAAAAATGAGTTCCCTCAACGATATTTTAGTGACCATTGTCACAACGCCTTCATCTCTTTTACTTCTTTTTGCAAGTCTTGCTTTCTTTTTTGTGGCCGTTGCTGGTAGTATCGCTGGCAAGATAGAACCGGGTAAATATGGCCGTATTGCCTCCGGCTTAATCGGTATTATACTGCTGGTTATAAGTTTTGGTGTTAATTCTTCGACGATCCCGCCAGGGAGTTATCAAGGTACTTGCGAAAATACTTACATACAGGATGATGTCCTTTATTCTACCTGTAAAAGCATCGATCGTAGATATGTGCCTACAAATTTGCCAAATTACAAAAACTGTGAGGAAGGTATTAACAATATAAATGGCTCACTCACATGCGGAAGTTAATCTAAGGTCATCAAATTAAGCCGGAAAACATGCCCCACTCCGCTCATAATCAACGCCCGCCAGATAAAGCCCTTCTGGCGGCGCCACTCGCCCACAGCGGCGGCGGTCGCAGGCATCGAGCGCGGCGAGCAAATCATCAACACTCCATTTGCCAGCACCTACATATTCGAGGGAGCCGACCATCGAACGCACTTGGCTGTGCAGAAACGAACGCGCGCTCGCCCGGACTTCGATCAGATCGCCGGCCCTGACGACATCGAGCCGGTCCAGCGTCCGCACCGGATTTTCCGCCTGGCATTCCGAGGCCCGGAAGGTCGAAAAATCATGCCGGCCGATGAGCATCGCCGCCGCCTTCCGCATCGCCGCCGCATCGAGCTTGCGCGGCACGAGCCAGGCACGGCCGCCCTCGACGGTCAAGGGCGCACGCCTGTTGATGATCCTATAAAGGTAGTGCCGGCAGGTGGCAGAAAATCTCGCGTCGAAAGCCGGAGCAACCACCTCCACACCGAGGATCGCAATCGGGTGCGGCCGCAGATGAGCGTTGAGGCCATCGCGCAAAACATCACCGCGCCACTCTCTGGTAAGGTCAACATGGGCGATTTGCCCGAGCGCATGGACGCCCGCATCGGTACGCCCAGCGCCGCGAATTTGACTTATCTCGCCGCTTAAGGCTGCAACTGCGGTCTCAATGGCTTCTTGCACCGAAAGCCCATTGTCTTGCCGCTGCCAGCCGACAAAGGGCGTGCCGTCATATTCGATCGTCAGCTTAAAGCGCGGCATCTTTTTGGGACAAGAGGCGAGCACCCTTGGCGAGCCGGGCGCCGCGCAAAAACTCCGCCCCGCTCAGCGGCACCCCGCCCGAACGCTGGACTTCGAGGAGGCGCACGGAGCCCTCGCCACAGGCAATAGTGAGGCATTCATCGACAACACATCCCGGCCGTCCCGACCCTCCGGTAGTCTCGGTGCGTAAAACCTTGACGCGCTCGATACGCCCGCCGAGTTCCATCTCGAAGAAAGCGCCGGGAGAGGGATTTAGGCCACGCACGAGATCGTGGATTTCCGTTGCCGGCCCCGTCCAATCGATACGAGCTTCCAACTTCGAAATCTTCTGGGCATAGGTCACGCCTTCTTCCGCCTGCGGCGTAAAGGTGAGTTCGCCGCTGTCCAGCAGCCGCAGCGCCCTTACCACCAGCCTGGCGCCGATGGTTGCAAGCTCGGCCGAGAGCTCGCCAGCCGTCGCATTGGGGCCTATCGGCAACGCTTCGCTGAGCGCCACCGGGCCGGTATCGAGACTCTCCTCCATGCGCATGACCATGACGCCGGTTTGTTGATCGCCCGCCATGATGGCTCGCTGAATGGGCGCGGCGCCACGCCAGCGCGGTAGAAGTGAGCCATGCAGATTGAGGCAGCCAAGCGGCGGGACATCGAGAATGGCCTTCGGCAGGATCAGCCCGAAGGCAGCGACCACAACTACATCTGGCTCGTATCCGCGAAGTGTGGCGACCGCTTCTTCAGATCGCAAGGCCCGCGGCGTCTCGACCGGCAGTCCAAGGCACCGCGCGGCGGCATGCGTCGGCGAAGGCGTCAGCGCGAGGCCGCGCCGGCCGGCCGGCCGCGGCGCGCGCGTATAAACGGCGCTCACCGTGAACCCCTGCCCGGCGATCTCCATCAAGGCCGGCACCGCGAAATCGGGAGTGCCCATGAACACGACGCGCAAAAGCTTCGCTCAATTAACCGTCGGCGGCGGCGTGTTCCTTGCCCACGCTTTGCTTGCTTGGGCCGCCGGCGGGCGCCTTGTGCTTAGTCTTGGCGAATTTGCGGGTGATGCGGGCCCGCTTCAGCCGCGATAGATGATCAATAAACAAGACGCCGTCCAAATGGTCGATCTCATGCTGCAGGCAGGTGGCGAGCAGCCCGTCCGCTTCGATTTCCTGGGGCCGCCCGGCGCGGTCGAGGTAACCGACGCGGATACGCGCGGGCCGCTCAATGTCTTCAAAAAACTCAGGGATCGAAAGGCAGCCTTCCTGATAAGTCGAGAGCTCTTCGGAGGCCCACAGAATCTCCGGATTGATAAAGGACTGCGGATCCGGCGCCGCGTTTTCATCTTCTTTCTTTGCGACGTCGATCACGAGGACGCGCTTGGGCACGGCAATCTGGATCGCGGCAAGGCCGATTCCCGGCGCCGCGTACATTGTCTCCAGCATGTCGTCGATGAGCGCCTCAATGCCGGAATCAATCGCCGCCACCGGCAAGCTCTTCTGCCGCAGACGCGGGTCGGGGAGGGTGATAATCGTGCGTAAAGCCATGTCCGTCAGATAATACGGGTGCCCCTCGAGGTCAATTTCCCGGTCGTCTCCAAGCATAAGCGGCGGCAAGCCGCCTATGTAATGACCGATTTTATCACGCGTCAACACGAGCTCCCATGTAGCATGTAGGGAGCGAACAGGCTGGCTTAGCGGGCTGCCGCCCGCTCATGAGCGTCCGGCCAGCGGCCCCAGGCTTGCCAGCCCCGTGCCGCGCGCGTAAACGAGCTTACTCTCGGCAATCCTTGGAGTTCCAATGCGCGCTCTTCTCGATGTGGTTCTCGTTGTACTGGACCTTTACGTCTATGTGATCATCGCCGCCGCCATTCTGTCTTGGCTGGTCGCTTTCAATGTCATCAATCGCTACAACGAGGTGGTCCGCTCAATTTGGACCCTTGTCACCGCGCTGACGGAACCATTGCTCCGCCCGATCCGAAACGCCATCCCCAATCTCGGCGGCATCGATATTTCGCCGGTGATTTTGCTCTTGCTGATTTTTTTCATTCAGCGAGTCATTATGCAATATATTTATCCCAATGTATTTTGATGTGCGCTCAGCCCCTTGGCACAATACCTGTGATGGCATCGACCTTTTTGTGCGCGTGACACCAAGGAGCTTCCGCGATGAGATTGCCGGAATCGAAGAGCTTGCCGATGGCCGCGCCGTTTTGAAGGTGCGCGTGCGCGCCGCCGCCAAAGAGGGAGAAGCCAACGAGGCGATCACCCGCCTGCTGGCAAAAGCGCTCGCCATCCCGGCCCGTGCGGTGCGCATCGAGTCGGGCGGAAACAGCCGTGTCAAGAGGCTGCACCTTCGCGGGAACAGTGATGCGCTCGCTGCATGCTTGGCGCACGCCATAAAATCATCGACCCAATGCTGATTTTGGTCGCTGGGCCTTAATTTCATATTTGGCTTTTTAGTCAATCGGATAGCAAAATCTCCAAAGCCAGCGTCTATGATTTGCTTTCCAAATTGGCAAGCACCTTCGGCCGATTAAAGAATGGTATAATCATGCAAGCAGTCGTCGATCAGCAGCCGGCCGCGAATTCTGGCGCGCCCGCAAAGCCTCTTGGCACAGTCATCGCCGTGCGCGGCTCGCAAGCCTCCATCCAGCTTGCCGGGGCCTCTTCCCCGAGCGAGGGTGAGTCTCGCGTCACCGTGGGCAAGTTCCTTGGAATTGATGTTGGAACATCCCTTCTGGTCAGCGTCGTCACGGACGTATCGCTGCAGAGCGAGCTTGCCTCCTCTGGCCAGCAGCACAAGACGGTCGCGATTCTAGATCTCATCGGCGAGATTGAAAATTACAATTCCGACTCTGCAGGTTTCCGTCGCGGCGTCGCCGACTATCCCGCCATCGGCGACGAGGTCAAGCGGATTAGCTCCCGGGACCTGCATCTGATTTTCAATGTCTCGGCACCCGCGGTCATCGAGATCGGAACTCTCCAGCAAGACAGCGCGATCGGCGCCTATATCGATGTGAACGATATGCTAAGCAAGCATTTCTCGGTGCTCGGAACAACGGGCGTCGGGAAATCAAGCGCAATTGCCCTCATTCTTCAACAGACTCTCGCGGCGCGTCCGGACCTTCGCGTTCTCATTCTGGACGTTCACAACGAGTACCGCCCGTGTTTCGGAGACAAAGCGCAGGTGCTCAGCCCGCGCAATATGAAGCTGCCATTCTGGTTGTTTAACTTTGAGGAAATTGTCGATATTTTTTTTGGAGAGCGTCCGGGCCTGGACGAAGAAATTGATCTCCTCTCCGAGGTCATTCCAACCGCCAAGGCGAACTATTCGCAGGCGAGCGAAACCTCGGCCCGCCTTGCGATCAAGTCCACAGCAAGCGCAAAAATTCGATACACGGTTGATATGCCAGTTCCGTACCGTGTCGCCGATCTCATTTCCATGCTTGATAGCCGGATGGGCAAGCTTGAGAATCGTTCGTCGCGAATGCTTTATCAAAAGCTCATGACCCGAATCGAAACCGTCAGCAGCGACCCTCGCTACAGCTTTATATTCGATAAAGCCAATGTCGGCGGGGATACCATGGCGGAGATCCTGGGGCTGATTTTCCGGCAGCCTGCGAACGGCGTCCCCGTAACCATCATTCAGTTAGCTGGCTTCCCTTCAGAGGTGATCGATTCGCTCGTATCGGTCCTTTCGCGCATGGCATTCGATTTTGGAATGTGGAGCGAGGGTATGTCTCCATTGTTGCTGGTTTGCGAGGAGGCCCATCGCTATATCTCGGCCGATGTCCGAACTGGCTTTGGACCAACGCGGCGAGCAATTTCGCGCATTGCTAAGGAAGGACGCAAATACGGCGTGTTTCTCGGCCTGATTAGTCAGCGCCCGGCGGAACTTGATCCAACTATCCTCTCTCAGTGCAGCACTCTTTTTGCCATGCGCATGACCAACGACCGCGATCAGACATTGCTTCGCTCGGCCGTCTCGGATACTTCCTCCGACCTCTTCTCATTCCTGCCGTCACTCGGAACTGGCGAGGTGTTTGCCTTCGGCGAGGGCGTCGCCTTGCCGACGCGTCTCAAGATCAAACAATTGCCTGCCGAACTGTTACCGAAGAGCGAGCCTTTAAGTCACGAAGGCGTTGAGGAAGCACGGTGCGACCAGGGTTCCTTAGCTGCCATAGTTGACCGTTGGCGCGGGGCTATGGAGAGGCAGAAATCGGTGGTCGAGAAGCCAACCGCCGAGAAGACAAATCAAGATCCCCTGGCTTCGGCGGGTCTGCGGCGACTGGGTTCGTCCTTGGGGGGGGTAAGAGACGGCATTGCTTGAAAAAGAGCGCGCCGCCTGTGCCTCCATTCCTAATTCTATAGGATGCCAGAGGTCCTTCATTGTTGCCGTTCGCGAGTTTAGCCGCTGAAACGACTCCGGTAATGGTTATTCCGTACCTCGCGGCCGGGTTTTTGCGAGTGGCTCGCAATATGCTTCGGTGACGAAAAATTTTCAAGAAAGAGGGGTCTTGCGAAGTAATAGCCTTGCGCATAGCGAATCCGCGTCGTGGCCCGCAAGTAGGCAAGTTCCTCGAACGTTTCAATACCCTCCGCGACAACCGTCATGCCAAGGGCGTCGCTCAGGGATACGATCGCTTTGACAATACTTTGATTACGCGGTTGATTATGGATGTTTGTAATAAATGACCGGTCAATCTTGATCTCGTCAGCCGTAAAATTTGCGAGCAACGATAAGGCCGAATATCCCGTCCCGAAATCATCGATAGATACGCGTATCCCAGCTTCCCGCAATATCGGTAATACTTGTGTTTGAAGCGGGCCCGTGGCTACAAATGCATCTTCCGTCACCTCCGCGATGAACCGGTCCGTACAATTCGTTTCTTTCAAAATCTCGACGAGGGAGCGCATCAAATCCACATTAGACGCTTGCTTTGCCGCGACATTGAAGCTGATCGATATTCGGGGATCAAAAGCGGCATTGATAAGATCGATGGACTTTACAATCTCATAAACAGCCAACTGAGTGAGATCGTCCCCGAGCCCGAGTTCAAAAGCGAGGTCGACGAATGAACGGGGACCGTAAATTTCTCCGTCTTCATCAACGAGTCGAATGAGCGCTTCGACGCCGACGACTTCTTCCGTGTGGACGTCAACTTTTGGTTGAAACGCGCAGCGAAAGCGGCGATCCTGAATAGCCCATCGCAACCGCTGCTCGGTTCGCATGCGTGAAATCTCTAATTGATCAGCCTTACTATCGAATATCGCGGCCGCGCCCTTTGTACCACGTTTAATCTGATACATTGCGGCATCCGCATTGCGCCGCAGTGTGTCATGGTCCCGGCCATGCTCCGGAAATATGCTCACTCCAATCGAGGCAGATGAAAATATTTCAAATCCCTCGATAAAGAAGGGTTCTTTCAAACTTTCCGTGATCGAATTTACAACCGTAATGAGATCATCTGGCTGTTCGAATGGGCCAATGACCAGCAAAAACTCATCACCACTGATGCGCGCAAGGATATCGGATGGGCGTATGTTCTCGGCAATTCGATTTGCCATTTTCACAAGGAGTGCATCGCCAATCGCGTGGCTATAGTAGTCGTTGATGTGTTTAAAATTATCGATATCGATAAAAGCGAGCGCAAAGCGGCCGATGGGCTGAGCAAGGATAGCTTCGACATGTTCCTGAAGCTGGAAGCGATTCGGCAGTCCGGTCAATTCATCGAAATTGGCGCGCCTCACCAATTTCTCCTCGGCTTCTTTGCGATCGGTGATGTCAATTGACGCCGATAGGAATAACCTTTCCATGCCCACATGGATTGGCTTATGAGTCGCCAGCAAGGTACGCACACCCTCCGTGCGGAGGATGCGTACTTCCGTAGTGACCGGTGTGTTGCAATCAATAAGAGTCTGCAATTGATCTTGGCCTTGGACCAATGGCTCAGCAACCGTTGTATTTCCCGAAGCTTGCCTCGAAATATTGTCTCCAGGGGGAAGCTGGATCGCTGCAAATTCGTTCGCGAAGAGGACACTACCGCCTTGAGCATGCACAATGACGCCAAAAGGGAGCTGATCAAAAACTTCCATAAGAAAGGATAGCTCGCGCCTTGCCTCAGACTCGTTCTCGCGAGCCTTCGCCAGCAAATCATGGAGTTCCGCAACTTTGGCCGTTGCTTGCGGCTCTTCGGCTGCTAGATCCTCTCGCCATTGTCGCTGTGGCTGTCTTTGCATTTTAATAACTTCTTCGAGCTTTTCTTTACAGTTCGGCTGGCAGGCGATGAATTCTCTTAGCGTAAACGCAAACATTTACGCGCTCATTAAACCTGGCTGAGCTAGGCTGAAAATGAGATCCCTCAGCGCCCAGTTCGCCAAATCTCACAGCGGTAGCTCGGGCGGTTCATCAGCCCCGGGATCTCTGGTTGCACAAGCTCCCGAACATATGCCACCGGGGAAAAACCTTCATGGGAGGTTTGACGGCCAATTGGGAGCTTTGGTGTCCAGATTGTTTTCGGATTCCTCGGCGGGAAATTCGAACGTCCAACCCACGCCTTCTGGCGAGAAGTCCAGCGCGCTGATTCCGTTCAACGCTCGCGGAACGATTTGTTCAATAATCATATGGCCGAAACCCCGGCGCTGAGGGGGCACAACGACCGGTCCACCGCTTTCACGCCAGCACAATCGAATCTTATCGGTCTCCTTGTCCACCAGCCACCGGATCGACACCTGTCCATGCCTCCCGGAGAGTGCGCCATGCTTGGCCGCATTTGTCGCTAATTCATGGATAGCGAGCCCCAGATACTGCACAGCATTGGGTTTCAGAATGAGCGGGGGACCTGCTGCGTCAATTTGGCCGTGATTGACTTCGCTAAACGGCTTCAATTGCATTGCCACGAGATCAGGGAAGGACGCGCCGTACCAGCTGTCTCTTACCAAGAGGTCATGCGAATAGGCCAACGCCACCAAGCGCTCAGCAAATCGCGTGTGGTATTGGCGAACGTCTTCGGCGTCCCGTGCGGTCTGTTGGGCTATCGCCATGACGACCGTCAATAGGTTCTTGCTCCGGTGCGACAGCTCATCGACAACAAATCGGATGTGCCTCTCGCGCCGTTTCTGCTCACCGATGTCAACGTGTGTGCCGATCCAGCGGTATACGGCCCCGGTCGAATCGCGAAGGGGAACGGCGCGTGTCAGAAACGGGCGGTCCTGTTCGTCCTTCCCGTGAAGGTCCAACTCCATTTCTAGCGCTATGCCCATTTCGAGGGATTTAACCCACTTCTCGCGGCCGGCGTCCGGGGCGAGAACCGCCAGCCAATCGTGTCCTCGAATTTCTTCGGGTGGAACAACGGCAAATTCGGACAATTGACGGTTGAACCAGAAGATTTTGCCATCCGCGTCGCCCATCCAAACGAGTTGAGGAATGCAGTCCGCCAATATCCTGAATTGCTGTTCGCTCGCCCGAAGGTCGGCTTCGGCCCGCTTGCGCTCGGTAATCTCTTCGGCCGCTACATTGATGCCGACGATCTCGTTGTCCGGGCTATAAACCGGATGCCAGTAGGTGATCCAGGAGCGCGTTTCGGCCTGATCCGAACGCTGACCAGTAACCTCGATGCCGGTGACAGGTTCGCCAGTTTCGATCATGGAGCGGACGATAGCTTCGACAGAGTCGGCCAAAGCCGGCACGCACTCGCGAACCGAGCGGCCCAAATGCCCTTCGACCGGAATACCGCATATCTCTGTAAGCCGTTTGTTTATCAGTAGGTAGCGGCAGTCAGGGGATAGAAAGGCTAAGCCGATCGGTGCTGTATCATAGATCAATTGCAGAGAGGACCCCTGTGCAGAGGTCGAAGTGGCAAAAGATGCCGCCGGCGTAGTTCGTCCTGGATCCACGTCACCCCCAACGAGCTTAAAGCCCCTCCATTCTGCACTTTTTTCGATCTCCTTGACAACTCGATTGGTTCGAGTGTTGCGGTGCGCTGAAAAAACACAACGATCCTCGCTTGCTCAGAGCATCCGGCTGCAGGCCGTGACGCTGCGTTCGCTTGGGTCGAGCAGTGCTCATGGACCACGGTCCATCGAAGCTTTATGATCGCGATGAGGGGATAAAGGAAATTGTCGTCTTGCCAACCGAATCTGAAATGCTCGCCCGCAACCCGCCTGATTCTAATAATACGTTCTGAAGATGGATTTTTCTCAGCGCTTTATCTTTCTTTTCTCCGCTCCGGCCTTCGACGCTGAGGATCTCGAAGGCTTGCGCGTAAATCAGATAATTACCGCAATCGAGCGGATGGGCTTTCAAGTTGTAAAAGCGCGCCGGCCAGAAGACGCGGAAATTGCGGTCCGAACTGACGCCGCGATCGGCTGCATGGTCGTTGATTGGGGAAAAAAGGGTTTGGAGGGTAAGCCTGCCTCTTTGATCAATCTCATGCGAAAGCGCGGCTTGAATGTGCCGATCGTTATCTTGGTGCGCCGCAAGCGGTTCGAGGATGTGCCCGTCGAAGTCCTCGACTTCATTGACGGCTACGTCTTCCTTGCTGAAGAGACGCCGGAATTCATTGCCAAGAATCTCATCAGCCGGTTGAAGCAATATGCGGCAACCCTAAAGACCCCCTTTTTTGGCGCGCTCGTCGATTATTCGGAGGAGGGGAACCAATTATGGACCTGCCCCGGACACAATGGCGGCGTGTTCTACAGCCGGAGCCCGATCGGCCGTATCTTTAGAGAGCATTTAGGGGAAGCCATCTTCCGTGACGATCTCGATAATTCCGTCCTTGAACTTGGCGATCTGCTAACGCACGAGGGCCCGGCCCTAAAGGCTCAGAAGGAGGCGGCTGCAATTTTTGGCGCCGAGAGGACATATTTCGTCCTCAACGGCACATCCACCGCCAACAAAATCGTTCTAGGCAATCTTGTCGTTGAGAATGATCTTGTTCTCTTCGACCGTAACAATCATAAAGCTGCGCATCATGGCGCGTTGTTGCTTGGCGGAGGCATTCCCATCTATCTGCCGACGGATCGTAACGCCTATGGGTTGATCGGTCCTATCTACTCCGACTTTCTCGACGAAGCGATCATACGTGAGCTTATCCGAACGAACCCGCTGGTCCGTGATCCCGAGGCTTGGCGCCGCGAAAGGCCGTTTCGTGTCGCGGTCATTGAGCAATGCACCTATGACGGCACAATTTATGACGCCCAGGTCATTGTGAAACGGATCGGGCACCTATGTGATTACATTCTATTCGACGAAGCCTGGGCGGGGTTCATGAAATTCCATCCGCTTTATGAAAGGCGCTTCGCGATGGGGTTGCCAAATCTCGACGAGAAATCACCTGGGATTGTTGCAACGCAATCGACACACAAGCAGCTTGCCGGATTCTCGCAAGCCTCTCAAATTCACGCTCGAGACCATCATATCCGCGGACAGAAGCGCCGTGTCGAGCACCGGCGTTTCAACGAAGGGTTCATGCTTCATGCGTCGACCTCGCCTTTCTATCCGCTGTTCGCCTCTCTCGACGTTGGTGCACAAATGATGAAAGGGAAATCTGGCGAGGTCTTATGGGATGATACCATCCGACTCGGTATCGAGCTGCGCAAGAAGTTGCGCGCTGTCCGTCTTGAGTTCGAGGAAAAGGAGAACGATCCAGCTCGCCGCTGGTTTTTCGATCCATTCGTGCCAGACCGGGTTGTGATTCCAGACGCTGCCCGCGAGGGCGGGGTGCACGAGGTAGCCTGGGAGAACGTGTCGACCGATCAATTGGCGCGCTATGCCCACTTTTGGGAATTGCAGCCGGATGCCGCTTGGCACGGCTTCACGCACCTCGAAAAAGGGTTTGCAATCACCGACCCCACCAAGCTTACTTTGCTTACCCCAGGGTTCGATCGAAAGACAGGCGCTTATGAGACGCACGGGATTCCCGCTCCCATCGTCGCCCAATATCTGCGAGAAAATCGCATTGTACCTGAAAAGAACGATTTAAATTCACTGTTGTTCTTACTCACGCCCGGGGTTGAAGCCAGCAAGGCTGGGACGCTCGTCAGCGCGCTCGTCGCTTTCAAGCGCTTGCATGATGACAACGCGGCGCTCGAAGAAGCCATGCCGGAGTTTGTTGCGCGGCGAGAGGCCCGCTATCGAGGCTCGCGCCTCCGAGACCTTTGCGCAGACATGCATGCCTACTTTCGGAATGCCGACGTCAGTGCCTTGCAGAGGGCGCAATTTTCTCCTCACCATCTTCCCGAGATGGTGATGACACCACAGGCGGCATATCGCCACCTCGTGCGCAACAATGTCGATTATCTACCGATTGATCAAATCGGGGAGCGGATTGCGACGACGCTTTTCGTCGTTTATCCGCCTGGTATCGCCACGATTGTCCCCGGCGAAAGACTCGGCGAAAGGACGCGGCCGATGATCGATTATCTCAGAATTTTTGAGCAGGCCGCGAATATTTATCCGGGGTTCGAAACAGAAATCCAGGGCGTTTACCGAGGGACAGACGAAAGAGGCGCAATTCGCTTTTATACGTATGTTGCGCGGGAGTAATGTCGTTGATGGCCGAGCTCGACGATGCCACGGATAGACTCGTGAGCAGCCAGGTAGCGGGCGTTGCCGTGCGGGCCTCGCGTGATGATGATGTCGAGGCCATGCTCGCCATTTATCGCTATCATGCTCGGAGCGGCATCGGGTCACTTGGGAGCTATGAGGTCGATGAGCCGCAACTAGAGGATCTAAAGCGGCGGCGCAAAAATATGAAGAGCCATCGGCTGCCCCGCTTGGTCGCTGACTTGGCGGGAGCGATCCTCGGCTACGCCTATGTGGTGCCATTTCGCGAGAGGCCGGCCTATCGTTATGCCGTCAAGCATTCGATTTATGTTCACCACGCACATCTGCATCAGGGGATCGGCCGGCTCCTTCTTGCCGCCCTCATCGACGCGTGTGCTGCGGCAGGCTATCGGCAGATGATTGGCTATATTGATAACGCCAATCAGCCGTCGGTTCGGTTGCATGAATCATTCGGGTTCAAGCAGGTCGGCTATCTGCCGTCGATCAGCTTCAAATTCGGCCAATGGGCCGATATGATCATCGTGCAGCGCTCACTTGGGCCGGGCGCCACCACCAAGCCGGATATTTGGCTTTGATGCCATATCCGGCAGTTCGAATTATTCGCCACGCCCGTGCTAGCCGCCAGCCTTCCTCAATTCACGCGCTCTCCTTCGCCTGCATGGGCGTTTGCGCTTAAGCCCTGCCCAACCGCCCTGGAGTCCAGACATCTCATCAAGGCGCTAGTGCTTTGACGAAACCCGTGCCTGGCCAATCCAAAGACGTTGCATGTCAGATCAAATACCAGCTACACTTCAACGAAATGTCAGCGTCACCTTCAAAAGATCCACGGCTCGATGCCTGGCGAAAACGCGTCCGCTTTCGCGCTTGGCATCGGGGCATGCGTGAGCTCGACCTTCTGCTCGGCCCCTTCGCCGACGCCGAAATCCATCGCTTGAGCGATGCCGAGCTCGCCGATTTCGAACTGCTGCTTGAAGTTCCGGACCGCGATTTTTTCTCCTGGCTGACGGCCGAGGCGCAACCGCCCGGCCCACATAATGCGTTGCTCGTTGCAAAAATCCGAGCTTTCCATAGCCACGCCGGCCCGATCCACCTATAAAGGCGCGCGTTCCATAACAAAAGCGATCCTTCCGTGAGCGACTTCAAACGCGCCGCCAGCGAGCTTGCCAAGGGCGGCTCTCTCACATTGTCGTTTGTCGCCGACGGTTTTGACGCCTTTTGCGTCGGCGACCTTGCCCGCGCCCTCGCGAAACAGGCGGAGAGCCGGTCCGTCGTCGTCGTGCATATCGCCCGCGATAACCAGCGCGCCCGCGCTTTTTCCGAAGCGCTCGCCTTTGCCGCGCCCGACATCGAGCGCCTCGATTTTCCTCCCTGGGATTGCCAGCCTTACGACCGGCTCTCGCCAAATTCCGCGATCAGCGCGCGCCGTATTTTGGCGCTCTCACGCCTCGCCCGGTCGCGGTCATCCCTCGAACGCCCGCGGATTCTGACGACGACCGTCGACGCGCTGCTCCAGCGTGTCGCGCCGCTTTCGATCACCGCCGCCGATAGCTTCTCCGCGGCGCCGGGGAACATCGTCGATATGAACGCGCTTGTCGGGTGGCTCGAATCTAATGGTTTCATGCGTGCCTCGAGCGTTCGCGATGCCGGCGAATATGCGGTGCGTGGTGGCATCCTCGATCTCTATGCGCCCGGCATGGCGCAGCCGGTTCGGCTCGATTTTTTCGGCGACACGCTGGAATCGATAAGGGGGTTCGATCCTGATACGCAGCGCACGACGGGGCAGCTGCGGGCAATTGATCTCGTGCCGATCAGCGAAGTGCAGCTCAAGAGCGAGACGATACGTCATTTCCGGCAAGCCTATGTCACACAATTTGGGGCCGAGACGCGTGGCGACCTCCTCTACGAGGCGATCAGTGAGGGCCGCCGCGCCCAAGGGGCCGAACATTGGCTCCCGTTGTTTTACGGAAGACTCGACACCCTCTTCGACTATTGCCAAGGCGCTCCTTTAGTCTTCGATCCCCTGGCGGAAGATGCGGCGAATGAGCGCTTTGCCCAGATCGAGGATTATTACAGGGTCCGCAAAAGCGCCTATGATGTCGATCCAGGCCACTCCGCCTATAAACCGCTACCCCCCGCGGAACTCTATCTGACGCTCGCGGAATGGCGCCAGCGCCTCGAAGCGAGCAGCTCTGTTTGGGTGACGCCCTTTGCCGCGCCTGTGGGCAAAACCCGCTTGGCGATAGACTGCCGTTCGAAACCCGGCCGCGGCTTCGCGAGCGAACGCGCCGATCCGGCCGCCAATGTTTTTTCCGTGGCCACGGATCACATCAAGGCTCTGCAATCGAGCGGCAAGCGCGCGATCTTCGCCTGCTGGTCGGATGGCTCGCGCGAAAGGCTCGGCCACGTGCTAGCCGACCATGGCCTTAAAGACGCCGCATCGGTCTCTTCCTTCACGCAAGCCCTCGCTCTCAAGCCCCAAACGTTGGCGCTGGCCGTCATCGGATTGGAGCAGGGTTTTGAGGCCGAAGACATCGCGGTCATCGCTGAACAAGATATCTTGGGTGACCGGCTGATTGGCCCGCGCCGCAAATCCCGCCGCGCCGAGGATTTCTTGACCGAAGCCACGGCGCTCTCGGCGGGCGACCTCGTTGTCCATGTCGATCACGGCATTGGCCGTTTCGTCGGCCTTCAGGCCATCGAGGCGGCAGGCGCGGCTCACGATTGCCTCGAGCTCCATTATGCCGATGGCGATAAGCTTTTTCTTCCGGTCGAGAACATCGAGCTTCTTTCGCGCTATGGCTCGGAGGAGACCGCCGTCGAGCTCGACAAATTGGGCGGCGCCGCCTGGCAGAAGCGCAAGGCGCGAATGCGCAAGCGTATCCTCGATATGGCGGCGGGGCTCATCAAGATCGCGGCCGCGAGGCAAACCAGGGCGGCGCCGAAACTCGTGCCGCCCGAGGGCCTCTACGCCGAATTCTGCGCCGGCTTCCCCTATGAAGAAACCGATGATCAGCAATCGGCAATCGATGCGGTGCTGGACGACATGGCATCCGGCCGCCCGATGGACCGGCTCGTCTGCGGCGATGTCGGCTTCGGTAAGACGGAAGTCGCCTTACGCGCCGCTTTCACGGCGGCGATCGAAGGCAAGCAAGTCGCCCTCGTCGTGCCGACGACACTCCTCGCCCGTCAGCACTTCAAAAATTTTGCCGCCCGCTTCGCCCACTTGCCAGTGAAGATCGCCCAATTATCGCGAATGGTCGGCGCCGCTGATGCACGGGTTGCAAAGCAAGGTCTCGTCTCCGGTGAAATCGACGTCGCAATTGGCACGCACGCCGTCCTCGGAAAAACGGTAAATTTCAAGGATCTCGCGCTTGTCATCGTCGATGAGGAACAGCATTTTGGTGTCAAGCACAAAGAGCGCCTCAAGGAGCTGCGGGCCGAAGTTCATGTCCTCACTTTGACGGCAACTCCCATTCCGCGGACGTTGCAACTCGCCCTCACGGGCGTCCGCGAGCTTTCGATCATTGCAACGCCGCCCGTCGATAGGCTGGCGGTGCGCACCCTCGTCTCGCCCTTCGACGATCTCCTTGTGCGCGAAGCCCTGCTGCGCGAGCGCTACCGCGGCGGGCAAAGTTTTTACGTCTGCCCGCGCATCGAAGATCTCGAAGAAGCGAGCGCCTATCTCCGGCAGCACGTCCCGGAAGTCAAATTTATCATTGCCCATGGACAGCTCGCCGCCACCGAACTCGAGGCGCGAATGGCCGCGTTTTACGACGGCCGGTATGACGTGTTGCTTACGACGGCGATCGTCGAGTCAGGCCTTGACATCCCAACCGCCAATACATTGATCGTGCATCGCGCCGATATGTTTGGCCTGGCGCAACTCTATCAGTTGCGAGGCCGGGTTGGCCGCTCGAAGGTGCGCGCCTATGCGGTATTCACGCTCCCAGCCAATCGCGCGATCACGCCACAGGCCGAGCGACGTCTGAAAGTCTTGCAATCGCTAGATACGCTCGGCGCCGGTTTCGAACTCGCGAGCCATGATCTCGATATTCGAGGCGCCGGCAATTTGCTGGGCGACGAGCAATCGGGCCACATCAAAGAAGTCGGCTACGAGCTCTATCAAGAGATGCTGCGCGAGGCCGTCGAAGCGTTGAAGGCGGGCGTCGAAGAGCCCGTCGAGGAGGCGTGGTCGCCATCGATCACGCTCGGCACACCCACCACGATACCTGAATCTTATATTGAAGATCTTCAGTTGCGCCTGAGCCTCTATCGCCGCCTTGCCGCGCTGCAATCGGATGAAGAGATCGAAGGCTTCGCGGCGGAGATGATCGACCGCTTCGGCCCTCTGCCGGGTGAGGTCCAGCAATTGCTCCAGCTCGTTGCGATCAAGGCCCTATGCCGTCACGCCCATGTTGAAAAGGTTGAGGCAGGGCCAAAAGGCGTCACCATTGCGTTTCGCGATAATTCTTTTGCCAACCCTCAGGGCCTCGTACGCTATGTCTCGGAGCAAGGCTCTTTCGCGAAAGTGCGGCCCGATATGAAGATCGTGTTTCACCGCGAATTCGAGACGTTGGCCGAACGTCTCGCCGGCACGGCGCAGATCTTGCGCGCGCTGGTCAATATCGCCATGAAGAAAGCGGCTTGAATAAGCTATCGCTGAGCGGCCGAGAGATAATGGCATTTCGTACCGGACACATGGGTTACACTTTTTGCTTGCTTTGGCGAGCGGGAGGCGTGGATGCGGTGGAAACAGTGTTCGGTGATGGAAGAACGCGTCCGCTTTATCGCCTCTGCTGAAAGGAGAGCCGATGAGGATCTCCGCCGCAAGTTCGGCACTTCCACAACGCCGACTACAAGATTTTCGGCGCCACGAGGAGCGCGGGCTTGACGCCTTGGCCGGCCGCTCGCCCCGGCCGACGCCATACCAACCAGCCACCCCGGCCTAGATTGCTCGCACGGGGTCGGCTGGGTCGAGGGAGCCCAAAACGGCCAGCAACGCGCCTGCGGTCCACGAGGCCGCTCCCCGGATTTCTGTGGTTGTTTGCGAGACCTTAAACGAATCAATGAGCTTCGCAAGCTGCGAAGGCCTGTGGATTCAGTTAATAACTGTTAATCATTGTCATAAATTATCACTTCCTCGAGTAAATTGCAGAGGCCAGATCAACTGGCAACGCTAATGGGGTATTAAAATGACTGTGAAAAAAATTGTGACGAAAGGGTGGAGAGCTTCTGATCAAATGCTTCGCTATTCACGATTGTACGGCATGGCGATCGAAGACTATCTGCTCGCACAAGGAGAACGAGAGTCAGAAGCAAATAACCTCGCGGAGGACAACTTACCCAAACACTATGACTTGGCCGCTAGAGCCTATGAAAGGCGTGCGGCAATGGAGCGAATCGAGGCGGCATATAATGGACACCTCTGGCGCGCGAAAATTGCAGCCTTCATTCATGGGTTCTTTAATTTGGCGATTCAGTGATGAAGTGCCTTACCGGCAGCGTGTGCTTACTTGAATCTTGAGGAGAATGCACCGGCCCATAGCTTACACGGGAATTGTTTTCCAACACAAAGTTAAAATGTTAATTTATATCACAACCTACGGCAGCAATTTGTTACTATTAAAGTAATATTAAATACGCCTTAAGGTTGCACGCGCTTTCAATAGCCAGCGTTATCAATTGGAGGCGAGTAGGATTTCAACATTACGGCATTAGGGGAACTTTGAACTGGCCATCCAGCTTCAAGCTTCCCCTATGTTTCCCTAAAGAAGCAAGCGCGGCAAGCGCGAGCGGCAGAAAACGATTGGCCGCAAGCTGCGCATGAAATATGGATTGGCACTTTGCAAAGAACTCGCGCGCTTGATATATGCGCGTTGTACCGAATTTTCTGATCCCTGATAGCTCAGCCGGTAGAGCAATCGACTGTTAATCGATCGGTCGCAGGTTCGAGTCCTGCTCAGGGAGCCAGCCCTCAAAATACCCAGCCTGAAGCGTTGGCGATAAATTGCTCCTAAAAATGTCATCCATGCCTCTGGGCCGATCGAGAGGCTGCAAAGGCTCGGCCCCCACGGTTCGTTTTAAACTCCCGCTTGTGCGCTCGTTTGAGTGCCTTTGGCGGGTGTCACGAGGTTTTCATCTGAAATATCCGGGACGGGTGTAGGCGGCCACGAACGATGTCCCAAATTGCAAGCCAGTGGCCCACCGCGCGCCCGCGCCGGTCGATCCACGGTTCCTGGAAAAGAAGCTTCAGCAAATTATGACCTATCCGCGGGACCGTTAGCCAAAAAACTTCTCTAAGGGACACTACGCCCTTTCGCCACAAGTAGATTGGGTTGGCGATCTGAGAATAGCCGTAGCGCTTCTGCGAGATCCGTCCCGACTTGAAGCCAAGATGCACGCCACTTGCGCGAGCAGTTCGTACCACGCGGCCGTACATCTTCATTTTGCGGCTAATATCAAGGTCTTCAAGCCAGCTGTAAAGCGGCAGATTTTCGTCAAAGCGGATATCATGCTCGCGGATAGTCGCCATCCGCAAGGCCATATTGCAGCCATGTACACTCCACTCTTCAGTGACAGGCTCGGAAGGAAGGGCTGATGGCTCCTTGAGCAAAGCAGCGCGGGCCGCTTCCACGTCGATCCCGGGCCCTACGGATCCATCGGCGATTACGTGGCCGTGCGCGAGCACGATTGAGGGATCCGACGCAAGGCACGCTTCAATCTCTTCGAGATAGGAGGGGGACGGGAAGAAATCATCGTCAAAAAAAACCAAAAGATCGAAGTCGCGGGCGCCCTTAAGAATAGTGTTTCTCTGAGCGCATAAACCGCGAGGGCCCATTATGACCTGCAACGGAAGCGGTAGATTCGCAACCTTGGCAACGTCGAAATCTGCCTCGCTGGCTGGGCAGATGAAGACGCAGTCGGCGGGCCGAGTTTGCTTCGTCAGCTCGCGTAAAGCTTCAGCTAAAATAGCCACACGGCCGGCGGATGCAATTCCGGCCGCGAGTTTGGTGTGGACCATCTGGACCTTCTGGTGCTTGAACAAGGCTGATAGGCTCTAAACCAAGCCTTAGCGGCGCTTTCTCCCTAACGCAGCGACCAGTTTTATGTTCGTCTCGAACCAGCGATTTTCGGGGTCTTTTAAAAGAGATTTTTGGGTAGCCTCACACCTTTTTCAGGCGCATCCGCGAGTTTCGCCTAAATCCGATCGCCTGGCGAAGATGGAGCTTGGATCGGGTTGATTTCAAATTTTTCAATGACGGCGGCAGGTCCCTGATCGACCTTCCAATCATGCCATAACGCAATAAAGCCAAAACCAGTGACTGCCCCGATCAATGCGGCTTCAAGTATAATAAGCATGCGACGCATTTGGCTCTCCTTTTAAAATGAGAAATCTTGAGCACAACACCAGCCATTGCTATTCAAGAAACGCCGCAAAAACCGTGCCAAGTCACACATGGCCACCGCCCGTGCCTTCGAGCAACCGAGGAAGACGCATATGAGTTCCTTTCTCCGTGCCGTCTCCCAGCTCTGCCGCGAGCCGCACGTGACTATGATAATTTAACTTATTCAATTACCGTTATCGTTAACGTGTGGCTAACGCAGCCACAAGTCAAGTGCCCTATTTGGAGCTAGGCATCCTCGCCCGTCTTGTCGATTTTGCGGGGTGGCCCCATGAGGGCCGGCTGGAAAAGGACCGCCGCCGCAAGCGTGCACACAAGGGACAGTGCCAACAGCTTGCCCATGCTGGAGGTGCCAGGATGTTTCGACATCCACAGGCTGCCGAAAGCGGTGGCGGTCGTCATCGCGCTGAAGAACACGGCGCGCGTCAAACTCGATTGTAATAAATTCGTCGTCCCCGCCCGCCACGCCATAACGAAGTAGATCTTGAAGGCAACACCAAGCCCAAGCAAAAGCGGCAGCGCGATGATATTTGCAAAGTTGAGCGGCAAGCCGATCAGCACCGTGAGTTCCAAGGTCACGAGGCCCGCGAGCAGCAAGGGGACCAATGTCAGGAGCACATCGGTGATCCGGCGCAGCACAATAAAGAGAAGCAGGCTGATCGAAATCAGCGCCCATAAGCCTGCCTCAATGAAGGCACGCACCACCGTATTTCCGGACTCTTGGACGGCGATCGGCTCCCCCATGGCGGCGGAGTCGACCCCCCGGACGGCCTTGGCAAATTTGAGGAGGGTCGTGTTGTCATTGGCATCGCCCGCGGGCGCGACTTCAATACGGGCGCGGCCATCCGCGCTCAGCCAATCGCGCTTTAAATTTTCTGGAAGAGTGTCTATTGTAACTTTGCTTGCCAGGAGCGAGGCGCGTAAGGAATCCAGCATGGAATCGAGACTTGGGATGAAGACGTCGCGCGCCGCGTCGCGAACCGCGGGCTCCGCCGCCGCGAGGCTTCGCATCGCCGTGGCCAGTTGCCGGGCATCATCGGCCCCCTTGCCATGAACGCCATCAGCCACCTCATCAAAGGCGTTTGCCGCTCGCTGCAGGCCCTCAATATCTTCGGCGTCGGTGGGTGGCTCCTTCTCCCGAGCCGGATCGAGTAGTGGCAAAAGAGACGCCGCAATTGGTTTGATGATCGCGAGTTTTTGGTCCTGATCTTGAGGAATAAAACTTTCGATACTCGTGACGCGGGCAACTTCGGGCAGGTGCTGCAGGCGCTCGGCGAGCGGCGGCACGCCGGCGAGCGAGGGGGCAAGAACGTCGATGGTATTCGTATCGGTATTCGGGTCCTTCATTAAGTCGAGGAGCGTGGCGACAGATTCGACCTTCGCGCTGCGCAGATTGAGGGGGTTAAAATCAAAGTGGAGGTGGCGAAGCAGCGGCATCCCCGCGAGGGCGACGGCGAGCGTCAAGGTAACGATCGCATAGCGGTGATTAGCCATGAAACGATCGGCAGGGGCGAGAAATTGGTAACCGACCGCCTCTTCCTCCGGTGGCGGCTTCAATAGGCTGAGCAGGGCTGGCAGCACGGTGATCGCCGAAAAAAAAGCAATGAACATGCCGGTGCCCGCGATCAGCCCGAGCTCGGAGACGCCACGATAGTCCGTTGGAAGAAATGAGTAAAATCCCGCCGCGGTGGCCGCCGCGGCGAGCGCCAAGGGTCGGCCCGATTTTGCCGCCGCTTGCCCAAGGGCGGGATAAAAATGCGGTTCCTTATAGCGCTCGGCGCGGTACCGCACGCTGAACTGAATGCCAAAATCGACACCGATGCCAACGAAAAGCACGGCGAAAGCGACCGAAATCAAATTGAGCGCGCCAACCATCATTAGCCCAACCGCGGCGGTGGCGGCGAGGCCGATCATGACACTGGTGGCGACGGCAAACACGATGCGGAGCGAATGCAAAGCCATCCAAATGATGAATAGAACGATGAGACCCGTGACCGCCGCATTAACCCCCGCACCATCCGCGATGTTGCTGAACTCCTCATCGGCCATCGGCACAAGACCCGTGAGCCGGATGTCGACGCCCGATTGCGGGCTCAGCCCCAATTCAAGCGCGGTAGCCCGGATGAAGTCGGACGCTCCTTCGCCGGGCATTAAGGCGGAATAATCGAGCACCGGCTTGACCACCACGAACCGTCGGAGCTCGCGCGGATCGGGCGGCGCCTCGGAGAGAAGCGAGCGCCAGGAAAAGAACACCGGCCGGTCAGCAAGCAGATCACCAAGCGCCTCGCCCATGGCGGCCAAGGGCCGATCGAAATCATCGAATGTCCCTGCTTTGGTGCGAACACCCTGGGTGATGAAAGAGTAGGCTTTGGCGATACCCCTGAGGCTTGGGTCATAAGCAAGGGCCGCCAAGAACGGCTTTGCTTGCGAAAGTCCTTGCACTGTTTTCTGCAGCTCGGCGACCGGCGGAAATAGAAGGCCGTTCTGGTTGAAGAAGGGCCCGCCTTCCGGGCGCGTGACAAATTGAAAAAGGTCTTTTTGGCGCTCCAAGCGGTCCGCCAGTGCTTGCGCCGCCGCTTCACCAAGCTCCGGCGTGGCTGCGTCGATTACGACGATGATTTGATCTTCCCGTTGGGGAAACGCCTTGTCCAGATTGATGAGATCCTGCCGCCATTGAAGGCGCTCTGAAATGAACTCATTGGTGTTGGTATTTATGGCGAAGTGAGTTGCCGCGTAATATCCAGAGGCAGCCGCCGCGATGAGGGCACCGGCAAGCACCGCCCAAGGATGCTTCGCGCAGGCAAGCACTATGGCCATGATGGCCCTAGCAATGGGGTCCACAACGCTTGCTTTGGCGAATACTTTCGTTACGGGTTTCTTAATGTAAGGTGTCATTCCCTGCTTTCGCCAATCGAGAGTTAAGCCTGCCAAGAAGCCAATGTCTTCTTCAAAGGCGCGGCAGGGCTTCGAAACCCTTTCCGCAGCGAGGGGAGAAGACGTGCAACTCCGGCTTGGCAGGAGGCGTGCCGCTGGTGCTAGTGGACTCCTGGTTCGAATTTCTCTCCAGCACACCGGCAGGAGCTTTGGTTTTTAACCGCAGTTCCAATCCTATTTTAGAGCCTTAGGCTTTCGATTTCAAATTGAGCGCCACAGCTGGCGGCATTTTGCCAAGACTGCGGCAGAGCATTGGCTTGGTTGCCAGATTGCCTAATCTTTCACGGCAGGGCAAAATCCTCAACTGTTAGGATTCCGCCCTGCGGATTGATCCCTAGCCGCCGCCCGCGTCATTTTGCCATCGCTAACCCGCAACTCGGGTCAAGTTATTTCGCGAGCAACAGCTGATTACGGCGTTCTACGGCGAATTTCTGGCCAAGCCGATTGAAGGCGATCAGAAGATCATGACGACTACCGGTGGTGCGTATCCGGAACCGCCGTGGCATCCTTGCCCTTATGGGCCACTCGGCCAGAAAGCCGCGCCACTTCGCCGCCGTCTTGGATTTGATCCCCGTAGCGCTTGGCCAGCCGCCTCAGGCTCCCTTGACTATGCTGTATCGGTCGCATCGGGGAAATTAATGTGAGCGAAGTCCTTAAAATCGGTGGAAACCCTGGCGACGCCGCAAAAGGAAAGGCTCAAAACATGTCGAGGGCGAGATGCGCTTCGTCCGACATGCGGCTCTGGTCCCAGCGCGGTTCGAAGACGACTGCGACATCGACGGAGAGCACGCCTTGCACGGCGTCGACGGCCGCCTCGACGGCGCGCGCAAGATCGCCGGCGACGGGGCAGCCGGGGGCGGTCAGCGTCATATCGACCTTGACCGAGCGGTCCTCCGCGATATCGACCTTGTAGATCAGCCCGAGCTCGTAAATATCGCAGGGGATTTCCGGGTCATAGACGGTTTTTAACCCGGCCACTATTTCGTTCGTATAGCGCTCCCGTTCTTCTTTCGGAATCGAGGGATAGAAGAGCCAAGCGGGCTCGTTCGGCATCACCTCCGGCGCCTCGAGTGTCGCTTCAAGCTGTTCGCCATCCGGCATAAGCAAAAATCCTTTTCAAAAAGCGAATAGGCGCTCGGTTTTAATGAGCGCTTCGGCGAGCCGGTCGACTTCCTCAAAACTATTGTAGAATGCAAAGGAAGCACGGCAGGTTGCGGTCACACCAAAACGGGCAAGAAGCGGCTGCGCGCAATGCGTTCCGGCACGCACCGCGACGCCCCTGCGGTCGAGCACAGTGCCGATGTCATGCGGATGGGCATTCTTCAGGTCGAAGGAGAGGATCGCCCCCTTGTTTTCAGCCCGGCCAAAAATGCGGAGTGATTTGATCTCGGCAAGGCGCTCATGGGCATAGGCGCCGAGCGCCTTCTCATGCGCGTGGATGCGCCGGCGCCCGATGTGCTTGACATAGTCCACCGCGGCGCCAAGCCCGATAGCCTCAATAATCGGCGGCGTGCCGGCTTCAAAACGATGTGGCGGCTCGTTGTAAGTGACGTTATCCTTGGTCACTTCCTCAATCATCTCGCCGCCGCCGAGGAAGGGCGGCAGCTTTTCCAGCCACTCTTGCTTGCCGTAAAGCACGCCGATGCCCGTCGGGCCGTAGAGCTTGTGGCCGGTCATGGCATAGAAGTCGACGTCGATGTCCGCGACATCGGGCGCCAAGTGGACCGCGCCCTGCGCGCCGTCGGCGAGGACGGGGATACCGCGCGCATGGGCGATTGCGGTGACCTCTTTGAGCGGTGTCACCGTGCCAAGTACATTCGACATATGAGTGATGGCCACGATCTTGGTCTTTGGGGTCAACGCCGCCTCGAATCGGTCGAGAAGAAAATTGCCATCGTCATCGACGTCCACCCATTTTAGAACGGCGCCCTTGCGCTCCCGCAAAAAATGCCAGGGCACGATATTGGCGTGATGCTCCATGATGGAGAGGACGATTTCATCGCCCTCTTTAATGTAGGCCTCGCCAAAGGACGAGGCGACGAGATTGATCGATTCCGTCGCCGATTTGGTGAAGATTATCTCGCTCGACGAGCGTGCGTTAAGGTAGGCGCGAAGACTTTCCCGCGCGGCCTCATAGGCATCCGTCGCCGCATTGGCGAGATGATGGAGGCCTCGGTGCACGTTGGCGTATTCGTGGTAAATGGCATGCTCCATGCGCTCGACAACTTGGCGAGGCTTTTGGGCCGAGGCGGCATTGTCGAGGTAGACGAGCGGCTGCCCATAGACCTTTGCCGAAAGGATCGGGAAATCAGCGCGGATGCGCTGGACATCGAGACGGGTGTCAAGGATCATCTGCTCGTTCATGCGCGCTCCAAGCTGTGATTTGACGACGCGGCCGTTCGCCCCGCGAGCCAAGCCCGCACGCGGCGGCGGAACTCCGCAATGATGGTTTCATTGCCAATATCGTCGATGAGTTCGCTGGCAAAGGCTTCGAGAAGCAGCGCCTCGGCCTCCGGGCGCTTGAGGCCACGCGTCCGCAGGTAGAATAATTGTTCAGCGTTGAGCCCGCCGCAGGTCGCGCCATGGCCGCACGCGACGTCATCGGCGAAAATTTCGAGCTCCGGTTTGTTGTTCATCGCGGCCGCATCGGAGAGGAGGATGGCGCGTGAGAGCATTTTGGCGTCGGTCTTCTGCGCTTCGGGTGCGACCGCGATGCGGCCCTGAAAGACGCCCGTTGAAGCGTCGTCGAGGATGGTGCGGAAGCTGACGCGGCTCGTCGACGCCGCCGCGGCATGTTCGAGGAACAACGTCGTATCGGCATGCTGCTGCCCGCCGAGGAGGGAGACGCCGGACAGGTTAACTTCCGCGTTCTCGCCCTCGCAGCATAGGAGAAGCTGACGCCGGACGAGGCCTTGGCCATCTATGAAGACGAAACTTTCGAACTTCGTGCCTGCTCCTAGCCGCGCGGTAAGAGTATCGAAACGCATGCTATTCGCGGTATTGGCACGGATCGCGCCGGTGTGGGCGAGCCACGCTCCATCGGCAAGCGATACGACAAGGCAGGCGTTTGCTTGCGTGGCCGCGGATGACGGGTACTCACAGGATTCGGCAAGACGCGCGCGGGCGCCTTCGCCTAAGATCAAAGTGGACCGGGTGAAGCAGGCTGCGTCGGAGGGGGAAGTAAAAGCATGGACGAGGTGGAGGGGCTCCTCGATCACCGCTCCCGGCGCGACCTCGATGATGGCGCCGTCCTGCATCAAGGCACCATTCAGAGCGAGGATTGGATCCGCCCCGCCTTGTTGGGCAAAGAGTTCCAAGATATCTTGCCGCCCCGTAGACAGGGCTGAAGCGAGGGGCTGGACCTTCACTCCCCCCGGGAGAGCGGAGGAAAGTTCTTGGGCGAAAAACCCATCGACGAGGACTATGCGTAACGCCGTGGCGCTGTTCGCCAAAGCTTGCTCCAAGGTTTGTAGCGCCGCTGCTGACGGAGCCTTGGCCAGCGGGAAAGCCTCGCGCATCAGATTGCGCAGATCGGTGTAATGCCACGCCTCGACGCGGCGATGTGGGAGCCCGGCGGAGTCGAAGGCGTGGAAGGCATCCTCCCGGCGGCGGGCGACGTCACGATCGCCTGGCAGCAAGTCTCGCCATTGTTCGAAGGCGCGGACGAGCGCGGTTTCGGCTGGTGTCTTTGCTGGGATGACTTTGGACGCCATTATAGAGTGCTCCCAAGTCTATGCCGCCGCCGGGGGTGGCGCGTAAGCTGCGTAACCGGATTTTTCGAGTTCAACGGCAAGTTCCTTGCTGCCACTCGCGACAATCGTGCCCTCGGACATGACGTGCACCGTATCGGGTATGATGTAGTCGAGAAGCCGTTGGTAATGAGTGATGATAAGGATGGCGCGATCGGGGCTGCGCGAAGCGTTCACCCCATCGGCGACAACGCGCAGCGCGTCTATGTCAAGCCCAGAGTCCGTCTCATCAAGGATGGCGAGGGATGGCTCGATCAGCGCCATTTGCAGAATGTCCATGCGCTTTTTCTCGCCGCCGGAAAAACCCACATTGAGCGAGCGCTTCAGCATCTCTTGGCTGATCTTGAGTCCACTTGCGGCGGCTCTCACCCGCTTCACGAAATCTGCTGTCGCAAGCTCTTTTTCGCCGCGCGTCTTGCGCTGCGCATTCAAGGCCGCCTTCAGAAAGGTTAGAGTGGCAACGCCCGGGATTTCGACAGGGTACTGGAAGGCGAGAAAAATGCCCTTTGCCGCGCGCTGATCCGGCTCGAGGCCGAGAATGCTTTCGCCCTCAAGCAGAATGTCGCCGCTATCGACGGTGTAATCGCTGCGGCCGGCGATAACCTGGGAAAGGGTCGATTTGCCGCTGCCATTCGGGCCCATCAGCGCGGCGACCTCGCCGAGGCGGACCGAAAGGCTAAGATCATGAAGGATCCTGCGCCCGCTGACGGAGACATTGAGGTGTTTGACTTCGAGCAATGGAGGTTCCTCGCTGTATGGCGGTTGCCGCCGCGGTTAATCAACCAACGCTGCCTTCGAGCGAGATGGCGATGAGCTTTTGCGCTTCCACGGCGAATTCCATCGGCAATTGCTGTAAGACATCGCGGACGAATCCGTTCACGATGAGAGCCGTCGCCTCTTCCGCCGATAAGCCCCGCTGCCTGCAATAGAACAATTGATCCTCGGAAATTTTCGAGGTCGTTGCCTCATGCTCGAATTGCGCGCTCGGTGTTTTCGACTCGATATAGGGCACGGTGTGGGCGCCGCAGTGATTGCCGATGAGGAGCGAATCGCAATTGGTGAAATTCCGCGCGCCCGATGCCTTCCGATGGGCCGAGATCAGCCCCCGGTAAGTATTCTGCGACCGCCCCGCGGCGATGCCTTTCGAGATCACCCGGCTCGTTGTGTTGCGGCCGAGATGGAGCATTTTGGTGCCCGAATCGACCTGTTGATGACCGTTCGAAATGGCAATCGAATAAAATTCGCCTCGCGAGTCGTCGCCGCGCAGAATACAGGAAGGGTATTTCCAGGTGATGGCTGAGCCTGTCTCGACCTGCGTCCACGAAATCTTCGAGCGGGCGCCACGGCAATCGCCGCGTTTCGTCACAAAATTGTAGATACCGCCCTTGCCGTTCGCATCGCCGGGATACCAGTTTTGTACAGTCGAATATTTTATCTCCGCGCCGTCCAGAGCGATGAGCTCGACAACCGCCGCGTGCAGCTGATTTTCATCCCTCTTCGGCGCCGTGCACCCCTCGAGATAGGACACATAGCTGTCCTTATCGGCGATGATCAGCGTGCGCTCGAATTGGCCGGTATTTCGCTCATTGATACGGAAGTATGTGGAAAGTTCCATCGGACAGCGGACGCCCGGTGGGACATAAACGAAGGAGCCGTCGGAAAACACGGCGCTGTTTAATGTTGCGTAAAAATTATCGGTCACGGGCACAACCGATCCGAGGTATTTTTGGACGAGCTCGGGATGCGACCGAACTGCCTCCGAGATCGGGCAGAAGATGACGCCAGCCTTGGCGAGGGTTTCCTTAAAAGTCGTGACGACGGAGACGGAATCGAAGATCGCGTCAACCGCGACGCGGTTCTCGGGACTGACTCCGGCAAGCGCCTCTTGCTCACGCAAGGGAATGCCGAGCTTGGCATAGACCTCGAGGAGCTCAGGATCGACCTCGTCGAGCGATTTAGGCCCCGAGAGGGATTTCGGCGCCGCGTAGTAATAAAGATCCTGGAAATCGATTCTTGGATAATCGACGCGCGCCCAGCGCGGTTCGCTCATCGTGAGAAAACGCCGGTAGGCGCTAAGCCGCCATTCCGTCAGCCAAGAAGGCTCGTTCTTCTTTGCCGAGATAAACTTGACGATCTCTTCGTTCAGGCCCTTGGGAGCCTTTTCGGATTCGATGTCAAATGAAAAACCGTATTTATATTCACTCACATCGATCGCCTTCACGCGATCGACAGTCTCCTGCACCGCAGCCATTTCTTTTTCCTCACCTTGGCGGTTTCAAGGACCGCTGGTTGAGACGAAGCTATCTCTGGATGGCCTCTCTTAATATAGGGTTCGATCTATAACATGTCAGCCTAAAACTGCTAGGCGGCTGGCCGCCGGCGTCTGTCACGAATCGACGCAACGGTTTTTTGCAGCGCCTCGACGAAGGAAAGGCACTCCTCCTCGCGCGTATCCCAGCCGACGCTCACCCGAATCGCGCTCCCGGCGAGCTCAGCCTCAACTCCCATGCCCCGCAGGACATGCGACGCTTTGACTTTTCCAGACGAGCAGGCCGAGCCTGAGGAGACCGCGAAACCCTCAAGATCGAGAGCGATCAGCAGCAATTGCGCCTCGATGCCTGGGATTGCAAAACAACTTGTATTAGGCAATCTTTCCGCAGCCGCGCCGAACACGATAGCCTCAGGCAAAACCTGCCTGATGGCGGCCTCCATCTCATTTCGCCACGCACTCAGCCTGCTGGCTTCGTCTTCGCGAGCGTCCTCCGCGCTTTTGAGCGCAGCGGCCATCGAGTGGATTGCGGCAATATTTTCCGTGCCGGCGCGGAGGCCCCGTTCCTGGCCACCCCCACGCAGCAACGGTTGGGTGATGTGCCAAAAGTCCGACGAAAAGCACAGCGCTCCCGCGCCCTTTGGCCCTCCAAACTTATGTGCCGAGAGGGCGATTGCGTCGGCGGGAAAGGCGCCAAAATTGCAGGCAATTCTTCCGGCCGCCTGGGCCGCGTCGCAAATCACGAGACCGCCCGCGGCATGGATGATCTCGGCGGCTTTGGCGAGCGGCTGAATGACGCCGGTCTCATTGTTGGCGGCTTGTAGCGCAAGCATAATGCGCCGCTCTTGTGCCTTGGCGCAGCCAACGGCGGTATTCAGGGCGCCGAGATCAATAATGCCGGAAGGAAGTAGAGGGATAAGAGCGAAGTTCGCCGCAGCAAATCTATGGCCCTTAAGAACCGCGGGATGCTCGCCGGCGCTGGCGAAAAGCGGGTCAAACGGCCGCGGATCTCTATCAGCGGTTGCAATATCTGGCGTCAGCACCAGATTAACAGCTTCGGTTGCCCCGGACGTAAAGACGATGTTCTTGGCAACGGTGCCGGTGGCGTTGGCGATTATCGAGCGGGAATCTTCCACCAGAGCGCGCGCCCCGCGCCCCTCCGCGTGAATGGAGGAGGCATTCCCGGTGAGTTCGAAAGCAGAATACATGGCGGCTCGTGCGGCGGGATGAAAAGGGGCGGTAGCGTTATAGTCGAGGTAGACACGTCTTTGGGCCATAAGTGTTTTTGAGGCGGTTGCGTTTCGGATTGAGGCGGCTTTTTCTGGCAAACCTCTGTCAAAAGCAATAGACAAGCCAATAGAGAAGCGAAAATAATATAGTATTCGAAAAGAGCTTGCTTTCCAACCATTGATGCGTGTTAGAAGCTGCCGCTGGCGCGAGGCGACGGCAAAGGGAGTTAAAATGCCTGAGGTGATGTTTAACGGTCCCGCCGGCCGTATTGAAGGCCGGTTTCATCCGTCGCCTATACGCGGGGCGCCGCTCGCCATCGTTTTGCATCCACATCCGCAATTTGGCGGAACGATGAATAACCAGATCGTCTATAACCTCTACTATACTTTCGCCGAGCGTGGATTTTCAGTGTTGCGCTTTAATTTCCGCGGGGTGGGGCGCTCGCAGGGAGGCTTTGACCACGGCCAGGGAGAATTATCCGACGCTGCTGCCGCCCTCGATTGGGCGCAGTCGATCAATCCGGAAGCGCGCTCTTGCTGGATCGCCGGTATCTCGTTCGGGGCCTGGATTGGCATGCAGCTTCTCATGCGCCGCCCGGAAATCGAAGGCTTTGTATCGATCGCACCGCCTGCCAACCGATTTGATTTCTCCTTCCTCGCGCCTTGCCCATCCTCCGGGCTCTTCGTGCACGGCGATCAAGACCGTGTCGCGCCCTTGAAAGAAGTCACCTCGCTAATCGAGAAGTTGAAGACACAAAAAGGCATTTTGATCGAGCACGCCGTTATTCCAGGCGCCAACCACTTCTTCGAAAACTGCATTGAGGTACTCACCGAGGAGGTTGGGCTTTACCTTGATCGCCGCCTCGGCAATCCGCCAAAACTTCCAACGCCCACGCGCAGCGAGGTGATTGGGAAGGATTAAAGGAAGCTTTCGATCAACTTTGGCGAGGAACCGCGCTGAGCTCGCCGCTTTCACGAGGAGGCAAAAAATAGCCACGGTCTACGATTTTTCAGCAATCTCTCTCGCGGGCGAGGAGATCCCCTTGTCGAATTTTGCAGGACAAGTGCTGCTCATCGTCAATACAGCAAGCAAATGTGGTTTTACCCCCCAATATGCCGGGCTTGAGGCTCTCTATAAAAAATACCGCAATTCAGGTTTTTCCGTTCTTGGCTTCCCGTGCAACCAATTTGGTGGCCAGGAGCCTGGTAGTGAATCGGATATCGCTGAGTTTTGTTCACTCAACTATCAGGTGACATTTCCCATGTTCGCCAAAATAGAAGTGAATGGCGAGGCGGCGCATCCGCTCTACCGCTATCTCAAGAGCGAGGCGAAGGGATTGCTTGGAACAGAGGCCATCAAATGGAACTTTACCAAGTTTTTGGTTGATCGCTCGGGGCATGGTACCGCGCGCTATGCACCGAAAGTGGCGCCAAGCGCGCTGGAAAATCACGTTGAAAAATTGCTTTAGCCTGGCACAAGCGTGAGGCGGCCAACCTTCAAGTGAGGGTGCGGCACATCCGGAGGTAAATGATGCCCGTGCGGCTTGATACGCGAAGCCCAGATTTTGCGGCCTCGTTCGATGCTTTCCTTTCGATTAAGCGGGAAGTCACGAAAGATGTCGACGAGGCGGTCCGAGATATTATTGGGCGCGTGATCGCCGAGGGAGACGCGGCGCTCATTGCATATTCGCGAAAGTTTGACGCCGTCGATCTCGAGACACTTGGTCTGCGCATTTCGCCCTCCGAACTCGATGTCGCCTTCGATCGCTGCCCCCGGGATGCCCTGGATGCGCTTCGCTTCGCGCACGAACGGATCCTTGCTTACCATGAAAAACAACGGCCCCAAGATCTCCTGGTTACGGATGACCTCGGCGTGGAACTTGGCTGGCGCTGGCGGGCGGTCGAGGCGGCTGGTCTTTATGTTCCTGGCGGGACGGCGAGCTATCCATCCTCGGTCTTGATGAACGCAGTGCCGGCGAAAGTCGCCGGCGTTAAACGGCTTGTCATGACCGTGCCGGCGCCAGAGGGGCACATCAATCCGCTTGTGCTGGCCGCCGCGCGGCTCGCTGGCATCGACGAAGCCTATCGGATCGGCGGCGCGCAAGCCATCGCGGCGCTCGCCTTTGGGACGCAGACGATCGCGCCAGTTGCAAAGGTTGTCGGCCCCGGCAATGCCTATGTCGCTGCCGCGAAGCGGCGGGTGTTCGGCGCCGTCGGGATCGATATGATTGCCGGTCCGTCGGAGGTTTTGATCATCGCGGGGGATGGCGCCAATCCCGAATGGATTGCCGCCGATCTTCTCGCGCAGGCGGAACATGACCCGGCGGCTCAGTCAATCCTCATCACGGATGATCAGCGCCTGGCCGATGCCGTGCAGGGGGCCGTTGAACGGCAACTTATATCACTCCCGCGATATGCGATTGCGGCGGCAAGCTGGCGTGACTTTGGCGCCATCGTTCTTGTTGGGGCGATCGAGGAAAGTGCCGCGCTTGCAGATCGCATCGCGCCCGAACATCTCGAGATCATGACCGCGCGGCCCGAGGCATTGGGCGAGAAGATCTCCAATGCAGGCGCCATCTTTCTTGGCGCTTATACGCCAGAGGCTATTGGCGATTATGTGGGAGGGTCCAATCACGTTTTGCCAACCGCCCGCTCGGCGCGCTTCTCCTCAGGTCTTAGCGTCCTCGATTTCATGAAGAGAACATCAGTCCTGAAATGCGGGGGTAATAGCCTTGGCCGGCTGGCGCCAGCCGCGATCGCACTTGGCCAAGCGGAAGGGCTCGAAGCTCATGCCCGCTCGGTGGCGCTGAGGATCGGCCCGACCGCGCGATGAGTGGCGGAGAGTCAAAACCGCGGAACCGCCTCGTTTCGGTGGTGCTGGACGAAGCCTCGATCAGCCGGGGAGGGCCCGACCAGGAACATGAGAGGCAGATTGCCATCTACGATCTTGTGGAAGAAAATAATTTTTGCTTGCCGGATCGAGATGACGGACCGTACCGCCTAAAGATTAGTTTGCAGAACAACAAGCTCGTTTTTGAGATATTTTCGCAGGATGATTTTCCGCTCGCGGCACATATTCTTTCGCTTTCCCCGTTCCGTTCATTTCTTAAAGATTATTTCATGATCTGCGAAAGCTATTACGCCGCGATACGCACGGCGGGACCAGCGCAGATCGAAGCCATCGATATGGGCCGGAGAGCCATTCACAATGAGGCGGCGGAAGTTCTTATCGAACGGCTTAAGGGTAAGATTTTGTGCGATCACGACACGGCAAGGCGTATCTTTACGCTCATTGTCGCCTTGCATTGGAAGGGGTGAAGACGGATCAGTTTTGGCTTAGTCTCGGATCAACGGCGGGATGACCTTTGATATCCGGAACCGGCCCCAATCGGTGCTGTTCGCCTGCACGCGCAACACCGTGCGTTCTCCCATCGCCGAGGCATTGGCCAAGCATCTTTTCGGCAAACAAATCTATTTCGCCTCCGCGGGAGTGCGGCGCGGCGAGGCGGACGGCTTTGCCATTGCCGCCATGGACGAGATCGGTATTGATATGTCGAGGCACCGCCCGCATACTTTCGAGGATCTCGAGGACGCTTGTTTTGATGTCATCGTCACGCTCTCGCCGGAAGCGCACCATAAAGCGCTGGACTTGACCCGTACCCTCGCCGCCGAGGTCGTTTATTGGCCAACGCTCGATCCGACCGCCGTCGAAGGCTCGCGCGAGCGGGTTCTCGATGCCTATCGCGGCGTCCGCGATAGCCTCCTCCAGCGCATCAAGGGGCTGCTTGGTTACCAGCCAATGGGAAATCTTTGATTTGGAAAAAAACCGAAAGACTTCAAAGCCCTGACTTTGCGGGTTGCGCGGGTCGGCTCGAAAAACGCAGCGAAAACGACTGGAAACCATAGTCTTAAGCCTAAGGCGGGCGCGAACAGCCCATCTTTCGAGGGAGATTACCGGCTTTGCCGTATCTTTGGCAAATTTGTGCGCGCCTCCGCAAAACCGTTCGTGAAAACGCTTTCGAACAATTGGAAACCGCCCGGATTTGGCCCACACGTTCGTCGAGTTTCACCAAAATCGCCCGGGAAGCGCCGTGCGCCTTTCCAGGCCTGCGCGTCCCTGCTATTGCGGCGCCATGACAGTGCACCCGCTTGAAAAAATCCGCAATTTCTCCATCATCGCCCATATCGACCACGGCAAATCGACGCTCGCCGACCGCCTGATTCAAGCAACCGGGACGGTGGCGCAACGCGATATGGTCGACCAATTGCTCGATTCAATGGACATCGAGCGTGAACGCGGCATTACAATCAAGGCGCAGACGGTGCGCCTCAGCTATAAGGCGCGGGACGGCGAAAACTACATCCTGAACCTCATGGACACGCCCGGCCATGTCGATTTTGCCTATGAGGTATCCCGCTCGCTGGCGGCCTGCGAAGGCTCGCTCCTCGTCGTCGATGCAAGCCAAGGGGTCGAAGCGCAGACGCTCGCCAATGTCTATCATGCTGTCGACGCGGGCCATGAGATCGTCCCGGTTCTCAACAAGATCGATCTGCCAGCGGCGGAACCCGAGCGGGTAAAGCAGCAAATCGAAGACGTCATTGGACTCGATGCTTCAAACGCGGTGCTCATTTCGGCGAAGACGGGGCAGGGGATCGATGAAGTTTTGGAGGCCATCGTCACCCGCTTGCCACCTCCCAAGGGCGCCGCAAATGCGCCATTGAAGGCGCTTCTGGTCGATAGTTGGTATGATGCCTATCTCGGCGTCATCGTGCTAGTCCGCGTGATCGACGGCAATATGCGGGAGGGCCAGAAGATCGAGATGATGGGCACCAATGCTCTTTACGAGATCGACAAAATCGGCGTCTTCCGACCGCGGATGCAGGACGTCGCAGAGCTTGGCCCGGGCGAGGTCGGCTTCATCACGGCGCAAATCAAGGAGGTTGCCGACACGCGGGTCGGCGATACAATTACCGACGCCCGCCACCCTTGCGCGGGGCCGCTGCCTGGCTTCAAGCCGGCCCAGCCGGTGGTTTTCTGCGGCCTCTTTCCGGTCGATGCCGCCGACTTCGCCGATCTTCGCGCCGCCATGGGGCGGCTTCGTCTCAATGACGCGAGCTTTACCTATGAGATGGAAAGTTCGGCGGCGCTCGGCTTTGGCTTCCGCTGCGGCTTTCTTGGCCTTCTCCATCTCGAAATTATCCAAGAGCGGCTCGAGCGCGAGTTCAACCTCGATCTCATCGCTACCGCGCCCTCGGTTGTGTACCGTATCATTCAGCGCGATGGCCAGACGATTGAACTCCATAACCCCACGGACCTGCCAGATCCCACGAAGATCGAGACGATCGAGGAGCCTTGGATTCGCGCAACGATTTTGACTCCCGACGATTACCTCGGCGCGGTCCTAAAACTTTGCCAAGAGCGCCGCGGCCTGCAGGTTGATCTCAATTATGTCGGCAAGCGCGCCATGGCGATTTACGATCTGCCACTCAATGAGGTCGTCTTTGATTTTTACGACCGGTTGAAATCCATCTCCAAGGGCTATGCGAGTTTCGACTATGCGATCAGCGGCTACCGTCCTGGCGATCTCGTCAAAATGTCCATCCTCGTCAATAGCGAGCCGGTCGATGCGCTCTCCATGCTCGTGCATCGCGAGCGGGCCGAGACACGTGGGCGGGCCATGGCCGAGAAGCTGAAGGAGCTGATCCCGCCGCATATGTTCCAAATTCCGATTCAGGCGGCCATCGGCGGCAAGATCATCGCACGCGAGACGGTGCGGGCACTTCGCAAGGATGTCACGGCGAAGTGCTATGGCGGCGATATTACGCGCAAACGCAAGCTCCTCGAAAAGCAGAAGGCCGGCAAGAAGAAGATGCGCCAATTCGGCAAGGTCGAGATTCCGCAAGAGGCTTTTATCGCGGCGCTCAAAATGGACAGTTAGCCGTCCAAAAAGGGTGCAGGATCGACCTCCTCCTTAGGAGGCGAGTGTCCGCCCCTTCCACCCTGCTTCTGCCGCTTCAGCCAAACCCCCGCCTGAGCCCGCACATTTTTCTGCGCGATACCTAACGTCTAGTTCCGGCCTCATCGCGGCCACGCGCGCGGCCGTGGCGACGTGTCCAATCGTCCACATGCAGCAAGCAGGGAAAGGCAGTTTGTGTTTAGGTGCAAAGCTCGCGGAGGTGCTCGCTGGCGTGGCAATCGCGGCAAAGATGTAACTTAGATTTGATCAAAACTGTTACGCGAAAAATCATCGGGCCTTCTTACATTTGGCGAGTGAGAGCGATCAGTCATTCTTATGGGGACGCGTCATGGGATCTGCCACGCAAGAAGGAGCCACTTATCTGAAAAGATCGATGCTTGCCTTCGGATTTCTACTGGCCACGATGCCAATCACGGCCGCCGCACAGTCAGAGCGAAATCCGTCTGATGGCGATATTGTGCCAGTGCGGAGTGAAGCCCGTTCGGATGGCGTCTTCTCCGGCCTAGCTGGCCACTGGTCCGGTTCGGGCGTGATTACAATGAGCAACGGCGCCGCGGAACGAATCCGGTGCAGGGCCAGCTATATCGTCGGGTCCGGAGGGAGCGCATTGCAGCAAAATTTGCGTTGTGCGAGTCAGAGTTACCAATTGCTGATCAATAGCGACGTCGCTTCCGATGGCGGCGGCATGGTTTATGGGTCCTGGGCGGAACAGACGCATGGCGTCTCTGGAAACGTCTCAGGCCGAGCCAGCGGTTCGTCGATTGTTGCCCACGTCGTGGGTGGCGGCTTTGCCGCGAGCTTCGACGTGCGTTCGCATGGCGGCACGCTGTCAGTTTCGATTAGGCCGCAGGGCGGCGATGTGGCTGCCGTCGCGATCACTTTGCACAGAGGTTAGTCTCTCGGGTATCGGATCAGAAGGCGCAGTACAGTTTCCGACGGACGCTCAGACGACGAAGCAGAGCGGCGGCGTTGATGCGATCAAAAAAAGCGTGCCCCGCTAGCTAGCGACCAATCGCCCCTGCCGCCGCATCAAGACGCGGCGTGAGAGCCGGCCGAGAAAAGTTGCCGTTGGCCGCAGGATGAAAAGGTCGGCTGTCAAAGCCGCGAGCATGGAGAAGGCGCTGAGCCAGCCGAAGAGCCGCAAGGAAGGCAGGCTGGAAAAAACCGTGACGGCCAGCCCGCAGGCGAGAACCACCGAGGTCAGAATGAGGGCGGGGCCAACGAGAATGGTTGCTCGTTCGACGGCAACGCCCGGATCTTGATCCCTCTCGCTCTCGAGACGCATGCGATTGAGAAAATGGATCGTCGCGCTGAGCCCAAGGCCGAAAGATACAATGAGCGCGACGATGCTCGCAAATTGCAGCCCTTGGCCCGTGGTGTAAAGGACGGCCCCCGAGGCGAAAACAGGGAAGACTCCGGGCAAAATAGCGGCAAAGATCACCCAAAAGGAACGAAATGCCGCGCCAAGGAAAAGCGCGACAAAAGCGAACTCAATGGTTAGGCCGCGATTGAGCTTCTCAATCATATTGGCGCTGTTGAGCGCGGCAATGACCGAGAGTCCGGTCACCGAAATCCGGTAACCAGGGTGTTGCCCGCGGATCCGTGCGAGCGATTGGTCGAGAGTCTTGATAACCGGGAGGAGCTGGCTCGCATCCTTATCCGGTACGCGGCCCGAGACGACGACGACGTCCTGGTTCGCCGAAATGAACCGCCGCGTCAGGTATTTGGGCAGAATATCGACATATTGTTTTAGAGTGACGATGCTTGGCTCGCCGGCCTTGATCAGCCAGCGGCGTAGCGTTTCGAGCGACCAGACATTGCCAACTCCCGCTTGCTGTTCAACGAGCGAGTGAACCTTGGCGATGACGGCGAGTGTCTCTGGCGAATAGAGAGACTCGTCCTTCGGGAATTCAATTAATACATCGATTGGATTGGCGCCTGTCAATTTCGTGTCGAGCTCGTGGCTCGCCGCGACCGCTTGCTGGCGGGGCACTTGGTCAGCGAGGCGGTACCTCGGCTCGAGTTGCGCATAGACGGCGCCTAGTCCGCCGATGATCACGAGGCCCGCGAGGCTGTAGAGACCGGGGCGGCGAACCATGCGCGCGGCAATGAAGCCGCAAAACCGGCGCAGAAGTTCAACGCCGAAATCGGATCGCGCAACTCTCGCGGCAAAGGCTGATTCGCGCCTGAGCAAAATAACTCCGAGCAGCGGCATGAGCGTTAGGACGATTATGAGCGCCATGAGGGTAGCGATGATGCCGGCCTCGCCAAAGCTGCGAATTAAATCGGAACTCGAAAAATGAAGCGCGGCAAAGGAAATCGCGGCGGTGACATGAGTTAGGACGCAGGCGGGACCAACGACCAATATCGCGCCTTTGAGGGCGTCGATCTTATTCTGACCGGCAAGCAGGCGGTCGCGCGCCGCAAAAGTCAGCTGCATGCTATCGGAGAAACTGATGACCATGATCAGCGGCGTCATTACGTTCAAAAACATATTGAGACGGAAGTCGAGCCAGCCGAGCGCGCCGAGCGCATAGACGATCGCGACAAGCGGCGGGCCTGCCGCGATGATCATGAAAGAGATACGCCGGAAGAAGAGGATGGCGATGACACAGCCGGCAACAAATCCAGCAACATTGTAGATGAGCCTGTCGTGCTCCACTGCCGTGCGAATCTCCAGCTGCATGACGGGAACGCCCGACAACTGAGTCTTAAGATCAAGCCCCGCCAAATCCTGCTTCGCGGTATTGCGGATTTCCCCAATCACTTTGCCCAGCTCATTGCTCGGAGCGACGGAAGGATCGAGCGCGATCACGATCAATGTCAGTTCGCCATCTTGGGATAAAAGTTTGCCGCGAAGGATCTCATTGTGCTTGACCCGCTTGATAAGCGCCGCATAAGCCGGTCCTTCCGGCAGCGGATCGGGGAACAGCGGAGCGGGAAGCTCCCCTTTCTGAGGGGGCTGACGCGCCGAAAAAATTGAAATTAAGCCGCGCGTGCCATCGATCAGCTGCAGATCGGTGACGAGATCCTGCAATTTCTCGATCGACTCGCGCGCGAGCAATGCCGTTCCTTCAATGACGAGAAGTACGTCATATTCAGTCGAGGGAAAACGCCGGGTCACTTCTTCATATTGCTTAAACTGGGGCGTGTCGGAGCGAAATAATTGGCTTAAGGAATCATCGACCTTAAGGCGGGCGATACCAAATCCCGCGCCAATCACGAGCAGCATCGCCAAAGCCGCAACGGCAATCGGGTGATAAAGGGAGACAAAACCGATCCGCTCGGTCCCAAGAGCAAGGGGGTGCAGCCGCCTTCGGGGGATGGCCGAATGCTCAGTCTCGGCCGGGCGTCCAATGGTCAAGTGTTTCTCCAAAAACGCCTTGTGCCATTACTTAGGCAATCGAAAAAATATCAAACTGCCTTTGAGACGACGCAGGCGGGATAAAACTATATGGTGCTTACGCTAGCCCGAACCACAACGTTGCGATGCCGAGAAAAGATCCATAACCGACTACATCGGTGACAGTTGTGACGAAGGCGCCCGATGAAACGGCGGGGTCGATCTCCAGATGGTTGAGCAATTGCGGGATGAGAATGCCCCCCAGGGCCCCGGCAACGAGATTCGTCAGCATTGCAAGGCCAATGACCGCACCAAGAGCCGCCGGCCCAAACCACAAACTCGCAACAATGCCCGTGAGTACACCAAAGGCCGCGCCATTGAGGGTGCCGACGAGGATCTCACGAGCTATCACGCGCAGTGTATTGGCCCGCGATAATTCGCGCGTCGCGAGCGCCCGTACGGCGACGGTCATGGTCTGTGTCGCGGCATTGCCGCCCTGGCTCGCCACGATGGGCGCCAGCACCGCCAGCGCCACCATTTTTTCGAGCGAGACTTGGAAAAAGCCAAGAACCGATGACGCAATGAAAGCGGTGATTAGATTAACGAACAGCCATAGGAAGCGGCGCTTTGCCGTTTGCCATACCGGATCTGATAATTGTTCCTGCTCGGAGACACCGCCGAGAGCCTTCACCTCTGCGTCGGCTTCCTCTTGGATAACGTCAACGATATCATCTATCGTTATGACGCCAACGAGCCGCTCGGCCTCATCGACGACCGGTGCCGAGACGAGGTTGTAACGCTGAAAAAGCCGCGCCACCTCGTCACGCGGCGCCGTCACCACGACGCGGCGGCGTTCGGTATTCATGATCTCCTCGAGCTTATTTCGGCTTTTCGCCCGCAAAAGCGCATCGAGGAAAACATTGCCAAGGAGCCGGTGCGCTGGATCGACGATAAAAATTTCAAAAAAAGTTTCCGGCAGGTTTCCTTCGTCCGTCCTGCGGATGATATCGATGGCATGGCCGGCGGTCCAAAATGGCGGCGCCGCCACAAAGCTTGTCTGCATGAGACGGCCGGCGGAATACTCCGGATAATCGAGCGAGCGTTGCAGCTGCAGGCGGTCGGCGGCTGGGAGCGCCTCGAGGATCTCGGCTTGATCCTCGGGTTCGAGATTTTCAAGGATGCTGACGGCATCGTCGCTCTCAAGCTCGCGTACGCCTTCGGCGACGGTTTCATTGGGCAGCTCGGCGAGGATTTCTTCGCGGATATTATCGTCGATTTCCGTGAGAGCCGCGAAATCGAAATCTTCGCCCATCATCTCGACGAGGCGTGGGCGCAGCTCAGGCTCGAGGAAACGAACGAGAAGTCCGAGGTCGGCTTCGTGCAAGCGGCCCGCGAGAGCGCGCACGAGCTCCACATTTTCCGCTTCGATCGCTGCGGTGGCGGCGGCTAGAAACTGGGGCTCGATCGCGCCATTTTCATCGGCTATAGCAGCTACGCCCCCGAGGAGCTGATCAGTATCGATAGAGGCGCGCTCGTCGGTTTCCGTCATCGCACGGGTTGCCTTGTCTGGTGGAGGTTAGGTCATGCCTGTTTTTTAGGTCTCGGCCAACTGCAAAGTTTGCGCATTGGCGGTGCTGAGGTGGAATGATCTTAAAAATGGCGTAGGATTGAGATGACGTGAAGTTATCGCGACTGGCTCGGCAGGCGAGCGTTCTCATGACCAGCTTCCTTTTGTCCTCGGCGACGAGCATCGGCAATCCATGCGTCTCGGATGCGCTAGGCGTTGCCCGTACGATTGATGTCGGCACAGGCGGCGGTCTGCAGGTCGGACTTAAGACATATCCGCAAACTCTGGCGCTCGACGATCATGAGGTCGCGATCACTTTCGATGATGGGCCTTCCGCGCAAACCACGCCAAAGATCCTGGACGCCTTGGCGAAGGAATGCGTGAAGGCGACGTTCTTTGTAATCGGCCGTAATGTTGAGGCATTGCCTTCGCTGGTGAGGCGCGAGGTTGCAGAAGGGCATACGGTCGGCCACCATAGTTTCTCTCATCCGGCCGCGACATTGCGGCATATCGGCCAGAGGGCGGCGGAAGCCGATATTTTGAAGGGGATCGAAGTGGATGATAAAGCGGCCTACGGTAGCTCGAACGGCGCGCCGCGCGTACCTTTTTTCCGCTTCCCCGGCTTTGCCGATACGCCCGAGCTCATTGCTTTCCTCTCGGCGCGCAATATCGCTGTTTTTGGCGCCGATGTTTGGGCCTCCGATTGGCAGGCCATGGCGCCCGAAGAGGAACTCGCACTAATCCTGGCGCGGCTCGAGCACGACAAGCGCGGGATTTTGCTGCTCCACGATACCAAGCCGCAGACGGCGGCCATGCTGCCGTCGCTTTTGCGGAGATTGAAGGAGCGGGGGTTTAGAATCGTTGCGCTCGCACCGGGTGAGAGGCCGCCGCCATTGCGGGCTTCCCCTCCCGGCTGGACCTCCGAGACCGAAAAGATCATTGCCCAATTGTTTGACAGATCAGGACATCCTAAGCAAAAAACGCCGGTAGGCCCATCGGTGGAAGGTATGCCTTTTAAAGTGCAAAATTAGTCCGCACTCAAAATAGCTTCAATTTATTATGATTGTGGCATCCATCTTTTGATTCACCGACCGCGAATTCTGAGTCACTAGGTGTCACCTGAAGCATGACCCCGTCATCTTCTTAGGAATCAGGGGTAGGGATGAAAAAATCAGCGGTTTTGATTCTCACCCATTTCGTCAATCAGAACATCATCGATCTCTTCCATCGCCTGAGGGCGGAGTCTCCCGCCGGATATGATATTTTCGTGGTGATGAATCTTGGAGAAGGCGAGATCGCTCGACCAGACGGCGCCGAGGCCCTCGGGAACAGCCTTTACCTGACGAATCACGCAAAACTCCTGAGTCTGCCCTATCCGGAAAAATGCAAGAGAGAGGGGTGGTCAGGCAAAGGATGGGATTTCAATGATGGCAACCCGGATGTTTTGGAGTTGATTTTTTTTCTTGAGCACTCGGAATATGATTATTACTGGATCGTTGAATATGACGTGCATTACGAAGGACGGTGGAACGTCCTGTTCGAACGTTTTTCACGAAGCCGGGCCGACTTTCTGGCGACCATGGTCAACGACGCTACGGCCGATCCGAAAAAACTAAATTGGATACCGCCGTTGCGCGACGAAAAAGGCCAAAAACCCTCACCAGACGAAGCAATTATAAGTTTTATGCCTTTGCACCGGATCAGCCGGCGCCTATTGATCGCGCTCGATGATGCCTACAAACAGGGCTGGGGCGGGCATCACGAGTTCGTGCCCGGAACGCTGGCGAAGCGGCTCGAATATGAAATCGAGGATATTGGCGGGACTGGTCCGTACGCAAAGCCTCATAACAAAAACGTCTTTTATTTCGGTAATCTCAAGAGGTGGGACTTTTCGCCTGGCACATTTGTGTTCCGGCCGTCATTCAAGCGCGCCAGAAAATACCCCGACACGCTTTGGCACCCAGTCAAGCCGGCGGGTGGCTTTTTCAACCACCACCCTTCAAAGAAGGCAACGACTCCCTATGGCTGGGCTAAGTCCATACGCAAATTCGTGTATTTTAACCTGTCCATCACCCTATGGTTCATGTTTCGCTGGCGGCCCCTAGTATCATCGCCGATTCCAGAAGGTGCTTATGACCTCAAGGCATATGAAAAGCCCCATCGCGAGGGTGCCCGGAAGATGGCGTGACGGGTTGCGCTGCGGAGTGGTCCTACGCGGGTTGATTGGCCTGGCTAAAATGCAAAGGCAAAGAGGCGGCCGTCCGCGCCCACATAAAGCCGGTCCTCGGTGGCGATGAGAGCCTGAAAATGGTGCAGGCCCGGCATTCTGATGCCGCCTCCAGCAAAAAGCTCTTCCCCACTGTCTCCCCGGTATCCATGGAGCAAATTGTCTCCTTCGGCGCCGGTAACCCACACAATCGGATTGGACCGCCCATCAGCGGTAGTGACGATTGGCGAGCCTCCACCGCGAAAAGCCGCGCACCAAGCCGTCTCAATAGCCGGTGGGGAGCCCGATCGGACTCTTAGTACCGTAAGCGCGGGGTCGTCTATTCCAAGCAATCTGCGAACAAGTTTAAAGATTCGCAGATCCTTTGACCGCATCAGCCAGCGGCCGATAAATCCCAAGCGGTCAAAAAACGAGGGGCATGCCGCTCCTTCGCCTTGAAGCGCGACGAAGACGGCATCGCTACCCAACCATGTTGCCGGCGAAGTGCGAATACTATGAGTTGATATGAATTCAGTGACGAGACTGCCGCCCAACCCACCGAGGTTGTTTCGGTCGAGCAAATAGGCGCGGCCATCCTTTCCAAGAGCAAGAAGGAAAGCTTGAGTGCCGCTCCCGGCCGGCGCATCTAGAGGGAGGGGATTTGTTCCGCCAAGATCCGCGTCGCGCCGATCGAGTTCTTGCCAGTCCCAGGGCGCAAAATAGTTTTGCGTTTGGTCATCCCGCTGCAAGCCAAAAGGCAAACGGAACACAGCCTCGCCGTCACGCCAAATGGCCGTATCAAAAGTGTTCCCGGTCGCGGCGTAAAGTGAGCTGCCGTCGGTGCTGATTCCGCCAGGCGCCCAAATCCCGCCGCCTCGTGCGCGCGTCGCCCAGCTCGTCAAGTTTTGCGGATCACGCAGCGGCACTCCAATCACCCAGCCATGATAATCGCCGCAGTCGCCGAAGAGACCGCCGAATGGAACGAAAAGCGTCCCGTCAACGATCGTCAAGGCGCCACGTTGGCCTTGAATAGCTGGATTGAAGGTTAGGCCCTTCGAGGAGAGCGCGGCCGCGACATCAATTGGCCAGCCCGGCAAGACAGAGCCATCTTCGAGGGACAATCCAAAGATGAGATGACGCACGCCAAGAGAACCCTCGACGAGAGTGTCGAGAAAAATGGAGGCAGTCGATTCATCAATGACTGGCGTACCTGTGATGCCCATCGGATCGATATTTCCGCACGGCAGCGACGACAAGGGCACGGGCTTGGCGAGCGGCTTATGCCAAATTTCTTGCCCGGTCTTCGCATCGAGCGCATAAACCTCATTGCTTTCCGTCGCGACTAGCAGTTTGCCGGAATTCGACCGCGTATCATACCAATACAACGGCTGGGCATAGATTTGGCCTGAGAGCTCCGCGTGAAAGGCTTTATCCAAGTGGAGGGCCCGCGCCTGGTCGAAGGAAAGCGATGGCACAATGAAATTTCCCGAGCGCGCGGAGTCGGCGTGGTAAGTCAGCAGGGAATGCTGAAGCGCGTCGGCGAAAGCCGCGTCCTTTCCGCCAAGCGCCATTAAAAGCAACGCCGCGAGGAGAGATCTCACCCGCCGTCCTCAAGCAAGAGAAGCAACGCGCCTGGTATTAAGCCAGCCCGATAGGCGATTTTTGGCGTTTTGGAATTAAAAAAAACGTCGAACATTCGTCCAACCATTGAAATTATTGAGACTTGCTGGTTACGTGGACGTGAACTTGCGCCAAAAAACCGACCCCATGGGATCAGTCGTTTTGCGGGATTTGACTTCGCAACTTAAAATCGTCGCCGGGACGCACAACCGTCTCAATTGCCGTTCCGGGCGCGCGCATAGGTCAATTTGGCTGTAGAACTCTAATCCCGTCGAGAGAGCCTCTTTACGCCCGAATGCATTGCCATAGCCTTAGCTATTCGTATGTATTGCCGCGCGGTGTAATCGACGGTAAGCCTTCGTCCGTGTCTTATCTTTGACCGGCATGTTTGGCGCAGGCTTGGTGAGATATCAGTAGCTGAAAGCAAAGCCAAGCGAGAGATAATGGCTCTCCACTAATCGCGAGCAAGTCCTATCAATGTCTCCTTTGGCCCGTCAATTCGATAGGCCTTTAGGATCAGGGCTTACCGAGTGAATTCAGGCGCCAACCAGCGCGACAAGCCCTTTTAACAACGCCATTGGATCCGGCGGGCACCCTCGAATGTGTAGATCGACTGGGACTATGTTTGAAACCGCGCCGACGCATGCATAGCTCCCGGTGAACACGCCCCCGTCAAAGGCGCAGTCCCCTACGGCGACGACCCATTTGGGATCTGGCGTCGCCGCGTATGTACGTTCCAAAGCCTCACGCATGTTCTTGGTGACCGGTCCGGTGACCAATAGGACGTCGGCATGCCTTGGTGAAGCGACGAAGCGCAGACCAAACCTCTCGAGGTTATAGAAGGCGTTGTTAAGCGCGTGAATCTCGAGTTCGCAACCGTTACAGGATCCCGCATCCACTTGGCGGATCGACAGGCTGCGTCCAAGCTTTTGGCGCGCCGTTTGGGCAAGCGAGGCGCCAAGTTCTGAAAGGATCGCCTCATCGGGGGCCGGAACGGGCTCCGTCAACGGCCGGCGAAGTAAACCTTGCAAGAGAAGTCTGCGCATAATCTCGCCGTCCTACCCGTCGTGCCCAGAATAGGAGCAATTGAAGGATTTATTGCAAAGCGGGAAATCCGCGACAATGTTCCCCTCGATTGCCGCTTCAAGCAAAGGCCATTGAAACCAGGATGGATCACGCAGGTGGCAGCGATCGACCGCGCCTGCGGCATCCACTTTTGTCCAAACGAAAATGTCGCCACGGAAACCCTCGACGAGCGCGGCGCCTTCCCGGATTTCGCCCGGACGAGGGATTTCCGACCTTATTTCCCCGTCTGGCAGGCGATCGAGAATCTGCTCGACGAGCGGCAGCGACGCCCTGATTTCATCGAAGCGCACCCAGACGCGGGCGTCGACATCCCCCCGGGTCGAGGCGCCGAGTTCGAAAGAGAGGTCCGCATAGGGTGCGTAGGCAGGGAATCGCCGGGCGTCAAAAGCGCGCCCAGAGGCACGTCCAATAAATCCGCCACATGCATATTGGTGAACAAGTTCCGAACGCAGAATTCCGGTGCCAACCATGCGCTCCTGCAGCGACGTTGTGTCGCCATAGAGCCGAACGAATTTGGGAACCAGCTTGTTGGCGTAACGCACAAGCGCGAGAAGCGCGACGTAACCCTCTCCGGTCAAATCGACGGCAACGCCGCCGGGAATGATTTTGTCCATCATCAGCCTGTGGCCGAAACAAGTATTTGCGACTCTCAGGATGCGTTCGCGCAGGACGCCGCAATGCGCATGCATGAGAGAAAAAGACGCATCATTACAGATTGCACCAATGTCACCAAAATGATTGGCGAGGCGCTCGAGTTCAGCCATCAGCGCACGGAGCCAGATGGCCCGTCGAGGAACGTCAATTTCGAGCGCCGACTCGACCGCTTGCGCGAATGCAAGAGAATAGGCGACCGTGCTGTCGCCTGACACACGGCCAGCAAGGCGCGCCGCCTGGTCGAGCGACGCTCCAACCATCAGTTGCTCGATTCCCTTATGGACGTAACCTAGTCGTTCTTCGAGGCGAACCACAAGCTCTCCGTTCGCCGAAAAGCGGAAGTGGCCAGGTTCAATAATCCCAGCGTGGACTGGACCGACGGGAATCTGGTGAATCGGCGCGCCTTCTGCCGCCAAAAATTGGTAATCGTCTCCGATTGGCTCACATGCTTGCGAATCGTGACCTGGGTGCCGCACACCCCAGCGGCCGTGGTCAAGCCAGTGACGTGCGTCGGGCAGTCCCTTGGCGGTAATCCCATAGATATCCTGAATTGCCCGTTCCAACCTGATGGCCGGAGGATGCATGTGCGCCAAGGAAGGGAAGCGTCCGTCCAGACATTCAATACTAATTACTCCAATTTGTGACGATTGATGGTCCAAGATCGCCATGTGAACTTCGGTGCCATCGCTCCAAACGCTCAAAAGGTCTCCTTGACCCTTGCTGATTTCTCGGATCGTCCGCAGCCATCCCGTCCGATCGATGACATGACGCGACCAAGGTCTCGAGTGTTTGACCTCGCGTCCGCTTCGCATCGTCTCGTACAACGACATCATGGCGTGCTGGCTCTCAGAAACCTATCCCAACAATCGCGCGACGTTCTGGAACCAAGCTACAAGATGAGGTGGCAAATAGAGGCCGGCAAGCAACACTAACGACAAATGGGCGAACAGAGGAACCGTGGATGCCTTTGTTTCATCGGCTTGGCTCGTTGATTCGCCGAAAGCCATTTCAATGACCCGCAAAAGCAGTGCACCGAAAGCTATGAGCAGCCCAAAGACAAGCGGAATGGCGAGCAGGGGTTGTCTCGAAAAGGTGGAACTGACGACGAGAAACTCGCTCATGAAGATCCCGAGCGGTGGCAACCCGGCAATGGCCATGACACCGGCAACAAGGCCCCAGCCAATCACTGGGTGACTTCCGGTGAGGCCGGAAATCTTTGCGATCTTCTGCGTGCCTTTGGCCTGAGCGATGTGGCCTACAGCGAAGAAAATCGACGATTTCGTGAGGCTGTGCATCGTCATGTGCAGAAGGCCGGCGAAATTAGCGAGAGGTCCCCCCATGCCGAAAGCGAAGGTGATGATGCCCATGTGTTCGATTGAGGAATATGCAAACAACCGTTTAATGTCGTCGCGCCGATACAGCATGAAGCCAGAGAATATGAGCGATGTCAGCCCGAGCGTGACCATAAGCGGCCCTGGAGAGATGACCGCCGTATTGGCGGCCAGTAGAATTTTAAAACGCAGCACCGCGTATAGTGCGACATTGAGAAGGAGGCCCGATAACACTGCTGAGATTGGCGTTGGTCCCTCGGCGTGGGCGTCAGGCAACCAGGCGTGCATCGGAACGAGGCCAACTTTTGTTCCATAGCCGAGTATTAAAAACACAAAAGCAACGTTCAATAGCCCCGGGTTGAAACGGGCCGCCTGCTGCAACAGTGATGTCCAGACCATAGCGTCATATCCCTGCCCAAGCACCGGTTCTGCAGACATATAGACGAGGATTGTTCCAAATAGCGCGAGTGCGATGCCGACGCTGCCAAGAATGAAATATTTCCAGGCAGCTTCCAGCGCCTCCGCCGTGCGATAGATGCCGACCATCACAACCGTTGTTAGCGTCGCCATTTCGACCGCTACCCACATCAACCCGATGTTGCTCGCCAGCAAAGCCAAATTCATGGCGAACATCAGCGCTTGATAGATTGCGTGGTAGAAGCGCACGTAGGCGGAGGTCAGTTTACCGGTCTCGATTTCGTGACCGATATAGCTCGCGCTGAAGGCGCTCGTGGTGAATCCGATAAACGTCGACAGCACGACAAAGACGATGTTCAAATCGTCAACAAATAGATACCGGCCTGCTGGCGGACGTTGGAATAGGAGCCAAGCCGCGCAGAGAAAGGTCAGTCCAGAAGCCGCGACATTGAGTTGAGAAGTTAGGCGATAGCCTGGCAATACCGCCAAAACTAGCGTCATCACAGCGGGGATCGCCAGCAGGATGCTTGCGAGGTCGAGATGTGCAAGCGTCATCGCTGGTCTCCCCGAACGCGGTCTAGCTCTTGGAGGTCGACGGTGTCAAAGCGCTCGCGGATGCGGAACAGAAATATACCGATGACAATGAATGCGATCAGCACGGAGAAGGCGACGCTGATTTCGACGACGAACGGCATGCCTTTGGCCCCAGTCGCCGCAAGTATAAGGCCGTTCTCAAGTGACATAAAACCAATGACCTGGCTTACGGCATTGCGTCGCGTCACCATCATGAGGAGTCCAAGGAGAACTACCGATAGCGCGAAGGCGATGTCTTCTCGGGCCAATGGATCGGCGGCGGCCGTAGCAGGAAGCACGACCACAAGCGACAACGCAACAAGCGCGATTCCGAGGAGCATCGTCATGCCTATCCCACCCACAACCTCGATCTCACGATGAATGCGCATTCGTTCGATCATGTTCTGCAAGCTAAGCGGGATGACCAATGCCTTGAAGATAAGTGCGATTGCGGCGGTCACATAAAGATGCGGCGCGCGCTGGATATGGGCCTGCCAGCCAACCGAGAAAGACAACAGGATCGCTTGGACCGTGAAAACGTTTATCAGACCTGACATGCGATCCTGATAGAGTAGCACGAAACTTGCCAGAACAAGGCCGCCTGCCAAGAGATGCGCTACGTCGAAGTAAAGCTGCTTCATCAGAAACTCCTTGAAACGAAGAGCAGCAACGTACCGAGCAGCCCAAGCATCAGCGCCGCGCCCAGAAAGTCTGGTACGCGGAACACCCGCATTTTGGCGGTCGAAACTTCGAAGAGAGCCAAGAGGAAACCACCGATGGCCAATTTGGCGAGATACGCTAAAACGCCGTAAACAAAAGCGCGCGCATCGCCGTTGGCAGTCGCAAGGCCCCATGGCGCAAAAATGCACGCGATTACCGACAAATAAAGCAGCAGCTTCAACGCAGATGCTAGCTCGATCATCGCAAGATGACGGCCGGAATATTCCAGAATCATCGCTTCGTGGACCATGGTCAATTCAAGATGCGTCGCCGGATTATCGACGGGGATACGGCCGTTTTCGGCGATGGCGACGATCGCGAGGCCAATCAGGGCGAGACCGAAGGACACGCGCAATTGGTAATGGGAGAGGGTGCTCGCCGCGATTTCCGAAAGCTGCGTCGATCCGGCGATCAGCGACACGGTGAAAATGATCATGATCATCGCCGGCTCGGCGAGCGACGCGAACATGGTTTCGCGGCTGGAGCCGAGGCCGCCGAAGCTCGTCCCGACATCCATTCCGGCGAGCGCTAGAAAAAACCTGGCGCTGCCAAGAAGCGCGATCACGGCTATGAGGTCGCCGGACCAGCTAAACAGCAGACCTGTAGCGAATGTTGGAACAAGAGCGGCAGCGACCCAGGTCGTCGCGAAGACCAAATAAGGAGTGGAACGAAACAACCAGGATGCGTGGTCAGCGAGGACGGTCTCCTTGCGCAAAAGACGTAATAGGTCGCGGTAGGGCTGAAGGATTGGCGGTCCGCTCCGACGTAGGAAGCGCGCTTTAACCTTGTTTATGAAGCCAACCACCAGGGGCGAGAGCGTCAATACGGCGCTCATTTGGCTGCCTTGTGCGGCGAGGTCGAACATCAACGCCATATCGCCACCACGAGAAGCAGCATGACGAGAGCCGCAAAGACAAGGCTGAGATAGCCCTGGATCGTGAGGAAATGCGCTTTATTGAGTTGATCCGCGCAAAATCCAACGCTCCGAGAGATCGGCGCATAAAGATACTCGAAGACACGGTCACGAATTTCGATGCCCAACCGCGCCGCCCGCATGTCGCCAGGTGTAGGCATATCGAGATGATCTTTCGCGACGAATACGACATTACCGAGGGCGCGCCGAATTGGCTGGGCGAAGCTGCTTCCCGTATATTGCGTCATGGGGCTTGGATCTGGAAAACCGCAATCCCACGCAGCGCCGCGCCGTACTTTCCGGGACGCGAAAACGTGAATGACCCGCGCAGCCAAAAATGCTGACACCACGATGAAGATGCATACGAGCAGTCCGTTGTAGGAACTTCGACTCTCAGCAATCGGCGCGATGGATAGCCACGGAATCTCCCCTTGAGCAGGCATTCGCCCGCCGACGAACTGCCGAGCGGCCGGCGAAATCGTATCGATTAGAAAGCTTGGTAGAATGCCCGCAACAAGGCAAAGCCCGAGCAGAGCCGACATCGCTGACAGCGACCACCTGTCCGTTTCGGTTGCGCCGGCCGCCGCTCGTGATCGGGCCCGGCCGAGGAAAGCAACGCCATATGCGCGCACAAAGCAGCCGGCCGTCAGCGCGGCGCTGAGCGCTAATGTGACACCGACCGCCGGAACGATGAGTTTGAGACTCCATTGCGGTAGCGACGGACTGAGCAGAATAGCTTGAAAAACCAGCCATTCTGAGACGAAGCCGTTGAACGGAGGAAGAGCGGAGATCGCCAGAGAGGCTCCGAGAAGGACGAAGGCTGTGCACGGCATGACGCGTATGAGTCCGCCGAGTCGTTCGATATCGCGTTCACCGGTCCCTGTCTCTACAGCACCCGCGCCAAAAAACAGAATGCTCTTGAATAGCGAATGATTGAATACGTGAAACAAGGCAGCCGTAAAGGCCAGTGCCGCCGCAAGGCCCAAACTGTTCGCCCTAAATGCTAAGGCCAAACCGAGTCCGATAAACACAACGCCAATGTTTTCGATGGTGCTAAATGCGAGTAGCTTTTTCAGATCGCTCTGAATCATGGCGAACAAAATGCCTAGCGCGGCGGTGATCGCGCCGAGCGTCATGGGCGCTATGCCCCACCAGAAATCGGGCTTCCCCAAAAGATCGAAGACAATTCGGATGAATCCGTAAACGGCGACTTTCGTCATCACGCTGCTCATTAGCGCGGAAACGTGGCTTGGCGCTGCTGGATGAGCGAGTGGCAACCATATGTGAAGCGGAACAAGTCCTGCCTTGGATCCCGTGCCGAGCAGCGTCAACGCCAAAATAAGGCTAGATTTCCAGGGTTCGAGCGCCGCTGCCCGGACTGCCGTGAATGAGTAATCCCCCACTGAACCCGCCAGAAGGCCGAATGCCATCAATAGCGATAACGTGCCGAAGCTTGCCATCATCAGATAGATGAAGGCCGCTTGTCGATTTTCGGCGTTTTCATGATGCGCGAGGACGAGTGCCCAGGAGGAAAGCGACATAAATTCCCAGGCGACAAGAAATCCAAAGGCGTCGTCGGAAAGCACAACGAGGTTCATGCCAGCGAGAAAGGCCGGAAAGAATGGCAAGACGCGTAATGGATGCTTCTCGTGGGTGCCATACCCGATCGCGTAACAGCTCGCCGCTGCGCCACCGAGGTTGACGACGGCCAGAAAAAAGGCGCTCAGCACATCCAACCGAAAATGAGCCCCGACCCACGGCAAGCCGAGCGGCAACGTCGCTGTCAATGCCACGGCGCCGCGAGGAATAATGGTCGTGCAGAAAAGGATCAGGCAAAAGCCGAAACAAAGTCCATAAACAATCCGTGTCGCATCTACACGCTGATTGAATGCGACGACGCCCGCCAATGCGAGCATAGCAGCGATGCTCCACAAGGCTATGGTCAAGGGCATTGCAGTTTATCTCCCCTCGCGGTTCAACGAAGCACTTTTTGCTTGTTCTTCCGTGTCCGTTTGGTCGTGCCGCACACCAGCAGATTTTTTCAAACGAACACCACGTCCCCCGCCTTGGCTGAGCGCGCCCTCGTTGATTAGCTCTAGGCCGAGGTTTTCGAGCGCCCTAACCAACTTAGTCAACGAATCGACATTGCCACGGACGAGGTCTTCGCTGGTTTCCATGCGCTGGATGGTCGGAAGCGAGAGGCCGGAGAGTTCGGCGAGCTTGCGCTGATCCACGCCAATTAGGGCGCGCGCCGCTCGTAGCTGGGCAGCCGTCATCATGTTTAAAATATAACTATTTATTTGAAAAACATTATAAGTGGTGGGTAACACATGATTCGTTGTCGCGCAAGTGAATTTGACAGGGCAGTTGCCATAGGGGGCTAAAGGCGCAGTTTTTCGCACCGCCGAGGCCATCCGCCTGTAAATTCTTGATGATCCGCGATACTTCCCGGCAATGCAGGTCCAGGGCGGCGTTGAAGTCGCTGTGATCGCCGATCGCAGCAAATCTTTTGTTTGGGCCAACGTGCTTGGACAGCTCACGACTGAGGAAATAGCCGAGCGATCGGCTGGTCAGCGTGAAAAGAAATGGAAGCTCTCGGCCAGCGAGCGATGCCAGAGTTTCGGCTGCGGCATGCTGCGCCATCTCTCCAAGATTGGTGCGTTTGCCATGCTCACGAACATGTTCATCGACTGCTCGAGTGAATGCTGCAACGACTTCAAAAAGCGTAGGCTTGCTTGAAGGGCCGGTGAATCCCAGCTCCCACAACCGTTCTGAAAAGTTGGATTGACGGGCAGCCTGCGGGATTTGCGTCAGCAGCCAAAATGCATGTGCCAGACCTTCGTCTTGTGCGCCCGTTCGAGGCCGCGCTCGGCTGCATCCGGGCTCGCGGCGGCGATCCGTTCGACACCCTCTTCTACAGCCGGATGAAGCCTTGCTCAGTCGATTTAGGGTCGATTATGATTGGGCAATGGCTTACCATTCTGATTTGATGATGCCTCCTGACCGGAGCTTTTCTCGATTTTCCGTTGTTACGTTCATGTTACGTGTCGACGAAGGGGGTCTAGCCGTGATCAGCGTTGCCGCAGCGGTTTTTGCGTGGCTCATCGCGATGTGGGGCATCAATCCTGCCCTTGCTGTCGAGTCGCGGCCGAAAGTCGAAGGTTGGGATGCAATCTCGATTACCCAGGAAGCCAAGGTTAGCACAGGTAAGAAAGCAATCTTGATAGCGAACTCGGCTTACAAGTATTTCGATCCTTTGTTGGCGCCACCGCACGACGTTGAAGCGATGGCATCCCAGTTATCACAGCTCGGATTCGAGACGACGATCTTGCAAAACCCCACACGCGCTCAGATCATCCAGGCAATTACGGCGGCAAATCCTAAAGCAGGTCGGGGATCTGTTTTGACCTTCTATTACTCGGGCCATGGAGCGGAGGTGGATGGCGAAAATAGCCTGCTGCTCGTCGACTATCGCGCGGCCGATGGCAGGAATGGCGACCAAATCGTGCCATTGAGGGTTATTCTATGGCTGCTTGCAAGTGCAAATTTCGAAAAGGTCTTCATCGCGTTCGACGCCTGTCGAAACATGACGCCCGCGGATAATGGTGAACGGACCCAAGCCGCTGCAGCAAAGTCAATTCTTCCCAATGGCTTTCATGGACTCGCACGAGCAGGCTCCGATTTCCAGGCACTAACTCTAAGCCGTAGGGAATACGCTGTTCTTTTTTCTACAAGCCACGGTGAAAATGCAGTGGATGCCACCGTCGACGGCCTCAGCCCATTTACAAAGGCATTCCTGTTAGCGCTCGGCAGAGAGACGTCGTTCATGCCTGCAATGCTTTTGACTAAACGGATCACTGAGGAACTCACGAAAAAGAGGCAATCACCCGACATCGAGATCAAATGGAACAGTGATGTGACGTACTCTCGGTCCTCAGCCGAAACTAACAGCGCGATCTATAAGTTGAACGATCGACTCACCGCCGCAGAGATGGCCAGTTCCACGCTTGACTTGTCAAAAATTACGACTGTGCAAACTGGTTTATATACTGATCCCAGGCTGCTCAAGGCTGTCGAAGCGGCCGAGTGGATTATGAAGCAAATGGGCCGCGAGAGTGGTCCGACTCAGCCATCGACGGAAGATGAAGGCGGAGGAGGGCCCCAGGGCTTTTCATTGTTAAATCTCAAAGACGCCGATTTCAGGATGTGTCAAAATGAACGATACAAGCCCTTTTTCTGGTACTCAGACGTACTGACACTGGATTATTGCTACATGGAGCAGCTCGGCTATAAAAGCTCGGAAAGCAAGAGGGTGTTTAGCGAGGAAGGGGGTGCCGTTTACAACACGACAAGATACCTTGAGGCGACATGGAATTTCGATCTGGATTTTAGTGGTTCACCTGAGGCAATAAGAGCTTCGTTAAGAAACGCCGACATGGCCCTGACCGTCACGTCGAAGACAAGCGAATTCGAGTTCAGGGGGTTAATCGGCCCAAATATCGAATTTATCGGCTTGCACGATTTCAAAAAGGACGGCGTCCTCGACGTTTATATTGTTTATTCGATGTTGAGCTATACGCAGGGGAGGGAACTGATCATCCTCGATGGTAGGAAGATCGCGAAGGAGCTTAAAACGATTAAGCAATGCGCGTCGCGAGAGGCTGCATCCACGGGGACTTGCAAGCGTCTCGCGAAGGTTCGGCGGCAGATGAGGGGCTCTCTTTTCACATACGATATCGACAAGGGTTATTATGGCGCCGATATCTTGCAGATCGCACTGTACGCTGACTGGAACATCAAGGATTGGTCTATCGACGAGAATGGTGCTCTTCACCTCACAACCTACAGCGCGACTTGGCCGTACGAGCGCAAGCAGCCCAACAACTTTATGATGGACAAAATCGTGGCTTACGACCCCATAAATGGCAAGTTGAACCTTTCGCTTAGCGGCGAGAAGAACGGGTCACTTTCGGTTGCGCCGTTGGAATCGCAAATCGATTATGCGCGAACTGCCGATGGGCCTGGTGATCTAAAACCGGGCCAGGATCAGGGAGCCACCCGGCATCGGTAGCGCTTTGTGCGGTGGACGGGGCCATGCGGAATGGGCTCTGGCGAGATCTTCGGAAGCGATACAGGGCGCTAACAGCGGCGCTGATAGATGTTGGCATCGCAGTTTGCCTTGGCGCGCTTATTGAGTTTGTTGTTGTGCCGGTTGCCTATAATTCGCCGTGGCCGGTTGCAGTAGTCTTGGAAGGAACGTGGGCGGTACGCAACCTGAGCGACTACGTTGCCGACGCTATGACGCGGCAGTCTGCCGCCGTGCCTTGGTCGTCCATGAGGGCGCATCCGTTCGTCTTTGTAGATATCGATCAGCCGACATGGACCTCTTGGGGTTCTGAATTAATCACGCCCCGCCAACAGCTCGCGGCCGCAATAGATGCCGTGTCGCAATTGGGCCCGGCGGTTGTCTTCGTTGACGTGGACCTATCCTTTCCACTGCCAAAGGACGATTCGGATGTACGGCTCCGGGACCTTTTTCGCAACTACGACTTAAGTACGACACGTGCCCCTTTGGTTCTCGTCCGGGCGGTCATCTCGGGGCCTACCGCGTCCCCCCACCTGACCCAAGAACGGAAGACCGCCTATGATTCCCTTGTCCATTCGCCAAAAATCATCTGGGCCAGCACTCTTTTCGAAGAGGGGTTTGACGGTGTTGTCCGTAGATGGCGCCTCGTCGAACCGGTCTGTGTTCCGGGCGCTAACGGTGCTCCGGGCGCTCCGAAAGTTCTGCCGTCAGCGCAACTGGCACTGGCGTCAATCGCCGAACGAAAAGAGGCTGACCTCTACGACAGGTTACGCAGGTTGTCGCCACCTAATTGCGGGACAAGACAGCCCTCCGAGAAAAACGTGCCTCCTCTGGAGCTCGGCCCCAATCGTAGGGTCGAATTCGTCCAGGAAGAGCCAAGGCGCCGGGTCATGTATAGCTTGGATTGGTACCAACCCGGCGAGTTCGAATCACGGCCGCGTTTCTGGGGGCCGAATGTCGACTTCGAAGGGCGCCTTGTTCCCCTTTTGACCGTCCTGCCCATTGGGCAAGTATTAGCCGGCGACAAGAGCGATCGAGCACTCGCGCAGGAGGCCGTAAATCCGGCTTTGAGGGATCTGTTTGCTGGTCGTATTGTGGTCATTGGCGGCAGTTTCGAGCAGAGCGGCGACATTCATCGCACGCCGCTCGGTCCCATGCCGGGCGCAATGATCATCATCAATTCCGTACATGCGTTATTGAGTATTGGAACGCCGCACGAGCCCAGATGTCTGTTTCATCTGACTGTTAGCTCCATTCTCGTGGTGGTCGCCGCGTTGTTGTTCCATTACTTGCGTCCGGCAATCGCCGCCATCGTGATGGCGGCCGTCTTGTTGACATTGATGAGAGCGACATTGAGTCAATTCCACTCGGGCGTCATTCTGGATCTTGCGGTGCCGGCGGCTGGGGTCCTTATTCACAGGCAATTTTTAGCTGTTTTGGCTTTTGTGCACGCCTTCCGCAAGAAAAGGTGGCGTGCGCTGCTTGCCGAATCCGAGGAGGCCCCCATTGAGCACTAAGGCCTTGCTACTTCTCTTTTTGGTCACGGCGGCGCTCGCTCCTATGAACGCTCTGGCTGCTGTAGCGGAAGCGGAGGCCGGACTGGTTACAAAAGTCGATCCCCCGCACGGCCGATATTATTTGCTCCGCCGCAGCACCGGCGATACTCGGATCGATCGGCCGGTCGTCCTCAGGGATGGTGACGAAATCCATGTCGACGACCGTGACGTGCGGCTTACCTTATCTCTCATCGGCGAGAAGAACGAGGTGATTGTCGACCGCTCCAAAGAGCCCTACATCGTGCATCTCAGTCCTCCAAATGAAAGCGCGATATGGGTGACCTGGAGTTGGTTCACTCACGAGTTGGGTGAGCGTGAGCAAGAGGCGCAGCTCACGAGTGCGAATATTCGCGGCGGTGGAACGGAACTTGCTGTCCATCTACTCGATAAACCCCAGCGAATCGCCGCTGGCTATCGCAGCATCGCGATCGCTTGGAACAAGGGGGGTGACGCAGGCATAACCATCGCCATTCGTCCTCTTGACGGCAAGCCCATTGCAACAACTACTACCGTTGAACATTTCTGGACTACTCCCGCCCTCGATCTGAAGCCGGGCTTCTACGAGTTTGAATTTCGCTTAGGACCATTTAGCAGCAGAGAGACAAGGCTGGTGGAAGTCATTGATCCACGTGGGTTGCCACGACCGCAAGTCGAAACCAACTTTAAGTCAGCCGGAGCGGATTTGCAGAAAACCTTGGAAGCAGGCGTGCTAGCCAGCCAAAGCGAGGGCGCATTTGCGCTTGAGGCCTTTCAGATGGTCTCGCCACTCGCCACCCGACTCCCGGCAGCAAAGATACTTGGCGATGCCTTGATCGACGGCGCATGGACGGAGAAGCCGCCGCCATGAAGCTGTCTGTCGGCTTGTCGTTAAATGGGGTCTTCGTTGTCAGGGGCCATCTTGGAATGAGAATATCGAACCTCGCTTGGATTTAGGCATCAATAGTGTTTTTGTGCAGAGGAAGGATCACAAGATTCCGCCTGCCTGTCGGGATCCGTCGTCAGGGTCTGCGTCACTTTCCGTGCTCGCATTCAAATTGGGGCGGCCTGGGGCAAATTTTGGCGAACAATCTTTGATTTTACCTGTGGCATAGCGGAAAACCTCGCCGATTAAGGCTCGAACCCTCCCCGCCGTTCACGGCGCCCACGGGCTTTGATGAGCCGGAGCAAACGAAAGAAGTCCCAAATGCTGTTTCAAGGTATTGATATTATAGGAGTTAACGGATGAGAACCGACAGGCGCGAACAATTGTTTAAGAAAGGATGAATATGGTGCGGCCAAGAGGACTCGAACCTCCACTGGTCTCCCAACTAGCACCTCAAGCTAGCGCGTCTACCAATTCCGCCATGGCCGCGGCCGCCGTCGCGTTTATATAAATCTGTAAAACTGCGCGGGGATTGCGCGTCGTCTAACAAATCGGCGCCCGGGTGGCAAGCTCGCGGCGCTAAGTGGAATACGTGCCAATGCTGGATGAGCCCGCCGCCCTTCCAACCTTCCTCCGCGAGGATGCGGCCGCGATCGAATGGCGCATCACAGGCCCCGCCGTGCCCTATCCTGACGCGGTCAGGGAGATGGAGGCGCGCGTCGCGGCGATTGCCGAAGGTGCCGCCCCGGAATTGATATGGCTGCTCGAGCACCCTCCACTCTATACGGCAGGCAGATCGGCGCAAGACGCCGATCTGAAGGACCCTCGCTTTCCGGTGTACAAAACGGGCCGTGGCGGGCAGTTCACCTACCATGGGCCCGGCCAGCGGGTGATCTACACGCTGCTCGATCTCAACTACCGGCGCCCTGATTTGCGGGTCTTTGTCTGCGCCCTCGAGAATTGGATCATCAGGGCTCTTGCGACTTTCGGGGTGAAGGGCGAGCGGCGAAATGGCCGCATTGGCGTTTGGGTCGTGCGTCCGGATAAACCCTGCGGCTTTAACAGCGAAGCCGCCGAGGATAAGATCGCGGCGATCGGCATCCGGGTCCGGCGCTGGGTCTCTTTTCATGGGATCGCGCTCAACGTCGCAACCGATCTTTCGCATTTTCGCGGTATTGTGCCATGCGGTATCGCTGAGTCCCACCTCGGGGTGACAAGCCTGCGCGATCTCGGCGTTGACGCCAGCATGGTCGAGGTTGATGCGGCTTTGCGCCAGGCGTTTGAGCTCGCCTTCGGGCCGGTCGGCTGGAACTATTCCTCGTCCTGAGTCTCCATTAGAAGATCCAGCGGATAACCTTGAAATGCCTTGTCGGTGGCGAGCACCACGTGACCGTGAAACTTCTCAACGCCGAGATCGCCGCGGCTCATGAAATCACTCAGCTCGTTGTAATGATCGATGTCGCGGCAAAGCACGCGCATGAGAAAATCAATGCGCCCGCCGATTTTATAACACTCGAGCACTTCGTCGCGCTTGCGTATCGCCACCAAAAACCGCTCGAAATCCGCTTCGCGGTGGTTTTCTAAGATTACCTCGACCAGCAGCATCACCGAGCTTGCAAACTTCGAGAGATCGAGGTCGGCGATGTAGCGGCGGATGAGCCCAGCCTTTTCAAGCGACTTCACACGCTCCAAGCAAGCGCTGGCTGATAGGTTCACGGCTTGCGCGAGGTGGACATTGCTGATTCTCGCGTCGAGCTGCAGCCGCTTCAGGATTTTGAAATCCATCTCGTCGATCTTATTGCGCCGGGTCACGTGCGACTCGCTTGCCCCAAAGTTCGGCATTCGGGCGGGGTGGCTGCCCGCATTTTCTTCGGTGGAGAAGAAGACTGGTCAAATATTCTTCGCCGGGAAAAGCCATCTTCCGGGCCAAGCGCGCCTGATTTGGAGCGATAAAGAAACCTGATTTTTTTAATTTTTATAGGAGCTCGCTGTGTCCGCGCAAGAATCTCTTACGATCCAAGGGGCCATTGCCCGGGAAGACCGGTTTGGCGCGAGGATTTACGCGCCTTTGCCGGTCGTCTTGGCGGGGGGCGCGGGAGCCTATCTCTTTGACACGAGCGGCAAGCGCTACATCGACATGATGAGCGCCTACTCTGCGGCGAGCTTCGGTCATCTCCATCCCCGTCTGGTTCGCGCGCTGCAAACGCAGCTTGCGCGCATGGATACAATCTCGCGCGCCTTTTATTCCGATAATCTTGGGCTTTTCTGCGAGGAGCTCGCCTCCCTGACGGGCCTTGATGCCTGCCTGCCGATGAACACCGGTAGCGAGGCGGTTGAGACCGCCATCAAAGCCGCGCGACGCTATGGCTGCGATGTGCTGTCGATCAAGGAAAACGAGGTCGAAATCATCGTCGCTGAGGGAAATTTCCACGGACGAACGACGACCATCGTGGGTTTCTCTAGCGAACCCGCCTATAAGCGCGGCTTTGGCCCCTTCGCGCCCGGGTTTGTCACGGTGCCGTTCGGCGATGCCGGGAAGCTGGAAGCGGCGATTGGCCCCCGCACGGCCGCCGTTCTCATCGAGCCGATCCAAGGAGAGGCGGGGATTATCGTGCCGCCGGAAGGATATCTGGCGCGCCTGCGGCAAATCTGCGACCTGCACGGCATTTTGTTGATTTTCGACGAGGTTCAATCGGGCTTTGGCCGCACGGGCCGGAATTTTTGCTTCGAGCACGAAAATGCGCGGCCCGATGGCCTCGTTCTTGGAAAGGCGCTTGGCGGAGGCCTGTTGCCAGTCTCTGCCTTCGTTGCCCGGCGCGCGATCATGGATGTGTTCACCCCGGGTAGCCATGGCTCGACGTTTGGTGGTAATCCTCTTGCGGCAGCGGTCGGCCGGGAGGCCATTATGATCCTCGAGGAGGAAGAACTCGCTTGGCGCAGCCACGTTCTCGGCCGGATTTTGCTGGGCGGGCTCGAGGCCATCGATCACCCGGCCATCCTGGAGGTGCGGGGCAGGGGGCTTTGGGCCGGGGTCGAGCTTGATCCGGAGCGTGTGAAAGCCAAGGAGATTTGCCTCGCCATGATGAAGCGCGGCGTTTTGACCAAGGAAACGCACGATAGCGTCGTCCGCTTCGCGCCGCCGCTTGTTATCGATGAGACCGATCTTGTTGCAGCTGTCGAGATTTTCCACGACGTGCTGGCGCAAGCGGCGGTAAAGAGATAGGAAAGCGGGGGTTCACCCGCGCGATAAGGCGCGGCGCTGGCGGTCCGAATGCGCGCGGCGCGATGCGATGATACCCGATAGTGCCTAGTCTTGCCCCTCCGGCAGATACGATCTTTGCTTTGGCGAGCGGTGTCGGCCGCGCGGCAATCGCGGTTGTTCGCCTTTCCGGCCCAAAAACGCGGGCGATTGTCATGGCCCTTGCCGGAGCTCTGCCCGAGCCACGCTCCGCCAAGCTCGCCATGCTGCGCGACCCCCAATGTGGCGAAGTCATCGATAAGGGGCTTACTCTTTTTTTCCCGTCTCCAGAAAGTTTTACTGGCGAGGACTACGCGGAGGTTCAGATCCATGGCGGGCGCGCTGTCGCCGCGGCCCTCATGGCGGCGCTGACCCTGGCCGGCGCGCGGCCGGCGGGGCCGGGGGAGTTCACGCGGCGCGCGGTGCATAATGGCAAGATGGACTTGGCCGCTGCCGAGGGCCTCGCCGACCTCATCGATGCGGAAACCGAATGGCAACGGCGCGCCGCGCTCCGCCAAGCGGAAGGCGTGCTCGGGCGCGAGGCCGCCATATGGCGCGACGCGCTCCTGCGCGCCTCGGCGCTGCTTGCCGCCGAGATCGATTTTCCAGAGGAGGATGGCGTCCCGGGCAATGTGCGCCCCGCGCTCGGCGGGCTGCTGGCGCCCGTCCTTAACGCGCTCAAATCGGAGCTTGCTTCGGCACCGGCGGCAGAGCGGTTGCGCGAGGGTGTCGTAATCGTCATTGCCGGGCCCCCGAATGCCGGAAAATCAACGCTTCTAAACAGACTGGCAAAACGTGATGCCGCAATTGTATCGCCCATCGCGGGAACAACACGTGACCTCATCGAGGTCCATTTTGATCTCAGAGGTGCTCCCGTTACTTTGATCGACACGGCCGGCTTGCGAGAGAATGCCGATGCCATCGAAAGAATTGGAATTGCCCGCGCCGAGGATAAAGCGAAATCCGCCGATCTCGTTTTATGGCTCTCCGATGCAGCGGACCCAGTCGCGCCTGCCGTCGCGGGGGCAAAAGTTTGGCCGGTTTTCACGAAGAGCGATCTTGTGCCGCTCGTTAAAAGGCCGAATGGGGGCCTGTCGATCAGTGCCGCCACCGGCGAGAATATCGATGCTCTCGTTGAGAAACTGGCATCCTTCGCAGCCTCTATCGTGAGCGGTGGCTTTTCCGGCCTCATCGCCCGGCAACGCCACCGTTTCTCTTGCGAGATGGCTGCCTCGGCGATGGAGAGAATTCTCGCTAACCCGGAGGGGCCGACAGAACTCATTGCGGAAGATCTCCGCCAAGCGATCGCGGCTCTCAAGAGGCTGACGGGCGCGATTGACGTAGAAGATATTTTGGAAGAAATTTTCTCGCGCTTTTGCATTGGTAAGTAGGGGACTTGCCGTTCCAAGGCCTCGCTTGCGGAGCAAAGAGGCCGGTGCGGTGTGCTTCCGTTACGAAAATGTATCCGAACTCCTTTGCGCAAACGCCATTTTAACGACAGAACGGCGAACACCGATTTTGCCACAGTCTTGAGAATTGGGCAGCGGGCTGGTTTCTACTTCACTTTAATTGGTGAAGCTTCGTTCGTTGGTGAAACTCGCCGCAGACTTGGCTTGCTGATTGGCGATGATTTCGAGCTTCATATTGCGCGCAATATGCTTAACCACAACTTCCTAAGGCGAGCGCGGCCTGGTCTATTGACCGTTGCCACGACTCAGCTGGGCGTGAATGCAGATGCGGAGGGAACCAAAGAGTTCCAAAGGCCGTGCCACTATTTTCGAGGTGATATAATTCCAATACGAATATTTTTCGGGCAGGGCGATGGATCAATTAGAACCGAAAAAGCTCAAAACTACCGAGCTCTTTTCCGAAGACCGCTCGGCCTCGCCCCAAGACCGTTCGAATTCTTTTTATAGTTGTCACCATTGGCGCCATCGTCTACTTCGTGGGGGCGCCTATTTACCGGGCGATCATCGCAAAGCCTTCATCCGCCGATGTTGCTATTCAATCCAAGGCTGCGGTGCCTGGTTCGGAACGCGTCAAATTGTCTGAAAAGCAGGTAGACGCGGTCAAGATTGGATCTGTCGAGATCCGCAAGTTCGAGGTCATCAAGACCGCCGTCGGCAGCATCGATTTCGATGAGGATCGATCTGTCCAAGTTTTTTCGCCCTATCAGGGGCGGATAATAGCTCTTCATGCGAAGCTTGGCGATAAGGTCGAGGCAGGCCAAACTCTATTCACGATTGATAGCCCGGACCTCCTGAACGCCGAGTCGACTCTCATCGAGACGGCGGGAGTGCTGCAACTTACGAGCCGTGTCTTGGCGCGCGCGCAAAAACTCGTGAAAGCGGGCGGCGGCGCCGAGAAAGACTATGAACAGGCGGTCTCGGACCAGCAGACCGCTGAGGGCAATCTCAAGGCGGCACGCAACGCGCTGCATCTGTATGGCAAAGACGATAAAGACATCGACCGCATCATTTCTGACCGCCATATCGATTCGACTTTGATCATACCGTGCGCAATCACCGGTGTCGTCACTGCCAGAAATGCCGCACCTGGCCTTTTCGTGCAACCGGGCGGCACTCCAGCACCCTTTACCGTCGGCGACATTTCGACCATGTGGCTGAATTCTTATGCCGTCGAGAGCGAGATCCCGGCCCTTAGCATCGGCCAGGAGCTGGAAGCGCAGGTTTCTGCTTATCCCGGCCGCACCTTTGAGGGGAAAGTCACCGTCCTCGGAGCAAACGTGGATCCCAACACGCGGCGCCTGCTCGTGCGTTCCGAAATCAGAGATCCAGACCACCTCTTGAGGCCGGGAATGTTTGCGCGATATGTGATCCGCACCGGCAAAGCAATTCAGTCTCCGGCAATTCGCCTCGGCGGAATCGTCCGAGAGGGAGATGGGACGATGTCGGCATGGGATTGCCGGCGAGGATAACACGTTCACCAAGCGGACGGTCGGTATTGGAATGCAGCAGAACGGTTATGATCAGATCACAGAGGGACTAAATTCTGGAGAGAGGGTGGTTATTGAAGGCGCGATTTTTTTAAGCAATATGCTGGCCGGAAGCGCCACGGATTGATTTTTTGGCAGTTGCTTCGGATCTTGCTGCTTGTTGGTTGAGGCAATTCTAGCAAACTGAATCATGGCAGGCGGTCTCAAACGATATTGCATTGTTATAGCATAATTCGTAGCTTATGCCGCGTGGAGAATACGCTTACAGGCTCCCCAGAAAACGGTCTGTGATTTTATGGGCTTTCGCGATGAAATTGCTCGAGGAAACGTAGCGTTGGTCCAAATGGAAAACCGTTTATCCGAAGTTCTATAAAATCAGACGATGATGCAATGGAAAACCTGATATATTTTTTACTCCGCAAGTCCGGCCTATGTTTTTTGTCCCGGAAACTGTTGTGGAGGAATAGAGCAGCGATTTTGTTCTACCACAACCCAAGGCCAGTTGTGCTCGACGCCCATCTCAGCTACCTCAAACAGATTGCGACTGTCGTATCTTTGCCGGAGCTATGGAATCATTTTTCACACGAGCCACTTGCCGTCGTGACGATCGACGATGGGGAGGCTGAAGTTTTTCAATTAAGAGAAACATTCGAAAAACACGGTGTCAGGCCGATGATCTACCTGCCAACCGGTATCATTAGGATAGGCGGTGGCTTTTGGTGGCATGTGTTTGCTTCAGGACAGCAAAAGCTCATTGAGTCGCTCAAGCGGGTAAAAAATCCAGAACGGAAAAAAATTCTCAGGGACTTCGGTTTCGATCAAGAAGGCCGCGTGGTGCCTCGGCAGGCCTTGGAGCCCAACGAGTTACGGGCCATGCGGGATTGGGCCGATTTTGGCGCGCACTCACGATTCCATCCGATTTTGACGCAGTGCTCAGATGATGAGTGCAAAGAAGAGATTTTCGCATCCAAGATCGAATTGGAGCCTCAAGTAGGATATGAGTTTGAACACTTTGCGTATCCGAACGGGAATTATACCGATCGGGAGATTGGATATGTCCGGGAAGCAGGATTTCAATCGGCTCGGACGTGCGATCCGGGCTGGAACTCTCCAAAGACAAATAGGCTTCGTTTGAAGGGTCTTTATATAGATGATGATGCATCGCTCGATAAGTTTGCCGTAGAATTAACAGGCATCCCGGCCATTCTCCGCCGTATTTTGAAGCGACCCTACAACCTTATCCGCAGCGCGCTTGGATCGCTTAGGCAAGTAGATGCAGAAGAGATCTCAGGAGCAGGCGCCGGGAAGCTGCTTAAGCAAAGATCGCAAGAACAAGGCGGCAGTCCACTGGGTCCACCGTAGTAATCATTGACCCGGGTAGGAATGATCAGCGCGTGCTGAGTACCGCTTGCCGAATGGCGGCCTCATATATTCCAGTAAGGCGCTCTAGATTCCGCGCCTCGCTGAAGCGAGCCTCATAGGCGGCGCGTGCCCCGAGGCCAAGCTTGCGGGCCCGTTGCGGGTTGTCAGTAAGGCCTTGAAGGGCGTTGATCCAGCTGCTTACAGTATGATTTTCGACGACGACCCCGGAGCGTTCGTGCTCGATGAGTTCCGCTAAGGGACCAATGGAGGGCGCAACAACCGGGGTTGCGGTTGAAAAAGCCTCCAAAACGACCATTGGGCAGGACTCAAACCAGCGCGAAGGAACGGCAATTGCGGTGGCCCGCTTTAATGCCTCGATGACACCATCGCGGCCGAGCTGACCGCGGAATTTAACGTTTGCTGGCGCGGCCGCCATAAGCGAGGCGCGCTCGGGGCCATCCCCGATGATTTCAACAATTGCATCGATATGGGGTGCCGCTTGAACAAGTAAGTCTGCCCCTTTCTCATGGTTGAGCCGTCCCAAAAAAATTATTCGTTTATCCCGCTGCTCTGGACTCGATCCAGGGTCGGGGCTGCTATTGCCCTTTACAAAGATCCTTTCCCCCGCGAAGCCGTCTTTCTGCATCTTCGCGCGGGCAAAATTCGTGAGGGCGATCAGTGTGAAATGGCGCGGATATGTATCAAAGAGATACCGGACACGCTTGCCAATGCGTATGACCGAATACGTACCAGCGAGGGAGCCTCTGTAGCAGCGATGCTGCAGAGCCGGTAACCGCCATCTAGTACCAAGGCAGGACTGGCAGATTTGATCGTTCCGCAGAAATGCTGCCTCCGCGCATATATGACGATAATTATGCAGCGTCTGAACCGTTGGATAACCTCGCTTTAACGAGCACAATATCGCACCCGGTGTCAAACGCGGAAATACATTATGGAAATGCACGACGTCGGGCAAAAAAGAAGCAAGCGCATTATCTAGTTCGCGGGTGATAGCTATGTTATCTAGCGCCCGAAGGACTGTCCCCACCTTGTCCGCGAAACTAACGATCGAATCATTCGATACAATAAAAGTTTCAACAGCATGCCCCGCAGCTCTGAGAAGCCGCGTTTCGTCTTCGACGACGACATCCTCACCACCGCGATGTTGATATTGATTATGAACTATAAAAACTCGCATGAATAATTCCCGGCTGGCAGGGGTCCGCCTCTGCGTGAGCTTCATGGGGGCCAACACTTCACTAAGGGCGTTCATACTCACCTTGGAAGGGCGATGCCAAGATGCGAAGTGCAGCCAAAGCGAGCGCTGCCTCTGGGCCGCTGTTGCAGCTTCTTCCAAAAACGGCTTTACCGAACCGATGTATGACCTGCAAGCCTGCGAGCTCGCGGGCGGCGCTCAAGACAAGGGCAAAACTTTTGTGGATACCCCTTTGGCCAGTCAAATTGAAGCCCCTGATCCGGACGACACCCAGCGCTACCTATCCATCCTGGCGTCTTGGCATATCTCTTGGGAGATGGGCGTAGAGCAACAGGTTCGCGTCGATAGGATGACCGATGAAGCGAGCCCTCCACTTGCTCGATGAGTTCGGCGATATTATCGGGGAAGTCCCCGCTTGAGATTGCCGAGGTCTCGCGCGGCAATTTTCGACGCCGACCGCTGGCTCGCGGTGCTGGGCGTCACGAGCCTGGCCGTAGTGCTTCCTTCATGGTTGCGACAAGAGCTGTCCCGAGCGCCGACTTTGCCTTGAGTATCGCTGCGACATCTCGGCCAACGTAAGCGCCGCTCTCGCTCTCATCCCTTCATGCCATAGCCGAGTCTGCATGAAGCCAAAGGGCGGAAAAAGTCGCGACTGGCTAATATCAAATAAAAGACTATCTCATTAATTTTTGCGTATTCATCAGATGCTCATGATAACCATATTCCCAACACAATATTGGAGCTCTTTCTTTTTTGCTTGATTGTCACTATAACCTTCGCAGGACGAGGGTTTCATGGATCGCGTTTTTGCATTGGTCGTCGCCGTAGGGGTACTGTCGAGCTCCGCCGCCGAAGCGGCGCTCTTCCATTGCCCGGTGGGTAAGGTTTACTTTCGCTCTAAACACAAGTGCACGGCAAAAGTAACGGCGATCAATCTCGGGATTTACCATTCTCATCGTAGCGTTGCCAAAGCCGGCGGAGTCACCATCGTTCACCGGCACGTTGATGCGCAAACGGCGGCTCCGGCCATTCCGCTGCCGCCCGTTCGCGCCGTGCACAATGGGTTGATTTCTGCTCCGCTTCGAAATGAGAAAGCAGACAGGATCGGCGCCATCACGCCGCCCGCGCCCGCCGCCGATGCTGTATCGCCATACGGCACTCTCGCACCGGTGACGCCGGCAGGACGATAACAGGCCCCTCTACTTCATTGAGGCAACTCGGCTATTTTACTGCGAAGCTCACTGGATGAAGCCGGCGAGCGGCGGCCGTGGATGAAAACAAAGGCGGGCGGCGGAGCGGTTGCGAGGCAAGCTCCATCCGTTTCGTCGTAACGATAGCGCGCCAAGGCTTCCGCGGCGCGCCCATGCAGCGCGGTCAGTGTCGAGCCGGGACGGTCGATCACTGCGATGGGCGCAAGCTTCGCTACCTCGCGCCAGCGCTGCCAGCGGTCAAAGGTAAGGAAATTATCCGCGCCCATGAGCCAAACAAAATGCACCGTGGGAAAACGGCGCTTCAAGAAGGCGAGCGTCTCATAGGTGTGGGTCGCCCCGATCGCCGCCTCGAGTTCGGTGATCCTTATCCTCGGATGCCGGGCAAGCTGGCGCGCCGCCTCGACACGCATTTCGAATGGCGCCAGCGTCTGAGGATCTTTTAAAGGATTAGCGGGCGAGACAAGCCACCAGACATAATCGAGGTGTAGGCGCCGGAGCGCCGTCAGGCTCGCTGCTCGGTGTCCTTCATGAGGGGGATTAAAACTCCCGCCAAAGAGACCAATGCGTTGGCCGGAAGCGACGGTTGGAATGCTACACCGAGCTAAAAAACTCAAGGGCGGATCTGCCCATCGCCATGGACGCGATATTTGAACGAGGTCAGCTGCTCGAGCCCGACAGGCCCGCGCGCGTGCATCCGGCCCGTCGCGATGCCGATCTCAGCGCCAAAGCCGAACTCCCCGCCATCGGCAAATTGCGTCGAGGCATTATGTAGCACGATAGCCGAGTCTACCTCTCGCAAGAAGCGTTCGGCCGCCGCTTTATTTTCGGTGATGATGCAATCGGTATGATGTGAGCCATAAGATCCGATGTGGGCGATGGCCTCGTCAAGACCGCTCACGGCACGAACGCTAATGATCGCATCGAGATATTCGGTTCGCCAGTCTTCCTCGCTTGCTTGTGTGACCCGAGCATCGGCAAGGCGGGCGGCCGAATCGCCACGGACGTGGCAGCCGGCATCGAGCAGCATTTTGACGAGCGGCGCGAGATGCGTGGCGGCGCATGCGTTGTCCACGAGCAGCGTCTCTGCGGCGCCACAGACGCCAGTGCGCCGCAATTTCGCGTTAAAGGCGATTTTTTTTGCTTTCTCCAAATCGGCATCACGATGGACAAAGACGTGCACAATGCCTTCAAGATGAGCGAAGACGGGCACCCGCGCCTCGGCTTGCACTCGCGCAACGAGGCTTTTGCCGCCGCGTGGCACGATCACGTCGATATTGCCATTGAGCCCGGCGAGCATTTCGCCAACGGCCGCGCGGTCCATGGTCGGCACGAGGCTGATGGCGGTGCGGGGCAGGCCGGCCTCATCAAGCCCCGCCATAAGGCACTCATGAATGGCGCGCGAGGAGAAAAAGCTTTCCGAGCCGGCGCGCAATATAGCGGCATTACCGGCCTTGAGACAAAGCGCCCCCGCGTCGGCCGTCACCGCAGGGCGGCTTTCGAAAATGACGCCAATGACGCCGAGCGGCGTCGCAACCCGCTCAATCAAAAGCCCGTTGGGGCGCTCAAATATCGCGAGCACGCGCCCGATTGGATCGGGGAGGGCGGTGATCGCCTCGAGCCCCTTCGCCATCACCTCGATACGGGCCTCATCAAGCAGCAGGCGGTCGAGAAAGGCTGGAGTGGCGCCACTCGCCTTGGCGGCGGCTACATCGCGCCCGTTAGCCGCAAGGATTTCTTTTCTCAGTGCGCGAATGTCCCCGGCTGCCTTTTCGATCGCGCGGTTTTTGACCTCGGTCGAGGCCAGCGCCAGGCGCGAAGCGGCGGCGTGCGCGGCGCGTCCCAGACTCGCCATGACATCCGCTATCGACGTCTCGATGGCTTCAGGATTTCCCATTTGAACTATCCTTCGGCATTACCAGCGCCTCCCTCTCCAGCACCATGTCGTCCCGGTGGACGATGACGGCGCGGCCAGGATTGTCGAGTAATAATGGAATATCCTGCGAATTGCGGCCGGCAATCAAGCGGGCATCACTCGCGTCATAGGAGACAAGTCCGCGGCCGATCTCACCACCCTCAAGGTCACGGATGACGACGCAATCACCCGCCGCGAAATTCCCGAGAATGCGCGCGACTCCGGCTGGCAAAAGACTCTTGCCGCTGGCGATCGCCTGCGCGGCTCCGGCATCCACGAAGAGTGCGCCGCGCGGCTCAAGGGCGCCGGCGATCCATTTTTTCCGCGCCGTCACCGGGTTCGAGCCCGTCAGGAACCAGGTGCAAGGCGCCCCTTGCTGGAGCCGGGCGACGGGATGCTCGATGCGTCCATCGGTAATCACCATATGGGTGCCGCCGGCCGTCGCTATTTTGGCCGCTTCGATCTTCGTCCGCATGCCGCCGCGTGACAGGCGCGAGGCAGCGCCGCCCGCCATCGCCTCGATGGAGGCATCGACCCTGGCCACTATGGGCACGAGTTCGGCATCCGGATTGTCGGCGGGCGGAGCGGTATAAAGGCCCGCCACGTCCGAAAGCAGAATGAGTAAATCGGCGCTGGCCATGGTCGCGACGCGCGCCGCCAGCCGGTCGTTGTCCCCATAGCGGATCTCATTGGTCGCAACTGTGTCATTCTCGTTGATTACCGGCACGGCGCGAAGATCAAGCAAGCGGCCAATCGTTGCTCTGGCATTGAGGTAGCGTTGGCGCTCCTCGGTGTCGCCAAGCGTGACGAGGATCTGTCCGGCGGTCAGCTGGCGATCGGCGAGCACTTCCGCCCAGATACGCGCAAGGGCGATCTGTCCGACGGCGGCGGCGGCCTGGCTGTCCTCGAGCTTAAGGTCACGCTCGGGCAGGCCAAGAACCGTGCGCCCAAGGGCGATCGCGCCAGAAGATACGATGAGCATGTCGGCGCCTTGCGCATGCAGGAAAGCAATATCTTGGGCAAGCGCCACAAGCCATTGCCGCTTGACGCAGCCTTGCCGGCGGTCAACGAGGAGCGAAGAGCCGACCTTGATGGTGACGCGCTTGAATGAGCTTAGCCGGGGCTGCCGGGGAGGCGTTCTCGCCTCGCTTAACGCGGTCAAGGATGCCACGCATCGACAGCTTCGAGCTGTCCCGTGCCCGTCAGTTTCTCGGCCTCGATTTGTGCCAGGAGTTGGCGAAGCGTCTCTTTAATGCCAACGCCGGTGACGGCCGAAAGCTTAAGCGGCTTTTGCTTGGCGGCCCGCTGGAGCCGTGCTGCCTGTGTTTTGAGGGTAGCGTCATCGACCGTGTCGATTTTTGAGAGTGCGACGATCCGCGGCTTCTGTGCGAGCCCAGCGCCGTAAGCTTCAACTTCGCCTAGCACGGTTTTGTAAGCGTTCCCCGCGTGTTCTACTCCGGCATCAACGAGGTGCAGCAATATGCGGCATCGTTCCACATGGCCTAAAAACCTGTCGCCCAGCCCATGGCCGTCATGCCCCCCCTCGATGAGGCCCGGAATATCCGCGATGACGAATTCGCGGCCCTCACTCGAGGCAACACCGAGTTGCGGGTGCAAGGTTGTGAAAGGATAATCCGCGATCTTTGGTCTCGCTGCGGTGACGGCCGCGAGGAAGGTCGATTTTCCGGCGTTTGGCAAGCCGACGATCCCCACATCGGCGATGAGCTTCAGGCGCAGCAGGATGGTGCGCTCCTCGCCCTCCTGGCCCGGATTGGCGCGGCGAGGCGCCTGATTCGTCGCCGTTTTGAAGTGACTATTGCCAAAGCCGCCATTGCCGCCCCGCGCCAGGCGCACGCGCTGACCCACCGCCGTAAAATCGGCGAGCACGACGTCGCTATCTTCATAAAAAATCTGAGTTCCCAGAGGCACGCGCAGAATAACGTCGGCGCCATTACCGCCAGCGCGATTTTTGCCCATGCCGTGCATTCCCGTGGCCGCCTTGAAATGTTGCTTATAGCGATAATCGGCCAAGGTGTTGAGACCGGCGACGCATTCGGCAATGACATCACCGCCGCGGCCGCCATCACCCCCATCGGGGCCGCCAAACTCGATGAATTTCTCGCGGCGGAATGAGACGCACCCGGCGCCGCCATTACCAGAACGGATATGAACTTTTGCAGTATCCAGGAACTTCATCGGGAACTATGGTAGCGGATCGGTCTCGTAAAATCTCCGCATTCAGACTCCATCACCATAACCTCCGGGGCTACGGAGACCATTGCTTCGTTGTGGGGAGCGTTTTTTAGAAAAGAGGCTGACAATCACCGCGTGTGCGACATGCTCAGCCATGCAGTGGTAGCCAAGATCATTAAGATGAAAGTTATCTCCGGCCATTAGCTGTAAATTGGCTCGCCTTTTGGCAATGAACCGCATGGCGTCATAGCGGCGAACATAAAGGATTTTCTCTTCCGCGGCAATTTTCTGAAGACTGTCGCGTATCGCAAGGTAATTCTCGTCGCGGACGGGGCGCGTGGTATACTGCACTCCCACTAACACGACATCGATCTGGTTTTCTTTGAGCCAGCGAACCGTCGAGCGGATAGTCCCTTCAAATTCCGGCAGAGTCATTGCGGCGCAAGCGATTTGCTTGCCAATTCCACACGCATTCTGTCGTGCCATTCCGCTGCCCATGCCGGCCAACCCCATGAAGAGAAATCCCAAAAAAACAATGATTACATCGGCTGCAATAGACCCGCCATAGATGTAGCGAAATATTTGCCCCCAGAGACTGAGAAGAGACAAAGTGCAAAAGACGATTAGAGAATTGCGGCCGAAAAGACAAAGATAGCGCATCGCAATCGCAAACTCTGTAACGATAAGCTGAGCGATATAGATTTGCCAGGCGCGGGACTCCAGACGCCACACCAGCCATTTTGCCGGCAACGCATGGGCCGGTCCATCGATGAGTTTCCGCATCGCCCAGCCAGCAAGAAATACGAAGTTCCGCTGAATCCAACAGTGAAACATTTCGGAAGGTGAACCGTTCAAAATAAATCCCCGGGATATGATTGATAAAAATTGTGACAAGAGCGAATCCGCGCCAGAAATCGACTTCATTGGGAGAACGCATGATTTATTTCGACACTCATTCGGATCACCCTAGGCCGTAGAGCTTTACAGCGCTAGTAATGAAGCCCAAATGCCTTCAACTACGGGACTCTACCCTCGCGATACGCTATGCGTCTATTGGAAGATGGCTCGCATTACGATCTTTTGAGCGTGTGGTCCGGTGGCATTGGAAATGCCGAAGCGCCCCGACCCCGAGTTGTTGCCGCCGCTCTTTCGACTCCCCTGAAGCTCGGCAGGCGTCACAGGCGCGCGGCTCTTAGCCTGTCTCGCAAGGATTGCCTTCGTGGCGTGCCGGAGTTGGCCGCTTCTCCAAACCCGGCACTGGTCGGGTCACTATGGCAGCGGTAATTTTTACGGCATGAATGCGGCAAACGGTAACGGCGGCGAGCCTTTCACGACCACATGGCGCGGGCTTGCCCCCTCTCAGGGCAATCAAATTAAAAAAACGTGGGAAAGTGCAACTTTCCGCCCGCCTTTTACAAACCCCTTCGGCAAGGCCCGATCAGGTTCATTCATCATCTGTCGAGGATTCCTACCGGGCGATGAGCTAGCGGCTGAACCTCTGTGACCGTATCGCGTCAGCTTCAGGTAAGAGCCATGTTCTAGATCGTGTCAAAGTGCCTACCCGGAAAAGCAATGAAACCAATTCTGCTTTTTGAACTCGCTTCGCAGCAGGCGCGCTGGCTTTCCGCTCGCCAGGTGGCAGTGGCTGAGAACATTGCTAACGCGAACACCCCTGGCTACAAAGCGGTCGATGTACCACCATTCGAAGCCGTTCTGAACAACGGCAATATTTCTTTGAGCTCGACAAATCCTCTCCATTTCGGCGCTGATCCCGCGGCGCGTGATTCGATCCCGTTGGCGGAAGAAGCCAGTTGGGAAGTCACCCATTCCGGTAATTCGGTAAATCTCGATCAAGAACTTATGAAGTCTGGAGAGGTTGGAAACGCAAGCTCGCTAAACCGGGCTATTGTTAGAGTTTTTAACCAGATGTTGATGACAAGCCTTAAGGGGTAGAAAATGATTGATCCGATTGGCGCGGCAATCAAAATCGCGGGCTCCGGTCTTGAAACGCAATCCGCGCGGCTCCGTGTTGTCGCGGAAAACATGGCAAACGCGCACTCCACCGGGACAACACCCGGTTCGGATCCCTATCAGCGCAAGACCGTTACATTCGAGAGCCAATTAGATCCGGCGATCGAGGGCAATCTCGTCCGGGTAAAGAAAATCGGCTTAGATCGCGCGCCGTTTCGTGTTGAACACGATCCAGGCAACCCGGCTGCCGACTCGAAGGGTTTTGTCAAATTGCCCAATATTGACTTGCTTACAGAGATGGCGGATCTGCGCGAAGCCAATCGCTCGTATGAAGCCAATCTTCAAGTTATCAAGCAAGCCAATAGTTTCACCACTTCAACGCTCGACCTCTTAAGGAACTCATCATGATACCTGCGCTTTCACTTGCTGGTTCGTTGCTTGGCTCACCTGATGTCACACAGGCAGCTCCAGCGGCAGGCTCATCCTCGCCCGCCGCGGAAACGAGTTTTGGCGATGTCCTTGCCAAGGTCGGCGAGGCGATGGAAACCCTCAAAAATGGCGAAACAACCGCTATTTCGGGTCTGCAAGGCCAGGCGTCGATTCAGCAGGTTGTCGAGTCCGTTATGAATGCGGAGCGCTCATTGCAAACCGCGGTCGCGATACGGGACAAATTAGTGTCCGCCTACCAAACCATTAGTCAAATGCCGATTTGAGGAATAACATGCAAGCTCTCTCAATTGCCGCGACCGGCATGGCTGCGCAAGATCTGAATGTCCAAGTCATCGCTAATAACATTGCTAATATCAATACCACCGCATTTAAAAGAGCAAGGGCGGAGTTTACGGATCTTATCTACCAGGCCGAACGCCTCCAGGGCGTCTCTAGCCGAGGGCAAAACAATAAAATCCCCCAAGGTGCGCAGCTTGGCCTTGGCGTGCGCACCGCCGCCATTCGCAACCTCAACATCCAGGGCACCTTAACAAATACGGGTAATCAGCTCGACCTTGCTCTCTCGGGGCGCGGCTGGTTTCAGGTAACAGGAGCTGACGGCGGGATACTTTATACTCGCGCCGGCTCTTTTAGCACGAATGCGACAGGGCAAATCGTAACGCAAGACGGCTTTGTCCTTAGCCCCGCCATGACGGTGCCAGCCAACACCGTGAGCATCAATATTAGCCAATCGGGGCAGGTAACGGCCACGCTGGCCACTCAAACAGCTCCGCAGATCATCGGCCAAATCACCCTAGCCAATTTTCCCAACGAAGCTGGGTTGTTGCCGTTAGGGGGGAATCTTGCGCAGCAAACCGAGGCCTCGGGCACGCCGACTACAGGCCTGCCTGGTGACCCCGGCTTCGCGCTTATAAGCCAAGGTTATCTTGAGAGCTCTAATGTTGATCCAGTTAAAGAGATAACAGATCTCATTTCGGCGCAGCGCGCCTATGAGATGAACTCAAAAGTGATTCAGGCTGCATCGGAGATGGCGAGTACGGTTTCTAAGAACTTAGGCGCTTAATATGTTTTTGAACAAAAATTACGATATAGCCAGTATGGTTAGAGCCGCCGGGTTGCAGTTCAGCTGCTTTTTTTATCTTCTATTTGCACCTTCGAGCGCATCGGCTGTCAACGCGCAGCAGGCCATTCTGCCTGTCCCTTCAAATATTATATATCCAGGGGATAGTATAACGGATAATAGCCTAATCGATAAAGAATTTCCGGAATTTACTAACAAGATGACAGGCATTTTTGACAGCAGATCGGGCTTAGTCGGCAAAGTTGCTCGCCGCACTCTGATGCCCGGGCAACCGATTTCAGCGAGTTCGATCGCGGAGCCTAACGCGGTCGCCAATGGCACCAAGATTCGGATTTTCTACGAAAGCGGAGCGCTTGCGATTTCAGCGTATGGTATCGCCCTTCAGTCGGGCAGCGTTGGAGAGGTGGTTTCGGTCCGCAACAGCAGCACTGGGTTGACAGTATCAGGAGCTATTCAAAAAGACGGATCTGTTCGCGTCGGTATGGAATGATGAACAAAGCGCGGAGAATTATATTTTTTGCCATTCTTATCGTTAACTGCGTTTCGGCGAGCGCTGCCGTTAGAATCAAAGATATCACCAATTTGCAAGGGGTACGGGAGAACCAGCTGGTTGGATACGGACTCGTCGTTGGGCTTCAAGGGACCGGCGATACCCTGGCTAACGTGATTTTCACCGGCCAATCGCTTCAGTCCATGCTGGATAGAATGGGCGTCAATACGAGGAATTCCGGGACAAATGGAATAGTGCGCACTCGCAATATCGCCGCAGTCCTTGTAACAGCCGATTTACCGCCATTCATTCAGCCTGGGTCGAGAATTGACGTAACGGTATCCTCATTAGGCGACGCAACATCGCTGCTGGGCGGAACATTAGTGTTAACCGCGTTATCAGGAGTAGATGGGCAGACCTACGCAATTGCTCAGGGCCAGGTCGCGGTAGCAGGTTTTGCTGTTTCCGGGCAAGCTGAAAGTGTCACTCAAAACGTGGCAACAGCTGGCAGGGTTCCGAATGGCGCGCTCATAGAGCGGGAGGTTCCAGGCCAGCTGCGAGACATTGCGCAACTTGTGTTAACATTAAAAAATCCAGATTTTGCCACGGCCGTCCGCGTAGCCGACGCCATTAATGATCGGTTTAAACGCCGGTACGGGATGAATGTCGCCCGCGAGGAAGATCAGCGCTCGATTGTTCTTACCCGACCCGCTCGCGTGGGCACGGCCCGATTTGTCGCCGAAATAGGAGAGCTCGTTGTTGAAGCCGATACCCCCGCGCGCGTCGTGATGGACTCTCGCAGCGGCACTGTCGTTATTGGGCAAGACGTCTCTATCTCAACTGTTGCCGTAACGCAGGGCAATCTAACCGTTCAGATCTCCGAGACTCCCCAAGTATCGCAACCGAATGCCTTTTCAAAAGGCAAGACCGTGGTAACCCCAAGTACGCAAATCGATGCGGATCAGCAGGGGGGTGCAATTTCAATCATCAAGGGTACCAATCTGAGCACGTTGGTCAACGGCCTAAATAAGATCGGCTTAACTCCCTCGGGAATTATTGCCATTCTTCAGGCAATAAAAACTGCCGGTGCTTTGCAAGCCGACCTCATCGTCCAGTGATCACATAGATCGCAGCCTCGCACAAGCTTGCTCGCCTATTCAAGTGGGGATCAGTACTCTCTTGCATCCCGGGGCGATACCGGCAACGCGGTATACGCCCAGCAACCGCCATCGTTTTTGGGTGCTTATATGGTCTACCGTAAGGGGTCTATTCGCTTTGCTCTCCTGGCAACAGCCTTGGCATTTTCACTACCCGCGGCCGCCTTAGATCAAAAGAAAGAAGCCGCTAGTAAAACACCTGAAGCCTATGCGTCCGAGGTAAGTCAATTTTGTGCCAATAATCTTGCATCAGCGAATACTGCTAAAATAAACTGGCAAAAATCCAAGCTTCTTGAGTTAGAGAATAGGATTAATCAGCGGATCGCCGATCTGGAAACCCGAAAGACTCAACTCATCGACCTGTTAAAGAAATACGAGGAAGCTAACAAAACCGCCTCCGACGCCGTAATAGCCATATTCGCCCATATGAAGCCTGACGCCGCCGCGGCTCAACTTTCTGCAATGGATGAATCGACGGCCGCTTCCGTCATAGCTAAACTTCCATCACGCGCAGCAGGGACGATTTTAAACGAGATGGAACCCTCTCGTGCCGCTCAGCTGACCCGGGCCATGCTAGCTCCAGGATTCGGCTCCGATGCGAAGAAATCTTAAAGCAAAATTATTTGTTCTCCCCTTGCTCGGCCTCGCGCCTTTAGCCGGATGCTCTACGGAAATAAGAGATATTGGACGAGAACCATTTATGAGCCCGGTTGGCACTGGGCTTGCCGCAGAAGTCCAGCCCTCGGCGGCCTCGGTGTTTATTCCATCTAAATCCCATGGCCGGCAATCCTCGATATGGGATGGCGGGCATATCGATATTTTTAGCGACCAAAGAGCAGCTAAAATTGGCGACGTTATTACCGTACAAATCGCGATCAATGATAGCGCTACGTTCGGAAATGCAAGTGGCCGCTCTTCCACTGCCGAGGTCAATACTGGCTTTGATTATAAGCTCGGTGTAAACAGTAACACTTATGAGCTGCAGCCTCAGTTTAATTCAAGCGCGCTTTCTTCATCTCAAGGCCAGGGCTCAATCGATCGATCGGAAAAAATCCAATTATCGATTGCGGCAGTAGTTACTGACGTGTTGCCAAATGGTAATTTGATCGTCAGTGGTTCGCAAGAGGTCCGGGTAAATTATGAACTTCGCATCCTAAACGTCGCTGGAATTGTGCGCCCCGTCGATATCTCGAAAGCGAACACGATTTCCTATGACAAGATCGCGGAAGCTCGCATTTCTTACGGCGGGCGAGGGAGAATAATGGAGGTGCAGCAGCCGGCGCTCCTGCAGCAGGTCTACGATTTGTTCAAGCCGTTGTAGGATTAGGCGGTAGAATGGCCAGTGATAACAATGCCAATAAGGACATGGCGGCATCCCCTTCCGCGCGCTCCTTGATTATGGTCATGGTGGCGCTGACTTTGGTCGCAGGGGCTGCGGGAGCGTATATTGGGCTTCACATGCAAAGCCGTCCCACGAATGGACCTCAAAGCCTAGGAAAATGCCAGACAGGCGTATCAACACCGGAGGATGCGCAAGAGGAAGCCTTTCTGGAACTACCACCCGTGATTACGAACCTAGCTGAGCCAAGCGACGCTTGGGTCAGGGTGCAAGCCGCTATCGTGTTCGACCGCACGAAAATGTCGAAGCCAAATGTTGCAGCTAGCGAAATCGGGGGAGATATTCTTGCATATATGCGTACCTTGTCCATCTCCCAAATAGAAGGTGCAAGCGGTTTACAACACGTCCGAGAAGATTTGAACGAACGCGCCGCCGTAAGGTCGGGCGGATTGGTACGAGAGCTTATTCTCCATACTTTGGTGATCCAGTGAAAAAAACCTTTCTTGTTGCGATCTTCCTTGTCGTTGCGTCGGGTACGGCGTGGTCAATGTCACCAGATATAGAGATTTTGGCCGCTCAACCGAATGGAGTAACGGGACGTATCATCCAGCTCGTCGCGTTAATAACAGTACTCTCGGTGGCCCCCGGCCTTCTTGTAATGGTAACAAGCTTCACCCGGTTCGCAGTGGCATTATCATTTTTGAGATCGGGTCTTGGCCTACAAAGCACGCCGGCGAATCTGATTCTCATCAGCCTGTCTCTTTTTATGACATTCTATGTCATGACCCCAGCATTTGAAAAATCTTGGGAAGAGGGCGTAATGCCACTGATGAATAGCAGTCTGACAGAACAGGAGGCTTTCCCAAAAATTGCGGAACCATTTCGAGATTTCATGATGTCTCAAGTCCGAGAGAAAGATCTGAAACTATTTCAGGATCTCGCAAAAGACACTTTTAAAGCGAAATCGGAGTCAATCAGCCAAATCCGAGTCCTTATCCCAGCATTTATGATATCCGAACTGAGGAGGGGATTCGAGATTGGTTTTCTCATAATGCTTCCATTTTTGGTTATTGATATGATCGTGTCGACTTTAACAATGTCTATGGGAATGATGATGATGCCACCATCGGTAATAGCCCTGCCGATAAAAATATTGTTTTTTTTGTTAATCGATGGTTGGGATCTTTTGGTTGGGAGCTTGGTCCGGTCTTACTCATAGTTTTCGCGGCTACGCGCCCCTCATTAAACGTTGCGAAAGAAATTTTTGCTATTGCATATTCATGGCAGATTGGATTGGCTGCAAGCATCCATAGGCATCATGCCGCTCTGCCTTACCGGCGAAAATCCGGGATGTCCCTTCCTCGCAACACAAACATATGGGACATACAATGCTATCGTCTAGCCTTTTAACGAACACCTCCGCGATGACGGCGCTCGAATCACTCAATATGACGCAGCAAAGTCTCAGTCAGACGGAGAATCAAGTCTCGACTGGTCTTGCCATCAGCAGCGCCGCCGATAATGCGTCATACTGGTCAATCGCCGCCAAAATGACATCGAATGTTGGAGCGCTCGGAGCGGTCAGCAACGCCCTCAACGAAAGCCAGGCGATGGTCTCGACCATGACCACGGCACTGACTTCGACTCTCTCGGTGATGGATTCGATTAAAAATGACCTTGTGACGGCCTCCCAACCGGGTGCTGATCTCACCAAGATTCAAACGGATATCACTGCGCAGCAAACGTCTCTCCTCAGTATAGGCCAGTCTTCAAATTTCAACGGCGTTAATTTCCTCGAGACATCAGGCGCAAACGTCAATTTAGTTGCTTCCTACGACTCATCCAATGGCGTCGGCTTTTTAACGGTCGATACCAGCAATACGGCCCTCTTTGGAACGGCGGGTGCCGCGAGCACCACTGGCATTCTCGGGCAGACTGGCGCGGCCTTCACGGGTGCCTCTATTCTGACGCTGAATATCACGGCTGCAACCGCAGGTGATTTGGCAAATATGCTGACGGATGTAGAGACGGCTATCAGCTCAATAACAACGGCGGCCAGCATTCTTGGCTCGACGACGACGAATCTAACCACTCAACAATCTTACATATCGAATCTGACTGACTCGCTCACGACGGGCGTCGGGGCGCTCGTTGACGCCAACATGAATGAGGCATCGACAAAGCTTGCTGCCTTGCAGGTGCAACAGCAATTGGGTGTTCAATCCCTTAGCATCGCCAACCAAAATACTCAGTTGATCCTCAAACTCTTTGGTGGCTAAAAAGCGCTTATGTATCGAACCGCGCTCGAAAACAGAGCGCGGTTTGTTCTTGCAATGTTCAGGCAAGCTTTCTACCTCACATTGCGCCTTGCTAAACGCGTGAGAGGCAGTTCATGGCATGGCAAGAGCAGGTCGAGCGTCTTTGGGCGAGCCTTCTCAAACTCGGCTCGCGGCGTCTCATCGCGCTGGCTATCATCGGCACTTCTGTGTTCGTGGCAGCTGGGTTATCAGGCTATTTTTTAAGCCGGCCATCCTTCGAGGTGCTTTATGCTGGCCTTGACCACCAGGATGCCGGGCGAATTGCAATCGCCCTCAGAGAGAATGACATCCCGTTCGACGTAAGCTCGGACGGCGGGACCATCTTAGTTCGCTACGGAGAGGCTGCTCAGGCGCGAATGATGCTCGCCGAAAAGGGCTTACCTAACAACCCAGCCGCGGGCAACGAACTTTTCGATAAACTTGGATCACTAGGCTTAACCTCCTTTATGCAAGAGGTTACCAAAATTCGGGCTCTCGAAGGAGAACTTGCGCGGTCGATTCAATTTATGAGGGGGGTTAGAGCGGCTCGCGTGCACATCGTAATGGCCGACGAGGGCTCCTTTCGGCGGGCGCGCCAACAAGCATCCGCTTCTGTTGTTGTCAGAATGGCGGGACCGGATGATATAACGGCGGCAAAGGCCATACGCCATTTAGTTGCGGCAGCGGTTCCAGGAATGACGCCTGCAGAGGTTACCGTACTTACGACCGACGGAGTCTTGCTAGCGTCTGGTGATGATCAAACGGATTCCGCGCCGGGAGCCATGCTTGCACTCGAAAAGGCCGTTTCAAAAGATATAAGTGACAATATCAAGAAAACTCTTTCGCCCTTTTTAGGACTTACCAATTTCCAAATTAGCGTCGCTGCGCGGCTAAACACGGACAAAAAACAGACTAATGAAACAATCTTTAACCCCGATTCCAGGGTTGAACGGTCCGTCAAGGTAACCAAACAAAATGAAGTTTCTCAAAACCTTTCTAGCGCATCACCTGCTTCAGTTCAGCGAAACATCCCGCAAGAAAGCACTACCCAAAATGACGGGAAACAGTCAAATGAAGAACATCGCAAACAGGAGGAATTAACAAATTATGAAGTCTCTTCTAAAACAATTTCCACTGTGAGCGGCGGCTACGGAATAGACAACGTATCGATAGCCGTTCTCGTAAATAAAGCAGCGCTCCTAGGCTCTTTAGGGCCGAGCCCGTCCAAGGATGCGATTGAGCGGCGTGTTAATGAGTTGGAGTCATTGGTAAGTTCCGCAGCTGGCGCGCGAAGAGAGCGTGGCGATACAGTAAAAGTCCTTACAGTGGAGTTTTTGGATAATGGGCATGAGCTTGAGCCTCAATCACCGCCAACGATAACGGATGTAGCGCTACGGCAGGTTGGAACCTTTGTAAACGCAGCAACGATGCTCGCCATAACCTTACTCTTAATCTCATTTGGCTTACGGCCGGCAACGAGGGCACTCCTGGCGGTAGGCGAAAACAGCTCATCCAGATCGGATTTGGCTTCGCTTGAAACATTCACGGGAAATGGAACGATCGGCCCGAGTGGAGAGACGCTTCCTGCGTGGAGTACAGTGGGCGAGAACAATTTAATCGAGGATCTGACAAAGAGCGTGGTGAATGTTCCACAAAAGCGGTTGGAACAAATCATTGAGTACGATGAGGACAAAGCCGCTGCAGTGCTGAAACAATGGCTCCATCAGAGCGAGCGAGCATAATGCCCGAACCTTTGGTGAATTATCTCGCGGAATTCAAGGATGTATCGGTTGGAGAAAATCGAGCCTCGAAGGAAGAAAATGATATCGGCTCAACCGAGCTTCTAAATAATCAGCGTCTAACAGCGGCAGTGCAAGCTGCGCGGGCCGAGGGTGTCGTTGAAGGACTGGCCACCGCACGGGCGGAACACGAAGCCGCAATCTTGCGGGAAAAGTCCGCATTTCACACGCACTTGGCCGCTGAGCGTGAGAAATGGCTTCTCGAAGAAAGCCAGCGATTAGGTATTTGTTTTAAAGAAGCTCTCAATGCGATAGAAACATCCCTAGCGCGCGAGTTGTCAACAGCCCTTACACCTTTCATAAACATTTGTTTGCGCCATGAAGTTATCAATCATATTTCTGAGAGCATGCGCACGCTTCTTGGTGCTAAAATATATAATTCAATCGAGATAAGCGGACCTATTGATTTGCTTTCTGTTGTAAGAAAGGAATTATCTAATCATTCCGTTGCGGTTAAATGTTTTGAATCCGACAGCGTTGACATTCGAGTCGTTGCTGATCAAACAGCTATGGAATCGGGGTGTTCTGCGTGGTTAGAGCGGATAAAATCGTTGATGAGTTGAAATGACTGAACCCGACCACAGTGAAATCTACATTATTAAGCGGCACGGCAATCATGAGGGAGAGCATCATGGAGGTGCTTGGAAAATCGCGTTTGCGGATTTCATGACGGCGATGATGGCGCTGTTCCTTGTACTTTGGTTAATCAGCTCTACGAGCGAAAAGACAAAGCACACGGTGGCGCAATATTTCAATCCGGTTAAGCTCGTTGATATGACAACTTTGAAAAAAGGTTTCCGTGATCCAAAAGAAACGGAAATGGGTTCAGGCTCTAATGTAAAGGAATCTCTCGCGGAGGCACCTTTGGATAAGCATAATTCAGCGATCTCGGCAAGCGAACAAAACTGCTGCTCCAATGGAGATTATCGAGCGGAAGCCGCGCTTTTCCGTGATCCCTACAAGGCTCTGGAAAGCATCGTGGCGGCGTCTCATGGAAAAGCGATCGAGGCAGAAGATCGGAGAGTGATTGCGGCCGAGAAAGCAGACGCTCAGGACGAGTTTAACGATCCATTCGCCATGAGTTCACGAGAAAGAAACACGTCAGCAGAGGTCGATGACTCTTTGGTTTCGACCGCAGACCCAACCAACAAAAAAAAGTTTGAACAAGCTGCGGATTCTGATGTTCCCGATAGCGCGCTGGTTTTGAAGAATGAGCAGCCTGTAAAGAGCACGCCAGCTGCGGGTGCGGGGGAGAAGGTGCCCGCCAACGCCGGCGAGCTGCTAAGTGTGGACATCAAAGACGCCTTACGCGGCACCATAGAAAAGACGAAGGCCCCTCACGTAGAGGTTCAAGAAACCAGGGAAGGCCTTCTAATAAGCCTCACAGATGACGCCAACTACTCGATGTTCGACGTGGGCTCGGCTCGGCCAAAGCCAGAGACTATCCGCGTGATGGAGACAATTGGCCGCGTCCTTAAGGGCGGGTCAGGCGATATTTTGATCCATGGTCATACAGATGGCCGCCCCTACAGATCAGCAACCTATGATAATTGGCGGCTTTCGACAGCACGCGCGCAAATGGCTCTTTATATGCTGATCCGTGGAGGCCTTAGCGAAAAGCGTATCGAGAGCGTTGGAGGTTACGCCGACCATAAGCTAAAGGTTGCTGGCGACCCAAATGCTGCGGAGAACCGGAGGATCGAGATCCTGCTAAGAGGTGAAAGACCGTGAACACCCAACCACCAAAAGCAGTAGTCGCGGTCGCTTTCGTTATTGGAATGATCAGCCAAGCATATGGGTCCGACAGATACCGCCTACAGACAAAGCAGCCTTATGAGATTGTAAGATCAATACAAGCCACCCAAGACGGGCTTGCGCATGGAATTGGCAGCCCAAAAACCACGCTCCAGCCAATTCTAGAGCACGCCGCGGAAAAATTCCTAGCGGCGGAAGAGAGCGTTTGGCGCGACCCTAAAAACGCCGAAGCTGCCGTAATCTTTACGCTAAGCGGGGGCCGTCTTCAGGTCATAAAAAAAATCATTGATACCGGAACTAGCCCCGAACCAGATCTTGAACTGATGAGAGCAGCACTGGCTTATGTCGAAGGAAATGAAAGCCAAGCGAGAAGCCTATTTTCGAAGATCGATGCAAAGGCTTTTCCTTCTGTCATTGCTGGACACATCGCAGTAGTTCAAGCGGCTTTGATTACAAAAGAAAGTCCATTGGAGGCGATCCGATTGTTTGACCTTGCCCGCATTCTGTCTCCGGGGACCTTACTTGAGGAGGCGGCGTTACGCCGCGAGCTCATCTTGGCGGAGCGAATCGATGATATCAATAGATTTGCTTCGCTGGCAAGCGAGTACATTTGGCGCTTCCCAGCCTCAGCCTACTTTAAAAATTTTCACGACCGGTTTTTGGAATCGGTCACTCGTTTCGGGCTTGAGCTTAAGCCGACCCAGACCGTCATTTTTGAGGACTTGTTAGCCCACGTGGAGGCGCCCGGTCAGATCGGGCTGTATTTGCAAATAGCGGAAAAAGCTCTCGTTGAAGGCAAATTAGAAATCACGCGTTTTGCCGCGGGCAAAATACGGCAGTTAGCTGTTGCTAACGAAGGCGATAATGCGCGGGCCCAACTTTATGAGGCCGCCGCAGACGTTCTCGCAGGCAAGTTGGAAGAGGGAAATAAGGAACTTGATCAAGTAAATATGAGGCTTCTGACCAACCGAGACTTAGCTCTTAGGATGGCCGTTAAATCCCTTTCAAAGCAAATAGAAGATGAATCAACTGGCGAACAAGGGCCAGTTTCTCCGGATTTAAGCGGCCGAGATAGTTACCTACCTCTTAGCACTCGAAACGAGTTTTCTTCTTCGACCATAGAGATCGCGCAACAAAAATTAGAGCAAGCCGAAATGGTTCTTAGTGAGGCAATGCATGAGCAGCATCTCAGGTAGATCCTGCGTCTCGGGAATGCCTTACCTCCCGTCGAAGCAAGCAGAATCGGGTGATCCGCACTCTAAACCCAAGGACACTTCTCCATTTGGTGATCTCCTTGCCAGAGTGTCACATCAAGCGGTTTTAAATCATCAAAGCCAAATATTACCGGTTGGCTCGGATTCGACAAACGGGTTAGCAGTCCAAACCGAGGAGCAATGTAAAGCAGGGAATTTGGTCCCAAGCGCGGAGGTACGAACAAAAACCTTGGAAGTTCTTTGGCCAACCGCTAAGGGCCATGACTTTAGTCAAGCGCGGATCGAAATCTCTCATTCCGCGGGAATAGGCTTAGCCGATCGGGGACACACCGCAAAGGAGAGCTCATCAATACCTGAGCATGCAGTTGCTTTTCTTTCAGCTACGAAACAGCAGCAGCAGATTGTTAAGAACCTACACGAGACGCCTTCTGTTGAAAGCAGTTGGGGCTGCTGGGTAGCCTTCGAAAGTCTGAGCGCCTCACAGATAAGTTCTTCCTCAGCCGGCCAGGCATTGCCCATCAATAGTCGAGCGCAGACGATACTTTATAGTTCGCGTCCCAGTGTGAAGGAGGCCTTTGATAGCTCCTCCGGTGTCCCAACGGAACTAGGGGAAAGCATTTTCTCTTCGGATTTCTTGTATCTCAAGGCATTCGCGGGTATCTCGCCGGCGAATACACATGCTTGCTTGCCTTGGAGCGACTCGCATGCTGAGTTACCGGTGGAGAGTCTCGGCGACTCGCATGCTGAGGTTTCGGGTGAGAATCTGCTCGATATTTCTGCCATGGCTGGTGTCATCGTATTAGATAGGCAGACGCATTTTCCTGCGCACGGGGATTATTCGCTTGGCTTACCTTATGTGGGGCCGCAACTGGTACCCTCCCAAGAAAGGATGAGCCTGGGGGGAAATCCGGATAACGAATACCTTCCGATCGGACTAGAGAGCTCCAAAACCCTCGGCGTCATATCGAGCCCTTCAGACTTTCCCTTCTCTAAGCCAAAAGCATTGGCACCGGATAGGCAGAGTTTTTCTCCATTATGCGCAGAGGTTACCATCGAGTCAGACAAAGGGCTTGTTACATGCCAGAAAAGCAGTCTCCGCAATCGCGACTTTATCTATACGCCGCAAAAAGAGCCTGTGGCTGAGCTTCCTCATCTAAGCGAAATATCTCCAGCATCGAGCACTTCGAGCCATGTAGAAAGGGTTAGTGTTGTAAGCAGGCCAACACCCAATGCTTACCCTACGCAAGGGCCAAACGTCGCCGCCGAAAGGGAAAATAGCGAAGTTAATTTCTTTACAGCTGAGGGCAAGAGTTTTATACATGCTACTAACCTCGCTCCTATTTCGAACATCGAGTCGGCAACTCACGCGCTTTCTCCCATTGAGCAAATAATGGCGGTGATCAGCCGAGCTGCTCATCAGGTGTGCAATGGATCAAGTGATGCTTCAATATCACCCGAAAACTGCTTGCCTGGCAAAGTGACGAATTTGCGATCAGGCCTTTCAACTGAAACTCTGAGCGTTCAGCTTAGCCCTTCGCAATATGGAACAATATCTATCAGCATCCGGCTAAGAGGTAAGCAACTAGATATTCGCTTGGAAGCCGAGAGTAAGGAAATCGCTTTAAACCTAGAGAAGGACAAGGATACCCTAGCGGGTAAGCTTGGATCGGCTGGCTATGCCATCCGAGATCTATCGATAGTAGTAACAGGCCTTCGGACAGCGCAATTAGATTCAAATAACAGCACACTCGCTAAGCGGCACGATCATCCCGAAGGCGGCCAGGCAAATAGAGACACAGGCAACAATGATGCACCGAAAGGATGGGAAGCCCCAGCTCATCCGACGCCGCCGGACGAAGCTAAAGAACTTAGCGCTGATGACTTCTCTGGCGCTTATGTCTATTTGTAGGGTAGCTTCGGCTGGGTCTGAAAAATCTTGTGAATCTGAGATGAGGAAGGCCGCAGCGGAATACAGAATACCGCTTGCTGTCCTTTATGCCATCGGCTTGTCAGAGACAGGACAAAAAGGACTCTTGCGGCCTTATGCCCTGAATTTTGGAGGGCCATCTTATTTAGCGAAAGACCTCGCTGACGCCTTGGCGCGCTTTAAGGAAGCCGAGAAAAGAGGCGCTAAGTTAATTGATATCGGGTGTATGCAAATCGACTACTATTACCACTCATCGCGGTTTGATTCGGTTGAGTCTATGTTTGATCCGCGGGCCAATGTTCGCTATGCTGCGGAATTTCTAAGAAAACTGTACGACAGGGAAAAGAGCTGGACTTTGGCGGCTGCCTACTATCACGCGGGTCCAGGGAACGATGCCGAGCAGAAACGATATGTCTGCCGCGTTGTCTCTAACATGGTTGCGAGCGGATTTGGCTCATGGACTTCAGACGCGCGTACTTTCTGCGTCTTAGCCCAGCAGCTGCCACGGCCGTAGCCCCAGATCCCCTCGCCCAGACCTCAATTTCGTCTTTTTACAACTTTTACGATAGGAAACAGTTGACATTTAACCAAAAGTTGTTAATTTTAATTAAATTCTTTCAGGAGATTCTAATATGCTAATTATAATTGACGAAAGGGAAATTGTAACGTCCGGCTACACTTGCCGCTTCGGAAGTGAAGGCATTTCATCCGCTGGTTTTTGCCCCTTAGATTTCCAGGAGTGGGTCGCCACGGTTGCGGCCTCGGATCTCAGCGCTGTTGAAGCTTTTCTCCTTGGGAACTGCCGCGATAGGCAAATTTATCCTAAAATAATCAAAGACCGTACTCGTGCGCCTGTAATAGCGATGAGCGAGACTCCTTCTCTGGAGCAGACCCTAGAACTGTTTGCCGCGGGTGTCGATGATGTTGTCCGCAAACCAATTCATGTCCGTGAAATATTGGCTCGAGTCGAGGCTATACGTCGTAGGGCTGAAATCGAACGCGATTCTGCACTTGTCGGAGAATTGCGAGTTTTTTTCGACGGTCGAGATCCACAATTGAAGGGTATCCCTTTGCCCTTACCGCGGCGTGAACGACGGATCCTTGAATACTTAGTAAATAACCGAGGGCGACGCGTTAGTAAATCACAAATCTTTAACTCTATCTACGGCATTTTCGACGACAATGTAGAAGAGAATGTGGTCGAAAGTCACATCAGCAAATTGAGGAAGAAATTGAGACGGCATCTGGGTTATGATCCAATCAACTCGGTGCGGTATCTAGGATATCGGTTAGATGATGCAGTAGGGCGGAGCTGAAGTGAGGATTGCAGTTGCGGATTTTATGCCGCGCTTACGTTGTAGGCTACGCGAGGCTGTCACACCTGCAATAAAAGTTTCGATTTATAAACGGCCGGTTGCGGCACGGTTCGGCACGGCATTCCCGCTCGGTGCCCCTTCTGGGCGCTCCGATTAGAGCATTAATAATCACAAGGCGGCAGGTAGAGAGAACCGATGCGGCTGCAGCTTCAATTAACTCACGCACGCGCGGCCCCTTGTGGCTAGAGTGGTTAGTGCGCCTGCGCGAGGTTGTCGCAGATAAGCTTCTCAGGATCAAGTTCAAGCGGACTTTCAACCCATGTCTCCGGGCAGCCTTCACATCGGGGCGCGGCTGCTCAGCTGCGTGCGCAATCTTTTTTTGAAGGTAATCCGGTGGCGTTGGAAGAAACGCCAAAGCGTCCCCAATCCCGGCGCTCATGCCACGCTCCCTTAGCTGAGGTTCGCCCAAGCTACCGCAGACGTCATTTTTGAAGGCGAAATTATGGCAACAACCGTTAGCGAGGTCAGGAAATATGACAGTTTTAGCGGATCGTGGAAAGGCCGCGCGTTTTTTTGGACTTTAACTCAGGCAACTCGCGTGCTCACGATTTCGGTGCCCAGCAGAGCAACGGCCCGGCCGGGGGTATTCCCTAATTCACCCACCGGTGCGGGATTCGACGAATGGCGCCGAGACGCTGAAAAAATTTTATCCGCACTCAAGATGTTGGAAGATTTTGACGAACCCTGTGTAGCCACTTCCGTGCTTTTCTCGCCCAGCAACCGGAACGCCTTCGGAACGACCATTTATCGGAAATCGCAGCCAAATTAACGGAAGCATTTTTTTCGAATATTTCCCGGATTACAGCAAGCTTATCTGACATAGATAAACAGCTAATGCTCGGACGTAGGTATGATTTATCTACGGCGGTTCATCCGGTGTGTATATTGGCACTTTCATTGCTGACGGCTGTAATCGGAATTGTTGCGCCGCTCATTTTTTTGGCAACAAATATGATGGCAACGCCGATACTTAGTGTATCCATTTTGTTTGGGTCGCTGTTTTTTAATGGTGCGACCTTTTGGCAATTTGGAAAAGATATTTCGTCGATTCCAAAGGAGAATTATCTTGAGAGTCGTTGGTTCGAACCATTGCGAGCGCAGATTACTGCCAATGAAACAAGTATTAGAACTGGGTATTTTATAGATCCACAGCTCTTTATTGAAGCATCGAAAAGCCAAGAAAGTATTAGATATGGAAAGCAATTTACAGACTGCCTTGAACAATACATTAAAAAAGTGGAAGAATACAACGTGACAACCAAGCAACTCACAGCCGCAGTTGTAGATTCTATTAGACACGGGGTTGACGAGGGTCGGTTTTCGTTTGGAAATCCGACTCGTCGCGGCGCAGCCATACTGAACCCTGTCTGGGTCCTAGATAGAGACAAAGTAGAATCCACAATACGTCAAATCCAGAATAACGACCTTGATTTAAGTATAGAAACAACGGGGAGCTCCTGGAGCCGTGTTGAGATGCTCCTATCGAAAGAAAGCCTTGAAGGAAATAAGATAACTGAGTTACTAAAAATAATCGACAACGCTAGGAGCGCGATAGATTCTAACGGGCAGGCCGAGGCATTTCTACACTCTAAGGAGAACCTATTAGCTGCGGGAGAACAACTTACAAAGCTTTTGAAAAAAAGATAGAGCAAGCCCTTCCACGGGCTTCCATGCCGAGGTCCTCACTAATGGGCGTCAGTTGCTCCACGTCAAGAATGTGCGGTCAGGTATGAAGGGACGTTGCCTCCTGGCGCAACCCAGAAGTGCTGCGATATCCATGTTCTGGTCGCGATCAAGTGCAGAGCAGACATGGATTAAAGCGACGCTCAAATGGCTGGAATAATGTGCACATCCAATGTTCGGGTACCACGTTAATTCCCAACGCGTTAATTTTTGAAATTAGGAAAAATCTGGGAAAATTCTGTGCGCCATCATGGAACCCACCCACCCTATGAACTTCGATTTCCCCCAGGCCCCTTTCGCTTCCAAGAAAGAAGTACCGTAAAAAGAAGTCCGCCCGATCGTGGCGCGAGAGCATTATCCGCTCAATTGAACGACGTCGCAGTGAGGCGCTGGATTGGTATCTGTAGTTCCCTCGGTACTTGAGCCTGCGAAGCGAATAAAGCCGTCCGTGAGTTTGTGAAGCCGTGGAAACGAAGAAAATGGGGAAGGCGGTGGCCAGATGTTGAAGGTCAGCGATGCAGATTGAGTCCGGGCGAGAACGTTCCGACACTGGGTTTAACCGGAATGTGTTTCCACCCGTTTGACTGGGATGCCAAGAGCTAGTTCGCGGCCAAGATCCTCAAAGGATCAGGCATCATTGAGAGTGGTGCAACAGGCCACGAAACGGCGTGCTCCGGTCGACTAAGTACGTGGACGTTCGGCAATGTTTATCAGGCAAATGTTGGGCACCAGAGAGCCAATCGATGCTGGGAATGTCTGTAACTATTGATTTCATTGGCGCGCCCAACGGGAATCGAACCCGTGTTTTTGCCGTGAAAGGGCAACGTCCTGGGCCGCTAGACGATGGGCGCGCATGGAGGGGGCGGTCGCAGTCCGAAGAGCCGCGCGGACATATAACCGGCGCTGGCGGGGCTGGCAAGTTCACGTGTTGGCAAGAGTTCACGTGCCCGCTGGGGCTTATGGCCCCGGCCGGGACTGAGATGACATTGCGTACCGGGTATGCGGGGCACACTTTCCTTGGGCTCGTGGAGGGCATGGACATCGTGGAGAGAACGTTCGGTCTAAGAGAGTTTCGTGTTTATCGTCCATCTATCTCGGCATCCTAGCAAAAATGGCGGTCCCATAATGTGCCGGCATTTCGGCGTAGTTGCGGTTAACCTGGGATCGTCGAGGCAAGCCTTGATCACGGCGGTCTTCGTATTCTAGGGAACGAGCAGCTGGGGAACGCCGCCGATCGCCGCGAAGGCGCGTCTATGGGCTCGATCCAATCGTGAAAGCGTCCGCGTCCAGCTTAGCCAGGCGCATTTTCCCGGGACTGCCCTGCCGACTAGAACCGGGACACACTATCGCCCGCGTAATCGACGAGCAGCCGCTCGCCGGCCGCATGCGTCCACCGCATCGCCGGCGCGAGCTTGGATTGGTGGCGATCTAATCGTCCCAGAGGGTTCGGCTGCGTCACGTGCCTGTTCAAGCTCGCGGTGGATTGCCGGCCAATCCGGCCCCGACGGCGGCGGGTTGCCCCACTTGCCGTGGCGATTGGCGTGGAGCGTCGCCTCTAGCTCGCCATCCCTCATCCCTTCCGGTAGGGCCAGGTCAGTCCGGCGCCGCCAAAACGCCTCAACGTCTCGCTTATGGTCGCGGAGGCACGGCCAAGGCGCCACGCGATTTTGCGCGCCGGGATATGGGCTGAAAATTTCAGGCGAATAATCTCGCGTGCGAGGCGTATCGCGACTTTCTCCGCTGGCGTGCATCGGCCGCTCCTTCGGATTGCGAAGGCACGATCCTTTACAGGCCAGTGGGGCGCCGCCGCGGCGAGAGAACTCTCGGCGGGAGCATTTTCATTGGGCGCCATAATCATGATGGTAGGCGACGTCAGTTACGGCGGCCGCCATCATCTCATGATCGGGGCGGCTTCGCTAAAAAACGCACTTTCTCATCCGCAACGGCGATCGCTTCAAAAACCTGCTGGCAGCCAAGCAAGATCGTTCCGATATCAAAGCGGCGCGAGGAGAAATGGACCATGAGGCGCCAGCCGCGCATGCGGCTAAAGCCGCATCGGCTGGTCTTTCTTGATGAGGCTGGACCGGCAACCAGGATGATCCGTCTGCGCGGCCGCTGCCTCAAGAGCCAGCGGCTTGCGCTCCGACAGGCTCATCGTCCCCTTTGTCGTCAATGCCCCGATGAGTCGGCGTATCTTCGAGGCCTATGCCGAAAAAAGCTCGCCGCAACCTTTGCCAAGGGCGATACCGGGATCGTCGGTAATTTGCCGGCCCGCAAGAGCAAGGTCGTCGAGGACGCCATCAAGGCGTCTTGCTCTCGTTCCTTCCGCCCCACGATCCGGACGATGGAGATCACCTTCGCCAGGCCTAAGCTTGTTTGCCGGCAAGAGCCGCCGGGATTATCGATGCCCTGGCAAGAGACCGGACGCATCTGCACCTTCTTCGCGCCTGAAGAGTGCCAAAACTACTTCGCTGCCGCTGAGTATCCAATGGTCTAGCCGTTTTGTGCCACGGGCGCCGCTACTAGACACCTCGATTCAGAAATTGCGAATCCGCCCATGGTAAAAGAGGCGGCGGGGTAACGAGTGTCATTGATAGGATCAATCAAAAACTCGAGATTTTTGCTGCCCATCACTGGTGGACTTCTTAGGTGAAATCTCCCGCATCGACCAGTTGAAGCTCTGCGGCAATCGGCTCTACGGCTGCGCACAGGGCTCTTGCCGGGAATTCGTTATTTACACTACAGCGGCTCGACATTATTTTTTTTCATTTAACAGCGGCTTTCCGTAGTTTTTTAGCGTAAATCATGTGAATTATTTCTGCCACGGCCTTATAAAATTGCGGCGGAATTGCATGATCGACATGCACGGCATCATACATCGACCTCGCCAGTAATCTGTCCTCGATGATTGGAATTGAATGTTGCTCCGCGACTTCCCTGATTTTTAAAGCAATGAAATCCATTCCTTTCGATACCACAACTGGCGCGCCTCCTTCTTCTCTTATGTAGCGGAGGGCGACGGCGTAATGCGTTGGATTGGCTATGACGAGGGTTGCTTTAGGTACTGCCGCTATCATCGCCTTTCGCCTCCGGTCCAGCGCTAACGACCGGAGGCGTGCCTTCCTTAACGGGTCTCCTTCAGCTTCCTTTATTTCGTCCTTGACCTCCTGCCGGGTCATCCGAATGTCTTTGCGCCAGTGAATGCGAACCCAAAGCAAATCAATCGCAAGGAGCAGGAAAGTCGTAAAGCATAGGGCTGTTAGAAGCCGCATGCCCATCGCAAGGATCAGGTCGGGGACGGCGTTTGGATCAAGTGCCATTGACTCGAAGAGGGCATTTCCCTGCCACTTTAGCGCAAACCATATTACGAGGCCAAAGGAACAAAGCTTGAATGCGTTTTTGAGCAGATCTACCTGCCCTGCTATACTGAACATCCGCCGCCAACCATTAGCCGGCGATATACGGTGCCAATCCGGTTTGACACGATCGGGGACAAAGCGAGGCGCATGTTGGAGAAATGATGCGCCTATTCCGGCAACAATCAGAATGGTGAGTACTGGTATAAGCGGCACGCTAACTTGCCAAGCCAAGTCGCTTAGCAGGAGCACCGCGTCACCACCGGTTTCTAAGCGAAGCCCGGCAGGGTCAATGAGCAGTTCGCTGAGGGCTGTACCCAAAGATTTCAGTAAATTCCTAGCCAGGAAGGCAACGATGACCACCATTGCAAAAGCGGCAGCGAAGGCTGAGGCTTCTCGAGAGATTGGCAAATTGCCCTTTTCAAGCTCGTCGAGAATTTTTCTCTCTGTTGGCTCTTCGGTCTGGCTTTCCGGATCCGGCTTCTCCGCCATTGCGTTCGGCCTAATTACTCAAAGTATTCATCCTCGTCTTCCGACGAACTGAGTTCAATCTCCCCGCTGCTCGCTAATTCGAGCGCGGTATCGGCGATGGTTCTGCGCGCCTTAAGCACTTCGCGTTGAGGTACTGGGTCGCCCGTGGCCAGCTCGCTATCGACGATCCGGCGTGCCCTCATCGCAAGTGATGAAAGTATTGTGTCTCTAAATGCTGTGTCTGTTCCTTTCAAAGCGAGGACAACGAGTTCCGTCGGTATTTTATCAAATAGCACGCCACGCGCTTTTGGCTGAAGCTTAATGATATCATCAAATGTGAACATCAGCTTGCGCAGGACTTCCGCTGCCTTCGGGCGAGCCGCCGCCAAGTTCTGCAGAACATCCTCGGTCTGGTTGCGGTCCATTTTGTTTATGATGTCTGCCATTCGCGCATTCTGGTCGCTGCCAACATGACGGGATACATTTGAAAGAAGATCTTCCTGCAGCTGCTCTTGGAGAAGGCGGACCGCAGCCTCGCTAACGGGGCCAATGCTGAGCATCCGCCTCATGATCTCGTTACGCAATTCGCGCGGAAGTAAGCCTGCGACCTTGGCGGCGCAGGCTGGGGTGATTTTGGACATTATGAATGCAGAGGTCTGCGGGTGCTCGTTAATAAGGAAGCCGACGAATACAGACTCTGGGACATTTGAGAGCCGTTCCCACATCGCGTGATTGGAGTTGCCCGTGACCTCTGCCATTACATCGGCGAGCTGCTCTGGGGGAAGCAGACCATCCAACATATTATGAGCCTCATCCGCCGATCCTGAAAGATCGAGCCCTGAAGCGAACTTGCCCGCGAATTCCTCGACGAGAGACTGGATCACGGGCGATGACACGGTCCCAAGCTGCGCCATGGAACGCGTAATTCTCTTAAGGTCCTCACTTTCAAACTGCCTCAGCAACCGCGAGGCAAGCGGCTTCCCCATACATAGTAAGAGGGCAGCCACCTTATCTGGCCCCTTTAAGGACTTCGGCGGAGGGCCCCCCCTTGCCGCGACTGGAGACGTCATCTTACGCGGCCGTTTTGCTGGAATTTGCGATCTCCGTCAGCGAGACGCCAAGCCGCGAAAGGTCATCTTCCACAACGACGAGCTCTCCGCGGGCAATGACTCTGCCGTTTACAACAATATCGACGGGCTCGCCTACCCGGTGATCCAAGGGAATGATCGCTCCTCGTCCAAGTTTGAGGAGGTTAGCGACCGGCATTGAGGCTGATCCCAGGATGACCTGCACGGACACAGGAATCCGCAATATGGTATCAATATTATTGGAGGATCCTGATACAGCCACATTATTTTCGATTTCCATGTTATCAAGTGATTCTTCATCAGACATTGTGAAGCTCCTTCTTATTAAGATAAGTATACGTCTTGTTTATCTACCTTAATAAACTCACATACTTAAAATCAAAATGGATGTACCTCGTCAATTTCCAAGAATTTCGTTGATAAGCTCTTGCTCGCGGCTTACACTCTCCGAGATCTTCAGAGTGTGGAATCCATCCGCCCTGCCGAGATCACACCAAAACAAGTGCTCGGAATTGCAGACGAGTTTGACTGGTGTTTTCGTTGTCGCTTCAAGTCGCATCACTTGGCCGACCCGAAGGTTCGCGATGTCAGCCAGCGTGAAGTGGAACTCCTCGATCAGACCCTGCACGGCCACGACGCTCAGGCCAACCTCGTTTCGAATTTGTTTTAGCCATTGAGGATCCCCAGCCGGCCCCTCGGCCGCGATATCGCGTTCTAACTCCTGGCGGATACTATTGAGGGCCGATTGCGGAATGAGAGTAAAGATGTGGCCTTCACGCCCAAGCATTTGCACTTTTAGCCGCGTTTTTATGGCAAAGGCGGTCCTCGGCGCGATAGTTACAAAGTCCAGCCTCGTTTCCACGCGGTCCAGCCTAAAAGCCGTTTCGCAGACGGTGGCGAAGGCACTTTGCAACGCCTGGGCAAATAGCTCGAACGCTCTCTTCGCAAGCTGCAGCTCAATGTTCGAAAGAGGCCGCTTGTCACCCACGGGCGCTTCGGTGCCATCACCGCCGAATAGCGCTTCCGCTAGTAAGAGGACCGTGCCTTGCTCGATGGCGATCAAGAAGCGTGAATCCCACGCTTGCACGTGAATTATTCCAAACACGTCATTACTGTCACAACTGTCAAGGACGTCGGCAATTCGCTCGGTCACGATGCCATCAATTGTGAATAAAGCCACGGATGAAAATAGCTGACGCAAGCTTTCACTGCACTGGGTCGCCGCACGCTCGAAAATGACACGGAGAAGCGGCAAGCGGTCGATAGATACGCCGGAGCCATCGAGCAGCATCTCGCGTGCTCTCATCACCATGAGATCGTAATTAGGATTGTCGTCCATAGTCATCATGCCGCTTGTTGCTCATTTCCCGAACCGCCGGATACCGTCTCATTTTCAACCATATCAATGGACGGCCGGTCCTTTGAAGAAATCATTTTGCGGCCATGCTCCAGAGCGATCTGAGGCATGGCGCCGTTCATGAAGGCCAAGAGCGTTTGCTTCACAACAATGTAGAGCCGGCAATTTCGCTCTCGTGTCGATTTTATTTTTTGCGCGATGGGTTGGAGTAGCGCATAAGATAGAAATATCCCAGCAAATGTTCCAACGAGGGCGGCGCCGATCAGATTGCCGAGTATCTCGGGAGCTTCGTCTAGCGCGCCCATCGCCTTGATCACCCCCAAGACCGCGGCCACAATCCCTAGCGCCGGGAGGCCGTCGCTAACGGATGTCAAAGCCTGATAGCATTTGAGACGATCGTGCGACATCGTCTGGATCTCCTCGTCCATCAGCGCTTCTATCTCGTGAGTGCGAGCATTACCGATGATAATCAGCCGTACATAATCGCATATAAAATGTGTAAGATCTTTGTCCGCGATCACTTTTGGGAAATTTTTAAATATCGCCGATTCCTCGGGGTTATCGACGTGCTGCTCAAGTTCGTTGCGGCCTTTCCCGCGCAGCTCACGCATCAGCGCATAGAGAACACCAAGCACATCGAGATAATGACGTTGCGTCGGCGTGCGGTCGAACACTGCCTCGGTGATGGCGCGCCCGGTATCCCTAATTGTGGGTATCGGATTTGCGATGATAAAGGTGCCGAGGGATGAGCCACCAATTATCAGGAACTCCCATGGTTGAAAAATGACAGAGAGGTGGCCGCCCATTGCCGCAAAGCCACCGAGGATACAGCCGAGGGCGATAACCAATCCAATTGCGAACCCCACGTGTTTTACTCCGCTTGTTCTCCTAAGACAGGGTTAATAGGGTTGCCTTGCTCCAAACTGGTTCAAGCGGCCCCGTGGATTTTACAAACAATTGGAAAAGTTCTGCCATTCTTCGTAAGCATCGGGCAAGCTAGACTTGCAATGATTGCGACGGATTTGGAAGTCGCCAAAAGTGCTCAATGCAACGATCGCCTATGATGCCATTGCGAGGAATTACTCTCGAACCCTGGCGAGAACAGCGACCGAACCAACCGCCGTGCGGCAGACAGAATATTTCAAGGCGAATATTGGAAAAGTGAAATCAACCAGAGATTTGATCAATAATAGTCGGCTGTATAGTTATGGGATGAAGGCATTTGGTCTCAGCGACATGATGTATGCAAAGGGACTAATTCAAAAAATTCTTGAGGGAGAAGCCACAAGGTCCAGCAGTCTGGCGAATACGTTGCATGATCCTCGTTACCTAGCCTTAGCCGAGACTTTCAACTTTGCAGCAGACGGCGCAAACGCGACGAGTCCAGCTTCTCTTCAGCAGGCAACCATCAGTAACTATATCGAGCAAACGCTCAAGGCCAATGCCGGCCAGAAAAATCAAGGCGCCCAGATGGCGCTAAATTTTCAGCGCATGCCTCTGCAAATTATGAGCGCCTATAGCATTCTCGCGGATAAAATGCTGTTGCAAGTTGTCGAGACCGCGCTTGGTCTGCCAGCGTCGCTATCGCAATCACCCATTGATCAACAAGCCAAGGAAATCTCGCAAGAGTCGAATGTGGCGGATTTTAAAGATCCGTCAAAGCTTCAAAAATTTATCGAGCGCTTCACCGCAAACTATGATTTCAAAATTTCCGCGCCAACGACGCCCCTGACGGCGCTTTTCGACAATTCTGGCTCGGTCGGCATTAACTCAAGTTTGCTACTAAATCTTGCTAATCTTCGGCTCGGGGGTTTTTAAGAAATGCAGGCGGGGCTTTATGTCGCCCTTTCGGCGCAAGTCGCCCTCGATAGGAGGCTCACGGCGATTGCGACGAACATCGCGAACCAGAGTACCCCAGGTTATCGGGCGGAAGAGGTGGATTTTAAGGCACTTGTATCGCGAACGGGGGACACCCCTGTCGCTTATGTTTCGCGCGGTACTTCACATATTTCTCAAGCCCCTGGGGCGACCATTAAGACCGACAATCCACTTGATGTCGCCGTGCAGGGGAGTGGATGGCTCGCGCTGCAGACCCCGGCGGGTACCGTCTACACCCGAGATGGGCGAATGCTCATGCAGGCCAATGGTGCCTTGCAAAGCATCAATGGCTACCCCGTTCTGGATGCGGGAAATAGCCCAATTGCGGTGGACCCCCTTGGGGGGCCCGTTACTATCGCTCAAGACGGGATGATATCGCAAAATGGTGCTCAGATCGGCGCCATCGGCCTTTTTTCGCTTGATCCAACGGCCGAACTGCGGCGTTTTGATAATTCGAGTGTCACGGCGAGCAAGCCTGCGACGCCCATCTTGGATTTCAATAATAACGGCATAACCCAAGGATTTATCGAAGGATCAAATGTAAATCCCTTGATCGAGATGGAAAAATTAATTCTGCTTTCCAGATCTTTCGAAGAGATTTCGTCATCCATTGAAAATTCCGAGAATTCGCTCAAGGACGCAATTAAAATCCTCGGTGGCGCAGCATGAGCGCCAATTTACTGACTCGCCTCGGGCAATGTCTGAGAGAGGCAAGGGAGGAAATCGGCCTTATGCGGATTTCTGGTGCCATCACCGAGGTGTCGCCCGCCTACGCACGCGTTGCCGGTTTATCGCCGTTCTTGAAACTCGGGGATTGCGTCTCTTTGGGCGAGACGCAGCTCGCCGAGGTGGTGCGCATTGATCCGGAAACGGCAACGATTAAGCCGTTCGACGACCGGATTCAAATCCAATTGGGACAGCGAGCTTATTACGCCGGTAACCTGCGTATTTTTCCAACGCATAGCTGGAAAGGCCGGGTGGTGAATGCGCTTGGCAAAGCCGTCGATGACGACGGTTTATTAGAGCGCGGGGCAACAGCCTTCAGGCTTGAGGCATCGCCGCCACCGGCGATGCGGCGCCAGCGTATTTCCAAGCCAATCAAATCGGGTATCAGAGCAATCGATTTGTTTACTCCGATCTGCGCGGGCCAGCGGATCGGAATTTTCGCCGGATCCGGAGTTGGTAAGTCCACTCTGCTTGCCATGCTCGCCAACTCGCGAGACTTCGATACAGTGGTCGTCGCGCTCGTTGGAGAACGCGGCCGCGAGGTCCGCGAATTCATTGATGAAGCGCTCGCCGTTAACCGTTCGTCGACCGTAACCGTTGTCACAACTAGCGATGAAAGCCCGGTTATGCGGCGTCTCGCCCCAAAAACAGCGATGACAATCGCCGAATATTTCCGCAGCCAAGGTCAGTCCGTATTGCTAATTATCGACTCAATTACGCGCTTTGCCCATGCGGCGCGCGACGTCGCCATGGCATCAGGCGAGCTTCCGGTTGCGCGCGGCTACACACCAAGTGTATTCGGCGATTTGCCAAAACTTCTCGAGCGCGCCGGCCCAGGAGAAGAAGGGCAAGGCACAATCACGGGGGTTTTCTCGGTCCTGGTTGATGGGGACGATGTGAATGATCCTGTCGCGGATACGATACGTGGGATACTCGATGGCCATATTGTTCTCGATCGTACCATAGCCGAGCAGGGCCGCTATCCGGCAATCAACGTTCTGAGATCGATCTCCCGGCTTGCCCCTAGCGCTTGGACAATTGAGCAAAATGACCTTGTCGCTAGGCTTCGTGCTCTTATCGCGCGTTATGAGGACACGGGTGATTTGCGCCTAATGGGGGGCTACCGCCAAGGAGGCGACGCGGAACTTGACCAGGCCATTGCCATTGTTCCGAAGATCTATGCCGCGCTCTGCCAGTCGCCCCGCTCCGGCCCGAGCACGGATGCCTTTCGAGAGCTCACCGAGTTTTTACAAACAGCTTAAGCGTCGTCAAGACAAGGAAGGCGCGCCGGAATATCAAGCTCGCACATCTATTCAGGGCAAAGCCCCAAATCGTTAAGCTAAGCCCGATGGTCCGATCAATCGCAGCGCGTTCCAAACCTATGTCGAGTGGTACTGGTCCCGGAATTGCTCCCTGGCGATATTGTGATCTTGCGGCAATTTATCGCGCCACAAAGGCCAAAGGGGCACGGCCGCCGTCGCCTCTTGTGGCCCAGCCTCTCAACAAACGGCTTCAGCGAATCCCTTGCCGCCCCATATAGCGCAAGGCCCGCAAGCTGGGCAAAAAGAAATAGGCGCCACCGCGAACGGTGATAAATTGCGGTAAGTTCAGAATGCGGCGGCTTGGTCCATTTGTCTGCGGCAGGTTAAAGCCCGCGGTCGGCAAGCCCAAGGGAGTGGGGCAGCGGTTACCAATCAAGGGATCGGACTCGCCGTCGAGTCCGTTGAACTTCCCGTTGATGATCCAGGCATTTTGAATGAACTCAAATTGACGCGAGATGTTTGCGTTAAGCGCTATGAAATAGAGTCCCGTTTTTTTCCCCGGCTGCTCCTCCTTGAGCGCGCTTTGCCGGTCGACCATGCGGCCATAGGGGCGCCCGCGTCGGATAATACGGTGAAAGCGGCTTGAGGAAAGAAGATCGGCGCGCGGCCCATCCTGTTTTAGGCCAAGCATTCGGACGAGCCGGGAGAAAAGGCCTTGGCTGCCTCCCGGAAGGTCGGCGCCGCGCGGATTGGCCCGGCGGATATGGGCACCAAACGGGCAGGCGAGCCCATCAGGGTCCGCGCCAAAGGTAAAACTATTCAGCGAGATGTCCTCGGCTTGAGGGCCGATACCGGGAATCGCGATTCTCGAAGGAGGGACGAGCGCTTCGCCTGTTATAAGCCTGCGGCCAACCATCGCTTCGGCAAGACCAACGCCGTCATCATCCGGCGATTGAGCATAAACAAAGCGCCAAAATCCTTCGACATCCTGCTCCAACTGGCGGAACACCAAGTAACTACCGTTGCGGGCAAAATCGCGTCTGCCTGGATCCTCCGCCGCAGCAGCGAGGATGCCCTCCGGATCGTCTTCGGCATCGAGTAGCGGCCGGTAGGTGTAGAGATCATATTCGTTGGGATAGCCGAGCAGGAATTCACCCGCGGCAATGAGATTTGTGTATTCGGTATCCGCCACGCCGCGGGGCTGGCGGCTTGCGTTCCAATCGATCTCCGGCTGGGAAATACCATCGGGAAAGCCAAAGGGCTCGCGCCTCAGCTTATCGTCATCGGGGGCATTGGCCGCCCTCAGGACATCAAAGACCTCGAAGCCTAACGCAAGATCGGCCTCCACCTCCTGCCGCAATGCTTGAAGAGCCCCTTCCTCCGCATAAAGCATGATCAGGACGTCGGGGATTTTTTCGCCCGTGCCCCACTGCCAATGCGATGGCGCATTTTCACCGATATCCCCGAGCAGGCGCGAATGGCCATCCTGATCGTTCTCTCCGCGCACCAGCCCAAGGGAAAACTCGCGGGAAAAGGTGTGAAGCCTATCGCCGCCGGGAAAGAGATCGAGCGGTACGCCCAGGCGTTCAAGTCCTTGCGCCGTGAATGCGATTTGTAGAGCCTGCCCTTGATAGGACTCGCGAAGGTGGCATGCGCAGGTGACGTGGTAGGAAAGCTTCCCGGCGCCGCTGGTGCCTGCCACAGTGGAAAGCCACGCCTTCGCCTCTTTGAGATCGGTGATGCGCGCGAGCAAAAAGCAAGCTTCTTCAAGCTTGCCAAATCCGGAGTGGAGAATGGCTTGGATATCGTCAAATTCGCTGATGGGCTGAACCATGGCGCGCTCTAAATTTCCGCAAGCCATTGGCGGATTTCCGTGTCGGTCATCATTTGCCGCTCGAGACCCTGGCGGATCCTTGTATTGCGGGCGATGTCGACGAGGGTAAGTCCGGGGTAGGCCTTGTACCAGACTTCCGTTGGGAGCGTATGGCGGCGCTGTATATCCTTGAATTGTTGCTCCTTTTGAGCACCACCCCAGAGCAGGAAGCGCGTTTGCGGGTAGTTCAGCCCCTGGCTAAACGCGAGATTGAGCCCGAAGGAAACTTTGTTGACGAAATCGTCCATATAGCTTTCGTAGCTTCCGTCATAGTTGCTTGCGAAAAAGCCCCGGCGCTTGTTATCGAGAAATACCCAGCGGGCGCAATGAATTGTCTTGATCCTCGCCAAATTGCCGCTCGGATAGAGAATAGGACTGGCGAAATTGATGAGCCACCACAGAACGGTTGTTAACCGCTGCGAGAACAGACCAGGCTTGAAAGAGCCCATGACACTATATTGGTTGGTTACGTCAAAATCATGCCGCTCGCCAAGCAGCTTCAAATGCTCTTCACTTGGCGGTTTCGGCGGCTTTTGCACATCAGGGTCTGTTGTTTCGTGCCTTCGCAAAGGAATGAGAAAGGCAACGAGCACCGCGCCAAGAAGGAGAAGGACCGCGCCATAGACGAAGAGCGCGGCTGCCAAGCCGAGCGTGAGAAGGGGAAGCAATATCACGAGCGGCGCGGCCACGAGAAAAAACAGCCGCCGCAGCTGCCAAGCAACCGGGGCTGGCACCGGCGTTGGCCATGCGCCGCTATCCCTGACGGCGCGAATGAGCTCATCGCGAATTTGCCGGGGCGGAACATCAAGCCCATTACTGACCGAGAGGCTTGCAAGGGACTTCGCCAGCCTCTCGGTCAGTTCAGCCTCTTCGCGGATCTGCCGCACGGTTCGGCCGATGGTGTTGACATAAGCCGCCGCCGGCCTCACCGAATGGTCGCGCATCCATCGCAGAAGGTCGCACTTCGAGTCAAAACCCTCGCAATAAGAAAAAATTTGACGCAGGCCCGAGGCGGCGAGATTTGCAAAATCGGCGAGGAGCGCGTCGGGTGGTCCATCGCAGTCACCGAGAAAAGCGAGATAAACTGGGGCATCCGGGAATGCCGCCTCGGGGCCATAAAATTCTTCAAGATCGCCGAGTGTCTCGTCCTTCAAGATGACGAAACGGGCGAAATGCAGACCATCGAACTCGCCAAACGGCACGAGCGAATTTTGCGGATCGGCAAATGCCGGAGCCTGGTTCATGGTCAAGAGAAGAGTACGCAGTTCGTCTTCTTTGCCGTGGACGATTGGCGCAATGACCGTGAAATTGGTGAGCGGGGTCACTTCGTCGCCCGAGGATGAGTATCTTAAAATTTAAGCGCGAAGTCGATGATGTGCTCTTTGTCCCAAAACACCTTGCCGAGATAAAAATTAGGCGAAATCAAGCGGATTTCGTCGCGGATCCAGTGGGCCACGAGCGATGTCTCCGAATAATCGAGGACGATGCATTCCTTGCCATCGAGCCAGCTTGGGGCCTTATAGACCTTCGCGATAATGGCGTTCAGTCCAAAGGGGCCAATCCGGTTTTTCAAATATCCGGCTTTCGAGTCGAAGACTTTTCCTTGCCACGCAAAATGGTTGATGAGCGTAGCAATCTCCTGCGAATAGCGCGTGCCGGGAGCGATGATCGCCGTACCATCGGCTTGGCCATCGGGTATCGGCCCTGGCTCTGACGCGCTGAACAAATCGTCGAGCTGTGTCTGACTCATTTCAAGCAGCTGAGCGGCGTCATAGGCCACGGCATCCCCCCTTGTGCGCTGGCGGCGCCAACATTAAACGCCTTGCCGGCGCCATAATGGCGAATTTCAATTGCTAGAATTGCACAATCCATCGTTCGCTTCTAGCACTATTTATTTCGTGCCTTCTGAGTCTCGCAAAATAACGTCGGCTGCCTTTTCGGCGACCATATAGATCGCGCTCGCAATGAAAAAACCAGGAATGCGCGGAAATACTGAAGCGTCGACGACTCGCAATCCTTTCGTGCCATGAACCTTGAAATCGCCAGAGAGGACCCCGCCCCTATCTTCGGGCCCTATCGAGCAGGTACAAGATGCGTGATGTCCCCATGCCGTGTCGCGTAGATGCCTGGCGAGCTTTTCGTCCGCCCCTGGACCTTGTCCCGGAAAACCCGGCTTCTCGCCAGGGAATTCCTCCTCAGTGACGAGGCCCTGCCGCTTCAGGCGTGCGGTAATCCTGCGGATGAATTTGACGCCCCTGATAAGGGCAAGGGTGTCTTTATCGGCGGCCTTCGCGTCCGTGTCGTCAAAATAGCCAAAGTTGATTTCCGGGCAATCTTGTGGATCAGCCGAACGCAAGGTGACGCTGCCGCGGCTGCCCGCATAGGCCTTAAGAATCGCGAAGGTAAGGTATTCATGCCGGTTCGGGTCGCAGACCTCTTTGGAATAGCCGGGATAATACCCCTGGAAAGGAGCAAGCAGCGCCATGCAAAAAAGATCGGGGTCCGGCACATCGGGAGACGAGCGGAGCGAAAAAGCGATCGCGGCGCCATTCCCGATATATACGCCGCCACCGAACCCATGCCAGTCCTTGCGATGTTCCTTCCACTCTTGAAAGAGAGGGTCGCCGCGCTTGAATTCTGCCCGTTTGAGCGACTCCCAAGGCTCGCGCATCCGGCAGACTATGGCGGTTTCATAACGGTCTTGTAGATTTTGACCGACGCCTTCGAGCGGATGAACAATAGAAATGTTGTGTGTTTCAAGGATTCTTCGAGGGCCGATTCCCGAAAGCATCAAGAGCTGGGGGGTGTTGAAGGCACCTCCAGCCAAGATGACCTCGCGCGCGGCCCTTACCTCACGCCGCTCGGGCTCGCCCCTTGGCCCAATATGGGCTTGGTAAAGCCGCTCCCCTTTCAAATATTCGACGCCACGCGCTCGATTGTCGCTATCAAAAAGAACTTTTGTAGCAAGCGCATGGAACTCGATATGGAGGTTATCGCCAACCTTAGTCTTTACCTCATATAAGCGTTCCTTCGTCCCCTTGCGCCGGTGCTGGTCCGTTGAAAGAGGCGGATAACAGAGCCCGTCCAAACGCCCGCGCCGCCTGCGCACGTCGTTGGGATCATCCTCTCCTCTCAGGAGCCGCCGCACGCCAGAGCTCCAGGAGAAACCATCAAAAATCACCATCAACGCTGTAGAGACCACCGTGCGGAAAAGCCGGAAGTCGCGGATCCGGCGGGGCATGGCCCGCTCCGCCGGAAGCCATCCCCCGAAGCCATGACCTGTTAAACCGATGCCGAGCACCTTCTTGAGCCCGCGCCATAGGGGGCGGTGCCGGCAGTTTTCGACCAAGGCAAAATACTTCGACATTTCCCGCGCCCGCCAGGACGGATCGCCCGTGAGTTCCGCGATGTGGTCGAAGTCGGAGTCGTTAGGGGCGATAAAGATCATCGCATTATGGGCGGTGCAGCCGCCAAGCGTCCCAGCACGCGGATAGAGGACGCTGGGCTTTCCTGTCTTGGGGTCGGGCCGCCACTTCCAATCCGCCTTCTGCCGATCGTCACTGGCAAAATGGCGCACATAGAAATTCCAGCTCAGGGCCTCGTTTTCGGAAGCCAAGGGATGGAAGGCTGGAACGTCATATTGCTCGGGAAGGCCGCGCCCTGCCTCATGAGAGTCGCCGCCGGCCTCGAGCACGAATACCCGCATGCCCCGTTCGGCGAGCCTCGCCGCGAGCGTGCCGCCGCCAGCGCCCGAGCCGACGATGACGTAATCGTATTCGGCCTCCCGCGCCAACACAGCTTCCCTTAGAAGGTTTTTACGAACTCGATCAAGGCGCGCTTATCATCATCGCTCAAGACAGGCTCCTGGCCGAACGAGCGTTCGTCCGCCGACAGATCATCTGTTTCATTGAACTTGGCGGTGCCAAAATAGTGCCCCTTGTTGACAATGAAATCCGGGCATTTGCTGAGTTTTAAAAGCGGTTCCCGCAGATCCTTGAGCCAGGCGAGAAGAATCTCATCGCTGGAATTGGGGTCTGGCAAAGGCGTACTCGCGCCAACTTTGAGCACAAGATCGGCGACATTTTTGGCATGCTCCGTCCTCTTAATGATATCGCCAACATCGATATCAACGAGCGGCTGGTAGTTGGTTAGATTGACCGGAAAGCCTTTGGGAATTGGACCGATCTCGAAAACACCGTCCTTGTCGAAGAGAAGAGAGATCGGGTCTTTGAGCAGGCGGGCGAACGGCAGAGAGCCAAAGATATTCGATAGCTCTGCGGGAATTTGCCGCTTCGGAATCCTAAGAAAACTCCGCTCCGTCGTTCGCATAACGATGCCATCGAGCCCTGGATCGGAAGGGCGTTTCTCGGGCCAAAGCAATTGTTCAATCGATGCCTGAAACGATTTCGCCCTGCTTTCGACGGAAGGATTTTCATCAAATGGACCGATCCGCTTGTTAATGAGAAATGGCGCGTTCGCCCACTCGCTGACAAGCGAGGGCACACGCGTAAACCCGAGTCCGCCTCCCGGCATTGGGTAATGCCAATGATCCCCTGTGAAAGGATCCTGGAGAGTGATTTCGCCAACCGGTGGCAGCCCCTTATAGGTCGAGGATGAGAAATTGTCCCATATGTTGCCGCGGATCGCGTTGGTGGCGAGCGGTGAGCACGCATTGGTCCGCAGCAGAGTCACCGGTATGCGGGCGTCGGTTGAGAGATAATTATTGTCGAGGAAATCCGGCGCAAGAACGATCTCCTCCATCTCCGATTGAAATTCCTCGGTCTGGGTCAATTGCCAGTAGCCCTTGAAGCACTCAAGGTAGTTAGGCCCCGAACAGCCTCCGGGGTCCATGGCCTTCCAAGCAATATCCGGCAACTTGCTTGAATGGCAGCGCGCGCAAAAGTCGGCAAAGGCGATTTTTCCGCGATCTAGCGTCGCCTCATCAGCAGCGAGGTATTTATCGCCACCGGGAGCATCCTTGAGATGGTCTGGCTGGCCCGCTTTCAGAAAAAAACTCGCCATGAAGGGTGTGCCAGCCTCGGTTGCCCGCCAATAGGCGGAGTTTTCTTCGGCGTTTTTGACGAGGAACGGAGTAATCGGTTTGCCGCCGAAAACAGGATCGAAATGAGTGAACCAATCTTCACTGAAGAGCCCGATATTCACATAGACCCGGTTGAGCGCTCCAAGCGGGCCGACCGAGTCGGCGCCATCTTTGAGCACGCGCGGCGACCAGGAGGTATCCGGGGCATCGAAAGTCCCTTCAAGCTGCTTATTATTAAGCTCATCGCCTTCCAGCGTTTCCTTGCCCCAGCGGTGCGCGACGGCAAGCCGCTCGCCAAGATTATAGATCGCGTTATTCGACCGTGGGTTGACGATATAATCGGTTGAGACGATCGACGTTTCGGTCGTGCCGGGAGCGTAGGAATGGACCAGTTGATAAAGAAAATTCGTGAGGTCGGCGCGATACGCAAAAAGGCGATCCCACCAAAGGTATTGAGCGCCGACGGTCGAATTGAGGTTGGCCCATTCAGGATGCACCGGGTCGGCAGGCGGGTGGATCGGGCTCGGGCCGACATGACACATGCCGCAGGACATGCCGACGCGATAGGGACGCACGAGCTTGGGGTCGTTAAAATAGTCGGGATCCCTGTAATACCTTTCGGGATCCCATTTCTTCGCGGCTTCCTCATTGAAATCGGGATTGGGAAAGAGCCGAAGGCCGACAATGCCCGTGGCGTACCCAAAGTAGGAACCAACTGGCAAGGTCTTGCCGCCGCCAATCGGCTTACCGCGCGCGCCAATTTTGACGCCAGGGTACTTCGCCTCGTTCTCGAATGGATCGGGCGGGCAATCCTTGCGCCGAACATCGAGCCAAAGGCCAAACCGATCGGGATCGGGGCCTGACGGCTTTTCAAAGCATGGCTCATTGACCGCGCCGAGCCAACTCCAGCGAGAATCGCGATCGCACTTCCCATAGCAATATGTTTGGCTTGGATGGGAAGTGACGACTTTCAAGAGGTCATGCATGCCGAGGGTCGATCGCGTCAGTTCGTCCCATTGGCGATCGTTGCCGCCTGACCAGACGAGCCACATGTTGCGGCCCTTGATTTCATCCGGTGTTAGGACCACCCCATTGTCCATGTCGTGGAAGTAATCTTCATCCGCTTGCGGCAAGCTCGCGGCGTCGCGTCCGGCACGCTGCGCCTCGTCCACAGGCTTGCCTGCTTCCAGCTTGTTCGCCGAGCGGCTGCAGTTCGCAAGAAGCATTGCCGCCGCAAGAATGGCCGTCAGCCTGATCACCACCGTAGCAAGTTGTGCCATGCTCCCCTCCCGCATAGTTGCGCTGTAGGCGCGCGCAACTCTCGCCAGCCTTTTGACCAGCCTAGCCGGTTCTGCCAGAGTAGAAAAGAGCTAGCTCTTGGGTGGGGAGGAAGAGGCCGATGCTGCTGAAGGCAATCCACAGAATGCTCGAGATGGGGCTACATATCGAGAGGCGAATCGAGCCGCTATTTGGCATGCGCCAGCTATTCGATGGGGCCCTGCGGGAGCCGCTCGCCCAATTGATTCAGGCGCAAATTAATAAGCGGCGAAAAGATGACGGGCTAAAGCTTGCCGAGGAAAGATTGCTCCCCGACGAGGAGAAATGGGTCCAAGCCATCATCGATGAGATGGCGACGCAAATGCACAACCATTTTCAGCCGGCGCGCTATGAACGCGGCGGCAATTCGAAGACACACGGGCTCGTGCGCGCGATTTTCACGGTCCGTGATGATGTCCCAAGCGACATGCGCCACGGCATTTTTTCCCGCCCGCGAAGCTTTCCGGCATGGGTGCGCTATTCGGGTCCGGGTCCCATTGTGCCGCGGGATATCGACGATGTGGGCTTCGGCAGCATGACCATCAAGCTGATGGGCGTTGAAGGCCCCAAACTCCTAGATGATGAAAAAAATACCCAGGATCTCCTTTGCGTTTGCACGCCGACCTTCGTCACTCCCGATGCCAAGGCCAATGCCAGCCTCCAATATTGGAGCACGAGGGAGATGCCGATTTATTATTTCCTCAATCCGAAAGAGCCCCATATCCTCGATTTCTTGATGCAATCGCTGTGGAACGAAACACAGCTAAATCCGCTCGGGCAATATTACTATAGCTGTGTGCCCTACCTCCTTGGAGAGGGGCAGGCGATGCAATACGCGTTTTACCCGAGAACGGATGTGCCCAAGACCATACCGGGCTTGCCGTTCAATCCGGCCGATAACTTTCTGCGTGACAATATGGTGAAGACGCTCAACGAAAAGGATGTCGAATTTGACATCATGGTGCAGGTGCAAACCGATCCATTTCGAATGCCGATTGAAAACGCGGCGGTTCTCTGGCCGGAAAAACTCTCGCCGCGCGTGCCCGTCGCAAGCCTGCATATCCCGCGCCAAAAATTCGACTCACCATGTCAATTCGCATTCGCCGATAATTTGACCTACAATCCCTGGCATTGCCTTCCTGAACATCGCCCGCTCGGCAATCAGAGCCGGACACGGCTGCGACTCTATACAACCCTATCGCAGCTGCGGCTCAAGATGAATTGCAAACTCCACGTCGAGCCGACCGGGGATGAGGTGTTCAACTAGCGGACTTCTTCAAGAAGAGGAGTATGCGTCCCATGATCAGCCGCCGCAAAGCGCTTGCGAGCATTGGAGGTATCCTACCATTCACCGCGCCGCAGGCCTTCGCCGCCCGGATGGGAGTTGTATTTGTCAAGGCCGAGTCCGCAGTAGGACTACGGCGGCAACGCCGGTGCGTGAAGTCAAAATCTATTTTGATCAACCTGTGGTCGCCGGCCATGGCACCGTGCATGCGAGACTGAAGTTTAGGCCATCTTAGAGCGGGAGCGAAGAGCGTATATTTCTGCGTGGTGCGCTATTTACCGCCAATCCCCTTAATTTCTTGCTTTGACAGCTTAAAATCCGACATCACGCGCAGGCGAGCGAACCCGGCGCGGTGGCGCGGGTTCGCTCTCAAAAAAGCCTGTTGTCACTGACCGATGAAAGGCTCGGCATTTGCCGCCGAAAACATCTCAGTGTGCATCGGAAGGCTGGGTAAGACGACGGCCGCAACGCTGATTATGGCGGCGGTCAGCAGGGCAAAAATCGCGATCTTCTCGAAAAAGGTTTTCATTGCGGGTCTCCCTTGGTCTAGCTTCGTCCGCGTGTTTTCTCCGGCGGGCGTGTCTAAGGGATAGACCGGAATGCACAGCCCTGCTGTTTGATGGCGCACACGCCGGCGACGGAATTTGCCTCGGCCGCCCCAATATGAGCGCTCTGCGGAAGCCCTTCCCGGCCCTTGCTCCATGGTATAATGTCTATTGATGTTTCTGGCATTGGCCCTTAAAGGCGCGGTTGGCCCTCCTTCGACCATGATTTTCGATTATTGAAGGCAAATAACCCGGTTCGATCAAGACGAGATGGAGCAAGCAAATCATGTCGAAAGGTCGGGATTCAGTATTCGCAGCTGCGGGCCTTTTGGTCATGCTCTGCGAGCTTGCAGCTGGGCCCGCGCAGGCGCAATACACCTACCCATACCCCTATCCCGCAGCTCCGCCGCCCGCACCTCCTCCGGCCGCAGCACCTCCTCCGGTCGTAGCGGCTCCGCCGGTCGTAGCTGCTCCGCCGGTTGCGGCGGCTTACCCTTATCTTTGGGGTGGCCGACGTTTCTGCTGGTATAGCAACGCCTGGAACGGTCCAGGCTGGTATTGGTGCGGTTACGCCTTCCGGAGAGGCTATGGCTGGGGTGGCGGCTACGGTTGGAACGGCTGGGCCTGGCGCGGCGGCCGTGGCCCGGGCAGGCATGGCGGCCGCTATTACCACTAACCGGCGCTTGAAACACTGGGGGTGCACCAGGGCGCGCGGGCAGATCAAAACCAAGCGCTTACGGCGATCACTTCTGCTCCCATTGCATTCATTGGCGTGCCAGGCGAGATTCGGACTCCCGCCCCTGAGATTCGAAGTCCTTTTCGATCATGACCGGCTTTCCGGTGAGGTTCACGCGCACCTCGTCTCTAGGGTTGGGTGAGTGTAATATCAGCGTTTGCCGCCGTGCCGGGCGATAAAGGTGGCGAAAGCGGCAAGCTGCTGTTTGATGAAGTTGCGGGTTGTCTCGTCAGTGATCTGGCCCGTCTCCTCATCGATGCGCTGCATGCAATTGCCGATAAAAATCTCCGGCTTGTTGAGGGTGAGCGCGTCGAGGAAAATCATCGCCCGGCGCAAGTCGTACTGCACACGGGCGCCGCCAAGCGGCCCTGGCGAGGCCGATTGCAATGCAATGGGCTTGCCGGCAAAGGGCTGGTTTTGCGGGCGGGATAGCCAGTCGATCGCGTTCTTCAAGGCGCCGGGGATGCCGAAATTGTATTCAGGAGTTACAAAAATCACGCCCTCCGCTGCCCGGATGGCATCGGCGAGCCCAATTACCGCGGCCGGAAAGCCGCTCGAACTCTGGATATCCGCATTATAAAGCGGAAACTCACGATAGGGCGGCGCTTCCTCGATATGCATACCTTCCGGTGCAAGGCTAGGCAGCGCGTTCATAACCATCCTGTTGTAGGAGCCCTTGCGCAGGCTGCCGCAGATGGCGATGACGTTGCATGTATATTCTACCATATGTTTCCTCTCAATTGCCGGTCATGAGGGCGTGGCGCACATCAGGGAGGCTAAGGGCGCAGTAGCCAGAGCTATATCTTTAGACATGCTGGAGCCAGGCCGCGGGCAGAGTTTTCAGCTCCGGCTTCAATTTCTTGGCGATGCGCCCGATCGTGGCGAATCCGCCGGCAGTGGCAAGCCGCCTGTGCGGGTTCAAAAGACTTGAGACGCAAGCTTGAGTAAAAGAAAAGGGCCAGCTTCGATGGCGGCAACCGTGAATTGCCCCGCGAACAGTGTCAGGCCTGGGTGAATGAGTGAAGAGTGCGCCGCGATGCTCCACCGGGTGGTGGCGCCCCCAAGTTGGTTTTGATCATCATTCGCCGCCAATGCGCGCGCCCTTCCCGGCCATCGAGCGCTTCATCAACAGGATGACGGGCACGAGGCACAGCATCACCATGGCGAACACCCAAAAGCAGTCAAAATAGGCAAGGGACGAAGCCTGCTGCTCGCGCAGAGTCTCCAAAGCCTGCCAAGTGAGCTCTTGCGACAAGGCTGGATCGCCGGTTTGCTGGAGCAAAAATGCTTGTGATTGTTCACTGAAGGAATGCACGGCCGGATTGAATGGGTCGAGATACTCGCCGAGGCGAAGGGTATGGATTTGCTCGCGGTGGTCCTGCAGCGCCTGGCTTAGGGACGTTCCAACGCTGCCTCCTTCGTTGCGGAGCAGACTGAGCAAGCCGACAGCGGCTCCACGCAACTCCATCGGCGTATAGAGATAGGCAGCGACATTTGCGGGGGCGAAAATAATTGTCAGGCCTACGATCAAGACGACCCGGGGCCAGACAACGTCCCCAGGGCTAATATCGAGGTTGAGCTGTGACATCCAATAATTGCCGGCCGCCATCACCAACAGTCCGGCCAGGATCATCCACCGTGCATCTGTCGGCCGGCCGAGCACACGGCCCACGACTGGAAGCGTAAGGATGGCGAAAAAACCCGCCGGCGACAGGACCAGTCCCGACTGCAGAGCATTGTAACCAAACAGGGACTGAAGCAGGCCAGGCACTAGGGTGCTATAACCATAAAGCACCGCATAGGCGCCGAAAATAATGATGCAGCAGGCGCTGAAATTGCCTTCTCCGAGCGGCCGGAAATTAACGACAGGGTTTTTGTGGTGCATCTCCCAGAAGATCAGCCCCCCCAGTCCGACAATAAACAGTGACAATAGTGTCTGGATCCGCCAGAACACGTCGCCCAGCCAGTTCCACTCCTCGCCCTTGCTGAGCATCACTTCCCAGCTCACCATGGTGATGACGAGGAGCGACAAACCGATTGCGTCAAAGCGGGACGCTTGGCGTCTCTGCTGCGCGCGTTGTGCCGTGAGATAGTCTGGATCATGGACTACGGCGTAACAGGCGGCGCAAGCCAGAAGGCCGGTTGGTATGTTGATGTAAAAGCACCACCGCCACGAATAGTTGTCCGTGATCCAGCCGCCGAGGGTCGGCCCCACGACCGGCGCGAGCAGGGCAGCCAAGCCAAACAGGGTCATTGCGACCGCTTGCTTCTCCCGCGGGAAGGCATCGAGCAGAATTCCCTGGCTGCTTGGCTGCAGCCCGCCGCCTGCCAGGCCTTGTATTACGCGGAACAGGATCAACTGATTGAGGCTCGTGGCCATCCCACACAGTCCGGAGGCTAAGGTAAATACGGCGATCGACGCGAGGAAGTAGTTCCGGCGGCCGAAGCGGTTGCTCAACCAGCCGGTGATCGGCAGGATTATGGCGTTGGCGGCGAGGTAACTCGTGAGAACCCATTCGCCGTCGATGACCGTCGCTGACAGCCCGCCTACGATATATCGCAGCGCAACAACGGCGATCGTGGTGTCGAGCACCTCCATAAAGGTCGGCACCACCACGGCGGCGGCCACGATCCAAGGGTTCATCGCCGCCTTGGGTCTGGGAAGCGAAACTGCCGCCTCTGTCATTGGTTGCTGGCCGCCGGGTGTTCAGCGGGAGCGGCTGCCGATGCCGACGATTGAGGAACGAAGGGTTGCAGAACCTTACCGGCATCCGGTCCTGTCGCCGGCCTATTAATATAGACATAAGGGACAACCGAAAGGCCGATGAAGAGGGGATCCTTGTCTGGGTCGTAGTTTTGAAGCTCGATGCGCACCGGCAGCCGTTGCACCACTTTGACGAAATTGCCCGTCGCGTTCTGCGGCGGCAGCAAAGCCAATGTCGAGCCGGTGCCGAACGTAAAACCTGTGATCCGGCCTGAGAAGACGCGCCGATCGCCGTACATGTCGGCGTACACGTCGACCGGCTGACCGATACGCAAATCGCTCAGCTGTGTTTCCTTAAAGTTGGCGTCGATCCAGATTTCGGTGAGCGAGCGGATCGCCATCAGACCTTGTCCCACCAAAACATTGTTGCCGGGATTGACATTGCGGCGCGTGATGACGCCGTCAATTTCCGCGACGATCTTACAATAGCGAAGGTTTAATTCAGCCTGATCAAGATCGCGTTGGGCGGATTCAAGTTTCGCATCGGCCTGCTTGACGGCCGGCGCCCCCGGCACCAAAGTGGCGAATATTTTGTCGAGGTCGCCCTGCGGAACACGCCTGAAGAATTCTTCAAGCATCTGTTTCGGGGTAAGGCTGAATGAGTGGACAATTCCAAGCTCGGCCGCCGTCTGGATCAACTCCGACTGCGCTAGGCGCACCGAGGAATAAGTCTGATCGAGATCGGGCGGTACCGTTGCGTAATCTCCGCCATTCTCAGGCTCCGCGGGCAACCCAAGAGAGACACGAATTTGGTGTATATCATCCTGTGCCTGCACAACCTCCGCGCGGGCAACCAATAGCGAATCTTCCCGGTGGGCAGCCTCCTCCCGGCTCATCGATCCGGTTGGGACCAATTTTCTGGCCCGCTCAGCGTCCCCTTCTGCGCGTGTCAGCGTGGCCTTGCTTTTATCGAGAACAGCAACCTTCGCATGAAGGAGTGCGATCTGATTGTCGACGTCCTCGATCGCGTGCTGAAGATTCCAACGCTGGCTTGCAGCCTTTGCTTCTATACTTCGCACATTGGCCTTGGCCGTATCTAAGTCCGCCTTTGCCGTATCGACCGCCGCTTTCTTGATAGCGACATCGACTGCATACGGCTCGCTGTCGAGTTCGACGAGCAGATCTCCCTTCTTTACGCGGTTATTGTCGTCAACCAAAACTCTCGCCACCTGACCAGGAACGCGCGCCGCGACGAAGGTCACGTGGCCATTCACATACGCATCATCGGTCGAAACGGTGGTGAGCATGAACTTAAGCCAAGGGATGCCAAACACGGCGAGAACGGCCAGACCGATAGCGGCGGCCAGGCCCAACATCATGCGCCGCTTACGTTGGGGCTCGCCTCCGCGCGCGGTTTCCTTTTCGGAGGACGCGCCTGCGCGCGGTTTGTTGGTATTGCCGACTCGCGGGGTGGCTTCGGCTTTGGAACCCGCGTTGATTAGTTTCAACCCATCGATGTCCGCGCTTTGATTGTTCTCTTCGGGCATAGTCTTGCCTCTATGATCGACGCCCTTCTTGGTTGCTCATGGAGATATTTTAATCGAAGTCTGCCGGGCGCGGTAGCTCAACAACTGCGCATTCCGTGAGCACCGTCTTTCTAGATGTGCGCCAGTCACACGAGGGAGGTGCTCACAACAATGTGACGAACCATCTCGCCGTCACAACGACACGGGAGCCGCCGCCGAAGTGAATGCTCGCACCGCATATGCCTTCTCGCCGGTGCAGCGCCCCTCGTGTTGTCGCCTGGCCGGGTCTCAGCCCACGACCCGCACTCGGCTCCACCTCTACTGCTCTGCTGGAACGCTCCTTATCGGCGCCGCGCCCGGGCAAAGACGAGATTAAATTCCGCGGGTCGACTCGAAGAGGAACCAGACGCGCCTTTCCGCCTCGTCGATCCATGTCTCGAGCAGGCTCGCGGTCGCCACATCCTTGCGCTCGTCGCAGAGAGCGTGCGTCTCGCGCAGATGCGCGGCGAGTTGCTTATTATCGTCACGCAGTTCGGCGAGCATATCCTTGGGGGAAACAAAATCCGCATCGTTGTCCAAGACGCGCTGCAAGCGGGCAATGTGGCCGATTGAACGAAGGGTCATGCCGCCAATCTTGCGAACCCGTTCCGCGATTGCATCAGTCGTGGCAAAGATTTGCTCGCCCTGTTCGTCGAGAAGCAAGTGATAGTCGCGGAAATGCGGACCCGACATGTGCCAGTGAAAGTTCTTCGTCTTGATATAAAGAGCAAACATATCGGCGAGCAAGATTGTGAGTGCGCCCGATAGTTCGCGTGTGGCATTGGGCGTCAGATCAGTGGGCGTTTCGAGCGGCGCTTCCTGTCTCGTCTTTGCATCTTTTAGAGCCATGACATCTGCCTCTTTCTACAACAACCGGTTTGGTGTCAAATATAACTCTCGGAGGCGGATCAGAGTTTCTTCAAATATGGCGAATCGCGAGATGCGCAATGATTCGGCAGAGGCCGCCTTCGGGAATACATTTACAGGAAGGGAACCTTTGCCCTTGCCGGATTGTTTACTTTCACGCGATACTCGCGCCCGATCGTAGAACGGGCTCGCAACGGCCAAGGGAAGGGGCGCTTCGATGGCAACGAAAAAGCTTCGCGCCGGATTGCTAGCATTCATTTTTTTTGCGCCGGTTGGACTACTCGTTGCTCAAGAAGCGACTCTGGAAACGCAACTCGTCGATACCATGAATAAGCTTTGGGGTGTGCATCCCGGTTTTCGCGCAAATCATGCAAAGGGAATCGTCGCCACGGGAACCTTCAAAGCCGCGCCGCAAGCGGCAAGTCTGAGCAAGGCAGTGCTCTTTGCCGGTAACGGGATCCCTGTGACAGTACGCTTCTCGGACGCTACCGGTATTCCCAATATCCCCGATGGCTCCGCTTTCGCCAATGGCCATGGCATGGCGATCAAGTTTCATCTGCCTGATGGCACCGAGACCGACATCGTTCTTAACTCGCTCAAATTCTTTCCGGTGTCCACCAGCGCTGAGTTCCGGGATATGCTGCTTGCGATTGCCGCCAGCCCGCCAGACGCAGCAAAACCAACAAAGTTCGACGAGTTCGTCGCGGCCCATCCGAGCATACCGCGCGCGCTTGCCACGGGGCAGACACCCGATAGCTTCGCCGACGAAGAGTATTATGGCATCAACGCTTTTGTCTTCATCAATGATAAAGGTAACAAGCGCGCGGTGCGCTACATAATGTCTCCTGAAAAATTGGTGCACCTGGAACCAGCTGAGGCGGCGAAAATGGCGCCGGATTTTCTGGTCGATGAACTGCCAGCGCGTGTTGCCAAATCTCCGGTGACTTTTCACCTGAAGGCGCAGCTCGCCGGGCCTGGCGATGTTACGAAGGATCCATCGCACCCGTGGCCGGAGAGCAATGAGGTCGTTGAGCTAGGAGTGCTGACGATCGACAAACCAGTACCCGATAGCCTAGATGCCCAAAAGAAGCTTCTGTTTCTGCCCGGCCAACTCACTGAAGGGATGGAAGCTTCTGATGATCCAATGATCGACATCCGCAATGGAGCTTATGCTGTATCGTTCTCGCGGCGCTCACAGTGATCCTCAAGGGTATGCAGCGGACATGAACCGGAAGACCATACACAAGTTGAGCTGGTAATTGCGTCTTAGGTCGGCTCGGCACGCCCCAGCAGTTCTGCCGTCTTGGCTGCCGCCTCGCAACGTTGCACGAGGCGTGCGTTGCCGTTGAGCACTTGGAATTCAGTTCGTTTGCCCTCGCGCCAAAAACGGATGTCGAATTTGTGCTCACCGACGCGAAGATCTCGAATTGTTAAGTCGGGTAACCATTCTGGGAGCATGGATCGACATAGAGCTTGTTGCGGGGTGCATCCGGCAGGAAGCCCAGCATCGCCTGCGTTAGCATGAAAACTGATCCGGCAGCCCAGGCTTGCGGCACGTTCGCGCCGATATATTGAACGATGCACGGAAATAACAACCGATCTGTGGAAGTCGCCATTAGAATAGGTCGTACGAAGTTGTTGCCGCGCTTGCCGCCATTCGGTGATAATCCGTCCACGACGTATGATATTCCCTGATTTCACTTCAAAGACATCTGCGAAGTCGCAGCGGATGGCGATCTCAAGCTGGAATTTTACTGGCTTCATACTTTCATTGGTGACGTCCAGGTCTTCGTGCATGCCGCCGTGAATCCACCGGCCGATCGTACAGCCAAGTGTACGTTGAGGAATGAGTCCGGCTTCCGTAGCAATCGCGTGATTGGTAAGGAAGATGCGCGCCGCATAGTAAGTAATCGGTCCGCCATTCAACAGCTGCCAGGGTTCTCCGTTCGCGTAGATGGCCCAGCTGCTGATAACGCGAGTATCGAGGAAATAGAGGCCTCTTTCGCTGGGCCAATTTATCTGTCCGTCAGGCTCAGTGATTAGAACAGTCTGGCCATGATGGATGGAGATTTGAGGAGGACCGATCTGAACCTTGAACGGCATGGCGGCGTTCCGCCTTTTTGGATGCGCTGCGGTGACTGAGGAGAATAACAATATACGTTAGCTTGCCGCGTCGTTAAGACCCTGTGGCTGCTGGCACTATATGACTCGCATAAACCGAAAAAAGAGCTCTCATCGGGCAATGCTACGCTATAGCGGTTTACGATAGAAAAGTATGGCCGCCAATCGTTTGTGCGATTACGATGTCGAAGCGACAACGGTTCCTTTTCATTGGCGCGGCTGTGAGCTCAGGGATGTGGATCCTTCTCAAACATATCCGCGTCACGGGGACAGTACAATTTGAAAATTGATCTGCTTCGCTCTTAGGAGCTCGTTTATAGGAGAAAGCACATGCGGCTTGGCATGGTCGGTCCGAGCCAAGCGGGCCGTGGCTATATGCATTTCGGCTCGAACGGTGCCGATCATCCCGGATTTTACCGAGGCGATCTTGACATCGCCGAGGTCCGGCGGCGCAGCGGCGTTATCGGCTCTTGGCTGCTCGATCCTACCGCCGCGGCGCTCCGCCGGAATTGCGCGCTAGCGAAATATGCCGACAAGCTGCTGGGCGGCAATGCGATACGGATTCGGCGGCCACGTTGAGATATCTGCAAAAGGGGAGGCCAAGTAAATGAACCGCTCCGTCTCCGACGCAATTGTTTTCTTTGGCGCCACTGGTGACCTTGCTTATAAGCAAATCTTTCCCGCGTTGCAGGGCCTCGTTCGTGACGAAGGGCTCGATCTGCCTATTATCGGGGTTGCGAAAGCGGGCTGGACACTCGACCAGCTGAAGGCGCGCGCCAAGGAGAGCCTCTTAAGCCATGGTGAGGTCGAGAGCAAAGCCCTTGCCAAGCTCACTAGCCTCCTGCGCTATGTGGACGGCGACTACAACGATCCCTCGACCTATATGCAGCTGCGCCACGAGCTAGGGGAAGCGAGACGGCCGCTGCACTATCTCGCCATTCCTCCAAGCTTGTTTGCGACGGTGGCGGAGGGGCTCGCGAAGCAGAGCGCCGGAATGGAGCCACGCCTTGTGATTGAGAAGCCGTTCGGTCGCAATAGAGAGTCAGCACGCCAACTGGACCGCATTCTGAACCGCTTCTTTCCAGAAGAGAACATCTTCCGGATCGATCACTACCTCGGCAAAGAGCCGGTACAGAACATCCTTTATACGCGATTTGCGAATTCGATGTTCGAACCCGTCTGGAACCGCAACCATATCGACAGCATTCAGATCACCATGGCTGAGAGCTTTGGGGTGCAGGACCGCGGCAAGTTCTATGATGAAACCGGCGCGATTCGCGATGTATTTCAAAACCACATGCTTCAGGTGCTCGCTAGCCTCACCATGGATCCGCCGACTGGCGAGGAAAGCGACGCGGTGCGCGACCAGAAGGCGGCGTTGCTGAAGGCGGTGCGGCCGCTCGATCCGGCGCATGTCGTTCGCGGGCAATACGCGGGTTACCAGTCCGTGCCCGGCATAAGGTCCGGATCGACGATCGAAACATACGTTGCCGCCAAACTCTTCATCGATTCATGGCGATGGGCAGACGTGCCGATCTATATCCGGGCGGGCAAGGCGCTCCCGGTGACGGCCGTGGAGGTGATGGTATATTTCAAACGGCCGCCGCGAGAAGCCTTCGAGGAGAACGTTTTTAAGGGATCAGGCTATATGCGGATGAAGATCAGCCCCGATGTCAACATTGCGTTAGGCCTGCGGGTCAAACGTCCGGGGGAGAGCATGCGCGGTGAGGACGTCGAGCTGGTGCTGACCGAGCAGGAGACGGCCTTCAAGCCGCCGTATCAGCGTCTTCTTAGCGATGCGATCCATGGCAGTGGCGACCTTTTCGGTCGGAATGATATTGTTGACGCCCAATGGCGAATCGTCGAGCCGGTCCTGGATCATCCGACGCCACCGATTATCTACGAACGGGGAAGCTGGGGGCCTGACGAAGCCACCCGGCTTATCGGAGCTGATGGCCCGTGGCACAGTCCGCTGCCTCTGGCGCCTCGCTTTTGACTCCGATGCAAGACCTCGTTTTTCTTTTTGATGTCGATAACACTCTTCTTGATAATGATCGTGTCCAGGCTGATCTGGCAGACCATTTAACCGCGACGTATGGGGCCGAAGCCTGCAACCGCTACTGGAGCATTTTTGAAGAGGTGCGCCGCGAGCTTGGCTATGCCGACTACCTTGGAGCATTAGAACGGTTCCGGCTCGAGAAGATGCACGATCCAAGGGTGCTGCGGATGTCAAGCTGGTTCGTCGACTACCCATTCGGTGATCGGATCTATGAGGGCGCATTGAGCGCAATCCAACATGTTCAGCAATGGGGCCGGGCAGTCATTTTGTCTGATGGAGACGCGGTGTTCCAGCCTCGGAAAATCGACCGCGCCGGCCTCTGGGCAGCTTTTGACGGCCGCGTACTTATTTATGTCCGCAAGGAGCAGGAGCTCGCCGATGTGGAGCGCTTGTATCCGGCAAATCGCTATGTGCTGGTCGACGACAAGCTGCGCATCCTCAATGAAGTCAAGAAAGTGTGGGGCAAGCGCGTTAGGACTGTGTTCCCGAAGCAGGGTCACTATGCGCACGACCCGCAGTTTCTCTCTGGCTGTGAGCCTGCGGATATTCAATTGGACCATATCAGCGAATTGAACAACTGCGGCCTGGCTTCGTTCATAGGCAATGAAGCGTGAGAAGAGATAATTCATGGCATCCTAGAAGCTCGGACCCTGGGGAATAACGCTATCAAGAAGTGATGCAATCACTGGCGCCTGGGGAAACATGTTATGCCTGTCTGCCCCAGGTGCTGGGATCGAGCAGTGTCTCATTGACATTGAAAACAATGTAAGGCAGCACGGCCGTCGAGGCCTCCAACGTTATGCGGCAAGTCCACTTCGTCGCCTCAGCTTCGCCACGGGGACCTCAACCAAATGGCGCTCTGCAGCCGCCGCTCTACGAAAGCCGCGGCGGCACATTTGAGAAGAGAGAGCCAAGGCCTTCTGCCATCGTCGGGTGGGCGAGAATAGCCTCGCGCAGTTTCGTAAAGGGTAGCCCCGCCATCATCGCCATCTGTACCACGGCCATGACCTCCCCCGCTTCGCTGCCGATCATCGTGAAACCGAGGATCTCGTCGCTGTGTGCCGCGACCAGCGCTTTCATAAAGCCCTTTTGCTCGTCGGTCGTATGGGTGCGCAGCACCACACTCATGGGCACTTTTGCGACCCGCACTTTTATGCCCTGTCCGCGCGCCTCATTTTCGCTCAACCCGACCCGCGCGAGCGCGGGATCGGTGAACATGCAATAGGGAATGATCCGGTCGTTGGTGGTGCGATCTCCGCCTGCCAAATTGTCCCGGATGATTCGGAAGTCATCATAGGATACGTGGGTGAACTGCGGGCTCCCGGCGCATTCGCCGATCGCCCAGACGTCTGGCGCAGTGGTCTCCAAACGCTCGTTGACCTTGATGTAGCCGCGCGCATCCAATTCCACGCCCGCGGCGTCGAGCCCGATCCCGGCCGTGTTTGGAGTGCGGCCGGTTGCGACCAGAATGTCGCTTCCCTCAATCGTTTTCTCGCCCACAGGCGTGCGTAGGAGAAGGCTGACGTGTTTTCCCGAGTGACCTTGCACGCGGTGTGCTTCGGCCTCGACGAAAATCTCTATGCCTTCGTCATTGAGGATGCGGATCATCTCCTCCGCAACGTCTTCATCCTCCCGGCCAGCAATCTGAGGTCCATACTCAATGATCGTGACACGGCTGCCGAAGCGGCGGTAAGCCTGCGCCAATTCGAGACCGACATAACCGCCACCGAGTACGATGAGATGTTGCGGCAAATAGTCGAGTTCAAGAAACTCGATATTTGTCAGCGCTTCCGCCGCTGCAAGGCCGGGGATCGCTGGAATTGACGCGTGCGTCCCGACATTGATGAAAACCTGTTCGCCCACGAGCAAGCGGGTTCCGCCGTCGTTCAAATGCACTTCGAGCTGTTTGGATCCCACAAATCTCCCCGTACCCATGATTAATTCCGCACCACTCGCCTTGTATTCTTGCAAAGCGCCAGCAATCATTTCTTCGACCATACCGCGCTTGCGCTTGAGGACTTTCGCCATATCGATCTTGACGGGTCCTGTCATCGTGCCAAACTGCGCGGCATGGTGAACGAGGTCGGCAACCTTCGCACTCCAGATCTCATTCTTGCTGGGAAGACAATTGGTGTTGGGGCAGGAGCCGCCGATCAGCCGGCGCTCGACGACCGCCGTCCGCCGTCCGGATCGCGCCATGTGGCGGGCCAAAAACATTCCGCCATTCCCGCTGCCAAGGACAAGCGTTTCAATCTGTTCCGGCTGAGGCATGGCTATCTCCTCGATAGTTTTGATTCGAACATCGCGCAACAGCATTGCGCTTTTACCGCCCGTGCAAAATGCCTCTGCCGGGTTCGTTGCGACGGGCTCTGATGTTACAAAACTAGCGGTTCAAGGGACGAGATCAATATGAGATTTGAATCGAACGGCTTCTTGAGAGTTTAACATTTAGGCACCGGCCAGAAAACGACCCAACAACGTTAGGGGTCAGCGAGATTTGGCTTGATCTCTCCCCGGCATGGACACGAGAACCATGAGAACGCACACCATTGAGCGGTTAGATTGGAGGCATAGATGATCACCTTTCGGGACCGAATGGCACGCGGCCAGACCCGCACCGGATGGCTAGACAGCCGCCACACCTTTTCTTTCGCAAACTATCACGATCCGGCACGGATGGGTTTTCGAAGCCTGCGTGTCGTCAATGAGGACCGGGTCATTCCTGGCGCCGGCTTTCCCTCTCATGGGCATAGCGATATGGAGATAATCTCCTATGTCCTTGAGGGAACGCTCGAGCATAAGGACAGTCTCGGCAACGGCACGGCGATACGGCCCGGAGAAGTTCAACGCATGAGCGCCGGGACGGGCATCGTGCACAGCGAGTTCAATCCTTCGAAGGCGGAGCCGGTCCACTTTCTGCAGATTTGGATCATTCCAGATCGCGCCGGGCTATCCCCGAGCTATGAGCAGAAGGTTTTTCCCATCGAAGAGCGGCGGGGGCATATGCGGCTCGCTGCCAGCTCCGATGGGCAGGACGGTGCGCTCACCTTGCACCAGGATGCGCGCCTTTACATAACCAATCTCGCTCCCGATCAGCGCGTTGTGCACGAGGTTGAGCGTGGCCGGGGTATATGGCTGCAGGTCGCCCGCGGCATCATAGGGCTCAATGGCATTGAAATGCGGGAGGGGGACGGCGCAGCGGCCGAAGATGAGCCGAGGATTGTCGTGGAGGCCGAAACGGACGCCGAATTCCTGGTATTCGATCTCGCTTAGCCTTTTGCGAAATGGCGCGGGCACGACCAATTCGATTCAAAGCGGGCTTTCGTCGAGCGGGCGCTGCTCTGGCGGTCGGCGTCGGGCGGTATTATGGGAAGCCGCATGGTGATCGCTCCTCAATTATGGCCCTCATTCCGAGTAGGGGCTTGGCCGCTCTCACAAAAATCACGGTTGGCCCAATCAAGAGTTCACCGTTTTCCATCGTGAACGCGCAGTTTCGAGATCCGCGAGGAAATCGATATCGGCAAACGCACCTTCGGCAACGACGGGTACCGGCATCTGAGGATCTTTTGAGGTCGCGAGCAAGTGCTTAGCCCCTTCCGTTCCACTGAGCGACGCTAGCAGGGGGAAGAATCGGCGGGGCCACAAGACCGGGTTGCGCTGCTCTCCGGCTCGTGTGGTTGGATAGATGATTGAGGTGCCGCCATTCTCGACAAAGATGGCCATAAGATCCTCCAGAAGGGCAGATCTCAAGAAGGGCATGTCGCCTGGTACGATGAAGGCGCCTTGAACCTCCGAGTCGAGCGCCATAACACCGGCGGCGATCGAGGAGCCCATGCCTCTTCTCCAATTTAGATTGTGAGCGAAGCGAAGCGGTAAATCTTTGAGGGCCTCCTCGGTCAAGAGATGATCGCAACCGGTCACGACGATGACTTCGGTGCCGCTGCCCACGATTTCCTCAGCCACCCAACGTATGAGGGGCTTTCCCCCAATGTTGGCGAGAAGCTTGTTGTCAGCTCCAAACCGCTGCGAGGCTCCCGCGGCTAAAAGGACGGCGCCTATCTCCATCATCACGCCGCTCCGCGCGCGACCTTCACGATCTCGGCGAGAATCGAGACGGCTATTTCAGCTGGTCCTCTTGCGCCAATCGCTAATCCAACAGGGGCGTGGATGCGCGCGAGCTCCGCCTCGCTGAAACCTGCGCCACGAAGCCGTTCCAAGCGCTTGACGTAGGTCTTCTTAGAGCCCAGGGCACCGATATAGAGGCAGTGCGATCGCAACGCCGCGCTTAGGGCCTCGTCATCGAGCGCGGCGGTGTGCGTCAAAGCGATGACAGCGGTCCTGGGATCAAGCCCCAAGGCTCTTAGCGATAGCTCAGGCCAATCGGTAAGCGTCAGTATGTCACCGATGCGTTCCTTGCTCGCAAACGCGGTGCGCGGATCGATGAAGACAACATCGTAACCAATGCACATGGCAAGATCGGCAAGGACTTGTCCAACATGCGTGGCGCCGACGATGACGAGGCGAATAGGGGGGGTGAGCACATGCAAAAAAGCCTCGCCGTCGCCGAGATCGATCAGCCGGCTTTCGCCCAAATGCAGGCATGAGGCGACCTCGGCCGGCATCGGCCCGGGCGCCTCGAACAGGCGATGCTCGCCGCCTGCAAGAGCGGTGAGCACGGCCAAGGACGCCCGGGCGCCGCGCTCCGCGAGAATTTTATCTAGATACGATGCATCTCGCTCAAGCCGCAGCGGCTCAAGGTAGACACTAATGGCGCCGCCGCATGGCAGTCCGGCCCTCCACGCTGCATCCTCGGCAACGCCAAACTCAAGGAGCTTTGGCCGGTCTTGCACCAGCACGTCCGTGGCTTCCGCAATCACCTCCGCCTCGACGCACCCGCCGGAGACAGATCCCTCGAATTGACCATCGGGCGCAACGGCCAGCTGGCCGCCAACGGGTACCGGCGAAGAGCCCCAGGTCGAGACAACCGTCGCAAGCGCGACCTCGCCAAACTCATCCAGCCAGCGGCGCGCAATCGAGAGAATCTCTTTTGATGATTCACGGTTTGGGACTAGGAGGTTCACCTACTTGGCCACGAATCTGCTCATCATCCACACGGTCTCGCCATCCGAATTTGATGCTTCTGCCCTGCAAGTCTTGGCTCGCTGCCACTCAGCCGGTGGAGGCCAGGTAAGTCTGGTTTCGCGGATCATCCTTCGCGTTCATATATTCGAGGCTGAGCGGACCAATGGCCGTTACCTGAGTAACGTACTCGCCGGATTTTGCCCAGTGAAAGTGCCACGTATCGCCGGGCAGAACGATGACGCTGCCGGGTGGATATGCCTTGACCTTATCACCGTCGAATCGCTCGCCCAGACCGATGTAGAAAACACCCGACAAGACTGTATAGACTCGGTCCTCGGGGTGCCTATGCGGCATGAGTTTCACGCCCGAAGGCACCTTGACCCTGATCAAATAAGGTCCGGCTTGAGTGGGTTCTCCTACGAGTACGGCCAGCCGGGCCGGCGGCGGGAACGCCGGGAACGGCTTCCAATTAATGTCTTCGGGCAGGATTGATCTGAAAACCGCCTGGCCTGGCTGATGGTCTCTAACCATTTGCGACACTCCAACTATCTGCATGACGGTATTGAATGAATGCAAAAACCGCCCGCTATAGTCGCAACTTATCGAGTGTGATTGGTAGGTCGCGCACGCGTTTTCCGGTCGCATGGTAGACCGCGTTCGCAATCGCCGCTGCAACACCGACAATGCCAATCTCGCCAAGCCCCTTGACGCCGAGTGGATTGCTGTCGTCTGGCTCGTCGACGAAGATGACCCTGATGTCATGTATGTCGGCATTTACTGGCACATGATACTCGGCGAAATTGCGGTTCATGAAACGGCCATATCGGTGGTCGATCACGCTCTCTTCGTGCAGCGCCATTCCGATGCCCCAGACCACACCGCCCAAAATCTGGCTGCTCGCGGTCTTGGTGTTCAGGATACGCCCAGCGGCGACCGCGCTGACGACGCGCGTGACGCGAATCACGCCGAGCTGTTCATCGATCTTAACCTCAGCAAAGACTGCCGCGTGAGTGTTGTGAGCCCGCGAGGTGTCATTCGCGGGATTTGTGGTTTTTTCCTGCTCGATACGATCGACGGAACCGTGCCGCATGGCGTCCGCGATCGAAACCGATCGAGATGGGTCGTCCTTGCCCACGAGCTTGCCATCCACGAGTGCAACCTCGTTGGAGGCCGCATTGGCAAGCGGGGAATCTGGCATCTGCTTGGCCAGACGGAGCAGCTCGTCGCGGATCGACTCGGCAGTCGTCGCGATCCCGTTCGACACTGAAGCCGCGATCCACGATCCGCCTTCGACGGGTGATCCCGGAAGGCTCGAGTCGCCAAGCTTGATGCTGATATTATCCAGCGGCAGCCCAAGCATCTCCGCCGCGACCTGCGCCATGATGGTGTAGGTGCCGGTGCCGATATCCGAGGTCGCGCAAGCGACCTCCGCATGGCCGTTGGCGCCCAGCACAATGCGCACGGTGATTGGCATCTGCAACGCTTCCCACATGCCGGTCGCCATGCCCCAGCCAACCAGGTCGCTGCCATCCCGCATCGCCCGTGGCTCGGGGTTGCGTTTGTCCCAGCCGAACGCCTCGGCGCCCTGACGGTAGCATTCGCGCAGCGCCTTACTGCTGAACGGGCGATCGTTGTTCTGATCGCGCTCCGAATAACATCGCAGACGGAATTGCAGCGGATCGAGCTTGAGCGCGATCGCAAGCTCGTCCATTGCGGATTCGAGCGCAAAGTGGGCGGTTGGGGCGCTTGGCGCGCGCATGTCGCAAGGGGTCGCAAGATCGAGCCGCGCAAGCTTATGCCCGTATTTTGCATTGGCGCATTGATAGAGCAGGCCCGACCAGCCGGTCTCCTGCCGGAAGTAATCCTCGTACTGCGAGGTCACGGTAATCGCGTCATGCACGATCGCGTCAAGAGTTCCGCCGGTGTTGGCGCCGAGATCAATCCGCTGAATCATGGCGGGCCGGTAGCCCAGCACGTACATCTGCGGCCGTGTCAGCACGACACGGACCGAGCGCTGCAGCGCGCGCGCCGCGAGCACCGCCAGCACCACCTCAAACTGCGGACGAAGGCCCGAGCCGAATCCACCGCCCACGAATGGCGACATGACACGCAGATCCTCGGGCTTCATGCCGAACACGCCGCACAGATAGCGCTGAACGTTCTGCACGCCTTGCGTCTTGTCATAGACCGTGAGCGTGCCGTTGCCCTCGTAGATCACCGTCGAGGCATAGAGTTCCATTGGGTTGTGATGCTCGACCGGAACGTAATATTCGCTGGCGTGGCGCACTGCCGCGGCGGCGAGCGCCTGCTCGGGCCTGCCGCGCGTCTTCGGTGGCGTGAACAACGCCTCGATTGGATTGGCCGGAGGTTTCACAGAATTGGCGCCTTCGCGCTCTCGATACATATCCGTAATGTGCGAATCCGTCTCGTACTCAACCTGCACCAGCGACGCCGCGAAACGCGCGATCTCGGACGTTTCGGCGACGACGAGCGCGATCGGCTGCCCGTTGAACATGATCCTACCGTTGTAGAGCGGCCGGAAAGGCGATCCCGCGGGCGCCACTTCATCATGGTAGGCCTGATCGTTGTCCGCCATGGCCGGGCGGTGCTCATGCGTAAGCACATCGAGCACACCCTCGACGTTCAGGGCGGCGCTGCGATCGATGCCCGCGATGCGGCCCTTGGCGATTGTCGAGGTTACAACGCTGCCGTAAGCAAGGTTTGGCACGTTGAATTCGGCGGCATATTTCGCGGCGCCGGTGACCTTCGCGAAGCCGTCGATGCGGGAGGTAGCAGTGCCGATATAAAGTGCCATGGCAGCGCTCAGACGATTTTTTTGGACGACTGCGATTGGGGCGTTCCAGCCGTAGCCTGCTCTAGAGCGCGGACAATTGCTCGCCGTGCAAGATCGATCTTGAAACTGTTATGCGCAAAGCCGGCGGCGCCCCGCAAAAGGAGCTCGGCCGCTTCGCCGAATGCCTGCCGGTTGGGTTGCCGGCCCACGAGCGTCTGTTCGGCCTTAGGAACGCGCCAAGGCTTATGGGCAACGCCGCCCAATGCGATGCGTGCAACCCTGATCGCGCCCGCCTCGATCCTCAGAGCAGCGCCGACCGAAACCAATGCAAAAGCATAGGACAGCCGATCCCGGATCTTCAGGTAGCTGTAATTGCAATGAAAACCTTCGGGCGGCAGCTCGATCGCCGTGATGATTTCATCGTGAGCGAGGTTGGTGTCGATTTCCGGAGTATCCCCCGGGAGGCGATGAAAGTCGACGAATGGGATGGCGCGTTCGCCTCTTGGGCCAGCTACATGAACCGTGGCCTCAAGTGCGGCAAGCGCCACGCACATATCGGAGGGATGCACCGCGATGCAGGCTTTGCTCCAGCCCAGAATCGCGTTCAGGCGGTTGAAGCCGTCCAACGCGCCGCAACCCGAGCCCGGCTCCCGCTTGTTGCAAGGAGTGGTAATGTCGTAAAAGTAGAGACAACGCGTCCGCTGCAAAAGGTTGCCGCCGGTCGAGGCCATGTTGCGCAGCTGGGCGGAGGCTCCTGCAAGAATGGCACTCGAGAGGAGCGGGTAGCGCGTTGTGATCCGTTCGTCGTACGCGACATCGCTGTTGGGTACGAGCGCGCCGATTCTCAGGCTCCCAGCCTGCGTCTCCTCGATTTCTTTAAGCGGCAGGCCGGTGATATCGATCAGCCTTGTAGGGCGCTCGACGTCTTCCTTCATCAGATCGACAAGATTGGAGCCCCCTGCGATGAATCTTGCAGCCGGGTGCCCTGCGATCTGGCCGATCGCATCATTAACGTCCCGCGCCTTGACATAATCGAAATCGATCACGGCGGAGCTTCCTGCATGACTTCCTCGACGGCGGCAATGATGTTGGGATAGCAGCCGCAGCGGCAAATATTGCCGCTCATCAATTCGCGAATTTCGTCGCTCGTCTTGGCGTGGCCCTCGGCAATCAGTCCAAGGGCCGAGCAGATCTGACCGGGTGTGCAATACCCGCATTGAAAGGCGTCGTGGGAAATGAAAGCCATCTGCAAAGGATGCAACTCGCCATTCGTAACGAGCCCTTCGATGGTCGTGATCTCGGCGCCGTCATTCACGACGGCAAGAGTGAGGCACGAAAGGACACGCCGTCCGTCGATGAGCACCGTGCAGGCGCCGCACTGACCGTGATCGCAACCCTTCTTAGTTCCGGTGAGGTCGAGATGTTCGCGAAGCGCATCGAGTAAGGTAGTCCAAGGCCGAAGCAGCAAGCGGCGCTCGACGCCATTCACACGCAAGGATACCTGGACCTCTGGCGTCAAGGCCCGCTCGGAAGGCGTGTGTCTCGCCTGCGTTTTGCCCTGCATTGCCTGACCCATCTTCGGAGGCACGGTATATCTAAACGGCCCGCGTCAAGATTCGTTCCTCCGGCCCTTTTAAACTGTCAAAGGCGGGGTCAATCGGTGGAGTGAGTTGCGCGTAAATCATTTCGATCGCCTGCCCAAGAAAAATGCGTGCCCGAATCTTCCCAGCTAACGTGTTCCTCCAAACGCGCAGTCACCTAGAAGGTTCTCGATTTTCGCATCTAGATCCCGAGTGACAGCAAGAGCGTCCCCGCTTTACCGCTTTGTACGCGAGTCGGCACGCTGAAACTTGGGCAGCCAAGCTTCCTTTCAGCCCAATGGAGCTCACCTATCCGGTTGCGAGCACGCTGTGAATCTGCGACACGACGGCGGCGCCTTCTCCCACCGCCGCCGCGACGCGCTTGGTCGAGCCGGCACGCACATCGCCGATGGCAAAAACGCCGGCCCGGCTGGTCTCGAGCGGCAGAACAGGGCGGGAGTTTGCACCTGCCCCGAAAGCCCAATCGGCGCCGGTGAGCACGAACCCTTTGTTGTCCACTTCGACGCAGCCATTGAGCCATGAGGCGTTCGGGTCGGCGCCAATGAATAGGAAGAGATGGCGCAACGGGCATCTATGGGCCGCACCAGCCGTGCGCTCCCGGAACGCCGCTGCGGTAAGGCCCGTTTCCTCATCTCCTTCCAATGCCACCACCTCGGTCCCGGTGTGCAGCTCTACGTTTGGCAGCGCGGCGATGCGGTCAATGAGATAGCGCGACATCGATGCTTCCAAGCCTGGCCCACGCACCACGAGATGCAAGCGTTTCACTTTCGGCGCGAGAAACACCACGGCTTGTCCCGCCGAATTGCCCCCGCCCACCAGCGCCACCTCCTCGCCCTCGCAGAGCTTCGCCTCGACCGGCGAAGCCCAATAGGAAATACCCCTTCCCTCGAAGGGAGAGAGGTTCGCAATCGGGGGCCGGCGGTAGCGGGCGCCTGAGGCAATCACAACGGTCCTTGCGCGCAAGGCACCGCCATTGGTGAACTCAACGCGCATGGGACCGCCGTATGCCTGCCCTCGCTCGGTGCAGTCGAGCCGCGCGGCTTCAATCGGGATTGCGACCTCGGCGCCGAACTTCAACGCCTGGCTGAAGGCCCGTCCGGCGAGGGCCATGCCGGAGATACCAGTCGGAAAACCAAGATAATTCTCGATTCGCGCCGATGCGCCTGCCTGCCCGCCGAAGGCGCGCTGGTCGGTGACGATCACCGACAGTCCCTCCGAGGCGGCATAGACCGCGGTGGCGAGGCCCGCCGGCCCTGCGCCGACCACCGCCACGTCATAGATCCTTCCCGGGTCAAGCTCGGGTGTGATCCCAAGGCAGACGCCCGCTTCGGCGTCGGCGGGCCGCTTCAAGACGGTTCCGTTTGGGCAAACCATCAGCGGCAGCTCATCAGGGAGCACACCAAAACGCTCCACCACGGCGCGGCCATCTCGATCATTGATGGCGTCAAGGACTGTATAGGGATAGCCATTCCGGCCGAGGAAGCCTTGCAATCGAACGAGGTCGGGCGAGCCGGGATTGCCGACGAGAACGGACCCCGCCCCGCCCTCCTCGATGAGGCCGACCCGGCGCAGAATAAACGCGCGCATCATGATCTCGCCCACCTCGGCGGAGCCGATCATCAAGGCACGCACATGCGCCGCGTCGAATGGGAGGACAGTGCAGCCATCCGCGCCGGCGCGGCCAAACGCGAGCGCTTCTCGCCCGCTGAGCTGGCTGATCTCCCCCGAGAATTGGCCGGCGCGAAGGCTGGTGATCGCAGCCTCACGGCTAAGACCATCCCGGCGCAGCACTTCGATGGAGCCTTCGAGCACGAGCCAGGACGGGACATGGCGTTGACCTACGTCGAACACAACCTCGCCAGGTGGGAAAGCCCTGAAAGGGCCGCTTGCGAAGCGCTTGGCCATTTCGATCTGGCTCGCGGTGAGCACCGGAAACAGTTGATGGCTACGAGTCTCGATGAGACGCATTGGAGTCTCCGAACAGCACGCCGCTCCGCTACCAGGAGAAAGGGTAGATGCGGAACCGGCCGCGAACTTGATTTTACCATTAGACAAATGGAAAGAGAGGCAAAAAGCCAGCATTCACTCGGTCATTCGAAGGGCTTTTTGATCTCAGCCCGGCTTAATCGCGTCGGCGATCTTCTGCCGGAACCCTTCCAGCACCTCCGCTTTCTCCTGGCCGCGGCCGTGTGCGCGCACGGCGACATTGCTCCAGCGCGGAATAATGTGAAAATGCAGGTGGAAGACGGTCTGGCCGGCGGCGTCCCCATTATATTGGACAATGGTGATCCCCTCCGCCGCCATCGCCTCTTTCACGGCGCGGGCAATCATTTGCACTCGCGCGATCAGCGGGGCGAGAACCCGCGGGTCGGCATCGAGAAGATTGCGCGATGGCGACTTCGGCAGCACCAGGACATGGCCATCTGATTGCGGCATCAGATCCATAAAGGCAAGCGTCGCGTCATCCTCGTACACCTTGTAGCATGGGATTTCGCCGCGCAGAATCTTCGCGAAGATGTTGTTCTCGTCATAGCCGGTTGTCGGCATAGCGGCTCCTTATGACCCTAAAGAACCCAGCGGAAGGCTCGCCGCGCTCCGCCACCCCATTCTCGAGTGTCTGCTGGGCGAGTGAATCCGTGAGAGGAGTCGGAGAGTGGACGAAAGGCCGCCATCCGGCAAGCGGATGAGAGTCATGCGGGTCGGCAGCGGAAGCCTAAAACAAAATATTTGAAAGAAGTCTTCTAGGCCCCTTTCTTGAAAGGGACCGCGTCCTCATATTCGCGCCGCGCTAGGTCTACATAGATGCGCTCGCGCTTCAAGTAGTTTTCGATCGCCTGGGCAAAGCGCTCATCGCCAATGCCATGCACCGAGAACGTCATGGCCGGGCGATAACCGCGGGCGAGTTTATGCTCACCTTGCGCCCCCGCCTCGACACGGCGCAGGCGCCGGGCGATGCCGAAGTCAATTGCCTGATAATAGCAAAGCTCGAAATGCAGGAAAGGGTGATCTTCGATCGCCCCCCAATGGCGCCCGTAGAGGGCATCGGCGCCAATGAAATTGAGCGCGCCCGCGATATAGCGGCCGTTGCGCTTGGCCATGATTAATAGGATACGCTCGCTCATTGCGGCGCCGACCGCCGAAAAAAACTCGCGGGTAAGATAGGGAGATCCCCATTTCCGCGCGCCGGTATCCCTATAAAACCGGAAAAAAGCGTCCCAATGCGCCTCCTTGATATCGTTGCCGGTGAGTTGCTCGATCAAAATTCCAGCGGCAACCGCCTCCTTGCGCTCGCGCCGGATCATCTTTCGCTTGCGGGAGGCGAGGCTATCGAGAAATGCATCGAAATCGCCGTAGTTTTCATTGAAAAAGTGGAATTGTTGGCCGGTGCGCTGCAGAAACCCCCTCGAACCGAGAAGATCAAACTCCGGCTTCGTTGGAAAAGTGATATGGATCGATGACGCGCCTACTTCCTCTCGCCAGGCGCGCAGCCCGGCGATCAAGGCTATGCGCGCTGTCTCGCCATGGCCAGCCGAAACGAGGAGCCTGCGGCCAGTGATGGGCGTGAAAGGGACGGCGACTTGGAGTTTCGGGTAATAGGGCAACCCCATGCTGTGGTAGGCATCGGCCCAATTATGGTCAAACACATACTCGCCCATCGAGTGCGTTTTGAGATAGGCGGGCGCGGCGCCGATAAGGCTGCCCTCCGCATTCGTGGCGAGTAGGTGCGTTGGCGTCCAGCCTGTCCCTTCGCCGACCGACTTTGATGTCTCGAGGGCGTTGAGAAACGCGTATGTTAAAAAAGGATTAAAGCGCTCGCCTTCATCGCATCCGGCGAGGCCAGCCTCAAGGGGCGGCTGGACTTCTGGATTGGCGCATCGATCCCACGCGGCGGCATCGATTTGGCGCACCGATGATGCGATGGAAATTGCATAGGGCGAGGGCATCGCAAAACCTTGGAGGTTTTGATTCTATCGAAATTGCCCTCGCCATGGAAGCTGTAGCTTGCAATATTAGGCCGCGATGGCGCGTTTGCGGCCAAATACGCGCTGCCAGAAGGTCCGCTGAGTCTCGGCGACCAGTTTCTCGCGCTCGTCGGTCAGAAGCTTGACCGTGCAGGTCTGATCTTCAAGCAGCTTCAAGAGGCGCACCCGCTCGTCCTGCCAATTCTCCGTGAGACGATGGCGGTCTTCACGCAGTTGCACGCGGTCCGCCTCCAGATCGGCGATGCGGCGGTCCTTTTCGGCAATGAGGCTCTTGAGTCCCGCCAGTTGGATTTCGAAACGGGCGGAGTAGGGCATGGTTTCTTGGGCCGCGCTGTCGTGTTGCCAATCGTTCGCGGCGAGTTCCTCCGCGCTCTTCTTGGGGAACACGCGGAAAAGTTCGGCCGGATCGATCTTATAGCCTTCCGAGTTTTTCTCCCGATAGGATAACTTGCCGGACGACAAGGCTTTTGAGATGGTGGATTTTGCGACGCCTGCCTCTCTGGCGGCTTGTCCAAGCGATAGATACATTGAGTTTCCCATCGTTCGTTAAGGGTATTTTGAAACTATTGCCGAAACATTTAAGAAAACTTTAAGGGTGAAGGGGGAAATGACGGATGTGTGACGTTGGGGCCGCAGGTGCCAAGAGGGCTGCGCGCATCACTGCGATAAGGCTTTGACGATGATCCCAGGACTCCTATCGTATTGTGCCAAGCGCAGCAGCTTCCCGAAGGGATCAAAAAATCGTCAACGATCCATTCGAGATTGCCGCCAAGCATTTAAGGCCCCGCTAGGGCTCCACCTGCGCCGATGCACTGCGGCTACTTTTGGCCAGCGCAGCCCTTTGAATTTCGAATGAGCCCTGCCTTCTTGTCTTTATAACTCTGAGAGCCTAGGTTTTGCGCAGCAGCGCGGGCAGCATTTTAAGAGCGAGGAGGTTTCCGCCATGGGCAGCATGTCGATCTGGCACTGGATCATCGTCGGAGCCGTTGTGCTTATTGTTTTCGGCGGCAAGGGGAAGATTTCCGACATCATGGGGGACGTCGCCAAAGGCATCAAATCCTTCAAGAAAGGCCTTGCCGAGGAGGAGAAGCCTCAAGTCACGCGGGCGAGCGAGCCCCTGCGCAGCCTCGACCACCAGCCCAGCAGCGATGCGGCGAAGGTCAACGACCCGCATAAGCTCGGCTGAACGATCGCCTTTTTAAAGCGCGTCTTCCCATGTTCGAGTTCGATGCGGGCAAGCTCATCATCATCGGCATCGTGGCGCTGATAGTCATCGGGCCAAAGGAGTTGCCGCGCGTCATGCGTCATGTGGGTCAGATGGCGGCGAAGATGCGCCGGATGGCGGCGGAATTCCGTGGCCAGTTCATGGATGCCATGCGGGAAGCCGACCTCGAAAATGTCAAGGCGGAAGCAGAGAAACTCGCCCAAAACAGCAAAATCGATGCAAACGTCGACCCCTTGGCGGAGATCAAGGCAGAAATCACGAGTGCTCTTGAGGCGGCCGATAAGCCGGCGCTTTCTCCTCCCGCGATCGCCGCGCCGGGCGATCCAGACTCCTCGTTAAATTCGATCGACATTCCGGTGCTGCCCAAGGAGGCAATCGGCGGCGAAACTTTTGTGGGGGAAGGCGTTGCGCCGGTTTCCCCCGAACCGCACGAGGCGCCTGCCGGTAGAGCCGGAGCAGAGGGCGGGAAGCCTGCGTTCGCCGAGGCTTTGCCCGGGCACGTCGGGCAAGAGGCACCGCAGAGCTCCGGGTCGGAGCCAAATAAGGCCTGACTGTTCCCGGCGCCTCTCTTCCGCTACAACTCGCGCAAATTCGCCCGGAACCAACGAATATGACCGACGCCGATATCGAGGCGACCAAAGCGCCGCTGATGGATCATTTAATCGAACTGCGGGCGCGGCTCATCAAGGCGCTCGCGGCGTTTCTGGTCATGTTCGTTGTATCGTTTTATTTTGCGAAGGATATCTACAATATCCTCGTCTTGCCCTTCGAGCATGTCGCTGGCCCGGATGCGCGGTTGATTTACACGGCACCGCAAGAATATTTTTTCACGCAAATCCGCGTCGCGATTTTCGCCGCCGCCTTCCTGTCCTGCCCCGTCGTTTTCGCTCAGCTCTACGCGTTTGTCGCGCCGGGCCTCTACAAGCACGAACGCAAGGCGTTCGCGCCCTATCTTATTGCCACGCCGCTCTTCTTCGCGCTCGGTGCTCTCGCCGTTTATTTCATCGTCATGCCGAACCTTCTGCGGTTTTTCATCGGCATGCAGCAGGCCAAGGAGCCGGGCCGCGCGCAAATCGAACTTCTGCCGCGCGTTAGCGAATATTTATCGCTGACGATGACATTGATTTTCGCTTTTGGCATCACCTTCCAGCTGCCCGTCATTCTGACGCTTCTTGGCCGGATCGGCCTCGTCACCTCCGAATTTCTGCGACGGCAGCGGCGTTACGCCATCGTGCTTGTTTTTATCGCCGCCGCTATCCTGACGCCGCCCGATATCTTCTCCATGCTAGCGCTCGCGGTGCCCGCGCTGGGGCTCTACGAGTTGTCGATTTTTTCCGTCCGCATGATTGAAAAGAAAGCCGCGCAGAGCAGCGCAGCGAACCAAACCGCCGCGGAAACGTGAGAGATTATGTACGATATTAAATGGATCCGTGAGAACGCCGGGATTTTCGATCGCGGTCTTGGACGGCGGGGGCTAGCTCCGCTCGCCAAGGAGCTGTTGACGCTCGATGATCGCCGCCGTGGCGCTATTGCCAAGGCGCAGGCCGCGCAAGAACGCCGCAACACCGCCTCCAAAGAGATCGGCGCGGCGATGAAAGCGGGCGATGCCTCGATGGCCAAAGCGTTGAAGCTTGAAGTTTCGGAACTGAAAGATTCTCTTGCGGAATTTGAGGCGGAAGAGCGGGAAGCCATCGTAGCGCTCGACGAAAAGCTCGCCCAAATCCCCAACACGCCGCTCGATGAGGTACCCGACGGCCGCGATGAAAACAACAATGTCGAAGAGCGCCGCGTCGGCGAGCCGCCGCGGTTCGCCTTCACGCCAAAAGAACATTTCGAGCTTGGCGAAGCGCTTGAGCTCATGGATTTCGAGACGGCAGCGAAAATTTCCGGCGCCCGCTTCGTCGTGCTGAAGGGCGCTCTGGCCCGGCTCGAAAGGGCGCTCGCGCAATTCATGCTCGATCTGCACACAGGCGAGCATGGCTACACCGAGGTTAACCCGCCCATTCTCGTGCGCGACGAGGGGATGTTTGGCACTGCACAATTGCCGAAGTTTCGTGAGGACCAATTTTTGGTAACCCGCAATGAAGGCATTGCGGACGCCGTTGCGCGCATGGTGCAAGACCACTCCGCAAATGCCCTTCATTCCGAGGCGTTTATCGGCCTTGGGCGGGTCGTTCCTTTGGAAGAAAAGTATTGGCTCATCCCCACCGCCGAAGTGCCCTTGACCAACCTCGTGCGGGAAAAAATTTTAGACGAAAAAGACCTGCCCCTCCGCTTCACCGCGTGCACGCCGTGCTTCCGCGCCGAGGCGGGAGCCGCCGGCAAAGACACGCACGGGATGATCCGCCAGCATCAGTTCACCAAGGTCGAGCTTGTCTCGATCACCACGCCCGAGACTTCTCTCGCCGAGCACGAGCGCATGCTCGGTTGCGCCGAGGAGGTGCTCAAGCGCCTGAAACTGCCGTACCGGGTCGTGACGCTGTGCACCGGCGACATGGGCTTTGCCTCGCAAAAAACCTACGACATCGAAGTCTGGCTGCCGGGCCAAAACCGCTATTGCGAAATCTCTTCCGTCTCGGTCTGCGGCGAGTTTCAGGCGCGCCGCATGAATGCCCGCTTTCGGGCTGGGGAAGGCAAGCCACGTTTCGTCCACACGCTCAATGGCTCCGGCGTTGCCGTTGGGCGCGCCCTCATCGCCGTTGTGGAAAATTACCAAAACGCCGACGGATCGATCCGTGTGCCGGAGGCATTGCGCGCTTATATGGGAGGCGCCGAATCGATCAGTCAGGCGTAAGGCGGGTGCCCATGCGCATCTTAATCACCAATGACGACGGTATCCACGCGCCCGGACTCGCCGTTCTCGAGCGCATCGCCAGCACGCTGTCGGACGACGTTTTCATCATCGCGCCCGAGTATGACCAATCGGGCGCGGCCCACTCGCTCACAATCAATGACCCCCTGCGGCTGCGAAAAATTTCGCCCCGTCATTATGCCGTGAAGGGCACGCCGACCGATTGCGTCATCATGGGGGTGCGCCGACTGCTCGAAGGGGCGACGCCGGACCTTGTTCTCTCGGGCGTTAACAATGGCCAGAACGTGGCCGAGGATCTCGCCTATTCCGGCACGGTGGCGGGCGCCCTCGAAGCGGCGAGCCTTGGCGTGCCATCGCTCGCTCTGTCGCAAGCCTATGGCCCGGTCGGTCATGATGAAGCTTTTTGGGAATGCGCCGAGACTCACGCCCCCGGGCTGATTAAAAAGATTCTCGGCGTCGGCATTCCGCAAGGAATCATCATCAACGTCAATTTTCCCCCATGCCCCCCCGATGCCGTGGAAGGTGTGGCGATCACGAAGCAAGGTCGGCGGGACGCGCAAACGGTGGTTGTCGAAGAGCGCGCCGACGGGCGGGGCAAGCCCTATTATTGGATTTCGGTCGAGCGTGGCGACTCGGCGCCTGGCCGAGGCACCGATCTCGAGGCGATGGCGCGTAACCAAATCTCCGTCACTCCGCTGCGCTTGGATTTTACAGACGAGGCAACGCTTTCCCGTTATGCCGCGGGCCTTCGCTAACAAAACTCGCCGCTGATGGCGAACCCGCCCGAAATGCAGGCCTTGGGGAGCGCGCGAGACCGTGCGGCGTTTGTCTTGGGGTTGCGAGCCCGCGGCATTAGCGGCACCGGCCGTTTGCGCTCGCTAGAGAGCGTGCCGCGCGAGATGTTCGTACCACACCGCTTCGCCGATCTAGCCGCGCGCCCCGTCGCCCTGCCGCCTGCAGGCGCTTCTGCCCGGTGAGGCGCGGGCGTTATAAAATCTCGTCGAAACACAGGCGCGTCCGTAAATTTTTCAATTTTTTGCTGAACATTCATTCATCTTAAACCGAACCTTAACCTGCTTGGCACCAGATAAGGTTAGCCACCGCGTTCGTGAGTTGCGTCATGACTTTATTTGCAAATGTTTTGAAGCCGCATATTGCAGCCCGCCTAGCCTTGGTCGTGGCCGCCGCCGGCATGCTGGCTGGCTGCGCCAATTCCGAGCGCCTGGGCGATCCCCTCTCCAATCCTTTTCAGACCTCGGCGACCGGCAGCGCGCCGTCGCCTGGCTACACAGCGGCCGCGCCGGTAGCGCCCGTCCAATCGCGGCCGCTCGCCGCGCCAACAGCCAGCACCTATGCGCCGCCGCCGCCGCCGCCGTCGCAGCCCGGGCCGCGGATCGCCGTCTCGCCCCTGCCTAGCCACGGTCAAAGCGTCGCCGGCTGGTCGGCGCAAGGCGGCTCGCCCGTCGTCGTCGCGCAGGGCGAAAGCGCCGCCATTCTGGCGAACCGCTACGGCGTTCCGGTCGAAGCGCTCGTGCGCACAAATGGGTTTTCGTCGGCCTCGCAGATTCAGCCCGGAAGCCACATCGTAATCCCCGTTTACAATGCCGCGCTGGCGGCATCGAGCGGCGCCAAGCCGCCGCCGTCGGCCTCTGCGAAGGCTCCGAAGGCGGCCGCTCTAGCCGCGCCAGCTAAGGTTCGTGGTGAGCCGCCCCGCACATTGGCGGAGCAGGCGGCCAAGCTGAAATCGGATAAGGCAAAAGCGGCGGCGAGCAAAAGCGCGGCGAAGGAGGCTCCCGCCAAGCCCGCGCGGCAAATTGCGCGGCATGAAACCGAGAAACCTAGTAAGCCGGCGCAGAAAACCGCTTCCGTCACGCCCGCGCCAGGCCCCGCGCCGAATGGAAAGCCCGAGGCGGCCCATGCCGTAAAAAGCGCAAAACTGGAAACGCCGGGCGAGGCTCCCAAGGCGACGCCGGCGGCCGCCCCCGCTGAGCCGGCAAAACAAGCCGCCGCGACGCCCACGGCACAATCCACCCCAGCGCCGGAATTTCGTTGGCCAGCGCGAGGCCGCATCATTCAAGGGTTTAAACCGGGCGGCAATGACGGGATCAACATCGCAGTCCCCGAGGGCACTTCGGTCAAGGCAGCGGAAAGCGGCGTCGTTGCTTATGCCGGCAACGAGCTTAAGGGCTATGGCAATTTAATCCTAATCCGCCATCCGAACGGCTTTGTTTCCGCTTATGCCAACACCGGTGATATCGAGGTGAAACGAGGCGATACCGTCAAACGCGGGCAGACCATTGCGAAGTCTGGCCAAACCGGTAACGTTACTTCACCGCAACTTCATTTCGAATTGCGCAAGGGAACAACGCCTGTCGATCCCACCCAATATCTCGCCGGCGCGTAGCGCGGTGCCCGCAGTTGCTGCCCGGTTCATGCGCCGCGCGGGCCGCTCCCCTGGTAGGCCGTAAAAACGATTAGGTAAGCGATTTCAGAGACTTGTTGCGCGGCGCCGGCAACATCGCCGGTTTGGCCGCCGATAACGCTTCGGGCGAGGGGCACCAGCGCGTAGGCAGTGCCTATCGCGGCGGCGAGTGCGCTCAGCGCGTGAAGAATTCCAGATCCCGCAAGAGCTGGCACAAGCGAAATTGCCACGGCCATACACGCGGCAAAGACGAATGCCGATTTCTCTGGTTTTCCGGCGCAAAACCCCGCGCCGTTTCCTTTCGCGGGCGGCAACATCAATAAAGGCATGAGGGAAGCCATGCGCGAGAGTGCCGCCGCTCCGATGAGGACGGCGGCGGCAAGCGTAACGCTATTGCCCGCCACCACGCTCAAGCTGGCGGCTCGCAGGTAAAGACTCATGGTCAGGGCGGCGGCGCCAAATGCGCCGATGTAGCTGTCGCCCATGATGGCAAGCCGATGCTGCGGCGTGCCACCGCCAAAAAAGCCATCGGCGCAGTCCGCAAGGCCATCCTCATGCAGAGCGCCCGTGCAGACGACGAGAAAGGCGATGGTAAGCGGGCCCGCGATCGCCGGAGGGAGCCCCAAGGCCACCGCCGCCACGAGAACCGCCGCGGCGAGGCCGCCGATAACAGCCCCGGCAAAGGGCAGCATGCGGATCGCCCGCGCGAACGGCGCGAGCGATGTATCCAGCCGTTTCGCCATGCCGCCGGGGACCGGCAAACGCGTGTAAAAGTGAAGGCAAAACCAGAAATCATCTGAGAGCGACGAGCCGGAGCGCATCGCTCCCTCTTCTTCGAAGACGCGGCGTTTGTCGAGCGCCGTTTTGCTTCGCGCTTAATTCCTCTGCGGGAGGAGCCCAGTCGGGCAGACCATCCCTCCATGAACCTTACTGTACTGTGCGCGGCCGTCCATGCAGGGATTTTGGCCGCCGATCGGCGCGATGATGGCGGCGAGGCGGGCAAGGCCCGGTTTATGGACGACGGAAGAAGGCAGTAGACTGAGCGTGACGATTGCCAGCATGGCAAGCGCGGGAGTCAGCCAAAGCGTGGTGAAGGACAGTTGAAGTTTCATGGCTAATCCTCAAATTGTTAGGCTCATGGCTTCGGCGCTTGGGCCTTGACCAAAGAAATATTCGCTCTTTAGTGCATTGCAATATCGCTAGTGCAACATAAACCTTACTCAACCGCTAACAAAAATGTGTCTTTGCGAAAGTGCGCGAGCGACGCAAATCCCACTGATTCAGGGCCTTCGACGCGCGACCAAAAGTGACACCACGGCATCGCTATGTTGCGACGCAATATCGCATTTGCAAAAACAAATCAACCCGAATGGGTAGGTTGGCGAGGAGGCTCTCGTGGACTAGAAGAGCCGCCACCCCTTTGGCCTTCTGGCCTTCCGCCGCCATGCCTCGTCCACAAACTCCTTTCGCCGCCTTTCGCGATCTTTTGGCGTCGATGCCCGGCCCCTGCGGGCGCGCGAGGGCCGAGGCGGCCAGCCGCCTTGCTTCACTAACGAAACCGCCTGGCTCGCTCGGGCGCCTTGAAGAAATCGTTGAGTTCTTGGCCGCTTGGCAAGGCAAGCCAGAACCCTCGCTCGATCGTCCCCTTGTCGCTGTCTTTGCTGGCAACCACGGCGTTGTATCCCAGGGAGTTTCCGCCTATCCCCCCTCCGTGACCGCCAGCATGGTCGCCAATTTCGCGGCGGGCGGGGCGGCCATCAATCAAATCTGCCGTACCTTCAGTCTTGGCCTCAAAGTCTACGAGCTGGCGCTTGAAGTGCCGGTGAAGGACATTACGGCCGACGCGGCTCTCGCGGAAAAAGAGGCTGCCGCTACCGTCGCTTATGGGATGGAAGCCATCGCGAATGGAGTCGATCTTCTTTGCCTGGGCGACATGGGAATCGGCAATACGACGGCGGCGGCGGCCATTTACTTCGCGCTTTATGGCGGCAAGGCCGCCGATTGGGTCGGCCTCGGCACGGGACTCGATGGCGCCGCCATGTTGCGCAAAATAACCGCCGTCGAACGCGCCGTTGCGCTGCACAAAGCGTATCTCACGGATCCCTTCCAAATGCTGCGCCGGCTCGGAGGACGGGAAATTGCCGCCATGGCTGGCGCCATTTTGGCGGCGCGGCTGCGGCGCGTCCCCGTCATCCTCGATGGCTATGTGGTCTGCGCCGCCGCCGCCATTCTCCACGCGCTCAATGATAGCGCCCTCGATCATTGCCTGGCCGGGCATGCCTCGGCGGAAGGCCCCCATGCCGAGGTGTTGCGGCGGCTTGGCAAAAAACCCTTGCTCGATCTTGGGCTGCGGCTGGGCGAGGGCACGGGCGCGGCGCTCGCCTTTGGCGTCATCAAAGCGGCTCTCGCCTGCTACACCGGCATGGCGACCTTTGAGGGCGCCAGGGTCGCGGGCAGGCTATGAGATCGGTCAGGGCATTATAAAAATTGCTGAAGCCATACCTCGGTGAGGAGGAACGGCGCTCGCCCCAGATTATACGCCTTGCGGCGGAGCTCGGCGCCGAGTCGCGCTCTGTCAAGCTTATGACCGTGAAGCTCTAGTAATTTTCCGGCGCTTCCCGTGAAGCGATATTCGCCGCAGTTTTTGCATTCGCAGCGGCGATCGCGGTCATTGAAAACTTCAATATTTACACCATCGCCAAAGCAAATTGGACATTCACTCACTGATCAATATCTCAAAATCATGAAATAACAAACAATAATCGATACATCACTTGATGAGCCGTGTCCAGCTGGTGGCTTGTCGAAATTGGCACGCGGGCTTATGCCACCTTCCCCGGCGCGGAAAGACGTGAGAGAAGGCGGAACGAAGATGAGGGTCATTCCCGGCGCGCCACGCGCTATTTCCCCGCAACCAGTTTGCGCGCATCCTCGCGCAGCGCCGCGCGCGATTTATCGTCGAAATAAAGCATATGCCCGCCGCCATAAACTTTTAGACGCAGGCGGTTCGCGTCGCCCATGGGCGGCACTTGGTCGAGCAAGAGCTGCGAGGCGAAATAGGGCGTGACTTGGTCGGTGATGCCGTGCGCCACAAGCACGCGCATGGTAGAGTCAAGCGCCATCGCCTTCTTCAAATCCGAGAGCGCCTCGGGGCGTTCGCGGCCGCTCCCGAAATTCCAGGCATGGTTGACGCTCTCGTTCAGGATCTCGTAGCGCGTCTCGACGGGCCAGTTGAAACGATTGCTCGTCAAGTCAGCCATGGCGCTCGCCAGCGGCGCCTTTACGGCATCAAGAAGGGGATCGGAGTAATCGCTCGACGCGGCATGCGGGAACGGGTCGAAGCCGCTGATCTCGGCGTCGTAAAGACTCGTCACTTTCTCCTTGGCGCGCCCCCGCTCGCGGGCAAAGGTCGCCGGATCAATGCGCCCTCCGAGCTTGCGGACGAGCGAAGGATCAAGGCCAACCAAGGCCGCCACTTTGTCGGCCATCCGTTCGAGGGCCTGAGGATCGCGCTCGCCGCGCAAAAGATCGGCGAGGTAGGGCCCGGCCGCGTAGGCTTCCACATCGGTCAACGCCGCCCGCCCGTTCGGCCCCGAAACTCCTCTCGCGGCGGCCGCTTGCGACGGCAATCTCGCCGCAAACGTCAGTGGATTATTGGCACCTTCGAACCAGCCGAAATCGAGCACGGGCGAAATCAGGACCAGCCCTTGAACACCGATCCCCTCTTCATCCTGGAGCCTCCTCGCCAGCTTCGGCCCACGAAATCCGCCGTAGCTCTCGCCGACGAGGAATTTCGGGCTTTCCAGCCGGTGATTTTGCGTAAGCCATTTGCGGATAGTCACGGCGAGCGCATCGATATCGCCGCCAACGGAGTAGAAATGGCGCCGCGTTTCCTCACCGCTTGCGAGAATCCGGCTGTAGCCCGTCCCCGGCGGATCGATGAAGACCAGATCCGTAAAATCGAGCCATGTCTCGGCGTTCTCCACGGCGATCGGCGGCTGTGACGGGGAGGGTCCTTTTTCGTCGAGACGCAGACGCCATGGCCCAATGCCGCCAAGGTTGAGCCAGGCGGAGGCGGCACCGGGACCCCCATTGATGGCAAAGGTCACCGGGCGCTTGGCGGCATCCGCCCCATCGAGAAGGAAAGCCAGGGTGGCGATATCCGCCCGCGGGGCGAGTGTTGCCGCATCGTTGAGGCGCACCGCCCCGGCAATCGCCTTGAAACGAAGCGCGCGGCCCGGAAGCGCAAGCTCATGGGACGTCGTGCTTGCCGGCGGCAAGGCATTTTCCGTCTTGTCCGAGGGATGTTCACTGCCCGAGCTCGTAGGCGAAGGATGCTGAGCGGGCGGAGCCTCCGGGGCGGATGGGCCCGTGGCTGGCGGTTCGGCGAAGACGGGCTTGATCGCGCTGAGGCTTAGGGTCAAGGCCACGGTCAAGATAGTCGCCTTGAATCGCGTCAGCATTTGGGAAGTTCCTTGCAAAGGGGGAGGCCGACTCGCCTTGGTCCCGGCAGCGCGCCTAATTTTGGCCGGGGCAAGCTTTGGTCCGAACTTCAGAGGCGGGGCTCCCTTTGAGCCGCAGCAACCCATGTTGACGCGGGCATGCCCCTCAAGCCGCTGGGGAGATGCCCTGCCGCCGCCAGGCGTCGGAGGCCGATCTCATAAGGTCTTCCCCGGCCGGTGGCAAGCAGTCAATGACGCGCTCGGCCGGAAAAATCACGATGACTTCCGTGCCGACATGAAGCTTCGATTCGAGTTTGAAGATTCCGCCATGAAGTTCCACGAGGCCCTTGACGATCGGCAGGCCGAGGCCCGAGCCCTCGTCGGCGTTTTTTTGCGCGAGCGACCCTCGGCCGAATGAGGACATGACGACCGGGATCTCATGCTCTGGAATGCCAGGACCCGTGTCGCGCACTGCCACATACTGGCCCCCTTTCGCCGTCCAGCCAACGCGGATTTTGATGGATCCTCCTCTCGGGGTAAACTTTATCGCATTTGATAAAAGATTGAGAACAACTTGGCGGATCGCGCGGGCATCGGCGAGGATTTTGGGCAAGTCCCTTTCGGAGGACTGCTCGAGGGAGATGTTGCGCTTTTTCGCGCGCAAGCTCAAAAGGCGCCGGCAATCCTCGACGATGGCGGCGAGGGCCACCGGTTCTTCCTTCAGTTCAAAACGGCCAGCTTCGATACGGGAGAGGTCCAGGATCTCGTTAATCAACATCAAAAGATGCTGGCCGCTGGCATGAATATCGTTTGAATAGTCCTTGTAAGAGGCGATGGAGTGGGATCCAAATAATTCGCCCTTCATGACTTCTGAAAAGCCAAGAATCGCGTTGAGCGGCGTGCGAAGCTCGTGGCTCATTGTCGCAAGGAAGCGCGACTTCGCCAAATTGGCGGCCTCGGCCCGGTGGCGGGCAAGATCGCTATTGGCCTTCGCTTGTTCGAGCTCGGCGATGAGCTCGTCTTTCTCCGCCTGGATTGAAAGGGTCTCGAGGGAAGCGGTCCGGAAGCGGCGCGCAAGGAGCATAACGTAGAGCTGCGTGGCGCAAACAAGCGCGATCAGGGCGACCGTGCCATGCGAGGGCTCGGCGGAGAAAAGAAGACCGACAATGGCAAGCGTGATGGGAGTGAGCGCGCCGGTCACCGCGAATCGGATGGCGGCCGAGGCCGTCGTGCTCATTGCCGCAATGAACAGAAGCAAAACGAGAACGAGGGCGCGGGCCTCGATATCGCCCGTCCGGCCGATGAGCCACACAATCGCGGCCCAGCTCATGCCCTGCCAAATCTCGCAGGCAACGAATTTGGCCCGCCAGACGTGGGCGCTAAATCCGTTAGTCTCGTCGGCCGCGATGAGTTTTGCCGAAAGCCAATGCGCCGCAAGAAGCGCGCTCAAAGCAAAGCCTAGCCACGATAGAACGATTGCCAAATCCAACCAAACGGTGGCCGTGGCGGCAACGATGAGGCTCAAGCCAGCAACCACCGGGCTCGAGGCACGCCGCGCGTCAGCGTAAAGACGGAGCATCTCCGGTTCGAAGCTATAATCTGGCGATGGCCCGGGCGGAGCAGCGTTGGGAGCGCGGCCAGCCTCCCGCTGGTGGCGGGGAACCGTGGCCGCAGCTGCTTTCTGGGCCTCCACGGCAAAGCTATCGGCAATCGCATCCGTCATATTGCGAGGCCAACTCTCCTTCGCGCTAGCGAAACGGCGGAAACGATGCTCGAAAAAGATTAACGGCCCGCGCATATAATGTTTTGACTTGTTCGCAATTGAGACTGGTTTGGGCCTGGCGCGCGGCGGGAGAGGCGGTTTCTTGCCCTGAGAGCGAATGCTCCTCTCCGGGAAAGCCCCCCGCCGGAGACACTTGACTTGGCAGTTGATATCAATGGCAGCGCGCTCGCAAAGCTCGAATCGCGCATTCGAGCGTGCCGGATTTGCGTCGAATCACCCTATAAGACGGCGTTGCCGCATGAGCCCCGGCCCGTTCTGCGGGTTTCGATGACAGCGCGGCTCCTGGTTGCAAGCCAAGCGCCGGGCATCCGCGTGCACGAGACCGGCCTCTCGTTCAACGATGCCTCGGGCGACCGCTTGCGGCAATGGATGGGCGTTTCCCGCGAGGTTTTTTATGATCGAGCGAAGGTCGCTATCGTGCCGATGGGCTTTTGCTTCCCTGGCCATGATCTCCATAAGGGCGATCTGCCGCCGCGCCGGGAATGCCGGGGCCATTGGCACGACAAGCTTTTTGCCGCCCTGCCGCAAATAAGCCTCATCTTGGCGATCGGCCGCTACGCGATAAATTACCATTTCGCCTGTCTCGAGCGCCCGCTGCCCAAAAATCTTCCCTCGGGCGAGATCATTCGCCGCTGGCGTGATTTCGCCGGCTCAACGCCGCGCCTTCTCGTGCTGCCGCACCCCTCTTGGCGCAATAACGCCTGGTTGAAGTGCAATCCCTGGTTTGAGGAGGAGCTTCTGCCGGTTGTGCGCGCCGAGGTTGCGGCGGCGATCTCGTGAGTTTTTATACCAGTTCTCTCTGAGTGAAACCCATGCCTTGGCAGTCATTGCGAGGAGCAAAGCGACGAAGCAATCCAGGCGCTGCCGTGGGACCTGGATTGCTTCGCTCCGCTCGCAATGACGGTCGCGCATGAGTCGCATCGTCGCAGACCTTATTTTGAAACTGTGGTTGAAACGGCAGTTTTTTGACCGAATCCCGGGTGAAATCTTACCAAGATGTTTCACGTGAAACTTTTTGGTAAGATTGGAGTCGCCAATCGGTCATTACGGCGTGCCGGGCGTCCCCGGTGGAGAGCGAAAGGCCTGGACCGAGGGCGTCCAAAAGACCAGCTTTCGACGAAGCCAGGGAAGGTCGGCAAAATTGTTGGGGACCAGTGACCCGAAAGGCGATGGCGCTGGTCAGAGGCTCTTTTCCGCCCTACCGAGGTTGCCGCAGCGGCTTGCTGTACGAACCAGGTCTCTACAATTCTCCTAATCGTCTGTACCGGCCATCGTAAATACGGCAACTCAAATTTCTGGAGGTTAGCATTAGTTTGCAACGCCTCCTACAAACGAAGGATGTGGAGAATGCGGTCTAGTGTAATGATCAATCTCAAGCATATTGGCGAGTATACCCTATCCGAACGTAAGGTACATGCCCGGAAACCTGTACAAATAGGGTCGGGTTGAAACTCAAGCGCCGGAGAAGAGAACACGCAATGACAGATGTGTCCGCGAACCCCCTGAACGTCGTGATCTCGCTCGCCTACGGCCCGCTCAACGCCGAGGCGACCCAAAACGGTCAGTACCAGTTTTTGAACCAGTCTTTACTGTCCGTCCTTCCACTGCTGCCGGCCTCCTTGGTCAGCCAGCTCTCGCCGATCACCCCCTTCGTGCTGACTCCGCTCGGCCAGCTCTTCAACAACGCCTGGACCAACCTCCTACCGACCGAGCAGAAGGATCTCGCCAACCAGTTCACCCAGGTGGCCGGCCAGTCGGTAAGCAACGTCAGCTGCACGCTCGCTTCCAGCGGAACGGTGCTCGCCGGCGTGTCGCCGGCCCAGGGCTCGACCCCGGCAAACGTTGCGATCGACTTCCAACTTCCCGGGGGAAATTTCTACTTCAACGCTGGGCCCCTTAGCGCAGAGTGGCGGATCAACTTTGACGCCGACCTGAGTGTGAGCACGCCCGTGCCCGTCCAGCCCTTCAACTTTTCGCCAGTCGTCATAGCGACGCTCTCCAACGCTTCGCTGAACGCCGATAACTTCGGCGCGAACGTCGACCAATTCTTCGACAACTTCCTTACCGGACTGGGCAATTTCTTCCTCAGCAGCAACTTCGTCAGCGATGTCGACTGGTGGCAGCAGACTGTTCCGCGAGAGGTCGACGGGAGCGAGGTGATCGTCGGCCCGGCAGCGGCGCCTCTCGTGAGCCTCTTCAACAGCCTCAACAACGCCGGCCCTCAGTGCGCAAGCCTCGGGTTCACCGAATGTGCCTTCTCCATCGTCGGTTCGACCCTGACGCTCTCGGTCACCCATCCCCTCGACCCCGGCCCGACCATCGTCGGCGCCTTTAACCAGCCCCAGCTCGTCGCTCCGACCCTCATGGCGACGGCGAAGGAGGCGACGCCGGGCAGCTCAATTACCGCGATCGGCTCGCAGTTTCCCATCGACAGCTCTCACGCCCTGGAGCTCGAATGGCCAAACACCTCGTCAGGAACTCCGACGGAGGCGCAGATCCAGTACCAAGGGCAGACCCAGACGATCGCCGCCCCGTCCAACGTCGGCTCCTTTCTCTACACCTATCAGGCGACGGCCCTCACCCCTGGCAAGACCTACGTCTTCGAGGCGCGCTGTGGGGACCAGCTGACCTGGTCGCAATGGGGCCCGCCCCTGTCCCTGACGACCGCCACTACGGGCGTCGTCGACCTCGTCCTGGTTGGCGTCGGCGAGAGCTGGACGCTGGGAAGCGCCCTGCTACCTACCGCCAACGCCCAGTGGATCTGCCCGGGAACCATTCCCGCAACCGTGCCGCTCGGCGACTACTACCTGCAGGCCGTCCAGGGCGGAACCGTGATCGCCGCGACGCCGCTCTCCATCGTCGCCACCCTCACGCCTCAGATCGAAGTCATCGATCCGGCGACGAATGCGATCGCCAACCCTCCGTATTATATGACCGGCGGAATGCCCTTCACCCTCCAGGGCTTCGGCTTCCCCAACGGCCTGGTGACGATCGCCGTCAATGGCTCGACCGTGGAGACAGTTGCCGCCACTGGCGGCGCCTTTACGGTAAACCTAACGACGCCCGGCGACGCCTACACGGAGGAAACCGTCAATGTCACGGCGACAGAGGGAGGGGTGACCGCCACGCTCAACCCGCCGATCCTGCTGCTGGGCCAACCAAAATAGCTCATTTCCCCTTCATTTCCCCGCATCGGAAGCGGCTGATAAGGCGGTGGGCACGCAAATAAAAAACGCGCCAGCCAAACTTAAGCTCCCGCTGGATCCCAACTTTTCGTCACAAAGCACGCTGTCATCCCCAAAGATCGGGAAGTGCCGGGAGTCGGTTGAGGTGATGACCAGGCGTATGTTTTGCCCGCCTGCGGCAAAATTAACCTCTTCGGCCTTCGCGCATGGCAAAGGCTACCATGGGCGAGATCCCCCCGAATAAGTTGAGAAGCCGCAATCGGTCAATCCGCTCCCATCTAGCGCCGCCCCCCATAAAACTTTACTCCCCCGCCATCCGCGTGTAGCCCTTTCTAGCAAGAGGCCCGGCGCAGCCCGTTTGCGCCGGGTTTATTTTTGCCCGATCTTTGGCCGGGCAAACCTTCTGACAAGGCGGTTTCCTTATGGCGAATGTGGTGGTGGTTGGCGCGCAGTGGGGCGACGAGGGAAAAGGCAAGATCGTCGATTGGCTGTCGCTCAAAGCCGATATCGTCGTGCGCTTCCAAGGCGGGCACAACGCGGGGCACACGCTCGTCATCGATGACAAAGTTTATAAGCTCAATCTTTTGCCGTCCGGCATCGTGCGCCCCGGGAAACTCTCGATCATCGGCAATGGCGTTGTCTTTGATCCGCATCACTTTGTCGATGAGATCGCCAAGCTCGAGGCGCAAGGCGTCAAGGTCACGCCCGAAAATTTAAAAATAGCCGAAAATGTGACGCTGATCCTAAAGCTGCACCGGGAACTCGACGCCCATCGCGAGGAGGCCAAGACGGAAGCCCTAAAAATCGGCACGACGAAGCGCGGCATCGGCCCGGCCTATGAAGACAAAGTCGGCCGCCGCGCCATCCGCCTCATGGATCTGGCGGAGCCCGATACCTTGGACCAGAAAATCGCGCGACTCCTTGCCCATCACGGGCCGCTGCGCCGCGGACTCGGATTGGAGCCGGTAACGGAAACAATGGTCCGCGCCGAATTGGACTGCGTCGCGCCAAAAGTCCTGCCTTTCATGGAGGCGACCTGGGAAGTGCTCGAGCGCGCGCGGCGCGCCGGAAAACGAATCTTGTTCGAGGGCGCCCAGGGCGCCCTGCTTGACATCGACCACGGCACTTATCCCTTCGTCACCTCATCGAATACGGTCGCCGCCAACGCCGCGACGGGGGCGGGCCTCGGCCCAAAGGCGATTGGCTATGTGCTCGGCATCGCCAAGGCCTATACCACAAGGGTCGGGGCGGGACCGTTTCCGACCGAGCTTAAGGATCAGACAGGCGAACGGATCGGCGACCGGGGGCGGGAATTTGGCACTGTCACCGGGCGGCGCCGGCGCTGCGGCTGGTTTGACGCCGTGCTCGTCCGGCAGACGGTGAAAACGTCGGGGATCGATGGCATCGCGCTCACCAAACTCGATGTCCTCGACGGATTTGAGGAACTCAAAGTTTGCGTCGCCTATGACCTCGATGGCGAGCGGTTTAGCCGGCTGCCAGCAAGCCAGGCCGCGCAAGCGCGCGTTAAGCCCATCTACGAGACGGTTGAAGGCTGGCGGAGCTCGACGCAGGGGGCGCGATCCTGGGCGGCGCTGCCCGCGCCGGCGATCAAATACGTACGGCGGATCGAGGAACTCATTGAAGCGCCCGTCGCCTTGCTTTCGACGAGCCCTGAACGAACCGACACGATTCTTGTTCACGACCCCTTCCGCGACTGAGAGCTATCATACTAGGCTCCTTGACGAAACATCGATCTAATGCTTCCAACGCAGCATGGCCGATTACTATCCGCTGCTCGCAAAAGCCGTCGCGGCGCTTGCCCAGTCCTCCCCAGAGACGCGTCAGGCTGTCTATGAGCGGGCGCGCAAGGCGCTTTTTAACCAACTCCGCAACCTCGATCCGCCGGTGCCGGAGAATGTGATCGACCGCGAAGCGCAAGCTCTGGAGAGAGCCGTTGCGCGCTTAGAGACAGAGATTGCCGCGCAAGCGGCCGCCGGCGATCGCCGGCCCTTGACCGATTTTGAGGCTCGTCCTGCCGCGCCGCCCGTCGGCGCTCCGCCAAGCAGACTGTCGCGCACGCCCATTGCGCCAAACCCAAATAGGGCCAGCCGCGCTCCCCTCGTGGTGCCTCAGAACCTCAAAGTTCGCCCGCCGAACGGCGATTCAGGCGCCCGCCGCTTCGGTCGGCAGGCCGAGGTTGATAACACGCTCGGGCGCGATCGAGCCGAGGCCTACCAGGATCGAGATCCGCCACTACCAATGCCTGTGCCGCCAGCGCCGCGCGGCGGATCGCCGCGGGCCAATGACGCCTTTACGCCATTGGGCGAGCCACCAGGCATTGGCCAACCGGAAGAAGAAAAGTTTTCAAGCGCCAATGAGCTCGCCGCGCCTCAAGAGACTTCAAGCTTCGCGGCTAGGAAGGCGCTTCGCGGAGGCTTCTGGCCCGATCCGCGCCATCTCTTCGCAAAGGTGCCTGTGGGCGATCGGGAAGCCGCCAAACGTATCGGAATCGTTGCCGTCGTCGTTGGCTGTATTATTGGGGCGATTGCCATCGCCGCCTACAAATTGCGTGATCGGCCGGAAGATCTCGTGCTGCGCCTGCCAGCTTCGACCTCGGCGGCGCAAGGGGAGGCCGCGGGGGGAGGGAAACTCGTTGACCGGGTTGATGCGGGCATGACGACCCCTGGCCTGGCGGCCACGGGTAATGTCACGGCCAAAGCCGGCACCAGCGCGGCGACACCAGCGGTCCCCGTTGCCCGCAGAGCCGCCTTGCTGATGGAGGCGCCGGAAGAACGTACCAAGGTCAAAACACTCCTTGGCACGGTGGTTTGGCGCATGGAAAACATCAGCAATGGTTCGGACGACCCGCTCGGTACGGCTGTTCATGCCGAGATTGAAATCCCTGACCAGCGCTTGCACGCGGATATGCTCATCGAAAAAAATTTCGATAAGACCCTGCCGGCTTCGCATACGATAAAACTGCGTTTTTCAGTCCCCGCGGATGCCCCGCTTGCCAATCTTAAGCAAGCCAACGTGCTGTTGCGTAAGGACGAATCCCCTTCGGGCGACGCCTTGAAAAGCATATCGGTGCCGGTCACGGACAATACGTTTCTTGTTGGTTTGAGCCGAGGGGATGCCGAGGCGGAGAATCTTGAACTCATGCGATCGCGCGAATGGTTCGATATCCCATTGGTTTTAGCCGACGGTCACATCGCTAAACTAACTTTCGAAAAGGGGCCGTCCGGGCGCAACGCGCTTGATGATGCCATGGCCTCATGGAAGGCACAGCAATAAATCTAAAGGCGAGGTTTGATCAATCGGTGGGTGTTGGGATGCGCATGAGACGCTCTCCTGCCCGGATGATGTTGCCTTCCCGCACGTTGTCGCAAAGCGTAAAGTCATCTGGCGCAAAGATTATGATCGTGGATCCGTGTTGGAACCAACCCATCTCGTCGCCCTTGGCGAATAATACATCGCAGTTGAACACATCCAGCCCGCGATAACTCGCATCAAGCGGCATATCAAGGAAGTTCAGCCTTATGCTAGCGACAAGGATGGCGGCAACGGGCACGAGTGTAATGGGGGCTTTCGAGGATAGGAGTCTCGTCTGGATAATTGCCCGCTCATTTTTGCAAAATAGTTTTTCGATGCGCTTGAGCGCGGCTGGGTTGACGTTCCAAGCATCGCCGGAGATGTAGGTTACGCGTTCAGCCCGGCAATCATGGGGTGCATGGAAACGGTGATACATGCTTGAAGTCAGCCGCAGCGTGACATAGCGGCCGCCACGGTAGAGGTCGACAATGTTTTTATCCACTAACAGATCGTGCAAGGTGTAAGAAAAACCCTTGATTTGCATCAACTCGATGCCGTCGATGGCGCCGTTCGCGCCAACGATCGCATCGCAGGGGCTAACAACCACCGCTTCATCCCGGTCGAAGGGCCGTGCCCCTTCCTTGAGCTCCCGGATAAAACAGTCATGCAGGCTTTTGAAATGAGTTTTTTTTGCTTCACTCAAGTCGAGGTCTGAAAAAAAACGCCAGATAGCGATTGAAAAATCACGAATGAAGGGGTGTTCGATTTCACTAAACCAGCCCATGAACCGCGTCGCCAAGCGCCGCGGGATAAGGAGGTTGGTCAGCCAAAAATTTAGATTTTCTTGCGCGGCGAGTTTTGCGATGATGTTTCGAAGTGTCATTGTTTTCTGAAGATTCTCCTGGACAGGCAGCGCGGCATGGCATTCAATTCTATTGTAGTAATAATCCTCTCAGCTGCGGCATTGACACTGGCGGCGGCCAAGCTGCGCCAAAGGCTTTTATTATCGAAAGCCAAGCACCCCTCGCTTGCTGGGCACGCAAGAATGGCGCGCCGAGTTGCCTCTCTCGTTCCATTTTACGAATATGATGAGGAAGTATTTTTTCGCGCGGATTCTCCGCCGGAAGAGATCGCGCGGCGCCGCGCCGATGGGTTTGTCCGTCTTTCGCAACTGTACAAGGAAAAATTTCCGCAAACAACTCGGCTAACCGAAAAAACGCGCGACGTGATTTCCGACCTGCAATTTACCGAGGCCTACCGCGTCCCGTTTCAGTTCGCCAATACTGTCCGCAAATACCTTCCGGTCGGAGCTTTCATGGAGTCGAGCGCCGGCGTTACTCTCGCCGATCTCGATGGTAACGTCTTCTATGATCTGACCGGGTCTTATGGCGTCAACGTCTTCGGCTACGATTTTTACAAGGACTGCATTGAGGAAGGCGAGCGACGCGCGCGCGCGCTTGGTCCGGTCCTTGGCTCTTATCATCCGCTGACCGCCATAAATGTTCAATGGCTCAAGGCAATCTCTGGGCAGGACGAAGTATCGTTTCACATGTCGGGAACAGAAGCAGTCATGCAAGCGGTTCGTCTTGCCCGGTATCACAGCGGCAGAAAAAAATTAGTGCGGTTTACCGGCGCTTATCATGGCTGGTGGGGGGACGTCCAACCTGGTATCGGCAACCCTTTGCCGGCCGATCACACCTACACACTGAAGGAAATGTCGGATGACACATTGCGGGTTCTGCGCGGCAGGCGGGATATTGCATGCGTCTTGGTAAATCCGCTGCAAGCATTGCATGTGAATTCCGGTCCGCCTGGCGATTCGTCGCTTGTAGACAGCTCGAGGCGCGCTGGCTTTGACAAGGAAGCTTACAGGGCTTGGCTGCGCCGCCTGCGAGCCGTATGCACCGAGCGCAATATTATTTTGATTTTCGATGAGGTATTTTCCGGTTTCAGATTCGCCCATGGCGGCGCGCAGGAATATTTCGGTATCCACGCGGATCTCGTCACCTATGGGAAGACCCTTGGCGGAGGGTTGCCCATCGGCGCGGTTTGTGGCCGCAGAGACTTGATGAAGCGGTACAAGGAAGACCGGCCAGCGGATATTTGCTTCGCCCGAGGCACGTTCAACTCGCACCCCTATGTGATGGCAGCGATGCACGCGTTTCTGACGCGGCTCGAAGGCCCGTCGGTAAAGGACATTTATAGCCAACTCGACCTTGTGTGGGACAATCGAGCGGTTAAGTTCAATGGGTACTTGCAGGAGGCGGGCCTTCCGCTCCGCATTGCTCACATGTCATCCATCTGGAGCGTTATCTACACGCAACCGTCCCGGTATAACTGGGTGCTGCAGTATTACCTGCGGGCGGAGGGGCTAGCGCTAAGCTGGACCGGTACGGGGCGACTGATTTTCAGCCTTAACTACACGGATGAGGACTTCGCGGAGGTGACGCGCCGGTTTATGGCGGCCGCGAAATCCATGCAAGAAGACGGCTGGTGGTGGCTTGATCCCTCGCTGACAAATAAATCGATTAAACGCCAAATACTCGGCGAGATGATCGCTCAGCGCCTGAAGCGAATTCTTTTGCGGACCCGCACACGCGCTGGATAGTGCTCTGGCGTCATGGAGTCGAATAGCTCTCCGCGCATGAGGTACAGCGGCGCCGAATGATAGAGAATAATGTCATGAAAGGGATCCGTTAGGATTTTGGTGACCCAGGCAAGCCCGGTCTCGACGCTTTGCGTGAGGCACAATTGAACGCTTCGGTAGATCACTCCCGCAATGCCAATGAAAAGCCAAACGATGGCGACTTTTTGGATGAAGCTTGTGGAGTTTGTGTGGGGATCGAATATACCAAATAAAGTCGGATCGAAATAAAGAACAACGGGGGAAAGCGCCCAGATCGTCATGAGAACAACTTTGCGCTGCAGATTGTAGCCGACCTTGATTTGCTCTTTATATTCGTGTGTCGCGTGGTTGACTTCATCGTAGCCCTTTGGCTCGAACACAAAATGGCCGAGCTGGCGCGTAACCATCGCGGCCAGCCAGCCCGTCAATGCAGCGGCCACTGGATTTGTAAAAATGAGGACGTAAGCACAGAGAAAGCTAATCGCGCTGAATAAATGGAGCGACTGATTGATGCGGCTGTGATGATAATAACGATGATCATCCCAGCGCTGCTCCCTAAGAACTTCGAAAAAATCGCGCATCACCACCTCCTTCTTTAGATTAGTATGATTGGAGTCTTGCTTGAGGAAAAACTGCGAGATCGGAAGGTCCGAAAAGTGAATTTGGCCTCGGCAGCGCCGAGCTGATTACATCCCTGCATGGACTCCCATATGCGGCTCTTGCTGGGCGATAGCCGGGAATGATTTGCCAAACCGGATGAGAGAAAAGTGCCCGAACGGCGGCATCGCGCGATTTTCTAGCACATTGACGTTGGGGGTCCGCTCGACCCAGCGCAGGTAGCGGTCAAAGGGGAATTCGAGGCGCCAACCCATGAGACTAGTGAGGGGGGTGAGGGCTCGCTCTACAGCAAGACGAATGCCCTTATCGGCGCCAACGCGGCTGACGAGCACGATTTCTCCCCCAGGTTTGAGAACCCGCAAAAACTCATCCAAGGTTCCTTCCGGGTCTGGCACTGTCGTGACGACGAGCTGCGCGACGATGACGTCAAATGACTCGTCCGCGAAAGCCATTTGAGCGGCGTCCATAACGGCAAGGCCTTCAACATGCCGCAGCCCCAATTCATGGCTGCGCTCTTGCGCTTTGCGCAGCATCGGCTCGGAAAGATCGACACCGACAAGGCGGTTCTCCCGGCCATAGGACGGAAGCGATAGGCCGGTGCCGACGCCAACTTCCAGAATGTTCCCGCCAATATCCTCAGCGGCGGCAATCGCCGCGGAACGGGCGCGTTTAAAAACTTCATCGAAAACTAGATCGTAAAAAGGTGCCCAAAGCGCATAAGCGCGCGCCACAGTTAGATTATTGGGTTCAATCCCCATCCCCCTCCGCTCCCTCTTTCCGGTCCGGCTTACGAACCTTAGTTGATTGTTGCACCCGGCATCTGGCGTGCCGCTCGAAGAGCCCGGGTGCCTGATGAGTGACATCGAAATTGGCCACGGCTGCATGCCCAAAATAGCTTCGAGATGCAGGACGCCATCTCAAATGCGTTCCTTCGCCGGTTCAGCTTGGGACGAATGAGGGACAACGCTTCGCCTCTTCATGATCCAAAGGCCTCAGGAACTCCCGCGAAAGCCGCGCTCAATTCCTAATGCGCAAAGATACGGCCAGCTCATTGGTGGCAGCCAGTTAATGAGCAATTGCAACTTCATGTTTCAGTTGTATGACGGGATCAATGCAGTTCCATGAAAGGAGCCGCGCCGTTTTCCGCTAGCGCGGATCAGGCCTAGCCGAAGCTGCCGGTTTTTTTTGCTTTAAAGGTCGCGAGCTGCCCCGGCGAAGTCAGCCCCTAAAGCTAAGCCCGAGCGTTCCGCGCCATTGGCGGGCCGCGGAAGTTGCCGAAGAGACCCGCCGCCTGTAAGCCTATAAAAGCCGTAGATATTGGTGGATTCGTTGAATATATGTGAATCATCATCTGTTTCGGTTCTAGAGCTCGGCAGGGTCTTGCGATTGCTATGCTGACGAAAAAAGGCAAATATGGGCTCAAAGCCATGGTTCACTTGGCGAGGCGGCCAGCGGGGACCGCGTCGCTGGTTGGCGACATTGCGCTTGCCAATGGCATTCCGAAGAAATTTCTTGATACCATCCTTGCCGAGTTGCGAAACGCCGGTTTTGTTTTTTCAAAAAAAGGAAAGGGGGGCGGCTATAGTTTGTCAAGGCCGGCCCAGGACATCAAGGTCGGGCATATCGTGCGCGTCCTCGACGGGCCGCTGGCACCGATCGCTTGCGCCAGCAAATACGGCTACCAGCCGTGCGAAGATTGTGTCGATGAAAAAACCTGCTGTGTGCGCCTGGTGATGGTTGAGGCTCGCAACGCGATTGCTACGGTGCTCGATAACCTTACCCTTGCCGAGATGTGTGCTTTTAGCAGCCGGGCACAAGAAAATCTGATGTATTTCATCTGAGGGAGAGCGGCATGGCCGATCTCGAAAGCATCATCGACCTAGCGTTCGCCGACATTGCCAATGTCACCGCCGATACGCACGACGAGGTTCACGCAGCGGTCGAAGAAGTTTTACGGCTCCTCGATTGTGGAAAACTTCGCGTCGCCGAAAAAACGGAAGGGGTGATCGGGCCAAATTCCTGGAAGGTCAATCAATGGGTCAAGAAGGCGGTTCTCTTATCTTTCCGCCTCAATGATATGACCTTGATTGGAGGGGGACCGGGCGGCGCCTTGTGGTGGGATAAGGTCCCTTCCAAATTCGCCGGCTGGGGCACCGGAGACTATGCCGCGGCAGGCTTCCGTTCCGTGCCGCATTGCATCGTCCGGCACTCGGCCTATATCGCTCCCGGCGTCGTCCTTATGCCCTCCTTCGTCAACCTCGGCGCCTATGTCGATCAAGGGACGATGGTGGATACATGGGTGACCGTCGGCTCCTGCGCGCAGATCGGCAGGAATGTGCATCTTTCGGGGGGCGTTGGCATCGGCGGCGTGCTCGAGCCTTTGCAAGCCAATCCGACGATCATTGAAGACGATTGCTTTATCGGTGCCCGTTCCGAGATCGTGGAGGGCGTCATCGTCGGGCGTGGGTCGGTGCTCGCCATGGGGACTTTTCTCTCTGCCTCGACCAAGATCGTCGATCGCTCGACCGGGAAAATCCACACCGGCTATGTGCCGCCTTATTCTGTGGTCGTCTCAGGGAACATGCCGGGGAAGCCCTTGCCCGATGGCACGCCCGGCCCTTCGCTTTACTGCGCCGTCATCGTCAAAACCGTTGATGCGAAGACACGCGCCAAGACCGCCATCAATGAATTGTTGAGAGATTAATGGCACCGGCCATCGGCAAATATCTTAATCGTTACGGCTTTCGCAGCGACGAGGGCCGCATCGATGCGCCAACATGGCGGCAAGGCACGCTCCTTCTCGCGACGCCGCTCGCGGCCTCGACTTGGGGCTGGCTGATGCTCGCGCCTTTCACCGAGCACGATCTTTCGCGCAGCCCATTTCTCGCCTGGCAGACGGCGGCGGCATTCGCTTACCTCGTATTTTATGCTTTCGCCGTTCTGCTCATCGCGATTTGCTACCATAATCTAAGCATTAAGCGCTGGCGGGACCGGGGCTGGCGGTTCCCGGGGGCGCTCGCGGCCCTACTGCCGCTCGCGGCGCTGCTCAGCGGCGCCCTCAATTGGCTGCAGCCCCGCATCACCGAAACCATGAGCTATTGGTACGTCATGGCAGCGGATACTATTCTTGCCGCGGCAGTTATTTGGAATGTCACTGAGCTTGGTCTTATGCCTCGGCCTGAATAAAAAAGAGCTGGCCGGCAAAGGCACGGTCAGCTCCCAAGGTCCTCATCTGACGCCCTAGGCGGGCAGAGGCTTAAGCAGCCTTGATCTCGATGTTTTTCTCGCTCTTCTGCGCGTCGGCGCTCTTTGGCAGCTTGAGGGTTAGAACACCCTTGGCAAAGCTCGCCTCGATTTTCGAGGTGTCCACCGTATCTGGCACCTCGAAGGAGCGCGAGAACGAGCCATAGCGGCGCTCGGAGAGGTAGTAGTCTTTCTCGCGTTCTTCCTTCTCTTCCTTCTTCTCGCCCCTGATCGTGAGCGTGCGGTTTGAAAGTTTAATATCGATACTCTTTTCATCCAATCCCGGCAGTTCCACCGTGATTTCATACTCTTTTTCTTTTTCGGCGACATCGACGGCGGGGATCATGGCGAGACTCATATCGCGCGGCCAGCCCACGTCCATATCAAACGTCTGCCGCCCAAATGGTAGATGCCATCCGCCTCCCATGAAGTTATCGAACAAGCGATCGACTTCGCGGCGGAAAGTATCAAACGGCGGCCAATGTCTCGGCGCCACGCCCTTTCTCTCGGTTTTCACGGGTAATTTTGATGGTTCGGCCATGACTGATCTCCTATGGAAAGAGCAAGTAAGATCCGGCTGATTCGACTATGCTGACGCGCGCGGCGCTTGCTTCTGCTTCGCGGCTTTGGCGCACCCGCCGTTGGTGCGCATAAGACCGAACCAACTGCACCTTAAAAGCTCCAAGCTCGGTGGCTATGTACCGCAAGCCTGCGCTGGCGTGCCTTGACATGAGTCAAGAATAGATGGCTGAGTCAGCCGCCCCGAGACGGCCCTTCCGGTTGCGCAGGGCTTGCTTTTCATACGCCTGAAAAATGCTCTAAGAGAGCAGCAAGTTCCTGTGAACTGGCACAAAATGATTGAAACGCCGCGCTTCGAAACCCTTGCTGATCTTCGCGTCGAAATAGACCGCATCGACGCCGCACTGCACGAGTTCCTCATCAAAAGAGGGGAAATCATTCATCGGCTCATCGAGGCCAAAGCGCGGCAAGGTGGCGGGTTGGCTTTCCGCCCGGCACGCGAGGCCGATATGATGCGGGCTTTGATCGCGCGCCACCATGGCCTGCTGCCGCTCGATACCGTCGAAGGGATCTGGCGCATCATCATCTCAACATTCACATTCGTTCAGTCGAGCTACAGCGTCCATGCCGATATCTCTGGCGGCGACGCCGCAATGCGCGATTGCTGCCGGTTCCATTTCGGCTTTACCGTCCCTTATGTGCCGCAAGCTGACGCCGCCGGAGTTGTCGAGGCGGTGGCGGCCTCCCATGGAGACCTTGGCCTCGTGCGCGTCGCATCGCAACAAAAGCCTTGGTGGCGGGCTCTTTCCGATCCAGCGGCGCCCAAGGTTATCGCGAGGCTGCCATTCGTTGAGCGGCCAGATCATCCCGCGGGGTTGCCGGTCTTTGTTATCGCGAAGCCGCTCGCCGAGGCCGCCGTTCGCGACATTGTTCTCTATGACGTATCAACATCCGGGGATGATGTTTCACTTGGGCCACAGCTGGAGATTTTAGGCAGATCTCCTCTCAAGGAAGAAGTTTCTTTGCTGGTTGCGGCAAAGCCCGATGCGGCCGAGGCGTGGCAGACGGCCATTGCCGCCGCGGGCGCCGGCACGCCTCGAATTGTTGAAATTGGCGGCCATGCGGCGCGCTGCGACGCCAGCGAGCTGCAAAGAGACGCGGCGCAATGACCGCCACCGGGAGTCCTATGAAATGAATAAAATCGAGCCGCGAAAAACCGAGACGAAGCCGCAACCTCGGCCCGGCGTCATGGCGATCGATCCCTACGTTCCCGGGCAGAGTTCGGCTCCAGGTGTGGGGAGGATTTTCAAGCTCTCCGCCAATGAGACGCCCCTTGGGCCTTCGCCGCGCGCATGCGAGGCTTTAAGGAACTTTGCCGACCATCTTGGCGATTACCCTGATGGATCGGCCATGTCTTTGCGCTTGGCGATCGCGCAAAAACACGGCCTCGATCCCGAGAGGATTGTTTGCGGCAATGGCTCGGACGAGCTCCTTCATCTGCTTGCCGCCGCCTATGTCGGGTCGGGCGATGAAGGAATTTTCACCGAGCACGGTTTTCTCGTCTACAAGATTGCCATTCTGGCGGCGGGCGGGATCCCCATCGTCGCCGCCGAGCGCGACCTCACGGCGAGCATTGATGAAATCCTCGCCAAAGTGACCTCGCGGACCAAGATTGTATTTCTCGCCAATCCGAATAATCCGACGGGCACCTACCTGCCCTCTTCAGCCATCGAGCGGTTGGCCGGCGAGTTGCCCCGGCATATCCTTATTGTCCTTGACGCGGCCTATGCGGAATATGTCCAGCGTGAGGATTATGAGCCGGGCATCGAGCTTGCGAGATGGCGCGAAAACGTCGTAATGACCCGGACCTTTTCCAAGATCTATGGCCTCGCTGGCCTCAGGCTCGGCTGGTGCTACGCCTCCTCCGATATATGCGACGCCATCAACCGCATTCGCGGTCCGTTCAATACGAGCGGCGCGGCGATGGCCGCCGGTATCGCAGCGTTGGCGGACGCCGAACACATCCTTCGCGCGGTGGCTCACAACGAGGCTTGGCGCGACTGGCTGGCGCGCGAGATTGCGAGGCTCGGCGACATCAAAGTCACGGCAAGCGCCGCCAATTTCCTGCTCCTGCACTTCACAGACGAGCAGCAGGCGCGCGCGGCCAATCACTTTCTTCTCGGCCAAGGCTTGATCTTGCGCGCGGTGGGTGCCTATGGCCTCCCGCATTGCCTGCGGCTCACAATCGGCACGCAGGAAGCAAACCGCTTTGTCGCCGCCGCCCTCGCTGATTTCCTCGCAATCGAAAGCCGCGCGCGTGCCTGACGGTCTTGGCACTGCATTGAGCGAGCCGCTGTTCGAGCGCATCGCCATCATCGGCATGGGCTTGATCGGCTCGTCCTTGGCCCGCGTTTGCCGCCGCAAGGGGCTCGCACGGCGGATCGCCGCCTTCGATAGTTCCCTTGCGGTGCAAGGCAAAGTGAAAGAACTGGCCCTCGCCGATTGCGTTGCCGAGACTGTGGCGGCCGCTATGGATGGAGCTGATTTCATCGTGCTTTGCATCCCGGTCGGGGCAATGGGCGCGGTCGCGTGTGAGATTGGCCCTCATCTCATGCCTGGCGCGATCGTCTCGGATGTCGGCTCGGTGAAGACTTCCATTATCAAGGCTGTGTCGCCGCATCTCCCTGCCGGCGTCGAATTTGTGCCCGCCCATCCCGTGGCGGGCACGGAGCAATCCGGACCAGAAGCGGGCTTTGCGACACTCTTTCTCAACCGCTGGAACATACTGACGCCAACCGAGCGGACGAGCCAAAAGGCCGTGGCGCGGGTGGCGGCTTTTTGGTCCGCGGCGGGAGCGAACGTCGAAATCATGCACCCGGCTCATCACGACCTAGTACTCGCCATCACAAGCCATGTGCCGCATCTTGTTGCGTATAATATCGTCGGCACGGCGGCGGACCTCGAGGAAGTGACGCAGTTGGAAGTGATCAAATTCTCGGCCGGTGGATTTCGCGATTTTACTCGCATCGCTGCCTCCGATCCGACCATGTGGCGAGACATTTTTCTCAATAATAAGGAGGCGGTGCTCGAAATGCTGGGGCGCTTCAACGAGGATCTCATCGCCCTGCAGCGCCATATCCGCAACGGCGACGGCGATGCCCTTTTCGAGCTTTTCACGAGAACGCGGGCGATCCGGCGCGGCATTATCGAGCAGGGTCAAGAGACCGCCGCGCCGGATTTCGGCCGGAGAGCCGGCGAAGCAGAGTAGGGGTCCTCAGCCTTAATAAAGCGGCGGGATTTGAATCGCTGTGCGCACAGGGCCAATCGATACAAAGCCGCTCGACAAAACGACGGGCAAACTCAGCCGACCTGGGACCTGATTGCTTTTCCCAAACAGGCCCGACAAGGCTCTTCCGGCGGCAATGGCGGCCGGATCGATGTTCAACTGGCGGAAGCCCGAATCAAAGCCGGCAAACGCCGTATCAAGCTTGCCGTTCAAATGATGGCTGTCGTCGAGGTCGAGTCTGCCTCTTGCTTCGACAAGCACGCCACCGCTCGTGACGCGGGCGGTCCTTAGATCGATTTTGCCGTCCGCCGAGCGCCACATTTCCAGGAGATCGGGGAGAGATTGAGCGCCGCTCAAGGAGGCCTGCGATATGGTGCCATCGAGCTGCGCAAAAATCGGTTTTTGCGTACCAAGGAAGCCGTTAAGCGCCGGAACCTGGCCTTCGTTGAGTGTCAGCGCGAAATCATAGGCATGATCATGCCGCTCAGGCGATATCGACAGAGAGCCGATAGCTTCCTTGAACTCGCCTCTCATGACGTCGCCAGTGTGCGACTCGAGAGCTACCGTTAAATCTTTCGCCATAAAGGCAATCCGCTCATAGGCGCGCGGCGGGCCTTCGAGCTCGATATAAAATGCTTCCCATTGCAACGTGACGTCCGGCGTCCCGTCGCCCCTCGTGAGAGTAAACGGTGGTTCTATTTTGGCGAGCAGATTATCGTTGCGCATTAACGGAGAGGTGGCCTGGAAACCGCGTGCCGTGCCAGCGATGGGCTTGCCGTCAATCTCACCTTTGAAGAGAAGATCCGTGCATGAGATCTCGATTTTGAAGGGGTAGCCGCGGATTTTCTCATTTTCGCACGACCAATTTCGCCCGGCCTTCGCTTCTTGCGCGATCCAGCCCTGGACGGCGGCGGAGGTTCGCCGGGATGCGCTATACCAGAAGATAGACCAGCCACCGGCGATCAGGAGAACAACAATGGCGGGCAGCGCTACAATGGACCAGCCGCTTGAGCGGTGCTTAGTCTGAATGGGTTTTGTCAGCATAACCTCCCCAGGTTATTAAGTTGAGATCATCATTTTTATTGATTTCCGGTTTGGCAAACCAGGGACAACTGCTGATCTGATATCTGACAACTGAACCTTATGTTTGCCAGGTTTGACGTTTACTATAAGGGCAATCGCTTTTGCAATTAACCTTACTTTTTGGAGGCTGAGCTGGGGCAAAGAGGAATAGGTGGGCTGAGCCGAAGGGTAATAGGGGTGCATAACTAGTCTGAAGCCGCAGAGTTTTTGGGCTTTTCTATCCCCGCTGTGTTGGAGCTGAGTTTTTTTTACGGGGTTAAAGGGCGCCAGAGTGGCGCGGGTTCGATCACTTGGGTTGCCTGGCCGGGGGAAACGTTGGTCGATTTTGTCGGGAAATTTCACAGGGTAATGTGCCAGTGCCTGCCTGGCCGCCGGTGGCCGGTGCATGTCCCAGGCGGGGTAGTTTCCTTTACCTTCGACGATGTGCCTTTGACAGGCTTAAAACGTGGCAGAGCGATCCTTGAAGAGTTTGGAACGCGAGGCACGTTCTACTGCGCGGCCGGTCTATTTGGCAAAGAATCCGCGTGCGGCCAAATATGCACTCTTGATGATGTTGCCGCTGCCGCGGCGAAGGGCCATGAGGTCGGGTGCCATACAATGTCCCATCTCGATAGCCAGCGCACCACGGCCGGAGCGCTCCTCGCCGATATCGATGCGAACGCCTCGGCCCTCGGGCCAGCTTGGGGCACGCCGCTCGTCAGCTTCGCATATCCGTTCGGGCGAGTCACACCACGAAGCGCGCGCGTGCTAGGGGAGCGCTTCATGACCTGCCGCGGCAACCGCCCAGGTTTAAATGGGCGAGAAACTGATGCCGCCAATCTCCGCGCCAATGTGCTCTATGGGGGAAGGTTCGACACCAATGCGATTGGCCGGCTGATTGAAGCCGCTGTGTCAACCAATAGCTGGCTTGTGTTCTACACCCATGACATTCAGGATAATCCATCGCCCTATGGGTGTACTCCCGGTCAATTCAAACAAGTCGTGGCAATGAGCGCTCGCCGTACCCGGATTCTGCCGGTGAAAGAGGCTGCGAAATTGGCTGCGCAGGCGACGGCGTAGGCTCCTTGGGGCCATTAAGCGGAAACGCACGGAACCGCTGGCATCGTCTCGACTAGCGTCGGCCAATACACAAAAGGCCAATTTTGCTCGGGCAAATCATCGGTATATGATTTGCAAGGCACGCCTTGTGCCTTACGCCTCGAGCAGATTTTATGAGCAGAATCCGCAGATTGCTCGTCGCCAACCGCTCTGAAATCGCCATTCGGGTGTTCCGCGCGGCAACGGAGCTCGGCATCCGGACAGTCGCGATTTTTGCCGAGGAGGACAAGCTTTCCCTGCATCGTTTTAAAGCGGATGAAGCCTATCAGGTCGGCGCCGGCAAGGGGGCGCTCGAGGCTTATCTCTCGATCGAGGAGGTGCTGCGAGTCGCCAAGGAAGCCAAGGCGGACGCGATCCATCCCGGCTACGGCTTTCTATCGGAAAACCCAGAATTCGTGGATGCGTGCAATTCAGCAGGCATTATTTTCATCGGCCCGTGCTCGCGGACCATGCGTGATCTCGGCAACAAGGTCTGCGCCCGCCAGATCGCGTTGTCTTGCGGCGTTCCGGTGATGCCGGCGACGGAGGCTCTCCCCGAGGATCCGCTTGAGATAAGGCGGCTCGCGCATGATCTTGGCTACCCGCTTATGCTCAAGGCCTCTTGGGGAGGTGGAGGCCGTGGGATGCGCGCCATCGAGGACGAGGATCAGCTTCTCCATGCCGTGATGAGCGCCAGACGGGAAGCCAAAAACGCCTTTGGCAAGGATGAGCTCTACCTCGAAAAACTCATTAAACATGCGCGCCATGTGGAAGTGCAGCTTCTTGGCGATCAGCATAACAATCTCGTGCACCTTTTCGAGCGCGATTGTTCAATTCAGCGCCGTAATCAAAAAGTCGTCGAGCGGGCGCCAGCGCCATACCTGGATGATGCCGCTCGCCGCCGCCTTTGCGAGGCTGCCCTCAAAATCGGCGGAGCGACGGGCTATGCCGGGGCGGGCACGGTAGAATTCCTCTTGGATACGCAAACGGGTAATTTTTATTTCATAGAGGTTAATCCAAGGATCCAGGTCGAGCATACGGTGACCGAAGTGGTGACTGGGCTCGACATTGTGAAAGCGCAGATCCGCATTGCCGAGGGCAAGCGGATCGGTCGGCAGAGCGAGACGGGAATACCAAAGCAGGATGAGATCCGCCTTTCCGGCCATGCCCTGCAGTGCCGCATCACGACGGAGAATCCGGAAAATAATTTTATCCCCGATTACGGCCGCATCACCGCCTATCGCGGCGCCATGGGATTTGGCATCCGTATCGATGGCGGCACGGCCTACTCGGGTGCCGTCGTCACGCGATTTTACGACCCGCTGCTTGAAAAAATCACGGCTTGGGCGCCAACGCCGGACGAAGCCATCCGGCGCATGGAGCGTGCGCTCCTCGAATACAGGATTCGCGGTGTCGCCACCAATCTCGCATTCCTCCAGAATATCATTACCCATCCCGATTTTATCGCTAATGATTACACCACCCGCTTTATCGACGAGACGCCCTCTCTGTTCGATTTCAAAAAGCGAAAGGATCGCGCCACCAAGCTTTTAACATGGATTGCGGAAGTCACGGTCAATGGCCATCCCGAGACCCGCGAGCGGCGCCAGCGTCCAGCTGTTCTTCACGAGCCTGTCATCCCTCAAATGCCGCCTGGAAAGATCCTGGATGGAACGCGGCAATTAATGGAAAAGCTGGGCCCGAAGCGTTTTGCGGAGTGGATGCGCGGCGAGCGCCGGTTGCTCATCACCGACACGACGATGCGGGATGCGCACCAGTCGCTGCTTGCGACGAGAATGCGCACCAAGGATATCGCCGGCGCGGCCGCGGTCTATGCCAAAGGGCTCCCCGAGCTTCTTTCGCTAGAGTGCTGGGGCGGCGCGACATTTGACGTCGCCATGCGCTTTCTCACCGAGGATCCTTGGGAGCGCTTGAGCCTGATCCGCGAGCGCGCGCCAAACCTCCTGACGCAGATGCTGCTGCGGGGGGCGAATGGTGTTGGCTACACCAACTACCCCGATAACGTCGTAAAATATTTCGTGCGGCGCGCGGCGGCCTCCATCGATCTCTTCCGTATCTTCGACTGCCTCAATTGGGTCGAAAATATGAGGGTGGCGATCGACGCGGTCCTGGAGACGGGCAAACTTGCCGAGGGAGCCATTTGCTACACCGGCGACATTCTCGACCCCAAGCGGGCCAAATACTCCCTTAATTACTATGTGGGCGTCGCCAAGGAATTGGAGCGCACGGGGTGTCATATCCTTGCCATCAAGGACATGGCGGGCCTCCTGAGACCCTTGGCGGCAAAAGTCCTTGTTAAGGCGCTGCGTGAGGAGAGCGGCTTGCCGCTGCACCTTCATACTCATGACACGTCCGGAATTTCTGCCGCCACCGTCCTCGCCGCCACTGAGGCGGGTGTCGATGCCGCCGATGCGGCGATCGATACCATGTCGGGGACGACCTCGCAGCCTTGTCTTGGATCGATCGTGAAAGCGCTACGCCACTGCGAACGAGATACGGGTCTAAGTTCTCCGGTGATTCGCCAGCTGAGCACTTACTGGGAAGCGGCGCGGCAGCAATACGCGGCCTTCGAGAGCGATCTCAAAACAGGCACGGCCGAGGTTTACTTGCACGAAATGCCGGGAGGTCAATTCACCAATCTTAAGGAGCAGGCGCGCGCGCTCGGTCTCGAAAAGCGCTGGGACGAGGTTGCCGCGGCCTATCGCGCCGCGAACGATTTCTTTGGCGATATTATTAAGGTGACGCCATCATCGAAAGTCGTCGGCGACATGGCGCTCATGATGGTGAGCCAAGGGCTAGCGGCTGCCGATGTGCTCGACCCGAACAAAGAAATCGCCTTCCCTGCTTCGGTTGTCGAGATGATGCGGGGAGATCTCGGCCAGCCGCCTGGAGGATGGCCAAGGGCCTTGCAGGCTAAGGTTCTAAAGGGAGACCCACCGATTAACGTGCGGCCAGGTTCCCTTCTTGCCCCCGCCCATCTGGCCGCGAGCCGCGCAACCGCCGAGAAGGCAATTGGCCGGCAGCTCGGCGATGACGAGCTCGCCTCCTATCTGATGTACCCGAAAGTGTTTGTTGAGTTCGCGGCCACATCCCGCCGTTATGGGCCTGTCGCCGTTCTGCCGACCCCGGTTTTTTTCTATGGCATGCAACCCGGCGCCGAGCTCTTGATCGAGATTGAGCCGGGTAAGACCCTCGTTCTCCTTCTGATGACCATCAGCGAGCCCGATGAGGAGGGGAAGGTAAAAGTCTTCTTTGAGCTCAACGGCCAGCCTCGCATCATCTGGATCCAGCACCGGTCGGCTGCCACGAAGACGATCGCGAGGCGCAAGGCGGAGGACGGCAACCCCATGCATATCGCGGCGCCGATGCCTGGCTCGGTCTCAACGGTTTCCGTGCGGCTCGGCCAGGATGTCGCCGCGGGCGATGTCGTCGCCACCCTCGAGGCGATGAAGATGGAAACAGCCTTGCATGCTCAAGCTGCCGGAAAAATTGTTGAGGTTCTCGCGGCTCGAGGCCAGCAGGTTGATGCCGGCGATCTCTTGATGCGGCTTGAGTAAAAAAAGTTCACCTGACGCCGATCAGCCATGCTCGGTCACTCCTGTGCGGATTCGCACAGTGGAATGCTGCCTCATCCTTCAAACGTGGGACGCACTCGTAGGCGGATTGTGCTTGAGTGTCATTGATAATTTTTCGTCACTTAGGAGAAAACCAATGTCACCTCTTATTGGCATAGCGATTTCGGTATTGCCGGAGCTTGTGAAATTGCTAGCTGGCGATAAGGCTGGCACGATCGCGGGAGATGTCGCCAAGGCCGTCAGCTCGGCGACGGGCACATCGGATCCCGCCAAGGCCAAACAAAAATTGTCACAAGATCCCGCCGTCGCGAGCGATTTGCAAATCAAGCTCGCGCAGATCGCCCTTGAGGCGGCAAGAATACAAAATGAAGAAGAAGACAAGCGACGCCAAGCGGAGCTCGCCAGCGTCAAGGACGAGCTGCAAGCGAGCCTGGAGAATACGCGCGACGCCAGGTTTAGCCTAGTGGAGCTTGCCAAGGATCAAAGCGAGCTGATGTGGGTCGCGCCACTCGTCTCTCTTCTCGTGTGCGTCGGATTCTTCAGCTCTCTTATTTTTATGATGTTCCCGTTTGCAAAAGCAGATGCGTCGAACCAGCTCGTCAACATCACGGTCGGCGCGCTCGTCGCCGCGTTCTCCACCGTGGTGAATTTCTGGCTCGGATCTTCGCAAGGATCTCGCAACAAGGACAGCGCGAGTTTCCGATTGCAGGAAAATCTCGCCAAAGCAGCGAGCGATCGGGACGCCACGACGCTACCTTCCGGACAGAAACCTCAGTCGGCCGAGCCAACCGCAAAGATGGCTGGCGGGGGTCAAGTTATCCTGCATCCGGCGGTGGCCTCCGCGCAGGCGGCGGGAACTAAGGCAGATAATTTTGAAGCGTGCCTCGCCGTGACGCTGCACGCGGAAGGCGGTTATAGCAATGATCCGCATGATCCGGGCGGTCCGACGAACTTTGGCATCACTCAGAAAGTTCTCGAGCAGTGGCGCGGCCAGCCCGTGAGCGCGGAAGAGGTCAAGGAACTCACGCGCGACGAAGCGAAGGAAATCTACCGGGCGAACTATTGGCTGCCGATGAACTGCGCCAAATTGCCGGACGGCGTCGATCTCGAAGTCTTTGATTTTGGCGTCAATGCCGGACCTTCAAGATCCATCAAACGGCTGCAGAGACTCCTCGGGATCAAAGAGGATGGATCGATGGGGCCGATGACTTTGGCCGCGGTCAATGCCATTGATCCAAAAGAGCTCATGATTAAGCTCGCGAATGACCGGCAAGAATACTATCGCAGTTTGCCAACGTTTGCGCAGTTTGGCGGTGGATGGACGCGGCGCGTTTCAGACGTTCAAAAAGCGGCTTTTAAGATGGCGGCCTGAACGCCACCGAAAAAGTGAGATATTTGTGGTGCCAAACATTGGCACCACGAGAACTCATCTCACAAACCCCAAAATATCCTTTACCATCGCCATGTGTTTTGCCGCTATCACGCGCGCCCGGTCCGAACCATCGGCGAGAATCCTATCGATTGACGCAGGGTCGGCGGTAAGCCGCTTCATCTCGGCGCCAATCGGCGCGAGCTTGGCGACAGCCAGGTCAACGAGCGCCGATTTGAATGTCGAGAAATTACCCCCGCCAAATGTCCGCAGCACGCCCTGCTTCGTCTCGCCATTGAGCGCCGCAAAGATGCCGATGAGATTATCGGCTTCCGGCCGTTTTTTGAGGCCTTCGACCTCGGAGGGCAGGGCATCGGGATCGGTTTTTGCCTTGCGTACTTTTTGCGCAATCGTATCGGCATCGTCGGAGAGGTTGATGCGTGAATAATCCGATGGGTCGGATTTCGACATTTTTTTTGAGCCGTCGCGAAGGCTCATGACGCGCGTCGCGGGACCCTGAATGAGTGGCTCGGGCAGCAGGAAAAACGCTTCGCCAAAGCCAAGCGCCGCGATCGAGTCGGCAAAATCAAGATTGAATTTTTGCGCAATGTCGCGCGCCAATTCGAGATGCTGCTTCTGATCCTCGCCGACCGGAACATGCGTCGCCCGGTAGATGAGAATATCGGCGGCCATGAGGCAAGGGTAGGCATAGAGCCCGACCGAGGCGTTTTCGCGGTCCTTGCCTGCCTTCTCCTTGAACTGCGTCATACGGTTGAGCCAGCCGATCCGCGCCACGCAATTAAAGACCCAGGCAAGTTCAGCGTGCTCGGCAACTTGGCTCTGATTAAAGACGATATGTTTTTGGGGATCGATGCCGCAGGCGATATAGGCGGCTGTCACCTTGCGGATGTTCGCCTTCAACTCCGCCGGCTTTTGCGGCAGCGTAATTGCGTGCAGGTCAACAACGCAGTAAAGGCAATCATAGCTCTCCTGCAACTCGACGAATTTGACGATCGCGCCTAGATAATTGCCAAGATGTAAATTGCCAGTCGGCTGCACCCCAGAGAGAACTCGTTCAATATACTTTGTCATGCGCAATCGCCTTTCGCGTTTGGACCGCGTTTAAAAACCAATGCAATAAAGGGCCGCCAATGAAAGCCGTTGCAAATTCCATCATGGCATCAAAGAATGAACCGGCTCAAATCCGCATTCTTTGCAAGATCGCCGATGTTCTTTTCGACATAGGCGGCATCGATCTCGATCCGCTCGCCAAAACGATCGGAGGCGGTAAAGCTGATCTCGTCGAGCACGCGTTCCATGACCGTTTGCAGGCGGCGCGCCCCGATGTTTTCAACCGAGGAATTGACCTGCACGGCGATGCGCGCGACGGCGTTAATCGCATCTGGAGCGAACGCGATCTCAACGCCTTCCGTGCGCAAAAGGGCTTCATACTGCTTAATAAGACTGGCCTCCGTCTCGGTGAGGATGCGGCGGAAATCATTCTCGTCCAAGGGCGAAAGCTCGACGCGGATCGGCAGTCGCCCTTGCAATTCGGGGAGAAGATCGGATGGTTTCGAGATATGGAAAGCGCCGGAGGCGATGAATAAAACGTGGTCGGTTTTAACCGCGCCATGCTTCGTCGTGACAGTCGTGCCTTCGATAAGGGGCAAGAGGTCCCGCTGCACGCCTTCGCGCGAGACATCGGCTCCAATACGTCCCTCGCGGGCGCAAATTTTGTCGATCTCGTCGAGGAAAACGATGCCATTGTTTTCGACCTCGCGAACGGCATCTTGAACGATCCGGTCTTGGTCGATCATTTTGTCGCTCTCTTCGAGCGCGAGCGGCGCGTACGCATCCTTCACGGCCAACCGCCGCGGCTTGCTGCGCCCGCCCAGCGACTTGCCAAAGATGTCCCCTAATGAAATGGCGCCGATGGCCGAACCTGGCATGTTTGGCAATTCGAACATCGGCATCGAGGCCGTGGAATGAGCAAGCTCGATCTCGATTTCTTTATCATCGAGCTCGCCAGCCCGAAGCTTCTTGCGAAAGCTATCGCGCGTCGAGGCAGAAGCCGTCGTCCCAACGAGCGCGTCCAAAATGCGCTCTTCGGCGGCGAGCTGGGCGCGCGCCGATACGGCTTTGCGCTTTTCTTCCTTGCCCATGGAAATCGCAATCTCAAGGAGATCGCGAACGATCTGTTCGACATCGCGTCCGACGTAGCCGACTTCGGTGAACTTCGTTGCCTCGACCTTGAGAAAAGGCGCGTTGGCGAGCTTCGCCAAGCGTCGCGAGATCTCTGTCTTGCCGCAGCCCGTCGGTCCAATCATCAAGATGTTTTTTGGCAGCACCTCTTCGCGCATCGGGCCGACGAGGCGCAAGCGGCGCCATCGATTACGCAGCGCGATCGCGACCGCGCGTTTCGCTTCTTTCTGCCCGACGATGAAGCGGTCGAGCTCGGAAACGATCTCGCGAGGAGAAAAATCAGTCATGGTAAGAACCTTCCGGATGCGACGCGATCATTTCGAGGCAATCGACTCGATCACGAAGCAATCATTGGTATAGACACAGATCGCGGCGGCGATCTCGAGGGAACGGCGAGCGATCGCCTCGGCGTCCATTTCGGTCGGCAGAAGCGCGCGGCCCGCCGCAAGCGCATAATTGCCGCCGGAGCCGATCGCCATCACGCTGCCTTCCCCCGCCGATTCCGGCTCCAACACATCGCCGGTGCCCGTCAACACGAGAGCCGCGTCGGCGTCGGCGACGAGCATCATGGCTTCAAGCCGGCGCAGATAGCGATCGGTGCGCCAATCCTTGGCGAGCTCGACACAAGCGCGCATCAGCTGGCGCGGATATTGCTCAAGCTTCGACTCCAGCCGCTCGAAAAGGGTGAATGCGTCGGCGGTCGCGCCGGCAAAGCCGCCGATCACCTCGCCCTTGGCGAGGCGGCGCACCTTTTTGGCATTGCCCTTGATGATGGTCTGGCCGATCGACACCTGGCCATCGCCGCCGATGACGGTGCGGCCTCCCTTCTTGACCATCACAACTGTCGTTGCGTGAAAACTATCGAAGCCGGGCGAAACGTGTTGCATAAGAACTCTTGGACCGGTGGCATAGATTTAAATGCCGCCGGATGTATCTATGGACTCGGGGAAGCGGACGCAAGCTTTGCGCTGACGGGAGCTTAGTCTCGCGAATTCGCTGTCTTGTCAAAAGACAGGCTCAGGCGAACAAGAGGGTGTGAGGCGCTTGAGGGAGATTTGAGACGCTTGCCCGTTAGCGCTTTTTCGAAAGCCTCTGTAAATTGCGTTGCACCCGCTTTTGGTAGAGGGCGAGAGTGCGTGTTGGGATTTGCGCGCCCTTGCCAGCTGCAAGAGCGCGAGCCGCATCGACGTTCGCATCGAACGCGGCTTTGATCTTTTCATCCACCATGCGCTTGCTTTCGCGCTTTGCGGCGCTTCCCCCTTTGGCGAGTTTCATCATGCGCAGCGCGATCACGGTGCTCGCACTCGCGCTGAGCTTGATGGAATTTTGGACGAGCTGCGGCAGGAATATTTTGCGGCGTCGCATGCCTGGTACCTTTCAAAAGGAACGCTAGCATCAATTGGCGCCTGCGCCAATATTCCAGAAATGTCAATCTTCGACGAAACTATGCAATAGTCCATGATTTCTCGTTTCCGGGGCTCCAAACCCGGAACAAGGGCTATCCCTCACCCACCAACCGTCGGCTGTGCGACGTGCGGTTGGATACAGATCTAAAAAACCGTTATATATTTTAGGAGCGAAATAATACCAATAACAATTACAACGCCATTGACAATTTGTTTCGCTCGACTGTCAATCGGAAGCATATTGACGAGATACACAACAAGGAAAACGATCACAAAAGTTACGAGAGCGCCAATGAGGATATTAATCATCTCTTCCTCCAATGATAACTACCTTATTCGCCAAGTGGCCGATGGAATAAATAACGTATGCGAATGATCTGTTAGACTCGCATTCGCTACTCATGGCATCTGGTTGATCGGGGTTGAACTCTGTGAGCCTCAATGATGCCAGAAAAGGGCAAGAAGAATGATGACCGGAATCGGTACACCAAGTAACCAAAGCAGAATCCCGCGTCCGAAGCCCATGATATTCTCCTTTTCCGTGCAAGCTTGAGTTAAAACATTGCAACGGTTAAACACGCTCTGCTTGAATAGGTTTCCTAAAACTTTGTGTGATGGATGAAACTCGCGAAGCAACCGCAAGCGCGCCGACGATCGCAAAGATTTGATTCGTAAATGCAATCAAACTGTTTGACAAAGCTTCTGCTAGCCGTGGGTTTTATAATTTGAATTGAGCTGATTATAGCTTTGAATCGGACTGAGGCTTCGCGAACTGTTTGGACAGTCGACAGACCTCCGGCTTTCACCCATTAAACCCCAACGCCTCACGCACCTTGCGCGAATCGCTCGCTAGACGGCAGGCTCTCTTCGGGGGATTTTTTCGCAATTGTTTATGGTTTCCGCTGCCGCCGTCTTATTTTTATGATGACAAGCGGAAACGTTTTGCCGCCGCGTTCGTTCCCGCGGCTGTGCCGTCGATCAACTGGCGCCGGCCGAGCAGATCAGCTCAATTCGGCTGCAAGCCTTCGCATGAATGCGATACAAGCCTCGATCTGCGCGATTTCAATGTACTCATCTGGTTGATGGGCCTGATCAATGGATCCTGGCCCGCACACCACCGTCGGAAAGCCGGCGCGCTGAAATTGCCCCGCTTCCGAAGCATAGGGGACGCAGATCGTCCCAGGTGTTTGAGCGAGCCTCAGCGCCAGCCCTTCGGCGCATGAACCCTGTTCCGGCTTGAGGCCAGGGACCTCGGCTTCGGTGATGGTTTCGATAAACGCTTCCCTCGAGTAGCGAGCGAGCTTCGGCGCGACGGAGCGCTCGGCATAGTCGTTGAGCCACCGCAGGGCAAGATCTTGCCTCACCTCCGGAAGAGCGCGGAACTCCCACTGGAATGAGCACCGCTTCGCCAGAATATTGCGGGCCGACCCGCCTTGGATCATGCCAACATGGACCGTGGAAGCGGGAGGATCGAACCGCCGAGAGGGATCGCCTACCTTGGCGAGCTCTTCGCCGAAGGCGTAGAGGCTGCTGATCAGCTCACAGGCCGCTTCGATGGCATTGGCGCCAAGGGCTGGTTTTGATGAATGCGCCGCTTGACCGTGCACAATCGTCGAATAGGTCGCGATGCTCTTATGGGCATCAGCAACCCGCATCGAGGTTGGCTCGCCGACGATCGCGGCACTTGGGCGGGGCAGGTCGCCGCCAAATCTGGCGATAATATCAAGCGCCCCGCGGCAGGTCGTCTCTTCGTCATAGCTTAAAAGGATATGGATCGGGCGCGATAGGCGCGCCTTCTGAAATTCGGGGATCATGGCAAGGCAGATGGCGTCAAAGCCCTTCATGTCGCAGCTGCCGCGGCCATAAACGCGGTCCATCTCGTGGCGTAACTTAAAGGGATCGCTTGTCCAGCTTTGGCCCGCGGCGGGAACCACGTCCGTATGTCCGGAGAGGATAACGCCGCCGTCGGTGCTCGGGCCAACGGTCGCAAAAAGCGCCGCCTTGTCACCGGCGGGATTGAGTGCCTTAGTGAAGGCGATGCTAAGCGATTTTAAATAATCTTCGAGAAAGGCAATGAGATTGAGATTTGACTTAGAACTCTCCGTATCAAATGAAATCAGCCGCTCGAGGATCTCGAGTGTCGTGCCGAGCTTCGGATCAACCACTCTTTGCGCAAAGGCCATGCACGCAACGGCGCGCTACCACGCCCTCAGTTAAGAACGCGGCGCGCGTAAGGGGAATCGAGCGAGAACACAGGGATTACCGCTTCGAAGACGTCGCCGTTCTCATTCACCATACGGTAACTGCCAGTCATGATACCCGAGGGTGTCGTCATGTTCGTTCCGGACGTATAACGGAAAATCTCACCTGGTTTCAGGACCGGCTGCTCCCCGACCACACCAGCCCCCTTGACTTCCTCCAACCTGCCGTTGCCGTCGGTAATTTTCCAGTGGCGGGCTGTCAGCTGCACGGCCACCTTTCCCTTATTAGCGATTTCAACCGTGTAAGCCCACCAAAAGGATGCCTCCTCCGCGTCGGAACGCTCGGGCACGAATTGTGGCATAACCGTGATTTCAATATCGTGGCTGAGGGTACTGTACATGGTTCCACCCGGGTTAGACCGCTTCTAATGGCTGGAACCTACTCTAACATAGCTCCGGATAAGTGCAAAAGTGCCGTATTCCCAAGCCCGCTCTGGCGGAGCGCCTCCAGCGGCGAGGAAACGTAAGCCGTTAAAGCCGCATCAAGCTTTTCTTGGGCGACCCAAGTGATGCTCGGCCCCTTCGTCCAAATGATCAGCACGCGAAGGGGCTTGCCTGGCCAGAGCGGCGCCAGAGCGGCCCGATAGAGTGCGAGCTGGTTCACATATGCGGCGGGAATACCGCCGGTCGGAGGGGAATCATCAGTTTTGAAATCCGCGACCAAGACCTCTCCGCCGGCCTCGGCCACCCTGTCGACTCGCCCGCGGACATCGATTGTTCCCCCGGCATGGGTAATTGTCCCCAGAACGGGTACTTCGGCGCGTGATCCGAGCCCAAAAAGCCCCGCGAGCTCCGGCAGATCGATGATTTTGCAGGCCTCCGAGGCGAAGGCCTCGCAGTCGCTCTCCTCGAGGTTTTTGGCGCGCACCCGAAAAAAAGCGTGAGCAGCGGCACGGCGCTGTTCCGCTGCGACTTCCGGCAGGAATGCAAGGAGCTCATGAAGAAGCCGGCCGCGCGCGAGTGCTTTGGTTCGCTGTTGGACCGAACAGAGGCTTCTCGCGGTTGTAAGCGCGGATGAGGGACGGGCCGCTCTCGCGGCTTCATCCTCCGCCGGGGCAGGGCAACGCAACCACGCCGGGACCGAGGCCTTGGCAGGCTCGGGGTGGCTTTTGGCCGGTGGCGCAAAGACAGCCGACGGCTGATGGATATATCGGAGCAGAGCTTCGTCCGCATTCCAAAACGATGGCACTTTTTCAAACTCGGGTCTTTCGTAGAAGGCGGCTTCCATCATCGCCGCCCATGAGCCGCCGGGTTTCCTGCCGCGATAAAATCCAGCGATGTAGAGGCGCTCCTCGGCGCGCGTCAACGCCACGTAAAGCAGCCGCCGATATTCCTCATTTTCAGATATGCGCTTACGCTCCCGCGCCTCGGCAACCGCCGAGCAATCAAGTTCTTTGCGAGGCGACCAGGCAATGGCCGTCTGCGAAGGAACGGCCGTGTGAAGGCGGAAAATTTTAGAGCTCTTAGTTGGTATGCCGCACGTCTCGGGTAGGAATACGATTTTGGCTTCAAGCCCCTTGGCGCCATGGACCGTCATGACACGCACCGCATTGCCACCATTTTCTATCTCGCGCTTGATCGAAAGATCGAGTCCCGAAACTTCTTCAAGAAAGACAGCGAGCGAGAGCCCGGCGCTGCTTTCGTGTGCCATGGCGAGGCGTAAAAACTCGTCGATCGCATCCCCGGCCTCTGGGCCGAGCCGCGCTTCAAGATCACGGCGGCCGCCATCGGCCGAGAGAAGATTTGTATAAAAGGCGAAAGGGCCGCCGCCTGCCAGAGAACGCCAGCCTGCCAGCTTTCTTTCTGCCGCCATGTGTTTTGGCAGCGGCGAGGCTCGTAACGCCTCGGCGAGGCTTGCCGCGCGGCCGGGCGCAAGCGCGATGAGATCTTCATCATCAAATCCGATGAGCGGCGATTTCAATACGCTGGCGAGAGAGAGGTCATCCGCCGCCAGCAAACTCGCGCGTCCGGCCGCGATGAGATCCATGACGGCGATGTGATTTTTGAGATCGAGGCGGTCAGCGCCCGCGGTTGGAATATGTGATTCTTTTAAGGCCCGGATCATGGTCTCAAAGAACGCATTTTTCCGCTTGCGCACGAGGATCAAAATATCAGAAGGCTCAATCGGGCGCGGCCGCAGTGCCGCATCATGCACGAATTCACGCGAGTCAGGACCGATTAGCTGCTCGATTTTCTTCGCAATCCTCCGCGCGAGGACAGTTGCTGGCTCCTCTTTATTGGCGAGATTCTCTGGCAAAGTCCATTGGTCAGGCGTATCAAGCGGCGGCGCCCCAGTCACGGGGGGCCAGACCTCGACAAGCGTCGGCAAGTGACGTTTGACCGCATCATGCGGCATCCATTCTTCGCCTGAGGAAATGACCCCCTTTTTGTGATCGCTATGTTCGAACACCCGATCGATCGCGGCGAGCACGCCGGGCGCGGAACGGAATGAGGACGTCAGCCTGACATGCTTGAAAGCCCTTGCCTCTCTATCAAATCGCTTGGCAAAGGACCGCTGCATTTTCTCGGATTTGCCCCGGTCGGCGCCTTGAAACGAAAAAATCGACTGCTTTTCATCGCCGACGGCAAAAAAACTGCGCGGCAGCTCGCCTCCCTCTCGGAACGAGGCAAATTCTCCGGTCAGAGATTCGAGAATCTTCCACTGCGCCTCGCTCGTATCCTGCGCCTCATCGACGAGAATGTGTTCAAGGGAGGAGTCCAGCTTATAAAGCACCCAGCGCGCATCGGAGCGCTCGAGGAGAGCGAGGGTATTGGCGATAAGGTCGCCATAGTCGAGAACGCTGCGCGCCGACTTATACTCGCGGTAGCGCTCGGAGATCGCTCCCGCGACCTCTATCAGCGCTTGCGTTCGGGCGAAAGTCGCGGCGGCTTTGCGTTCTTCGCGGAGTTTTTCTAGCCGGCTCTGCTCGCGGCAAAGCTCATCGTTAAGCGAAGGATGGGCACTCGATTGTGCCGAAGTTAAAAGCTTACGCCGGGGCTCGCCTTCGTCATTGAAAAAGAAACTCTCATAAGCTTCCAGGTACCCCCCTAGATCTTCGCGTGGATAAGCCGCAAACGCCCTACGGAGTTTCTCGGCCCCTCTTTGGTCCGTCGATTTGCCTCGATCGAGCAACGCGGCGATTTCATTGCACCGCTTCGGTGCAATGCCTTTCTCGGCCATCTCGCGCTCGATGCAGGCGACATCGCGACCAGGCCGGAGACCGAGTGCCCCGCGCAATGTTTCCACCGCCCCTTCCATTTCACGGGGGTGCAAAAATTCCTCGTGCTGAAGCGCTTCTTTGATCAGTTCGTCGAAGCCAGATGGCCCGCTTTCCTCAATCAGGCCTTCAAGCGCGGCGCCGAGAGCGCCTTGGCCACGACTCGCCTCTTCGAGAACAGAATGCCGAGCCCGCGAGAGCAGTTCCGCCTGCTGTTGCTCCTCCATGACCTCGAAGCGCGCCGGCACATTCGCCTCGAAGGGAAAGACATGCAGGACTCTTTCGCAAAAGGCGTGGATCGTCTGGATTTTTAGACCGCCAGGGGTTTCAAGCACCCGGGCGAAAAGCTGGCGCGCCGCTTTGATTTGCCTGTGATCTGGCGAGGAGGCCCCTAAGTTCTGGATTTCCTCGCGAAGGACCGCATCCTCGGCTCCCGTCCACCCCGAAAGGATGCGGGAGATGCGTTCCGCCATGTTCGCGGCGGCTGCTTTGGTGAAAGTAAGACAGAGAATTTTGGAGGGTGCCACGCCGTGCAGGAGCAGGCGGATCACGCGGCTTGCTAGCACATGGGTTTTGCCCGATCCCGCATTAGCCGAAACCCAAACGGATTGTTTGGGATTTGAGGCATCGAATTGCTTTCGGAGGGTCTCGCTGGGGATCTCCGCCGGCATGGCTAATCCACCTCGCCATTATCGCCGGCACGCGACCATTCCGCGACGCGGGCCAAGTGGTCATACGCATTGTAGCGCTTAGCAAATTCCGGAAATGGCCGGGATGGATAAGGCGTCGCCGCTTCGCGGAATTGGTTGAGGAGATCCATCAAGCCGCTGAGGTGAGTTTTTGCCATATCCCAAAGATTAGATTCGATCGGCTCCTCCTTGCCGCCAGCGGGACCGCCAAGTTTGACATAAATTGCCGCAAGAGACTGGGTGTGAAACTCAGCGCCGAAAGCCCCGTTGGCGCACATCGCAGCCTCCAAGGGCAGCTGCGGCGCGAAACCTCGCTCGATATCGTCTTTCCTTGGCAAGGAACCCGTTTTGTAATCGATGATCGTTACGGCCTCATCATTCCCGCGCTCGATACGATCCGCCCGCGCCGTCAATAGGAATTGAGAGCCGTCCTTGAGGAGAAGTTCGAGTTTGCCTTCGACTTCGCTCGCAAGAACCGAAAGACCTTCGCGGCGCTTGCCTTCAAACGCCAGATAGAAATCAGTCAGCTTTTCGATCCGCGATGATTGGAGGGCAACGAAATGAGGATCGAGCAGAAGCATCGCCAGTTCCTTATGCAGGAGAGTCTGTAGCACCGCGCGCGCCTCCTTCGGCAGCGGACCAGCCGGATAAAGGCTGACGAAGCCGTTTAACGCGGCGTGGACAGCGCGCCCGAATTCACTGAAACCCAAATCACCCCCTAGAGGCGCGAGCTCTTTCAGCTCCAGGATTTTATCGGCATAAATGGCATACGGGTCGCGGCGCAGCGTTTCGACTTGGGTGACGCTGAGGCGCTTCGGGCGCCGCTCGACGGGCGGCCTTGGCATCGGCCTCTCACAGGGCGGGGCGGGCTCGGATTTGTCGATTTCCCGCGCGTAGTGCAGGTACCGGTCGCCGCGCTTGCGACACGCTTCGAAGCTTTCGCCTCCCAATGCCGCCATGCGCTGGAGAAATCGTGAAGCGACCGTTGGCGCTCCGTCGCGCTTGCGGGCGCGGCTCAAGAAGACTTCGCGTTTGCCCATGGCTTGAGTGAAATCGTGCGCTGTCTGACCGAGCTTTCGCTCGGGCGGGGCGAGGCCGAGGGCGGCACGCATCGACCGGTTGAGAAGAGCGTCGCTATGCCCTTGCGGAGGCCATATTCCCTCATCAAGACCGCCGAGCAGAACGACATCGCTTTCCATAAGGCGGGCTTCCAAAAGTCCCAAGATCTGGAGACGCGGATGCGCTCGCTCGTCTCGAAATAATGTCTCCTCCCGGGCAACAGCATCGAAAAACCGCGCATAGGATTGGGCATCAAAAAAAATTCGCGCCGGCGCATGCTCGTTAAGTGCATCGAAAAATTTTGCGAGCGCCTCGCTCTCCATTCCATCGATGGCGGCGTCTTCCGCCTCGGCGATTGCCTCTAATACGCCGCGATGAGCGGTGATCCACTGGGATAACGGACTGCGGCTCTTTAGTTTCAGGAGCGGCTCGAATTTACTGAGCAGGCGCCCGAGAAAATCACCGAGATCTTCCCACTGCTCTTCGGAAACTCGGGAGAGCGCCGGATGGCTGAACCTGGTATCTATCTGTTTGCGGATACGCGCAATCAACGCAGGCGGTTCTTCTTTAAGAAAATAGGAAAATACTGGCGGTGCGATGCTTGAGCGCAATATGGCGATTTCGAAAATCTCGGCACGCGAGGCGGCGTCCTCTCTCGAAAGTGCGAGGCGAAAGGATGGGTGAGCCATAAGCGCCGCGAGATCTACCGGCACCTTGTCGCTGACAACACAGGCGAGAACAAGCCGGGCCAGGGCACCGAGCGGGGTCGCACTCAAGGCCTCTCCCGCAGAGTCCGCCACATCGATCTTCCAGCGCCGCAGTTCGGCATGGACGCGGCGGGCAAGTTTTCGGTCAGGCGTTACGAGCGCGGCTGTCTTATGTCGTGTCTCCAGCACCTCTCGCATGGCAATAGCGAGGACGAGGGCTTCCTCACGGTCATCGCGCGCCTCAATCAGGGTGATGTCCTTAAGCGCCAAGGCAAGCTCGCCGCCGCTAACGATAGCGCTGAAATTCATCCATGCGTTCGTCGTCTCGGCCGGGCGCAGAGCCTCGCTGATAAATTTGCGACGCATGGCAAGAGGCGGCGCGACCTCGCCAAGGCTTAAGATCTCGCCGCGCTTGATTTTAAGAATAGGAAGCAGCCGGCACAGAGCCGCTTGAGGGTGTGCGAAGGACGAAGCTTCGCTGGGTTCCCCTGGTCCGCCCGCGACCAAGGACCAAGAGTCCTCATCGAGGTGATCATCAAGGCCAGGCAGAACAACCGCGCAGTTGGGTGTCCGCGCAATCGCGGCAAGAAGGCACGCCGTTGCGCTATTCGATCCCGTCGAGCCGATCGCAAGAACAGGACCCGTGAAGGCGCCACTTTCCAATCGGCGCTTCTGAGCGTCAATCAATGTCACCTGCCGGCGGGCTTTATCGACGAGGTTTTTCGCGCCGAGGATCCTCGGCCATTGCTCAATCGCGATATTGAGAAAATCGAGCGTAATGCCCCAGTATGGGTCAAACTCCGGGAGCGCCAAGCGATCGAATTTTTTCCATGACACGTCTTCGATGATGAGTTCATCGATGAGCTTGGCGAGATCGCCTGAGAGATGCCAGGCATCGGCGGGAGTTGTTCCGACGAGAAATGGCCGGCGAGAATCGGATTCGCGCGTGCCATCGGGACGAATGGAAACGATGGCATGGGAGATGACGCTCGCCCATTGATAAATCAATTGGGTGAGGAGCAAGCGGCGCTGGATCCCGCCCGCGGCTTCCGGAAGATCGCTGTCGAAAGCAAGCGCGACTCCATCTTCATCGAAGAAGAGGCCCGCCTCAGCGTCGTCGAGCGCGCCAAGGGGCAAGATGCGCGGCAGAAGGATCGAAGGGCGCCCAATGGTCCGCTGAAGTTCCAAGGCGAGCGCCTTGGCGGCACGCCGCGTAGGCACATAAATCGTCGCGTCGGCTATCGCCAGAGGATCGAGATCGCGGTGGAAGCTTTCGACGATGCGGCCTTCGAGGAGGGCCGCGGCAAAAGTTTTGAGGAAAGGAGCGCCCGGCGGGATCGAGAAAACACTGGCCGCGTGCATAAGAATTCCGGCAGCAAGGGCGATAAGGGGCAAAAATCATTTGAGCCATAAAGCGAGCCGCGGAGCGAGGCTAGATCGCCTTCACCCACAAGATTCCGCTATTGTCTTTTTGCTGGCTATTCTTTCGCTCAGGACACGGCGCAGATCCCGTTCACGCAAAAATCCACCATCTGATCGATGGTTGGCTCACGCTGATGCTTATATTCCACTACAAGCCGAGGATCGCAGAATCGGAGGAAAGCAATTCTGAGGATTCGCGCGTCAACCGTGGGATTGCCCTCCCGAAACTCGCCGGACCTGATACCGGCTGACACGATATGCTCGAAAACGGCGAGCATTGTCTCGGTATGTTGCCGGATCGCGGGCCAATTTTCGGTAATCGCCGCCTCGAGCAAATCGTGCAGGTTTCGATCGGATCGATATCGGTGGTAGTGCGTTGCTTCTATAAACCTGACTAAATCGATAAGTTTTTGAGTTGCAGCGTCGTGACACGCAGCGATTTCTTGCCCCCTGGTTTCGACGCTGGACAGAATATTCGCGCAAATGGCGTCGCATATTTCGGCCCTTGAATGGAAGAAGCGATAAACATTGGCGGAAGACATATGCATTCGGCGCGCAATATCGTTGACCGTGGTCTTAGGAAATCCGATTTCGCGGAAAAGGTTCGTCCCTACTTTGATGATGAGGCCACGGGTGTCATTACCCTTGGATTGCTCTTCTTTTTGAGGCTTATCTGCTTCCCTGGACACTGGTCCCTTTGGTCTAGTGTCGTCGGACATGACGCATTTCCAACTCTAGGCCGAAAGCACTCATGTGCCACCGGCCCAAAACCCGCGATGTTCAAGCCGCGCAGCGAGCACTTGAAACGCTTAGGGTGATTTTATCATTACGGATATTCGAAATACAATAGTAGGTTTTGATAAAAATGATGAAATCTATCATGTGACAACTCCTTTTTTGTTTCCTAATCGGTTATTTCCTCGTGGTTTTGCAGATCACGCGAATGGAACGAATTCCGACGGCCGGGTACAAAAAAGGCGAATTGATTGAACAATGGCTGCCCGTGTTTTGCGCTCGCCCAACTTTCAGCCGGCTTGATTCATGAATGAGCCAGGAAACGATAAAGATACCTACCGGTTGATGATCGGCAGCGTTTTGAACATAGCCATTTTTTCGCACGACGAGAATGGGCGCATCCTCAATTGGAATGCTGGGGCCGAGCGTCTGACAGGCTACCGTGCGGCGGAGATGGTGGGCCAGCATTTTTCGCGTCTTTGGACCCGGGAAGACGCACGCAGCGGCAAGCCGGAACGGGAACTGGCGGCCGCGGCGAATACGGGCCGGTTCGTAACCGAGGGTTGGCGCACCCGCAAGGACGGCACACGGTTTTGGGCGCACACGGCCATCTCCGCCCTGGTTAATGAAGCAGGCGAATGCCTTGGGTTTGTCAAGTTCGTTCAAGATATAACGGAACAAAAGCTTGCTCTCGACGAACTGCGGCGCAGCCGGGAGAGATTTCATCACGTGATCGAGTCGGCTCCGAACGCACTGATGATGGTCAATCGGCTCGGCCGCATTGAAATGCTGAATTTGAAAGCCGAATGCACGTTCGGCTACTCACGCGACGAGCTTTTGGGGCAGCCGGTTGAAATGTTGATCCCCGAACGCTACCGCAAGCAACATCCCCGATTCCGGCTGCTCTTCTTCGCCGAACCGGCGTCGCGATCCATGGGTGCAGGGCGTGATCTCTACGCCCTGACCAAAGATGGAGTCGAGTTTCCGGTGCAGATCGCCCTTAACCCAATCGATACAGATGAAGGCCCGATGGTTCTTCTCGCAATTGTCGATATGACGGATCGTATATTGAGAGAGGAAGAGCTTTTGCGCAGCGAAGCGCGTTTCCGTCTCGTCATCGAATCGGTGCCAATAGCAATGGTCATGGTCAGCCGGGAGGGCAAGATCGAGATGGCCAACCACCAGCTTGAGCTTCTTTTCGGCTATCGCCGCGAGGAACTACTCGGAAAGCAGATTGAGATGCTCATTCCGGAGCGGTGGCGTTCCAGCCATCAGGAACTACGAGCCGCGTTTTTTCGCGAGCTTCAACGCCGTTCCATCAGACGTGAACTCCGCGGTCTGCGAAAAGACGGCATCGAGATTTTCTTGGAAATTAGCCTCAATCCGATTGAGACAGAGGAAGGTGTCATGGCGCTTGCGACAATCACCGATGTCTCCGATCGGAAAGCAAAGAACGCTCAGTTTCAAAATGCGATCAGGGACTAGCGACGCCCACACGCCGATCGATTCGGAGAAAGCGCCGGCGTCTTCATCCCTTTGGTAAACGCCGGCGGCTGCTTGCAGCATCGCGGTTGCCGGCCCGGCGCAATCCGGCCAGATTGCAGCGCGGACTTAAAATGCCCTCTGCACGCGGACGCGCCCCTCATATTGGTTGGTGTTGGATTGGAAGGCGGGCAGGCCGGAGGCTTGCAGCACACTGTTGGGGGCAAGGCCGGCGGGGCGCGACTCGTCGACGTGGACATACATG
>DASPVM010000009.1:0-11085 GCA_035622375.1 Methylocella sp. | reverse complement strand
GCCGCGCAGCTTTATGGCGAATTCAAAAACTTTTTTCCGGACAACGCCGTCGAATATTTCGTCTCTTACTACGATTACTACCAGCCGGAAGCCTATGTGCCGCGCACCGACACTTATATCGAGAAGGAAAGCTCGATCAATGAGCAGATCGACCGGATGCGCCACGCTGCCACGCGCGCGCTGCTCGAGCGCGACGACGTGATCATCGTCGCCTCTGTTTCCTGCATCTATGGCATCGGCTCGGTCGAGACTTATACCGCGATGACGCTGACAATAAGGCTTGGCGAGAAACTCGATGAGCGCCAGCTCACCAAGGATCTCGCGGGGCTCCAGTATAAGCGTATCAGCAGCGATTTTGCCCGCGGCACCTTTCGCGTGCGCGGCGACACGATCGAGCTTTTCCCGGCCCATTATGAGGACCGCGCCTGGCGGATCGGCTTTTTTGGCGACACCGTCGAGCAGCTTACCGAATTCGATCCGTTGACTGGCAAGAAGGTCCAAGACCTCGAATTCACTAAAGTCTACGCCAACTCCCATTATGTGACGCCGCGCCCGACGCTGTTGCAATCAATCAAGGGGATCAAGGAGGAGCTGAAGCAGCGGCTCGGCGAACTCAACGCTAGCGGCCGCCTACTCGAAGCGCAAAGGCTCGAGCAGCGCACGATGTTCGATCTCGAAATGCTCGAGGCGACGGGCAGCTGCGCCGGCATCGAAAATTACTCCCGCTATTTGACCGGCCGCAAGCCCGGCGAGCCGCCGCCGACGCTGTTCGAGTATCTCCCCGATGATGCGCTCGTTTTCACCGATGAGTCGCATGTGACGATCCCGCAGATCGGCGGCATGTACCGCGGCGATTTCCGGCGCAAAGCGACGCTCGCCGAATATGGCTTTCGCCTGCCGTCATGCATGGACAACAGACCATTGCGTTTCGAGGAATGGGACGCGACGCGGCCGCAGTCGATCCATGTGTCGGCAACCCCCGGCTCCTGGGAATTGGAACGCACGGGCGGCGTTTTTGTTGAGCAGGTCATCCGGCCGACCGGGCTCATCGATCCGCCGGTTGAGATTCGCCCAGCGCGCGCCCAGGTCGATGATCTTTTGGGCGAAGTCCGCGACGCGGCGGCGAAAGCTTGCCGCAGCCTTGTGACCGTGCTTACCAAGCGCATGGCGGAGGATCTCACGGAATATCTGCACGAGCATGGCGTGCGGGTGCGCTATATGCACTCTGATATTGACACAATCGAGCGCATTGAGATCATCCGCGATCTGCGTCTTGGTACCTTCGATGTGCTTGTCGGCATCAACCTTTTGCGCGAGGGGCTTGACATTCCTGAATGCGGCTTTGTCGCGATACTCGATGCCGACAAGGAAGGGTTTTTGCGCAGTGAGACCTCGCTCATTCAAACGATTGGCCGCGCGGCCCGCAATGTCGACAGCAAAGTGATTTTGTACGCGGACAATGCGACGGGATCGATCGCGCGCGCCCTGGCTGAAACCAGCCGCAGGCGCGAAAAACAACAAGCCTATAATACCAAAAATGGCATTACGCCCGCCTCGATCAAACATGGGATCGCCGACATTTTAGGCTCCGTCTACGAGCGCGACCACGTAACGGTCGATCTTGGTCTTGCCGCGCCGGAATTTCTTCCCGCGCAGGATTTTAAGGCGACAATAGCCGGTCTCGAAAAGCGGATGAGGGAGGCTGCCGCCAATCTCGAGTTTGAGCAGGCCGCGCGTTACCGTGACGAGCTCAAGCGCCTGCAAGAGCGCGAGCTTGTATTTGCCGGCGATCCCCTCGCAAATCCGAGCGATCTTGAGTCTGAGCCGGGACGTTTGCCGCACGCGCGAAGATATGGGCCGGTGAGCTCGCCAATGAACCGGCCGCATAAGCCTGGGGACGCCGAAATGGGGCCGCATAATTTTGGCGGCGGGGAAGCGAGGCCGCGCAGCGAGGCGGCAAAAGGGGCGGAGCAACGAAAATTTTGGCGAAAGAGAAAAGTTCTTGGGTCTCCTGCGAATGTGTCCGAAAGTTAAAAGATGCGCATTCGCAGCTCTGGCCGGAGGGAGGCGAAGCAAAACTATGAGCCTCGCGAAACGGCGCCTTCTCCGGCATGTCAGCGATGCGCAATCCTTGGCCACCAGCCATTAAGGACAAATCTTGATAGCGCCTAATTTTGCAAAGGGTTTAATTTGGCCCACTCGCCGTGCAATAGTTCGCGCCGGCCTCGCGGGCCTCTTCCTGCCAGGTTTTTTTCGAACTTCGCGGGCGGCGGCCGAGGCCGGGACCGAGACTCACGGGCTTTCGATCTTTGGCGATCTCGCCCTGCCTGCCGATTTCCCACATTTACCTTATGTCGACCCGGAGGCCCCCAAAGGCGGGGAGATTTCGCTGCAACTAAGTGCAACTTCCGGCAATCAGAATTTTACCACCTTCAATACGCTCAATATCTTCATTCTGAAGGGCGATGGCGCCGCCGGAATGGGGCTCATTTTCGAGACGCTGATGACTGGGAGCGGCGACGAGCCGGATTCTCTCTATGGGCTCGTCGCCCGCGCGGTTAAAGTATCGGCAGATAAAAACACCTACCGCTTTCTTCTGCGAAAGGAAGCAAAGTTTCACGACCACTCGCCTTTGACGGCACGCGATGTCGCATTTTCCCTCAATATATTGAAGACCAAAGGCCACCCCTCAATCCGCCAGCCGCTTCGAGATCTCGACGCCGCCGAGGCGGAGGCCGACGATGTTGTGCTTGTCCGGCTGAAACCGCAGCACAGCCGGGAAGCGGCCTTGATCGTCGCTGGCCAGCCCATTTTTTCGGCCGACTATTACAATACCCATCCTTTCGACGAGACGACGCTTGAGCCGCCGCTTGGCTCCGGCAGTTATAAAGTCGGCGATTTTGACACCGGCCATTACATCACTTTTGAACGGGTGCAGGATTACTGGGGCAGGAATCTTCCGGTCAACATCGGGCAAGCAAATTTCGACCGCATAAGGTTTGAATATTTCGGCGACCGGAAGGTTGCTTTCGAGGCTTTTAAGGCGGGTGTCTTCACGTTTCGCGAGGAATTCACCTCGGCTGTTTGGGCGACAGGATATGACTTTGCTGCCGTGAAGGACGGACGGGTGATCCGTGCGACTCTGCCCGATGAATCACCAATGGGGACTCAGGGCTGGTTCTTGAATACGCGGCGCGGCAAGTTCAAAGACGTGAAAATAAGGCAGGCCATCGGGCTCGCTTTCGATTTCGAATGGACCAACGCCAATATCATGTATGGCGTCTATTCCCGCACCGTGTCTTATTTCCAGAATTCGCCTATGGCGGCGCAGGGCAACCCCGCGCCTGAGGAGCTTGCGCTACTCGAGCCGTTTCGCAACGACATCGACCCCTCGGTCTTTGGCGAAGTTTATGTTCCGCCCGTTTCCGACGGCTCCGGGCAGGACCGCGCGATGCTGCGTGAGGCGGCAAAGCTTTTGGCCGCCGCCGGCTGCAAACGGACAGGGACCGTTTTGGCGCTTCCAGATGGAATGCCTTTTGAAATCGAGTTTCTGGACTTTGACAACGCCCTGCAGCCGCATACCGCGCCCTTTATTAAAAATTTGAAGCTGCTTGGCATCGAAGCACGCTACCGTATGGTCGATGCCGCCCAATATAAGCGCCGCTTGGACGATTTTGATTATGATGTCGTGACTTCACGTTTCGGCTTCGGCCTGACGCCGGGCGAATTCATGCGCCTGGTTTTCGGATCGGAAGCCGCAAATCTTCCAGGCTCACGCAATGTCTCGGGGATCGCCAACAAGGCCATCGACAGTCTGATCGAGAAGGCATTGGTCGCGGACACCCGCGAGGAGCTGACCTTTATCTGCCGCGCGATCGACCGCATCTTGCGCGTCGGCCATTACTGGGTTCCGATGTGGAATAAGCCCAATCATCTTGTCGCCTATTGGGATCTTTTTGGGCATCCGGAGCGCAGCCCGCGCTACGAAATGGGGGTCGCGTCGACCTGGTGGTATGACGCGGAAAAGGCCAAGCGGATCCATCTCTCTGGCCGTTGAGACATCGATGCTTGCCTATATCGCCCGCCGCATTCTGTTCATGGTTCCGACGCTCTTCGGAATTCTAGTCATCAACTTCGTCATCGTCCAATTCGCGCCGGGCGGGCCGGTCGAGCGCATTTTGGCGCAACTGCAGGGGACGGAATCCGGCGCGACCGCGCGCTTTGGCGGCGGCGGGGAGAGCGCCAGCGGGGGGGGCGCCGATCTTTCTTCCAAATACCGGGGCGCGCAGGGGCTTGATCCGAAATTCATTGCCGAGCTCGAAAAGCAATTCGGCTTTGACAAGCCCGCCTATGAGCGCTTTTACATCATGCTCAAAAATTACGCGGTCTTTGATTTCGGCCGCTCTTATTTCCGCGACGTGCCGGTCTTGCAGCTCATCAAGGAGAAACTGCCGGTCTCGATTTCGCTTGGCCTCTGGATGACACTCCTTTCATATGCGATCTCCATTCCGCTTGGCATAAAGAAGGCGGTGAGCGATGGCTCGCGTTTCGACGTCTGGTCCTCGGCCGCCGTCATCACCGGCAATGCCATCCCAAGTTTTCTTTTCGCGATTCTGCTGATTGTCCTTTTTTGCGGCGGTTCGTTCTGGCAGATTTTTCCGCTGCGCGGTTTGACGTCCGAAAATTGGGCGGCACTTTCTCTCGGGGCCAAGGTCAGAGACTATTTCTGGCATATCACTTTGCCCGTCATCTCGATGTCGCTTGGCGCCTTCGCAACAACAACGCTGCTCACGAAAAATTCTTTTCTCGACGAGATCGCCAAGCAATATGTGCTGACCGCGCAGATGAAGGGCTTGAGCGAACGGCGCGTGCTTTATGGCCATGTGTTCCGCAATGCGATGATGATTGTCGTATCGGGGTTTCCCGGCGCTTTTGTCGCCGCCTTTTTTGGCGCTTCGCTCTTGATCGAGACGATTTTTTCGCTCGACGGGCTTGGCCTTTTGTCCTTCGAATCGATCGTCAACCGCGATTATCCGGTCGTCTTTGCCGATCTCTACATCTTTGCGCTGCTTGGCCTTGTCGTAAACCTCCTTTCCGACCTCACCTATATGTGGATCGATCCCAGAATCGATTTCGAGACGCGGGAGGTGTAGGCATGGATGCCTTCTCCTCAAAAGGGCCTGCCGCGCCTGCTGTCGTCCCAGCCCCGGCGCCAAAGCGGCGGTTCCAATTGACTCCGATCAACGAGCGCCGATTTGCCAACTTCCGGGCCAACACGCGCGGCTACTGGTCTTTTTGGATTTTCCTTTTCCTTTTTACGGTGTCGCTTTTTTCCGAATTCATCGCAAACGACCGACCGCTGCTGGTCGTCTACAAAGGCGAAATTCTGTTTCCAGTCTTCCATGATTATCCGGAAGAAAAGTTTGGCGGATTCTTGGCCCAGACCGATTACCGGGACGCCGTCATCGCCAAGGAAATTGACGCGCACGGCTTCATGATCTGGCCGCCGGTCCGCTATTCCTACAAAACGATCAACCGCCAATTGCCTGTGCCGGCCCCCTCGCCGCCAACCTGGATGCTTTCCAAGGCCCAATGCCGCGCCGCCGTGCTGCGTTACGACAAGTTACCAGATGGCACGTGCCGAGACATTGAGTGGAACTGGCTTGGCACCGACGATCAGGGCCGCGATGTTCTGGCCCGCTTGCTTTACGGCTTTCGCCTATCGATCCTATTTGGGTTCACCCTTGCCGGCATCTCCTCACTCATTGGAATCACGGCTGGCGCAATCCAAGGCTATTTTGGCGGCTGGACGGATCTTATCTTCCAGCGGGTCATCGAAATATGGTCCTCGCTGCCCGAACTTTATCTTTTGATCATTATCTCCTCGGTCATCGTGCCGGGTTTCTTCGTGCTATTGGGCGTCTTGCTTTTGTTTTCCTGGGTGCGGCTCGTCCACGTGGTGCGTGCCGAATGCCTGCGCACGCGCAACTTCGAATATGTCAACGCTGCGCGCGCGCTGGGACTCTCCAATACGCGCATCATCCTGCGCCATGTGCTCCCCAACGCAACGGTTGCGACCTTGACTTTTCTTCCCTTTGTGCTGAACAGCTCCGTGACGACCTTGACGGCACTAGATTTCTTAGGTTTTGGCTTGCCGCCGGGCTCGCCTTCGCTCGGCGAGCTTTTGCTGCAAGGCAAATCCAACCTGGCAGCACCTTGGCTTGGCATCACCGGATTTGTCGTCATCGCCCTCATGCTTTCCCTTCTCGTCTTTATCGGGGAGGCTGTTCGTGACGCCGTCGACCCCAGGAAGACTCTTTCGTAGCCCCGCATTGCGATTTTCACGCCCAGCGAGAATTCTTCTTTTGGCCGCGGGAGACCGTTTGTGACCGAAGCTCCTCTGCTCGAAGTCCGCGATCTTTCTGTTTTCTTCCGACAGGGCAGCGAGAAGACGCCAGCCGTCGACGGAGTCTCATTCACGCTTGCGCATGGAAGTACGCTCGGGCTCGTCGGCGAGTCAGGGTCCGGCAAATCGGTCACAGCCCTTTCCATCTTGCGCCTGCTTTCGCGGGCGGCCGCGGTTCGAGGAAAGGTGCTCTATAAGGGCGAGGATATTTCAGCCTGCTCCGAGGCGCGGCTGCGGGACATTCGCGGGGCGGGGATAACTATGGTCTTTCAAGAGCCCATGACGTCGCTCAATCCGCTCCACACGATCGAGCGCCAGATCGGCGAGATTTTGCAGCTCCATGGCGCGCGCGGAAGCGAAAAAATCAGGAGCCGCATCGTCGAACTCTTACAGGAAGTTGGCATCCCGCATCCCGGCGAGCGGCTCGCCGCCTTCCCACATCAGCTCTCCGGCGGCCAGCGCCAGCGGGTGATGATCGCCATGGCGCTCGCCAACAGGCCGGACCTCTTCATCGCGGACGAGCCAACCACTGCGCTCGACGTTACCGTGCAAGCGCAGATCCTGGAGCTCCTGAAGCGCCTCCAGGCCCGCCACAATATGGCGATGCTCTTTATCACCCATGACCTCGGCATTGTGCGCAAGATCGCAAGCGAGGTCGCCGTGATGCAGAAGGGCAAGATCGTCGAAAGCAGCAACGTCGCGGATGTTTTTTACTCGCCGCGTCATCCCTACACAAAAGCGCTCATCGAAGCCGAGCCGAAAGGTACGGCGCCTGCAATCGAGCTTTCCGCTAAAACCATTCTTGAGGCAAAGGATCTCCGGGTTTGGTTTCCCATAAAGCGCGGCTTTTTTCGCCGGACCGTTGGGTATGTGAAAGCCGTCGATGGTGTCACAGTCTTGGTGCGCGAAGGCGAGACCGTCGGCGTCGTTGGCGAATCGGGCTCAGGCAAAACGACGTTGGGCCTCGCGCTCCTCCGCCTCATACGCTCACAGGGGGCAATCGTTTATCTCGGGCGGCGCATCGATGGGCTCAATTTCAAAGCGATGCGGCCTTTGAGGCGCGATATGCAAATCGTTTTTCAAGATCCTTATGGCTCGCTGTCGCCGCGCCTGCCCGTCGCCGAAATTGTCGCCGAAGGGCTCGGCGTGCATCAAAAGCGTCTGTCAAGAGAGAGCCGACGCGCAATCGTCGCCAAAGCGCTCATCGACACCGGTCTCGATCCAGAATCGATGGATCGCTATCCGCACGAATTTTCGGGCGGCCAGAGGCAGCGCATCGCGGTTGCGCGCGCCATTGTGCTAGAGCCAAAATTCATCGTTCTCGACGAGCCTACTTCAGCCCTTGATATGTCGGTGCAGGCGCAGATCGTCGATCTTCTGCGTGATCTCCAAAAGCTGCGGCGGCTTGCTTATATGTTCATCAGCCACGATCTAAAGGTTGTCCGCGCGCTCGCCAGCGAAATCATCGTCATGCGCGACGGCAAGGTCGTCGAGTCTGGACCCGCACAGGAGCTTCTCGCTGCGCCAAAGACTGCCTATACGCGCGCGCTTTTTGCCGCGGCTTTCGACATTAAGGCCGAGAATGGGGTGATTGCGGAGCAGTGAGACTATGTATTGTCCTGAGCTGCTGTTATTCCGGCCCGGGGATTGTCGCGCGCAAGCGCCGGCTGACCAACTGGAGGACGCTTAGCGCATGACCTATGGATCGAACCCATCGGCAAAGCCGCCTGTCTGCGCCATCGTCGGCGCGGGCCCCGGTAATGGCGCCGCCTTCGCGCGTAAGTTTTCGAAAGAAGGCTATGCCGTTCTGCTGCTCGCGCGGCAAAAGGAAAGACTCGAGGCGCTATCGCAACAACTTCCCCTTGCCCGCGCAATCGCCTGCGACGTCGCCGATCCGCTGTCAATCGAGTGCGCTTTCGGCGACATCCATAAGGACTTCGGCCCCGTCGACGTTCTCATCTACAATGCAGGAAAGGGCCTATTTGCCAGTCTCGACGAGACAGAGCCGCAAGAGTTTGAATTGGCATGGCGGATCAACGCTTTTGGCGCCTTCCTGGCCGCGCGGGAAGTCATCCCGCCGATGAAGAGCGCCGGTCATGGCACAATCATCTTGATCGGCGCGACGGCCTCGCGCAGAGGCGGAGTGAAAACCGCGGCCTTCGCCTCGGCTAAGGCCGCGCAGCGCAGCCTTGCCGAATCGATGGCGAGAAGCCTCGGGCCTTTTGGCATCCATGTCGCGCTCGTTGTGATCGATGGGGTCATCGATGCGGAGCAAACGCGCACATGGCTTCCCGGCAAGCCCGACAGTTTTTTTCTAAGGCCTGATGACATCGCCGAAACCGTTTATTTTCTCGCCCGGCAAAAGAAATCTGCTTGGACATTTGAGCTCGAAGTCCGGCCCTTCGCGGAGAATTGGTGAACTTAATTCGCCGTCCGCTTCTTTTTCGGAATAGTCTAGCGCGTCGGTCGGGGATAGCCGCTCTCTACCCGAGAAACCAAACATTTCCTCTTGCAGCGCTCTGTCACGTTATCTGGTGGTCCAACTCCGAGGTCGATTGCTTGCTTTGAAGCCGGAGAGCCGCGTCTGTTACGAAATCAACGCAACGGGAAGCAATTTTGACATCCGTTGTTGGCTCGGTCATCCACTCAATGACAATATTGCCTCCAATGAGTTCGTGAATAGCGGGGCTGTAGCTCTTGAGATATCGGTATCCGTCGAAATCGAGATTGTAAGCGACCACCGTTATTGCTTCGCCAAGTCCGTCCACCACGCGTTGCAAAGCTTGCCCTAAGTGTCGCTCAGAGTGCAGACCAAGGGCAAAATGGAGTGAGGACGAAAGATCCGCCGCTGGTTCGTATAAGCTGTCGCGAATTCCATGCCCGAGGGGCCCATAGCGGTATTCAGAAAGAATACGACGAAAGGCTTTCCCAGCTTCTTCAAGAGCATTTCGGCAATCGTTTCCTCGAATGGCCTTCTCGGCAAGTTGCAATGAATTTCGAATAAGCTCATTGCTAACGAGCCCGGACAATGAGATCTCACTGAAATTCAATCCAAACAAAGTAGGTGAGTTCTCTTCAAAAAAGCTACCGACGATTTGACGGAAGTCCTCAACATCAGACTGTGCTGGGAGCGTGCCGTCATGCTTCAAGGCGACCCGAGCGCGATTGAAACGTTTCATTCCCTCGTACCGGCTCAACTTCGCGCCCGTCTGCTCTATCGCTGGCCAATACGAGAGAAACTCCTTATTGCCTGCTAGCGTTCCATGACGATGTTCTAAGCCCGCTTGTAAAAAGAGCTCCGCGGCATCATGCAATGGGCTAATTGCAAGAGCGCCGAAAGGCTCGCCGCGGTGAGACTGTTCGACACCCATTTGGAACAAGTAGCGTGCAATCGTAAGTCGCCGCATCAAGGAATTCTGGATCGCCACCTCTGCTGCCTTTTGTCTAGTCTCGATGTTGCCGGGTGAGCGGGGAATAAGTGAACGCGCAGCCACACGCGCATGGCTGTTTGTTCAATGCTCGCCGCCGAGCCGTTTCGAATCAACTTCGTGCTGCCACAACCGGCTTATGACTTCGTCACGTTTCATCAACACGGCATAGCACAGATGGAGCGGCTAATTCGGTTGACTACGCGATATCTTCCTTGAGACGCCGGAAAAATGCCTCGAGCGTATCGCGCCGCAACGCATATTTGGCGAATTTGCCTTCGCGGACGACCTCAACCAGGCCTGCGAGCTCAAGCTCTCTCATGTGGTGGGAGAGCGTCGCAGCGTCGATCTTCGTGCAGTCGCGCACCACGCCGCAAGCGATCGCGTCCCGGCCTTCGCCGAGACGCTTCAAGATTTCGTAGCGGCGCCGGTCGCCCAAGGCCTTGGCGATTAGAAGAACCTGTTCCTCTGTCAGCCTCTTCTCAGCTCGCTCAGGCATCCCCTCGCCTTCGGCAATGGACCGCTATGCCCTTAACGAAATCCGCCAGACACCAGCAGCGTATCGCCGGTGACCCAGCGCGATTCGTCCGATGCCAAGAACACTGCAACCGGTGCGATATCGTCCGGCTGGCCGGTCCGCCCGAGCGGAGTTTGCGCGATAGCTTGCTTTTCAAAATCGCCGCCGATGAAGCCCCCGGCATGTGTGCCCTCCGTTTCGATCACGCCTGGGTTGATCGCGTTGACGCGGATTTTCCTTGGGCCCAGCTCCTTCGCCAGTACACGGGTCACGGCATCGACCGCGCCCTTCGTGGCGGTGTAGACGACCGAATTGGGCGGGGTGAGCTCACTCACTGCCGAGCTCATGTTAATGATGCTGCCGCCCTCCTCGCCAAAGAGCTTCGCCGCTTCCCGGGTCGCCAAAAGCAGGCCCAGCACATTGATGTTGAAATGCCGGTGAAAGTCCTCTTCCGTGATCTTTTCAAGCGGCGAAAAATTATAGACGCCGGCGTTGTTCACAAGAATGTCCAATCGGCCGAACGCTTTCTTGGTCTCGGCGAAGATTTTTACGACATCCGCCGCCTTTGCCACATCGCCGTGAACGGCAATTGCCTCGCCTCCCTTCGCTTTAATTTCCGCAACGACGCGCTCGGCGCCCTCCTTGCTCGAGGCATAATTTACGACAACCGCCGCGCCTTCCTCCGCCAACCCCTCGGCAATTGCTGCGCCTATGCCTTTTGAGGCGCCTGTGAC
>DASPVM010000008.1:0-2392 GCA_035622375.1 Methylocella sp. | reverse complement strand
CTCTCGGTGGCGATCCGGACCATCATCAGCCGGAAGGCATCAGACACGGTGAGGCCAATCGAGGCGAGCACGGCCTCGGCTTCCTTCTTGACCCGTTCGTCGATGCGGGCGCGTACGACCGTGTTCGAAGCCATGATCTCTGCTTGAGCTACAATGTAGCTCAAGGAGTCATTAAAGTCAATAATCCCGAATTCGCAACACCTTATGGTTATGGCCTTGATTTATGTTCTCTTTCGGTTCCCTTTAAGGAACGCCCCTTCACTACCCGCAGCCCACGAGCATCTGCGGCGTTCCATTGGCAGGCGATAACTTGGCGCGGTTAACCTATCTTGATGAGGCTGGCGTCTCTAACCCGCAGCAAGAACCGATTCTGGTTGTCGCCGGCGTGATGATTGATTTCGACAAGTCGCTTGCGCGAGTCGAGAGGTACCTTAGCGCGCTGATCCAAACTCATATCCCGCCGGACATGCAGCCGGGTTTTGTTTTGCACGCAGCCGACTTATGGGGCGGCATCAAGCGGTTTCGAGATCGAAACAGGTGGCCGCGCGAGAAGCGGTGGGCGATTCTTGAAGCTGTGTGCTCGATCCCCAAAAGGTTCAACCTGCCAGTAGCCTTCGGCTATGTGGACCGAAGCAAGTTTCCAGACGACGCCAACATAGCTGACTTTATTAAATCAGGCGGTTCCCGCGAAGCGGCAGAGTATCTGAGCGCTTTTATGATGTGCGGGATGATGATTGAGAGGTGTATGCGAAACATCGCCCGAGATGAGTTCACGCTGCTAATTGCGGAAGATAGAGACAAAGTACGGGGGCTTGTGAAACGGGTCCAGGCCAAACTGAAAGAGCCGCGCAAGATGGCGCCAGATGATGAGGGCGACGCGGAATATTTTCCTTATCGGCACATTAAAGATACGGTCCACTTTGCAACTAAATCGGAGTCTGCCCCGTTGCAGATAGCAGATGCGTGCGCGTTTATAATTAAACGACATTTGATGAGGCGCGACCAGTCCGATTTTCTATATAGGCTTATTGAACCGCAGATTATTATTTCTCAGCAGTTTTCCGGGTAGGGCGGACAATCTTCCTAAAAGCCCTATCAAATGCGTCTTCACTTTCATTAGTCTCAAGCTGCCGAGCGGTTTCGTGAAACCGCTCGGATTGTCGTTTGTCCCGATTCTTCGGAGTTCCTTTTTGCTTTTCGCCTGCTTTTCCCATACGGCCTCTCAGATATGCGGCGTTCGATAGGTCAGCCGCTTGCCGACAACGCCCTTAAACGCGCGCTCGGTCCGCGCAACGTCATCGCATCCGAGTCGGATGCGATCGCTGTACCGGAAATCGAACTCGGCAAGGTAGCGGTGCAAGTGCTTTTCCTTGCAATGCCGATAGACGCCCTTCATGCCGCGCTTAAACACCGAATAATGGCCCTCGACGGTGTTGGAGTGAACCGGGCCGGGGACGTATTCGCCTTCGGCGTGGTGACCGACTCGTGGCTGGCAAACTCTTCGCCGAGTTTCTTATAGCGAGTGGCATCGTCAGTCATGATGCTGCTCTCGCGCGCGACGTTCTGCCGAACGATGGGGAGAATGTCGGCCATGCTGACGCTATCGACGTGGAAGCTCCGGGCTACGCCGCTGCGTTGGACAAGAGTCAACACGACGTTCCTGCATTTGCCAGTCGTAGGGCTTGGGATGCGCGTGCTTCGGAGCGCCCTCTTGCCAGCCGGCGGTGGTTTCATCGACTTCGACGACTTCGCCAGTCCTCAGAACACCCTCTCCGCCGCCAGGTCCGCAATCTCGCGTTTGGTCGTCCCGAACAGCTCGCCCTGGACATACGCGTTGTCCTCGCCGTAGCACGGCGCGCCGCGGTCGATGCGGCCGCCCGCGAAGGCGCGGCTCTCGCTGAGCTCGACCGGCACCTCGGCGCCGCTCGGTTCGTCGCCGATCTTGTCCGTACTCCCCGATACGGCCTACGATCGGCTCACTGCCGGATCGGCCAAAAGCGGCCGGCGCAGCCGCCATCGAATTCCCAGCCAGGCTACAGGACCAGGCCCCATGGACCAACGCACGGTCGATTTCATCATCGTCGGCGCCGGATCGGCGGGCGCGGCGCTCGCCAATCGGCTCACGCAGAACGGCCGTTTTCGCGTTCTGCTGCTGGAGGCGGGCGGCAAGACCCATCCGCTCTCCCAGGTGCCGATGAGCTACGCGCGCTTCATCAATCGGCCGGGGGTGAATTGGCTCTACGCCTCCGAGCCCCAGGACAATACGGGAGGGCGCGCGATCCCGGTTCCGCGCGGGCGCATGCTCGGCGGCTCGAGCGCCATCAACGGGATGGTGTGGGTGCGCGGGCAGCGGCAGGACTACGATCATTGGGCCCAGCTCGGCAACCGCGGC
>DASPVM010000007.1:0-15950 GCA_035622375.1 Methylocella sp. | reverse complement strand
ATGGACATGACCGTCAGTCCCGATGTAGTTGACGTGCTGCTGGTTGTTGAAGCTGGTCTGGTAGCCGTCGAGCGCGCTCCCGGCAGCGGCGGCTGGCGCACCGGCGGCGGCAGTAAGATCGGTATGGCCCCAATGACTGGTGTACACCAGCTCATGGACATGACCGTCAGTCCCGATGTAGTTGACGTGCTGCTGGTTGTTGAAGCTGGTCTGGTAGCCATCGAGTGCGCTGCCTGGTGCAGGTGCGACTCCGAGTGCGCTGACCGTGTAGGTTGCCGCCGTGACATTGCCAGCTCTGTCGTTCTGCAGCGCGACGCGGCATTGGTATCCCGCAGGCAGCGTCGAGCTCGGCAGCTTGTAGAGCGCAACCCAGTTGTTGATGAGCGGCGTCGAGGCGTTCTGCCAGTTGTTGACGATGCAGTTCATCTGCCCGCTGGTGTCGACATTGATCACGTATTGCTGAATCGCACACGTTTCGTTGTCCGGCGAGTACGCGTTGAGCTGAAATCCAAAGCCAGCACTCGCGACGATGTCGGTCGAAACGGCGATGGTGGTGGCAACACCATTTAGGTCGGTGCCACTGTTTGTCAAGAAATAGTTAGAATTGCTACCAAGACCACTTGATGGCGGAGGTACGTTGCTCATGACATTATCTCCTGAAGGGTTCGATTTGATTAAGGCATACATCTCACGCGGCAGATTGGTCGAAGCAAATTCGCCGTGATTTAGAGCGCCCCAGACCCCGAGTTGCAATGCCTTCTCAGGCCATGACGATTGGTTTTCCGTCGAACCACAGTTCGACTTGAAAAACGGATCAGTTTGGCTGCTTCCGGTCCGGTGCAGCATTCATAACGGCATTGCGCGAGCCGCGCGTCCTACATTCATAGGATGTGCTCGAAGAATTAACGTGATATTTTGAAATACGTGATGGGCTATCTGTGATAGGCTGAACGCACGTCCCGATCTGCCCCACCAGCGCTAAATTCGCGCCCAGCATGCACACAAAATAAAAATAATAACTGAGGAAATTCACGTTCGAGGGTGAGGCTGCCACTAAGCCGGTCAACAAAAAGAGTAATATCGCCCGTAGCAAGATCCCGCAAATAGCGATCGGGCGGCCACGGCATCGTTGCCACATATTTCAATGGACGGGTTGGACAAAGCTGGGTAGTTGGCGTGGGCGTATGAGCCGTCAATCCAGTTTTTCCACCAAAATGCACCTCATCCTCGCCTTGCGCCTAGCCTCACGCGAATTTCGCGCTGGCTTTCGCGGGTTTTGGATTTTTCTCGCCTGCATCGCGCTCGGCGTTACCGCTATCATTGGGATTGGCTCGCTGACTCTAGCGCTGAAGGACGGCCTTGCCGCGCAAGGCCGCGCCATCGTTGGCGGCGATGCCTCCTTCATTCTTAACCAGCGGCAAGTCTCGCCTGCCGAAAAAACCTTTCTCTTAAGCCAAGGCCGGGTCTCAACCATTGCTCAGCTCCGCGCGATGGCGCGGCGCGATGATGGCGAGGCGGCACTCGTCGAGATCAAGGCCGTCGATGACGCCTACCCCCTAGCGGGAGAAGTGATCACCGAGCCGCCGCAACCCCTCGCAGGCACCTTGGCGGAACGCAACGGCGCGTTTGGCCTCATCGCCGATGCCGGGCTCTTTGGCCGGCTGAACCTGAACATTGGCGATCGCATCCGCATTAACGCCGCGGACTTTGAGCTACGCTCGACTCTTGTTTCCGAGCCAGACCGGCTGGCAAGCGGATTTGGCTTTGGCCCCCATGTGCTGATGTCACGGCAGGCTCTCGCGGCAACCGGCCTCGTGCAGCCCGGCTCGCTGATCAAATGGCTCTACCGAGTGGCCCTGGAAGGGCCCCCCGCGAGCGATGAGCGCGTCACGCAGCTTATCGAGATGACGAACCAAAAATTTCCAGAAGCCGGATGGGACGTTCGCGCGCGCGATAAAGTTTCACCGCAATTTTCCCGCAATCTCGATCGCTTCAGCGAATTCTTAACGCTCACCGGTTTGACGGCGCTCATCGTCGGAGGCGTCGGCGTCGCCAACGCCGTGCGCGGCTTTGTCGAACGAAAGCAAAAAACGCTGGCGATTTTAAAATCGCTCGGCGCGGACGGAACGGCGGTTTTTATCTTGCTTTTGATGCAAACCCTCGTCGTTGCCACGGCTGGCATCATCATCGGCGCGCTCGCCGGGGTCCTTCTGCCTTTCGCCCTCATTTCGGCTTTCAGCTCAATCCTTGCATTCCCTCTGGCGCCCGCCATTCATCCGGCGGTTATCGCCAAGGGGGCGCTCTACGGTTTTCTGATAAGCCTCACGTTCTCTATTCTGCCGCTCGGGCGCGCTCATGATGTCCCGGTGCAAGCCTTGTTTCGCGCTGTCGCAGAGCCGAGCAAGGTCCGGCCGCGCGGGCGATACCTCGTCGCGACGGGCGCCTCCGCGCTCTGCCTCGTCGCGGTGGTTTTTGGCTTTGCGAGTGATGCCCGCATTGTGTCGATCTACTTTGGGGTGACGGCCGGCGCCTTCGCGTTTTTACGCGGCGCGGCTTTGCTCATCGCTTCCGGCGCAAGGCGTCTGCCCCATGCAAGGAACGTCGCGCTGCGCCTTGCCATCGCCAACATCCATCGACCCGGATCGCCGACGCCTTCGATCGTTCTTTCGCTCGGATTGGGATTAACCTTGCTTGCCGCCTTGATGCTCATCGACGGCAATGTCAGAGCCGAGCTCGCCCCGGCGGCATCGCAGAAAACGCCGGGCTTTTTCTTTCTCGACGTGCAAAGCGCCCAGGCGAATGCCTTTGCCGATTTTCTCGCCAAGGAGGTTCCAGGCGGCAGCGTGGAACTCGTGCCGATGTTGCGCGGGCGCATCGTCAAGCTGAATGGCCAGCCTCCCGCCCCGCCCAAGCCAAGCGTAGCTTGGGTTCTCGAAGGCGACCGCGGGCTGACGATCGCCGATGCTGTACCGCAAGGCTCGGTCTTGACCAAGGGGGCCTGGTGGCCGAAAGCCTATGAAGGGCCGCCACTCGTCTCAATGGATGAAGAGATCGCGAGCGGCCTTGGGCTTAACCTCGGTGATACGGTGACGGTGAATGTCCTTGGCCGCGATATCACTGCCACGATCGCCAATATGCGGCACGTCAATTGGCGAAGCTATGGGATAAATTTCGTCCTTGTGCTGTCGCCAAATACTTTGGCCGGCGCGCCGCTCAGCGAAATCGCGACAGTCACCTTTCCCGGCGCGCCCGACCTTTCGAAGGAGGCTCGCTTAGTGAGGGAGGTGGCGGCGCGTTTTCCGCAAATCACCGTTGTTCGCGTCAAAGACGCCCTCGACATGGCCAATCACCTCATCGACGAACTTGCCAACGCGATCACCGGAGCTGCGAGTTTCGCTTTTCTCGCCTCAATCCTCGTTCTCGGCGGTGCGCTCGCGGCCGGCCAGGAAGCCCGCATCCATGACGCCGCCGTGCTCAAGACGCTCGGGGCGACGAGAGCCTCCTTGCTCACGTCCTACATCTATGAGTTCGGGCTTCTCGGGCTTTGCATAACCTGCTTCGGGATCGCGGCGGGGAGCGGCGCCGCGCTCGCCATCGTGCAAGGGGTGATGGGCCTTGATTACCTTTGGCTGTGGGGGCGGGCGCTGGCCGCCGCGGCTGGCGCGCTGATCGCCACGATCGCGCTTGGGCTCTCCAGCACTTACTGGATATTGGGGCAGAAGCCAGCCGCTTATTTGCGGGAGCTTTAGTGAAATATGAACGAATTGCATTTTCATCCAAATGTTAAAGAAGTTTCACCCCACTTTAACCATTGTTCATCATCGCGCCCTTGTACGGGACACGGGCTTGCGCCATATTACGCGGCGATGCCGATCCTTTCCGGGCGGCAACCGGAGGCGATCAAGCCTCCACAACTCTAGAGGAACACATGTCCGACTTCGACCGCAACGCTACCCGCTGGGGGCAGGGCGCAACCCGGGCCGGTCGCGCCGAAATCGATCAAGGTCTGCGCTCATATATGCTCGGCGTCTATAACAATATGGTCGTTGGGCTCGCCATTACCGGCTTGGCGGCCCTCGCCGCCCATATGCTGGCCGTCACCAATGACCCGGCATACGCCGTCGGCCAGTTCCGCCATATGATGCTGACGAATTTCGGCGTGGTGCTCTACGCGAGCCCGGTTAAATACGTCGTGATACTGGCACCGCTGGCGTTTGTCCTTTTCTTCTCGTTCCGGATCAACCAGATTTCGGCATCGACGGCGCGCGGCCTGTTCTACGCCTTCTCAGTCGCGATGGGTTTGTCGCTTTCGACGATCCTTCTGGTTTACACCGGTACATCGATCGCCCGCGTCTTCTTTGTGACGGCGGCGGCCTTTGGTGGCCTGAGCCTTTACGGCTACACGACACGGCGCGATCTCGCCCCCATGGGCGCCTTCATGGTGATGGGGGTAGTCGGCCTCGTGATCGCGATGCTGGTGAACCTTTTCTTGCAGAGCTCGGGCTTCCAGTTCGCCCTGTCACTGCTGACGGTCCTGATTTTCTCGGGCCTCACCGCTTGGGATACGCAGGCGATCAAGGAGATGTATTACGCGAGCGACGACTACGAGGTCGCTGTCAAGAAATCCGTGAATGGCGCCTTGATGCTCTATCTGGATTTCATCAACATCTTTCAGTCGCTCCTATATCTGACTGGCAACCAGAACGACTGAGGATGCCGCGAACGCTATAAAGCCCCGCCTCGCGCGGGGTTTTTTCATGCGAGACGCCCATCCATTCTCCTCAATATCGGCTAAAAATCGGTGGCGATACCCCTCACCTCCCAGTCCCCATACCGTATTGGTTCGGGCCCTTCACGGCCATTGACCTCCTCCGGTAGCACGGGCTGTTTTCCTGTTGCGCGCCGGCGCTCCTCGGCTTCGGCAAGGGCGCGGCTCGCAGCCTCGCTCACGCGAAGTTGAACGCTCTCATCGTTGTTCAAGCCGGCCGCCTTACCGGAGGGCCGCTGCGCCTTGGCGCCTTTTCCTTGAAAAACACGAAACACGGCTGCCTCTCCTTCTCTATCCTTCTCTATAATGACATCTAAAGCAAAGAACCCCGGCACGCGGTAAATGTTCAAGCGGCGGATTCTCAAGACCTCAACCGCGGAGCGCCGCGCTTGAGCGATCCGTTCTTTCCGCCACCCCCAAGACGGAGGAGCCGCGGAGCTCAAGGCCGCGCCCGCCTGCAAGATAAAACTTCCGCTGATGAGATCCCGGGCCTCGCCGTCCGCGTCGCCGCGGCAGCAATCTTGAACGATATTATCGGGCGAAGCCATTCGCTTGACGAGTGTTTCAGCACCGCCGCGGTGGTATCGCGGCTTACCGGCTTTGACGCCCGCGATATTGCGCTGGCGCGCTCGATCGTCACCGTCGCGCTACGCCGTTTTGGCACAATCCGCCATGCGCTCTTCGCGCTTCTCGCCAAAGGCATCCCCCGGCAAGCGCCACAGCTCGAGTGGAATCTCATCGCAGCCGCCGCCCAACTCCTTTTCCTCGATGTGCCCGATCATGCCGCCGTCGATCTCGCCGTGCGCGCCGCCCGCCTCGACTCAAAAACGGCCCCTTTTGCGCCGCTCGTCAATGCGGTGTTACGCGGGCTCATCCGCGAGCGCGAGAAAATATGTGCCCAAAGCGATCCGCTCGATGATGACACGCCCGCGTGGCTCGCCGCGCGCTGGCGCAAAACTTACGGGGATGAAGTGGCCCGCGCCATCGCGGCCGCGCATCGCCGGGAGCCGACACTTGACGTAACGGCTCTAGCAAATCCCTTGAGCTGGGCGGAAAGGCTCAACGCGGTCATCCTGCCAATGGGATCGCTGCGTCTGACCTCCCATCAACCGGTTGCCGAGCTTCCTGGTTTCGCCGAGGGAGAATGGTTCATCCAGGACGCGGCTGCTTCCCTGCCGGCAAAGCTCGTCGCGGCTCGCCCAGGCATGAAGATCGCTGATCTGTGCGCCGCTCCTGGCGGCAAAACGGCTCAGCTCGCCGCAACCGGCGCGGAGGTCATAGCCGTCGACCGCTCCGCCGAGCGGTTGAAGGTGCTCGCCGCCAACGTTCATAGGCTAAAGCTGCATGCCGAAATCGTCGTCGCCGATGCCGTGAACTGGCGGGCGGGCCCCTTCGATGCCGTCCTCCTCGACGCGCCCTGTCTTTCGACGGGAACGATCCGCCGCCATCCCGATATTGCGTGGATCAAAAAACCGCGTGATCTCGAAACACTAACCCGCCTTCAAGCGCGTCTTCTTGATAAAGCCATAGAGCTCGTTAAACCGGGCGGGACGATCGTCTACAGCACCTGCTCCCTTGAGCCGGAAGAGAATGAGATGCAGATAGCCTCCCTTCTGCGCCGCAGCCCGCGAATCGAAAGGGTGGCCATCACGCCGCAAGAAATCGGCGGCATCCCCGAGCTCCTCAATGAACGTGGGGAGTTGCGGACCTTGCCGTCTCATTTGCCGGCGGCGGAATCCCGCCTCGCGGGGCTCGACGGTTTTTTTGCCGCGCGTTTATTGCGCCGGGCCTAGAAAACTCGCTAAAAGTTTCGGCATGTAGCTAAAATTTTTCATAGTGAAATGTTCGGCTTAAGGCCGTTTGAGATAACGGCCCATTTGCGGCCTCCCCTTGCCTTTCAACTCGGAGTAAGTCCCTGGCTGGCGCGACACTAAAAGAACGGTTGCGCGTCGCGGGCTTCCTCGCCCGCCGCGCCACCTCGGCGCTGCTTCAAGGCAGTGCCGGGCCCCTCCGCGCGGCAATGAGCCTTTCGAGGCGGGTGCCGGAACGCCTCTTGATCGCTCCGCAAGATATCAGGACAAGCGATCCAACTCTCGCCGCCGATATTTACGCCGGCTATTTTGCGTTTTGTGGGAAAATCGTCAACGCGCATGGCCGCTCGCCCTTCGAGCTTGAGCCCGTTTCGCTCCCCTGGGCGCGGGCGCTCGCCGGCTTTTCTTGGCTGCGCCATCTGCGCGCCGCCGACACCGCCACGGCGCGCGCCAATGGCCGCGCGCTTGTCCAGGATTTTCTCACTCTGGCTGGAATACCAAACCGGACGCCGGCCTGGGATCCCGAGGTCGCGGCACGGCGGATGCTTGCTTTCCTATCGCAATCACCGCTGATCCTGGCGGGCGCCGATCGTCCCTTCTACCAGCGCTTCGTCAAAAATATTGCCCGGACGGAACTTTTTTTAGAGCGCCGATTGAGTGCAGGTCTTGCGGGCGAAGCACGCTTGCTGGCGGTCATCGCTCTTGCCGAATACGGTCTTTGCGCGGAAGTCACGCGCGGTCTTATCCGAAAGGGGACGAAGCTCTTGGCGCAGGAGCTCGAACGTCAGATCCTGCCCGATGGCGGCCATATCAGCCGCAACCCGGAGATGCTGCTCAGTCTGCTTCCCGATCTTCTCCCTTTACGGCAGGCCTTTGTGGCGCGTGGGCTGCAGCCGCCGCCTCAACTTCTCAACGCCATCGACCGCATGCTCCCCATGCTGCGCCTCTTCCGCCATGGCGATGGCTCATTGGGTCTCTTCAACGGCATGGGGGTGACGCCGCCGGAACTGATTGCGACGATCCTCGCCTATGATGACGCGCGGGCGCAGGCGCTGATCAGCGCCAAACAATCGGGGTACCAGCGGCTCGAAGGCGGCACGGCCGTCGTTCTTGTCGATGCCGGCCAGCCGCCTCCGCCCGTTTTCTCCAAACGTGCCCATGCCGGTTGCCTCTCTTTCGAATTCTCAACAGGCGGCCAGAGGCTTGTGATCAATTGCGGAGCGCCCGATCCCAACCGCGCGGCGGCTCGCGAGGCTGCTCGCATGACGGCGGCGCATTCCACGCTCATCCTCAGCGACACCTCTTCATGCCGTTTCGCCTTCCACGCTGGGTTACGCAAATGGCTGGATGATGAGATCGTTTCCGGCCCGGATAGGGTCGATGTTAAGCGCATCGAGGAGACAACGGCAATCCACCTCAGGGTTTCACACGACGGCTATGAGAGCCGTTTTGGCCTGATCCATGAGCGTCATATCGCGCTCCGCAAGGATGGGCTTGCGCTGAATGGAAGCGACCAGCTGCGCGCCGCCGCGCTGGACAGCACTCAGGACACTCATCCCTTCGCCATCCGTTTTCACATTCATCCAAATGTCGACATAAAACCAGTCCGTGGCGGCACCGCCGTGCTCTGCATCTTGCCCGATGAGCGGCGCTGGCTTTTCGAGGTGACAGGCGGACAGCCCGAGATTGAGGAGAGTATTTTTTTCGCGGCGCCCGACGGGCCGCGCGCCTGTAATCAGATCGCCATCTACGGCGACAGCGGTCAGAACACGGCCGTGGAATGGAGCTTCCGCGAGATCGAGCGGAAGCCGCCGGGGCAGGAGCAATAGCTTCGTGAGGCATCGCGGGAAAATCAAATGACCCGCGCCTTCGCCGGGCGGATGCGTTGCCGGCCGGCGTCGAGCGGGCGTTTGTAAACAAACTCCTGCCGCGCGAGATGGTAGGCCTTGTCCGCGCCATAGAAATTGAAATGCATGTGCTTCAACTCCTCGGCGCGATAGGCGGCCAGCGGCTTCACCCGCTCATCGGCGAGCCGCTTGTCATGTTTTTGCCGCAGCAGCCGCCAGCTATCTTCACCGAGCGCCAGCTCCTCGGCCCTGCTGGTAAGAGCTTGTTCGAAGGTGTCGGCGTCGCCTGCAAGACATTCATCGATGAAGCCGATAGCTTTGGCCTCCAATGTACCGAGCGGGCGGCAAGCCTCGGTGAGCGCGAAGGCCTTGGCGTGGCCGACCCGCCGCGGTAGGGTATAGGTCCAATACTCCGAGCCGTAGAGCCCGCCCATGCTCTTATAATGCGGGTTGAGGATAATACCCTCGCGGGCAAAGACACGATCGGCCGCAAGAGGGAGCATGGCGCCACCTGCTCCCGCATTGCCGCGCAAGGCGGCGATGACGATGTGCGACATTGTGTTGAGAATTTCATAGATGAGATCGTCGATGGCGTTAATGTTGCGCCAGGATTCGAGTGCGGGATCGGCCGCCACCTCGATCACGTTGAGATGAATACCATTGGAGAAGAAATCTTTACCGCCCAAGAGGACGATTACGCGCGTTGGCTGGCTGCGCGCGAAGAGGAAGGCATCGCGCAGGCGATAACACTGTTCCGTGCTCATCGCCCCGTTCAAAAAATCAAAGGAGAGATAGCCGACGCCATTCTCTTCGCGGTATGAGATCTCGCGATAGGTCCGGTAATCCGTTACGGCATCGATGGGCAGTTCCGAAATCGGCAGCCGCTTGCCAAGCGGGCCCAATGCTTGGACAGCCGGCAGTTTAATGCCGGGGCGGCCATCTTCACCCTTCGCTTTGAGATGGGTGATCCAAATGGCGCCATCGATGGTCGCCCGGCAAACGGCGTCATCGCGCTGCGCCAGAGGCTGCCCCGGCACCCCCGTAAGACGATCCTCTGGGTGCGCGCCATAGAGGTAGAACGGCCAGCACCAAATGTCATCGAGGACGCCGGGCGTGCTGTCGGCGGCGCCGATCTTGCGCAGGATCGTCTCGGTCGAGTCGCGGCGCCAATCAATCGTCCGATCGCCTTGGCGCATGGGCGGGCACAATCGGCCGCGCACTCCGGGTTTTCCGTAGTCAAGGGGCTCGGGCGAAAACTGCTCTGTTTCAAATTTCCAAACGGCTTCGAGGACGGCTTCGACCGCCGCTTCCGTCACCTCATGCCTATAGAGGCTGCTCTTGGCGCAAGGGCCATTTTTCAAGGCAAAAGTGCGTGCCGCCCAAATCGGCCCCGCATCGAACTCCGCCGCGGCTTGCAAGATACTCACGCCCCACTCCTTCTCCCCGTTCATGATCGCCCAGTCGAGGGAGGAAGGCCCGCGATCGCCGACAATTCCCGGATGGACAATGAGACAGAGATGCTTTCCCCAAATAGCCTCAGGGATGGCGCATTTGAGCATCGGCGCGATGATGAGATCGGGGCGCTGTTCGGCGACGGATTGCAGCATCGCTGCATCGCTCGAAGCCAGCGTGACGCTCACCTGATGGCCACGCTTTTCGAGTTCAATCAGAAGGCGTTGGCTAAGGCTGTTATGCGCCGAAGTCAGAAAATGGATTTTCATGGAAGTTTCCCCATCAGTTAGTCAAAGAGGTTTGAAAGCGTGCGCGATAATCTTGTGGCGTCACGTTCAATACGCGCTGAAAGGAACGCCGCAGCCGTTCCGCCGTGCCAAAGCCGCACATGGACGCGATATTTTCGAGCGGCAGAGGCAGCTGCTCGAGCTTGCAGCGCGCGGCATCGACACGTGCTTGTTCGACGAATTTCGCCGGCGTCATGCCCGTCTCCGACCGGAACAGCCTTGCAAAATTTCGCGGGCTCATGGCGACGCGGCTCGCGAGATTTTCGACGTCGAGATTGGCCGTTGGGTTGGCGATGATCCAAGCCTGCAAGGCGCGAATATCATGGCGGCTTTTGGCTTCGCCGGTGAGGAATGGGCTAAACTGCGTCTGCCCGCCGGGACGGCGCAAGAAGACCACCATCGTTCCCGCGACCACGCGGGCTACCTCTTGGCCTAAGTCTTCCTCGATGAGAGCTAATGAGAGGTCAATGCCAGAGGTGATACCTCCCGAAGTATAGACATGCCCATCGCGTAGATAGATGAGATTGGGTTCAACACGTAATAAAGGATAAGCAGCCGCAAGCTGCTCGCAATACATCCAATGCGTTGTCGCGCGGCGATTATCCAAAAGCCCAGCTGCCGCAAGGACAAAAGCGCCCGTACAGATGGACACTATCCGACGGACTTGCGGCGCCATCATTTTGACCCAGCCGAGGAGCTTAGAATCGGCGCAGGCTTGTTCGACACCGAAGCCGCCGGCAATGATCAGCGTGTCCAACTTTTCGACATCTTCGTAACCATGCGTGGCGACGATTTGGAAGCCGGTCATCGTCGTCACTGGCCCCGGTTTGCTAGCGATAATCAGACTTTGGTATCCCGGGTCATTGGCCAACCCTCTCACCCGTGTCCACAGGTCAGCGTAGCAAAAAACATCTAATGGCCCGCATACATCGATCATTTCGACATTTGGAAAAATAAGAATACCGATCCGCCGGACGCGCGTTATGAGGTTTCCAATATTGGGGTTGAGAAACCACGCGGGATCAAAAAAAGGATTTGCGTTTGACATGTTTTTATCTTCCCACTCATTGCCTTCCGCGCCAATGACAAGGATCCCGCATTTTCTGCCAAAATCATTTTTCTCAATGTGCGTAAAAGAGGCGGACGCGCATCCGACATTTGTAGGAAGCAAATGCCCAAAAAGAAGGCTTGCACCTACAAGATACTGCGCTGTGTCCAATGCACCCGATGCTCAGAACTGGCACAAACATTGGCCGCAGCTCGGCATGCGGTCGCAACAACAGCGAGAAACGCGAATTCCGTGCCCATTGTATCTGCCGTTGCCGAGCGCATATACCGGCGATAATGAAGTCTCGTGTTCGGAGGGAGAAATGGACGTGACCGAGGCCGTCTCGACTGCGAAGCAATATACCCTGAGATTGCTAGAAGACGAAAAGATCTCCTATCTCGGACTGGAAGAAGCTTTTTTTGATGAAAGCCAGGGCGTTTGGCATATCACTCTGGGGTTCTCGCGGCCATGGGATAACCCGCAAGATATCTTTCAGACTATTGCTGGAAAGGCAGCATTGCCGAGAAGATCTTACAAAGTTATTGAGATTTCAGATAAAGAGAATAAAGTTATATCGTTTAAGAATTATAAGCTTTCAAATAATGACTAAAATAGTGTTGGATACAAATTTATTGGTTTTACTTATCGTAGGGCTTGTCTGCCGAGGCTATATAGGAAAACACAAGCGCCTGCGTGATTTTTCTGAGGAAGATTTTGATTTATTACGTTCCTTTCTTGCCCCGGCCTCGGTCATTCAGCTCACGCCAAATACTCTCACCGAAACGTCTAATCTTCTCAGCCAAATCAATGAGCCGATAAGGTCGCAGTTATTTTCAAAATTTCGAGATCTGATTGGTCAGTTTCCTGAATCCTACATCGAAAGCCGGCTTGGAGCACGGCAAGCCGAATTTGCCCGATTGGGTTTGACAGATTCTGTGCTTCTCATGCTCTCGCAAGACTCGTCTTTGATCTTGCTTACGGTAGACTTGGATCTTTATCTAGCAGCCGTGAAGAGAGGTTTGAGGGCCGAAAACTTCAACCATCACCGGGAATTCAATTCTCCAAGGCATTAGGCCATCAGGGTATGATCCCCAACCTTCTCACCATCGCCAGCCTCGATCCGAGCGGCGGCGCCGGTATCATCGCCGACTTGAAAACTTTTGCGGCGCTCCGCTGCAATGGCATGGCCGTCGCCACCGCCCTCACCGCGCAGAACACGCAAGGCGTCAAGGGCCTCAACGTTCCGCCGGCGGATTTCGCCGCCGCGCAAATCGATGCGGTTTTCGAGGATGCCAGGATCGCCGCCGTGAAAATCGGCATGCTTGCTTGTGGCGCCGTCGTTGAGGAAGTCGCCGACCGCCTGGCGCATTATAAGCCGCCCTTTATCGTTTTGGATCCCGTCTTGGTGGCGACGAGCGGCGATGCCTTGGCGGCGTCCGACACGGCGGCGGCGATCGTCCGCCACCTTTTTCCGCTCGCGACCTTGGTGACGCCCAACATCTCGGAGGCGGCGCGCCTTTCGGGACATGTCATCGCCGCCGACCCGGAGGGACGGCGCCGCGCCGCCATGCTGCTCGCCGCGCGCGGTGCCAGGGCGGTGCTCATTAAGGGCGGCCATCTCACTGGCGCCGTCGCCGAGGATCTTTTCTTCAATGGCGGCGCCTATCAGACTTTCTCCGCGCCGCGGATCGCCACGCGCAACACGCATGGCACCGGCTGCACGCTGTCCGCGGCGATTGCCGCTTTCCTCGCCAAGGGCCTGACGCTTGCGGAGGCGATCAGCGCCGCCAAATCCTATCTCACGGGAGCGCTAAAAGCGGCCGACGTGCTTTCCGCCGGCAAGGGGCCAGGCCCGCTCCACCATTTTTATGAGATGTGGAACTCGGCCACGGAAGAGAGCGGCACATAACCGGTTCCCAAACCGCGCCCTTTCCGATAAACGGTGCTGCAACCGCGCAAGGGCCACCCCATATTGGCCTGAAACCATTCACAAAAAAGCGTCGTCTGGGGGGTGTACGGTCATCTGGCCGTCCGGACGCGGCGCTTTGATTCAAGGTTTTTCATATGAAGCTTCGCAATATCGCGATCATCGCTCACGTTGACCATGGCAAGACGACCCTCGTCGACCGCCTGCTCCAGCAATCCGGCGCCTTCCGCGAAAATCAGCGGGTCGCCGAACGCGTCATGGATTCGAACGATCTCGAAAAAGAGCGCGGCATCACCATCGTGGCGAAGGCCACCTCGATCGCTTGGCGGGACGGGCGCATCAATATCGTCGATACGCCTGGCCACGCCGATTTCGGCGGCGAGGTCGAACGCATCCTCTCCATGGTCGATGGCGCGATCGTCCTCGTCGATGCCTCCGAAGGGCCCATGCCGCAGACCAAATTCGTCGTCGGCAAAGCACTCAAAATTGGTCTGCGCCCGATCGTCGCGGTGAATAAGGTCGATAAGCCCGATGCGCGTGTCACCGAGGTCGTCAACGAGGTGTTCGATCTCTTCGCCGCCCTCGATGCGACCGATGAGCAGCTCGATTTCCCAATCCTTTACGGCTCCGCCAAGCAAGGCTGGATGGCGGAGAGCCCGGATGGCCCAAAGGAGGGAATGGCGCCGCTCCTCGATCTCGTTTTGAAGCATGTTCCCCCACCTGCCACTGGCGAGGGCGGGTTTCGCATGCTCGGCACGCTGCTCGAGGCCAATCCCTATCTCGGCCGCCTCATTACCGGCCGCGTCTTTGCCGGATCGGTGAAACCTAATCAGCCCGTGAAGGTTTTGGACCGCCAAGGGCAGGTCATGGAACAGGGGCGCGTGTCCAAAATCCTGGCGTTTCGCGGTATCGAACGCACGCCCATCGAGGAGGCGGAAGCGGGCGACATCGTCGCCATCGCCGGCCTCGAAAAGTTTAACGTTGCCGATACGCTCTGCGCGCTTGAGGTGAGCGAGCCGCTGCAAGCCCAGCCCATCGATCCGCCCACCTTGTCCATGACATTTCTCGTCAATGACTCGCCGCTCGCCGGAACCGAGGGCGATAAGGTGACGAGCCGCGTCATCCGTGCCCGCCTCCACAAGGAGGCGGAGGGCAATGTCGCTCTAAAGGTCGAGGATTCGCCGGGCGCCGATGCCTATATCGTCTCGGGGCGCGGCGAGTTGCAGCTCGCGATCCTCATCGAGACGATGCGCCGCGAGGGGTTCGAACTCGGCGTCTCACGTCCGAAAGTCGTGTTTCAAAAAGAGTCAGCCACCAATCAACTCCTCGAGCCCATCGAGGAAGTCGTCATCGATGTCGATGAAGACTATTCCGGTGTTGTCGTCCAGAAAATGTCGGAGCGGAAGGCCGACATGATCGAGATGCGCCCTTCCGGCGGCGGCCGCTTGCGTCTCGTGTTTCACGCGCCGACGCGCGGCCTCATTGGCTACCAGGGCGAGCTGATGACCGACACGCGCGGCACGGCGGTCATCAACCGCCTCTTTCACGCCTATGCGCCATGGAAGGGCGACATCGCCGGGCGGCGCAATGGCGTCTTGATTTCAAACGACGATGGCGAGTCGGTCGCCTACGCCATGTGGAAGCTTGAAGACCGCGGGCCGATGATGATCGAGCCGGGGTGCAAGGTTTATCGCGGCATGATCGTCGGCGAGCATACGCGTGAGAATGATCTCGAGATCAATGTGTTGAAGGGCAAGCAGCTAACCAACATCCGCGCCGCCGGCAAGGATGAGGCGGTGCGCTTGACGCCGCCCATCCGCATGACTCTCGAAAAGGCGCTCGCCTATATCGAGGACGACGAACTCGTCGAAGTGACGCCAAAGTCGGTCCGGCTGCGCAAGGCGCTCCTCGATCCGAACGAGCGCAAGCGCGCCGTGCGGGCCAAGGAGAGTGCGTGAGGGTGGGGTTGGAAGGCGGCGTGGGGGAGGTATTTCGGTCCTTTGATAGTTCGTAAATCTGATTTCTGCTTCCTGCCCTGAGCTGCCATTGACGCGCTTGGTTGCATCCGACATGGCGGCGGTGCCTCCCCTGCACAAGAATGGAGGGGTAATGGAAAGCTCTGCTCTCTTTATTGTTATTGCTTTAGCCGTGACAGCCGATCGGCGTTCACATCAGTCAAGATGACGTAGGCCGATCGACACCAATTTCTTGGCAAAATCTACAGCGGCTTCGCTTACCGTGTGCTCCGTTATCTTCATGACAGACCAATGGGCCCAGTAGCCAACAGTCGATGCGGCGACGGCGATTCTCGCCAACACGATATAGTCATTCAATAATGCAGCGCCCATCATCATCAATTTGACAAACCACAGAAAAGCGAAGGTTACCGCAATGATTTCGACCAAGGGAAAGCTGAAACCCCGATCACGACCGGGTTCTTTTTTAACGGTTAATCGAGCAACCAAGAAAACGCTGAACCAGCACCCTATCGCCAGCGCACCCTCCAAGAGGTGTCCCCCGTGCATCATCTCTACTACGATCACTACCGGGAGAAGCGCGATAACAAAGGCCCCGCACAGAGGATAGATGGCTGTCTTAGCGACGTTCAGAATGGTAGCTGCCGCTGAAGGGGAGAAAGCAAGAGTAAGGGCACTGTATAGAGACTTTATCTGTGTTAGCTAAAACTTAACCTGACAGACAGTGTCCTGGCCCCACGGCGAATCGCAAGCCGAGGCGGGGCGCGGAGCGGTTCGGGGTTACGCAGCGCCCCTGCCTCGGCGTCTCATGAGGACACCGACATGACCAAAGAG
>DASPVM010000006.1:0-10483 GCA_035622375.1 Methylocella sp. | reverse complement strand
GCGTGGACTACCAGGGTATCTAATCCTGTTTGCTCCCCACGCTTTCGCACCTCAGCGTCAGTACCGGGCCAGTGAGCCGCCTTCGCCACTGGTGTTCTTGCGAATATCTACGAATTTCACCTCTACACTCGCAGTTCCACTCACCTCTCCCGGACTCAAGATCCCCAGTATCAAAGGCAGTTCCGAGGTTGAGCCTCGGCATTTCACCCCTGACTTAAAGATCCGCCTACGTGCGCTTTACGCCCAGTGATTCCGAACAACGCTAGCCCCCTTCGTATTACCGCGGCTGCTGGCACGAAGTTAGCCGGGGCTTATTCTCCCGGTACCGTCATTATCTTCCCGGGTAAAAGAGCTTTACAACCCTAGGGCCTTCATCACTCACGCGGCATGGCTGGATCAGGCTTTCGCCCATTGTCCAATATTCCCCACTGCTGCCTCCCGTAGGAGTTTGGGCCGTGTCTCAGTCCCAATGTGGCTGATCATCCTCTCAGACCAGCTACTGATCGTCGCCTTGGTGAGCCATTACCTCACCAACAAGCTAATCAGACGCGGGCCAATCTTTCGGCGATAAATCTTTCTCCCGGAGGACGTATCCGGTATTAGCTCAAGTTTCCCTGAGTTATTCCGAACCGAAAGGTATGTTCCCACGCGTTACTCACCCGTCTGCCACTCCGTATTGCTACGGCGTTCGACTTGCATGTGTTAGGCCTGCCGCCAGCGTTCGTTCTGAGCCAGGATCAAACTCTCAAGTTGAATGAGAATTCAATGCTGGCTGGTCACATCTTACGACGAGTCCCAAGCACATCTGTCCACAGTCTCGGGCGCGCGTTGGCAGCCCAGACACTTGGACGCGATGAACTTGATACGTGACCGCCAGAGTATCTCGTCCGACCGCTCCCGAAGGTGCGGTCCGCAAGGACTCCGCCGTCCACGTTTCTCTTTCTTCCTATTCAATTGTCAAACAGCCACATTACACTGTAGCAACCCGCTTGCCGCAAAGCGACCTAGCGCCGAAACGTCTTCTCCCCGGCGCTTGAGCCGGGGGGTTTTTGGGCCCGAGAAGCTCGAGAAAAACGATCCGCGCCGGACGTCCTGGCGTCGTTGCAGTCGATATCGGGCTTATAGGTCCTGCCCGATCACCCTGTCAACCGGCCTTTTAAAAAAACTGGGATAACCTCAACCTCAATCGTCTTCTGGTCCAGACTCAACTGATTTCTCAAAAGATTGCGGCTCAGAAGGCGCCCGCCGGAAAGCGTCGTCCCGTTCCCAGCGGAGCCACTAAATAAGTGCTTATCTTTGCCAAACAAGGGGGGCTTGACGTCAAAATCAAAAATAAAATTACAAAAGCTGCTGAGCTTTCGGTCTAAAGTAACGGCCTGGCTTGCTCTCGGCGCTGGTCTGCTTAGTCTCGACGCTGGTCTGCTTAGAGAAGAAGTACTTAACGGGCGAAAAGGCCTGACTATCTGCCATATTTCGGCCGCGCATTTATCCTCAGATGAAGCTTCGGGGGTCTGCGCTCCGCCCGATAGGGGATGTTCCGGGCGGTTAAGAAAGTGCCATCCAGCCGCACTGAGCTCAACCTTGGCTTGGGCGGCGGCACAGGCCGAGAAGCGGCTATCCACGTGCCGTTGGCGATATTGAACCCGTGCGGAGGGGGCCTTATGGGGACTTTTGGAAACTCACTTCCCGATACAGCGGAGAATCGGACTGGAGCGACGACAAAAAGCCTAGCGACTGGCGCTCGATTGGAGTTAGGATCATACATGCCAACGATTGCCCTGGTCGATGACGACCGAAATATCCTCACCTCGGTAGCGATTGCGCTTGAGGGGGAAGGCTACCGGGTCCAGACCTACACGGATGGTTCGACGGCGCTCGACGATTTAAAAAGCAATCCTCCCGATCTGGCGATTTTCGATATTAAAATGCCGAGAATGGATGGCATGGAGCTGCTGCGCCGATTCCGCCAGAAATCGGACGTCCCGGTGATTTTTCTAACGTCAAAGGACGAAGAAATCGACGAGCTCTTCGGGCTCAAAATGGGCGCCGACGACTTTATTCGCAAGCCGTTTTCCCAACGCTTGCTCGTTGAGCGGGTCAAAGCCATTCTGCGCCGGGCCAATCACAAGGAGGCTGGCGCGCCGAAGGAAACCGAGACAAAAATACTCGAGCGTGGATTCTTAAAAATGGATCCGGAACGCCACGCCTGCACCTGGAAAAATGATCAAGTCACATTGACGGTCACGGAGTTTCTGATCTTGCAGTCGCTCGCTTCGCGACCCGGCGTTGTCAAGAGCCGCAATGCGTTAATGGATGCCGCCTATGACGATCAAGTCTATGTCGATGATCGCACAATCGATAGCCATATCAAACGGCTACGAAAAAAATTTAAGGTCGTCGACGAAGATTTTGAAATGATCGAGACCCTCTACGGCGTTGGGTACCGCTTCAAAGAATAAGCGTTTGGCCTTTTTGCGGATAAAGTAGTAGGTATCTTCAGCGATACCTGCAAAGTATCGCATACGCAATTGGGAAGCACCTCCTGTTTTCCGGCTTCACATTTGCGCCTCAAAGGAGAGGACCCTGAGTTTATGAGTCTCGAAGCGCGTGCCGCAGCGGGCTTCGAACGAGCGTCGAACGCGGCGCGGCGGACGAAGCGCCTGAGGCGCAGCCTCGCCCTGCGCTGGCGTGGACTGATGCGCGCCGTCAGCAGCCGCTTCGCCTCTCCGCTGACCCGGCGCATCGTCCTTTTGAACCTCGGCGGGCTTGCCGCGCTCCTCCTCGGATTCTTATATCTCAACCAGTTTCGCGAGGGTTTGATCGACGCGAAAGTCCAAAGCCTCGAGGTGCAGGCGCAGATCATCGCCGCGGCAATTGCCGCGTCAGCTACGGTGGAAACCGACTCGATCTCTATCGATCCGGAGAAATTGCTTCAGCTCGCGCCAGGCCAGAGCTACGCCCTTGCCGAGGAAACTCCGCCATCGCTGCAATTTTCGATTAATCCTCAGAAAGTCGGGCCAGTCCTCCACAGCCTTGCCTCGCCAACGCAGACGAGAGCGCGGATCTACGACCGCGACGGCTATCTTCTGCATGATACATCTTCGGTAACAAGCCGCTCCAATATCATGCGCTACGACTTGCCGCCGGCGGCGCGCTCTGAACTATTTTCATTCTGGAAAGTCCTCGAGAGTAAATTTGACAAACTTTTTTCCGTTTCCGGCCTTCCCCTTTACGAGGATATAGGCGTCGCGAATGGCAAGGCTTATTCTGAAGTGACCCGCGCCCTCTCGGGAGCGAAGCAATCGATCACGCGCGTGGATTCCAAGGGGAAACCAATCCTCTCGGTTGCTGTCCCTATCCAGCGTTTCCGGATGGTTCACGGTGCTTTGCTTTTGTCCACGCAGGGTGACGACATCGAAAACATCATCGAGTCGGAGCGCGCATCGATCGTACGGATATTCTTAGTGTCCTCCGCGGTTATGCTGCTTCTGTCTTATTTCATCGCGGGAACTATCGCCGAGCCAATCCGGCGGCTAGCAGAAGCCGCGGAGCGCGTCCATCGTGGAACAAAGGCGCGCCGCGAGATCCCGGATTACTCCGGCCGATCGGATGAAATCGGCCATCTATCTGGTGCGCTTCGCGACATGACCAAGGCTCTTTGCGATCGAATAGAAGCGATCGAAAGTTTTGCCGCGGATGTCGCACACGAACTGAAAAATCCACTCACATCGCTGCGTAGCGCCGTCGAAACCTTGCCTGTCGCACGCGCTCCCGAATCGCAGCAGCGGCTTCTAGCGATCATTGCCCAGGATGTTGGCCGGCTTGACCGGCTGATTAGCGACATATCGGACGCGTCGCGGCTTGACGCCGAATTGGCCCGCGATGAAGTTGACATCATCAACCTCGAGAAGCTCCTCGATACCGTTGTCGCGGTCGCAAATCTTGTGACCGAAACTTGCGGCGTTAGGGTCGAGCTTGTCATCGCCCGGCAGAACAACGCCGAGGATCGCCAGCCCTTTCTCGTGCTTGGGCACGACTCTCGGCTTGGCCAAGTTTTCAATAATCTCATCGACAACGCGAGATCGTTTTCGCCGAACGGCGGAAGCGTGCGGGTGCTGCTGCGGCCGGCGAAGGACTATTCCGCTCACGGCCAGTTACGGGACGGTTTCGAAATCATCATAGACGATGATGGGCCCGGTATACCGGCCGACGCTTTCGAGCGGATTTTCGAGCGCTTTTACACAGACCGCCCGGGCCAGGGTTTTGGCCAGAACTCCGGCCTTGGTCTTTCAATCTCACGGCAGATCATCGAGGCCCATTGCGGCCACATCTCCGCCCTTAATCGCGTCGGCCCGCCGGACGCGGAGGGAGCCATCCCCGTCCTCGGCGCTCGGTTCCTTGTTTTCCTGCCAAGAGCGCAATAAGCCTTGCCACGTAAACAATGCTAAGCGCAGAGCTCAATTCTCCTTATGTGCATGCGACCGCCCTTGTCGTTGGCGAAGCTGGTGTATTAATCACTGGTGCCTCGGGTGCGGGCAAAAGCAGCCTCGCTCTGGCATTGCTTGATTTGGGAGCGCGGGCGGGAGCTTTTGCAAGATTGATCGGCGATGACCGTGTCGGTTTGACCCGCGAAAGCGGTCGGCTCATAGCTTTTTGCCACCAATCGATCGAAGGAAAAATCGAACGGCGCGGCCAAGGAGTCCTGGACTTTCCTTTTATAGAAAGAGCCGTTGTTCGCTTCGTCGTTACGCTCCATGGCAAGAACACCCCGCCACCGCCCCGTTATCCCGGCGAAACCGACCCTTGCATCACACTCGCCGGCGTGAGGATACCTGCCCTCTCGCTGCGTCAAGAAGCCGCACTGGCGGATCTCGCCGCCGAAGTATGGGCAAACCCACGGTTGCAGCGGTCGATCGCGGGGGAAAGCGACTGATTAGATTCTGCACAGCTTGAGTCATTTCGCTTGCCAAGAGCGCTGCATTGCACAAAATGGAGCCAGAATGGCATCTGAAAGAGAGCATTCCGCCTTGGACGATCGTCTCCTCACGGCCTACAGGCAAGGCGCGGCTCTTTGGTGGACCGGCCATTCCCTCGCATATGGGTGCGCTTGATGATCGGAATTGTTCTCGTGACTCACGGCCGCCTGGCATCGGAGTTTAGGGCCGCCCTAGAACATGTTGTCGGCCCGCAAAAGCAAATCGAATCCGTGAGCATCGGCCCCGAGGACGATATTGAGCAGCGGCGCCAGGAGATCATTGCGGCCGTCGCGAAGGTCGATGGGGGCTCCGGCGTCATCGTGCTCACGGATATGTTTGGCGGCACGCCCTCCAATCTCGCAATCTCGATTATGAATGGTCAGAATATTGAGGTTATCGCGGGGATCAACTTACCCATGTTGATCAAGCTCGCCTCGATACGCGATAACACGAGTCTTCCCCAGGCAGCCGCGCAAGCGCAAGACGCCGGCCGCAAGTATATTTATGTCGCAAGCAAGTTTTTGGGCAAATGAATACAAATGACCAAGAGCCAGCCGATTCTTGCGGGGTGGCGGATGCCGACCCGCCACCCGGCGCGCTTGTTCGCACGCTGGAGATTATCAATCGCAAGGGGCTGCATGCGCGAGCAACCGCGAAACTCGTTCAGTGCATCGACTCCTTCGATGTCGAGGTGACGGTCGGGCGTTGCGGCGAAACCGTCGGTGGAACGTCGATCATGGGCATACTTACTCTTGGTGCTGGGCCAGGAATGACGATCACGGTGACGGCAGCCGGTCCGCAAGCGTTTGAGGCCATGCAAGCGATCGCCGCGCTTGTCGCCGATCGCTTTGGCGAAGACGAGTGATCTTCTCAGGCCAGAAACACGGTCCGCATGAAAAGCCAATACGCGCCGAGAATAGCAATCATGGAGGAAGCAGCATAAACAAATTTCCGGCTTCTTTTGCCGCCTGTTGAGCGGTCAACCACGAGCAGAAGGGGGATAACCACGAGGACGATGGCGATTTGGCCTACCTCAACGCCGATATTGAAGCTTGCCAGCGCCGGGACGATGGCATTGCGCGGGATACCGATTTCGATGAGGCCGCTTGCAAACCCGAAGCCGTGAATGAAGCCGAAGAAAAATGTGTCGCGCCACCGCCGGTCGACCTCGCGCGACAAGAAATTCTCGACAGCCACATAGACGATAGAGCCGGCGATGAGCGCCTCGACAAGCGCGGACGGCAGCGTCGCAACACCGAGCACCGCCATGGAGAGCGTCACGGAATGAGAGATCGTGAACGCCGTTACGATCTTAACGACGGGCCAAACCTTCGTCGCCCACAGCACAACGGCGAGAAGAAAAGCGATATGATCGTAGCCGGTCAAAATATGTTCGACGCCGGCGTAGAAGTAACGGCGGGCCACCTCCCAAGGATTCCTTTGAGGGGAAGCCAAATCAAAGCGCGCATTGCCGTGGTCGGTAACGATCTGGATGGCATTTTCGCCAGCGCCGATGAATACGTGATGGCGCGCCCGCGGCCCACCCATTTCAAGTAAAGCGATTGCGTTATAGAAGACGTTTCCTTTAAGGGCGCCGCAGTCCCATGTCGCGATCACGCGCACGCCATCGGCGCTTTCAGGATCGATGCCAGAAGTATCTACCGCGCCTTGACATTTCTTGCCCTCGGTGTCTTCGAGATCAACCCGACTCAGAATAAAGCGCCCGAGGGTCTTTTCTAGCCCGCCTGGGGCCGAGAGATCCTCCTCATGCTCGGTGGCGGGAGCCTTGGCGAACATGCGCTCGAAATCCGACGCGAGCATCGCTACGTCGATGCTATAAATTCGTCCGCCTTTCGCGATGATCCGGCCGGTCGAGATATCGGGCGTGTGCGCGGCGGCGGGCAGCGCCAGCCACAACAACGGTAGAAGGGCGGCGAGAAGCTTGGCGTGGTATTTGCCGAACATTGGTAGCGTGGGAAGAGTTTACTTTTTAGGTGACGCGGGCTCGGCAAGCTTGCTAAGCTCGTCGACCATCACCGCCGTTGCGCCGCTGAGTTGCTGGGCTTGCGCGACCTTTGCATCCATCTCATTGAGATTGCCTTCCTGCCCAGCGTTATCCGCATCCTCAAAGAGTGTTGCGATTTCGTTGATCTTCGCCACGAAATTCTTGGCGCCCGTCACGCAAGCCTGCTGCTGTTCGGCCGTCATCGCCCCCTTGTGAAACTGCTGGCAGCATGACTTCAAGAGCTCAGTCACTTTTTTTGCATGGGCATCGACTTCTTGCACTTTCTCCTTGCCGATGATCCCTTCGCCATAGCCGTTAAAATTATAGAGCTTGTCTGGCAGATCGGGCAACGTCGCCGTTACGATGTTGTCGCAAGGCTCCGCCCGCCGGCCATAGGCAAGATAGCCAACAACAATAATAAGCAGCGCGGCGGCGACACTGGCAAGAGCCCATTTTTGCATCTTTGTCCTTCAAAGCAGGAGATTTTCGCGCCGGGTTTACTGGGCAATGGCTGCCGTTTCAACCGATTGTTGTGCCCATGAGCTTGGCAAGCTCCGCTTTGAGCGATGGCGCCAGGGCGGGATCGGTAAGGCCGAAAGCGACATTGGCGATAAGAAAGCCGAGCTTGGCGCCGCAATCATAGGTTCGCCCATCGAAGCGCACGCCAAAGAACGGCTGCCTCTTGGCGAGGCCCTTCATGCCATCGGTTAATTGGATTTCGCCACCGGCGCCCCGCTCGCCCTTCTCAAGAATCGCGAAGATCTCGGGGGCCAGCACATAGCGGCCCGAGATGATGAGATTGGAAGGCGCCGTCCCTTGCGGTGGTTTCTCCACCATGCCGGTGATTTCAAATGTATGGCCAAACTCTTGACCGATCGAAACCACCCCATATTGATGAGTTTCTTCCGGCGAGACCTTTTCGACGGCGATGACATTGCCGCCGTGCCTTTCATAAGCCTCGACGCATTGCGCGAGGCAGCGCCCCTTGCCTGCCGCCATCGTCACCATGTCGGGCAGCAGAACAGCGAACGGCTCATCCCCCACGATGTCGCGCGCGCACCAGACCGCATGGCCAAGGCCCAACGGCTCCTGCTGACGTGTAAAACTCGTCGCGCCGGCCGCCGGCCGGTCCGCCACAAGCGCCTTGAGCTCTTTCAATTTGCCGCGCTTTTGCAGCGTCTCCTCGAGCTCATAGGCGATATCGAAATGATCCTCGATGACCGCTTTGTTCCGCCCCGTCACAAAAATAAAATGCTCGATGCCCGCTTCTTTGGCCTCATCGACGACGTGTTGAAGAACCGGCCGATCGACAACCGTCAGCATCTCCTTCGGAATCGATTTCGTGGCGGGGAGAAAACGGGTGCCAAGGCCGGCGACAGGAAAAATTGCTTTGCGTATGCGCTTCGTCATTCGTACCTCTAGGTAAAAGGCAAGGAGGAGAGGATAGGACGCTGATAGAGCAGGACCATGGCCACGAAGAGACGAAGTCCCTTTTTATTTAGATTTATTCTAAAAAGTTTTCACGTGAAACATTTTGGTAAGATTCATGGCAAAAATCTTACATGCGTAAGTCAGCCTCCGCCTTTAGACGTATACAATTGACATTTTTCTGTGGCTTTACTTTTGGTTCGCGGCAGCTCAATGGCACGTCGCGCCCGCCGCCAGCAAGTGCGCGACGGTCTTTTGCACATCCTCGAATGAGAACGGTTTTGGCAGCGTCAGGACGCCATCGAACCGCTCGGCGAACTCGGCGTGGTCATGTCCGGTGGCGAACGCAAAAGGAATTCCACGTGAGCGCAACGCGTCCGCAATAGGATAGCTGTCGCCATCGGCGAGCGTCACATCAAGGATCGCGCCATCAACCGCCTGTCCTTCCGAGAGGAGACGCAAGGCGCTTTCAACGCCATCGGCGGGCCCCGCAACCTCGCACTCAAGGTCGGCCAGCCAGGTGAGGAGGAGTTCCGCCACGAGCGGCTCATCATCGACGATCAAAAGACGCGCCAAAGCCGAAGCTCCTTTCTATATTCTCTTAATTTTACCAAAATCCTTCAAGCGGTGCTATAATTTTCGTGTCTTCGCCCGATATAAGCTTCCATGCCCTTGAAACTTGTTCGCGACCTGGTCTCTTTTTCGAAAGTCAAAGAGCTTGAGCTGCCGCGCAGCACTGTCATCGAGGCCCTTGCCGGCGGCGCGCTGCTCTTGCTGGCGGCGGCGGGCGCGATCTACGCGAGTTTTAGCGCCCCCAAGGCCGAGCGCTGGGTCGCGCATGGCTATGAAGTGAAAGGCGAAGCGGCGCAGCTTCTGAAAATCCTTGCTGACGCGGAAACCGGCGAACGGGGTTACTTACTGACAGGCAAGGAAGAGTATTTGGAGCCTTATAAGGGCGCTTGCGAAGACGCCAGCTGTGCTTTGAAAAAATTGCGCTCGCTCACCAGCGATAATTCCTCGCAGCAGCTCCGCCTCGATGAGCTATCTCCGCTGGTCGACCAAAAGTTCGCCGAGTTGCGGCGCACGATTTCTCTTTGGCGCGGAGGCTCTCGGCAAGAAGCACTGGCGGTTGTCAACACGGGCGAAGGCCAATCGCTCATGGAAACCGTCAGGGACAAACTTGCCGATTTCCAGAAAGAGGAAGACCGTTTGCTTGCCGAACGGAAAGAAGCGGCAACTTGGGCGCGCTATTGGTTGCTCGGTCTCATCCTCGCGAGCCTCGTCGGAGCCCTCATCAGCTTCATTGCGTTTTTCAAGAGCCTTGCTCACCTCATCGAGCGGTTGCACATAGCGACGACTAATCTCGAGGCCGAGGTCAAGCGGCGGCGTGAGGCCGAGCTAATGCTCGTTCAAGTCCAAAAGCTCGAAGCGATCGGCCAGCTGACCGGCGGGATAGCGCACGATTTCAATAACCTTTTAACGGTTATCCTCGGCGGTCTTGATACACTCAAGCGCAAGATTGCCGATGCGCCCCCTATTGAGGGCGTGGAGCAATTTGGCGCGAGCTTGCAACGCCCCATCGACATGGCCTTGGAAGCGGGTCAAAGCGGCGCCAAGCTCGTGCGGCAGCTGTTGACTTTCGCGCGCCGGCAAACGCTCGCTCCCGAACCGCTCGATCTCAACCGGCTTGTCGCTTCGATGTCCGACATGCTGCGGCGGACGCTCGGCGAAGATATCGCTGTCCAGAGCGTACTCGCCGGCGGCTTGTGGCGGACGTTTGCCGATGCTAATCAAATCGAGTCTGCGCTATTAAATCTCGCCGTCAACGCCCGCGACGCCATGCCAGAAGGCGGGCATCTCACGATCGAGACGTCAAATACCTATCTTGACGACGCCTATGCGGCGCAGTTCGGTGACGTACGCACCGGACAATATGTGTGTTAGCTAAAACTTAACCTGACAGACAGTGTCCTGGCCCCACGGCGAATCGCAAGCCGAGGCGGGGCGCGGAGCGGTTCGGGGTTACGCAGCGCCCCTGCCTCGGCGTCTCATGAGGACACCGACATGACCAAAG
>DASPVM010000005.1:0-58947 GCA_035622375.1 Methylocella sp. | reverse complement strand
CATGTATGTCCACGTCGACGAGTCGCGCCCCGCCGGCCTTGCCCCCAACAGTGTGCTGCAAGCCTCCGGCCTGCCCGCCTTCCAATCCAACACCAACCAATATGAGGGGCGCGTCCGCGTGCAGAGGGCATTTTAAGTCCGGCGCCTCGATTTCAACGAAATCAATTGAGCCAAAATGCAACACCACGTTGGCAAACGACAACAGTGAACCGTCGACGTCATCGCGAGATTATTGACACCTTAGAGAAAGTTCTGGCAGCAGCTGGGACCCGGCAATGTAGTTCCACCGCCGGGCCAACAGCCGCCGTTTTCAGTGCGTCTCCTGCAATGCCAAACATTTACTGATAGGTGAGGCCATGCGGCGAGCCAACCCCGACGCACGGATTCCAGCCTGAACCGATGGAGAACGCTGCTTGCGGCCCGCAATAGCCGGCGGCCGCGCCCGCGAAGGCTCCCGATTTCGCACTGTTTTGATAGATCTGCGAAAGCTGTGCGGCACTCGATGCATAGAAATGCCCGGAACTATTGACGATGGCCGCAATGAGAGGAGAGGATACGCTGGTGCCGCCAACGACGTACCAGCCGCCATTACCACTGTCATAGATCCAAACACCCGTCGTTGGATCGGCAACCGCGGCGATGTCTGGCACGCCTCTATTCGCGCCAACAGTCTGCACAATTGAAGATTGATAAGACGGTCGCGGTACGTAAGCGCTAACCCCACCTCCGCCATCTGACCAGGACGCATGGTGAATAAAGGCGAAAGACCCAAGCGCGCGGGCGAGGCTCGTGCCACCCGCGGCAACGACATTTGCCGATGTGGATGGCCATGAGAGGCCCGGGGAATCACCTGTCGAGGCAAAGAAGACCACGCTATTTTTTTGGAAATGTGAGTCCAAACTCGTTTGACCGTAAAATTCACTACTGCCCCAGCTCATCGAAACCTCTCCGCCGCCTGCGGAAGCGACCAGCTGCGCGGCCTTATCAACCGCAGTGAGAAGATCTGAAAGCGAATCGGAGGCAGCCTCGACGAGATAGATCTTGGCGTTAGGCGCCAGGGCGTGGGCCATTTCAATATCGAGCGCCTCCTCCATCTCCCACCCGAGGTCGCGTGCGGGCTGGGCGCCAGACGCAAAAACGGTTTGAAAGCTGCTCGCTGTTGGTGCCGGCAAGCCAAATTGCTTGCTGTAGTACGCAAGGTCCGCCAGTGCGGTTGGATAGTGATAGGCATCGACAATCGCGATCGCTCGGCTGCCGCCTTGCGCGACAGCTGTAACCGAGTTTGGATTGCAACTCGCCGACGCAGTCTGGAAGATATAAACGCAGGCGAGCGATGCTGGCGTTTCGTAATTATAGCCGGCGTAGGGCGGTCCGACGACGGTGGGTTTGTTCACCGGCAGTTCCGCCGGAACGAAGAGCCGCACATTGCTGTGAGCGCGCACGCCAAGGTCTTCCGGCGCCGCAAAGCTCGATGCTGGAATAACTATGCTGCCTTGATGGGCGGGGATTGCCTGCGCGGTAGCGAACAATGTTACCGGATCCGCGTAAGCTTGGTTCAACCCCGCGAGCAAAATTACTGCAAAAGATGATAGACGCAATAACATAGAACCTCCTTGACTTTAGAAACGGAAGGTTCGTAGCGCGCCGCATTTAACCGGCATTAAGAAGCGTCACTCAAATACTAAACAACTGACGATTGCTGACGCCTGTAATTAATTTTCTTTTAAAAGAAACAACGCTTTCCGCGCCTTTTGCAAAAGGCAACATCGCGCCAAGGCCGGTGGACCATCTTATACTCACTATGAGCATCGGCTTACGAAAATCGCATACCGCGGCCGTTTTCACAACGCCGTCATATAACGCAGTTAACGCAAAACTGCGGCGGCTTAGCCGCGGGATTGCGTCAACGGAGAAGAATAAAATGGCGATAGGGAGCCGCTGGTTTAGGAACGCGCTAGGGTTGGGTGTTATAGCGGCGGTGAATGCAGCACCCGTGGCGAAAGCCGCCAACACCAATACTCCTATCAAACATGTCGTTGTGATTTTCCAGGAGAATGAATCCTTTGATCACTATTTTGGCACCTACCCTGCGGCACTCAACCCCCCTAACGAACCGCCATTCTTCGCGGAACCGAATACGCCGGCCGTGAACGGCCTTACAGGCGGGCTGTTGACCAAGAATCCCAATGGTTTCAACCCGTTCCGGCTCGATCGCGGCCAGGCCGCCACCTGCGATCAGGATCATGACTATACGCCCGAGCAACAGGCCTTCGATGCCGGTTTGATGGATCAGTTTCCGCAGTTTACCGGAACTGGAAACACCGTGAGCTCCCCATGTTTTGACTATGGCTACGGCCAGAACCTGGTCATGGGCTATTATGACGGTAACACGGTTACCGCCCTATGGAATTATGCCAAGCATTACGCGATGAGCGATAATTTCTTCGGCACCACCTTCGGGCCGTCGACGGTGGGGGCGATCAATCTCATCTCTGGCCAGACGAATGGGGCAAGCCCGGCCAATGAATCGGGCGACACCGTTGATGGAACAATTATTGGCGATCCGCAGCCGACAGGCGATACTTGTACAACACGTGACAACGCAATGATGGTTACCGGAAAAAACATCGGCGACCTCTTGAACGCAAAAGGTATAAGCTGGGGCTTCTTCCAAGGCGGATTTGATTTAACGATCACCAATCCGGACGGGAGCACGGGATGCTCTCGGACACACACTTCGGCCGTGACCGGAACCAAAAAGACAGATTACATTCCCCATCACCAGCCATTCCAGTTCTATGCGTCGACTGCAAATCTGAACCACAACCGCCCAAGCTCGGTCGCGGCGATTGGCAGTACCGACCAGGCCAACCATCAATACGATACTCATGATTTCTTTGATGCGCTGGCAAAAGGAAATTTCCCGGCTGTCTCCATTCTCAAGGCGCCAGGCTACCAGGATGGCCACCCAGGCTACTCTGACCCGCTCGACGAGCAAACCTTTGTGGTGAAGACAATTAATACGATCATGAAAACCCCGGATTGGGACTCCACGGTCATCTTCATCGCCTGGGATGATTCCGATGGCTGGTACGACCATCAAATGGGACCAATTTTAAGTCAATCGAACACGGCAGACGATGCGCTGACTGCCCCAGGCTCCTGCGGAAAGGCCCCAGAGGGCGCGGCCCAGGGCCGCTGCGGGTATGGTCCACGCCAGCCGTTCCTGGTGATTTCGCCCTACGCCAAGGCCAATTTCGTCGATCACAGTGTGGGCGATCAAAGCTCCATTATCCGCTTCATTGAGGACAATTGGAACCTCGGGCGGATTGGCAACGGCTCATCGGATGGTGTCGCGGGATCGCTCCACAAAGTGTTCGACTTCAGCGGCTGGGCCGGGAAGAATGACCGGCTCTGCCTCGATCCTTCCTCCGGCGAGCCTGTCGGCTGCCGTTGAGGTAGCTTTCGAGTCAAGCGCCTCGTCGAGGACGATCAAAGCATCCGCGCCCAAAACGCCGCGTGGTACGGCCGCATTTTGGCGATGCGCCAAGCCCGAAAACAGATGAGGCAGGCTACCGAGATTGTCGGGCAACTCTTCGGCTTCCGCTGTGGCCTGATCCACGACAGCGCGCCGATCGACGACATAGATCAGCCGGCGCGGCAGCCCTGCGCCCTGTGCCCATGCTGATAAGCCGGATTGTCATGACCGATGCTCCATTTAAAACAGTAATCGCAGGCGCAGTTCTGTTTTGAAGTTGTAAACAGGATATTCTTTGACGATTGGCACGCCCCCTTCCAGCGAGATTTGGAGTGTGTTGGTCAATTTTACCCCGATGAGAGCATCGAAGGGTAAGAATAGTCGCCCGCTCTGACCTGATTTCGGCTGACCGAAATTGATACGTATGTCATTACTCGGATAGAATGTTAGAAACCAGGGCCCCGGCAAATCGATGTTCAAGGTCGGGGCAATCTGCGGCTCACTGATACGTCGTGCTTGTGGGTCGCCGGCAAAGCTTATCGCATAGCGAATGACCGGGACAAAATAGCTATCTTCTCCCCACTCCGGCAGTGAATATCGCACGCCAAAACCGGGCATGATCTGCCATTTGCCTGTGCCGAGATCATCCGATGCTGTGCGGGCGACGAGACGTGCGCCGGCGCCAATAGCCCAGCGCTCGTTGAGATCATGCGCGACAAACGCCTGGAATGTCGCATCGCCGAGGCCAAAGTCATGACTCACACCGGAGGGATCAAAAGTCGTAGTCGTCTCTTCCTTGAACGGAACCTGGGCAAGCAGACCCATGCGCCAGCCGGTTCCAAGAGGAATATTGCTACTCAGCCGCAAAAGCGTTTGGGCGGTATTTGTTTTACTCGTCTCGTTGGAGTTTCCCTGGTCGGAAGCTCGCAATTCGAACGCCGTCTGCGGGCGCGTGATGTCGCTACCGTTGTTCGTGGCAGTCGTCGACGCCCCGGTGGTCTCTTGATCGCCAGTTGCTGCTTGGCCCGCTCCTTTCTCTTCAGGATTGGCCATTGCTGACGGCGGCATGAGCATCACGGCCGTGCCGAAGGCCACCGTCGTTAAGGCTGCCTGCGATCGAGCATGCTTTGTGCGGCCACGGCCGCCCGGCAGCGGCAATTTCACACCCTCGTCGCGTGAACAGGTAGGCTCTGCCGGTTTTTTCCGAAGCATACAAAGCAGGCCTCCGATGGTTGATTAAAGCTTGAAGCTGAAAGAGGCAAATTTTATGTCGCCTTGGCCCCGGTTCTTGACATCGAACTCGTGAAACCACTTGCCGCTAAAGGTGACTTCTTGCGATGCGATTTCTGCGCCGCGCAGACGTTCGACACTGTCCCGACATTGACCGGAGTCCAAGGAGCTTTATGCGCGATGTGAGGCTTTTTCAGCCGATTTGGGGCCGACGTTGCGCCGCCGCCACAAAAGCGCAGCTTGATCAGCTGGATCGGTGGCAAAAGAATTCGTTGCGGCGCACGGGCATTACCATTTTGCTTGATCGCCGGAACTTTTCTGTGCCGGTCTAGTTATTGAGCAGATATCCTGTGATGGTGCGGCGGCCGTGACCAGAGGCTTGGGATAAACCGAAGGAAGGGATAATCATTATGCGGCTGCAGCCAACGCTCTTGCAAAATGTAATCATGAGTGCAGCGGGTTTTGCAATTTTGGCTGGCGCTGCAATTGTGTCCGCGCCTGCAGGCCGCGCAGCTCCGGCTGTCCAAGGTGCTTGGATTATCCTCAAAGCTGAACGGAACCCGGGCGTCGTCAGGACAAGATTTCGCGGCGGCCGCGTAGGCGTCAGGGGCGGCGCTGCATGGCGAGGTCACGGCGCTGCCGTTCGCCGGGGAGGCGCTTGGGGTTACAGAGGCGGCGCGGCCGTGCGCCATGGAGGCGTTTACCGCGGGGGCGTTTACAGAGGCGGCGCGGTCGTGCGCCGGGGAGGTGCAGTTGTATGGCGCCGTCCCGGGAGCTATTGGTGGCCCGCGGGCGGGGCAATTGCCGCTGGCGCCGCGATCGGTGTCGTCTCTGCGGCTACCGCTGCAGCTTGGGCAGGCGCGCCGCCCGCTGCGGGTTATTGCTGGTATTATACTGACTCCAGGCGGCGGCAGGGTTTTTGGGACGTCTGCCGGTAGCTTGCAGGCGACAGGCACGGGCAACATCATGGACATGTTGCAGAAGGATGTTAACCTCGCCTCGGAGCGTCCTCGCACATCGCAGCATCAGGACATGGTTTGGATTCCCGGCGGTACCTTCCGGATGGGATCCGATTACCATTACCCCGAAGAGGCGCCGGTTCATCGCGTTACGGTCGATGGATTCTGGATAGACCGGACACCGATCACCAATCGCGCGTTTCGCAAATTCGTCAACGCCACCGGGCATGTAACCTTCGCCGAAATTAAGCCCGATCCGGAGGATTATCCCGGCGCATTGACTCATATGTTGAAAGCGGGTTCGCTGGTGTTTACCCCGCCCAAACATGCGGTCGATTTGCGTGATTGGAGCCAATGGTGGAAGTTCAAGTTTGGCGCCAATTGGCGCAGGCCCTATGGACCGCGCAGCTCGATCTCAGGACTCGACGATCATCCGGTCGTGCATATCGCCTACCGCGATGCGGAGGCCTATGCCAACTGGGCCGGAAAGGAATTGCCAACCGAAGCCGAATGGGAATTTGCCGCCCGCGGCGGCCTCGATGGCGCCGAATTCGCTTGGGGCAATGAGCTAACGCCCGGCGGCAAGCCGATGGCGAACACTTGGCAGGGCAATTTTCCGCAGGAGAATCTTGCGCACGACGGCTATGAACGCACCTCGCCTGTGAGCACTTTTCCGCCAAACGGTTACGGCCTCTGCGACATGATCGGCAATGTTTGGGAGTGGACCGCCGATTGGTACGCGCCAAAACACGAGGCCGAAGCGGCAAAAGCCTGCTGTATCCCGAGCAATCCACGCGGCGGGCGAGAAGAGCAAAGCTACGATCCCTGTCAGCCGGAAATCAAGATTCCGCGCAAGGTTTTGAAGGGCGGCTCACATCTCTGCGCGCCAAACTACTGCCGCCGCTACCGCCCTGCCGCACGCCATGCACAGCCGGTCGATACCTCAACAAGCCATGTCGGGTTCCGGTGTGTGGTTAGAGACAGACCCAACGCATAATTAGTGTTGGTGGCGATGGAGGACGCGATGAAAACAAAGATGCAAAGATGCAAGATAAAGCGAACGGTCGGGTCCAGCATGGAGACCGCAGCTGCTTCTCGCCTCCACGGCGCTCGCCGCGGCATCGGCAATGCCTGCGAGTGATAGGGTATCGGCACAGCAGAAATCACCTCAAGGGACGCCGAAGAAACCCGCAATCTCTATCACTTGAATGCCGAGGAGGAGCCGGAGGATTTCAACTATCCGAGAGATCCAAAACGGTTAAGCCGGGACAGGCCATGGCGATCGAGCTGCACGGAAAATCCAAGAGCGCTTTGCTGCAGATTTTTTCGGTCAAAGAGCCCACCTCAGGGAAATGACCCTGGCCCTGAGCCCGAAGAGTTGACGTCCCGAGGAGTGGTGGTCACTGCACGATTCGTTCAAAGCGCTTTCGGGTCGATCCGGTACGTCAGACGTCCGCCGGATCGGCGCTGTAGCCGAAGGCGCGAAAGGCGAATCCCCAGCGCTGGCGGACCAACTCACGCTCCGCTTCAGGCAGCACGAACCGGTTCTTGCGATAGGATCGCAGCGAGTCCACGTAATGCTCGAGATTCGGCCTCGCTTCAGCGAAACCGGAAAGATGGAGGTCCGCGTAAACGCGCTCGATCTCACCGACAGGATCGCGCTCGAGATCCTCAAAACGGATCTCGGCCAGGTCTTGCTGTGGGATGAGAGCGCGGTCGTCGATGAAGCGGCGCATCATCCCATCGTAGAGAGCAAGTGTCGTCTCCACGGAGCCGCTCTCGTCTAGTTTCTGCAGCGTCGTGAAGCCGAGGATTTTCTTCTGGAGATTTCTGGTTGAGGCATAGACCTCCAAGGGCGAACGATGGATATGGATGAATTTTGCCCCAGGAAATAGATCGAGCAGCAGCGCGACGCGGCCGGTATTGACCGGGTTTTTCAGGATGAGGCGTCTTCCACCGGCGTGAATCGTTGCGACCCGCAGCATGTGGAGATATTCCTTCTTGACCTGTTCCATGATCGCGTCAGTTGAATGCCGGCCGAGGACATGACGCTCGAAGAAAAAGCGGGCCCGGCGTGGGAATAGGAACTGCACATAAAAGGAATAGGGCGTGACTTTGCCAAGGGCGACTTCCTCCTCCTGCGGCGAGTCGATCGGCCACACCATCTCGTCCATCGGCCGCTTCGCCGGCAGGATCCGCGCCAGCAGCGGCTTCAGCCAACGCCGGCCGATCAACGAGAAGTCAGGCGCGATCGCCTGATACATCGAGACAAAGCCGAGCCGGGGATCGCAGCTCATCAGGTTGTGGAGATGGGTGGTTCCGCTGCGCCAATGGCCGATGATGAAAATCGGCGGTTCTTCGATCCGGGTGATGGCGATGCGCTTCCCGTAGAGCGCCGTCTCCAGGAAGCGCAGCGGCTGCGCCGCAAGGCCGGAGAGGCAGAGGAGCAGCAACCGCGGCAGGTAGCGGAGATCGATTTCACCGAGATGGGAGCGGAAGGTAAGAACGGCGGCCGGCCGGATGAAACTGATGAAGATCAGCTGGTAGCGGAGGTTGCGAAAGGTTCGCTCGACGGCCCCAACAAGGCGGAGCCGGGCGACAGTCCGCGATGGAGACGTATCCGGAGTGGTTGTCATGAGTGTGCTCTTGTCAAAAGGGGAGGGGGCGGGTTGGAGGCTCTCGCATTGCCGAAGCAGAGCCCATGAGAAGAGGGACCGACAGTGCCCCGGGCAGCAATCGGAGACAGCCGAGGCCGAGGCGGGCCCAAACCGGAAAGCAGCAGAGCCGGTCCCGGCGCTCGATGGCCCGGACGATCCTGGCCACGGCGCGGTCGAGAGGCATGCACCATCGTTGCGCCACCCTTCCCTCGGTCATCTCGCTACGCACGAACCCCGGGCAGATCGTCGTTACGGCGACGCCGCAAGGCCGAAGCTGCCAGTAGAGCCCCTCCATCAGTGCGTTAACCGCAGCCTTCGAGGCTCCGTAGGCGGTGAGCAGCGGAAGGTTCTGGATCGCGGAGAGGCTGGAGAGGGCCACGACCTGTCCGACTTTGCGACTGCGCATGCGAGCGGTGACTGGCGCCAACATGTTCGCGGCGCCGATGAGATTGACCTCGAGCATGCGCCGCAGCTGCTCCAGGTCGAGATCGGGCCCCTCCTGCTCCTCTGCGATACCGGCATTGGCGATGGCGAGCATGATCGGGCCGAACTCCTGCTCGATTCGAGCGACGATGGCCTCCATCGCGGCCTTATCGGTCACATCCGCAATCGAGGTGCTCAGCTTTCCGGGCAGGAATGCGGCCTCCTCGGCGAGGGCGGCGAGCCTCTCCCCCCTCCGCGCCAGCGCTGCCACGGTGTGGCCGCGGGACAGATAGTGGAGAACGAGGGCTCGACCGATGCCGGAGGAGGCGCCAGTGACGAGGACAATCATGACGCGATCCCCTATTCGCCTGTCTCGATCCGATCGAGCAGGGGATGCACGACCCGCTGGAACAGCGGCGTGACAAGTGCCAGAAGAAACATGATCCCGAGCGGATAGGGATAGGTAGGCGAACCCTCGTGGCTCAGAATTTGATAAGGCTTGTCGGGCCGGGCGTGGTGGTCCCCGTGGCGGAGCAGATTGAGCAGCGCGAGATTGCTGATCCGGCATCGGATCGACCAGGCATGGCGTGGCTCTACCGGCTCGAAGCGGCCGTCCGGCCGCTGCCGGCGGCGCAGCCCGTAGTGCTGGAGATAGTTGGTCCAGTCGACGGCAATGCGGGCGAGAAAGCTCTGCATCAGGAAGTAGGCGACGCCGCTCCAGCCGAACCCGGCGAAGGCCACGACGGTCCAGAAAGTCGACAGCGCGGTCCACAGCGTCAGCTCGCTGCGCCAGAGCCCGCGGCCTTTGCGCGTCAGTCGCGCCCGGTCGATCCGTAGCGCTTCCCGGGCATTTCCGATCAGGCAGCGCGGCAGAAAGCGGTATAGGCTGAGGCCGCGCGGCGCGCTGGCATAATCGCGCGGCGTCGCAACGAACCGATGGTGGATGTGAAGGTGGATAATCTTGAAACTGCCGAAACATATGGTAGAGAGCAGCACGCCACCGAAGGTGCGGTCGGCGAGCCACTCCCTATGGATCAGCTCATGCGCAACGCTGGCGGCGAGGAGCGCGCTGAACAGCCCGCCGGAGAGCAGCCAGCCGATTCGCCCTGCAATGCCGAGATCGGCCGAGCACCAGTAGCTTGCCGAGATCCAGAGGCTGCAGAGCTGAGCCGGCACCGCGATGAGAGGCAGGACCCGGCAGAGGAGAGGCGACGGGCCCGCGTCGGCGGACTCGTCCGTCGTTCCGTCCAGCCCGCTCACTGCGGGGACGACGATGAAGGCCAAGGCGAGCGGCAACCAGGCGAAAAGGTCGGTGAGGCCAGTCGCGCGGCCCAGCTCGGCGCAGAGGATCGGGATCCCCGCCAGCGCCAGCATCAACGCATGGACAAAATCTCCTGGGTGAATCGCGAAACGCTTCAGCATGGCTCGCTCTCCCTCAGAATGCGAGTTGAACGACGGAGGCAACCATACCGGCGCTTGCCGGCACGAAGGCGATGGGATCGCCTCGCTGCAGGACACCCTCCTCCTGCGCCAGGGCAAGGCCAACCGGAATGCTGGCCGAGACGAGATTGCCGAAGCGGGGAAAGACCCGCAGGAAGACTTTCTCCGACGGCACACCCCATTTCGGCATATTCTCCTCGTAAAGCGTCTTCGACGGCGCATGTGGAAAATACCAGCGGATCCCGAGAAGCTCCGGTATCGAGCGGCGGATCAGTGGCCCGAGCAGTTCGTTGGCTTCGTTGAACAGCTCACGGCCGAAAGAGACGAAGGAGTTGATGCCGTTGAGGCCGATCCGCTCAGAGCGAGTACCGACATAATCGTCGTAACCTTCGAGTGGAATGGTGCAGAGATCGGCGAGATCGCAGCGTGAAGCGTAGTCAAAACTCCATTCGGCATCGCTGCCGGTCACTATCGTCGCCGTCGCCGCTTCGCCGATGGTATAGGTAGGAAAAGTATATTTGAGCGCGGTGAGATCAGGGATACGCCAGCTGTGCCTCAGCCCGGCATGGAATTCGCCGTTGACGATCATGACAGTTCGTGCTGAGCCGGCGCGCAGCATCAGATAGGCGACTTGGAGGGCACGGATCCAGCTCATGCAGGCATCGGTGATGTCGAAGCAATTGGCCCGGACCATTCCTTTGGCCTGGGCGTAGAAGTAGGCGTTCGCTGGCTCCAGGAACCCTTTTCCGACGCCGCAATAGATCAGGATGTCGACATCGGCCGCGATCATGCCGGCTTTGGTCAAAGCATCATCCATCGCGGCCGAGATGAGATCGGCGGCCTTTTCGCCTTTCTCACCGTCTCGTATATGCCGGCTCTCGGCGCCCACCTTCTCGTAGAGGCAGCGCATCGCACGGAACAGTATTTTCTTCTTCAAGAAAGAAACGTCCGGATTGTTCTTGTCGATGAGGTCGATGAGGTCCTCGTTGGACAGGCGTTTTGACGGTATGCGATACGCCGTGGCGGCAATCTTCATGGTCGTTCCCTCTCGAGAAAATGAGCTCGCCTCTCGGCATTGTGGCGGTGCTCGTTCGATCCACTCGAGAAATAACCAAAAGTGAGGCGGCCGCGCGTGAGAATTCGCACATATCAAGGTCCTCGATTTAAGCGATGTAGGAAGATGTTCGCTCCTATTATAGAGGCTCTGCGGCAAACGGCAGAAGCGGGCTCATTGCTCGCCTACTCGCCTTTGGGAGGCGAACCCGAAGCGTTCTTAGTAAGTGATATGCGGGCTGCCACTATTGGAAACGATGTCGGTGGTCAGGACTATTTCCCGTTCGGCATCGTTGAGACATCCGGTAGCGGTGTACTACCCCTGACTAACAAAGGCCGCTTCACTGGGACATAAACTGCAAGCGCGGTGAATATAGTATTTTGGGCAGCGCTGGGTTGCGCGACGAGCTGCAGGTGCGTGGAACGAAGCCGGTCATTCCCAACCGGAGCTGCAGAATACAGCCGTTCGGCTTTAACAGGGGCCTTTACAAGCCGCGATGGCTCATCAAGAACGCCTTCAACAGGTTGAAGGATTTCAGGCGCGTCGCAACGCGTTAGGACAGATTGGCATGCAACTACTTAGCCTTTGTCTGGCTCGCCGACGCCCTGGTATGGTGGCTCTCATGAGTCTGGACCTAGCGAGGGCGGCCCCTGGCGGGGCTGTGACGTGCCAGATGTCCTGTGGTCTAGACGTGGGTTCTCTGGCTGCTTTTCGGCGGGAGAATACATCCGCCTAGTCAACAAAGAGTGATGCAGCCGTATAACTTTGATACTTTCAGATTTTTACAAAGAAGATAAGCTTCGGTTATGGAGCTTTACCAGATCCGGCACTTTATTGCCGTCGCCGAAGCTGGCGGGTTTACGAAAGGCGCGCAGCACGCCTCCGTCTCCCAATCGGCGATTTCCGCGAGTATTGCAAAGATCGAAGCTGAACTTGGCGTGAAATTGCTGGATCGCCGGCTATCTCCTGTAGGGTTAACCTACGCCGGTGAACGTTTTTTTGAGGCTGCCAAGGATATTATGAGGAGGTATGACGCGATTACGGCTGATCTTAAGTCAATCGCGAGGCCGAAGCATTTGAAAATTGGCGTACTGCGTTCCTTACTGCTTTTTGATGGCGCAATTTCGAAACTCCTTAGTTCCTTTAAGCGGGCCAATCCGCATCTGCCAACCGAGGTCATTGACGACGAGTGCGAGCATCTGACGGGGTTGCTCGCCGCTCATGAGATCGATACGGTCTTGACCATGATTAGGGAAGATGAAGCCGAGTTGGCAAACCGGGTCCTTTACAAGATGCCGTATTCATTGGCGGTTCGCGAAGATCATCACTTTGCCAATCGCAAATCTCTCAGTCTAAGCGATCTTTGTAACGAACCATTTATTTTGCCAACGCGAGGACTCAACCTGAACGACCTCACGACCACGCTGGCTGCGCGCGGTATCAGCATCAATGTCGTGGCAAAAACCGACAATGTTTACAGGGCTCTCGCGCTGGTCGCAGCCGGCATAGGGGTCGCGGTGGTCCCCGAGCATTTTCAAGTGGCTTCGGTCAAGCAAATACCAATCGAGGAGCTAAATATTGCCCGGACGATTGGCCTCGTTTGGCCCCACGGGCGTGAGAATACGCCGCTCAAAGAGTTCGTAAGATTCGCAGAAAAATACTGCCTATCTGTTTAAGACAGTGAGTCGCCTTTGACGAGGATATCTGCGGCCATCCCAAACTTGATCGCCCCACAACTCTCCAGCCCGCCATAATTCAGCCTCAAACAAGCGTATGAATTTAATACGAGCGTTTCAAACGTTTGTAAGAGGCGAGTATGCAACCCCCAAATCTGTCACTCTTCGAGCGGATCCGGCGCACGGCGGGGCGATTGGCGGCCGATATCATTGTCTCCAGCATGGCGACCCTCATCGCCACGATGATTTTGTCGGGTGTCGTCAAGCGGCCAATGGTTCCGGCTCTTGCGTTAAGCAAAGCCACGCAACCCGTAAGCCCCACGGCTTTGGGGGAAAACTCCGATGACGCGCTCGCCGCTTTCATGGAACGGGTTGCGCTCTCGCACATGAGTCCGAAAGCGCTCGCGGGGGTTGAGGATCGCGCCAACACAATTGCCGCGGCGCCACCGCCCGTAGCCGTGTCTGCTCCGCCGCCGCGTCAGGGGCCTGCGCTAAAACACGAACGCATCGCCGCAAAGGTGCAACCCGCCTCCACCAAAGCCGCCTCGGCCCCGCCACCCATGCCGCCGGAAAATGGCACTCCCGAGCCGTCCGCCGCCGCGCCCGCCGCTCCAGAGCCGCTGCCGCCTCTTCAATACGGCATCCGCCTTGTCACCGATATGAAAACCCGTGTCGCCGAAAGTGTGGTGTCGGTTGGGGACACGCTCAGCCATTTCGTTGGGAAATTATAATGAAAGTGACCGACATTACCCGGCACGCGCTGCTTGATCAGGCCGCCAGTGTCTTTGCGGAACGCGGCTTTGAAGGGGCCTCGGTGCGCGAAATCACAAGCCGCGCGGGCGCCAATCAAGCCGCCATCAATTATCATTTTGGCGGAAAAGAGGGCCTTTACCGCGAAGTGTTGCGCACGGCGATGGCGGCGCTGACCAATGCTTCCTTGCTCAATGAAGAGACGATTGGCGAATTCGATCGCGAGGAAGCGGTGGCGCTTTTTATTCGCCAGCAGCTCGCGCCCCTCATCAACCGCGAGGAGACGGGCCGGTATTTGAGAATTTTTGTCTGGGAAACGCTCGCGCCAACCCCAGTCTACCTTGATTTCATCGCCAGTGAAAAGCTGCCGATCCTCGACCAGGCGGCAACAATCGTGCGCCGCTTTCTCCCCGCCAACGCAACGCAGGCGGAAATTACGGTGGCGACGATTTGGCTGACCAATCAGGTGACGCCTTTCATCCGCCATTATGAAAGCCTGTCAAAACCGCCTTTGAACTTGAAAATCGACGAAAGCTTCATCGCGCAGCTTGCCGAGCGCTTGGCGAGCATGGCGGTCGCTGGGCTTTGCGCCGGGACCCGCGTGGAAGAGCGGCCGGAGCTCGCCCTGCAAGCCTAGCTAAATGAGGGCGGGTTCGCTGACGGAGGGGAGGGCGGCGAGCAGCCTTTGCAGTGTCTCGATGGTTGAGCGGTCGGCAATTCCATCGACGAGGGTTGGCCGGAAATGGCGCTGAAAAGCGGCGACTGTTGACTGCGTCGCCACATCATAGACCCCCGATATATCGAGGCCATAGCCATATTGCTCCAGCATGATCTGCAGCGCTTCGACCTCCTCACCTGCGGCGCCCTGTCCAAGCCGCGGCCCGCCTTCGATGGGGAATGGCGGCACGAAATGCCCAATCCCGGCTTTCGCCAAATGGTCCCAGGGAAAATGCTCCCCCGGGTCGATTTTGCGTTGGGGCGCAAGATCCGAATGCGCGAGGATGCGCGCGGGAGGAATCCTCCAGCGTGATGAGATGTCACGGCAAAGAGCGATCACCGCTTCGATTTGAATACGTGGATAGGGGGGCAAGCCGCCGCTGTGACCGTGATTTGCGATCTCGATCCCGATGGAAACCGTGTTCAGATCACGGTTGCCGGCCCAAACGCCGATACCGGCGTGCCAAGCCCGCCGGTTCTCTGGCACGAGCTGGAAAAGCTCGCCCCCTTCGTCGATGAGGTAGTGAGCGCTGACCTGCGACACTTCGGAGCAGAGATGATCGAGCGCGGCGGAACCAGTGGCGATGCCTGTGTAATGCAGGATGATCGCATTAATCACACCGCCCTTGCGATCACCGTGGTTGGGCGAGGGGCGAACGGTCGCGGGGAGAGAACTGTCGGGTTTCAATAGCCGTAATACGCCGTGCAAATCTGGTTGCCATACGCGTCATAACCATAGCTCCTGCATCGTGCCGGCGGCGGCCCGGGCGGGGGCGGAGGCGGAGGATAGGCTCCCGGCGGGGGCGGCGGGGGAGGCGATGTGTTGGCCCCAACAACGGCGCCCGTCGCGGCGCCAAGGACCCCGCCGGCGACCGCCGCGCCGGGGCTCTTGCCAGCCAAGGCGCCGATGGTGGCGCCGGTCGCTCCGCCAAGGGCGGCGCCGCTGACGCCACGCTGTTCGGGCGTATAACCGCATCCGGCAAGTCCGGCGGCCGAAGCGATAAGCAGCCAAAAAACAATTTTTTTCCGCATGATCCTTCCTAGCTCTTCCTTCGAATGAATGAGCGCCCGGTATCTTTGGGGATGATAACCTCGCTCCCGCTGACTCCGCTCGTCCCGTGCCGCTTTTGGTTACGCGCGGAACCTTCATGCGCTTCTGCTAAGCGCCCGGTCAAGGCGCAATTGTGACAGGTTAGTTGCAAGATCTTTCTAATTTGACAATTGACGATGAGGAACAGGCCCTTTATGTGGCACGAGCCAGCTGGCCGGATGGCCGCCGCGAACGGCGGAGGAAAGTCCGGGCTCCACGGAGACACGGTGCCGGATAACCTCCGGCGGGGGTGACCCTAGGGAAAGCGCCACAGAAAACAAACCGCCGAAAGGCAAGGGTGAAATGGTGCGGTAAGAGCGCACCGCGTCCATGGCAACATGGGCGGCATGGCAAGCCCCACCGGGAGCAAAACCGAATAGGGGTGACGTAAGGTTTTTCCTAAATTTTTATGGAAATCCTTGGATCCGTCTCCGGATCGTCGCCCGGGTTGGTTGCTTGAGGCGAACGGCGACGTTTGTCCCAGAGGAATGGCCATCACGCGCCATGCGCGCCATACAAAACCCGGCTTACAGGCCGGCTGGCATCGTCTTCCTCTCAGGCGCGCAGCCATGCCGCATAGATGCTGCTGCGGTTTTGGTTTGATCTTTGAACGAAAATGAAGCGTTTTCGCGCGGAGTCATAAAAATGAACGGATATGCTTCAGGCACTCTGGGACGGATCGTCCTACCGTGTCGATTACGATATGGGCGCGATCCCATTGATGGTAGTCGCGATCAATGATTTCCTTCCAGCTTGGCAGGCTGAAGTTCGGAGTATCGTCTAAGCGCGTTTCTACTCGACGACGATGTTCTTCGATATCCGAGCAGATAATTTCGACTTCGATCACTGGAACCGCAACACGCAGCCCCACATCCCGCCATGCGTTTCGCGTGAGCATCCAAGGATTTACTGCATCAGCAAGAACGTTCAATCCAAGTCGAAGATTGTCTTCGGCTACGGCATAGGCGGCCCGATAACCAGCATCATCGAAAGAACCACGCCAGACGCCAGCTTCCCGAACGCCTCGTTCAATCGAGTCGATCCGTAACCAAACCGCTCCAAGTTCGAGGGCAAGCGAACGGGCAATAGTGGACTTTCCAGTTCCCGGAAGTCCCGCGAAAACGATTAACCTTATGTTTTGCCTGCGATCCTGCGCAAACGAGTTCGGCGAGAGCCTTGTAGTCATCTATCGCAGCGTCCAGAAGTGGCGCGCAGGAGCGCTCCACCTCGCTCGCCACTCCACGCACAAGAAACGAAACAAAATCGCGATCGGGCTTAGTCGAACTTGCCGGCCGCATGCGCGAGAAGCGTATAAACCTTGCCCCTTTCCGACAGAAGATAAGACTTGGCGATGGCGTCGCTTGGGCCATCATTGCTGAGGCCATCAAGAAGCTTTTCAAACTGTTGAACGTAGCTATCGACCGTCGCGCGAAATTCGCGATCGTGCCGGTAGCGGCGGCGGATATCGTTAAAAGTTTGGCGGCCACGCGCCGTGTAAATCCGTTCCGAAAAAGCGCCACTCTCGCCTTGGCGATACCGGTCCCAAGCCACGGCGGCTGCATTCGGTTCAATGATTTGGGCGATATCCAGAGGGACTGGCCCTAGCCGTTGTGAAAGCGGCTGCGCCCCCTTGGCCGAAGGAATATTTGAGGGACTGGGAGGCGGCTCGCCGCTATCGACCCTCGCGAGCAGATCCGACAGCCATCCGCTACCGCGTTCTGGCGCCTTGAAGTCCGCACGCGGTTTCGGCGGTTCAGAGCGGGTGGGCTCATCGGCGCGCTGCGGATCCGGCCTTGCCCGCCGGGGCGGGATGGCCGCAACCGGACGCCCGGCACTGGCCACGACGGGTTGCGAAATATCATAGGCGCGACCGGATTTTACCACGATCTCGTTGAGCTCTTCGAGCGCCTTGATTTGATCGGTGACGGCGCGCCGCATGGAGGCCGCCTGCTGCGCGGTTTCATTGGGCAGATCAATGGCGCCCCGGTTTAGGATCTCCCGCGTCGTCTCTAGTTCTTGGCGGATCTCGGCGGATACGCCGCGAAATTCGGTGGCGGCGACCTGGAAGCGTTCGGTCGTTTGGCCCAAAATCCCTTCGAGTTCGACATTGGCCTGCTCGCAGGCGGCCCGCATCACAGTGGCCATGTTCTCGCGTTCTTGTTCGATATTGGTGCGGACGGCGGCGAATTGCCGGTCAACGAGACCCCGAGTTGATTGGGTCGTTTCCGCCAGCAGATCGGCGATATCCCGCACGCCCGTCTCGGCTTTCTTCCACGAGCCTTCGATCTCCTCGCTGAAAGACCGCACGAGTTCATCGAGATCGTCCCTGCGCTCCTTGATGCTGGCGAGGAGGGCGTCGAGAGATTCGCGCCTAGCGGCCAGCAACCCATTGAGTTGCTCTTGTTCACGCGCCAGATCCCCGGTGGAATTGGCTAAGCTCTCCCTGTGCCGCGCGATCGTTTCCGCGAGCGTGCCGGTCTCGGTGAGTGTCTCGCGCGTTGCGCGGTTGAACTCGGCAATTTCCGTTCCGAAATGCGAGAGGACATGGCGGAAGTCTTCAATCCTGCCGCCGAGCGTCTGCTCCGCGGCCGTGAGATCCGCACGTGTCGAACCCAGCGATTTTTGCAGCTCTTCACTGCTGCTTAAGAGCCGGTTTGTGACCTCGGCCATGCCCGAGCGAAGTTTTTCATTCGTATCAACCAATGCCTCGATGGAGGTTAACGCCTCTGTTTCAATTGAACTGCGCAGATGAGCCGCCGACTCTTCAACCGCCGCTGCAAACGCGCTCTGTTTTTCACCAAGATGCTCGATGGCTGCCGTCGCTCGGGCTTCGATCGTCTCAGCCGTTGCCTCCCCAAGTTTTGCAACCTCGCCGGCGATTTCGCTGCCGAGGGCGTTGAGAGCTTCGATAAGGTGTTCTCCACGCGTATCGAAAAGTTCACGCAATTCGGCGGAGCGTGTGGCCAAGGCGGAATGCAGCGCCTCTCCACGCGTCCCGAGCGCTCCTTCGAGATCGCCAAGGCTGTCCGCGAGTGCATTACTGATCTCGTGAATGCGTCCCGCGAGGCCCTCCCCGATTTCGCCGGCGCGTCCGGCAAGAGTGTGGTCGAGATCCTCGATTGCTTGCGCGATCATGTCACGGATCTCCTCCGCGCGGCCCGCCAGAGCTTGCCCAAGCTGCCCCGCCTCGCGGTCAAGGGCGGCATTGATATTATCGGTGTGGAGGCCGAGGGCATGGTCGATTTCATGCGTTCGCGCGGCAAGTGCCTCCGCGATGGCGCGGCCCTTCTCATCAAGTTCGCCCGAAACGGCCGCCAGCCGGCCGATGACTTGCTCCTCGAGTCGGATGATGCGCTGATCGAGCGCCTCGCTCAACGTATCAGACCGGCTGCCAAGCAGGTGGTCGATTTCGCCCGCGTGAGAGGCGAAAGACTGCGCGATTTCGCCGGCGCGCGCGGCGAGGATGGCTCGAATTTCCTCGGTTTTTTCTTCGAGCGTACGGATGGCATCGCCGCCGCCTTCCCCTAGGGCGCGGGCGATCTCGATCGCCCGTCCGGTCAAAGTTTCGCTGAGCGCCTGTGCGCGCGTATCGATCCCTTGGTCAATCCGGGCAATTAGGTCGCTGAGAGAGTCACCGGCCGCTTCCGCCTTGGCGGCGGTTCGCGATTCAAAGGCCTCAATATGGGATTCAAGGACGTCGGCGGCTTCCTTTGCGCGCTGGGCAAGCCTGTCGTTGAGCTGGCCTCCATGCAGGGTGAGAGTCGTTTCAATCGAGCCGAGCCGATCTTCGAGAGTGGCGGTGAACCTCTCGACGTGCTCGCCGGTACGCTCCGCCGCAGCCCCGCCCTTTTCTATGATGGTTTCTTCGAAGGCGAGCAGGCGGTCGGCGAGCGCTTCATTTACACGGTCGGCGTGCATGGCAATAGCATTGATCGCCTCATTGGCGGTCTCCGCGAACCGCTCGTTAAGATCATTGCCCTGGTAGCCAATGGAAGCCACCGCTTGCTGCGCCGTGGCATCGAAACTCTCGCGAAGCGAAACCGCTTGGTTGGCGAAGAAAGTGACAGCATCATGCGTGGAAACCCTGAGCTGCTCGCCCATCTCCTCGGCGTGCTTGGAGAGTGCCGCAAGGGTCTCATCAAGAGTTGCCGCAAGCCGGCTGTGCAGGCTTTCGGCGTGGCTCGTATAAGCCGCGTCCGTGTCTTGCGCGAGGGCATCAAGCCGTTCAGTCAACTGTCCAGAATAGCTCGATAACGCGGTCAGCGTCTCGCCAACCGTCGAGGAGAGGCGCGCATGCAGAGCCTCGCTATGGCCGGCGAGTGCCTCGGTGGCATAATTCGCCGTCGAATCAAGGCGCGCGCCGAGATCTTCCGCCTGGCTGGCGATTGCCGCGAAAGCTTCGCTGACGGCGGCGTTGAGGCCCTCGCGCAATGCTTCGGCACGGATGGCAAACTCCGAAACGGAATTCTGCGTTGCCGACGCAAGCTTTTCGCTCATGGAATCCGACTGCCTTGATAAAGCCTCAACAGTCTCATTCACGACCGCGTTCAGGCGCGCATGCAGCGCCTCCGTGTGGCTGCTCAGCGAGCCAGCCGACTGCTGGGCTGTCGTTTCAATGCGTCCGCTCAACTCGTCCCAATGCCTTGAGAGGGCGCCAAGAGTCTCCTCGCTCGTCGTGGCCAGGCGTTGATGCAGCGCCTCGGTCCGGCTCGTGAGGGCCGAGAGCATTGCATGGGAAGTCGAATCAAGCCGCTCACTCATCTGCACTGAGTGCGCCGTCAGGGACGTCAGCGTTTCACCGAGTGTCGAGGCGAGATTCTCGCTCAGCTCGTTGGCATGGCTCGTGAGCGCCGTGAGGGTGCTTTGCGCGGTAGAAGTGACATGGCCGTGGAGTTCCTTGGAATGGGCACTTAAGGCCGCGAGCGTATCCTCGACCGCGGCTTCCATCCGTCCGTGCAAGGACTCGGAATGGCTCGTTAAAGACGCGGCTGTTCTGTCGGCCGTTTCGGCGAAGCGCTGGTGAAGCTCATTGCCGTGCGCCTCGAATTTTATGCGCATCCGCTCCTGGCTTTCGTTGAGAAGCCGTGTGAGGGCTTGGGTCGAGGTTTGGAACGATTGCGTGGCCGCGGCAGTGCGGCTGCTGACTTCATCGGCAATTCGCTCACCCGCAGCGCTAAGATGCTCTTGCAGAGCGCCGCCTTTAACGGCGACGACGTCGTGCAAACGCTCGCTAATTTCGGCAAGGCGGACGGCGAGGTTTTCTCCTCTTGAGGAAACAGTGTCGGCAACGCGGATGCTCGTTTCGTCAAGCCGTTGCGCAAAAGCGTTACCACGGATCTCCAAATCGGCCGCTAGCGTCTCCCTGGCCGTTTTGAACTGCTCATCCATTGCGCCCAAGCGGGCCGAGATGGTTTGCGCGATGCCTTCCGTTGCTCCTGTCAAGCTCGCCGTAATATCGGCGCCAGAGCGGCTGAGCTGCTCGACGAGGTTGGCGCCCTGCGCCGAGATTTGATCAGCGAATTCATCGCGCCGCTGCGCGAGCGCCGCTTTGAGCTCCTCGCTTTTCGAATCCAATGAGGAGGTTACCCGCCCGGCGGCTTCGCCGACGCTTTCGGCGAAACGCGTTGAAGCACCGGCAAGGTCGCGGGTGATATTCTCGTGGGCGGTGGCAATCGTGCCGCGAACGCGTTCGGCACTGACCAAGATGGACTCGCGTTCCGCCGTTAATTCCTCGATCAAGGAGCGGACGCGGCGCTCATTGTCGGAGTAGGATCGCTCGAGGTTGGACACTTCCGATCGGACCAAAGTTTCAAGTTCGCTTGCTCTTGCAAGCGCACGCTCAATCCCATCTCCCATGGATGCGACTTCGCGGCGGATGGCTTGCGATAAGGTGACCACCTGCTCCGTTGCCAGGGTTTCCGGCTCGGCCAAACGAACCGCGACTTCGGTCATCGAGCGGGCGGCTAGCCTCATCTCATGGCCGCGCCGGAGCAGGGCCACCGTGGTGAAGGTGAGGATCACCGGGCCGGCAATCGTCAGCAGGGCAAGGGTCAGCTGCGGTAGCAAAGCGCCGGGCGGAAGCTCATAGAAGGTCGCCCGGTTGGCGATATAGTAGCCGAGCGCTAGAAGGACCCACAAACCCGAACCGATGCCGGCGAGAATTGCCGCGTTATGGTAATATCCGCTCTGGAAAGCATGCAAAAGAGCGCCAGCGGATACGCGGTCGTCATTGGCGGGCATATCTAGCGAAGGGACGTTTGCAGCGTCCTCGGTTTGGGCGTGGGGGATTTGCTGTGCGTCGGTTTGCGCTTCAAGGCCATCGCCTTGCTTATCGCTCGCAGGCGCGGCTGCACCGTGTTGCGCTTGAGGCGTTTGCGGTGGAGGAGCAGGGGGCTGTTGACTGCCCGGCTGGCCTTTCATCGCTTCTGCTCCCGGAGTCATTGATGGCCCGGCCTGCGGCTCGGCATTGCCGCTGTCCTGAAGATTCAAGGCTTCTTCGATGGCGGAAAGCGCGGCTGCCGCGGGATCATGAGCCTTCTTTGAACTCGCCATCTCTCGCCCTCATAAAATTTGCGCGGGAGGCCCCAGTCGCGGCACGGGCCGGCCGTCCCGCAAAACACGGTTAACCAAACCTTACTTTACAGCTCAAATGATAAGATTCAAACTAAGTCACTGCAAAGATTTAGAAACATCGTTAACGGGGCGGTCCCTTGGGCCTGACCTCGGCCGCGAATCGGGTTGCGTTGGCTTTGCAGCGGCGAACCTTTTCGCTATGAAGCGGCGGTTTTTACTCGGGAATGAAGGTACGCCATGGCCGCCGAACGCACTTTTTCTATTCTCAAGCCCGACGCGACGCGCCGGAACCTCACCGGGGCGATCAACGCTTTGATAGAAAAAGCAGGCCTGCGGATCGTTGCCCAAAAACGCGTGCGCATGACTAGAGAGGAAGCCGAAACTTTTTACGCCATTCACAAGGCCCGGCCGTTTTTCAATGAGCTTGTCGAGACGATGACCTCCGGTCCTGTGGTGGTGCAGGTCCTCGAGGGAGAAGATGCGATTAAAAAATATCGCGATGTGCTTGGCGCGACAGACCCCGCCAAGGCCGCCCCCGGAACCGTCCGCAAGGAATTCGCGCTTTCCGTGGGAGAGAATTCGGCGCACGGTTCCGATGGGCCAGAGACCGCGCTCGTTGAAATTGCTCAATGGTTTTCTGGCAACGAAATTGTGGGCTAGGCTTTCCCGCAGTCCTTTGGGTTAAGCTTGCGCCACTGCGGCCAGACGATCCGCGAAAATTGGCCGACCGGCACTTGGGCGAGGCGCATCAGGTGACCGATCATCTACAAAAACCCAGGATCACGAGATGGCAAGCACGTCACAAAACGTTTCGATTGCGTCATGCTCCTGTGGGGGCGTTCAGCTCGAAGCTGTCGGCGCGCCAATTGTCGGCGCGGTTTGCTACTGCGACGATTGCCAGGCTGGCGCCAGACAGATTGAGGCCCTGCCTAACGCGGCTCCCGTGCGAGGTCGCGACGGGGGCACGGCCTACCTGCTCTATCGCAGAGACCGAGTGACGTGCACAAAAGGCGCCTCCCTGCTCAAAAATTTGAAACTGAAGGGGTCATCTGTCACCAACCGAGTCGTCGCCACCTGCTGTAACTCGGCAATGTATGTCGGCTTCGACAAGGGGCCGTTTTGGTACTCGGTCTACAGGGCGCGGTTCAAAGGCAACGCTCCAGGCTTGGAGATGAGGCTTCAAACGAAGCATCTGCCAAAAGGCGTTCAGTTGCCGGGGGACATGCCAAACTACTCCGCATTCCCGATAAAGCTTGCCGTGAAATTGGTTTTTGCAAGGATTGCCATGCTATTTGGCCGCTAAGGTTCTCGGTGTTTGCCTCAAAAAACACGCAGCGGGACGGGCACCGCCGGGGAGTCGCTGGTAAAAACGCGATTCCCCTCGAGACGAAGGCTCCCAGCAGCCACTCGTGCGAGCGCGAGCGGGTAAATCACGTGCTCCTCGTTGAGCACACGCTCGGCCAGCGAGGCGGGGGTATCGGAATTTGAAACGGCGATCGCGGCTTGAGCGACGATTGGACCTTCATCGAGTTCCGGCACGACGAAATGAACGGTGCAGCCGTGGATTTTGACGCCGTCGGCGAGGGCCCGCGCGTGGGTATTAAGGCCGCGATAGGACGGCAGCAGGGCGGGGTGGATGTTCAGAAGCCTCCCCTGCCATTGGTTGACAAACCAAGGCGTCAGCATCCGCATGAAGCCAGCAAGGCAAATCAGTTCAATCTTGTGCAGTTCGAGGACAAGCTGCATGGATCGCTCGAACTCCTCGCGTCCCGCATAAATCTTGTGGTCGACGGCGGCGCAGGCAATGCCATTCGCTCTTGCGAAAGCAAGCCCCATCGCCTCGGGACGATTTGAGAGGACGAGAACGATTTCGGCGGGGTAGGCGGGGTCCCGCGCCCGGTTGATCAGCGCTTGCATGTTGCTGCCCTGGCCGGAGATCAGAATCGCCGTGCGCTTGCGGCGGGGGATCATAACGGGAGGCGGCCGGAAAGGTTGAGCCGCGGGCCCCCTCCCGCGGGCACGATGGCGCCAAGCTCGATGGCCTCCTCGCCCCCTTCGCCGAGCGCCCGTTTCACAGCGCCAGCTTGGGTTTTGTCAACGACCGCGACCATGCCAATGCCGCAGTTAAAAGTGCGCAGCATCTCGATTTCACCGATGCCGCCAGTCGAGGCAAGCCATCGGAACACCGGCTGAAGGGGAAGTTTCGAAGCCTCGATGGCCGCCTCAAGGCCATCTGGCAGGACTCGCGGGAGGTTCTCCGGCAAGCCCCCGCCCGTGATGTGCGCAAGAGCTTTAATGCCGTTCGTTTCGGCCAATGTTTGCAGCAGGATCTTGACGTAAATCCGCGTTGGCGCGAGCAGCGCCTCGGCGAGCTTCTTTTGCGGCGCGAAAGGCGCGGGACTGCTCAAGCCGAGCGATGCCTCCGCGAGGACCTTGCGAACGAGCGAAAAGCCATTGGAATGGAGCCCTGACGAGGGCAAGCCCAAAAGGACATCCCCCGGTTTAATATCGGGCCGTGGCAAAAGCTTTTCCCGTTCGACGGCGCCGACGGCAAAGCCGGCGAGATCGTAGTCGGAACCCGCATAAAGCCCCGGCATCTCGGCCGTTTCGCCGCCAATTAAGGCCGCGCCCGCCTCGATGCAGCCTCTGGCAATGCCGGCGATGACCGCCGCCGCGCACTCTCCGTCGAGCTTGCCGGTCGCGTAATAATCGAGAAAAAAAAGCGGCTCCGCCCCCTGCACAACGAGATCATTGACGCACATCGCGACGAGATCGATACCGATCGTCTCGTGAAGGCCCGCCTCGATCGCGATCTTCACTTTCGTTCCGACCCCGTCATTCGCGGCAACGAGGAGCGGATCATGAAAGCCTGCGGCCTTGAGGTCGAAGAGCCCGCCAAAACCGCCGATTTCCGCATTCGCGCCGCGGCGCTTGGTGGCGCGCACCAGCGGCTTGATTTTTTCAACGAGAGCGTTGGCGGCGTCGATATCGACCCCAGCAGCCGCATAGGTGAGGTCATTTTGGGGCATTTTGATCTTCCGCTATAAACCAGGGCTAACGTTTCGCCGCGCGTAACACAAGGGCCGCAACCAAAGCCGGGGATATCCATTAACGAGAAACTTTTTGGCATTTGGACAACGCCGGTGTTTGATGGCAGAGCTTTTCCCGGACCTTTCGTTTGGCGCGGCCGCCTTCTGCCAACTCTTGATTCGCTGCAATCATGAGAATCATTCACTATAGAAGTTTGCCTAACCTGATCTCGCTTGGCAGGCTCATCCTCGTGCCGGCGATCATTTCGATGATCGCCGATCAGCGATGGCGGGAAGCCTGCATCCTCTTCGTCATCGCGGGCATCTCCGACGCCATCGATGGCTGGATCGCCAAGACTTTTGACTGGCGCAGCGAGCTTGGCAGTTACCTTGACCCGCTCGCGGATAAAGCCTTAATCGACTCAATTTATGTATCGCTCGCGATCGTCGGCGTTATCCCGGCGACGATCGCGATTCTGGTCGTGGCGCGGGACCTCATGATTGTCGGCGCCTTTATGATTTCCGTGGTACTGCGCAAGCCGGTGAAAGTGCGGCCGCTCATGATTTCGAAACTTAACACATTGGCGCAGCTCGGCTTCGCCGCCCTCGTGCTCGGCGTCAAAGCCTTTGGCTTGCCCTCTGGTCCGTGGTTCGATGGGCTGCTTTATTGCGTCGCGGTTTTGACCCTGGCTTCAACCGCGGCTTATATGCTGCAGTGGATTCGCCATATGAACCTTTGAGGGGCAACCCACCCGCCCGGCATGCTCGAAAATCGTCAATTGATTCTGGCGTTCGCGCCGCGCTCGGGTTTTGAGCGCGAAAACTTTGTCGTCTCCGCTTCGAACGAGCAAGCCTATGCCATGGTCGAGATGTGGCCTGGTTGGCCGAACCCGATGCTGCTCATCCTCGGCCCGCCCGGCGCCGGGAAAAGCCACCTCGGCGCGATTTGGGCAGGGCTGGCGAAGGCGGTCATCGAGCCCGCCAATCGCCTCGCGGACGTCAATATCGAAGAGCTGGCAGAGGCAGGGCCGCTCCTTGTGGAGGACGCGGACCAGATCGGCCGAGCGGAGGCGCCTCTCTTTCATCTCATCAATATCATGCGCGAGCGCGGTGCGTCCCTCGTCCTGACCGCGAGGACGCCACCGGATGCCTGGGGTCTCAAGACCGCGGATCTGTTATCGCGCTTGCGCCTTGCCCCCGCTGTCACGCTTGGCCCGCCGGATGACGATCTGATGCGCGCCGTCCTCGTCAAGCTACTCATCGACCGGCAGCTCATCGTCGACATGCGTGTCGTTGAGTATGCCGTTTTGCGCCTCGAGCGCTCGCTCGATATCGCGCGCCAATTTGTCGATGAGCTGGATCGCGAGGCGCTTGCCCGGCAATGCCGGATCACGCGCTCCTTAGCGGCCGAGGTGCTGCGCGCCTTCGGCGTCGCCGAAGACTCGGACACCATATAAAAATTCGTCTTTACCAAATTTTGGCTTGCGCTCGCTGCCGGCGTCGCGCCAGTTTGTCCGATTGGGCGGTCAAATCGGACAGAAAAGTTTCACGTGAAACATTTTGGTAAGGTCGGAGCGGAAAATCTTACAAGCCAAAGGGACAGCACCCGGCGGCGATCTTGTAAGACTGATCGATATTTTGATGGGATGAGAGGCAAGCCGCGCCGTCTTCGTCACTGGCGTTGGCAGAAGCCGAAGCCGCCGCAGGTTTCACCGGATCGTCCGGTAAACGACCGGCCATTTTCGCACCAATATTAGGCACAGAAAAAGTCCTCTAATATCAATATCAGAATTGCGTGCATAATTCTTGATATTTGCACGCACCGACGCAGACCTTTTGAGAGGCAGGAATCAAGAGTGAGTTTTAAGAGACGGTTTGGCGAGTTCACGTGTCAAATCGTCGTTAGCGCAAGGCTCTCTAGAAGCTTCCTCGGAGATCGCGGCGATTTTTTCTTGAGCATATGAAAAAATGTGCCCTGTTGATTTAAAGTAGAATTGCTTGCTCTCTGGCATGGAGGAAAAATTTGGTAGACGACGCTGCAAAGAGAATTGCTGGTTACGCCGTCGCAGCGACCGTCACCGTCGCTGTCGCCGCGATAGTTTTCGTGGAGCCATATCTCCTAAACATGGAGCTTCAATCGAAAATCGGCGTCTGGTTGATAACCTTGCTCGGCTCTGCGGCGACGTACAGGACCATTTCCGCATCTCTATGGAGCTTGTTTAACCGCTCACTGTGCGTTCGGCGAATTGCCCTCGGTCGGATGTTTTTGGAGGGCACATGGATTGGTCATTATGTTCGTAGCGGACAGCATATTGTGACGGTGGAATTTTACGATCAGAAAGACGGAGAACTACGAATTACCGGAGCCGAAATCAATTCGACCAGCGCCACCCTTTCTCACTGGCAGTCGTTTGCAGCTTCGATAGATTATCGCGGTGAAACGGTCACATATGCATATGCGTGTGATATATTCGGCAGAAGTGGGACCCACGATGGCATAGCTCGATTTACTTTGGTCCGGAAAGGGAAAAAATCTGCATTCGAATTAGACGGTTATTCGGCGGACCTGACCGATGGCGTAAAAGACGCGAATTACGAATATAAGATTTCCGATCGCCAAATTGATAGAAGCGACGCTCTTCTCAGAGCGAAGGAGATATACAAATTTTAGGCCCGCTGTGCTGGCAGGTATGCCTCTCTCAAAAAGGCGCGATTTTCGCGTTAACCGGTGCGTTGCGAAATTGTTGAATTATGCTCATGGGTCTAAGGAACAAGGGCGGCTTTTGCCGTTACCGCTATCTGGACGCATCGCTTCCGGGACACTATGTTTTTCCGGCGCGGCTAATCCCAGAGATTTACCTTTGGTCAACCTATGAAAATTAAATTCTGGCATCTTGAATATGATTTCGACAAGGATGATGCCAAGATTGTCATTCCGATTGTGTTATTGCTCATAGCAGTAACAACAACATCTATTAGTCCGGCAATACTCATTGGCGCTTCTGTAATTTATTTTTTTTCCTATTTCTTCGTGGAAGACTTGATTAAGAAGATTATAGGCGCAATACCAAAAGCACCGCTTAAATGCCCCAAATGCAAAAATCGCAAAATCGTCTTGCAAGGCTATCAAGGCTATAAATCTGACGAGCAGTATCCATATTATCTTTGCACGCATTGTGACACAACATCCATCCTAACTGAAGGTGGATTACTTGACATTTCCAATCCGCCCGAGGTTGGCGGGAAGAAAAGCTAAGAACTCCCGCCGCCAAAGTCGCACAAGGCCCATTCTGTTAAATCGTACTCGTCGATCAGGGCCTAGGTCGCGAAAGCGCGGCTGATGCAGGGCTAGTGGCGATGATGAGAGCCGCCTTGAACTCTATAGGGCGGCCATTATATTGAACGCAACGGGTCCGGTGCGCGCTTGGCGTGCGCCAAGATAAGAGACGCAGGCACAAGCCTGAGCTGAATGGTCGGCCTTTTAACCGACTGCCGCCGCCAATCCCACGCTTCGGCGCGGGTGAGGTCGTCGGTCACGTTCAGCAACCTTCGATCTCAAGCATCAACTGATCGAAGGAGACCCACAGATGACACAATCGAAAATTTATGTTGGCGAATTCAACAGGCCTCACGGCGACAATATTCGCCATTGCGCGCGGCGCTTAGAGCGGCGGGGGATTCCGGCTTCTGTCCTTCCGCACAAGACGAGCCTGCGCATAGAACGCCCGCCCGAGATGGGTTGGATGGACTTCAAGCAGGCCATTCGCGGCCAACTCAATCCGCGTATTGGATCGGTGCTGCTACATAGCCAGTCGTCGGGCAATTCATACCTTTGCCGCAATAGGGGGAACCGCCCGGGCCGGTTCGAGCGGGTCTATCACCACAGCGCGCGTGTAGCGATGCGGCTCGCGCGCGCTACTTCTCAGTCGAAACCAGCATGCGAAAGTGTTGATTTTTGCTTGGCCAGCCGCCAGAGAGACGCGGAATGCGAGTTTCTAGGATTTCGTACGCGCCTATGCTAAACTCGGCGCATGACAAAGATACTCGAAGAGGCTGTTGAAGCCGCCCGCGCCCTTCCTTCAGACATGCAGGACGCGCTAGGGCGCATGCTTCTGCAATTTGCCGGGGCGTATCAACCGGCGATCCAATTAACCGCCGAGGAAGAAGCGTCTTTTGACGAATCCCTTGCAGAGGCCGAGCGCGGGGAGTTTGCGACCGATGAAGAGATACGCGCCATCTGGGCAAAGCATGGACTGTGAGGCTTCGCTATACTCGTCGCGGCGCGGCGGAGCTTGATGAGGCTTTAGCCTATATCGCCAAGCGTTCTCCTGTAGGCGCTGAACATGTCAAAGCCCGCATACAGGCGATCATCAACCTTCTCTTGCAATATCCGTATGCCGGACAGCCGATGAGCAAGGGGCGGCTGCGCCGCGTGGTAACCTCGCCGTATCCTTATTTGATTTTCTATCAGGCAGCCGATGACGAAATTATTATTCACGGCGTGCGCCACAGCGCCCGCCGCACTTCATAAATGCGGCGCGATCGCCAGGATGATTCTGGCCGCGAACGGCGGCGCGTCTTTGACAATAAAACAATAAAGACAAAAAGCCGGCGATGAAATGGGCAACGGAGCCAACCTTTAACCGGGCGTTAACCATAGGTTACGTAAATCGTTAAAATCGATTTCGAGGCGCTCCAGTGACCACCGTCAAAACCTCACGCCCTTCCATCCGCTTACACGGCCGCAGCTATCACGCCATGGTCCTTGCCCCCGAGCCGCCGCTCGAGGATTGGCTGGCCGGGCTCGATGCGTGGCTGTCTCGTTCGCCGGTTTTTTTCTTCGGCCGCCCGGTTGTTCTTGATGTCGCCATGCTGCAGCCGGGCAAACAAGGCCTCGCCGAGCTTTTGGAACATCTCACCAAGCGCAACATCAAGGTTATGGGGATTGAAGGAGCCGAGCCCTCCTGGCTCGATTTCGCCATGCCGCCCCTGCTGCTCAGCGGCCGCCAGGCGGCGCCTCAAGAGCTTTCTGGCGATGCCGAGGCGCCGGCGCCCGCCGTGAAATCGGAAAACGAGGCCAAGCCGCCCGCAAGCGAGACGCCCCTCGACTCCGCGGCAAGTCCCGCGCCCGCCGAGACTATTCGCGTGCGCCAACCAAGCTCACTCTTGCTCGATACGCCGGTCCGGTCCGGCCAATGCATTGTGCATCCCGAGGGCGATGTCATCGTCGTCGGATCCGTGGCCTCGGGCGCCGAGGTCATCGCCGGCGGGTCTATTCATGTCTATGGGGTTTTGCGGGGCAGGGCGATCGCCGGTTCGCGCGACGCGCGGGCGCGGATTTTCTGCCGCAAGCTCGAAGCCGAGCTTCTTTCCATCGACGGTCTTTACATGGTGGCCGATGATATGCCGGCCCATTTGCGCGGCCAGCCGGTCCAGGCCTGGCTCGATGGCGATTCAATGATGATGGCTCAGGACTGAGCCGGAAAAAGGAGCAGCAGCATGGCCAAGGTTCTGGTCGTAACTTCTGGCAAGGGAGGGGTCGGCAAAACGACATCGACCGCGGCATTGGGCGCGGCGCTCGCCTCCGCCGGCAAAAATGTCGTGCTGATCGATTTCGACGTCGGTCTGCGCAATCTTGATCTCGTCATGGGAGCGGAGCGCCGGGTTGTCTACGACCTTATCAACGTCGTTCAAGGGGACGCTAAGCTGGTGCAAGCGCTGATCCGCGATAAACGCTTGCCATCGCTGTCGCTGCTGCCAGCCTCGCAAACGCGCGACAAGGATGCCTTGACCGACGAAGGCGTCGCGAACGTCATCGGCGAGCTCAAAGAGAAATTTGATTGGGTGATCTGCGATAGCCCGGCCGGCATTGAACGCGGCGCGACGCTGGCCATGCGCCATGCCGATGTCGCGATTATTGTGACGAACCCGGAAGTCTCGTCGGTTCGCGACTCTGACCGCATCATCGGCCTTCTCGACTCCAAGACAGAGAAAGCGGAGAAGGGCGAGCGCGTCGAGAAACATCTTTTGCTAACGCGATTTGATGCGGTACGCGCGGGCCGCGGCGAGATGTTGAACGTCGACGACGTTCTGGAGATTTTGTCGATCCCGCTGATCGGCATCATTCCGGAAAGCACGGAAGTGCTGCGGGCCTCTAATCTTGGCTCTCCCGTAACATTGAGTAATCCGGTGAGTCCCCCGGCGCGAGCCTATTTTGACGCCGCCAAGCGTCTCAACGGCGAAACCTTGGAAGTTGCGGTTCCAAACGATCGCCGAGGCCTTTTCGGCAAATTGTTCGGACGGAGGGCGGCATGAGACTCATCAACTTCTTCCGGCGGCCGAGCACCGCGCCGAGCACCGCGCCCGTTGCGCGGGAGCGGCTGCAGATATTGCTCGCCCATGAGCGCGCCGTCGCTGGCAAATCAGATCTCATCGCCATTCTTCAGGAAGAGATTATGGCGGTGATCGCCAAGCATTTTCCGGTCGAGCAGGAAGCGATCAAGGTTAATATGGAGCGCGGGGAAGTCGTCTCGACGCTCGAAGTTGAAGTCGATATTCCAACGCCAATGTGTCCGAATTTCCCCTTGCCTAAGAAATCCGTGAGAGCTGCGCCTCCACCCGCGGATGATGAGCAAAGCTCGGAGTCGGATGATGAGCAAAGCTCAGAGACTGCGGAAGAGGATGTCGCCCGCACCGGCACGGAAGGATAAACCATGCGGTACCCGAACCCACAGGATGAACGTGCTTTTTGTAAGAACGCACTGTTCGAGATCTGCCGGGCGCATTGACATGCGAGCGATTGTCAGCGCTGTATGTGCGCGGAGCCGCTTTCACACATCCCATTTTTGAGTGGTTTTCGGGGAAGTCCCTTAGGAAGCAGGCCCGCCGTCGGCCTAGTCGGCTTCGAGCACGGTCGGATTTGCGGCTGCAAATCCCTCGCCGCTATATTTCGAAATGCGGCCCGACATGGACACCAAAAGTTCGTTCGGATGGATGAATTTTTCACCAAAACACGGGTATCGGCGCCCATCAAAGATTTGCCGGAGCCAGTCAATAATCGACAGATGCCGATGTGAATTGCGAAGATCCGGATGATAGGCCATCCATACATCCAAACGATATTTCAATCCGATGTCGATGGGTACAAGTTTTGCTCCTAGTGCGAGAGCATAATTTGGCAGAAAGCCAATGCCTGCGCCCCGCTCAACCGCATAAAGAACAGCAGCGCCTGAATTGGTCCTCACGCCAACTATGCCTTCAAGACTTTCTACACCCAATAGGCGCTCGTAAATACCCTCTAGCTGAGGTGAGAGTTGCTGAATCAGTCTGTGTAATTTTAAATCACTGAATGCCTTTGGCACGCCAAATTCGTTTTTGTAAGCCTCCGAAACAAAGGGATAGATATGTAAATACCCGAGCTGCACCGTGACGAGGTCCGCACGCTCGGGGCGCAAATATTGGATCGAAATATCGGCTTGTAACCGGCCGACATCAGTCAATGCCATGGTCTGCTGCAACTCGAACGTAAGATAGCGGTTCGTTTTTTGAAATTCGAGAAGCCTTGGTAGAACCCAAGCGGTTCCCAGCCCTTCACTTATTGCGACACGGACGAGGCCGCGGATCCCTTCGACTGAAATCTCCGACTTGCGCACGATATTGAATATCGCGCTTTCCATTGTCTGGACATGCTCCAGGATCATGCGGCCTTCGGCCGTCACGGTCACGCCATCCGTATGACGAACGAATAAGCGGTACCCTATTACCTGTTCAAGTCGCTCGATGCGGCGAATTATCGTTGCCGAATTGATTTTTAGAATATTTGCCGCTTTTCGGAAACTGCTCTGTTCACCGCAGACCAGAAAAAACCGCAGGTCATCCCAGGACAAGGTTCGAATCATATCAGGGAGATCGCGATGCATTTTCGCATCGCCGTGGTGAGATTTGCGAACCACGATTTTTGTCCGGAATAGAAATATGACCACATTATCGTTGACGAACAGTGAGCTTTTAACACTCGAAAAAATCAAAAACAATGCCCGTTATTCTCAGAATTCGAAAGATTCAATTTGGTTTACCGCAGGGCAGCTAACTAGGAATGAACAAATGGATGATATTCTGAGACAGGTTGCGCTCGAAGAGGCCCCCGCAACACGCTCGAAAGATTTATCTGCGCGGAGCAACCAACGGATAGAAGTGAAAATTGCGCGCGGCCTGGACGATCTCCTAATGGTCTATTCGATCCGCGCCGCTGTGTACATGGCGGAACAAAATCACCTTTATGCCGAGCAATTCGACGGCAACGACCATTGCGCGACGCATTTCGTCGGATTTGTCGATGGCGAGCCGGCCGGGTGCCTGCGCGTTCGGTTCTTCGCCGACTTCTGCAAGGGCGAGCGCATGGCGGTGCTCAAGCAATATCGGAAAACTGGGCTTGCGATCAAGATTGCCAAGCATGGATTTGAGTATGCGCGACGCAAGGGATACACGAAATTTTACGGGCAGGCGCTAGAGGGGGTTGAAAATTTCTGGGCGCGATTTGGCGGTAAACAGATAGGCGAGAGATTTAGTTTTCGCGGCCAAAGTTGCATAGGGGTTTTGGGCGAGTTTCCACCGGTTGAAGATCGCATCAGCCTCGAAAGCGCGCCCATGGTTTTGTCTCGCCCCGAGGATGATTGGGATCGGCCTGGAATTTTGGAATTGTCTAGCGCGCGCGCAGCACGATAGATCGAAGAAAAACGGAGTTAGAATGCGCGCGCCGATGGCGGCGGTATCTTGAGACCAAATTTTGCTGGCAATCTTCCGGCGGAGCGTTTGCTTTCGACAAAGCGCGCCGCTGGGAGAAAATTTATTACTTATGGAAATTTGCTTGGCCTGCCGCGACGACGCCAGGTATGGCGGCCAAGTAGGGATGTTCGTAGGATCGCAAAGCGGCCGACGAGACCCATTCCGGCTTCGATAGCCACTATCTGACGTTGTCATCTCGCGTTGCGTGTTGGCGCTTGAACGGAGCGGCCGCCGGGGTTTTGGCGCGAAACCTCAAATGCCGAGAGGTTGCTTTTCATGCGTTTCAACAAACCAACGGTATAGCTTGGCGATACCGTCCTCGAGGGGCGTTTTCGGTTGCCAGCCAAGCGCCGCCAGGCGGCTTGAATCCATCAGCTTTCGCGGGGTGCCATCTGGCTTAGTGGGATCAAAAACTAGTTTCCCTTTGAAGTTGGTGATCCTACCGATCATTTCGGCGAGCTCGCGGATGCTGAGATCCGACCCAGCACCACAATTGATTGGTTGATCACCGTCATAGTTTTCCAATAAAAATACTATGGCATCGGCAAGATCATCGACGTAGAGGAATTCGCGCAATGGCGCGCCGGTTCCCCAAACAACGACTTGGTCCTCTCCGGCGGTCTTCGCCGCGTGGAACTTGCGAATGAGGGCTGGCAGAACATGACTCGTCATCGGATCGAAATTGTCGTTCCGGCCATAAAGATTGCAAGGCATCACCGAGATGTACCGCCGGCCGTACTGCCGCCTATACGCCTGGCACATTTTTATCCCGGCTATCTTGGCAATAGCGTACCATTCATTTGTCGGCTCTAGCGGTCCTGTCAACAGAGCGTCTTCATGGATCGGCTGCGCCGCGAACTTCGGGTAAATGCACGATGATCCCAGAAAAACAAGTCTGTCTATACCGGCGAGGTGAGAGGCTTGAATGACATTCAATTCGATCGCGAGGTTATCGATGAGGAATTCGGCCGGATAGGTATCATTCGCGTAAATTCCACCAACTTTCGCGGCGGCGAGAATAATTGCATCTGGTTTCGCCACCGCCATCCATGCGCGCACGGCAGCCTGGTCGCGCAGGTCGAGCTCGGCTCGCTCAACGGTGAGAATTTCCACATCTTCGCTTGCAAAGCGGCGGACGATCGCCGATCCCACCATGCCGCGATGGCCAGCAACCCATATTTTTTTGGGGCGGGAGGGCGCGGCAAATTCACGCAAGAAAAGTCTCCTAGCCCCTTTGGTATTTTTTCATAGCGAGGAGGTCGCTCGCGACCATCTCAGCGACAAGCTCAGGAAACGTCGTTTTGTGCTTCCACCCCAGTTTTTTTTGCGCCTTTGTGGGATCCCCGAGAAGGATATCGACCTCGGTTGGGCGAAAATAACGCGCATCGATCTCAACCAAACAGCGGCCGCTTTTCTTATCGAACCCGCGTTCGTCGACACCTTTTCCATCCCAGCCGATGTCCATGCCGAGTTCGGCAAAAGCGCGCTCGACAAACTCACGCACGGTATGCGTTTCTCCGGTCGCCAATACATAATCGCCCGGCTCGTCTTGCTGCAATATACGCCACATGCCATCGACATAATCCCGAGCGTGGCCCCAATCGCGCTTGGCGTCGAGATTTCCTAAGAAAAGTTTCTCCTGCAGACCCAGTTGAATCGCCGCAACCCCCCTTGTGATTTTTCGAGTCACAAAAGTTTCGGCACGCGTTGGACCCTCATGATTGAAAAGAATACCGTTAGAAGCGTGCATTCCGTACGCTTCGCGATAATTCACGGTAATCCAATATGCGTAGAGCTTTGCCGCAGCATAGGGTGAACGAGGATAAAACGGCGTCGTCTCGCTTTGCGGAACTGCTTGCGCTTTGCCATAAAGCTCGGATGACGAGGCTTGGTAAAACCGGCATTTTTCAGATAGGCGCAAGATACGGATTGCTTCTAGCAACCGCAAGGTACCAAGCGCATCCGCGTTCGCTGTATATTCCGGCGTTTCAAAACTCACCTGAACGTGGCTTTGCGCGGCTAGATTGTAGATCTCATCGGGCTGAACCTCTTGCACGATGCGAATAAGATTTGTCGAGTCCGTGACATCGCCGTAATGCAGCCAAAATCGAACGCCAGGTTCATGAGGGTCGCGATACAAATGGTCGACTCGCTCCGTATTAATCAGAGACGACCTTCGCTTGACACCGTGAACCAGATAGTTCCTTGACAAGAGAAGCTCGGTGAGCAGCGCGCCGTCCTGGCCCGTTACCCCAGTAATCAATGCCACTTTTTGTGTTGCCATTTTAGTTCCATCTGGAGGGAGCCAAGCCTACGCCAGCGGAGAAGCCAGACGGCTCCTAGCATTGGCAACCGCAAAATAAAAGAGTTTCAAAATCGCAAAAACGCGTCTAATTGGCGTGATCTCCAGCATGGCGAGATCAGTCGGCGCTTTGGATTGAGCATTTTTGATACGAGTCAATTTAATGGCTACATCGGATCTGCCTCGACCCCTAGCCGCCCACTCGTTCGGTGCTGAGGTGGCCTCTCGGAACGTTAGCCGACGCGAGACAAGCGAAGCGACGTCTGGATACGTGCTCTGCGCTTCCCCAACCGTCGAGGCCGCTGCTCGGCATTGCGTTCGCGATCATATGTTACCGCTGTAATCATTTTTGTGAGGGCTGAAACGACGATGTAACAGAGTGTCTCCATTTTTCTTCGTAGTCGAAACACCGCCGGAACCAGGGGCGGTGCCCCATGCGACAACCAGAGGATGGACACTATGAAGATTCTTATCGCTTCTACGCCGGCGATCGGCCGCGTGAATCCAATGCTTGCGATCGCACGGATACTGATGAGCGAAGACCATGAAGTCGCCATCTATACGGGATCAGCCTTCCGAGATCGTGTCGAAGCTGCCGGCGCGAAATTCTTCTCGTTGCCGCCCGATGCGGATGTGGATCCGATAGATCCGTTCGCACGATTTCCAGAAGTGAAGGCCCTGCCGCCGGGGCCCGATTGGATGCGCGTCGTCATGGAGCGCTTTTTTGTCGACAATATTCCGGCTCAGCATGAGGGTTTGCAAAGGCTTCTCCATAGCTTTGGTCCGGACGTCATTCTCGGCGACGACTGTTTCTTTGGCGTGCTCCCGATGCTGCTCGGCGCGCCTTCGAAGCGGCCACCCATTGTTCTCTGTGGTACCTCGATCCTGCATTGGCCTCGCGAAGACGGCGCCCCGCTTTTCCTCGGCCTGGCGCCCGCGACAACACCCAAACAGCGTGTCGAGTACGCAGCCCTCGCGCGAGACCATCACGAGGCCGTCGATCGGCCTGTGGGACTTCGCCTGAACAAGATGCTCAAGGAGCTGGGTGTCGGTCCGACGTCAATGACATTGTTCCATTCCACTGTCGGACTTGCCGATGCCTATCTGCAATTGTCAATTCCGGGCTTCGAATTTTTACGCGACATCCCCCGCTCGGTGCATTTCGTCGGCACGCCGCCGATCATTCCCAACCAAGTCGCGCCTCCACCCTGGGCGCACGAGCTCGACGGTTCGCGAAAGGTCGTGCTGGTCACGCAGGGAACGGTCGCCAATCACAATTTCAACCTGCTGATCGGGCCGACCTTGGCGGCGCTCGCGAATGAGCCGGATGTGTTGGTCGTCGCGACCGCGGGGGGCCGCTCCATCGAGGCGATTCCAGGTCCTGTCCCCTCAAATGCGCGCGTTTCGAGCTATTTGCCCTTTGAGTGGTTATTGCCAAAGGTCGACCTGCTGGTCACCAATGGCGGCTATGGCAGCGTCAACCAGGCAATGAGCTTCGGAATTCCCCTTGTCACGGCAGGGCTCACAGAGGACAAGGCTGACGTGAACGCGCGTGTTGCTTGGTCTGGTGTTGGGATCGATCTTGCGACCAACGCGCCGACTCGCGAAGCGCTGCGCGGGGCGGTGAGGACCGTGCTCGATCAGCCGGGGTTCCGTTTGCGAGCTAGGCAAATGGCGGGCGAGTTCGCTGCAATCGATGCACGTTCGGAAATCGCTAGAATTATTAGCGAACTTGTTGCGAGTGGAAAACAGTTGTCGGGAGCCGGCGCGCTTATAGCACGGCCGCTGCGCGCCAGTCGGCGCCGCTGACCGGTGCCGCCGCTGGTCATGATCAGCCGAACACCACCAAGTAAGGTCAGAGACAAAGAGATTTCATGGCGAGAGTACAGCGTCGACGCAGAAGCCCAATACACAAAGAAATGACAGAAACAACATTCAGAGCCGTTCGACTGGAACCGCAAACACATATCCGACGCCGCGTTCTGTCTGGATCACGCGCGGCGCGCTCGGATCGCGTTCAAGCTTGCGCCGCAGGCGCAGGATCTGCACGTCTATGCTGCGATCGAAAACATCCTCATGCATGCGTGTCGCCTGCAGCAGGTGCTCTCGGCTGAGCGGGCGCTGAGGCGCGTCGAGAAACGCGAGCAACAGTGCGTACTCGCCCTTGGTCAATGCAACCAGAGCGCCGGCCGGGTCGGTTAGCCGCCGGGTCTTGCGGTCGAGTTGCCAACCGGAAAATCGATAGCGGCCGCGTTCAAGATCGCAAGCCGGCGCCATGTGCCCAAAATCGAATCGTCGTAACACGGCCCGCACGCGTGCAAGCAATTCGCGCAGATTGAACGGCTTTATCAGATAATCATCGGCGCCAAGCTCGAGGCCGACAATGCGGTCGATGTCGTCGCGCCGATGACCGGTGATTATGATAACCGGCACGTCGGAAGACGACCGGATGTCCCGTAGCAGATCCATACCGTCCTCCCGGCCGAGGTGAAGATCGAGGATTATAAGGTCCACCTCTGTACCACCGAGTTGACGGGCCATCTCCTGGCGGCCGGATGCCATTAGAGTGCGGATGTTATTTTCCACGAAATAGTTTACGATCATGCGCTGTAAGGAGGGATCGTCCTCGACAACGAGAACGCATAGCGTGTGGCGCTCGGGGAACAATTATTCCGCGATCCGCGCCTGTCACACGATAACGCGCGCAGCTGTTTATCGTGCCATGATACGCGAACAAACGGTGCCAGTGGCAACGCCCACGACCTGACGCCGGAGGGAGAGCCGCTCGCGCTGAATACGCCGACAGTTTTTAATGCGGCCTTGAGCTTTCGCTTGAATTGGGAAGGGAATGTCCACTCGCTCGAGGGCCAAGCTGTGGAGACGCTTAGCAAGCCCTCGACTATGGCGTCGAGTGCGAACGAAGCCGTAGGCAAGCTCAGCGCTGACCGCGAGATGGTGAAGCTGTTCCGCGACGCCGCTCTTCTAGATGCGATCGCAACCTACGAACGGTCACTCGTTACACCAGGCTCCCGATTCGACCGCTGGCTTCTAGGCGATGCCAGCGCGATCACGCAGGAAGAGCTTTCCGGCTACCAGCATTTTAAGTCGCTTGGCTGCATCTCTTGCCACCAAGGCGTCAACGTTGGTGGCAACCTTTTCCAGCGGCACGGCATTTTCCGATCAATCGGCTCTCCAGACCCCGAAATGGTTCGCGTGCCCAGTTTGCGTAACCTAGCGACCACGCCGCCCTATTTCCACGACGGTAGCACGGCCACGCTCTCCGAAGCGGTCAAAAAGATGGGCTTCGCCCAGCTCGACCGTGTCCTGACCGATCAGCAAATCGCGGCCATCATAGGCTTTCTCAACACGCTCACCGGCACCTACCAGGGAAAGGCAGTCAGAGCCCCGACCGCCACACCGGATGAGGCCACGGCACTCCCATGAGGAGGCTCTTGCCAGGTGCCGCCGGGGTCGTGCTACTGCTCGCACTACTGACTTGGCTACTGCTGCGCGGAATCGAAACCAATTCTGGAGGTTACGCGGCGACGCACCAGGCCTTCGACAATTTCGCGTTTGCCGAGGCTTCTTTACACCGCGACGTCATGCAGGCACGTGCCGGCCTGCTTGGCAATTACGACACCTTTGGCAACGCTCTGGAGGCGATGGAGGACGCGGCCGCCCAGCTCCGTTCTCACGCACGGACGGAAGGCCTCGGAACCGAACCCGTTGATCGCTTGGCCACGACAATTGGGCGGCAGGAGGAGCTGACGGAGCGCTTCAAGAGCAGCAACGCAGTCTTGCAGAATTCGCTGTCCTACGTCGGCCTGCTGAGTACAAATCCAACGCTCGGCGCCCAGGCTAAACAACTCGCCCCGGCGATCGGCGCATTGGCGGCTGCGATCCTCCATTTAACACGCGACTCGTCGCCGGAATCCGTGAAGGCGCTCGAGGTGCAGATCGATCGGTTTGCAGCGCAGGCGCCTGTTGCCGGGCGCCACGCAGAGGCGGCACAAGCGTTGCTCGCGCATGCCCGTTTGTTACACCACCTCCTGCCTGACGTCGATGAAACCCTGAAGACCCTAGTCGCGGTGCCGAGCAGGGAGCCTCTCGAAGCAGTCCAGACACAGTTTTCTAACCACCACTCCCTTGTCGAAGCAACGGCACAGCGCTTTCGCCTGTTGTTGTATCTGGTCTCGCTGCTCTTACTCGTCTTGCTTGCACATCTCGGACTTCAGCTGCGAGCCCGCGCCCATGCGCTACGGCGGCGGGCCGCGCTCGAGCATATCGTAGCCAAGAACTCGACCCATCTGATCAATTGCCCGCCCGCTGAAACCGAGGCCAGGCTGAAACAAGTGCTCGGTGAGTTCTGTCGAGCGATCGATGGCGCGCGTGCCTATGTGGTGTTCGCTGAAAACCCCATCCGAGTAGTTGCCTGGTCCGCGGATGGGATAGCATATCCGCCCGGCTGGCCGGATCAAGCACTCGCAGTGACCGCTCAGCTTGGCACGGCCAGAACCGGCATCGTCACCGTGCCAGATGTCGCCGCCTTGCCGCCCGGTGACACCAAGGATGTGCTCGCCGCGGCCGGCGTGCGCGGCTGGGCCTGCGTGCCGCTGGTCAGGCCGGGGCGAGCGCGAGGCATCATGGCGTTCGACATCTTTAAGCCTGCAGGACGCATTGATTGCCCAGAATCTGTCGCGCGGCTTGCCAGCGATGCAGTAGCCAATGCCATCGAGCGTGAGTTTCTCGAGCGCGAGCGTGCAAGACTCACCACACGCCTGGAACGCGCACGCCGCATGCAGATGATAGGATCGATTGCAAGTGGCATTGCGCACAATTTCAATAACATCATTGGCGCCATCCTCGGCTATTCGGAGATGATTGAACCGCACGTTACAGCCGGATCGAAGCCAGCACAGCATATCGACGAGATTCGCCGGGCTGCAGAGCGAGCACGCAGTCTGATCGATGCCATCCTCACGTTTGGCCGGCGTGGCGGCGCGCCTGTCCGGCTGGTACAGGTGCGCGATCTGTTCGAGGAAGCCACCTCGCTGCTGCGCGCTTCGCAGCCGGCAAGTGTCAAGCTAATCGTTGGGGATGTCCCAGCTGGTTTAGCCCTGTCGGGTGAACCAGCACAACTCCAGCAAGTTATTCTCAATCTCGGCACCAACGCAGCGCAAGCCATGGAAGGCGGCGGCTCCATCCATCTGACCGCGGAGCAGATGAATGTGGCTGCTCCCTTTCCCTTAAGTCACGGCAAGCTTGCACCTCGCTCCTACGTGTGTCTGTCGGTTAGCGACACCGGGCACGGCTTTGATGACAGGGTGGCGCGACGACTGTTTGAGCCGTTTTTCACGACCCGCCTGGGGGGAACTGGATTGGGTCTTGCAACGGTTCACGAGATCGTTCGTGACCATGGCGGAGCAATGAATGTGCGAAGCAAACCAGGTTCCGGAAGCCGCTTCGAAGCGTGGCTGCCGGCGGTGGCGGCAGACAACACGACGATGGCCGACCAAGCGATGCCGCCACTTGGGGACGGCAAGGCGGTGCTCGTCGTCGAGAGCGAGCGGGAACGGCTGCTGCGTGACGAGGAGATGCTAGCGGCGCTCGGATACGAACCAGTGGGTTTCGAGCGCCCGGCCGATGCAATCGTGGCGTGCCGCGTCTCGCCTGCCCGATTTGATGCGGCGGTGATCAGCGATGAGGTATCCGAGCCGGATGGTCTCCAACTCGCGCGAGCCCTGCACGAGTTCATGCCCGGGCGGCCCATACTGTTTGCCGCTCGGCCGACGACCGATGTCAGTCCCGATGCGCTGGCGGAAGCCGGAATTGCCGAAGTCCTGAGCAGACCTTTTGTGAGTAGCGAGCTCGCCGCGGCGCTGGCGCGCTGCCTGCGGCCGCCCGACATGTTACGAACGTAACGCAATTCCCCATTTTTGAAATTCTTCTGTAGCGCACCATCGCCATTGTGCAGGGGACGCGAGAAATAACTCTCGCAAAAAAGGTATAGGCTAAAGGAGATTTTCATGTATCGCCAATGTTCAACTCCCAATTGGAGCTCTTCTTTTCGCTCACTGACAAGTGCCGCGGCGCTTGGCGTCGTGATGGCCTCGGTGAGTCCGGCCTTGGCATATGGCCCAGCCTCTGTATCCCTCGATGCGGTTACTGCGGTAGAGGGTTATCCAGTCGGAAGGAACTACTCCTATGTCGCTCCTTCGATTAACCCGCATTATTTCGCTGGGTGGAACTCGGCGCATTTGAGGAGCGGGTCGAGCGCAAAACAGAGCCGTCTAGGGACTACGGTCAATCACTGAAAGACTGACCCTGGAGGCGCGTCCCCGGATGCGCCTTCAACCCTTCGGTCAAAAGAGGCGGAGAGAGATCATGATAACGAAGCCCCATCGCGAGTATGATGCTCAAGCCGCCATGCTCGCCTATCGTACAGGGCTCAACGCTGCAATCTGCAAGGCTTGGATCGAGACGCCAGTCGCAAAGTCCGCAGAGGCCATCAAGGCAGCGTACATGCCCAATGGCGACGAAAATTCCATTACCGTCGCGCGGTCGGAAATCGAAGCCTACGCACTAGCTCAGGTGAAGAAATTTAGCTGAGGCGCATAAGACCGGGAATCTAGTTCCGCTATCAGAGCTGAACTGTTGGGACGATCATTGGTTGAGTGCCAGGACGGGTACTTTTGTGAGATTTGTACAAACCCCTTCCAAGCGATTGCGACACCCCTAATTTTCATTGCGGGCCCACAGATCGAAAGGAATAGGAGAGTGACTGATCTGGTCGAAAAAACATTGGACCGGCTTGGGGAACAACTTCCGGGCCGCGTATCGATGCCGGGCGAAGAAGGCTACGCTGCCGCGATAGCGATCTGGGCGAAGCCTGTTGGCCCTGTGCCCCAAGCTGTCGTCCACTGTCAAACTACGGAAGACGTCCAGTCGGCTATTCGAGCCGCACGCGATTGTGATCTTCCGCTTTCGGTGCGTGGCGGCGGCCACGACTGGGCCGGCCGGGCCCTGTGCGGCGGGATCGTTCTCGATCTGAGCGGTATGACCGGCGTGACCGTCGAATCGGGCAATCATCCTGCGCGAATCTCGGGAGGCGCCGCGCCTCAGACGTTGCCGCTGCCACAGATCCGCTCGGCCTTGCGGCCGTGACAGGCACAGTTGGCGCCGTCGGCATGGCTGGACTGACGCTGGGCGGCGGCTATGGGCCGCTGATCGGCCGGTTCGGGCTGGCGCTCGACAATTTGCTCGCCGCAGAGGTCGTTCTCGCGGATGGACGCGCCGTTATCGCCAATGACGACAATGAAGAGGAACTCTTTTGAATTGAGGTCCCGACTCATTAGAGCTACCATACAAGAGCGGTAGTCTGCCCCATACGCACGTTCAAATCCCAGCAGCCTGGCGATGGGCTCCCTCGTTCGAAGGTTACCGATGTAACGCAATTCCCGAAAACTGAAACGCTTTTGTAGCGAGGCCGCCTCATCTTCCCTTGAAGAAACAGGAGGTTCCGATGAGAAAACTCGCTCTTTTAATTGCCGTGGTCATTCTGATGGCCTTGAGCATGTCGGCGACGATCAGATCGCTGACGCCTGCCTTAGTGGCTGGGACGCACTGCAGACCAGATCGAATTCCATTAAGAGCTCACCGCACAATTATTACGAGCGTAACGCAATTTCCCATCGTTGAAATCCTTCTGTAATCCACGCCACCGAATTTCAGGGGCGCGGGGAAATAAGCCCGCCAAAAGATACGGTTTAAAGGAGGCTTTTATGTATCGCCACCTCTCAAAACCAAGTTCGGGTCCTGTGAAGGTGTCGGATACCATCCGCCCGCTTGGATTGTTTGAGCACATGTTTTGGTTGCTCGACCAAAATCGATCGCTTCATTTTGTGATGACGGCACAGATTGCTGGCTGGGCGAGTCCGGACCATTGGCCGGAAGCGTTAGATCGCGTCCAAACGCGCCACCCGCTTCTCTCGGTCTGTATCGAGGGAAGCCCGGGTTCCGTCCCTCGCTTCCGTCAGGTAGATGCCGCGCCAATCCCGCTTCGGATCGTGGACGGAGATCCCAAGACCCGCTGGGAGCGCGAGGTCGGCGAAGAATTAGCGACGCCTTTTGCCCCGAACCAGGCGCCGCTCATTCGTGCGGTTTTGATCCAGGGCAAACGAAACACAGCCTTCATTCTGGTCGCTCACCACTCGATTGCCGATGGGCTTTCCCTTGCCTATGCGCTCCGGGCCACGCTTTCTGCGCTTTCTGGCGAACTGCTCGAACCGCTCCCCTTAGCACCGGCGCTCCGCGGCACCCGACCCCACTCCTTAAGCATGGGAATCACTGAGACGTGGGCAAAAGTGACGAAAACTTCAGGGGTCAAAGCATGACCGATAATCGCTATATTTTGGGCAGTTCACCAGCCGAGCTCGGCCGGCTGAGGCTCCAGGCCGCGATCTTACGGCCCATCACGGAACGCCTACTCCGAGAAGCGGGCGTGAGGGAGGGCATGCGAGTCCTTGATCTCGGATGTGGGCCGGGCGACGTTTCCTTCCTCGCGGCGGAGATGGTTGGACCTTCTGGCTGGGTCATAGGAATCGATCAAGCTCCCGAGGCGATCGCCTCGGCGAGGGATCGCGCCCGCGAGAAAGGTATCAAGAATGGCGACTTCGAAGTGACGTCGATCGAAGCATTCTCGTCTCTCGCCCGGTTCGACGCCGTGGTCGGCCGCTAATTCTGATTCATCAGGCCGATCCGGCCACATTCATCCGCCACTTGATGCGGTTTACCAGACCGAATGGTGTCATTGCGCTGCACGAGATCAGTCTAAGGCACCGCTTTCGATCTTACCCGGCGGTACCAACGTGGGATAGAGCAGGGGACTGGTTGATCGCCGCCTTTCATCCCGACAATCCTGGACGCGACGCCGCCACGCGGCTCGTGGAGCATTTCATGACTGCTGGACTGGGCTATCCCGTCTTGTCCGCGGAAATTCCGACCGGTGGGGGTGAAAGCTCACCGCTCTACGCTTGGACGGTTGAGACCGTCCGAAGCGTTATGCCGGTTCTGATCGCCTGCGGCATTGCAACTGAGGAAGAAATATCGATCGAGACGCTGGAGGGGCGATTGCGGAACAGTGTCGTTGCTGCAAACGCACAGGTTGAAGGGCCAACACAGATCTGCGGTTGGGTCAGGTTGCCGGATGCGCAGACTACGAACTAATGATGCCCAGCAATGAATGTCAGGAAGCCGAGATTACGGCTGGAACCGAACTACTCTGAGCTGCGGCACTCGCAAATGACGGAAGGGACAACATCAAGAACAGCACAATACATAAGCCAGACTTTCCCCTCATCGCGGACCAAAATCTGTGCTTCTTATGCACAGATATGATTGCGATCGCTCACGGCAATGGCAGCAGCGGCCCGACCAAAAAGCCGATTGGAACTAACGATTCAACGGCACGTTGCGGAAATCTTCGTGGATGGCGGGCTGGTCGAACTCTAAGTCCGCCGCATGGCAGCGGCGATCGCAGCCTAAGCAGTAACGGATGCTCACCGTTTTCAACATCGGTCTTCTCGTGTCCACATGAGAAAACTAAAGTGGAGAAGTTAAATGAGCGACTTCCTGAAGGTTCTTAATGAACGAACGTCTACGGATCTCTTTGACTCCGCAACGCCGATTTCAGTTCAAGAAATCAAGGAATTGATTTCTGAGCATGTCAGGCTCCTTCGGCATTTAACATCCAGCACTGGCGCTTCATTGCGGTGACAGATGAAAGAATAAGGGAGAGGCTGAAGGGAACCACGATTGCGCCTAATCAGGAAAGGGTCGCCAACGCTCCCCTTGTCCTCTTAATCCTTGGTGACTTGAACGGGCACAAGAGGCTCGAAGGCATTTTAGACGAGACTGTGCATGCGGGCCTTCTTTCCCGAGACGTCGCAGATGCATGGTTGCCGATGGCAACCGGCATGTACGACTCCGATCCTCGCCTCGCCTGAGACGAAGCGATCCGATCTGGTTCACTGGCGGCGATGACGCTCATGCTCGCCGCTGTAAACCGCGGCTACGTCAGTTGTCCCATAGGTTTCAACCCTGTTCAGGTGATGGAGATCCTGAGCATCAGCAACCATTATGTACCCGTCATGATGCTCACAGTTGGTCGTCGTCCCGCTCCCGGGAATAACGCGCGCAGACCACGGCTTCCCGTCGACCAGGTTCTCGCGTTCAACGCCTCACCGGAGTGAAGATGGTTAAGCGCCCTGGATGGCCGGTGATTTTGGCGCAATAGCCAGGGAAATCGGTGCTCCCGAGGCGGAGCGCTTCGTCGCTCGGATTGGGATCGAACCTGGCGCGCGCGTGCTGGGTGTCGCCTGCGGTACGGGTAACTTGGCCATCCCATTATCGGTCAGGGGCTGATCGACGGCGACCGGCTCCAGTCGCTCGTCGGGATGGAAGAACAGCTCGCACATCACGCGCCGCGCCAGACCCGGCGACGCCATCAAGGGCCGAAACGGACCTCTAGTCTCGGCTGTCGGGATATCGAGCGGATGCATGTAGGTCTTGGCGCCGGTTTTTCGTACGATCGCGGCGGCGCTGCCGATATGATCAGGGTGGGCGTGAGTGAAAATCAAGTGCTTGAGCGGGTCCGGCGAACGGCCAAGCCCGCGGATCGCCTCAAAGACCGCCGCCTCCCTGCCCGGGTAACCGGCGTCGATCAGTGTCAGCCCGTCGCCGCCCTCGATCAGATAGGCGTTCGCCGTCCCTATCGGGGCGACGTGCGCGCCATCGCCGCGGCGCTGCATCCGAAAGATTTTGGCGTTCGCCATTCCCATCGGGATGACATACACACCATTGATCACACGCTTCACGCCCATAGCACCCCTCGCACCGTTAACGGAGTGAGCGCACTTATCGCCGATTACACCGAAATCAAGCTATGCAACTGGACGCAAATGTCGGTTTCGAGAAATACGATCGCGACTGTGCTCGGCAGACTTCGTCGCATGGAGTCCGGGGCGGAGCGCTCAGGGATGTCGCAAGGCTCCGCGTCGTACGCAAAACAAGTTATCCCTTGTCAGGGCGCTCCAGCGTGTGGTTGGAACGCCGGTTCGAGCGGGGGCTGGGTTATGTTGGCGGTATAGTTCGTGATCGTGGACGCCGCGACGACCGCAATGACTTCGAGGAGGCGGTCCGGGCCGAAGCCCGCGGCAAAGAACTTTTCTTTGTCCTGATCTTCGAGGCGGCCTCGCTTCTCGATCAATGTTTTCGCCAAGATCGAGAGAGCGGCGAGCTTGTCGTCCGCCGGAGGGCGCCCGCTACGAATGGCGTCGACATCGGACTCATCGACACCCTCTTTCAAGGCGAGAAAAGAATGGAACGCGACGGCCCAGGTCGCGCCGTTGGTGACCGCGTTAGTGAGCAGCAACGTCTGGACCTGCAGCTCGGAGAAGCTGCCGCCGTGGACGTTGCCGAACAGCGCAACAAGGCTATTGATCAGGACTGGCGAGGTCGAGATGGCGCCGACGACGTTTGGGATGAAACCGAACGTCGATTGCAGCGTCCGAAGCGCTGACTTCGATTTCTCCGGCGCCGATTCGATCGAGTTGACAGGAAACGCGTGCATGTCTGCTCTCCCATAGCTTTGTGGATAGCATGGGACCGTGCAACCGAGGGTGCGCTGCCCCAAAATGCCGGCGTGGCTCACGTCGAAAAAGCGAGTATGCACACAGATTTAGGACCGGAAACCGATTTGTCGATGCTGCACGTGAGGCAAACGCTTCTCTGATTTGCGCGTATGAGGATCGCGACCCCATGTCGGCGCTCCGCGTCATTTTGCGTCGACTTCGACGCCCAATTTCGCGGCGAAACGATGCGCTTCTATTTCCCGCGCCTCTTTGTTCCGGCCGTAGATCTCGAAAAAGGCATCGATCACGTCGGTTCCCGCCTCTTCGGGCGTGCCGCTGTGGAAGACGGGATTTGGCGCGTATTGGATGTCGAGCTGGATCTCCTCGGCAATCTTGTCGCCGCGAAGCAGAGACGCAACGACGAGGGCGCCGTCCAGTCCCGCGGTCACGCCGGCCGTGCTGATGTAGTTGCCGTCGACGACGACGCGCGACCTGACTGGGCTCGCACCGTAGAATTTCAGGAGGTCCAACGCTGCCCAATGCGTCGTCGCCTGACGGCCCTTGAGCAGGCCGGCGGCTCCGCAGAGCAGCGCGCCCGTGCAGACGGAGAAGACCAGCCGGCTAGCATCGGCGTGACGCCGGATCAGCAGCATGACCTCTTCGTCGTCCATCAGCGCCTGCTGTCCCAGGCCGCCGGCGACGTGAAGGATATCGAACAACGACGTCTGCGCAATCGACACGGTCGGCGTCACCGTGAGACCTTTGACGTCGTAAACCGGGTCGGTGGTCTTCGCGACGATCTGGACCGTCGCGTTGGGAATGCGCGCGAACACCTCGAACGGTCCGGTGAAGTCGATCTGATCCATGAGCGGGAAGACGAGCGAGCCGATCGACAGGGGCGCGTCGTGGCGTCCAGGTTTGGGCAGAGGTCCATAAACGACGGGCGGCTCGGCTGTCCCCCTGGCTGCCCCGGTGGCGGCCGGGGCGAGTCCCGTCGCGATTCCACCAAGTGCCAGCGTCGCGCCCGCGCCCAGCGCAAAGCGGCGAGGGAGGGATTCGCCTAGAATGCCTTGCATTGCGTGCTCCTCTGTTGTGCGCACGATCAGGCGCGGACCATCTGCATTCGACCGTTACGCTGTACCCACTCGCACTCTTCGCTTCCGCGCAATATTTAGCGCCCGTGCAGGAATAATCGAATCGAAAGCTTGTCGGGAGGGATTCCGATATTGTGGCGTCGATCGTATGAAGCGACATGATCGACGAAGCCTTGATTCGCCGTTCCGGTAATAGCCCACTCAACTGGAGCTTTCCGCCAGCTCCTTGGTTTGCGCTTGGGGCCAGGGGTTCACAATAGAGCGCACTGTCACCGTACCCGCCGTAACCCTAATCGAGGCCGCTCTCGACCATATCGCAGCGGCATTGCTTCCAAACGCCTATATGCAGCGGAGGGGAGCCGACCTTAATTAAACTCGATCATGCGCCGTCCTCGCCGAATTTGTCCCAAGCGATTATACGCCACGCCGTGGGGCGAAGAGGGCCTAAAGCCCCGATGTCACTTTTGAGAGTGGTCGTGCGCGCTCGTCGTATGCTTATGCGCTTGTTCGCTATGCTCGTGAGCCGCGGCCGCGTGCTCCTTCGCCTCTTCGTGTTCGCCAATCTCGTGATGGTGGGCAGCCTGATGGTGATGATGCGCGGCGGCGTTATGATGATGCTCGCTCGCGGCATGTTTCGGCGACTGAGCCATTTGTAATGCTCCTCCCTTGAATGTGGAGATCTCGAATAGGATGCTCGTCAGCGGTGACGGGAGAATGACAACAGGCTGTGTCGAGACGTCTTTCCACGATTGCAGAATGCTGCGCCCAATGGAGATTTCTGCGTCGCGCCACGGGCTGCGGAATACGGCCAGCTGACAAAAGAGCCGCGAGAGGAGCGCGACCGCCAAACAACTTCATCCGTGGCGGAAGATTTTCCAAACTGCCTCGCTCCTTCCATAACCGACGAGCCACAGGCGCTGCGGTTTGTCGAATTGTTCTGCGAACTGGACCGCGTCTATGGCGACAACCTCGGTTGGTTCGAGCCCAGGCCGTTGCATGAGAACTGCCCAGCCCCATGGTCTGGACGAGGTCGGCCCATTCCGGACCTCTGGCACCCTCAAAAAAAAATCGGTAAATGAGTTTCTTTGTTCCGTTATGCTGGCGCTCCTTTTCTTCGACTGTGCCCAAGGGAGGGTCCGCGGCGGAAAATGGATGCTGGCAAGGGCCCGATCGAAGCCTGCGTCCGCTTCATGAAGCAAGAATTTCAAATCGAGTCGACGGTTCGCGGTGTCCCTTGCTTCGGTCTGACGGCGCGGTATGGGAACCTATGCGTGATCGGCTGCCGGCTTTTGAACCTGCTTCTCGGCCGGTTCAGGATTTCAGGTCCCGGTTTACGAAACTTCATCCCTGGACAACCAGAGGAGGGGCTCGGGAGCCAGGAGGGACATAGCTATGAAACCTCCATCGGATCGCGGACGTCATTCCCTCGCGGCTTTTCCGATTGGCAGCGGAAAGTCGCATCGAAGCTGTCAATTGAGTCCAGATCCTAATCTAACTAATACTACAGTTGCTTATTTTCGGCTTCGTTTGTAAGGGGCGAGGGAGGCATTGGCTTGGTGGCGGCGCCGCCAAAGGGAATAAGCCATGACGAACGGATGTGGAGTGGCGGTCTGAGCAAGATCCGCGTGAACAGATAGCGGGTTTCTGGTAAACTAGGTACGAGCGCGCTCATGATTATCGGGCGGTGATTGCCGCGCTTGGCTCGTTTGGTTCAGTTTGCTCCATGCCGCGCGGCGCGTGCCGGCGCTCAACCCGCGGGCCTCGCCGGCAATTGTTTGGTTCGTCGTCGCGGAAGGCGCGAGGCATGGAGTGGCGAACAATGCTGCGATCACGATTAGCGGCGCTATTGCCCCGTACGTGTCATTTGAAGTTCGGCTCGATTACTTCAAGCGATTAAGACGAGAGCCGTTCCATCGAAAATCCCTGAAGCAAGGCTCAATGATTCCGTCGGATTTTATTTCAACGGCAGTCGACCCGTCGATTAACTTAAATTCAATCTCCGGCACGTAGAGGCTCATAATGAGTCGGTACGGGCCCCCTTTGGAGACATACACCTGATGCAAGCAGCCCTGCGCCTTGCATACAGCTGGCTTATTTGCACAGCGCAGATCTTCAAAATGGAGTGAGATGAACTTGTCGCCTGTAACACGGTCTTGAATGTATCGAGAGAATAAACGTAATCCGGCAACTGGCGAGCCACACACGCGACCAAAATGCTCAACGGTGGCCCGCACTTCACGAGGAAGCACCTCAATATGAGCAGGGTTCCAAGGGTCTTCGGAGGGCAAAGAACTGTGGGCCGCTGCGGGGGGGATGCCAACTAGCCAGAGCAGCGATAAGATCGCGAACGCGGTAGCCGATAGCTTCATGGTTAAGTCTAGCGGAAGTCCTGAAGTACAAAGTTATCACAATTCCTTGTTAATTGTCTATTGGTATTTGTCACAGTTGAGAGCAGCTACGGCTAAACTGTTGAGGGGCATTCGTCACTGACAGCTTGAGACTCACAACCTTTAACCCTTTTGCCACGAAAGAAATCACTGTCGCTTTCCCAGGGTAAAAGTTTTAGTGAGTTCTAACCGGAGGCATGGTTGCTCGACGGGAAGCAACATAACTAAGTGGCCGGAAGGATTTCAATGCAAAGGGTAACCGTCACTCTCGATGATGATCTTATCGTGGAATTGGATCGCTTCATGAATGAACGCGGTTACAGCAACCGTTCAGAGGCCATTCGCGACTTGGCCCGCGCCGGCATGCAGCAAACAAACGGCGACGAGTGCAATACGGGCGATTGTGTCGCGGCCCTTGTCTATGTCTATGACCGAACCGTGAGAGAACTTGCGAGCCGTCTTGCTGAAGCTCACCATGATCATCACAATTTATCGGTTGCCGCGCTGGAAATTCATCTCGATCATGCAAGCTGCATGGAAATCTCGGTGCTGCGGGGAGGGGCGCTGGAGGTCCAGCATTTCGCCGAACATATTATCGCCGAACGGGGAGTCCGGCATGGCCGTCTCATGGCCGTTCCAGTCGACATAAAAGACGAAACCCATCCGCATGGTGAGGACCGCGCCAAGCGGCATTCGCACGTCCACGTCAAGCATGCCTAAATCCGCCGTGTGAGCGGCCCGCTTTGGTCTTGACAAGAGTTCTATAGGCATGGGTGACGCCGCGGCGCGTCTGCACGACAGCTATTAATGGTAGGAACCGGCAACGCTAGGCCCGAGATTTTCCAAGGCGCCTGCAGGGGTGTAATTGCCGAAGTTGTAACTGAAGCCGACTTGCACCTGACTTTGGTTCAAAGTGCGGTGCACATTGAGGAGTGCGTTTGTCAGCGCGGGTGCCGTGATAAATCCTTCTGCAGTAAGACCTGAACTCGAATAAGTGCCAAATCCTGTATATCGATATTCGGCGAAAACAGACCACTTATCGTCCAAAGCATAGTCAACGCCGGCGCCGACCGTCCACCCCGTGCGGGTGTTTGAAAAGATGCTCGAAGCGCTAAACGTGTTACCACCATTTATGAGAGGGCTTCCGTTCAGATTGCCTATGAAACTATAGCTGTTTTGGAAAGTGGCGAATGCAATGCCTGCAGTCGCATAGATCAAGGCCCGGTCAAAGGCGACGCCGGCACGTCCGAGAATGGCTCCTTGGACACTCGAATTTGAGGACGCGGAAAGCGTGCTTCCCTGAAAAGCAAAAAGATTGCTCGTCGCAGAATTTCTCAAGCTCGTTCCGTCGAATGTTCCTTCGAGCCCGAATACCAATCGATCAATTTGGAAGTTATAACCTACATGGCCGCCACCGATGACCCCTTTGAAATCATTGGCGACGCCGCCAATGGAATAAACGGAGTCAACGGGGTCAAACGCGTTGTAATTCAGATTGCCAGTGCCCCATGCATAGCCGGCCTGGCCGCCAACATAGATTCCTGCCCAGGTAAACGGCGGAGGCGGTGTCAGGTCGGATGCCAAAGCAGACGATCCGCTGAAAGCCATAGCAACGAGTGGAATCAGGAAAATTTTTCGAGACATGGGCGTTTCCTTGACATAGTTGAGGCCCGATAGCGCGTTTTCAGAACTTGCCGACAAGCGTTAATCGCAGCTGCAAGGGTTCGACGGGCTTGAAAACGCGATCCATTACGCCATTCGCGCACACAGCAGCCGGTGGGATGGGGCCTGCTAGCCCATTGCATTGATAGTAAAGCGCGTCTGTCTTTAGGAGTGAGCCATAGGCATAGGTGATTTGATCTGACTTGCTGTTGGTAACGTTTAAACCGTCGAGCTGGATCACCCAGCCATTTTCAAATCTATACCCGACGCGCGCATTCAGGAGACCCGTCGCCGGCGAGAAGAAAGCGCCGTCTTCCGTCAATGGCCGCGGCCCAAAATAGCGATATTCGAGGCCGGCAAACAAGCCAGTTTTCTCGCCAATCGTTGCCTTGATCGAGCCAACGATCGTCGCAGCACCAGGGACATAATTTCCCGGCGCATTGCCAATGGATGCCTGGGGATATCCCCAGAGCGAAATATAGGTCGCTTGCTGAGCGTAATCATAGCCGATAAAGCGCGCTCTTGTATCGGCAAAATCGACATCGAGGTCGAACCAGGAGACAGGATGATAATCGTTTGTCCACTCTACGCCGATCCGCCGCGTGGGCAAAAGTGTCGGCTGGGTATCGCCGGCGTCCCCGTCAAAGATATTTTCTGATGCCGCGTCGAGCCCAAATACCGCGACCGCGCTGTTGAGACCCTCAATTGCTTTGGTCCTGACACCGATTTCGGCACCCTGCGTCGGTACCAGAAATGTCCCTGGGTTCAGCCTTTCATCCGGCACTGTCGGTTCGACCTTGACGGTGACCCCCCGCACATCATTGCTATGAAACCCCTGGCCAATGTCCACGTAGAATTCAGTTTTGTTAAATGGCCCAAAGATGACAGAGGCCTTTGGGCCAGGGACAAAAGCCGTCGGATTGCCAGAATTCAACGCCTGGGTGTACGATGGGACGATTTGATTGTCCGACGCCGCGTAGAAATCACCGCGAATGCCAATAACGGTCTTGCACCAGTCGCTCCAATGCGCGGTTTGCTGGAGATAGACTCCGATGCTGCCTTCGTTCACGACATCTGACCGGATGGGCGACAAAAATCCCCTCTCGTAAGTATTGTCAAGGAGCAGATTGATACCATCAAACCGGGTTTGGATGCCAATCTCGTTTTCGGTAGGAACTCCGGAGATATTTTCGTTTCGCGTGTAGGATGCGTAGAGTCCCCCAAATGTACGGCTCTCGTGTTGGTGGAATTGATCGCCGAGGATGGGATCCACAAGGAAATAAGTAAAGTTGTTCCAAAGATCGAGATTACTTCTCACCGCAAATGCATTCACGTGCCAGGAATTAGGTCCATCTGTTTGTGCCCATTGGCCTGACAAGGAGAAGCGGTGCGTAATGCCGCCGTCATAAGGATCTTCATAGCCGTAGAGGCCTATATATGGAATCGCACGCTCGGGAACCTGGTCCGTGGAGTTCCAATGATTACCGTAAGCCATTCCCGTGACAGAAAAGCCATTTGAGTCGGTACCGAAAGAATAGCGTACCACGCTGTTCAGCTTGAGCAGATCACCGGGAAGGGTCCAAGGGCCGTTATAGGTGCCAACCTCTCCAGCAAAGAGAAGGTTACCATCTCCGACTTTAACGGAGTCGATACCTAAAAAGCGCGTATAGTCAAAGCTGCCGAGTGTTACCTTCGCGGTTGGCCCAGCGACAGCGTCGATCAGATTGATATGCACCGATCCCGCCGAAGCGAAATCGCCGACGTCGGCAAAATAGGGGCCTTTCTCTATATTGATCGAGCCGATGAGCTCGGGGATCAACATATTAACGTCGGCATAGCCCTGGCCATGCGCATGGGTCGGCATGTTCATCGGCATGCCATCCAAGAAAATGGCAAGATCAGTCCCATGATCGAGGTTGAAGCCGCGCAAGAACCATTGATTGGCCTTGCCGTCGCCGCTGTGCTGGGTTGCGATCAACCCCGGGACGATCTCAAGCGCCTCGCCGGGGCGCGAGAAAATGCGTTCATTGACCTGTTCCCCTGTAACGGTAAAGGCGCTCGCCGCCTCATTCATATCTGTCATCTCGCCGATTCCCGAACTCACCGGCGGGGGTGCCCATCCGTTTCCCGAGGCAAAAGTCGGCACTGCTGGCGCTACAACCTCGACAGTTGGCAGCTCGATGTCTCCTTGGCTTACAGATTGCGCGGCGCTTTGCGTTGTATTCTGAGACGGTACTGAACTCCCCGCATCCTGGGGTGGCGTCGACGAAACGGTTTGAGCGGACAAGGAAGTTGGCTGCAGCGAAAGAGCCACCACCAATGCCAGAGTTGAGGTTTCAGTGATCGCGGTTATTGCCGTAAGATGGCTTCCCGATGCGCCCGCGTCATCCTCGGAACGTGGCATTGGACTCTCCCATGAAATTGCAACCTAGCTTCGCGACTCGCGACGGAGCTGGCGAAGCCGTTTTTAGAGCTTTGGACAGGAGCTCAATGCCAAGCTACAGAAAAACCTGGGGGAAAGTAAGATGTTTTTATAAAGAGATCATATTGAGTATGTGATTGTTGCAGATTTGTCTCACCCATCGAAAGTCGGTGGCTTGCGACGATCCTGCAAAGGAGAGCTTTTAAGTTTGAAACTATTCAATCGGCCAGTGTCAGAAAGCGTTCACCATGAAGGTATCGTGCCAGTTGAAGCTTCCCGTCGTTGTCAAGGGGGCCCCGAAGCTCGCCAGGCCGAAATAATTTCCGTTTGCACATCTCGTCGAGCGTCGTCGAGATGTGATGAGGAAGAAGGAATTTCCGGCCATCGAACTCCAAAACGGTGCTGCCATTTTCCATCGAAATGCTATAGCGGCCGGCTTCAGGAGTCGTGAGCGGGGTTTGTAATCCGATCACCCTCACGCTGGCCCGAAAGGCCTCAACTGAACGGGTTCGTCCGGACCTCAGCCTCTGCAAGAAGGTCTCAATCAAACGATCATAATCGACGTTTCCTTTCAATTGGTCCATGCATTTGACGAGACCTTCTCGGAGCACCTTCTTGGAATCCTCGTGCGTTGCAAATCCAGGTGGTAAACCGGCGCGCAGATCCGTGATGCTTTTAGCAGAGGCCATCAGCTCAGAGAGGACTTCAACCCACGTGAAGACCGTTATCCCAACCGTGACATGGGCGGAGTGACCGTCCGACGTGGCGGCAGCATGTACGAAGCCGCGAGGCAGGTACAATAGATCTCCTGGCTGCAGTTCAATCTCCAGAAGCGGCTTAGGCAAAACGTAGCCTGAGGGCGTAAAAGGCTGGCTCCAATGGGGCAGTTTTAGCGGCGCCTCGAACACCCGCCACCGCTTCCTGCCCTCGATCTGCAAAACAAAAACCTCATGCGCGTCGTAGTGTGGCGTAAATCCGCTTGAATCACCTGGAGTAAGATAAGCGTTCGCATGAATGGCATGACTGAATTCATTCTCGAGCGCTACACACAGTTCTTTTAGGGGAGGCCATATTCGCTGCAGCGCTGGCAGCACTACCGTTGCCCCCGAGCGGTACTCCGCCTGAATTCGAGCAAGATCAGGCACCCCGTTGAAGAACTCGCCCCCATGCTTGATGTTTTTTGTATAGGCCTCCGGCGGAAGGTAAGACCCGCTCCTGGCGAGTTGTATCGCCGGATACCGCAAGTCTGCGGACGATATGATCGTTTCCAGTGCCTCATTTGCGAGTACCGAGTCGTAGTAGTGAGGTGCTCGCCGGGAAAGATGAAGGGGCTTGCTTTCCCAATACTCTTTGAAGAAATCCTCAGAGCAGCAGGGAGCAAGCAGTGTATTCAGATCGAAAGCCATTGGTCCTGTCACGTCGTTGGTTTGTTGAAAAATACGAAAATGCTACGCTCCGACCATTTCGAGTGCCGCGATGACTTCGCGCCACACGGTCATCGTGGTTAGTCTGAAAGGCTCGGTTCCCCCTTGATGAAATCAGACGGCGCTGAACGTTGACGGTATTATATGGGGCGGCGTGAGTTAAGAGAAATCTTTTAGCTTAGCCGGGCACTTGAAGTTCTGCATCTTGCCTTCTTGTCGTTAGGTCGATTGATGGGAATTCTCTGCCCGGTTGTTGTGCCATCGACCACACAATCTGCACATGCGAAACTGCTTGCGGACCATGAGTTCTTGGAGTATGATGAAACGCTTACTTCATCATACAATCCCTTGGAGACACACACCTTACGCCTTTGCGCGCGTTGCCTTTGAGAAAGCGAGAGTCGATGTGGCGACACCAGCAAGGGGTTTGCCAGCTCCTGTGTCTTCAAAACAACACTGCGACTGATCGATGTTTATCACGGACAATACGATCTCTACGAGAATACACCCCGTCGGTGGTGGAAGCTTCACAATGGCGCGGTCCAGGCCGCTCAGGACTTTGTTTCGCTCATCGCGGAAGGAACGTGCCTGAAAAATTGCAGTTTTATACCCATTATCACCGGTATGGGAAGCTTCCGGTGCCGTCAGCGGCTTGCGCGCCGTCGGGAATGCCGTGCGGCGGAAAGTCAGAAACGGTTAGATGAATTTGCAGCGGCCGCACCTATCCAGTAACGAGAATTCCCGCCTGAAGAGAAAGGTCTTGGGGGGCTTCTCTTTGCTCATTGCGGCTAACATCGGCGCCTGGTTTTGGGCGATTATCGCCTTTCAAGAACTGCCGATGTTGCTCGGGACCGCGGGCCTCGCTTTTAGCTTGGGCCTTCGCCACGCTTTTGACGCAGATCACATCGCCGCCATCGACAACGTAACCCGCAAGTTGGTGCAAGATGGCAAACGGCCCATCGGCGTGGGGCTGTTTTTCTCACTCGGTCATTCCACAACGGTCGTCGGCCTGTCGGTTGTCGTTGCGATCACGACGATGACACTTCAAGACCAATTCGAGACGTACAAGAGCGTCGGTGGGATCATTGGCACTCTGGTTTCTGCGTTGTTTCTTTTCACCATCGCCTTCGCCAACTCGATTGTGCTCGTGTCAATTTGGCGGACGTTCCGCGCTAGAAAAAATAATGGGCGCCTCGTCGACAAAAACTTTGATTTCACGTTGTCGAATCGAGGATTGCTTGGGTGGCTTTTTCGCCGCTTGTCCCGTGTGATCGAACGCAGCTGGCAGATGTATCCGCTCGGGCTCCTGTTCGCCCTTGGATTCGACACGTCAACTGAAGTCGGACTTCTCGCGAGTTCCGCAACGCAAGCATCTCAAGGACTGTCGATTTGGTCGATTCTAGTGTTTCCGGCCCTGTTTACAGCCGGAATGACCCTCGTAGATACCACGGATAGCATCCTGATGCTGTACGCCTACGGCTGGGCCCTCGTAAAGCCCACCAGAAAGTTGTATTACAATCTAACAATCACTGGTGTTTCCATCATGGTTGCGGTCGGCGTCGGCAGCCTCGAAGTGCTGAACCTGATTGGGGGCGAATTCGGCCGACCAGGGGGCGGCGGCTTCTGGGGGTTGATCGGGATCCTGAATGCCAACATCGGAGAGCTTGGCTACATCATTGTTGGGATTTTCATAGCCTGGTGTGCCGCCTCGTACGCGGTTTATCGGATTAATGGCCGTGATAAATTCCAGACACCCGCCGCAAGCGGACTTCGCTGGGACAGAAAGCGGACCGGAGACAGCGGACCAAAAATAGGTCACGACAAATGGCCGCACTCCTACCCGCTGTAGAAATGTTGCCTATCAAAGGCACAATCATAGCAAATCCAGTTAACGCCGCTCTAATCGTTATGAAATAGTGGAAAATAGAGGTCAGTATTCGAAAAGTAGATGTCCATAAGGGATATGATGAATGTAAGTCGCTGTAACGTTATAGCTAGGAGTATGTGCCGCTCGACGTCAACGCAGGGGTCATGGTAGAGACAAGGAAAACAGCGCTTCCGCCGGGTCCTTTCCCTTCCCGCGGCGTGGGCAACTGGGGAGATCCGCATGAGCCTGAAAATCATAACAAAAATCGCCATGCTGGCCCTGGCCCTCGCCATCTTTCT
>DASPVM010000004.1:0-3070 GCA_035622375.1 Methylocella sp. | reverse complement strand
CTTGGGCTCGATTTCGCCAAAATAAAAGCTCCCGAAGAATTCCGCAAAACGCTCTTCTGGCTAAAGGCCGAGATGCCGCAGAACGAGTTCTTCGAAGTAAATATCTGCCGCGCCCATGTCGGCAAATCGCTGTGTCAATGCGGGATCGCTTTCGACACGGACTGAGTAGACAGGACTGATGAACCAATGGCCGTCTGGAGACCCGGCCTCTGTCATTATTATGTCCTCATAGGCTTTCACAATGCGTTGCACGGACTGCCCCCACGTAAGGCGAATCATTTTCTTATTTGAAGGGCTTAAGCAGGCGCCGTCGCTCACAGCAATGGGTTTTTGGGCCGGCCTTTACCGCCGATGGAGAGGGGAATGCAATAATGCCCGCGCGCTGACGGTCGATCGATACCGGCTTTCTCCCACCAAGCGGCTTCATCGCTGCAGCGATGGACTTCGCGATATGGACTTCGCGATGATGGCCGCGGCAGAGCGGGACTGTAAATTCATCGCTGACCTTGCGGCCAAGAGTCGGTGATTGCGCGAATCGGATGGTGCGCATCTGCTGGACGGCGGCCACAGATGAGACAAGCCTGCTTAGCGACAGATTTGAAGTGCTCCCGGTCGCGAATGCGGCGCTTGATGCCAACATACTTTTGTCGACCGCACTTCGTCGCTTTTTAAGTCGAGCCGCGCGACGAGGTAGCGAATCGACCTCTTGCGTCGACAGTTCATCTAAACAGTCGGTCACAACGCTCGCCAGTCTCGCCTCGAGCGGCCAAGGACGTTCAATTCAACTGGCTTCCGGATGTCAGACGAAAGCGACTGCAAGTCTCTCCAAATCAATTCTTGAGGCCGAGCCCTCGGCGGCCTGCGTGATGAACTTGTAGGCCAACTGAAGGACGTTAACTCGGCCGATGAAGGCCGCTAAGGCGGCGTTTTTCATATCCCGCGGGTTTTGACGCTGGAGTCGTTGGCGCAGCTAGATTAGGCGCATCAAAGCCATCTTCACCAGCAATCCCGACCAGCGTGAATCGGCGGCCAGCCGTCGGTCAATCTCCGGACGCTTCAGGTGGTTACAGGTGGTGCATGATCTAGCCATGTCCCGATGAAACCGCGCCAACCTTATGAATTGGTAAAAGGAATTGTTAACCATTAAGGCGGGATGAGCTAAGTCATTCTGTCGCCTGCTAAATTGGCAAAAATATTTCAGGGCAAAACCACTGATTCCACCACTTCGCACAGGACTTAGGCGCAGAAGGGCGACAATCGCGCTGCCGCCTCTTTGCGGATCGTATTGGCCGAGCCGAGTTCGAGGCAGTTCGCCCGATGCCGATATGGGCTGGAGGCGTTGACTTGGTCGTCACGCGCCAGCTGGCCGCCGGTTTACCTGCGGCCAGCCGGCGATCAATCTCGGGGTGCTTCAAATGGTTACACGTGGTAAAAGTACGCAACAGCGGATTGAGGCTAAGGCATTCTTCTACCTTAACAATTGCCGTCTTGACATCAAGACATCACGGTGCTTATGTCTTGATGATGAGAACCACCCTGACCCTCGATGATGATGTCGCGGCGGCCCTCGAGCGCCTGCGCCGCAACCGAAGGCTGAGCCTGAAACAGCTGGTCAATGAGACGCTGCGTCGAGGCCTCGAGGATCGCGGTCAGCGCCGCAAGCCGCGCGAGGCGGTGCAGACCCGAGCCGTGGCGTTGGGGCGCGTGCGGGTCGCCAGCATTGACAATATCGCTGAGGCGCTCGCCGTCGTCGAAGGCGAGACCTTCAAATGATGCTGATCGACGCCAACATCCTCATTTATGCTCATGTCAGTTCATTTGTTCAGCACCATCCGGCGCGCAATTGGCTCGATCAGCAACTGAACGGTTTGGCCCTGGTTGGCCTACCGTGGATCAGCTTGGTTGCCTTTCTGCGTCTGGTGACGAACCCACGGGTTTTCGAACAACCTGAGCCCATCGTTGAGGCGTGGCAGCAGGTGCGCCGCTGGCTCAGTGCCGACACCGCGTGGGTGCCGCAACCCGGCGAACGACACGCCGATATTTTGAGCAAATTCCTGGCGTTACCCGGCGTCCACGGCAATCTGGTGCCGGACGCTCATCTGGCGGCATTGGCGGTGGAACATGGATTGACGCTCTATTCCACCGACGGCGATTTTGCTCGGTTCGAGGCGCTGCGCTGGATTAATCCCATTGCCACATGACGCGTCGAGGCGCGGCGAAATCTGCGGCGGGAGCCCGACAGGGTTTTAGTCTGTTGACAAAAACCGCCTTTCGCAAAATTCCGCTAATCCCTTTATTGCGGAAAGCCTTCCCGTTTGCCGCTCGACATCCGCCAAGGCCGTCGAACCCCATCCAGAGGGGGCAACCGATGGCAGGAGGGGCAGGGACTTTTTCAAGAACTGAGGGCAAATCAGGCACCGAGGCAAGCGAATGGACGAAGGGTCCTTGGGCTCGATTTAAGATAAAATCTCCCGAAAAATTCCGCAAAATGCTCTACTCAATCAACGGCACTGGCCGTTGGTGAAATGGCTGTGGGGAACATGCGGCGAAGGGCCGGTTCGCGACGAACTGCGTTAGACGTCTCATCCCGCAGGTATCAATTTCGCATTTTCCGATCTCGCGCAAGGCTTCCATGAAAAAGCTCGCGATTGGCGATGTCTCCATTACCAGCATTATCGAGCGGGACGGGCCGTGGCGCCGGCCGGAGGATATGTTCCCTGCCTACGATCCCGAGATTGGTCGGCGTCATCTCGCCGAGCTCGATCCGGAAGTGTTCGATCCGGCCTCGGGCAAAATGGTGATCACCTATCAGACTTACGTAGTGCGTACGCCCAAGCACACGATACTGATCGACACCTGCACCGGCGAGGACAAGGGTTATCCGCCGCCGATGGATTTTCCAAAACAGCCCTGGCTCGATGGTTTCAAGGCCGCAGGCTTGCGTTTCGAAGACATTGACTACGTTTTTTGTACGCACTTGCATATCGACCATTGCGGCTGGAACACGGTCCTGCGTGACGGCCGCTGGACGCCGACCTTCCCGAAAGCCAAATACATTTTTCACAAAGGC
>DASPVM010000003.1:0-77777 GCA_035622375.1 Methylocella sp. | reverse complement strand
GAATGTTTAGCAAAGAGATAGCCAGCACGCCCGGCACCCCTCGCCCAAACCTCGCCCAAACCTCGCCATTGTCCAAAACCCGACACCACGACGCCGCACGACCCAACCAAGCCGCCCGTGTTTGAAATAAAACAAGAATGCGACAACCTGGATCTCTTGCCTGTTCGGGCGACTGGCTCAATCGCCACTGTCTCGCGACTTTCGGTATGGCCTTTGCTTGAGGAAAGACAGCCCAGCCTAGTGAGGATGACATGCAGACCGGAAGTGACACTTCGCGAATGCAGCGCGACAAGCGGATTTTCGAGATGACGTGCTCTGCAAGCCGGTAATAACAGATGCCGCGTGCGACAAGGTCGACATGCTGCTCGGATATCGGAATCCATCCCAAGTTGGACAATGTATCCCAAGTTGGACAATGTGACGAAGAGCCCCTTTCAAGCCAAGTGCGGTGTGCAAATGCCAACATTCGATGAAATCGCCGACAGCTTTTCGTTGCTGGACGAATGGGATGATCGTTACCGCTACGTGATCGAACTTGGCGGCACGCTGAATCCCCTGCCTGAGACTGAGCGAACCGAAGCCAATAAAGTGCAGGGCTGCGTGAGCCAGGTCTGGCTGGCGACAACGGTCAGCTTCGCAGGAGGCAACGGGCCTGTCCTCAGCTTCACTGGTGACAGCGACGCTCACATCGTGCGCGGATTGATCGCGATTCTGTTTGCGATATTTTCCGGTAAGCGATCAGATAAAATCCTGGCAACTGACGCGGCTGCCACGTTTGAGCGCTTGGGCCTGCGAGAGCATCTAACGCCCCAGAGGTCGAATGGTCTTCGCTCTATGGTCGAACGGATCCGGGCGGAAGCGCGGACAGCGGCCGCCAATCATCTGCAGACGGCCTAGTCGATAGTTCTACGCAATTTCCGGTCTTGGTTCCGCGAACCCGGTTGTTCGATTTCGACCGCCTCATCAACAACGTCACAACCTATTCGCACCCCGGCTCAATGTCCCTGTGAGGGTAGGCGCCATCATTCCTGATTCGGGTTAGCGAGAGACGCTTCCGCCTACCGCGAAAGGTACCTCAGTGAGGCAGGTGCGAAGGCTATTTGCTGACAGCCGCACCGATCACACGAAAAACTTCTGCGCCTTGGCGATGGCCGCAGCCAGACAGTCGATTTCACTAAAGGTATTATATAGGCCGAATGAGGCCCGGCAGGTGGCCTGAACGTGGAACCGCTCCAGCAGCGGCATCGCGCAATGGGTACCAGCTCGCACGGCAACTCCTGAGCGATCCAAAATCGTCGCGAAATCGTGCGGATGCGCACCCTTGACTTCAAAGGAGACGATCGCACCCTTCTCCCTGGCGGATCCGATGATGTAAAGTGAATTGATCTCACACAACTTACCTCGCGCATATTCAACCAGGGCACTTTCGTGGGCTCTGATCCTGGCTTTCCCAAGCGAATTGATATAGTCGATAGCGGCACCGAGCCCAATGGCCTCAACAATCGCCGGTGTTCCCGCCTCAAATTTGTGTGGAGGCTCGCCATAGGCGACCCGATCCTGATGCACCTCGCGAATCATCTCGCCACCACCATTGAATGGTGGCATGGCGGCAAGATGCTGATGCTTGCCGTAGAGCACGCCGATGCCGGTCGGCCCATAGAGCTTGTGACCCGTCACGACGTAAAAATCGCAATCGATATCTCTCACGTCGACGTCCAGATGCACCGCTGCCTGTGCGCCATCAACGAGCACGGGAATGCCACGTCGGTGGGCAATCCGAACGACTTCCTTGACCGGAACGATGGTGCCGAGGACGTTCGACATCTGCGAGATCGCGACCATTCTGGTACGCTCGGTGAGGAGCTTCTCGAATTCCTCGATCAGGAAATTCCCGGCGTCATCGACAGGAGCCCATTTGAGCACGGCTCCTTGACGTTCGCGCAGGAAGTGCCACGGCACAATGTTGGCATGGTGCTCCATGATCGATAGAACGATCTCATCACCTGGCTTGATGCGATCACGGCCGAACGTCGATGCAACTAGATTGATCGCCTCGGTAGCCCCCCGGGTGAAAATGATCTCCTCGTTGCGCTCGGCATTGAGAAACCACGCCACCTTCTGACGCGCTCCCTCGTAAGCTTCGGTAGCGGTATTAGCGAGATAATGCAGGCCGCGGTGCACATTGGCATATTCTGACGTGTAAGCCTGCTGCAGTCGATCAAGCACCCGTCTTGGTTTTTGTGCGGATGCCGCATTGTCAAGATAGACCAGAGGTTTGCCGTGCACCTCCAGGCCGAGGATCGGAAAGTCCTCCCGGACGCGCTCGACATCGTATTTGCCGTTGATTACCGCAGAATGCATAGCCGATCTTTTTTATTAGCGAAGCCCACAATATTAGCGAAGCCACGATAGAGTCGCGTTCATCAGCGCTTCCTTCACACCCTCGTTCTTGATAGCCTCCACCACTTCGCCAACGAACGCCTGTATCAGTAACGCTTCCGCCTCCCTGGCGGGAATGCCACGCGCCATGAGATAGAATTTTTGCTCGTCGTTCAGTTTGCCCGTGGTCGAACCATGCCCGCACTGGACATCGTCGGCAAAAATCTCAAGCTCTGGCTTGCAGTCTGCTTCAGCGTCTGATGACAGGAGCAGCGCACGCGCCATCATTCGGGCGTTCGTCTGCTGCGCGCCTGGATGCACGTTGATCTTGCCCTGGAACACCGCTCGCGCCTCGTCATCGAGCACCGACTTGAATGTCTCACGGCTCTCGCATCCTGGGGCGACGTGATCAGCGACGAGCGTCTGATCGCCGTGCTGCCGTCCGGCCAGCAGACTGACGCCGCGTATGTCGGCCACCGCGCCCTGACCCTTAAACCGAACAAAAAGCTGGTTGCGAACTACGGCCCCCCCGGTCGTAAAGCAGAAATCATTGAAGGTTGCGCTCTGCCCGATGTCGGCAAGCTGGGTTGCGACATGCAGCGCTGCTCTCCCCTCGGCAATCATCTTGAGGTGGTCGACCCGCGCGGCGTCACCCACGATCAATTCGAGCGCGGTATTCACCTGATATTGCGATTCGTCGGGCCCCTCATAGGTTTCAAGCAATGTCAGATGCGCCCGCGGCTCCACTACCACCAGGGACCGCTCAAAGACGGCTGCCGGCTTGTCGCTGGTCGAAATGAAGACCAAGTGGATTGGCCGCTCGACGGTCACGCCGGGTGCGATATGGATCACGACGCCATCGCCCATCAGTGCCGTATTGAGCGTGAGCGACGCGTCGTCCCTCGGAGCAACCTTGCCAAGATATGCAGAGATAAGTGCATCGCCGGATGTCAGAGCCTCCGCCATGGAGCGAATGGCGACACCGGCCTCAAGATCGACGAGATCGGACAAATCCGCCGCGAAGGCTCCATCAACGATCACCATACGCCGCGATCGGAGATGGGCCAGTGCACGACCCGCACTGCGCGCTTTCGCTTTGGCCTCTGCGCTGGGCGGCGCCGCAAGCGGGTGAGCATCGCGCATAATGGCGCGTAGATCGGTATATTTCCACGCTTCGACCCGTCGATGAGGCAGTCCGCTTTTCATGAAGTCGTCGAACGCGCCAGAGCGCTGGGCTTTGACAGCGTCGTTGCCCGGCAAGCGACGCTTGGCGCCTGCGAAAATATCGGCCAAGGCGAGCTCAGCATTGGTCTTCATGGGGCGCACTTCGGCGTTCATGGCGCTCACGCAGCCTCACCTTGGTATTGCGCATATCCCATTGCCTCGAGTTCAAGCGCGAGAGCCTTGCCGCCTGTTCGCGCAATCCGCCCGGCGGAGAGGACATGCACCACATCCGGCACGATGTGGTCCAACAGTCGCTGATAATGTGTGATGACGACCATACCGCGGTCAGGCGAGCGCAACTGATTGACTCCATTCGCGACAACCTTCAAGGCATCGATATCGAGACCTGAATCCGTCTCATCCAGTACACACAAGGTGGGCTGTAATAGCACCATCTGCAACGTTTCGTTTCGCTTCTTCTCACCACCTGAAAAGCCGACATTGACTGGACGGCGAAGCATCTCTGTGTCGATGCCAAGCTTCATCGCAATCTCGCGAACGCGTTTTATCAGCTCTGGTGACGACAGCTCCTCCTCCCCGCGTTTCTTCCGCTGGGCGTTCACCGCCGTACGCAAGAAAGTCATCGTGGCGACGCCCGGAATTTCAAGCGGATATTGGAAAGCCAAGAACAGGCCTTTCGCGGCCCGCTCGTCCGGGCTCATCTCAAAAATATTGACATTATTCAAAAGGGCCTCGCCGGCCGTGACTTCGTACCCCGGCTTGCCGGCCAATACATAAGACAGGGTTGACTTTCCAGCTCCGTTTGGCCCCATGATCGCGTGGATTTCGCCTTTGTTCACGACCAAGTCGAGCCCGTTAAGGATCTTCTGCCCGTCGATCTCGGCATGAAGATTACGGATTTCGAGTAGCGCCGTCATTTCAGGACTCCTTTGGTCATATACCTTGTTGCTCTATCCGACGCTTCCCTCAAGACTGATCGAAATCAGCTTCTGTGCTTCGACAGCAAACTCCATCGGCAGTTGCTGCAATACGTCCCGCACGAATCCGTTAACCACCAGCGCAGTAGCATCCTCCTGCGAAAGGCCGCGCTGCATGCAGTAGAACAGCATATCTTCCGATATCTTCGAGGTCGTTGCCTCATGCTCGAACACGGCAGACGAATTCTTCGCTTCGATATAGGGAACAGTGTGCGCGCCGCACTTGTCGCCAATCAAAAGCGAATCGCAGTTCGTGAAGTTGCGCGCTCCTGTCGCCTTCCGGTGGGCCGACACGAGGCCTCGGTAGGTGTTGTTCGAACGTCCTGCCGATATGCCTTTGGAGATGATCCGGCTGGTAGTGTTCTTGCCAAGGTGGATCATTTTAGTACCCGAGTCGACCTGCTGGTAACCATTCGAGATCGCGATCGAGTAGAACTCGCCGCGGGAGTGGTCGCCACGCAGAACACAGCTCGGATATTTCCATGTAATGGCCGAACCGGTTTCGACTTGGGTCCAAGAGATCTTCGAGCGAGCGCCTCGGCAATCGCCGCGCTTGGTGACGAAATTATAGATACCGCCCCGGCCGTCGCTATCGCCCGGATACCAGTTCTGCACCGTCGAGTATTTTATTTCGGCGTCGTCGAGCGCAACAAGTTCGACGACAGCGGCATGTAGTTGGTTTTCATCGCGTTTTGGAGCCGTACAGCCCTCGAGATAACTTACATATGAACCTTTATCCGCGATGATCAGCGTTCGCTCGAACTGGCCGGTATTCTTTTCATTGATCCGGAAATAGGTCGACAGCTCCATCGGGCAGCGGACCCCCTCCGGCACATAAACGAACGAGCCGTCTGAGAATACTGCGGAGTTCAGGGTTGCGAAATAATTGTCGGTCATTGGCACTACGGACCCGAGATATTTTTGCACGATCTCCGGATGCTTCTGCAGCGCCTCTGAAATAGGACAGAAGATGACGCCAGCCTTTGCCAGCTCCTCTTTGAAGGTCGTCGCAACCGAAACGGAATCGAACACAGCGTCAACCGCGACACGCGGACGTTCTCCCTCCGGGCGTTCGACACCGGCAAGGATCTCTTGTTCCCGCAGTGGAATACCAAGCTTCTCGTAAGTCTTGAGAATCTCTGGGTCAACTTCGTCAAGCGACTTCAGCGTGGGGCTCTTTTTCGGCGCTGAATAGTAGTAAAGATCCTGATAGTCGATCGCGGGGTAATTGACACGCGCCCATGTTGGCTCTCGCATGGTGAGCCATCGCCGATAAGCATCAAGCCGCCAGGTCAGCAGCCATTCGGGCTCCGCCTTTTTTGCCGAAATGAAGCGGACAATGTCCTCGGACAGGCCCTTTGGGGCCATGTCGGATTCGATGTCAGTGACAAATCCGTACTTGTACTGATCCACATCAATATTGCGGACTTGTTCAACGGTTTCTAGTACGGCTGCCATTCCTGTCTCCGCTCACACTTTCCGCCGTCCCCCCAATTTCTGCCCAACATCGCCCCTTCGGCCCCTTGAACAGGCCGCTCCAAATCAACTAGGTCGTCCGCTTAGGCCGGGATGCATGTATTCTCAACCGGACAGACGGTGGCACATTGCGGTGTATCGAAATGTCCCTCACATTCGGTGCATTTCTTGGGATCGATGATGTACATGTCGTTCTTTAGACTGATGGCCGCGTTTGGGCATTCGAATTCGCAAGCACCACACACGGTGCATTGAGAGGCTACGATCTTGTAAGCCATGCTTCAGCTCCTTAGCGGGCGAAAGACGTCTAGCGTCATCGTCTCTTTCAAGCCGCGTGCCAGAACCTAAATGTTTGATTCAAAATGGCTATTGAGCGAAGATCGTAAAGGAGACCGCTGTCGCTCACCCGACACCTTGTCGCGATTGCGACAGTGCAGTTTGGGAATGTTAATCCAGCCGTGATTTTCAGCGGCGCGCTGCCGACCCCCCAAAGCGTCAGGGGTGTCGAGGAGCGCTGGTGAACTAGGTGGAGGCGAACAGGCTCAAAGAAGGGTCTTTGCGGATCCACATCGGCAGCAACCGTCTGCGGCAGCCGGAAGAGTGAAGGTCGACCGACCCACACGTCTTGTCGGGCTAGCCTTTCTGAATAGCTAGCTAAAATCGCGCAACTTTGCCGACTCGCAGAGTCTCACTAAGTACCGATTCTGCTAGGTCCTTGACAATAACGCGGCCCAAGACCACGCTAGAAATCAGTTGAGTTCAGACTCTGGTTGCCGGAGAAGAACAAATGAGAATTTCCGCTCGTAATGTCCTTGAAGGCACGATTAAGGAAGTGCGCAAAGGAGCGACGACGGCACATATTGTCATTGAACTTAGGAGCGGCGATGTAATGACCTCTTCCGTTGCTAACGAGGCGGTTGACGCACTGGGCCTTGCGGAGGGAATTAAGGTCTTCGCAGTTATCAAAGCGTCTGATGTGATGGTCGCCTTACAATGAGACGGGATCAGTTATTTCGGCTCCTGACCGTCACTTAAGCTCAGCTGGAAATTATCTGAATGGAGCCGTGATTTGCCCAGCAAGTGGGCGCCAGCACCTTTATTTTTGAGCAGTACTGCAGCGAACTTATGCAGGACATTTGTATGGAATCGCTCCATAATGTTTAAAGACGGACAATAAAAAAATCTTGGGGAGGACCAAGGGCGGCGGAGAAAGCGCTATGGTCCAAAACAAATTATCTGCAGAGTACACACGGGCAGGTGTTGCCTGTGCCGCTCCTTCTTTGAGCGACGTCGCGATCATCGGTATTTATGAAATCTCGAAAATCCTCACAGGCCCCAACCGGCTTGAGACGGCGCTCGCCAGTGTCGTCAATGTGTTGTCGTCTTTCTTGCAAATGCGCCATGGGGTCATTGCGCTCTTGGCTGATGACGGGATTCCCGATATCACCGTTGGCGCAGGCTGGAGTGAAGGTACGGATGAGCGCTACCGCGCCCGCTTGCCTCAGAAGGTGGTCGGGCAGATCATCGCAACCGCCGTGCCGCTCGTCGTTCAAAATGTCGCGAGCCACTCTTTGTTCGCTCCTGCCGATGCTGAGGCGCTCGGCGCCTCCGCCGAGCGCCGGGTATCGTTTATTGGCGTTCCAATCCGTGTTGAAAGACGGGTTGTCGGTACATTGACAATCGATCGGGTTTGGGACGGCGGGTCAGTGTTCCGACTGGACTCCGACGTCCGCTTCCTAACTATGGTCGGCAACCTGATTGGTCAGGCCGTGCAGCTCTACCGTGTGGTTTCGCGGGACCGTGACCGTTTGATGGCGGAAAGCCACCGCCTCCAAAAAGCTCTATCGGACCGCAAGCCGGTCCGCGAACAGGACAGGGCAAAGATCCAGGGGATTATCGGTGATAGCCCGGCGCTGCGCTTACTAACCGGCCGAGTTGCGGTCGTTGCCAAGTCGAATGCGCCGGTTCTCATCCGCGGCGAGTCAGGAACCGGCAAGGAGCTGATCGCCAAGGCCATTCATGAGCTGTCGCCGCGCGCCGCCGGCCCCTTCATTAAGCTTAACTGCGCAGCTCTGCCGGAATCCGTGCTTGAGTCCGAGCTTTTCGGCCATGAGAAGGGCGCCTTCACCGGCGCTATTAATACACGGAAGGGGCGTTTTGAGCTCGCCGACAAGGGTACACTCTTTCTCGACGAGATCGGTGAAATCTCGTTGTCCTTTCAGGCCAAGCTTCTGCGGGTTTTGCAAGAACATGAATTTGAGCGCGTGGGTGGAAATCGCACGATAAAAGTGAATGTCCGCATTGTGGCGGCAACCAATAAGGATTTGGAACGGGCTGTTGCGCGCAATGAATTCCGGGCCGATCTTTACTACCGTATCAGTGTGGTGCCGATGATTGTGCCGCCTTTGCGGGATCGGCCGGGCGATATTCCGTTGCTGGCTTGTGAATTCCTAAAACGCTTCAACACGGAAAACGACCGCACCTTGACCCTCAGCCCTGGGGCCATCAACGTGCTGACGGGTTGTTACTTCCCAGGCAATGTGCGGGAGCTTGAAAACTGCGTGCAGCGCACGGCAACGCTCGCCGAAGGGCAACAAATCGTCGCTGACGATTTTGCCTGCCGACATAACGAGTGCCTGTCATCCGTTTTGTGGAAAGGCCATTCCGAGCTGCCTTCGCCGCTTCCCCCACCTGAAGTTCCGCTGCCAGTGCTGCCCGCGGCTCCTGTCGTAAAGTCTCCTGACCATCAACCGGCAGTGGTGGACAAAGCTTCGCCAGGGAGCGCTGGTGCGGCTTCGGCGGAGGACTCATCCGAGCGAGCGCGGCTGATTGATGCCATGGAACGGGCGGGCTGGGTGCAGGCGAAGGCGGCGCGCTTGCTTGGTCTCACGGCGCGCCAGATCGGCTACGCGCTGAAGAAGCACACCATCACCATCAAGCATTTTTGATGCACCCTGTCGCAAAACCGACAGGGTGTCGGACCCACGACATCCACACACCCGTGGCCCGCGTGATCATCATGAGGCGGGAACAACGCCTGCGTTTTCTGAGAGAGCCTGCTTACGAAAGGCGATCGCCTTCATGACGGCGTTTGCAATGACCCGTCCTCGATCATCGATGCCTTCGAAGCTGGCTTTACGTCCACGCGCGTCTATTTCAAGAAGCTTGGACCCTGCGTCGACTTCGGTTCCATCGCGCACAACACCCCGGAGCAACCCATCGAAAGGTGCCCGAATGGGCGCGTTGCGAAGGTGGCCAATGATGAAATCCTTAAATACTCGCGTGCCAATCTCAACGGCTGTGTGCCAGCGGCCAGGAAACTCCGCACGAACGAAGCGTTCTTCTCCCCGATCTCCAAGAGAATGTGGAATTCCATCGGGGGCGTCCGTAGGTCCTTGCTGGATTATCCGGCCCGCTTTGCCTGGGCGCGTTTCAATGGCGATGTCACAATTGTTGCCCCCGCAGAAGCCGGGCCCTAGGCCAATCGTCAGTGGCGTAAGATCGCGCAAATCAGGTTTTACCTGATATTTTTGCATCCTCGCATCGACAAGGACGTCGAGTGACTGGATAACAATTAGATCCAGAAGGCCGAGTTCTGTCACGAGGACCCCGCCGGACGCACCAACGCGGTTGCGAATTTCAAAGCCCGTATCGGCGCGTTCCGCTGCAATGCCATCCAGAGAGACCCCATCATCGTAGAGCGCATCATGGAATGCCATCTTCCGCCTGATCACCACGGGATGCGGATCATGCGACAGCACGACGCCGTAGCCGGCGCGACGAAGGTCAACCGCGATCGCCGAGGCGATCTCGTTGGTACCGAGGATCGCTGCAACCGCCATTCGCTTACCCCCCGCGGCCTGGATGATCGAAATTGCTCACAGGTCTTTCTGTTTGCTCAGGATTGCCTTTGGCAAGCAAACACCAGGCCGAAAGAATTCCCTTACGGCACGTCATAGCAAACGGGATCGAGAGCCATGGGATCGAACCGGCTTCCGCCGCCGGCGAGACGGGGACCGGAGAGCCAATCGTATGCGCCATGCTAAGTCGTGCCCACTCCCGAGAACGAAGATTTGCCTGGGCTGTCACGGGAAACCAACGAGCGCGGAAGAGACATCACCGAAGCGCCCCTGGCAGCACTTCGGCGCCACATCGCCACGGGCGTCCATTGCGAGCCACCCGCGCTAACATCCAGAACTGTGTGATTTCAAGAGGCCAACGAAAGAAAGCGCAACGACACACGGCCTTGGCATCATCCTTGCTACCTTCTTACGCTGCAAACCGAAGGGGACGACGCTTCGAACATGATCATTTGTTCCTGTAATGTAATCAGCGATCATGACATCCGCAGTGTCGTCGTGTCTGCCGACATTGAGCTGTGCTCGGCCGCGCAGGTCTACGATTGTCTCGGCTGCATTGTTCAGTGCGGCCTCTGCTCCCGGGCGATACGGCAGATTTTGGGCAAGCGCCCCTTTGGTTACGAGCGGCAGTTGGGATGTCCCGTAGGCGGCGAGTCAACAGCGCCGTTCCGCGGCGATCAGCCTCACAACAGGACCAACTCGTGAAGGGCGATACAAAGGTCATTGAATATCTCAACAAGGGGCTCCGGCACGAGCTGACTGCGGTCAACCAATACTGGCTGCATTACCGGCTGCTGGACAACTGGGGATTCAAGGCACTCGCCAAGACCTGGCGCAAGGAATCCATCGAGGAGATGGAGCATGCAGACAAGATCACGGTGCGTATCATCTTCCTCGAAGGCTTTCCAAATATGCAGCTGCTTGATCCGCTGCACATCGGACAGACCGTGAAGGAGATCCTCGACTGCGACCTGCAGGCGGAGATGTCAGCGCGGGCGCTTTACGAGGAAGCCGCGACCTATTGCCATCAGATCAAGGACTATGTAAGCCGCGACCTGTTCGAAAAGCTGATGCACGACGAAGAGGAGCACATAGACTTTCTCGAAATCCAGCTCGATCTCGTCAAGCGGCTCGGGCTCGAACTGTATTCCCAACACCATATCGGCGAGCTTGAGGGCGAACATTGACTTCAGTCAAGGACGGCACCGCTCCGCGTATTGAGCCCAAGCCTCGCTGAACCAGCGACATCGTACGTGCGACCCAGCGAATGTCGGCAAGCTTCCAAATTGTTGCAAACCAACAGTTATTGCTGCCGACAGCTTCTGAAGAATCCATAAAACTCAATCGCCTGGGCTGTGGTCCGACTTTTGCTCGTAGCAGTTTTTGGAAATGACAACTTGCGGCAGCTTGAACCATGGTTGAGTTGACTCCGGTAGTCCAAGAAAAACTCGAAAGTATCGACCGCGAACGGGCGCTCGCGCTCATTTTGCCTCACCCGGAGAGAAGTAGGCCGTTCAATGCCTATAGAGAGTTGTTGCGCCGTGCCGGCCTCAGACTCACCCGCCAGCGCGTCATGCTTGGCCGGCTTTTATATTCCAAGGGCAATCGCCATGTCACGGCGGAAGCCCTCCACCACGAGGCGATTAACGCCAAAATCCCAGTCTCCTTGGCAACCGTTTATAACACTCTCCATCAGTTCACCGAGGCCGGCCTCTTGCGAGAGATCGGAGTGGCTGGATCGAAAGCCTTTTTCGACACCAATTCAAAAGACCACCATCATTTTTTCATCGAAGATGAAGAGCTCTTGATCGACATTCCGAATGAGGACATGAAGGTGGATTACTTGCCTGAAGTTCCCCTCGCTTTTGAGATTGCCTGCATCCAGATTGTCGTGCGCTTGCGGCGAAAAAACGGCTGATATCGCTAAATCAACGGCTGCTTAGACACCTTCGTGAGTTCCGCTGCGTCGCGCGGCGATCGACGACACGAGAGCGTCGAGGAGGCATTCGACCGAGGTGAGAGCCCTCGCCTTAGTCATGCTTTCGGGGCCGGGCTCTGCGCCGCCCGCGTGACTGGGAGGTCGTGATCAAGAAGCGACAATATCTTTTCCGTTGCCAAATCCTCGACCGAGAATAGTGCATTGCGTTCATGGGAGCAGATACGCAACAATCGGAAGCTCGCCCGCTTCAAAGCCTCGAGCGCGTTTCGTTCCTCCTCTGTGGCGGATTTACGCTGGCGGGCAAATCGGTCAACAGCCGTACTGCCGCTGAGCGAGGGCGTGAATATCGCAAGCTCTAAGGCGAGCATCAGGGCTTGCCCTATGGTATTGGGACCATCCTGATCATCCGGATCGAGTTTAGATCGAGCGAGGTGCGACAACTGACCAGAGCTGGTTGATAGCAAAAATGACGCAAGCGCCTGCCGCTTGCGTCATTCGACGCGCGGCGAAACGAGCCTCGGTGAATTTTGGTGCTTTTGTACTGACATTCGGTCCGTCTCATGGCAAAGTAATACTAGATTCAAACGCAGCATTACAGACTGAGATGGCAGCAACTGTCACAAGCAAAGGGCAGGTCACGATTCCGAAGCCGGTGCGGGATCTTCTTGGCATCAAGCCTGGCAGCACGGTGGAATCTCGTCAAGGCCGGTGGGAAGCAGCGGCCGAGCCGTTTCGCACGCCTGCGCGGTCATGCGGGCAAAGGGCTTGGCACCGATGCCATCATGGCTTTAACCCGGGGCGAGAATTGATTGACTCTGGTCGATACCAATGGGCGGGTCAATCTTCACTTCCCGTTGTTGCAATCTTCGATTCTCCCGGCGCATCCCTGAGCGCTGTGAGCATAGACACAAAGCCGGCGCCCTTGGCATTCAATATTACTCCGACGACAACCCACCCGGCGGCTTTGAGTTTCGTAAGCGTTGCCAAATCGTGTGCGCTCCGTGTGCACTGAAGCGTCGTACTGCCGCGAAAAGGGTCGCATGAGCGGCTCGCCGCCGGATTTCCGCGTTATTTCTGCATCGTCTCAGGCGCCGTCTTCTTAATTGCCGGCCAATCCGGGTAGGGATAAGACTGGGACGTCCCCACCTGCGCCGTTTTCGTTTGTTGCATTGCCGCAGACCGTCCGCCAGTTTCGGCGGCCTTGGTTTGCGCGCTCTGCTGATCGGCCGTCTGTTTTTGGGGCGCCGCTGCCAGCGTTTTGTTTCCTGTCTCAGTGCCCTGTATCGTTTGCCCTTTCATCGAGTCGGACGGGCCAATGGCTTTCTCAATCGCTTGGTCCATCTTCTCATCGGCGCGGCCCAGGACCTTTTCAACGGCTTGCTCTACTTTTTCTACGAGGGTCTGCGAAGTACCATTTTGGCTAGCTTGTTCTCCAGCTTTCTGGAGCTCTTCCACTTTCGCGCTTTTTTGCTCGGCGCCAAGGACCGCGCTACTGTTCTCGGCTGTTGGCGCCCGCATTTTTTTTATCGCGGGCCAATCTGGATAAGGATAAGATCCGGTGACCCCTCCTGAAGGATGATCGCTGGCGGCGGGTGCATCGGCAAAAGCGAGGGATGGCGCAAGCATAATCGCCGCCAGTGAAAAAGTCGAAACGAGTTTCATACAGATCTCCTATCATTCACCACCGCGTTGCGGCTCGGCCCGAGCGGCGCAATCGCTGATGTCTGTCGCAATGCGGCTTAAACGGAGGAGAGAGTTTAAGGTTGCGAACTAAAGGCAAGGGCCAAATATTTTTTTAAAGACCTCAACCGCGGCTTCCCGTCTGGTCAAGCATGCGCTTACACTTTTGTGAACTGCGGCAATCAAGTCCGCCGGCTTATAAGGTTTGGCCGAGAACACCACGTCGGGAAAGGTTCCGGCCATTTGGGCAGCATTATAGCCTGACAGGATTAGGCAGGGGCCAGACCGGCGTTCGTCGATGCGTCTTCTCTGCATTCGCCGATTTTCGCTTACGGTCGGTTCACGCTAAATTGCTATGCTTCGTTTCAAGCGACGCAGCCTTCACTCAAGATTATCTTATCCTGACGCTTGAAGACGGAACCTTGAGTGCAAGAGTTATTACTTCGGCCAGGCTCCTACCGCGGAGCGATAAAGCTACCCCGGAGCCAAAGGATCTGGCAGAAAAATTTGCGGCAAAAATCGCAGCTAAGAAAGTTGAAGAAGAACGATTAAAAAAAGAATAAAACAAATAAAAAAGGCTATTTCAGCGACCGTCATACCTTCTTTATATGAGATCAAGGGCGCTTTTCCAAAGGGTATATTTCGGCTGAAAAGACAATACGGCGCTAGCGACGATGAAGCTGTTGGCGTCTACTTCTAGCTGAGCGGCGGACCTGCGGACCGTGCCTGGCCATGTGGCACCCAAGCACGGAATAAGGCCCTCCCTTCGATTGATTGGGCGTTCGCCCTCATGTATGTGGTCGGCTCACACAAAGTGGCCGGCGGCATTGATGGATTTTGAGCGTTATAACGCGCGAGTGGCGGAGCCCAAATGGCAACGCATTTGGGAGGAGAGACAAGTTTTCCGGGCTTCGAGCGGGGATCCGCGCCCGAAATACTATGTCCTGGAAATGTTCCCCTATCCGTCTGGCCGCATTCATATGGGCCACGTCCGCAACTACACCATGGGCGATGTGATCGCGCGCTACAAGCGGGCGCGGGGTTTCAACGTCTTGCATCCGATGGGATGGGATGCCTTTGGCATGCCGGCGGAAAACGCCGCTTGGCACAATAAGACTCACCCTGCGGATTGGACATACGCCAATATCGCTTCGATGCGCGCGCAATTGAAATCCATGGGCCTCGCCCTCGATTGGTCGCGGGAGTTCGCGACTTGCGACCCATCCTACTACAAACACCAGCAAAAGATGTTTCTGGATTTCCTTGCGGCCGGACTCGTGCTGCGTAAGAAATCCAAGGTCAATTGGGATCCCCTCGATCACACCGTGCTCGCCAATGAGCAAGTAATAGACGGCCGCGGTTGGCGCTCGGGCGCCCTTGTCGAGCAACGCGAGCTCACCCAATGGTTTTTCAAGATCACCGACTTTGCCGACGATTTGCTCGACGCGCTTGGCGGTCTTCCCCGCTGGCCGGAAAAAGTCCGCTTGATGCAGGCGAATTGGATTGGCCGCTCGGAAGGGCTGCGCATACGATTCGAGCTTGCGCCCTCGCCGGCAATTACGGCTAGCGAAATCGAGGTTTATACGACGCGGCCGGATACGCTCTTTGGCGCCAAATTTTTGGCCCTCGCCGCGGATCATCCGCTGGCAGTCGAAGTAGCACGGAGCAACCCGTGTCTTGCCGGCTTTATTGCCGAGTGCCGCCATGGCGGAACCTCCGAGGCCACGATCGAGACGGCCGAGAAAAAAGGCTTTGATACAGGACTCAAGGCGCGCCATCCGTTTGATCGCGATTGGCTGTTGCCCGTTTATGTCGCCAACTTCGTGTTGATGGACTATGGCACCGGCGCCATATTTGGCTGCCCCGCGCATGACCAGCGCGACCTCGAGTTCGCCAATGCCTACGGCCTTGGTAATACGCCGGTTATCTGCCCGGGGAATGTCGATCCCGCGTCATGGGGGATAACGGACACGGCCTACGACGGCGACGGCATTCTCATCAATTCACGCTTTCTCGACGGCATGAGGGTCGCAGCAGCGAAAGAAGAAGTCAGCAAGCGCCTTAAGGCAGCAATGCTTGGCAAGCTGCCGCAGGGACGGCGTGAAATTCAGTACCGGCTGCGTGATTGGGGAATATCGCGCCAGCGCTATTGGGGATGCCCTATCCCCATTATCCATTGCGGAGGATGCGGGATGGTCCCCGTACCTGAAGAGCAGCTACCCGTCGAATTACCACGCGATATGAGCTTTGACGAGCCGGGTAATCCGCTTGATCGGCATCCGACTTGGAAGCATGTTATTTGCCCGAATTGCGGTTCGCCGGCGCAGCGTGAAACGGACACGATGGACACCTTTGTGGATTCTTCTTGGTACTTCACAAGGTTCACCGATCCGTGGAACAGCCGCGAGCCGACGACGCCCCCCCTCGTCGAAGAGTGGTTGCCTGTCGATCAATATATCGGCGGCGTCGAGCACGCGATCCTGCACCTGCTTTACGCAAGGTTCTTCACCCGGGCGATGTGCAGGACGGGGCATGTAGGCTCGCTCAAAGAGCCGTTCGATGGGCTTTTTACGCAAGGCATGGTTGTGCATGAAACCTATCGCGATAAGGACGGCGCATGGCTATTGCCAGCCGAGGTGCGGATCAAGACAGATGAGTCTGGCCGCCATGCTTATAAAGCCGACAATGGCGAGGAGATCGCCATCGGCCCCATCGAAAAAATGTCAAAGTCAAAGAAAAATACGGTCGATCCTGATGACATCATTGGCGACTTTGGGGCCGATACCGCCCGTTGGTTCGTATTGTCGGATTCACCACCCGAACGTGATGTGATTTGGAGCGAAGAGGGTGCCCAGGGCGCCGCAAAATTCATCCAACGCTTATGGCGCCTCATTGGCGAGCTCGCCTCCGCGGCCGCGCCCGCTGGGTCATCAGTTCAAGATGCAACGGCTGCTGAAGCAACCGCGATCCGAAGGGTAGTCCATGGCAGTGTGATCCAGGTTGAGGAAGACATCGAGCGCCTGCGCTTTAACCGCGCTGTTGCGCAAGTCCATGACCTTACAAATAAGCTTTCGGCATTTGTCGGCGACATAGACACTGACGAGATCGCAACCGACGTCAGGCTCGCCCTGCAAGAGGCGGCTGATTTTCTGGTGCTTTTGATCGCGCCGATGACGCCCCATCTTGCAGAGGAATGCTGGGCGGCTCTCGGCCATACGGGTCTTGCCGCTGAGGCGCCATGGCCCGCGGCCGACCGGGCCCTCACCATCGAGGACACAATTACCTATCCCGTGCAAGTCAATGGCCGCAAACGGGCCGAACTCATCATTGCACGGGATGCTAATCTCGCAGCCGTCGAGGCGGCCGCCCTGGCTCTTGAAGCAGTGCAACGTGCACTTGAAAGAAGGCCAGCCAAGAAGATCATCGTAGTGCCCAATAGGATCATTAATGTCGTTGGCTAGAAAAAAGCTCCTCCGAGTCGTGCAGTTGGTCCTGGCCGTAGTGGCAGGATTCACACTTAGTGGATGCGTCCAGCCGCTTTACGGATCGCTCGGCGCGGACGGCGGTGCCGTGGCAGGCGAGCTGCAAGCGATCGCCGTGGACCCCGTGCCGACCCGGCTCGGCCACTATCTGACGAATGATTTGATTTTTGCTTTTAACGGGACGGGGTCTTCGGTCGCGCCAAAATACCGGCTGAAGATCACTATTACTGAGGCCAGCCAATCTCCCCTTCTCGATACTGTTAGCGGCTATCCCACGGCCGGCAATATTGTTGCGACCGCCGACTATCAGCTCCTACCGGTGGAAGGGGGTAGCCCCGTAGCAACGGGCCATACAATTGTGCTCTCCAGCTACGATCGAACGAGCCAGCGATTTGCCGATCTTCGCGCCGCGCGCGATGCGGAAATCCGCGACGCCAAATCTCTCGCCGATCAGATCAGCACAAATGTCGCCTCAGCGCTGGCCAGCCACCGCTAGAGATCAAGCGAGCGAAAATGGTAGCGGTGAAGAATCACGAGGCGGACCAATTCCTTGCGCGCCAGCATTCCGATATTTATCTCTACCTATTCTTTGGCAGCGATGAAGGCCTCGTCAGCGAGCGCGCCCGCAGATTTATCGCAGGTGCCATCGACGATCCGAAAGACCCATATCAGCGCGTGCGGCTTAAGGGCGACGAGCTTGCCGCCGATCCTTCGCGTCTCGCCGACGAGGTCAATACCGTCTCGTTGTTCTCTGGCAAGCGAGCAATCTCGATTGAGGCGCAAGGCAAGGCTTTCACGACGGCGGTGGAACGCGTTCTTTCGGTTTCGAGTCCGCCTGATTGCAAGATTGTTATCGAAGCAGGTGTCTTGATAAAAGACGCTGCCCTGCGGGTGTTATGCGAGCGCAGTCGCCACGCGGCGGCCATCCAATGTTACGCCGATACCGCGAAAGATCTTGGCGATTTGATCAACGGTCTCTTGGCACAATCCGGCCAAAGGATCACGCCAGATGCAAAAGCTCTCCTCATTTCTCAACTCGGCGAGGACCGGCTCATAACTCGTGGCGAGCTCGAAAAACTGCTTTTATATTCCCACGGCCAGTACGAAATTCGCCTTGAAGATGCCGAAGCCATCGCCAGCGATACTTCAAGCCTCCTCGCGGAAAAGGCCGTCGATGCGGCTTTTGATGGCGAGTTCGCCGCCCTTGATCATGCCCTTCGCCAGTTCTCCCGCGCGAGCGGTTACCATCTCCTGCTCGCAACGGCGTTGCGCCACACGATCGAAATGCATTTTCTTTGCGGCGAGAGCTCGCTTGCAAGCCCCGCGGCCAAAACGCCAGGTTACACCAATACGTCGTTCGTGCGGAGAGCGTCTTTAGACCGCCAGATACACCACTGGACAAGGGTCCGCCTTAGCCACGCCATGTCACGCATCGGCGATGCCATTGCCATCTCCCGGCGAGAGCCAAAACTGGGCCAAGCTCTCGCATCACGGGCGCTCTGGGCCATCGCGAAGCTTGCTCGCGGTTAAGCAGGGCACGGGCCATGCTGCTTGCTGGCTTTGGTGCGTTGTTTTGTCGCGTCGCGGTCAGGTGATTGGCGGAAACCTTCAGCTGCGCGCAAGAGCCATGCCATTGGCCGCTTGTCAACCCAAACAAGGCCCTCCTTATGACGAGGGTTGCACCGCACAAGCCACTATGTTAGGGACCCTCGCCTTCGGGGCGAGGCAAGTTCCCACTTTTCGTTAGACCTGCGTTCGAACCATGATGGCACATGCCTTGGCGATATTGGCTGTAACATTGGCGGACTTAGCAAAGGAATTCTAGGGGCTGGTTTTGGCGGGTCAAGAGACACTCGATTCGGGAATGGCAGGCCGCTATGCACAGGCGCTTTTCGCCCTCGCGCTAGAAACTGGAACGACGGAAGAAACCGCCGCTGATCTCGCCGCGTTTACGCGGCTCCTAGAAGAGAGCGCCGATCTCCGGCGTCTTGTAAAGAGCCCGATCTTTTCTGCTGATGAGCAGGTTAAGGTTCTCGGGCAAATCCTTAACCGGTCAGGGATTCGGGTAGCGGCTAATTTCATCAAGCTGGTCGCGGCAAAGCGCAGGCTGTTCGCGATAGCGGACATGATTCGTGACTTCAATCTCCTGAACGATGCCCGAAAGGGAGTGACGAAAGCGCAGGTAATCGTCGCCGAGCCACTAAAACCCAGGCATGTCGACGCTTTGAAGAAGGCGCTTGAAGAGATCTCGGGAAGCGGTAGCGTGGACCTTGCAATTAAAGTGGATCCCGCCATTATTGGCGGCCTCATCGTCCAGCTCGGCTCCCGTATGGTTGATAACTCTCTGAGGACAAAACTCAATTCGATTCGCACACGCATGAAAGAGGCCGGCTAATGGAAATCCGCGCAGCCGAAATATCCGCGATCCTCAAAAAGGAAATCGCTAATTTTGGGACCGAGGCCGAGGTTACGGAAATTGGCCAGGTTCTGTCTGTCGGGGATGGTATTGCCCGTGTTTATGGCCTCGACAATGTTCAAGCCGGCGAAATGGTCGAGTTCGAGAATGGCGTGCGTGGCATGGCTCTCAACCTCGAAAGCGACAATGTCGGTGTCGTGATTTTCGGCAGCGATCGCGATATCGGCGAAGGCCAAACCGTCAAGCGGACGAGCGCCATTGTCGACGTGCCGGTTGGCAAGGGGCTGCTTGGCCGCGTCGTCGATGCGCTCGGGAATCCAATCGATGGCAAGGGCCCAATCTCTTATGAGAGGCGCGCCCGCGTCGATGTCAAGGCTCCCGGCATCATTCCCCGCAAATCGGTGCACGAGCCTATGGCGACAGGCCTCAAGGCGATCGATGCGTTGATCCCGATTGGACGCGGTCAGCGCGAGCTCATCATTGGCGACCGGCAGACCGGCAAGACCGCAGTCGCGCTCGACACAATCCTCAACCAGAAGCCGCTGAATCAAGGGCCTGACGAAAGCCTAAAACTTTACTGCGTCTATGTCGCTGTCGGCCAGAAGCGCTCAACCGTCGCCCAGTTCGTGAAGGTGCTCGAAGAACATGGCGCGCTCCCATATTCCATCGTTATCGCGGCAACCGCGTCCGATCCGGCACCGATGCAGTTTCTCGCGCCCTTCTCCGGTTGCACAATGGGCGAGTATTTCCGCGACAACGGCATGCATGCCCTCATCATCTACGATGATCTTTCGAAACAAGCCGTCGCTTATCGTCAAATGTCGCTTCTGCTCCGCCGGCCACCGGGGCGCGAGGCCTATCCGGGCGACGTTTTTTATCTCCACTCGCGGCTTCTCGAGCGGGCCGCCAAGCTCAATGAAGCGCATGGCGCAGGCTCTCTCACCGCTCTGCCTGTCATTGAAACGCAAGCCAATGACGTCTCCGCTTACATTCCAACCAATGTGATCTCAATTACCGACGGTCAAATTTTCCTAGAAACCGATCTTTTCTATCAAGGTATTCGGCCAGCTGTGAATGTCGGGCTTTCAGTTTCGCGCGTCGGGTCATCGGCCCAGACCAAGGCCATGAAAAAAGTCGCGGGCAGGATCAAGGGTGAGCTCGCGCAGTACCGCGAAATGGCCGCTTTTGCACAATTTGGATCTGACCTTGATGCGACGACGCAGCGCCTGTTGGCGCGCGGTTCACGCCTCACCGAGCTTTTGAAGCAAGCGCAGTTCTCGCCATTGAAGATGGAAGAACAAGTTTCCGTCATCTATGCCGGTGTGAACGGTTATCTCGATGGATTCCCAGTCGAACGGGTGCGCGCTTTCGAAGAAGGCCTCCTCGCTTTGTTGCGCGCAAGCCACTCCGACCTTCTTAACTTGATCCGCGAGTCAAAGGATCTCTCCGAGGATTTGGCCAAGCAGCTCAAGTCGGTTGTCGAGGACTACGCAAAGAATTTCGCGTGACCAGAGCATGAGTCCAGTCGAATCTTCATCACTTCCAAATGGGGCCGGGTTAAAGGCAAGCGGGTAGATCATGCCGTCACTGAAGGATCTGCGAAACCGGATCGGCTCGGTCAAGGCCACACAAAAAATCACCAAGGCGATGCAGATGGTCGCTGCGGCGAAGCTGCGGCGTGCTCAAATGGCGGCGGAGGCGGCCCGCCCATACGCCGATCGGATGGAAAAGGTTCTCACAAATCTTGTCGCTTCAATCGTGGCGACCGGGCACGTCCCGGCTTTGCTGGACGGCGGGGGAGATAGTGTTCATCTCCTTGTCGTCTGCACCGCCGAGCGTGGGCTCTGCGGCGCATTCAATTCCTCGATTGCCCGCCTCGCCCGAGAGACGGCCACCTCCCTGATGGGGCAAGGCAAAACCGTCAAGATCCTTTGCGTCGGCAAAAAAGGCTATGACATCCTGAGGCGCCAGTTTAGCCGCCAAATCATTGAGGTAATCGATCTGCGTTCGATTCGCGCCATTGGCTTTGATCACGCCAACGCCATCGGCCGCAAGATCGTCGGAATGCACGGAGCAGGTAATTTCGATATTTGCACTTTGTTTTTTTCGAAATTTAAGTCCGTGCTTACGCAGATCCCAACGGCGCAGCAGATCATCCCGCTTACATTGCCTGCTGAAGGATCAGTTACTGGCAACGGAGTTACCTATGAGTATGAGCCGGATGAGGATGAGATATTAGCTTCGCTCCTGCCGCGTAACGTTTCTGTCCAAGTCCTGCGAGCTTTGTTGGAAAATGCGGCCTCGGAGCAGGGTGCGCGCATGACCGCCATGGACAATGCCTCGCGAAACGCGGGGGAAATGATCAGGAAACAGACAATGCAATACAACCGTTCGCGCCAGGCGATGATCACGAAGGAACTCATCGAAATTATCTCCGGTGCCGAAGCGCTTTGAGATTTTCGTTTATGCACCGGGTCCAACTCTTCGCTCACTGCAAGGAAATGAAGCATGGCTAACGCCGCATCCGATCTGCCCACCGGCCACGTCACGCAGGTTGTCGGCGCCGTCGTCGACGTCAAATTCGATGGTCATCTTCCCCAGATCCTCAACGCGCTGGAGACCGACAATCATGGCAACCGCCTCGTTCTTGAAGTGGCCCAGCACCTCGGCGAGAACTCCGTTCGCTGCATTGCCATGGACGTTTCCGAGGGCCTCGTTCGCGGCCAAAAGGTCGTGGACACAAAGGGGCCGATTACAGTGCCCGTCGGCGATGAATGTCTTGGCCGCATCATCAATGTCATCGGTGAGGCTGTCGATGAGCTCGGTCCCGTCAAGACCAGCACCCGGCGCGCGATACACCAGCCGGCGCCATCTTATTCCGACCAGTCAACGGAAGCGCAGATCCTGGTGACCGGCATCAAGGTCGTTGATCTCCTTGCCCCGTATGCAAAGGGCGGCAAAATTGGCCTCTTCGGCGGCGCTGGAGTGGGCAAGACCGTGCTCATCATGGAACTCATCAACAACATTGCTAAGGCGCATGGCGGCTACTCGGTTTTCGCCGGTGTCGGAGAACGCACTCGTGAAGGCAATGACCTGTACCATGAGATGATCGAGTCGGGGGTGAACGTCGATCCTCACAAACATGGCGGCTCAGCCATGGGTTCGAAATGTGCGCTCGTTTACGGCCAAATGAATGAACCCCCGGGTGCTCGCGCTCGCGTCGGATTGACGGGCCTGACCGTTGCCGAGGATTTCCGCGACAAAGGGCAAGACGTATTATTCTTTATCGATAATATCTTTCGATTTACCCAAGCAGGGTCGGAAGTGTCAGCCTTGCTCGGCCGCATTCCTTCGGCCGTCGGCTATCAGCCGACGCTGGCGACCGACATGGGTGCCTTGCAGGAGCGCATCACGACGACCAACAAGGGGTCGATCACCTCCGTGCAAGCCATTTACGTGCCGGCAGACGATTTGACGGATCCGGCGCCCGCTACGTCCTTTGCCCACCTTGACGCGACGACCGTTCTCTCACGCGCCATCGCCGAAAAGGGGATTTATCCTGCTGTCGATCCGCTCGACTCGACGTCGCGCATGCTCTCGCCGCTCATCGTCGGCGAAGAGCATTATGCCATCGCCCGCCAAGTCCAGCAGGTCTTGCAGCGCTACAAGCAATTGCAGGATATCATCGCCATCCTCGGTATGGACGAACTCTCGGAGGAGGATAAACTCACCGTTGCTCGCGCCCGCAAGATCGAGCGCTTTCTCTCGCAGCCCTTCCATGTTGCTGAGGTGTTCACAGGTTCCCCTGGCAAGCTTGTTTCGCTCGCCGATACGATAAAGGGCTTTAAGGGGCTTGTTGCCGGTGACTACGACCATTTGCCTGAAGCGGCCTTCTATATGGTCGGGCCAATTGAGGAAGCCATCGAGAAGGCACAGAGGCTGGCGGCCGAAGCGGCCTAACGCACTTCGCGCGGCGTGATCGTGATTATTGGAAGGACGAAGACTTAGGACCGGCCATGGCAACTTTGCGGCTCGAGATCGTATCCCCAGAACTACTGATTTTCTCTGGCGAAGTGGAATCAGTCATCGTCCCTGGAACGGAAGGCGAATTCACCGTGCTTAGAGATCATGCGCCGCTTATTTCGAGCTTAAAACCTGGAATCATCACCGCCTCGGAGACGGCGTCGAAAATAACTCGATTTTTCGTGCCCGGCGGTTTTGCCGAAGTGGCACCCTCGGGTCTAACGATCTTGGCCAACGAAGCGGTTGATATAGAGAATATGAACTCCGGCCGCTTCGACGGGGTGATGGCCAAATTCGAGGAGCAGATTACAGAGTCGGCCTCGGAAGAAGAACGGCGCGTGGCCGTTGAAAGAAGAGACCAACTTCGAGAACTCCGAGCCTCCCTCGCGCTTTAGCAAAACTATTGGCTCCAGCCTATCGGTTCCGGCGTCGCCGAGATCCACAGACCATAACCGGTACCGCCGAAGCGCGCGGCGCGAAAAGGGCGACGGTCGCGCCGATAGAGATCAGCGCGATAACGAGAACATCCAGCGCTAACGACATGTCTCGGCCTCCAATAAGATTATGTCACGATTTGGACTCTCCGCCCCAGAAGTCTTTGCTTCTCTCCTAGCTGAGGCGATAGAGCCGCTGGTGGCCCCGCCTCCTTCATGAAACGCTGTCGCCGCGGGAGTATCCACGAGGAAAAAGGTGTATACGAGCAGCGAGATTTTCAGAGTACCAAAACAGAAGATCCGCAGCGAACCAAAAAGAAGGTCTTTTACGGGCGTCATTGCTTATCCCCTTGACGTTTTGCCCCCAGGCATCTGCTGCCGGATGCCGGCATGTGGAGCTAATGAAGAGAGTGAATAGTAGTTCCTCTTGTCACAGCGAAGTGAAATTTGCTTGCTCGTATTTCGGCGCCGAAGACGAAATTGTTATCCACCATACAGCTTTCGTCATTTTCATGGTCTTCGGGAAAGACGGCAGCTATCAGGGGCTGAGAACTTTTGCCAGCAATCCCGGGTCCAAGCTCCAGTGTCACCCGTACGAGGCGGCGAATTTGCCGAAGTGAAGCCCCTCCATCGGCAGAGTCAGCGGCACTTTGCCCGAGCGACCCTGTTCGGAACCCGGGGGAGAGATTTGTGTTCTCCAGGTTTTCCTATAGAGGACTCCTCATGAAAGCCTCTTTACTGCTAGCAGCTCCGGTTTTGCTCAGAATTATAGCGGGCGCTCGACATACGCAGGGAATACGGATACGGGGAACTTTGTGAAACAAGCCGCCATGAGCGAGATATTCGAGATTAAGTCGAGCGAGCTTGCGGACCAAAAGGGAATAGGAGAATCAAAAAGATTCGCCAATGAAATGAGCAAGGACCATTCACAATCCCTCGATAAATTAAAGGTCCATAGTGGAGAATCAAAAGGGCTTGAGCGTTCCTACGAATCTCGACCAAGCACATCGGGCCATGCTGAATAGGCTGCAACAGCTAAATGGCTGTGCTTTTGAGAAACAGTTCACACAAGATCAGATCGCCGCGCATCAGCAAGCGATCTCCTTATTCAAGGACTATGCGCAAAACGGCAGCGATCAGGAGCTGAAAACCTGGGCACACAAGACAATCCCCGAGCTCGAGCAGCATTTGCAACTGGCAGATAATCTGCAAAAGTAGGAGGCGCGGCGAGATCCCGCCGCAAGCGATGGCACGCGCGGGGGGAAGCTTATCCGGGAAGCCGCTCATGCTCTTGCGTAAGGAAGGCTCGGCTGCAATCGCCATAGCCCGGCCGAGCCATGCCTGGCTTTCTGGCCAGCTTGCTCGCGCATGGGGGAACGGGCAATTCCGCGCGCCCGCCCATTACGAAGAGGTATGCCTTGCGGCTGAGCAGCACGATATTGGTTGGCACTCTTGGGAATTGGCGCCAACACTCAACCCCGAGACCGGGCTCCCCCATGAGTTTTTCCAAGTCCCTCCAAAGGTGCACGTGGAACTTTGGCGCGATGGCGTGAGGCGTGTCAGGAATTTCGGGCTCTTTCCGTCACTCCTTGTATCCCTGCATGCGGATACGATCTATTCCCGCCATTTCGATGCCGCCAAGGCGAAGCCTGAGGACGCTTCGGCGGTCAGCAATTTCCTGCGGGAACAACACTGCTTTCCGGTTACTTCCCCACTTAGGCACCGATGGCGAGGCCGTCGCTGAGACCGTCAAATTCAACCAGCTTTTGATCGCCGCAGTCGATTGGATCTCGCTTGTGATCTGCTTTGGTTTGGCTGGCGAAAACAAAAAATTCCAGCGTTCCCATCACGGGCGAACAAACAACCGATCTCACCCTTTCGTCTGAGAATGGCCGAAAAATTTTCGCCACGCCTTGGCCTTTTCGGGGTGAGTGCGTCGCGGTCCAGGCGGAAGGAAGGCTCCTACGGAAACGCTTCGAGCGGCAGGCGGAGCTTGACGAGGCGCTGGCGCACGCCGAGCCAGTGGCGATAAGCGCCGTGCTGCGACCCATCTGATTTCCTCGGTTGTGCTCTCCGCATTACATGTTGCATCCGCCTCGTCTAAAGCCCTACATCAAGGCCTCGGTATCCTTTTACAATGGCTCCCATGGCACCGCCGCTTCTAGTGTTACAAAACATTTCGCTTACCTTTGGTGGCGCGCCACTTTTGGCGAGCGCGGACCTCACCGTGAGCGTGCAAGATCGTTTATGCCTTGTCGGGCGCAATGGCTGCGGAAAATCGACCCTCCTTAAGATTGCCGCAGGGTTCGTCACGCCAGATGGCGGAACCCGATTTCTGCAGGCGGGCGCGAGTTTGCGCTACTTACCGCAAGAACCTCATTTTTCGGACCATGAGACTACACTCTTTCATGCCGAGTCGGGGCTTGACCAAAATGACCGGCATCGAGCTCGGAAACTCCTGAACGAGCTCGGTCTGACTGGCGAAGAACATCCGGCACAGCTTTCGGGAGGAGAGGCACGGCGAGCGTCGATCGCTCGCGTCCTGGCTCCAGAGCCAGATATTCTGCTCCTCGATGAGCCGACCAATCACCTCGACCTGCCGACGATCGAATGGCTCGAGGCAAAGCTCAGTAGCCTGCGCTCTGCGCTCCTGATCGTTAGCCACGACCGGCGATTCCTTGAAACTTTGTCCAGCCGCACCGTATGGCTCGATCGAGGACGAACTCGTATCCTTGATCGCGGCTTTGGTGAATTCGAAAAGTGGCGCGATCAAATCTTGGAAGAAGAGGAGAGCGCCGCTCATAAGTTTGATCGCAGGATTAAAACTGAGGAGGACTGGCTGCGCCACGGCGTCACGGCGCGGCGCAAGCGCAATCAGAAGCGGCTCGCGAACCTCGCCTGCATGCGGGAGGAGCGGCGCCAGCGCCGCGCGTCGCAATCGATTAAGATCCTTGCCGCGGATGCCTATCCTTCGGGCAGCATGGTTATCGAAGCGAAGAGACTCGCGAAATCTCTTGGCGGCCGGCAGATTGTTAAAAATCTCTCGCTTCGTATTCTCCGCGGGGACCGGCTTGGCCTGATCGGTCCCAATGGTGCTGGCAAGACAACCCTCCTTAATCTCTTGATGGGGGCGGTCGCGCCGGACGCGGGATCCGTAAGGCACGGGGCTAATCTCGCTATCGCTTGCCTCAATCAAGGGCGGATGAACCTCGATGCGGACACTTCCCTGAAAGACGCCCTCACAGATGGCACAAGCGACTATGTCGAAATCAATGGCGAGCGCAGGCATGTCATCGGCTAATGAAAGATTATTTGTTCAGCGCCGGGCAAGCCCGCACACCGATCGGACGGCTCTCGGGCGGCGAACGTGGGCGGCTGATGCTCGCGCGGGTGCTGGCGAATCCGTCAAATGTCCTTGTCCTCGACGAACCCACCAATGATCTTGATCTTGAAACGCTTGACCTTCTGCAAGAGATGCTGAGCGATTACAAAGGGACACTGCTGGTCGTTAGCCACGACCGCGATTTTCTCGACCGCCTGACCACGGCTGTTCTGATGGCTGAAGGAGATGGCCGCTGGACCGAATACGCGGGCGGCTATTCCGACATGGTTGCCCAGCGCGGTTCTGGCCTCAATGCCGTTGCGTCCCTAGCACCCTTAAGAGCCATCAAGGAAAAGCCGCCGCCGCGCCCACCGCCAACCAAAGCAAAACCGCGCCTCTCTTTTAAACAGAAGTATTTGCTCGACCACCTGTCACGGAAAATGGAAGAGCTGCGCGCGCGCTGGGCAAATCTACAATCGCTCATCGAGGAGCCAGGATTCTATGCGCGTGATCCGGTCAAGTTTACTCAGACATCCCTGGCTTTGGAAAAAGTGACGATGGAGCTTTCCGAAGCCGAGGAAAATTGGATGAGCCTCGAGATTCTGCGAGAGGAGAGCGAGAGGTAAGGCAAGTGAGACGCTGCTGCCGGGCCATGGTAGACTACGGGGTTGAATTTCTCGCCGAAAAACGGCCCGCGTGAGAGGCGGGGCACACAAATTTTGAGGCTAACCATGAAGAATTTTTTCGGCAACATCGATGAACAAGACATCGAGAGTATGCACATTTTGGGTAACAGCTGGATCGTTGGTTTCTTCATCATTGGCGCCTGCCTCCTAGCCGCAAGTTTCCTTGTCGCCTGGCAAGTGAGGCGCGTGCAGCGAATGATCGCATCCTCCAGGGCCGAGGAAGTTAAAAGCGAACACTCGCCGACCTCCCCGCAGCCTCTCAAAACTGAGGGGGAAGATGACCAAAGTCAGATCTGAGCCGAGATGATTTGGACGCCTCAGCAAGAGCAGGCGCTATGCTCCGTCGCCAATTGGCTGAAGGCGGGCGAGCCGCAAATTTTCCGGCTTTTTGGTTACGCTGGAACGGGTAAAACGACTCTCGTAAAAAAAATCGCGGAAGATACGGAAGGCCTCGTTGTTTTCGCGGCTCTCACGGGCAAGGCAGCCCTCATTATGCGGTCCAAGGGCTGCCATGGGGCGCGCACCATCCATAGCTTGATTTACAGGGCACGCGAGAGCGACTCGCAGGAACCCAGTTTCATCCTAAACCAAGATAGCGATGTCTCGCATGCAAGACTTGTCATCGTAGATGAGTGCTCGATGGTCGATGCCGAACTCGGCCGCGACCTGCTGTCGTTCGGCAAACCAGTCCTCGTGCTTGGTGATCCGGCGCAGCTACCGCCAGTTCGGGGAGGCGGGTATTTTACGGATGGCTCGCCCGATATCATGCTCACGGAAGTGCATCGCCAGGCCGCCGATAATCCGATTGTTAAATTATCCATGCTCGTCCGTGCCGGTGGCGGGCTCGAGATCGGTTCATTTGGTCAGAGCCAAGTCATGCGACGCCGCGATTTTGACGCGGGGCTCGTCTGGTCTGCGGATCAATTGCTTGTTGGCCTCAATCGGACACGCCGATCTTACAACAAAAGAATGCGAGAGCTCCTTGGCCATGACGACGTTTTCCCAAGATCGGGTGACAAGCTGGTCTGTTTAAAAAACAATAAAACAAAGGGACTTTTGAACGGCGGAATCTGGATTGTGAGATCGATTGGAAAGACGCGCCAAAAGAAAATTGTGCTCAATGTCGTGCCAGACGATGACCAAGCCGCCAGACCTCGGTGCATCGCGGTCCTGCCCGAGTTTTTCCAAGGTTTGGAGGAAACGCTCGATCCAGCCATCCGTCACCACTCCGATGAGTTCGATTACGGCTATGCGTTGACGGTGCACAAAGCTCAAGGATCGCAGTGGGATCATGTTGTATTATTCGATGAGAGCGGAGCCTTCCGCGAACATCGCAATCGTTGGCTCTATACGGGCATTACGCGCGCTGCTCAACGGCTGACAGTCGTCGTCTAGGAAACGAGCTTGCCCGGCCATTGGCATAAATCAGAAATAAGACATCGATTGCAGGCTGGCCGACGCGCCGTGCAAATATATCGTCCGTGCAAGATCAGCCAGTGATGGGCATGCCGTTTGAAATTCTGGGGGACGGCCGCTTCAAGCCCGCGTTCAACATCGAGCGGCGTCTTTCCTGCCGCAATGGGAACCCGGTTTGAAACGCGAAACACATGAGTGTCGACTGCAATCACCGGTTCTCCGAAAGCGGTATTTAAAACGACATTCGCGGTTTTGCGGCCGACTCCTGGAAGCGATTCGAGTGCTTCGCGGACTTTAGGGACCTCGCTGCAAAATTCCGCAATAAGGCGCCGCGATAGCGCAGTAATATTTTTCGCTTTGGCGCGATAAAGCCCGATCGTCTTGATTTGCGCCGATAATTTTTCCTCGCCGAGTTCGAGCATTTTTTCGGGGGTATCGGCTATCTTGAAAAGCTCACGCGTCGCCTTGTTCACTCCGCTATCGGTCGCCTGCGCCGACAGGACGACCGCGACAAGAAGAGTGAATGGGTTGGTGTATTCGAGCTCCCCTTTGGGCTGCGGATTAGCGGCCTCGAAGCGCTGGAAAATCTCTAAAATTCTCGCCGTGTCGGCCTTTTGCCGCCGCTTTGGATTTTTTGGCATGAGGCAAAACCCTCCGCTGCGCGAGCTGCAACACAACCAGCGACGGGCCGGAGCAATGCTGGGGGGTTACGGGAATAGCACAGAATCCGCGTAAAGGCCGCGCGATTGGCAAACAGCTGTCGGGCGGAATCTCGCAGTATCACCGAAAAGATTTGCTTGCGGCATCGGTACAACCCGGCATCGGGGATCGGCAAGGGGATTGAAGCCGCCATAAATCGGAACCGTGGCTGCCGGGGGCGCAGAGGAAAAATAATCAGCAGCGCGTGCCGGGAGGCCGGTCGCCAATGTGAGAAAGATGAGAGGAAGGCTCCGTGAGAACTTGGTTACTTTCATCGCACAATCCAAAGGAGCCCCGCTTATCCACCGATCTATGGAGAGTAATGTTCCTGATTCGAACTAAAAAACTTTCAACAAGCGTTCGCCGTTCAGTCTTTGGTTTTTAGTTCAGCCAGCTTTGCGAAAACGGAATCAACGTCGATGTCTGCTTCAGATCCCCTCTTGTCGGCAGCATCTTGGTTAAAGAGGCCGCCCTCGCCAGTATTGCCTTCTTCTTGCCGTGTTGTGAGCCCGCTAGGCGCCAGGGTTTGACCGTGATCAATCTCGATCGTCGGCTGGTCCTTGGCGGCGCGAGTGACCTCGTAGTCAAGATCCATTTGCGAGCAGAGGCCAAGAGTCACTGGATCGACCGGCGTCAGCGCGGCTGAATTCCAGTGGGTGCGATCTCGAACAGCTTGGAGCGTCGCTTTTGTAGTCCCGGCGAGGCGCATGATTTGGGCATCCTTCAGCTCTGGATGGTTACGCACCAGCCAGAGTATAGCATTTGGCCGGTCTTGGCGGCGTGAGAGAGGCGTATAACGCGCCCCCCGCTTTCGGCTGACCTGGGGAAGCCGAACCTTCGAGGGTGCAAGCTTTAACCGGTGCGTTTCATCTGCTTCGGCGGCGGCTATCTCCTCGCGAGTCAATTGCCCGGAGGTGATGGGGTCGTGCCCTTTTATCCCAGAAGCAACCTCACCATCGGCAATGCCCTTGACTTCGAGAGGGTGCAGGTTGCAAAAGTCCGCGATTTGTTCGAACGTAAGCGAGGTGTTTTCCACAAGCCAGACAGCGGTTGCTTTAGGCATGAGCGGCGCAGTGTTCATGAACTTCCTCTCCATGGCGCTTCAACAAGGGGGCGCTTAGTCAAAAACCAGCAATCTTTCCGGGATAGGCTAAACTAACCGAGTGAGAAATTTTCTTGAGTGGGACTCTTCTTAATATATGCTTTGGCTCTAGGAACGCAATCTGAACCTTTGCGCTGTTTTAGGTCACGCTCCCAGGAGCACATATATTCAATTTTCTCCAATTCTAATTTAATATGAGTTTTCTGTTAAAGAGATGAAATCATGGCACCACTTATTTGCCGCTATATTGGACTTTCCCTTTTAGCTGTAGCGTTTATAGTCTTATTGATTGATGCTGATCATTATTTTGACACCAAAACTTTGCGTTTAACTTCAATTAACGACTTACTAAAGTACATTTTAGTAACCAAGCTTTTTGTGCCTATGCATGATATAATCAGCCGACCGATCTCCCCCATGCTTATTTCCAATGCAATCATCCCTTTTGCCCAGCTACCTGCTTCTCTTTTTCTTTTCGGATGGGGGATCCTCGCATTGAAATTTGGCCAACGGCCACGCTCCGGAACTGGATTCTCGAGCCATTAAGCCTTCGCAAGGATCTTCTTGGGGTTCATCTTAAAAATCCTATTGCAAAGGCCCCATCAAGACCAATCTAGAGGATTGAGAAGCTAGGGAGCTCCATCTTGCAATTTCGACGAAAAGCCCAATCTCTCCCGGACCTTAATGAAGCGCTTCCGGGACGCGTCGAGCCCATAAAAACCGCCGAGACCCATTTCCTGACCAGGCGAAGGCTGCATCCGCCCTTTCCGCCCAACATCGAGACTGCGTTTTTTGGCATGGGCTGCTTTTGGGGGGCGGAGCGTAAGTTTTGGGAGCTTGGCGATTCGATTCATGTGACCGCCGTTGGCTATGCGGGCGGCGCAACGCCGAATCCGACCTATGAGGAAGTGTGCTCAGGCCGGACCGGCCATGCAGAAGTGGTGATGGTAGCTTTCGATCCCTCGAAAATTGCCTACTGGGAGCTTCTCAAGATTTTCTGGGAGAATCACGACCCGACCCAGGGCATGAAACAGGGGAACGATATCGGCACTCAGTACCGATCGGTTATATTTGCCAGCAGCGCTCAGCGGGAAACCGCCGAGGCAAGCAGAGAAGATTACGCAAAGGCGCTAAAGTCACGAGGGTTTCCGCCTGTAACAACGGAAATTCGCGAACGCTCTCCCTTCTATTATGCTGAGGCTTATCACCAACAATATTTGGCAAAAAATCCAGGCGGTTACTGCGGCCTTGGCGGCACGGGGATCACTTGCCCAGCTCCCGTGCCCCACTTGCCATAAGAAAAGAGTCGTGGTGCAATATTGTAGGAGTATTTTAACACACAGAATATTTTAAAAATTTTTGGTTAAGTGTCATCAACTGAAAAAATGAAACTTGATGCAACGAAATAGGTGGGTTCTTGTTTTCAGCGATAGTGTGTTTTAAAAATTTTCGAGTTCGGAGTGTACAAATGTCTTGGCGTGTAGTTCTGGTTGCTGCAGTCTTTGCCTTCGGAGTGGCTAGTGATGGCCAGGCCCGGGATAGTTCTAAAGGCGGTGGCGGCAAAGCCGCTCACCCATCAAAGGCGGCGGCAGAAGCAAGCTTATCAAAGCCGCTTGCCCGACCGAATAGTCCACCCTCGGCGATCGTCATGGGACGCAGCATCAGTCCACGGCACAGCTCGAAGCTTCACCATGCAGTAATCCCACCCCTCGACTTGGCCGATAGCCCTTCGGCATCGGAGCATGTATTTTAACGATCTCCGCCGGGCTCGTCAAAGCTGAGCTAGCGCGCCTGCAAGACCTGCCGGCATTCAGGAGGGAGCTGTGCCATTGTTAGCGGCGGCTGCGGCGTAGTTTTTTGCGGGCTAGGGTGAAGTACCTCATCCGAAAACCACCAAGCGAGCGAAGCATCACAGCCATCCCCTGGAGGGACGGAATCCTGATCGCGGCAGGCGTTTTCCCCCTCCGGGCATGCAAGCCGGACGTGGAAGTGATAGTCATGTCCAAAGTAGGGGCGGATCTTGTGCAGCCATGAACGGTCGCCGGCGGCTTCGCGGCACAAAGCTTTCTTTATGGCCGCATTAACAAAAATGCGTTCCACATGTGGGTCCTGCGCAGCGGCCTTTAAGACCGCAGCGTGGTCTGGTGTCCATCGTGCCGGATCGACGTCGAGTCGATCGGCGCGCACCATGTTTGCCGCCGACATTTCCTCACGTTCGAGGCGCGAGAGTTCACGATTGGGCATCGGTGTCAGCCAGATGTCCGCGTCGAGCCCGATCTGATGGGAAGCATGGCCGGTCAGCATCGGCCCACCTCGCGGCTGTGACAGATCTCCCACAAGAATACCGGGCCAATGGCTGACGGTCGGCACTTTTCGTGCAAAGCGCTCGAGAAAAGCAAGTAGCGCTGGGTGGCCCCAATTGCGGTTCCGCGAAAGCCGCATCACCTGCCATGTCGGACCATTGACAGGCAGCGCTTGCGCGCCTGCTAGGCAGCCGCGTGAGTAAAAACCGATGGTGCGCGAAGCAAGGGCCGCAGGTACCGTCTGCCGCCCGAAGAGCTCCTTCGCCGGAGTTGAGGCGTCCGGCTGGGAAAGTGGCGGCAGCACGATCGGTTCAAGCGTTCCCTTGTCCTGCGCCAAGGATGGCTGAAGTCCACCCGCCCAGCAAAAACCTGCTACGAGCATCAGGCAACGCAAACGCATCGCTTCCTCCAGAATCAACACGGCTTAGCATATAGGATAGAGCAAAAAGGCAGAAAAGCGGCTCCGCCCGCGCAGCCAACAGGCTGATCGCTCGAAAGTACCATGCGCCTGGCATTCTCGCATTGCGCAAGCAGGATGCACTCAGCGCATCAAGCGCGACACCGACCGGCAAAATCCGATCTACCCTGAGCTCGTGCACGGGCTTTACAGAAAAACCCAATTCTGTTAACAAGAGCCGCTTATTGAGGTGCCTTCTGGTGCCGGTTGGATTGTGCCTAAAGCACGCCGTGAGCGAAATCCGGCTCGAAACACAAATTCGGCTCAAAACAAAGGACGATCTGTGCAAGTTCTCGTGCGAGATAACAATGTCGACCAGGCGCTAAAAGCCCTCAAGAAGAAAATGCAGCGCGAGGGTATTTTCCGGGAAATGAAGTTGCGCGGCCATTACGAAAAGCCCTCCGAGCGGCGCGCCCGCGAAAAAGCTGAGGCAGTCCGGCGCGCTCGCAAGCTTGCCCGCAAAAAACTTCAGCGCGAAGGGGCTCTGCCGTCGCGGTCCAAGGCCACAGCGACGGTGCCCCGTTAGGCCAACGGAATAAGAAACCAGCCTCTCCTTCCACACGCTCGATGGTCTGGTTCGATCGCAGCTAGCTGAGTTATGATCGATTTGCCGCCTGCCTGGAGAAGTATCATGGCCCGCGCAGGCGGCGTTAATCTCGGACTTGCCACAGTTTTATTGCTGGCCCTCCTAGGATGCGAAACGGCGAATAATTTTGTAGGCAAACAAGGCATGGGCGTTGCCGAGCTCACTGAGCAGGCCCCGGCCGAGGCCTCCGCCAACCTTGCGTCCCTCACGGAGGTCATTCAACGCAATCCAGCAAGTGCCGAAGCCTACAACACGCGGGGCGTCGCCTACGCCAGAACAGGCAGATTCGAAGAAGCCGTTTCCGATTTCAACCAATCGATTAAATTAAACCCGCGTAGTGCTGCCTCCTTGACCAACCGGGCCCTTGCCTTCCGGCAGCTTAATCGTAACGATGCCTCGCTGACCGATTTTGATAGCGCTATTGTCGCCGATCCAAACCATGCGCCTGCCTATCTTGGGCGAGCCAACCTGCTTCGCGCGCAAGGAAAACTTGATCAAGCAAGGGCCGATCTTGACCAGGCCATCCGCCTAAATCCCGAAAACGCGCAAGCGTTTCACGCGCGAGGTTTGATTTACCAGCGCCTAGGCATGCATGAGGAGGCCATCACCGATTTCGACAACGCCATTGATCGGGACCCCTTTGCGGGAGCTCCTTATCAAGCCCGCGGCCAAAGTTTTATCGCGCTGGGAAAAAACGACAAGGCGATCGAAGATTTCAATGCGGCCCTCAATGTGGATAATAAAAATGCCGATGCCTGGGCGGCCCTTGGACTCGCCTATGAAAAGCTTGGCAACCGCGCCAAGGCAGCCGAGTCCTACCAGCGGGCGCTGAGCTTTGATCCAAGCAGCGCGGTCGCCAAGAGCGGCATGGCGCGCATTGGGCGCGTCTAAATTCCTCGGCTATATGAATGCGTGGAGGCGGCCGCTGGCGCTTGGGCCTGTTTTGGGGGCGCGCCGAATTCCCGTGCTCTCTTTCAGTGAGTGATAACGCCTGCAGGACGGCCGAGGCCGCCCGTTTCTTGTTTCGATTATCACGGGCGGAACCAGACGCCCGGATGCCAGTTCCAGCCCCGGCCCTCCCACCCCCAATGGCCGCGAACCCAAAAGTGCTGGGGAGAAGGTTGTGGCGGTCGCACTTCTGTGACCGGCGCCGGCATGGGCGGCACGACTGCTACTCCCTCGACGTAGTGCCCAGTGATCCAGAACCAGTCGCCGCCACGCCAGACCCAGTGGCCCGGTACCCACTTGGAGCTTGGCCCTGGGCAACCGGTATTGCCTCAACCACCGGCGCGGGCATTGGCCGCTCTACGATCACGGTCTCTGCGCCGGCCGCGCCGGCTGTAAGCAATGTTGCCGCGAACGTGATCCCGGTGATGCGACGTTTCTTCTGGATCATGTTTCTCTCTCCTTTTTGTGGTCTCGAGCTGACCAGTTCTTGCTCGCCTCACAAGTTTTCAGACGTCTCACACAGTTCCTTGGAGCGAGGCCCCGCTATTTCGCATGCCTACGGCACCGTGGGCTCGCCCTTGCGGTTCCGATTCAGGGAGAAAGAGTTGCCGGCGCTGCATGAACATGTGCTGAAGCAAAGGTTCAGCCTTCGTTCACAACTGGCTCACGCCTCGGACTTTTCGGCCTGCACACCTAGCTGCCTTACTGGCTAATATGCGCAACTGCACCGCATGCACAGCGAGCCCAGTGCGAACAGCATCCATCCTTGTCAGGCAATGCCCATTGCTGTTGCAGCAATAATGTATAAAAAAGATACTGATAATTCGATTATTCTGACAGGCCTTTGGGAATCAAATGGTAAATGACACATTATACATCATCACGTGCATTTCTAATCCACTTCAGTGGACCTCCCGCATCACTTTGGCACGTGATGTAATTCTAGATTGGGCAAAGGAGCCGAATGTTAGTGTTGTCATGGTGGAATGCGTGCATGGCGCTCGCAGCCCAAGCCTCATGGATTTGACGGCAATAATTGATGCAAGCAAGTTAACTTATAAGATGGTCCATGCTACAACAGCGGCATGGTCAAAAGAAAACCTGATGAATATTGGAGTATCGAGCTTACCAGATACTGCACGATATCTAGCGTTCTTTGACGCAGATATCAGGTTTCGCCTGCCGGGATGGGCCTCGGGCATCATGGACGCCCTCCAACTCTATCCTGTTATCCAGCCCTGGCAGACATGCTACGACCTGGGGCCTAATGACGAGCATTTAGAGGCCCATAGCAGTTTCGCTAGCCTCTACTACAAGCGGGGGCAATCTTTCAAATCAAAGGGCCTTTACGGCAAGCAGGCATTCCCTCATCCTGGCTACGCTTGGGCATGGACCCGTGTGGCGCTGGATGCTGTAGGAGGATTGTTTGAGCTGGGCGGGATGGGTTCAGGCGACCATCATATGGCGCTTGGTTTAATTGGGCGAGCCAAGGAATCGCTGCCGTGCAGCGCTGATAATGCATACGCCAATGCAGTCATGGTTTGGCAAAGGCGCGCCACTGCACTCAAGAATAAACTCGGCTTCGCCCCTTATACAATCGAACACAAGTGGCACGGCGATAAGAACTTTCGGGGCTACACCTCGCGATGGCGTATGTTCATCAACCACCAATTCGATCCTAACGAGGATTTAAAGCGCAACAGTTACGGCGTTGTAGAATTCGCGGGGAACAAGCCAGAATTAGAAAGAGAGTTCGACAATTACCTTCGTTCGCGTATGGAAGATGCGAACATGGTAATGCGGGATTAGATTTAACTAGTCTCTAGTCCCTATTTGTACTCCTTCTTTATAAATGATTGAGTACGCCAAAGCTGCGAACGGTAGGCATGCGGCCATCGGCGTGCTTAGCTAAAGGAGTTTTTGCTCATCAACTGCCGAGGCTTTGAAGAGAGCAAAGATCTGCATCCCGGGTTTGAGGTCAAGCTCTTCATAGCCGCCTCTCGTCACAATGGCCAGCAAATAGCCTTCTCCCTTGAGAGTGATCTCGACCGTCACTAGCGGCCCATCGTGGGCAAGTTTTGCGATAGTTCCTGAAAGCACGCTGCGGGTGCTTAGGCCAGCAGGGGCGTCTTTTGCCAGCACGACGTCGATCGCTCGCACGATGACGCGCGTGATATGCCCCTTCTGCCCTGCCCGGCCAATAATCCAAATGGTTCCCGCGGGATGTTGTAACTTCGTCAGTCCAAGTACGGTATTCTCGCTGTCAACCACGGCGGTGAGCACCGACAGTTGATTGAAGCGACTCCCTTCTATTTGGCTGGTGATTCTTCCAAAGGTCTCGCTCGGCGAGCCGATTGACTTGACGCGGCCGGCCTCCATGACGACCACGCTATCAGCAAGCCTCATCACCTCTTCGATCGCGTGCGAAACATAGACAATGGGGATTTTGAATTCATCTCGAACACGTTCAATGAATGGCAGGATCTCTTGCCTGCGGGCAATGTCGAGCGCCGCGAGCGGCTCATCGAATAAAAGAAGTCGTGGGCCGGATAACAATGCTCGTCCTATTGCCACACGCTGTTTTTCGCCCCCCGACAAGCCGGCAGGCAGCCGGGTGAGCAGTGCGCCAATCCCCAAAATCTCGATGGCTGCGGGAAAGCTAATTAGGCATTCGCGTTGCGGTGCAAACCAGCGCCCGTAAAGGAGGTTTTGTTTGACGCTAAGATGCGGGAATAGATTTGATTCCTGAAAGACCACGCCAATGCGCCGCCGGTGCATCGGAACGAAAATATTTTGTTTCGCATCCGCAAAAACAACGCCATTGAGAACCACACGTCCTTGATCGGGGCGAAGAAGGCCCGCGACGAGGTGAAGCGTGAGCGACTTGCCCGAGCCCGACGGACCAAACAGAGCCGTGATGCTAGCGTTATTGGCAAAGGCTACGTTTAAGAAAAAAGCTCCAGCGTGCAGTTTAACGTCAACCTCGATCATTTCTGGCTCTGCGCGTTCCTAGCATGAAGCATGATTGGCCAAGCCGGACAGCGGCGAGCGCGTATCGCCGGGCCTCGCTTTAGGAACTTCGTTTGCCCAAAGGAGTTTCTGAGTTCCTTGGCGCTCCTGCGCAGTGCCTGATAATGAAGTTTTCTCCATGCTGAGTTCGGCGCTTGGTTGGCTTGTTGGCTTTTGTATACGTCGCGTTTGGCTGGTTATACTCTCCGCGATAGCGCTTGCTGCGCTTCTCGGAACCTATGCGTTATTTAATTTTGCCATTGATACGGATGTCAACGATCTCATTTCGCGTGACTTGCCTTGGCGAAAACGGGAAATCGCCTACAACGCGGCGTTTCCGCAGACGTCGCAATCGATCATCATCGTCATTGATGGTAAAACTCCGGAGCAGACCGCGGCAGCAGGAGAAGCCTTAACGCAGACGCTCTCAGACAGGACAACTCTCTTCCGCTCGGTGCAAGAATTACAAGGGGGAGAATTTTTCCAAAAAAACGGGCTGCTTTTTCTCCCCTTGCAGGACGTCGAACAAAGAACAACGCAACTCATCAGAGCTAAGCCGCTAATCGCTATATTGGCGAAGGACCCGAGCCTTAGGGGCCTCGTAAAGGCGCTTTCGCTTTCAATCCGGGGCATCCGGGCAGGCTTCCTTCCTCTGGATAAAGCAGCCCCGGCTTTTGACCAAATTTCCGCGACACTGGAAAAAATCGCAAAGCCAGCTTTTTTTCATGGCAAGAACTTTTGCAGGCGGGCCTCAACTGAATGAGCTGCGACGTATGATCGAGGTCGTGCCTGTTCGGGGCAGCTCGAGCCTGGCCGACCTGCCAGCGAGGCAATCCGTGATGCCGCGGCTGCTTTGCCGCTCTCAAAATACCAGGTAGACCTTCGCTTAACTGGCCCGTGCCGATCTCCGATGACGAGTTTTCAACGGTCACCAAAGGCATTGCCCTCAACAGTGCCGTCACGGCCCTTTTCATTTTCCTGATACTTTGGCTGGCGCTACGGTCTTTCCATCTGGTTTTTGCTGTCGGCATCACGCTGGCCATAGGCTTGATAATAACAGCGGGCATCGGCGTACTCGTCGCCGGCGCTCTGAACCCCATTTCAATGGCATTCGCCATTTTGTTCGTTGGCTTGGGCGCTGGCTTTTCGGTGCAGTTCAACGTGCGCTACCGGGCGCGACGGTTTGTGACACACGATCTTTGCCAAGCGCTGACGCAATCTGCCGAACTCGTTGGAATGCCGCTCACTCTTGCAGCCGCGGCAGCCGCGGTTGGTTTTTTGTCATTCACGCCGACGGCCTACACGGGGCTGGCACAGCTCGGGAAAATCGCCGGATGCGGGATGGTGATTGCCTATCTTGCGAGTTTTACTCTCCTGCCAGCGTTGATTACCCTTGTGCTGCCGCCCGATGAGCGATCGCCCCCTGCGGCAACCGGCTCTAGCCCCGATCGATCACCTCCTGCGGCGGCATCGTTTCGTCGTTATCGGGGCGACCACAGCCTTGGTCGTCGCCGGCATTGCCGCTTCAATTCGACTTCAACCCGCTCCATCTGCAAAGCAAGAATTCGCCCGCAGTCGCGACTTTTCTGCAGCTGAGCCAGGACCCAGAATTCGGCGCCAATTCGGCGGAAGTTCTGGCCTCCTCTCATCAGGAGGTGCTTGCCATTGCCAAGAAGCTGAGCGCGCTTTTGCAAGTTGCACAGACGCGAACGATCGATAATTTCATTCCCGAGGATCAAAACCGGAAACGCGCCCGCCATGTCCTTCTTCCCTCCCTCAACGTTGCCCCCGAGGCCCCCCCAACAGAAATTGAAAATATCTCGGCGCTGCGCAACGGGGCTGGCAGGCTAGAGGCAGTGGCGGATACCGGCACAGGCCCTGGCATGTCGACCATGGGCCAGCTGCTGGCGCTTTCCCTTGCTTGTACGCTGACGTCGGCCGTGCTGTTCCAGCCGGCCCTCATGGGCGAGCCACGCGAGCCTCGCAAGAAGAAAAGCCGCCAACAGCCGGCGGACCATCCTTCCGAGCAAGCCGCTACCCCAACCCTGGGACGTAGGATTTTGTCCGATGAGGAGGAGAGAGCTTACCAAAATGTTTCACGTGAAACCAAGCCAGTCGGCCGGAGGTGACGAGCCAATATTGGCGGAGTTTTCAGGGCCTGCGGTGCCTAATTCTTATCCTTATCGACCAGCTTGTTGGCGCCGATCCATGGCATCATCGCGCGAAGCCGGGCGCCGACTTCCTCAATCGGATGTGCCGCCGATTTCGCCCGCATTGCTTTGAAAGATGTCTGATTAACCTCGTTCTCGAGCATCCAGTCACGAGTAAAGCGCCCCGATTGGATATCCCCCAGAACCCGTTTCATCTCGGTTTTCGTTTGCGCGTTGATAATGCGAGGTCCAGTAACATATTCGCCGTATTCCGCAGTATTCGACACCGAGTAATTCATAGTCGCGATACCGCCCTCATAGATCAGATCAACTATTAGTTTTACCTCGTGTAAGCATTCAAAATACGCCATTTCAGGCGCGTAGCCAGCCTCGACCAGCGTCTCAAAGCCGTTGCGGATCAGTTCGACGAGGCCGCCGCAGAGCACCACTTGCTCGCCGAACAGATCCGTCTCGCATTCCTCGCGGAACGTCGTCTCAATGAGACCCGCGCGGCCGCCGCCAATCGCGGATCCATAGGAGAGCGCGAGCTCATGCGCGTTTCCGGATGGATTGCGCGCGACGGCCACGAGGCAAGGCACGCCACCGCCGCGTTTATATTCCGATCGCACCGTATGGCCTGGTCCCTTGGGCGCGACCATGATCACATCGAGGTCACCACGCGGCTCAATGAGGTTAAAATGGATATTAAGGCCATGGGCGAACATCAAAGTGGCGCCCTGCCTCAAATTAATTCGAAGATGATCCTTGTAGATATCCCTTTGCAGCTCGTCTGGAGCCAACAGCATGACGACATCCGCCCATTTCGCTGCATCGGAAACCGTCTTCACCTCAAGCCCGACCGCGGTGGCTTTTTTTGCGGTCGTCGAGTCTTCGCGGAGCGCTACACAAACTTCCCTGATCCCCGAGTCGCGCAAATTCAAGGCATGGGCGTGGCCTTGGCTTCCGTATCCGATGATGGCAACTTTTTTGCCCTTAATGAGATTAATGTCGGCGTCGGAGTCGTAATAGACGCGCATAACGAAACATTTCCTCCACGTGGTCGGTCGCTGGCAGTCCCTTGGCATGGATTTCGGTTTTAGGCCAGTCCTCAATTGTTTCCGAGCCCGGGGTCAGACTTGCCACCAGACTTGCGCGCAAGCGCCGGCATCAGGAAGAGGCTTTCAATGGCCCGCAAATTCCTTGGTATCCTTACGGTTTGGCTACTCGTGGTTGCCACCTTTTATGTGGCCGAGCCCTACCTCATAGCTCTGTGGTTTTCAGCGCCTGCCCGGATGGTCACGCCGCATGCCGATCTCACCGAGTCTGAGCAGACTTCGATTAAGATCTTTGAAACCGTTGCACCATGTGTCGTTGCCGTCTTCGTCCGCAAGAATCCGCAAGAAGTTTTGATGAGGGACCAGAATGGGGTCCAGACGGGTTCCGGGATCATTTGCGATCCGGCCGGCCACATCGTCACTAACTACCATGTCATCAAGGGGGGCCGCTTGATCGGCATCACCACCATGATCATCTCTGGATCAGGCGCCTCGGCGGGCCTGGGCATCGCCATTCCAGTGGATGTCGGCAACCGGGTCGTCACGCAGCTAATCAACACTGGTCACGTGCCACTGCCTGGCATTGGCATCGCGGCCGCCACGGAAACCGCCGCGGCGCAAGCGGGCATTGATGGCGTGATAATAATCAAGGTTTTGCCTCGTTCGCCAGCCGCGCAAGCGGGGCTGAAAGGCATGACCAGCAACGGCACGATCGAGGACGCATCACCGCCGTCAATGGCCAAAAGGTCCATGGCATCAGTGATCTTGGCAGTATGTTCGAAGAGCTCGGCGTCGGCCAGAGCGCCACATTGACAATCGTGTGGGGCGATGAAACGCGGACCGTCCAAATAACTCTCGCCGACATGGCAGCCCGTACGGGCGAAGTATCGACTAATCCGTAGGGCCTAGCACTATGTCGGATTGGGACCCCGCGACATGGCGGCAATGCCAGTGCGCGAGACTTCGACGAGCCCAATGGGACGCATAAGCTCGATGAACTGATCGATTTTTCCAACGGCACCAGTAAGCTCGAATACAAAGCTCTCGATCGAGGCATCGATAACCCGGGCACGGAAAGCTTCCGCCAATCGCAAGGCCTCATCGCGGTTGGCCCCCTTGCCGGCAACCTTGATCATGGCGAGTTCGCGCTCGACGGCATTGCCACGAAGTGTCAGATCGGTGACTTTATGGATGGGCACGAGCCGCTCCAGCTGATGGCCAATTTGCTCAATCGCTTCCGGCGTTCCAGAGGTGACGATGGTGATGCGGGAAAGATGTTCCGCATGAGCTACCTCGGCAACCGTCAGACTCTCAATATTGTAGCCTCGGCCAGAGAACAGACCGACGACGCGGGCGAGGACGCCTGGCTCGTTATCGACAAGTACCGAGAGCGTGTGAACCTCGCTATTCGCTTTACCGAGAGCGGAGGAATAAGGGGATAGCGGAGCGTTCATATTCATCACACCAAAACCTTGCCGGACGCGTCGATGGCATCCTCGATTTCTGCCTCATCTCCCGGCAGAATCATTTCGTTGTGGGCCTTGCCCGAAGGAATCATTGGCAGGCAATTCTCGGTTTTATCGACTACGCAATCGAAAACGACGGTTGCCGGCGTATCAATCATCTCCATGATAGCATCATCAAGTTTCGACGGATCAGAGCAGCGAATGCCATGCGCGCCATAAGCCTCGGCAAGCTTGACAAAATCGGGCAGCGCCTCCGAGTAACTATGAGAATAGCGGCCATCGTGCAGCAGTTCCTGCCATTGCCGCACCATGCCCATATATTCGTTATTGAGGATGAAAATTTTTACGGGAAGCCGGTATTGTGCCGCTGTCGAGAGCTCCTGCATATTCATGAGAATGGAGGCTTCGCCGGCAATATCGATGACGAGCGCACCGGGATGCGCCATTTGCACGCCAATTGCCGCGGGCAGCCCGTAGCCCATGGTGCCGAGACCGCCAGACGTCATCCAGCGATTCGGCTCTTCAAAATGGTAATGCTGAGCTGCCCACATCTGATGCTGGCCGACCTCGGTCGTGATGTAAGTATTCCTCGACTTTGTCAGCTCATAGAGCCTTTGCACCGCATATTGTGGCTTGATGACCTTAATCGAGTTTTTGAAAGTTAGAGAGTTGCGGGCGCGCCACTTGTCGATTTGGGCCCACCATTTCGCGAGAACACTCTTATCTGGCTTGGAGGCAAGCGCCCGCCAAGCATTGATAAGCTGGCGTAGCACATGGCCGCAATCGCCGACGATACCGAGATCAACCTTAACGTTTTTGTTGATAGAGGATGGATCTATATCGATGTGGATTTTTTTCGAGCCAGGGGAGAAAGCATCAAGCCTTCCGGTAATCCGATCGTCAAAGCGGGCGCCGATCGCAATCATGAGATCGCAGCCGTGCATGGCATTATTCGCTTCGTAAGTGCCATGCATTCCAAGCATCCCGAGCCAGTTTTTGCCGGACGCGGGATAAGCTCCAAGCCCCATCAACGTCGATGTCAGGGGAAAGCCCGTCAGCTCGGCCAATTCCCGCAAAAGACGCGAGGCCTCGGGACCCGCATTGATCACGCCGCCACCGGTATAGAGAATAGGCCGGCGCGCCGCCGCCATCATTTCGACGGCCCGAGCGAGCGGCTGTGCGTCACCGTCAAGCCGCGGCCGGTAAGTCTTGTGCTCGATGTTGCGCGGACCGACATAAGTGCCGATCGCAAATTGCACATCCTTGGGAATATCGATGACGACCGGCCCCGGGCGGCCGTGTTGCGCGACATAAAAAGCTTCGTGCAAAACGCGCGGCAGGTCCTCGATCTGGCGCACAAGGTAGTTGTGCTTCGTACAGTGGCGGGTGATGCCGACGGTATCGCATTCTTGAAATGCATCTGAACCAATGAGATGGGTGGGTACCTGCCCGGTGATGCAAACAACCGGGATGGAATCCATAAGAGCGTCGGTCAGCCCTGTCACAACATTGGTCGCGCCGGGGCCTGAGGTCACGAGGATCACGCCCGCCTTGCCGCTCGATCTCGCAAAGCCTTCGGCGGCATGCGCGGCGCCCTGCTCATGGCGGACAAGCACATGCCTGATATGTTTTTGATGAAATAAAACGTCATAAATCGGGAGGACAGCACCGCCCGGGTAGCCGAATATGACATCGACACCTTGATCGTTCAAAGCGCGGACCACCATTTCTGCGCCTGTCATTATCTCTGTCATTTTAGGCTCCGGGCATCATTTTCGAAGTGTTGGCCATTTCTGAAGTTTGGGCAATAAAAAAGGCCCATAAGGGCCATAAAAACGCGCCAATCGAAGGGGTACGGAGCTATCCTCGACCCTTCCCCGGCGCACGCGTTACAATAAGGACGTGCAAATTCGCTACTCCTGCTCGCATTGGGCACCCATAGCCGATCACCAAGCCGCCGTCAACGCGCTCCGTTCTGAACTACGTAAGAGAACTGGCGTGCTTTGAGCAAAGATGAGAGCGGCAGCTTCCAAAGGGCGGCGCTCTCGCATAGGTATATCCCATGGCAGATGCAGCCCCTCTTCCCGCCAAAGTCGAAGCACGTCGTGTCACCGCCCGGGCCCTTCATCTTGGCGACCGGATCGACACAGCCGGCCTCGAGCGCTCCGATATGATCTCGGCGACACCCCTTGCCTTTCACACCGGTTCCGGCGGTTTTGTCGCGCTTTACCGTTTCGGCGTCGCCGTGATGATCGGGCTATCGCCGCTCGAGGAAGACGATGTATTGATGCGCGTTAAGTTGCGCGTTTCCGGCCCGCACGAGCCAATCGACGATGAGTCGGCCATTCTCGACACTTCAGCTGAGCGCGACGATAAAATCCCGCCGGGCGGCGCCCTCGCCATGAAAGACCTGTCGGCGCCGCGCCTTCTCGTTGTGGCCGATGCGCTTGCCAAAAGCGTTTCGCTCGGCCGCGATGAACGCCAAGTCAATTCCGTCTTCGACATCATCGAGCCCTTCGCGGCTCAGCTTGCGCGCAATGGCCGGCCGCCCTGGAATCGCCGCTCAATGCTCAAGCTGATCGGCCAAACGCTTCTCGTGCAGCATCGCGTTTCCGGCCGGGTCGCGGTCGAAGAAAAGCCTGATGTTTTATGGGACCGCCCGGATCTCGAGCGTCTCTACACCAGGCTCGAGGATGAGTATGAGCTTAAAGAACGGGCGGAAACTTTGAAACGCAAGCTCGATACCATCGTCGAGACTGCGAGGACGTTGACCGACATGATTGATGCTGACCGGGCAACGCGGCTCGAGGCGACGGTCGTGTTCTTGATCGTTGCGGAGATATTTTTAACCCTCGGGCAGATCTTTTTTTGGCGCCATTAAAATCTAGGCGAAATGGCGCAAGGCGCACGCCTCTGCTTCCTCTGGGGCGAGCCATTCGAAAGTGATCAGCTGATTACGGGCGAAAGTCTCTTGCCTCTTGGCATAGTGCACGCTGTCGCTGGTTACGAGGCGCGCCGCGTCCGCCAAAGGAATCTCGCCGTTAAGGTAAGCAATAAGATGAGGCACGCCGAGGGCCCGCATGATAGGCAAGGCTGAGTCATAGCCGAGCTCCCGCAGGCGGGCCACCTCTTCGAGCGCGCCGGCATGGACCATGGCGTCAACGCGCGAGGCGACGCGCTCCTTTAACGCTTTTCTTTCCATTCGCAGGAAAACGGCAAAAACCTCGTTGGCTTCAAGCAAAGGTAGTGTACGCGAACGTTGGAAGGATAGCAAGCTCTGCCCCGTTGCCTCGAAGACTTCGAGGGCACGTAGAATGCGCTGTGGGTCGGTCGGCCTCAGCCTTGCCGCAATCGCGGGGTCACATTGTTTAAGGCGGGCATGAAGTTCTGATGCTGGCAGACCCGTGCTCTCAGCGCGCACCTTTCGGCGGACGTCGCTAGAAACCTGCGGTATGGCCGAAAGGCCTTGCATCAAGGCCTTAAAGTAAAGCCCTGTTCCGCCAACGATAATTGGCAAATGGCCCGCGCCCCGTACCTCCTCCAGCACTGGCGCAATATCGGCGAGCCATCGCCCGACTGAGTAATTCACAGCGCCATCGATATGCCCGTAGAGGCGATGCAGGGCAATTGCTTCGTGGTCGGGGTGAGGGCGAGCGCTTAGGATGCGTAGATCACGGTAGACCTGCATTGAATCGGCGTTGATGATCACGCCATTGAGGGCGCGGGCGAGGCGCAGAGCCAGGCTTGATTTTCCGCTCGCGGTCGGCCCCGCGATGATCAACGCTGAGAGTTTTGGCAACGACGTTGGCTTAAGGGAAGTCAGCTCAGCTGGCGGCTGCGTGTCGCACTTCTCGCGGCAGTGGAAAAAATACGCTTTCATCGGCCGTCGATACCGTCTCGACGTGCAATTCAAATCGCTCAGCAAAGGCATCCATGATTTCCTCGACGAGGATCTCGGGCGCCGAAGCACCCGCCGCAATGCCAAGCGATGAGATCGCGCCAAACACGCTCCAGTCGACATCTTCGGCCCGCAGCACCAGATGGGCGAGCTGACATCCCGATCGCTCGGCGACTTCTTTCAGCCTCTGCGAGTTCGAAGAATTGGAAGAGCCCACAACGAGCAAAGCATCGACGATTGGGGCGACTCGCTTTACCGCCTCCTGGCGGTTGGTCGTCGCATAGCAAATATCCTCCCGATGGGGTCCGACGATCTTGGGGTAGCGCCGCATTAGGGCGGCGACCATCGAGCGCGTATCATCGACCGACAGCGTTGTTTGAGTCACGTAAGCGAGTTTGTTTTCGTCTCTCAGATGCAGGTTCTCGATATCTTCGGGAGTTTGTACCAATATTATTGAGTCTTCTGGCAATTGCCCAAGTGTTCCAACGACTTCGGGATGGCCCGCGTGGCCTACAAGAAGCACCTGGCGCCCTTGCTTATGATGAAGCTCGGCTTCGCGATGAACCTTCGTGACGAGTGGGCATGTCGCATCGATCGCAAAAATTTTGCGCCTATGGGCATCGAGAGGCACGGACTTCGGCACGCCATGCGCCGAAAAAATGACCGGCTTTGCAGTATCTGGCACTTCATCGAGTTCTTCGACGAAAACGGCGCCCTTCGCCTTCAAAGCCTCGACAACGTATTTATTGTGCACAATCTCATGCCGCACATACACGGGCGCGCCGTAAAGGCGCAGCGCCTCCTCCACTGCATCGATCGCGCGCACGACGCCGGCGCAGAAGCCCCGAGGAGCACAAAGAAAAACGCGAAGTTTTGGTTTCAGGCTCATACCAGTCCTATTGTTCGTCTGAAGCGCAACTGTCAAGGTAGCGGCCTGTCATAGTTTCCCCTAAGGTTTCTCGCCTCTTGATATTTATCGCCGCATTTTGAAAAAAGAAGCCAATATTGCTGCGGCTTCGCTTTCGCGGATGCCGCCATAAACCTCAGGCGCGTGGTGACAGGTTGGCTGCTGAAAATAGCGGGACCCATGCTCAACGGCGCCTCCTTTTGGATCGTACGCGGCGAAATAAAGCCGACGCAACCGGACGAAAGAAATGGCCGCCGCGCACATGGCGCAAGGTTCAAGCGTGACGTAAATGTCACAAAACGGCAGCCTTTCCGATTTTTTAAAATGACAAGCCTCGCGAATAGCCACGATCTCGGCATGAGCCGTTGGATCTATCACCCGTCGCGTTTCATTGCCGCCGCGCGCGATGATGATTCCCCCGCAGACGATGACCGCGCCAATCGGCACGTCGCCGCGCCCCTCAGCGGCGCGCGCTTCCTCGAAGGCACATGTCATAGGATCTTTTTGCAAGCCTTGCGTTTTCAAAGCGAGAGAGAGATAAAATGCGCTAGCCATTTTGTAAGGGCCGCCCAAGCAGCAAAGGCGGACTGGCGCCCTTCCTTAAACATTATGCTATCGAATGCTCATGAGCAAAATAGAGGATAGAAAAGGCAAGCGGGCGAAAGCCGCCATCCCGCGCTTTCCCAACGAGCGAACTGAGCCGCGCGGCGCCCGCGTCGCTAAGGTTATGGCGCGTTCGGGCCTTTGTTCCCGTCGTGAGGCCGAACGCTGGATTTCCGAGGGACGCGTCGAGCTCAATAACGTACCACTCGGGAGCCCGGCCGTCAGCGTGGAAGGGCGCGATAAAATCACTGTTGACGGCAATCTGCTCACTCCATACGAGCGAACGCGGCTGTTCTTGTTCCACAAGCCGCGCGGCCTTGTGACCACGAATCGGGATCCAGAAGGCCGCCCGACCGTTTTCGGCTTTTTCCGGCAGCACTCGCCGCATCTTCCGCGCCTGATGAGCATCGGGCGGCTCGATATTAATTCCGAAGGACTGCTGCTTTTGACGAATGACGGAGGACTGGCGCGCGTCCTCGAACATCCGAGAACCGGATGGACTCGCCGGTATCGCGTCCGCGCTCACGGTGTGATTGATCCCATGGCGCTTGAGAAGCTGCGGCAAGGCATCAGCATCGACGGCATCCGCTACGCCGCTATCGAGCTGTCCGTTGATCGCACCCAGGGCGTGAATAGCTGGCTCACGATGACATTGCGGGAAGGCAAGAACCGCGAGATCAGATGTATCCTGGAACATTTTGGCCTTCGCGTAAATCGCCTGATAAGACTCTCATACGGGCCGTTCCAGCTCGGCGAACTCAAAGACGGCGCTGTTGAAGAGGTCCCGACGCGCGTGCTTCGCGACCAGCTTGGCCCGGCTCTCTCAGCGCAAGCGCAGGCGGATTTTTCGAGCCCCCGCGGAAAGCGGCCCGATGATACCGCAACGCCTCGACCTCTGGGCGGCGCCGCTCGTCGGCCTTCGATGCGCCAGCGCAGGCACGTCTCGGTGCTGCGGGTGGAGAGAGACAAGCCGCAGGAGCAGCGAAAGCGCGTCGAGCGCCGTGAGACAACGGATGGTCAGGGGAGGAAGGTGATAATCGAGCACCTCAGAAATGGCGGTGCCAATGGGGGCCTGCCGGCGAGGGGGAAGTCGACGCAAAAGGAACACGCCCGCATTAAGGCAAAGCCTTCCCTTCCGAAAAGGACCAGGCCAAAGCGAAAGCCTTTGCTTAACCCACGCAGCCAAAGGCCAGGAGGCGGCCGAGGTGGAGGGCGCGGCGAGCCAATTCTCCCCTCTTAGTGCCGCCTCGCCTTGCCAGTATATGCGGATTGTTGGTGGCAGTCTAAAGGGGCGGCCCTTGCAGGGGCCCCGCACCTCGCTCATTCGCCCGACGGCGGATCGCCTGCGGGAAAGCCTTTTTAACATCCTCGCTCACTCCTACGGCGATCCAGCCGAAGGCGCGCGCGTTCTCGATGTTTTTGCCGGAACCGGGGCCATGGGGTTCGAGGCTTTGTCGCGGGGGTCGAGCTTTGCGCTGTTTATCGATCAAAGTTTTCAAGCGGACCGGCTCATTCGGCGTAACGCCGCGGCATTAGATCTTCTCGGCACGACTCGGACCGTGCGTCGGGATGCCCGCAAACTCGGCATTGCGGGACAGCAAGGTAGATATAACCTCGCCTTCCTCGATCCCCCTTACGGCCGGGGTTTGATTACCCCGGCATTGGAAAGTTTACGCGAGGGTGGGTGGCTGGAGGCGCATGCGCTCATTCTTATCGAGGAAGGCGGGGGCGTGAGGATCAACCTACCGCCAGGCTTTACTCTTCTTGAGGAGCGCCAATTCGGAGACACGCAAGTTTTGTTCGCCGCATTCGAGGCGCCGCAGCGCGGATGATTACCCGTTGCAGGACAGGCCATGGTGCGGGCGGTCGGAGTCGAACCGACACTCTGTCACCAGAACTGGATTTTGAGTCCAGCGCGTCTACCAGTTCCGCCACGCCCGCGTCGAACCGTCTTCTACGCTCCCGCTACGCGCGGCGCCGCAATAGGCCGCTTCGCGAGGGACTATCTGCCATAGTCCCGGCGAGCAAGTCCAGCGCGAGGGCCTACGCACGCCACCCACGGCGTAATTATGTTATCCCAAATCTCCTGTATCAGTCTCGCAAGCCTACGTGTAGCGTAAAGAGTGACGGGGTTCGGTCTATGGTCTGGCTAAAAAGGGCGTGCGCGGCATGATCCCGTTCGACTTTTCCTCTAGCGGAGCACCCGGCGAACTCATCCGCTTATCGCCGCTCGTGCGCCGAATGGTCGCCGGCAATGCCGGGCCCATGACATTTACCGGAACCTGCACTTATATCATCGGATCGGGCGAAGTCACTGTCATCGACCCTGGGCCAAACCGGCCAGAGCATATCGCGGCGCTGCTAGGCGCACTTGGCGGCGAGACCATTAAAAACATCCTTGTTACTCACACCCATAAGGATCATTCGCCAGCGACAAAGATCCTCAAGGCAGCGACGGGAGCGAAAATCTTTGGCTGCCCTCCCTACGAAGGGACCGGCAGCTGGCAATTTTCCATGGGCGATGTCGCGAATGACCGGGAGTACGCTCCCGATATCATTTTGCGCGATGGCGAGACCGTTATATCCAAGCATTTCTCGCTCGTTTGTGTCGAGACACCGGGGCACGCGAGGAATCATCTTGCCTATGCTCTCCCCGAGGAAAACGCCTTGTTTTCGGGCGACCATGTAATGGCGTGGTCGACCTCCATCGTCGTTCCTCCAGACGGTGCCATGGGTGCCTATATGTCCTCGCTGTTAAGACTTTTAGAAAGGAAAGAGGAGATCTACTGGCCCGGGCATGGCGGGCCGATCCGGCAGCCCCGGGCTTTTGTCCGAGCGCTCATTGCCCACCGGCGCGCCAGGGAAAAATCCATTCTCGCCAAGCTCGGCCCGAGCGGCAGCACTATCCCGGCCATCGTCGAGCAGCTGTATCCGGATTTAAGTGAGGAGCTTGCGCCGGCCGCCAGGCTCACGGTCTACGCGCATCTCGAAGATCTTACCGAGCGAGGTCTCGCTCAATGTGACGGTGCCCCTTCGCTGAGCAGGCGCTACGAGCGAGCATAAACTTGCCCAATTGCATCATTTTTTATCGACAATAGAGCGCAAGGCATCCTCGAAATTGGTGATATTGCGAGGATTTGTGCCAAGGTCGAGGGTTTGGAGCCGAGACACGGAGCGGATATCAAGCCGAGTTTGGCCAGCTAGCGGGCGCAACCGTATCGTGATGTCGTGGGGAAAACCTAGGATGAAGCTTGAGGCAATCGCATCGATATGCCAAAGCGAGGAGCGGTCACCTGCCGGCCGCTCCTCGATGATTTGCCATCCATTTGACTTTGCAGCCCATAAGGCCGCGTCAAAGGCGTCGGGAGCGTCGAGATCGAGGAGAATGGGCTGGATTTGCGGATAAGCCTTGAGCTGAGCACGCCTTGAGGCCATGGGCAGTTCTGGTGGTAAGCCGCCGCCGCGCGCGGCAAACGCCCCCCGAGAGAGCGAAAAACTTGGGGGATCCGCCAGATCCGTTGCGATATCCGTAAGCCTCGGTAGCGTTAGGGATTGTGCAAGGAGGTAAGCCGGGTAGGACAAAAGAACTGTCGCGAGAAGTAGTCCACCGAAAGCTTGGCTTGCGCCTCGGCGGCCCGTGCCCCAGATGATCACGAATGCGAGAAGGGCGAACAAGATCGCCATGCAGGCGACGACCACCGAGCTTGCGAGTACCACGAGAAGATCACGCCCCCGGTGCACCCCCCACAGCCCGAAACCGGCGACAAGGAGCGAGAAGACGGCAAGACGCTGGCTTAGAAGAGCAGCCTTGCTATACGGTTCCTCGATAATCAATCGCCGCATTCTCTTCGAAGACTCTCTCCGACCAGCCAGCCCCCGCTGGGGGTAGCCGAGAGGCAGTTTCATCAGCACCAAGCGTCAGCAAACGACCTCTCCTGAGAGCATATGCACAAAATCCTAGAAGAATCACCAGCCCCTAATCAATGGTGTAGCGTAGGCCCGCGCGAACCTCGTTCGCATAAACGCTTTTGGTGACCTGGGCGCCAGTGACGGCTGAGACACCGCTGACATTGCCCAGATCTAAGAATCGGTAGCCGACGTCGAGCTGTGCCTGCTCGGCGATTTGGAATGCAACGCCGGCCATCAAGGCCCAAGCGAATTGATAAGTCATTTTGGTAATGCTGCGGTCGTAATCGAAGAAGAAGCCATCCGTCGTGACTTGATAAGGCAAGCCATTGCTTTGCGTCCAATTCACCGATTCCTTGTCATACGCCCAAGTGACACCGGCGCCCGCCCCGACATAGGGGGTAAAGCCGCCCCATGTGCCAAGATCGACATAGGCGTTGGCGAGCAAATCCCAGCGGTGAATGTCGGTATTGAAGTGGCTTGAGCAATTGTCAGTCGCGGTGACTACGACCTGCGGGGGAGGTTGAACGCCGTTCGGCAGCGCTGGTGGGGTGAAATTCTGAAGCTGAGTCGTGCAAATGATTTGTGGGCCCGTCCATGCGGCTTTCGCCGGCGAGCGGTAATCGAGCACCAGGTCCGTGCGCAGCCAGTTGTTGATTTTATAACCAAAGCCCGCGCCTGCGCTAAATGTATTCGTCGGCGAGCCCGAAGGGTTGAACGTGTAGCCTGGCGCGATCGTTTGGGGATTTAGTAAATCTCCGGTGTAAACGGAGGAAATTTTCGGGAAAGTTTCCGCTGCGTAGGCAAGATCGCCGCGGACGTACCAGTTGGAAGCAAAATTAACTCTATCGTCCGGCAACCTATTAAAGCCCGCTGGCGGGCCACCCGAATCCCAATCGGCGCCGCTCGCGCGTTCCATCGGATAGAGGCAGCCCGCCATCGTCGCCGCCACGAAAAACCCTCGGGCAAATTTACTAAAATACATCGTCTTACCCTTCAAAAGCGCCGGATATGGCAAATCGGCTTCGAAAACGAATTGAAGACTGAAGGCATTTCCTTAAGTGCGACTTAACCATGCGGCTCGCGCAAAAAGTGCCACAAGCCTCACGCAAGGCACGTACGGGCACCGCTGTTCCCTGCTCTTTCTTCCTTTGCTCGGCCCTGTTTCGCCACTATAGTTGCGGGTTAAAAACTGCGAGATCTTCATGGCTGAAAAGAAGGACATCAGGCGCGTCGTGCTGGCCTATTCAGGGGGGCTTGATACATCCATCATCCTCAAATGGTTGCAAACAAACTATCAATGCGAGGTCGTTACTTTCACGGCGGACCTCGGCCAAGGGGAAGAACTTGAACCGGCGCGCCAAAAGGCGCTTTTACTGGGCATAACGCCCGAGCACATCTTCATCGAGGATTTGCGGGAAGAATTCGTCCGCGATTACGTGTTCCCGATGTTTCGGGCAAATGCCCAATATGAAGGGCTCTATCTTCTTGGCACATCTATCGCCCGGCCATTGATCGCCAAAAAGCAGATCGAAATCGCCAAGCGGACGGGCGCTGACGCGGTCGCTCATGGGGCGACCGGCAAAGGCAATGACCAGGTCCGTTTCGAGCTTTCCTATTATGCTTTGGAACCTGACATCAAAGTTATCGCGCCTTGGCGGGAATGGGACTTGACCTCAAGGAGCGCGCTGATCGCTTTCGCCGAGCAGCACCAGATCCCGATCGCAAAAGATAAACGCGGCGAAGCGCCTTTCTCCGTCGATGCCAACCTCTTGCATGTCTCCTCGGAAGGCAAGGTACTCGAAGACCCGGCGCAAGAGGTTCCAGACTACGTGTTCTCCCGCACGCTCAACCCCGAGGACGCGCCAAACGAGTCAGAGTATATCGAAATCGAGTTTGCCCGCGGCGACGCGATCGCGGTCAATGGCGAAAAACTATCGCCCGCGGTTTTGCTTCAGCGGCTCAATGAGCGCGGTTGTGCGCATGGTATTGGCCGTCTTGATCTCGTCGAGAACCGTTTTGTGGGCATGAAATCACGCGGCATGTATGAGACTCCCGGGGGAACAATCCTCCTCCTCGCCCACCGGGGAATCGAGCAGATCACGCTCGATCGAGGCGCCGCCCACCTCAAGGATGAGCTGATGCCCAAATACGCGGAGCTCATTTACAACGGCTTTTGGTTCTCGCCCGAGCGCGAAATGCTGCAAGCGCTCATTGACCGAAGCCAAGAGCATGTCTCAGGTCGCGTGCGTCTAAAACTCTTCAAAGGCGCCGCTTCTGTCGTCGGCCGCGCGAGCCCTTATTCGCTCTACGACCAGGACCTCGTCACCTTCGAGGAGGGTGCTTCCGCTTACGACCATCGCGACGCTGAGGGTTTCATCAAATTGAACGCGCTGCGGCTGCGAACACTCGCCAAGCGCACCCGCAAAATCGGCCTCTAACATTTCGGTTCGAAGACAATGACATCGATGTCATTTGATTTCTTCCGGCTAGAGGAGATCTATAATGCCGAGGAGCTAGAACGGCTGCAGGGATTGAAGGCATGGGCGCGTTGGGGAGGATAGGAGCTGGTATTGCACTCCTTACGGTGGGCGCTCTGGCAACGGCTATTCCGGCAAGCGCGTTTTCCTCCGCCGACCTCAAATCCGCGCTGAGCGCCGAGCTGCCGCTGCAAACCGTCCAATATTACTGGGGCAGCTACAATTATTGTTGGTACCCTGACGGCTGGCATGGGCCCGGCTATTACTGGTGTGGCTATGCCTGGCGCTACGGGTTGGGCTGGGGCGGGCCGTGGGGCTGGCGTGGCTGGCGCTGGGGCGGGGGCCGCGGCTGGCACGGCGGCGGATGGCATGGGCGCGCATGGCATGGCGGCCACTGGCACGGCGGCGGTTTTCATGGCGGCGGTCATGGCCGAAGATAGTGCTTAAGGTCGGGCGGATGGGCCCGAACGCGCAGGCATTTTTTGATCGGGCGATGATGACGGTTAGTTGTTGTCCCTTGAGCTATGTCTGTACGGGGCTCGGATACAGGATCACTTCGCCGAAATGCGCGACAAAACGCTGCAATTGCCGGCGGTCATCGCCCCGCCCGTGCAGGTCGAGACCCGTGCCTGGCGGCTGACGCCCGCTGCCGCGCCTTGGCAAGGCACTTGATTAGCAAAACCACCAGAAATATAGACTAACCTCCTTTCAACAACGGCGGCGCCTCCTTCGCGGTGCGACATTCAGGTTCATGGTCAAAATCACCTATATCGATTCTTCCGGTGAAGCGCGGACCGTCGAAGCGGAAGTCGATTCCACCGTTATGGAGGCGGCGATCCGGAACGGAATCCCGGAGATCGCGGCCGAATGCGGTGGCGGCTGCGCCTGCGCGACCTGCCACGTCTACGTTGACGAAAAATGGATGGGGCTCACGGGCGAGGCATCCGACCAGGAAGAAGACATGTTGGATTTTGCCTATAAAGTGCAGCCCAATTCGCGGCTTTGCTGCCAAATCAAAGTCACCGCCGAACTCGATGGGCTCGTCGTGACGACCCCCGAGCGGCAAGGTTGAATCGTCGAGGCCCCGCCAACTCAAGTTGCAAAAAGCGGATCCGGTGAGCCATCCAAGGACTTTTTCCTTCCTGAGGGGCTGCTCTTAGCTGCTTGCGCATTGTCTAGCCGGTCGGAAGCGCCAGCGGGGACCGAAGCGAGTTCTGATCATTGACGGTAAGAATTATCTTTCGAGATGGTTTTGGAGCGGAGTATGAATGAAACCGTAAAAACTGATGTTCTTATTGTTGGCGCGGGGCCAGCGGGTCTCTTCGCCGTGTTCGAGCTTGGTTTGCTCGATATTAAAGCTCAGTTGATCGACATTTTGCCAAAGCCTGGCGGTCAATGCGCCGAGCTTTATCCCGAAAAGCCAATCTACGACATTCCGGGTTTCGCGAAAGTTTCTGGCCAAGAGCTCGTCGATAAGCTCATCGAGCAAATTGAACCTTTCCACCCTGCTTTCCACTTTGGCGAGATGGTCGTTTCGCTTGAGGTTCTTGGTAGCGCGAGCGAGCCCCTATTCCGCACAAGAACCGATGGCGGTCAGATATTTGAATCGAAGTCGGTCATCGTCGCTGCCGGCGGCGGTTCGTTTCAGCCGAAAAAACCGCCGGTCGCTGGAATTGAAGCCTACGAAGGAACATCGGTTTTCTACGCGGTGCGGAAAATCGATGAGTTCCGGGGCAAACACGTTGTGATCGTCGGGGGCGGCGACTCGGCGCTGGATTGGGCCCTCAATCTGCTCCCCTTCGCCAAACGCCTCACGCTTCTTCATCGGCGAGACGAATTTCGCGGCGCACCTCACTCCGTCAATGCGATGCGGGAGCATGTCTCCGCTGGACGCATGGATCTGCGCATCGGCCAAATCGGTGCGCTCAACGGCGAAGCTGGGACGCTTTCCTCGATTACCATTAAAACGGCGAAGGGCGAGCCGGCTGATATACCATGCGAAAGGCTTATTCCATTTTTTGGCCTTACAATGAAGCTCGGACCAGTGGCCGAATGGGGCCTTAACCTTCACGAAAATCTCATTCCGGTCGAAACCTCCGCATTCGAGACAAATGTGCCTGGCATTTTTGCAATCGGCGATATCAACCATTATCCTGGCAAGCTCAAACTCATTCTGTGCGGCTTCCATGAGGGCGCGCTGGCCGCGCAAAAAATCTACCAGTATGTTTACCCAGGCAAGAGGCTGACGTTCCAATACACAACCTCTTCGACAAGCCTTCAGAAGAAACTTGGAGTAAGCTAAGCCGACAGCCGAGCGGCGGCGCTACGGAGGCCTCATGCACCGCGTTGGCTTTTATTCCGGCTCCTTCGATCCGGTTACGAATGGCCACCTTGACATCATCGAAAGCGCCACGAGTCTGTGTGATGAACTCATCGTCGCGGTCGGCGTCAACCCGGATAAAGTGCCATGGCTCAGCGCTGAAAAGCGTATCGATCTCCTCCGATCGATCTTGGCCGACCTTTCCATTGTCTCATCGTGCCGATCAAAAGTCAGCGCCTTTTCGGGGCTCGTGGTGGATGCCGCGCGTGCCGCCGGGGCAACTCTTATCCTGCGCGGATTGCGGGACGTCGGCGATTTTGACTCGGAGGCACGCATGGCGGCGATGAATGCGGCGATGGCGCCAGAGATCAAAACCGTATTCCTCATGGCATCGCCACGGGTGCGCCACATTAGCGCGACATTGGTGCGCCAGATCGCCGACCTTGGCGGTGATGTGTCTTCTTTCGTGCCGGACGCGGTCGCAAGAGCCCTCGCCACGAGGAGTCCCTCTAAGCGATCGCATGATTTCTTATAAGGACGAGAACAATGAGCATGCAACGTGCAATCCATATGGGCCTGGCGATAAGTCTCATCTGCTGCCTCACGGTTAGTGCATCACCTCTCTCCCTTGCCGCCCCGCCCTCTTCTCCGGTGGACCTACAAAACACGATCTATCTCGATACGAAGGACGGCCGGATAACGATCTTACTGCGCCCCGATCTTGCGCCAAAACATGTCGAACAAATCAAAACGCTGACCAAGCGCGGTTTCTATAATGGCGTGGTTTTCCATCGGGTGATCGATGGGTTCATGGCGCAGACTGGCGATCCGACAGGAACCGGCAGAGGGGGGTCCGACCTTCCAAATATTCCGGCGGAATTTTCGGACGAACTCTTCAAACGGGGCATTGTAGGCATGGCCCGCTCGCAGGATCCGAACTCGGCCAACTCGCAATTTTTTATTTGCTTCGCCGAGGCGCCGTTTCTCGATCACAAATACACGGTCATCGGGCAAGTGACCTCCGGCATGGATGTCGTCGATAAAATCAAGAAAGGCTCTAAGCAAGAGAACGGGAAAGTCGAAAACCCAGACAAAATTATTAAAATGCAGCTCGCCGGCGAGGCGGGCACGGCCAAAAAATAAAAAACGTGAGCGCCCCGCCGGTCAACTACTCGCCCTCTCCCTGACGAAGCGGCCGAAAAGCATGCTCGAACACATAATCGCCGACAGAATTGCCGGCCGCGGTTCCGCGGCCTTCATCGAACTGCCAGTGGACGCCGAGATAAATGCGGCTCTCCTGGTTATCATATTCCGCCTCCCGGAACGAGTGGAATGTCATGGGATGAAGCGGCATGATATTGCCGTAAATATCTTTGTTATGGCCGTTATACTCGTCCGAGACAAAGGTGAATGGCGTGTTATCCGGCCAGAAGTGTCGCATGATCTGGAAGAGCGCGCCGCCGATAGTCGCATGACCCGAGGGATAAGACGGGAACGGGGGAGTGAAATTCGGGCCGCTCGTGTTGGTGTCGAGCGCACCAAGAGGATACCAGCTTGGATCAGGGTCAACGCCGGTATCATATGCCGCATTCCGTATTCCGGTGACCGGACGCCAGAATTCGTAATAGTATTTTGAATCCCACGCCACAATCGCGGCATCCGTCATGGCAACGTTAATCAGCGCAAGAAAACGCGTCATTTCTACGGGAGTAAGCATTTTTTGCTGAAGGGCAACGGTCCGCGCGATTTGATTGTACAGACGCGGCGGCGCGCAAAGGTTCGGCGTGCCATCATAGGACCAAAAACCGCCAATGAATGTTTGTTGGGCAGTACGGCCTGTGCCCGTGCCATGCGCTGGATCTCCGCCGAGACGATAGACTTGTCTATAAGCCCGCTTGTAGGCATCACTCGTGAGTGAAGGCGGCGGTTCGAGGCGGAATTGATCCGCGGATTTTAAAACAAACGGCTTCACCTTCGGCCAGTTGGCGCCAAGCGCAACTGTCAGCTTGCTGACAGGATCGATCTGCCATTTCCCCGGCACATTAGGATTCGCCGGAAAACATGCGTTGTCATTTAGAGAGCATGTCGCCTGAACTTGTGGTTCGGGCAGTTGTGAGCCATCATTTTGGCGTTTGGAGAGGATAGCCTCCGCTGCTTGCCTTCCGAGCGCCGCGCCCGCCTGTAAACCGGCGTGGCTGCCCGTGATGTTCGCGACATCTGCCTCAAAGAGCGCATCGAGCTTCTGGAGAGGATAAAGACCAACGAATCCATCATGCATCGCCTGGGCGACAGCAAAGTCGACGGATACGTCGCCAGAAACAAATGGAACGCCCGCATAGCTGGCGTATTTTTTGGTGACGGCATTCACAGCTTCGAACATGGCGATATGTGCGATCGCCATCGCATAGCTCGCTCGCGTTGGGCCGAGTTGTTCGCCAAAAGCGGGCCCGGGCGTATGATCGATTGCCGTAATATCGAGCGCGATCTCATTCCACATCATGCAGCGATCGAAGGTACTCGCAGGCACGCGTGGCAATTTAGTGTCGAACATGGAGACGGCAGTTTGATTTGCCGGCACGGAAAGCAAGCGCTGCAACTCGGCCAAATTGGTTTCGCTTAGCGGCGATTCCGCCGCCGCGGCGCTCGCCAGTCCGATTAAAGAAACAAAAGCCCATGTGAATAAAAACGAACTATAATAAATCTCTTTCTTTTTCATACGATCCTCTAAAAGAGTTACATTTGTTGTTTTACAAAAATTATTATTATGAATGAGCGCAATGGTATATTACACAAACATCGTGAGACGTCAACCGAAGCTAAACTTGTCACTTTTTGCCATTCTGTTGTTTAAACTAAAAAAGTTGGTAGATTTTCTTATAGATTTTTAATCTATTCTGCTAATTTCTGGATTATATTAGAAATCGTTGCTGCTTACGCTTTCTAGCGTAAGAAGAGCACGGGCGCGTCCTACGTCTTTCAGAGGCAGACCCTTGCCGAAGCTTCGCCGCGGATGCGCTTTCATGGTAGAGAATTCAAAATGAAAATGGGCCGAAGCCGGTTTTTTTCCAATCAGCGCTCGCCAAACCTTTCGTCGTGTTTGGAGGTAGTCGTTCGAACAGGCGGATTGCCTTCGTCCGCGTCCGGCGCCGATCTACCGGCCAGCCTTCCGCATATCGAGAGCACCGGGGATGGCGTGAATGCCGCCGTAGCGCCGCGAAATTCCTGCCTGATCGGCCGCATCGGAAAACGTCTTCCAGTAGAGGGTTACTGGCTGCTGTGGTGTGATGCCTGGCCCGACCACAAAGGGCCTTCCGCTATCATGATGGCGCGCCGCCAGCAGGGCCGCGGCGACACGGTTGCTAATGCCGTCGTTGGATCCATTGAAGTGTCGTTTGGATCAAAGCCGAGAGAGGCCTGGTAAGCCGGAAAGAGATCGACCTTCACGCAATAGGCGGCGTAGCTAATCGCCTTAATTTTGTTCGCTTCCGTGGCGCTCGCGCGCTGGCGCGAATCGGCGGCCTCGGGTGAGTCGTACAAATCGCTTCGAGCGTTGCCCAGTTCTACTGAACAATAATTGTGCCGGAGGCGGATGCGACGATCATCATTGCCGACGCGAGCAGAATTGTAGAGCCTATTACTTAGTAGGGCAATCAGATTTCGTTTCAACCGTTTGTTTTTCAAAAACTTTCTACAAAATCAATAAGTTGCGATCGCTCCTGCTAAAGCCTGATCTGAATCTCGGCTCTTTTAACTTAAGTGTTGGAGATCACATCACCAAAATTAATGAGGGGCTGTGACTGATTCATCCTGGGGCAAGCAAATGGCCGGAGCCGCGATTGTTTACGGTCGCCACCTCATGGTTTATGGGACAAAGAAACCACTTTGGAGATTGGCATGGCTGAAGCCGGAAACACCTTGAGACTTGAGACAACGCAGGGACCGGTGGAGATTGAAATGCGCCCTGATCTTGCGCCTAACCACGTAGCCCACATCAAGAAGCTCGTAGAGGAAAAATTTTACGACGGCGTCGTCTTCCACCGTGTAATAGAGGGATTCATGGCGCAAACGGGCTGTCCGCATGGAACAGGAACCGGTGGGTCGAAATACCCCAATCTCAAAGCCGAATTCAACGCTGAGCCGCATGTTCGCGGCACCTGCTCAATGGCACGCGCCCAAGACAAGAATTCCGCCAATTCCCAGTTTTTTGTCTGCTTTGGCGATGCGCGCTTTCTTGATCGACAATATACCGTCTGGGGAAAAGTCACTTCCGGAATGGAAAATATCGATAAGATCAAGCGCGGCGAACCGGTCCGCGATCCGGATAGGATTATCTCCGCGGCGCTGAGCTAAATCGGAATCAAATTTTTTACTCGCGGCAGCGGGACGGAAGCGTGCTCCCGCGAGTTGGCGACATGCGTGTTGAGTGCTTCGATTTCGACCTTCCTGCGAATCGCATCGCGCTTCGTCCAGTAGAGCCGCGCGACCAAGCAAGGCTCCTCATCGTGCGGCCGGGCGGAGAGCCGCTCCTCCAAGATAGCGTCGTCAGCGCGCTTCCCAATTTTTTGGCCCCGGGCGATATTCTTGCCGTTAACGATACGCGCGTGATCCCATCATGCCTTATTGGCTCTCGGCGGCGGGGCGCGGCGGTAGCAAGAATTGCCGTGACGCTGATCAGGCGGGAAGGCGAGATGTCCTGGCGAGCTCTTGCGCGCCCGGCAAAGAAACTAAAGCAAGGCGAAGTCATACTCTTCGCTTTGCCAAGCGGAGAGCAAGTCCTTGAGGCCGCGGTGGTATCTAAAGGTGATGACGGAGAAATCCTGCTCGCATTTACACGGTCGGGGAATGCGCTCGATAAAGCGATTGAACGCATCGGCCTCATGCCGCTTCCACCTTATATTACACAGAGGCGCGCGAGCGATGCGTGGGATCTTCGTGATTACCAGACCCTTTTTGCTGCAAAACCCGGCGCCGTCGCCGCGCCGACCGCGAGCCTACATTTCACCCCGCCCCTTATAGACGTCCTGAAACAAAAGGGAATTTTTTTGCAGAAAATCACACTACATGTCGGCGCCGGCACGTTTCTGCCTGTTAAGGCCAGCAATACGGAAGGTCACACCATGCACCCTGAATGGGGTGAAGTGACGCAAGCGGCAGCAGATTCTTTCAATCGAGCGCGCGCAGCGGGCGGACGCATCATCGCGATCGGCACAACGAGTTTGCGGCTACTTGAGTCCGCGGCGCGGCCGGATGGGGCTATCGCGCCCTTTCGTGGCGAAACCGCGATTTTCATCACGCCAGGCTATCACTTCAAAGCCGCCGACGTTCTTTTGACTAATTTCCATCTGCCCCGCTCGACTCTCTTCATGTTGGCCGCCGCTTTTTCTGGCCTCGAAACCGTGCACGAAGCCTATCAGCATGCGATCGCTCAATACTACCGCTTCTATAGCTATGGCGACGCCTGCTTGTTATATCCTGCCACGGGGAAAAGCAGATGAAGGAAGCGTTCCGGTTCGAGGTCGTGAGTCAGGATGGGGATGCCCGTACCGGTTTGATCACAACCCAGCGCGGGGTTATTCGCACACCCGTTTTCATGCCAGTTGGCACGGCCGCGACCGTCAAGGCGATGCATCCTGAGCGCGTACGAGCGCTTGGCGCTGATATCGTGCTCGCCAATACCTATCATCTTATGTCGCGGCCGGGCGCCGAGCGGATAGCATCACTCGGTGGCCTCCATAAATTCATGAACTGGTCTTGGCCGATCCTAACCGATAGCGGCGGCTTTCAAGTTATGTCGCTCGCCAAGCTCCGCAAGGTCGATGAGGATGGCGTCACTTTCCAATCTCATATCGACGGGACCACGCATCGGCTCACACCGGAGCGGGCCGTGGAAATCCAGGCTTTGCTTGGCGCCGATATCGCCATGCAGCTGGACGAATGCGTCAAACTCCCTTGCTCCGAAGCCGAGCTACGCCGCGCCATGCGTTTATCGCTCAAATGGGCCGAGCGCTCGAAGGCCGCTTTCCAAGGGGTGGCACAGGACCACGCGCTTTTTGGCATTATCCAAGGCGGCGACATCAAAGGCCTCCGCGTGGAAAGCGCCAAGCATCTCGCCACGATGGACTTTGATGGTTATGCGCTCGGCGGCCTCGCCGTTGGTGAGCCACAAGACGTCATGCTCGCCATGATCAGCTCGACCGTTCCTTGGATTCCATCGGGTCGCCCTCGCTATCTCATGGGGGTCGGCACGCCTGATGACCTCTTAGAAGCTGTCCACCGCGGCATCGATATGTTTGATTGCGTGATGCCAACGCGGGCCGGAAGACACGGCCTTGCCTACACAAGGTGTGGCTGCCTGAACCTTCGCAACGCGCGGCATGCCGCAGACCCCTTACCGGTTGATGCAAACTCAACTTGCGTGGCGGCGCGAACCTATTCGCGCGCCTATCTCCACCACCTCTTCAAGGCGAGCGAGATCCTCGCGATGATGCTACTAACTGAGATCAATCTTGGCTATTACCAGGATCTCATGGAGGGTATGCGCCGAGCTATCGCGGCCGGCAATTTTGAGCAATTTCGCGAGGCCACGAAGGCTGGCTGGCAAAGGGGCGAGGCTGCGAGCAATGATCTTTCGTGATCGAACCCGTAGTGGCGGTCTTAGGAAGGACGGGAAGGGGGCTGCTTGTGGCCTGCGGTTGGCCGCCAAACGGCTGCCGCTCTTACCGCGCTAATGTTAAAAATGACGCGTCTTAGATCCGCGCCCGGCGCAACCGTTTAAAAGTGTCGATGTCAATCGTGTCGATACTGACGACAATCGGGTCGAATCGTGCCAGAATCTCCAATTCCTCGGATGTATATTCTTAATGCTGCTTATCAAACTCCAGCGCGGTCGCGCAACATTATTGCAGGACGTTAACGCCTCTTGTATTCGCGGCTAGTCGCCGCCGAACCGAGCCTAAGGAAATTGACCTGTCTGACCTTGGCTTGACCTTGAGCGCCCATTTTTCGACTAAATGCCAAGACAGATAGGCGGAACCGACGGAAATCACTGTGACGCAAACAATAAGAAGATACGCATTAATTTTATTATGATTCACCGCGATGACCGTCTGCGTTATTGGAAAGGAATAAAGGTACATTCCGTAGGAGAAGTCGCCATACCTGCCCCAGTCGACAATTATTGGAGTTGCCCGGCTGCCCAGCGCCAAGACGATGTAAGGTAGAACGATCCACATGACGACCAAATAGGAAGTGAGCGGCAAGGCTTTAGATGAAAGAAACAGCCCAGCCAAAGCAACAAGCCCCATAACCCCGTTCAGCGGGACACGGAAAACACAATAAAGCGAGCTGACAAAGAAGCAGACGGCGACCGCCGCCCACTGGAAAGGATCCGTTGAGTACCAGATGATTTGCGGCCCATTGTAGTATGGCAGGTAAAGATTCAATGTAACCGTGATCGCCAAGGCCAACGCGAGCACAACCGCCCCGTGTCGCCTGTGAAAAAATCCCGACGCAGCAACAATCAAATAGCAGAGAAATTCCGCCGGAAGGCTCCACAAAGAGCCATTGACGGCGATCTTATAAATGTTGTCCTCAAATACGCCGGGAAGATATTGGCTGAGGTACAGCCAGATCCCTTGCATGTAGTGTGGTGGAATCCCGCTCTGCAGATAGTCCTGAAGGCTGAGGGTTGTCATTGCAGGGCCTAAAGCATAGGCCGACAGCGTCACAACAACTGCGAGAGCGGGAAAGATCCGCAAGGCGCGTTTGGCCAGGAAAGCCGGCGGGCTTCGATGACGCTGCAGACTCTCCGTAACGAGGTAGCCGCTGAGCGCGAAGAAGACCAAAACCCCTAGTACGTGGATTGGCATTCCAACAATCTGACTCGCCGAGCCTCCATCGAGAACCTGGCAATGGCCATAGATCACAAAAAACGCCGCGAGAAAACGGACGAAATTGAAGTTATTCGCGCGATGGTCCACCGCCAACAAGACCTCCTAATGCGCTAATGCCTGGCCGGCCGCTTAAGCCAATCGAGCTTTCATTGATAGATTTCGCAACTTAAGTGATACGGCTTACGATTATATCAGCGACAAATAAGACAAATAAAAGGAAAGGCTTGATTTACACCGAGGGATCGCGCTGTCGCCGCGCAAGGAGCGAAAAGCCGCTCTTCATGCAATTATGCCCTTGCAGGTGATCATACCCTTTCCACGGCAAGGCAGCCATTGTCACGGCTTGCGGCGGGCATTTGCCTAGAAGCTCTAGCTCTTGCAAACCCCATCGGTGCAAGCCTACCCATATCTTCGGAATGCATTCTTAACGGACCAGGCTGGAGTGGCTGGGGCGGGAGGATTCGAACCTCCGCATGGCGGAATCAAAATCCGCTGCCTTACCGCTTGGCTACGCCCCAAGTCCCTAACGCGAGGATAGTGCTTCCTCGGATTAACCGCAACCGTGGCAACCCCCTAAACAGAAATTTCAAATTCCTGAGAAAGTTCGGTTCCACCAAATTAAGCCATTGACCGCCTCCTGCCTCGCCAGCCTTATCGGGGCGTGGCAAGTTTTTATCAGAGGGGACATCAAACGGGTCGGCAAAGCTTTAGAAATAAATTCTTTTATACGCAAAACAGAGAAGGCCCCCAACCCTTGTCGGCACTCTGTAGACGTGTTACCGGCAACGGCCGAGGCCTGTGTTACACCTCTAAAGTTCAAAACTCAGCCACTGCTCCAGTTAATCATATGTATCGTGATGATTAAAAGAAGGCCCATCACAATAACCAAGAAAAGGCTCTTTCTCACTCATTGGTTTCGCCTCGATTTGCGGGATACAAAATGTCGGATGGACAAGGTAACGGTGACGGTTCACAAGCTGATTTGGCGCCAGCGATCAACGCTCTGGTCCAGTATACGAAGGATTTTTCCTTTGAGAACCCTAATGCTCCCCGTTCGCTCGGGCCACAAGAAAAGTCGCCCAATATCGCTATTCAGGTTAATGTCAACGCTCGTCAGATTGCAGAGGCCGATTTTGAGGTAAATATTCTGCTCGAGGGCTCGGCTGGTGAAGGCGCCGGCCTGCTATTCAAGTTCGAGCTTGACTATGCGGGCCTTTTTCGCTTGCGCAATATAGACCAAAAAAGCAAGCATCCAGTCGTAATGATCGAATGCCCTCGCCTTCTTTTCCCATTCGCCCGGCAGATCATTGCCGAGGCGGTTCGGGGCGGTGGTTTCCCTCCACTTTATCTCGATCCGATCGATTTCGCCGCACTCTATCGAAAACGAATGAGCGAAGCGTCTATGGAGCCTCCCGCGGGGGGCTGAAATGTGCGTCTGCTCGGCAGAGTCGTTTGGGGTAGCCATGCCGCTAAAGGAAGGGGCGCCCGCTAGGGCTTGATGCTCCCAACAATATCCTGCCACGCCGCCTCCCTCACAGCAGCGCGCAAACAACGCGCAAGTACCTCGTATTTTCCCCGCTCAGACTGGCTGGCGAGTTGGCTGCACCGCTCGCGGCCGGGCACCGGCGCCCGAGGCCAGGAACCGGTTACCTCCGTTCGAAAGTGGGTTTCCGTATCTTCGCATAACGCCATCGTACGGGGGTGCCCAGCGAAGATTGCGCAGGACTTATCGATGGAAAAATCGGGTAGCCCCACCGGCGTAGGATCGGCGGATGCTGAAATGCAAGCCAGTGGCAATAAAGCGAAAAATGCTACTCGTTTCATTGTTAACCTTTCGTGAAACCTCGGATAGTGCTCCCGCGCTCTTGGCCCGGCTTGGGCTGTTGACGACTGCCTGAGCTTCGTCCCAAGAACGTTTCTGCAGCCGCTTCTGCAAAAGCTCGATCGAGCAAAATGCAGTTTCGAGAATTGCCCTCCTCACGGCTGATTCTCACTCATTGGTCTCAACCCAGCCGCCATCCGACCACTTTCCCCGTCTCCAAACCGACTGATCAATAATGCCTAATAATCTATAAATATTTACTTTTTATCATCACTTTATGCTTTGTCCAGACGGGGAACTAAATTCTCGTGAATAGCTGTAAGTCTTGCGTAAGCTAAGCGTGAAAGCTACTTGCGCAAGGGCTCGGTCCCTGGGCCGTGTTGGCGGTTTTGATCCAGAGCCTTGCGGCTGCAATAGATCGCATTACGTACCGGGAGGTGATGCGGCGGCCGAGCGTTTACTTTTCTTGCTTCCCCTTTTTGCGCCAGCCGCATGCCGGTGCCCCCGCACGATGGTCGAATCGATGGCCTGCACCTTGTCGGCCGGCAGCCCAAGAGAAGCCGATTTCTCGTAGACCGCGTGCCAAACCTTAAGCTTGATCGAGCGAGTGAAGCGCGCGAAGGACTGAATTCCAATTGCCGTATCGATGGCATGTCGCGCCACGGCCGCGCCGGTGCACAAAACCTAGAGGACGCCGTTGACCGTTATGCGCTTTGTTCGCAGCGGCGGGGCCGCGCTCGCCCGATCGGACAGAAGGGGAGCGAAAAGTGCCATTCGGCATAGATCGCCCGATTCAATGTTGCTGCCTTCCCGAGAGAAAGGCAGCTTGGAACCGTTGACTTATGAAAAAATCTCAACATGACCTCGTTTCGTCAAGCTTATTTTTCCAATTCTCTTAACGTTGAAGATATTGTGCGGCGCAAAATCCGATTTGCCGGAGCACAATAATTCGCTACGCTGGAGGTTGTATGGGCTGTAATAAGAGCGTCATGTCTCCAGAGAGCCACGCCTGGCCGCCACCTGAATCCCGTGACTTGGCAATGCCGCGCAGCAGGCGTGCCTTCGCGCGGTTGGCATTAGGATCCCTTGGCGTCGTATTCGGCGATATTGGGACAAGCCCGCTTTATGCCTTGCGGGAATCCCTTAACCATATAAAAACAATCGGCGCTGACGGCGAGGGAGTGATTGGGACAGTCTCCCTTCTGATTTGGGCTTTATTATTTACCGTCACGGCCAAATACGTTCTGTTTCTCATGCGAGCAGATAACCGCGGTGAAGGAGGCATCCTTTCGCTTATGGCGCTTGCGCAATCGGCAATTGGCCGCTCGGCTTCTTCGGCTTTTTTCCTCGGTGTAGCGGGTGCTGCATTGTTTTCAGGCGATGCCATAATCACCCCGGCGATTTCTGTACTTTCGGCCATTGAAGGGCTCCAGCTCGTAACCCCGGTGTTCTCACCCTACGTCGTGCCTGCGACAGCAGTTATTCTCCTTTCCCTCTTCTGGGCGCAAAGGCGTGGGACTGCTCAAGTCGCTTCTTTTTTTGGCCCGATCATGGCCATTTTCTTTTTGACGATCGGCTGCTTCGGTGCTGCCCACATTGCTGACGCCCCGCATATCATCACTGCCTTTAATCCGACACACGGTATAAAATTCCTGGTCGGCAATGGCTTGCTCGGATTTTTCGTGCTGGGATCAGTATTCCTTGCAGTCACCGGGGCGGAAGCTCTTTACGCCGATATGGGCCATTTTGGCCGCGCCCCAATTCAAATTGTATGGCTTTTGTTTGTCCTCCCCGCTCTCAGCCTCAACTATCTCGGCCAAGGAGCCTTAGTCCTCGCCAATCCTAGTGCCATCGACAACCCGTTTTTCTTACTTGCCCCTCAATGGGCTTTGCTGCCGCTTGTTTTGCTCGCTACGGTCGCCACTGTCATCGCGAGTCAAGCCGTTATAACCGGCGCCTTTTCACTGGTTCGCCAGGCGATACAGCTCGGACTGCTTCCGCGCATGCTTATCCTACACACATCCGAGACCCAGGAGGGGCAAATTTTCCTGCCCCGCATCAACCGTTTACTCTTGATTGGCGTTTTGATGCTGGTTTTTCTGTTCAAAAACTCGAGTTCGTTAGCGTCAGCCTATGGCATTGCCGTGACAGGCACAATGGTAGCGACCACGGCATTGGCTTTCATCGTTGTCTGGAAGTTCTGGGCCTGGCCAATCTGGTTGGCTGCATTATTCGTCGCAAGTTTTCTCATCACTGATTTAGCGTTTCTTGCCGCTAACCTCACGAAGATCGTTGATGGCGGCTGGGTACCGTTGCTTATTGCAAGTTTTTCGATCGTAATCATGTGGACTTGGGTCCGTGGAACGAGGCTTTTGACACAGAAATTCCGGCGTGACTCGATCTCAACGCCCGATCTTATCAAAATGTTAGAAACATCGAAGCCAATTCGGGTCGCCGGTACCGCAATCTTTCTTACAAGCACGCCTGACATTGCGCCTTCGTCGCTCTTGCACAATCTTAAACACAATAAGGTTTTGCATGAGCGCGTTATCATACTCTCGGTGTCGACGGAGGAACGGCCGCGCGTCCCGCCGAGCCAGCGTTATGAAATCGAAAAACTTTCCGAAGATTTCACGCGCGTCACTCTTCACTACGGCTATATGGAAAGCCCGCGGGTTCCGGCTGCCCTCGCCTCTCTACGCAAGGCCGGCCTAAAGTTCGATATTATGAGAACATCGTTTTTTTTGGGACGCTGGACGATTAAACGGGCCCTTAATTCTGGCATGCCTGCCTGGCAAGATCAGTTGTTTATCACACTTGCAAAGCAAGCGGCGAACGCAACGGATTTCTTTTCTATCCCTTCAGACCGGGTTGTCGAGTTGGGGGCACAGGTTACCGTGTGAGTAATTTGCGGATCATTCGAAGCGTAACAATCCGGACCCGTGCGTTTTGAGCCAAGCCTCGGCCCGATCCGTATCGGCTGTTAAATACGCAACAGTCGCCCAAAAGCTATCAGAATGATTCAGATGAAGAAGGGGTGCCGATTCATGTGCGGCTAGTTAGTCTAGACCATGGGAAGGAGCCAAAATAAGGCGCCAAGAGAAGTTTTAAGAGCCTGCCGACGAGCACGATCCCCATCCGCTCGTGGTATCGCGCAAAGTAATCCTTGGAGGAGAGAAGCCGAGCTTCCGCGTATGGCGCAGGACCACAGCCTTAAGATCGCGTTGAGCTTCCAACACCAGAGATCTCTTCACCCGACGCGCGACTAAAGCTTGCTGCGCACCGACGCAGATCAGCGGCAAATCGCCACGACACTGCCCGGAAGTATCAAGCCAAATACCACGGCGCTCTCCTGGACAATGAGCAATCTGGTGAAGTTCGCCTCGCAAAGGCACGCAGTTGCCCGGTGCGAGTGGGATTTTCTTTGGCAGCTGGCGGAGCTTTGCGGTCACCCAAGCGGCATGGCAAGGCCTTTGCTTCACTTAGGCTGCTGCGCTAGGCATGGTGAGGACCACATGCCTCGCCGATCGAACACGCAAGGTAAAGCGGCAGACGTTAATCTGCGAAGATTGGCGTGAAAAACTTCTCCCTCGTGCATTATCTCGATATGTGCGGCAGCAGACGTACTAGGCGTGTTTTTCGGGGGTCGCATTTTCGCAGACTAACCCTTGCGCCAATGTCCCAGTTAGCCGGCAAAAAATTCCCAATAAAATGTAAATTTTCGGCGCGGTGGGTTCGCTGGGTTCTTAAATAGCCGGAGTCCTCAGCTCATTCAGCTGCTTTTAGTAAGCTATAGGTTTTTCGAGCAGAACTTGTCGCCTGATGGAATTTGATAATTCGAGGAACAATTTCGTTACGAAAGCGCGACCCATTAAAAACGCCATAATGGCCTACCCTATTCTGTTGGTAATGAGCCTTCATAGCCGACGGAAGATTGCAGCAGAGGTCGAGGGCAGCGCGCGTTTGGCCGAGGCCGGAAATATCGTCGTTCTCACCTTCAATGGTCAAGAGCCAAGTGCGGTGGATGGCAGAAAGATCGACGGGTGCTCCCCGATGTGTCATTGTCCCTTTCGGTAGAGCGTGGCGAACGAAGACAGTATCTACAGTTTGCAGATAAAATTCCGCTGGCAGATCCATCACGGCCCTGTACTCGTCATAAAATTCGCGATGTTTTCTCGCTGAATCTCCGTCACCGGATACCAGATGATCGAAAAATTCCATATGCGCCGTGATATGGCGGTCAATGTTCATCGCCATAAAGCCCGTGAGCTGCAGGAAACCAGGATATACCTCCCGGCCTGCTCCCGCGTAGCCGAAGGGAACAGTACAAATGCAATTGGTCTCAAACCAATCGCTACCGCGTTGCTGCGCCAAAAGATTAACCTTGGTCGGGCTCCGTCGGGTATCGATGGGACCACCCATTAAGGTCATCGAAGCCGGAATCGCGCGGCTGCAATTTGCTTCCATCAATGCGACCGCAGCGATCAATGGTACGGCGGGCTGGCAGACGCCAATGGTATGGGGCACCTCACGGCAGTGGTCGTTTAAAAAGTCACAAATCGAAATCAGATAATCAATGTAATCATTTAGGTCAAAACGACCAGCGTGAACCGGAACGTCGCGCCCATCAACCCAGTCGGTAATATAGATATCATAAAAAGGCAAAAAGGCCTCCACAGTACCTCGCAGCAATGTAGCGTGGTGGCCAGACATTGGCGCAACGATTAATAAGGGAGGACTCGCTTGCGACTCGCTCGCTCCGAAGTGCTTCTCAAAGCGCAAAAGTTTACAAAATGGCCGCTGCCACACAACACGTTCACCAATCGCGACGGTTTTCCCTTTAAATGCAGTTGTATTGATCCCAAAGGCGGGTTTGTCATAGCGCCGGGTAAGACGCTCGAACACACTCGCAGATGCCGCGAGGTTTCGGCCAGCTGCTGTGTAGGAGAAAGGATTAATGGGGCTTTCCAACCAAGACCTTGCAACATCGGAAAGCGCGCGAGCTGGCGCCATGGCAAGATGGGCCATCTCATGCATTTCGTAAGCAAAGGGCGGCATTGTATTCCTTCCCTTGCGCCGCCATAAGCTGCGCAAGCCAAAACGAACGGATAGCGATTTTTTTTCGTTGTATCAATATCTGTACCTTGGCTTGTGCCACGTCACTTCTGGTTTAATGTTATGATGGGCACAAAGTTCGCCACCTATCGGCGGCTGCATTCTCACATAATTGCGAATGATAGTTGTTTTCTGATAAAACTCCTTGGGATTTTTTGAGGCAGTATATTCAGATATTCGATGAGTTTTTGCTGATCCTCAGAAAAACATTAATATGCTTGACGGCTAGCGCGAGCTAGACCCAAACAGTAGCTCGGAGCCGAACCTCCCTTCGAAGAGACGGCCATTATTAGACAGCTGGAAACCTTGGCGATGGCCGAATTAATTGCCGTCGATCTCGGCCGCCACTCGAGGCGGCTCCGTGTCGACACGCTTGTTAAGCTGCGCTGGTTGGCCTTGTTGGGGCAATCCGGTGCCATCCTCGTGACCTATTTCTGGCTACGGTTTTCGCTTCCGCTGGGCCCTTGCCTCCTCGTCATTGCGGCCTCAGCCTGGTTAAACATCGGGCTGCGTTTGCGCTTTGGTCGCACCGACCGCCTTGAGGATCCCCCTGCTGCTGGAATGCTCGCTTATGATATCTTTCAATTAACGGCGCTGCTTTACTTGACGGGAGGCATAGAAAACCCCTTTTCAATGCTTTTCCTCGCACCCATCATGATTTCGGCAGTATCGCTCTCGGGCCGCATGACCCTGCTGTTAACCCTACTAATAATTGGCGCGGCCTCCGCCCTGACTTTCAAGCATTACCCGCTTCCCTGGTTCCCCGGCAACCAGCTGCAACTTCCATTGATATATGATGCCGGCATTTGGGTTGCTATTGTGCTCGGAGCCGCGTTCGTAGGTGTCTACGCCTCACGCGTCGCTGTTGAAGCGCGCAAACTGGCCGACGCGCTTGCTGCGACTGAGCTTGTCCTTGCCCGCGAACAACACCTCACGCAGATTGACGGATTGGCAGCAGCAGCAGCACACGAACTGGGAACGCCTCTCGCGACCATTACAGTTGTTGCGAAAGAACTCCAGAAACAGCTTCCCCCGGGGGGTCCGCTGGAAGAAGACTTGAGCCTTCTCAACCAAGAGGCTGGCCGTTGCCGGTCCATTTTGGGGACCCTCGCCTCGTTGGGAGGCGACAGCGGGGACATCTTTGGTGAGATGAGCTTGGGCATTCTCATCGAAGAGGTGGCAGGGCCGCAGCGGAATTTTGGTGTAAACATTCAAATCATGAAAACTGGTCAAGGGCCGGAACCTTCATGCCAGCGTAACCCTGGCATTTTGTACGGCTTGGGAAACCTCATTGAAAATGCCATCGACTTCGCTGCTTCCGAGGTCCAAATATCAGCGCAATGGAGCGATGCAAAGGTTTCGTTGACGATCGAAGACAATGGCCCCGGCTTTTCCTCCGACGTGGTTGGCCGGGTTGGCGAGCCATACGTAAGGGCAAAGGGCAGGCGGCGCGCTAAGTCGGAACAGGACGCCGGACTTGGTCTTGGTCTTTTCATCGCAAAAACTCTCCTTGAGCGGTCCGGCGCAACTGTCAGAGCCGCCAACCGGGCTCCCCCCTACTCAGGAGCCGTAATCACCATCTCCTGGGAAAGGGCCGCCTTCGAGCGGGGAACGCGTGCACAGCAAAAAGCATCTACGCCGGGGTGATGGCGGCTGCCCCGCCAGAGCGGCTACGTGCCTCGATTGCATAGTGCTTCCCGACCTCTGATAAACGCCTAGGTGGTTTTTTTATTGCGTTGCCTCGTTTTCTGCCCGAGACTATTGGAAAGAGGCAATCATGAAGAACGGCCATAGAGATTCTCTGAACCCGGAGGGCGAATGGGACCTCAAAAAAAGCGAAGCTGGCTCTCAGGAGGAGGACCGCTCGCTTTTGATTGTTGATGATGACAACACATTTCTAATGCGTCTCGGCCGCAGCATGGAGGCCCGGGGGTTCAGCGTCACTGTTGCACATTCCGTGGCCGAAGGACTTTCGGCAATAGAAGCGGGCGCCCCTGCCTTTGCCATTATCGATATGCGCCTTTCCGACGGAAACGGACTTGACGTGATTCGCGAGCTTAACGCAAGGCGCCCCGATGCGAGGGCTATTATCCTAACGGGTTACGGTAATATCACAACCGCCGTCACAGCCGTGAAGCTTGGCGCTTTTGATTATCTGGCTAAGCCCGTCGATGCCGATGAAATTTATAATGCTCTGTTGGCGCTGCGCCATGACAGAGCTGTCCTTCCGGAGAACCCAATGTCTGCGGATCGGGTCCGTTGGGAGCACATTCAAAGAATATATGAGCTTTGCGGGCGTAACGTCTCGGAAACGGCGCGCCGACTTAATATGCACCGGCGAACTCTGCAACGCATTTTGGCAAAGAAAGCGCCGAGGTAGCCGCCGTATGGCTTGGGACTTCGCTCTGAACCATTGCTTCATATGCCCAATTTGGTGTAATGCCCGCGTCCCGGTGACCCGCGCTAATTGTTAAGGTGAAGGCTAGGCGGGCCATGTGCCGGGCCGGTAGCTCAATGGTTAGAGCCGGCCGCTCATAACGGTCTGGTTGGGGGTTCGAGTCCCTCCCGGCCCACCAAAGATTTCAATGACATATGCGGTACTCGAGCCACTCCGTTTTAGCTTGCGCACCATTACGCGCACCGAAACGCTTATTTCCGTCCGATCGCCAACGCCGCTTCATCCTGATAATCTGGCGCTAAATGCCCATAATGGCGTTCGATCATTGCTTCTGACGTTCCCAAAAAGTCCGCTATCTTGCGGGTCGGCAGCCCTTTTGCGACAAGCCATGAGGCGCACGAATGCCTGAGTGTGTAGGCCGTCACGCCGCTATCGAGTTTGGCGAGTCGGACAGCTCGCTGAAGTGCGGTCCGAACACCGCCAATTGGCTGGCCCGCGAAAGTAACGACATACCCACGACCGCCGTCGAACCGTCTCCACCTTCGAAGATGAGCCAACAATTTCGACGAGAGTTTCACGGTGGGCTGGCGCTTGTTGGTTTCGCGTTCACCATCCGCGCGACGATGGAAAACGCCTCGATCAACGTCGATCCATGATCGGCCGGGTCCCCGATCCCATGTCGCTTTCAGGACCGCGCCCGGCCGCGAGCCCGTATAAAGGCCAAGAGGCAAAAATCGGCAGAGATGCCGCAGCGGCCGTTTGTCTGTCTCAATCCCTTCCTGGATCTCGCGCGTCTTCCAGCATATCCAAAGCAATTTGGCAGCTTCGTCGCGTGTCAGCCAGCGTTGCCGAGCTTGCCCGCACTTGGGAAGCACGATCCGCACAGTTTCCCGATGCAGGCCCTCGGCTTGGTGATGGTTGATCGCGGCGCGAAGGTCTTCGAGGTCGCGCTTAGCCCCTCCCCCTTTCCCCTTGTTCGACCTGCCTTTGCCGGCTCGCCACATTTCGTATTCTCGGCACAGCGCACCCGTTATCTGGTCGAGCGTCTTGCCACCAAAAAACTCGATAAGCCGCTCGGCTCGTTCGGCCGCCTTTTCGGGACGAGATTGGCGGGGCGCAACGTCCACAAGATAGATGTTGATGACGTCGGCTATCAGGATTTCGGAGATCGGTCTTTCATGTCGCTTCGGCTGATGCTTAGCGACGATGTGCGCCGCGAGTTTTCTTTCAGCCGCCTCGCGGTCTCCAGCGCCGCATCCCGTGCCAAATTGGCGTCCTCCATCCTTGATGATCCATCTTGCGGATTTAAAGACTCGACCGTCTTCATCTCTTTCGGCTGGGCGAAGCCACAAATAGGCTCCTTTGGCGGCACGCGGCATAAATGCTGCATCCTCTCGATCTCTGCGAGCGATGTAAAATCCTTGCCCGAAATACGCCAGATAGCAAGCCGACCCCTTTTGGCTTCGCGGCGGAGACTTCCACCGGTCACACCCCCACGGGGAAAGGCGAAACTGGCGGCTTCATCAAGACGAATTGACGTGTTGGGGTCGAGTGGCGCTGGTGGATCAGCCATGCCAGAACTCCCGATAACTAAGTCTCAGGTCAGTGACCTTCATTTGATCCGCAATTCTCCCGAAGGCCGCCGCGAACGCCTAAATTTTTCGTCCCTCTTATTTTGTGCGCCAACGAGGTTTTACCCTTGACATTAGCGGAAGTCAGTCGTCGCTGCTCTGCGAACAGTCTTCGGGAAGCTTTCTTCGGTTCGGGAGGCTTCCGGTTTGGCGTGCTCTCAATCCTAGCGCGGCGGAGCCACAGCGCTCCTTAGGTTTTTAGCAAACGGCAAAAGCAAAAATGCGCTCTCGCCTTGGCCAAGATGACAAGCGCGCTACTTGATCGGTTGACCTACCAGTCGAGACCGGGAGCATGCAAAGTCGTGGGGTTCGTCACGCTGTTAACCGCACTGGGTAATTTCCATTGTCTGATCGGAAATCTGGATAGAACCGCCTGAATGAGCCCGCGAGCGTCTTGTTGAGAACGGCAACGCGCACGTCGAGGAAGGGCTGCACGGTCCATCTGTTCCATCTCATCTGTTGTTTCTTGATCATGCGTTTTGAGAGGATTTCGTTGACGGCGCTTTCGACGAAGGCCGTTGAAATCGGCAGCTGATCGTGGCGCCGCCGTCCGTAGTTCACGAGCGCAAGTTGATTGGCGTAAAGATATTCAATCAGATCGTTGATGTGCCGCTGGGCTGCGGCGGCGCCTCTGACGTCTCTGACATGAGGGGCGTCAAACCAATGGCTGAGGGGAGCTAAGCGCCCGAGACATGCGCTCGAACGCCCATGCCAAAGTCTCCATTTGGAGCTCTCGAGCTCGCGGATTGGATGTCTGCGGAGGTAGTCGTTCGATGTACCAGCGCCCAGGCCGCGCGCCGCCTGCAAGGCGCGTTCGACACGCATGGCGATATGAAACCGGTCGAGAACGAGAGTCGCGTCTGGCATGACCTGATGCTGCAACTTCCATAGTCCGGGGTCACTATCGCAAAGCACCGTCGCCGGCGTGCCGAGACGGACGCCCGCACTTACAACCGCGTTGGCAAATTCGATCACAGAATTGCCGTTGCGAGCAAAGGCGAAGCGATGCTGGGATCCATCGAGATTGAGCACCTTGCCCGCGATCACTTCGAAATTCGGTTCGGGGCGACGATGCCGGCTGCGCAGATAACCTCCATCAAGGCCAATCACAACGGCAGGGGTCACCGCGTCAATGTCGAGATCTGCGGCTCCCTCGGGATGCAGCCGCGCGATACGCTCGCCGACACGGTGGGTTCGATTGCGCACCATGCCGGCGTTGATAGCGCCGACCACGGGCAGCAGTTCTGCAAGCAGCTCTGCAACCTTCGCAAAAGGCGCAAGGGCGGCGAGTTTGGCGGTGACGTAGGCGAGCTCGGGAGCCATGCCGCCCTCAACTGACGTCTCAAAAATTCCTGAAAATAGGCCGGAGAACTCGGCTTCGGAGGCATGGGTCGACGATGCTGCAGAGAACCCGTTTGAATCCACTTCGTCACAATTCGTCGGCTGAGACTGGTTTCCTCGGCGATGGCCCAAATTGGCTTGCCGACTGCGTGGAGGGTCTGGACACGATCGAATATCGCTTTACGCGCATCGCGGCGCGCCTTCCGGGTAACATGGTGGCGTTCTCCGAGGAGGGCGCCAGAAGGGAGCGGCCGGCACATCGGCTGACATCGCTCATTTGTGTTAGCTAAAACTTAACCTGACAGACAGTGTCCTGGCCCCACGGCGAATCGCAAGCCGAGGCGGGGCGCGGAGCGGTTCGGGGTTACGCAGCGCCCCTGCCTCGGCGTCTCATGAGGACACCGACATGACCAA
>DASPVM010000002.1:0-193976 GCA_035622375.1 Methylocella sp. | reverse complement strand
GCAAGGGCATCATCCCGACGCCAATCACCATGGACGAGCTCGAGGACATGCTGATGGAGCATGGCATCATGAAGGAGGTCGACGAGTCCACCATCGGCAAGACCGCCGCTGAACTCGCCATCGCCGGTTAAGCGCGCATTTGTCGCGATGCCGGTCTCATTGAACCAATCGGGGAGGCCGGCATCACATTAAAGACTTCTGGCAGCTCAAACGCGGAGCCTAGCTTGATTGCAGCGGACAGCTTGGAAAGCTTGGTCGATGCGGTGTTGCCTTCGCCGACTGGCCCCGGGGGCACTAGTGGGGGCGGTAACAAACATGCCGGAATCGCAATGTACCGCCTGCTGACGGGGCGCCATCCGGCTGAAGCCGACATTCGTGATGATGACGATTTCGATTCTCATGTGCTCGCGTCCATTCTAGCCGTAGCGGCGATGGATGGTGGTGTGCTATCGGAGCAAGCGGGCCTCGCCGGGCATGAGCTGTCGGCGTTGCTGGCGCGGCATTTTCCATTGACTCCGATCAACGTCTCGACATGGTTTTCGCGGTCTGGTGTCGTCGAAGATGAGGAAGTCGCCATGGTTCGCGATCTCCTGCTTGCACAACGATCTACCGAGGCGAATGTCGGCCGCTGGCTGGCTGCGATGATCGCACGGCGCTCAGTGGAACCAAATCATTTGTGGGAAGACCTCGGGTTGCGGGAGCGCTCCGAACTTTCCCGCTTGCTGGCACGGCACTTCACTCCGCTTGCGGCACGTAACACCAAGAATATGCGCTGGAAGCGTTTCTTCTATCGCATGCTCTGCGAGGGCGACGGCTTTGTTATGTGCACCACTCCGGTTTGCACACAGTGTACTGATTTCAATCTCTGTTATGGCGAGGAGAGCGGCGAGAGTCGGATGGCGGAACGCCGGCGCGAACTTTTACGGCATGGAGAGTCGAGGTCGGCCGTGTCGGACGGACTGCAAGGCTGACTGCGAAGCCCTGCTGTGCGGCGCCGGTCCGTGACCCACGCGCCAGCGCGTGATGCTGGGCTGCTTGCTGTTCGCCGGCGGCAGGCACCATCTCCTGCGGAGATGCTCTACGGCGAGTCGCTTGACGCGGACATGCAACTCTCTTTGGCGATGGTCTACAGCGTCGCCTTTGTGACGATGTCACATTCGAGACAATCGAAATTGAATGGCAAGTCCACCTGACTTCGAACGGTTGTCACGGAAGTCTGAGGTGGCATGCGGGTTGCTGGGGTTGAAGTACGAAAACAAGAAGGTCCTCGCATGATCGCCGCCGCCAACGGCACCAAACCGTCCCTGTTAAACACCGCGCCGCCCAGGCAGGTTGTCCTGAACGATACAACCATGCGCGACGGTGAGCAGGCACCCGGCGTTGCTTTTACCGCCACGGAAAAGGTGGCAATTGCTCGCGCGTTGGCGCGCGCCGGTGTGCCAGAGGTCGAGGCGGGAACCCCCGCCATGGGACAGGACGAAATCAGTGCGATCCGCGCCATCGTTGACGCTGGGCTTCCCCTGACGCCCATCGCTTGGTGCCGGATGCGACAAGAGGATGTGGATGCAGCGATTGCTTCGGGCGTTTCGATGGTCAACGTCTCAATCCCCACGTCCGACCTGCAGATCGCCGCAAAGGTGCGAGGTGGCCGGGACGGCGCTCTTGAGATGGTGAAGCGTGTCGTTGGTTACGCTAGGGAGCAGGGACTGGCGATCGCGGTCGGAGGCGAGGACTCCTCGCGTGCGGACGTCGATTTCCTGATCGAGGTTATCGCAACGGCAAAGGCGGCGGGGGCCCGGCGCTTTCGTATCGCCGACACCCTAAGTGTGCTCGATCCCGACACGACCGCCGCCTTGATCGCAGCACTGCGCGCGACGACCGATCTCGAACTTGAATTCCATGGCCACGACGATCTTGGTCTTGCGACTGCCAACACGCTTGCGGCAGTCAAGGCCGGTGCCACTCATGTATCCGTTACTGTCATCGGGCTTGGTGAGCGGGCGGGTAATGCGCCGCTAGAGGAAGTCGCGGTGGCGCTGAAGCAACTGTACAACCTGGAGACCGGCGTCGTACTGGCCGAGCTTGGTAACATTGCCGCTGTAGTGGCGGCGGCGGCCGCGCGCTTTATCCCGGTCAACAAAGCGATTGTTGGCGAAGATATTTTCACACACGAATCCGGAATTCACGTCGATGGTCTGCTCAAGGACCAGCGCACCTATCAGGGGCTCGATCCGAGGTTACTCGGCCGCACGAACAGGATCGTGATAGGCAAGCATTCGGGCCTTTCGGCGATCACATCGCTGCTGTCTGATTTGCGGCTACCGGCAAATTCGGAGGAAGCACGATTAATTCTGGCCCGTGTTCGCGAATACGCGATTGCCACTAAAGGTCCTGTTGCGAATGAGGCCGTCGCCGCGATCTGGAGTGAAGTCTTGGGGCAGCAAGTCCCTCAGTATGAATTGTTGCGGCCATGTCTGATATCGTAGATACCGCTCACGAGTCGCTGGTGATCGCCTCGCCCAGAGGTGCCTCGCTTATCAAATTGATTACGGAGGATGTTGGCTGTGTCCGTCTCCGCGACCCGGCTGCGCGCAGCGAATTGGAGACGCTGCTGACCTACCCCGGAATCCACGCGCTGATCTGGCATCGCATCGCCCATCGCCTGTGGGTCGGCGGCTGGCGATTTCCGGCACGGTTGTTGTCTTGGCTTGGCCGGTTTCTATCGAATGTTGACATTCATCCCGGCGCTCGAATTGGGCGCCGGTTCTTTATCGATCACGGGGCTGGTGTTGTCGTTGGCGAGACGGCAGAGATCGGCGACGACGTGACGCTTTATCACGGCGTTACCCTGGGTGGCACGTCGTGGTCGCCCGGTAAGCGTCATCCCACTCTTGAAAGTGGCGTTGTGGTCGGGGCGGGCGCTAAGATTCTTGGGCCCATTACCATCGGACGCGGCACCCGCGTTGGCGCCAATTCAGTCGTGATCCAAGGCACGCCGGCGGACGTAACCGTGGTTGGCATCCCGGCCAAGGTCGTGCGACCTGAGCTAACTCACCGCCGCGCGATCGGGCACATTGATCTTGACCACCACCTGATGCCAGATCCCGTGGGTGACGCGATTTCTCTTATGCTCGATCGTATTGACTTTCTTGAAGCAAGACTTGCTCATATGCAGAGACGTTTGCGCCGAACGAACGGCATCGAGCATGACAACCAGAATGAAGCTGCCCTCGGTCCCGCTCATGCTAGCCAGTTCTGAGGAGGAACTAAGTTGACCGCGCCAGCGCCCGCCCAAGCTCCTGTACTGAATCACTTGAGCACACTCTCCTCCGCCGAGGAGTTTTTCGCCTTTCTAGGCGTCGACTATGACCCAAAGGTCGTGTCAGTCGTGCGGCTGCATATCCTCAGGCGGATGGGGCAATATCTGAAGGGCGAAGACTTCGGCGGGCTATCCGACGCTGTCGTCGCGGAGCGCTGCAAGGCTGTGCTTCAGCAGGCTTACCAGGACTTCTTGGCATCGACGCCAATGCAAGAACGTGTCTTCAAAGTCTTGAAGGATGCGGTGGCGCCACCTAAAAAGCAGACTAGTTTTGTGCAGCTCGATACGCTCAAATAGTTTGAACGAAGAGGACCATACCGCAGGCGGTCGATCACCTCATGCAATCCCTGACCGACGTTTGGGCATGAGACCACTAGGCCCGTTCGGCCCTTTCCAGGCCAGTAGATCAACTCCTTGACAAGCGCATAGGCTTCTTACGGTGTGATTGCGTCCCCCGCCATGTCGCTGTCGCGTTCCTGACAAGTGTAGCAGCGTGCATTGTTCGACGTTGTGGATGCACCGGCAACAATCGACGGCGGTTCTCAAGTTGCTGTCTTCACATATATATCTCCATCCGCAAGGAATTGGTACAGCACTTGCTGAATCAATTTTGGAGCCTGTTCGCGGGCTCGGAGAGACAGCGCAATGCACATTGTCGTTTGCATCAAGCAGGTCCCGGATTCGGCTCAAATCCGCGTTCATCCAGTGACAAACACCATCATGCGGCAGGGGGTGCCGACCATCATCAACCCATTTGATCTGTTTGCGGTTGAAGAGGCGCTGAGATTGCGGGACAAATTTGGTGGCGAGGTCACTGTTCTGACCATGGGGCCACCTTCGGCCGAGGACAGCCTGCGCAAGGCTTTGACCTTTGGCGTTGATCGAGCCGTCCTGCTAACCGACCGTTACTTCGCCGGTGCCGACACGTTGGCGACGACCTACGCGCTGGCGACGGCTATTCGCAAGATTGGTACGACTTACGGCACGCCGGATCTCGTTTTCACCGGAAAGCAGACGATCGATGGCGACACAGCGCAAGTCGGGCCCGGGATTGCCAAGCGTCTCGGCCTCCTCCAGCTCACCTATGTCGGGCGGATCGTATCGCTCGATCCCGAGGCGCACAGCATCGAAGTCGAGCGCCGTTCTGAGGGAGGCGTGCAGCATCTGCACAGCCGGTTGCCCTGTCTCATCACCATGCTTGAGGCGACCAACGAGATTCGTCGGGGCTCAGTTGCCGATGCATTGCGGGCAGCACGCGCCGAAATCGTGAAGTGGAACGCGCAGGACGCAGGTGTGGAAGATATCACCAAGTGCGGGCTGAAGGGGTCCCCGACTATCGTGAAAAAAGTCTTTGCACCGTCGCCCCGCGCGCAGAAGGCGACCTTCGTCGAGCCATCCGATCAGCCACCCGCCGAAGCCTTGATCGCAGAGATCTTCGAAGGCCGGCCAAAACTCGAATCCAAACTTGCCGAGCTTGCACGCGGATTCTGAATTTCAAGTCAGGCGATCAACATGAGCCAGCTTCCGAAAGCCCCTGCACCACAAGCACCAAGCCGAGCTGCTACAAAAAAAGAACTGCCAAAGCACCTGAAGGCCTACAAGCATATCTGGGTCTTCATCGAACAGGAGCGGGGCCAGGTTCACCCGGTTTCGTGGGAGCTGATGGGCGCCGGGCGCGCATTGGCTGACAAGCTCAAAGTCGACCTCGCCGCTGTCGTGGTCGGCCCGCGCTGGGACGCAACCAATCAAGTCATCAAGGAGTCGTTCTGTTACGGGGCTGATCTGGTGTATGTCGTTACCGACGACGTCCTCGCCGACTACCGCAACGAGGCCTATACCAAGGCACTGACCGAACTCGTTAACACCTACAAGCCGGAAATCCTGCTGCTTGGCGCGACGACGCTGGGGCGTGACCTCGCGGGCTCGGTTGCTACCACCTTGCTGACCGGTCTCACCGCGGATTGCACCGCGCTCGACGTCGATGCCGAGGGATCATTGGCTGCTACCCGTCCGACATTCGGTGGCTCGCTGCTCTGCACGATCTTTACCCTAAGTTACCGTCCCCAGATGGCAACTGTGCGCCCTCGCGTCATGGCCATGCCCGAACGCGTGGAGCGGGAGGTTGGGCGCGTCATCGAATTTCCGCTCGGTCTGGTCGAGGACGACATCATCACCAAGGTCCTCAAATTTATTCCGGATCGTGAATCCTCGAAGTCGAATTTGGCCTATGCCGATGTCGTCGTCTCCGGCGGCCTCGGTCTTGGTTCGCCCGAAAATTTCCAACTCATTCGCCAGCTCGCGGGTGTTCTTGGTGCCGAATATGGTTGTTCGCGTCCGTTGGTGCAGAAAGGGTGGGTTCCGGCGGATCGTCAGATCGGCCAGACCGGCAAAACGATCCGTCCACGTCTCTATATCGCGGCCGGAATCTCCGGTGCGATTCAGCATCGCGTTGGAGTGGAGGGCGCCGATCTGATCGTTGCGATCAACACCGACAAAAATGCCCCGATCTTCGATTTCGCCCATGTTGGGATTGTTACCGACGCGGTCCGGCTACTGCCGGGGTTAACTGAGGCCTTCCGTAAGCGTCTTTCCCCACATGCGCGGGATCGCTTGGCCAGCTAGGGAGGGATGTGATGATTGAAGAGAGATTCGACGCCATCGTGGTCGGAGCCGGTATGGCCGGCAATGCCGCCGCCCTTACAATGGCCAAACGCGGTCTCAAGGTGCTTCAGATTGAGCGCGGGGAATATTCTGGCTCGAAGAATGTCCAGGGCGCGATTCTCTACTCGGACATGCTGGAAAAGCTTATTCCGGACTTCCGCGAGGACGCACCCCTCGAGCGTCACCTCGTCGAGCAACGCTTCTGGATGATGGATGACCACTCCCATGTTGGGCTGCATTATCGCTCCGATGACTTCAATGAGGAGCGGCCGAACCGCTACACCATCATTCGCGCCCAGTTCGACAAATGGTTTTCAAAAAAAGCGCGGGAGGCGGGCGCGCTAGTCATTTGTGAAACCACGGTGACTGAATTGGCAAAAGATACTCACGGCAAGGTGATTGGCGTACATACCGACCGCGCCGGAGGCCTGGTGCGCGCCGACGTGGTAGTGCTGGCCGAGGGAGTAAGTGGTCTTCTGGGCACGCGCGCTCATTTGCGTGAAATTCCCAAGCCGGCCAATGTCGCGCTCGCGGTCAAGGAGATGCACTTCCTGCCGAGCGAAACGATCGAAGCCCGCTTCAACCTCAAGGGTGACGAGGGAACCGTGATCGAGGCCGTCGGAACCATCTCGCACGGAATGACCGGGATGGGTTTCATTTATTCCAATAAGGAATGCATTTCGCTTGGGATTGGCTGCCTCGTCTCGGATTTCCAGAAGAGTGGCGTGACGCCCTATGAGCTTATCGAAAGGTTCAAGCGCCATCCGTCGGTGGCTCCGCTGATCGAGGGATCCGAAGTGAAGGAATATTCCGCTCACCTCATTCCGGAGGGCGGATACAAGGCTGTCCCGCAGCTCTATGGTGACGGCTGGGTCGTGGTTGGCGATGCGGCCCAGCTCAATAATGCGATCCATCGCGAAGGGTCGAATCTCGCCATGACGTCTGGACGGCTCGCGGGCGAAGCCATTTTCCAGGTCAAGTCGCGACGCGACCCGATGACCGCCGCTAATCTATCTCTCTACAAGAAGATGCTCGACGACTCCTTCGTGATGAAGGATCTCAAGAAGTATAAGGATATGCCACAGCTGTTGCATATCCAGTCGCAGAATTTCTTCCTGACTTATCCTCAACTGGTGTCGAAGGCGATGGAGAACTTTGTTCGCGTGGACGGCACACCAAAGGCCGAAAAGGAGAAGGCGACACTGAAATCCTTTGTCTCTAAACGCTCTTGGTCAGGCCTCTTTGGAGATGCCCTCCGCTTCGCGCGGGCGTGGAGGTAAGGGCCTGGCTCGATCGCAGAATGTGAAATGATGCTGACGTGGTGGAGATTGAGATGATCGCGACGGAAACTGCTCCTCGAGTTGAGGACAAACTCTATCAAAACCGGTATCTGGTCGACGCTGGCCGTGCGCACATCAAAGTGCGGCCTCATACGGTGCCGTCGCCAGAGTTACTTGCTCTCCTGACGGCCTGTCCGGCGCGCTGCTACGAACTCAACGACAAGGGTCAGGTCGAGGCTTCCGTCGACGGTTGTGTTGAGTGCGGCACTTGCCGGATTATTGGAGAGCCATCGGGTGATATCGAATGGAATTACCCGCGCGGGGGTTACGGCGTGCTGTTCAAGTTCGGCTAACAGACCAGAGCAATGAGGTTCCGAGACGAGGTCTGCCTACATTGTTTGTTTGACCCGGGCGCGGAAATTCTTCGGTTAGGTCCCGTTTTTCGTTATGAAGACATGATGTCAATCACCCGCGATCTTGCGTGGTCTCACTGTCTGGCGCGCCTCGAACCCCGCGAACAATGGGCGGCCGAGGTAGAGCGGCTTGTTGGCGCCAGCGCTTTGATGCGCGGTCCGGAATGCTTCCGATTTGGTCCACGCTTCAAAGGCTGCGCGATCCTGCCATGTGGTATGCGAAGCATAAAGTGTATGATCGACCGCTTCTGGACCTCTTAAAAGGTGAAACTCCACAAAGCCCGGCACGTTCTCGAGTTGACTATCTCGCGACGACCAAACCTGCTCGAAGGCAGCTTCTGAACCTTTGGCTACTTGGAAGCGGTTCATGGCAATAAACATACGGCGACCTCCTGACCCGATGAACCTAATTTTCTTTAGCACATCTTTGACGGTGGCGGTTATTCAAACTGAGGCACGGCTTTCCGACAGGTAAAGCGGCTGTGTTTTCAACCGGTGTAGCTTGCGCAGCTTGGGTTCATGTAGCAATCGGCGTTCTGGCCGGGGCATTCGGAAAATTGGTACTTACGTTGCTTGACATAATAAAATCCACATGCTCCCCACCGGACGGACAGATGTCGAGCTCCTTATCTGTTGTTGGACATTGATGTCTTCAACACGACACGACAAAGGCGAGGGCATGACAGGTTGGATACCGCCCGTTGCATCCAGCTCAGAACTTGAGCGGCTGCTTGACGATGATGTCCCCTTCGGCGATTTGACGACCGAGGCGCTCGGCATCGGTGCTGCTCCCGGCGTAATGCGATTTGCCGCCCGGGATCCAATGGTGGTGGCACTTGTGGAGAACGCGGCCGCCATTATCGAACTCTCTGGCTGCCGGGTCGAAGTATTCGAGCCGTCCGGGACTATGCTCGATCCGGGCTCACCAATTCTCGCTGCATACGGTTCGGCGATGGCCCTGCTGCGCAGCTGGAAGGTGGCGCAGACATTGATCGAGATCTGGTCTGGCGTTGCCACCGCAGCCCGCGCCATTGTCGATGCCGCTCGATCTGTCTCGCCAGACATTGCGGTCGCCTGCACGCGAAAGAACGTTCCTGGCACCAAGCGTTTTGCTATTTCGGCAGTCAAGGCCGGGGGCGCAGCGATGCATCGTCTGGGGCTGTCGGAGACGGTGCTGGTCTTTCCTGAGCACCGTGCGTTTCTCAGTCAAATCCCGCTCAAAGAAATCATCGAACGCCTGCGCCGCGCCGCGCCGGAAAAGCGGCTGGTGGCCGAGGTCACCACATTGGAAGCCGCAGTCGAGCTGGCCAGAGCCGGTTTTGACGTGATTCAGGCAGAGAAATTTACACCTGCGGAAATTAGCTCACTGATGGCGGCATTGAACGCGATGACGCCCTGCGGGAATAGAGCGCTCGTCGCGGCGGCTGGCGGCATTCACGCTGGTAACGTCGCCGCCTACGCGCGGGCCGGCGCCGATATCGTGGTGACGTCCTCACCGTATCTGGCGCGCCCCTGTGACGTCCAGGTTCAGATAGCGCCGGCTCTCGAGGCAAGCAACTGACCACCGAAGCGGCAGGACCTGGTACTAAGGACGAATGAGTTCTGGAGCACACAGGCAATCGGAATTATTGGGGCGTGGTACCGGCTGAATTCTCCAGAGAGGTCAGAGTATGGATCCTCTCCATGATCGATAACCACGCTTTCTGCGCGTCAGTTTTGCCTCCCGTCTCGAAGCTGTGAGCCATCTGTGCCGCAAAACTTACACTTTCAGAGCCATACCGGTCGGCGATGAGATGTCCGTCCGCCATACATCGATCTCTGTTGCGATGTCCCACACATACGGAAGCGGTTGCGGGGCAAGCTGACCTGCAGGGTATCGCCCACATTCATCGCTTCGTGCAAAGCCTTGGATTCGCCCCGACTGTGGGCATCCTTCCAAACACCAATGAGATAGCGATGGCGCTCAGAGCTGTTACACAGCGAGTATTGGCGGACCCATCCGCCAGGGATTGTGAGATCGACGTGCGCACCTGCAGAAAAGGCCGGAGCTCCGCTCCGTTGGGATCGACGAACTCGAACGAAAATCATATTGTCGGCCTCAACAGCCTTTTAACGGATTTAGGAGCGACAGGGACAAGCGGGACGACGGCGGCTGTTGCCGAGGGGGACCAGAAGACGGCTTGCTCGTGCGCTGAAAGGGTGGGATCGGCCGGGAAAGGAAAGCCCCCAAGGGCGAAGCGCCGTCGCAAGATCCTGCGAGAATGGCGTGCCCGTGTCTCTCAAGGCTCGAAGGGTGCGTTGATAATCTCGGTTACGGCGCAGAAATTCAAAGGCCAATCCGGCGGCATCGAGGTCGCGTAGATTTTCGTACGTGTCTGGCCGTCGCCAGTCGATCGACTCCATGATCCTGTTTCTCCCCCGAATAGCGAAACAGTTTGTCTGATTGGCTGTTAAAAGACGGCGTCGATAACCCCTATCTTATGCTGAGCCTTAATTAGAGATTACAGGCAAATTCAGCGGAAGTGAGAAAATCGCTGTGCGAGATTTGGGAGATCATGAGGCGGCACCGCGGCGGAGCAAATGGTGTGTTGTCATCCATTTGGCGCGCGCCAAATGACTGTCAAAGACCTGCCGCGCGCGGGTCGGTTGTTGGGCCGGATCGATGTGGAGAACGATCCGCCACACTTCGGTCCAATCGGCGTTTTCGCGATCGGCGTCGAGAAGCCGCAGATAGGTAATGACATGTTCTTCGTCATAGCTCGTCAGCGTATCGGTTGTCGAGGCGGCATCGGCGATTTTTGAACTAGGTATTCGTGCGGCTGGCAACCTGGACACGCCCTTCAGGCGGAACCGAAGCGCGCGCCAGCTTTAATTTGAAGGCGGCTACTCCGAGGATTGTTGCCCGAAGAACGAGTCCCCCACCGCTGGCGCGGCGGGGGCCTCGCGTAGGCCGATTAATCTGCATTGGTCTTACGGCCGCGCGACCAGATGAGGGTGTAGCCTTCGCCTTCTTCGTCCTCGAAGAGGTTGGCGAAGATCGGCGCGTTAAAGCTTGGATCGTCGAGCTTGAGCGAGAGATAGTCACGGCCCTCGTTCGAGCACTTCGACCACGCGGCCCCGATCTCAGCCCGACCAACGTACACACGGTGGCTCGGAGCATTGTCACTGGCGCGGTTGGCCTCGGGGATGATGCGGACGCCCTTGGCCTGGACGCTGAGCGTCGCGATTTCGCCCTGGAACTCATTGCCGGATTTCTTGAAAGAGCCGATGTTCGCCATGATGCTTCTCCTTGAGTGTTTCGAGCCCGCGACCACCGCGGTCTCGATGGCGATTGCAAGCCGGAGGCGATCGCCGGCGCACCCGCTGGCCGGGGCCCCATTGCGCTTGCGCGATGGGGCAGCCTAAGGGCCGGAGCAGACCGGAGGACGGCGGAGAAGCGAGTTTCTTGCCGCGCGCGGAATGACGCCTGGGGGCGTCAGGGGAGGAAAGTCGATCCTCCGCCGTTGCGCCCAAGGCGATCGAGGCATAGCCGTCCTTCGGCCAGAACAAGCCAATGAGAGGCCGTGGGGTCCCCGTGCCGAACAATGTCCTTAGGAGAAGTGGTGGCTAAGGGTGGATGCGTCGCGCAAGATGTCTGGCTGCTAAAGGTGAAGAGAAAACAATGCCGGCGCAGAGAAAGGCGGCCTCGGCCAAACCACAAGCGCCGAGCGGCGGCGCTCATCGGCACGCGAGATTTCGTCACGTGAGTCCCGATAATGGTCTGCGAAAACGCGGTATAAGGACGGAGCGCTTGCCTTTTCTGCTCGGCGACGGCTCATCGCGAGCCCGATTTAACATTCAACTCGGCGAACACGTGTTGGCTGGCTCAACTCTCTTTGGCCTTGGCTGCCAGGAATGGCTGAGCAAGTACCGATGGCGCAGGCTGGGTGCCGCGGGCGGGCCAGCTGAGAGTATGAACCGCAGGCGCCGGCGTTGAGAACCGCGCCGAAAACATCGAAATCCTCATGTTAGCTCGTCTTCGACGCAGGGTTGACATACAATGCAAATGCATTACCTTTCGCCAAGGCTTTTCGGGTGGCGAGAGGATGGGGTGGCAGCCATGGCCAAAGCAGCAAAGTTTCTGGAAATTCCCGCAACAATAACTGAGCGGGGACAGACGACCGTGCCTGCCGCGATCCGCAAGATGCTCAATCTGGGTAAGGGGGACCGCGTCGTGTTCAAGGGCATGGCCGATGGGACCGTTGTCATCGCGCGTAAGGAAGAAAGGGAAAGCGCCGAAGCAGAGGATCCCGTCATCGGCCGGTTTCTTGCCTTTCTGGCCGGAGACATGGCAAAAACCCCTCGGCGGATTCGCCCGGTCCCCCGTAATCTCGTCAACCGCGCAAAGTCTCTCGTCGAGGGCGTCGAGGTTGATCTCCAAGCCGCGCTGCCGGACGATAATTCGTGAGCGGCGCGCCGCTCGAAGTCAACGGCTGGACGATCTACGCGCATCCTCTCTTTCTCGACCAGATCGAAGCACTTATCGCTGAAGTTGAGAGAGCAAAGAAGAAGGATCAGGCAGGCTACAAGAAGAAGCGAACGGCGAAACTTCTCGCCGCCATCTTGAAGGTGGCGTTCGAAGTCATTCCCAGCGATCCGGCGCGCGCCGTTTATCGTCTGGGCGATACGCTTGGCGATGATTACAAGCACTGGTTACGCGCGAAGTTCTTGCAGCAGATGCGGCTGTTTTTCCGCTATCAGGAAACGAAGACCGCGAAGGTCATTATTCTCGCCTGGGTCAATGACGAGCAAACGTTACGCGCCTATGGCAATGCGAGCGACGCTTATGCCGTGTTCCGCAAGATGCTGCAAAGAGGCTGTCCGCCCGATGACTGGGACGAGCTGCTTGCGGCCGCAGCCAAAGACAGCGCTCGCGCCCGGCTGATGCGAGCTCGCGCGGCGCGAAGTTAAAGTCAAAGGGCAATTGGGCGGCCTTTCATGCGCCGTCCTTGCCCACGTGCCATACCGGGATGCTGAGTTTCCTAGCCTTATCGGCGAGGTTAGCCGAGATGCCCGAGCCGGGGAAGACCATGACGCCGATCGGCAGCGTTTCGAGCATTTCGTCGTTGCGTTTGGACGGCGCGGCCTTAGCGTGCTTCGTCCAGTCGCGCCTGAAAACAATTTGCGGCACTTTGCGGTTGACCGCCCATTTCGCCGCGATCAGTTCGGCGCCCCTCGGTGAGCTCCCATGCAGCAGCAGCACCATGTTGGGATGTTTGGCATGGACTTTGTCGAGCCGGTCCCAGATCAGGTGATGGTCGTTGAAGTTGAGGCCGCCAGCGAAGGCGATCTTGGGTCCGGCTGGGAGCAAAACCTCGGTTTCGGGCGACGCTTGGCGGCGAGAAAATCGCGGCTGTCGATCATCGCCGCGGTGAGTACGCGATGATTGACCTTGGAGCCTGCGCGCAGGATGAGCCGGTGTGGCGCTTGAACTGGTCGGTGGCATGATCGCGAATGAGTTCCATGCTGTCGCGGCGCTCCACCAGCGTCGAGGCTGGTGACGGCGGCGATCATCGCCGGCGAGATCTCGGTTGGCGCGTGCGCACGCAATGGGCCGACCAGGCGTGCGCAAAGGCTCCGGCAGCCAACCCGAGCCGGCGAGCAGCCCTTCTGCCTTCTCGGCCATTTCCCCCATCTTCAGATGCGCCAGGAGCTGTGCTGCCTGCTCACCTTTCGCCTCGCGCACCGCGCCGAGAATGCGCGCTTTTGTGACCCGGCCGAGATAGGCTTCGACCGTTGGAACCTAGCCGGCAGCGGTCATGTCGATGCAAAGCGCCTAGGCCAAGCGATCCCCATGGGCAAGTGCGCGCGGCCGGCGGTTATACGGCTCAAAGATCACATTGACCGAAAGCGCGACGCAGTGCGCGAAGAGAGCCTGGCAGCTGTCGCCATCGAATGCCATCAGCGCATCCCACAGATCGGCCGGCTCTTGCGGCGAGAGCAGAGTCGTTCAAACCGAGCGCCTGCGCGCCAAAGGTGACGCTCTTGAGACCAACCTCGAGACAGGTATCAAGGGCATAGCGATAGAATGCCTTGATGCAGAGCGCATGTAGCACCGCCAGGAAGGCCAAATCTGGATGCTCTCTGAGGGCTTGGCGAAGCGCCAGCGTCCGGTGCGCCGTCAATTTCGGTCATCAACCGGTCGGGGATGGGTTTCACGCCCTCATGCTCTTCTGGCTCCGGCGCGTGGAAAAGGGCGTGTAAAATGATGCCGCCTGCCTCTTCGTAGGCTGGGAGGCCAACAAACTTCGCCCGCTTGTCGGTGGCCCGAATCGCGTCCTCCGTCAGCATGCGGCGGATGATGTAGGGCTCCTTCGTGGAGGAGAGCCGCTCAAAGACCTGCTCCCGGCGGAAACGGTCTCCATTGACCGTGAAGGCGATCAGCTGGTCGAGCGTGAGACCATCTTCGGCATAGACTTCGAGAGGCCGCGGCGAAACCGAGGCCAGCCGCAGCCGCTGGCGCACCACCGAGATGGAAACAAAGAAGGCGGCAGCGATCTCTTCCTCGGGTTGGCCCTTTTCACGCAGCGCCGAGAAGCTCGGAACTGGTCGAGCGGGTGGAACGGCGCGCGCTGAATGTTCTCGGCCAGGGAATCCTCCTCGGCGATGCCACCCTCGCGCAGCACCCATGGGATTGGGGCAGTCTTCGCCAAGTGCTTCTGCTTGACCAGCAATTTGAGCGCGCGGTAGCGCGCCCGCCCGCCGGGATTTCGTACATGCCGGTGTCTTGGCCAGGCGTCGCGCACCGGCCGCACGGTGAGGCTGTGCAGGAGCGGGCGCCGCCTCGTGGGCAAAGCGCTGGGAGGCAAATTTGCTATGCCCGATGCTGATCTCCTCAAAACCTTCGACGCCCCAGAGATTGCGGTTTTGGCAGATGGCGCGAAGATAGAAGGAGGCGATGCTCAGCGCCTTGGAGCCCACCTCGCTGTTCCAGCAATAGAAGCCGTGGAAGTACAAATCCGGATCGGCATTTGGCAGACACCCCGCCTCGATCGGATGGGTATCATCAACGAGCAAAAGGAAAACGTCGCGGTCGCTGCCGTAGAGTTGTGGTCGTGCCTTTGGTAACGTCCACAAATGGATTATGGGTCACCGTCGCCCAGTCGAGGACGCCCGGAACCTTCCAGCGTGTCGCCATCGCCGTTACCCGCGATCTCCATCACGGCAGAAACCAGCTCGTGGTCCCAGATCCGCCCATAGCCCGGCACGGTAACGGCGCGGAGCCGAGCAAGTCAATTGCAAACCCAGACTTGGCCGATGTGCACGGAATAGGCATAATGTTCGATGCGATGCTCCCAGCGGCAATTTTGCTGGGGCGGGGGAGAAGGCGCCGGAAGATAAGTTTGGCCTGGCCATCCCTGATACGGAACGCCAATCTCGGCATCGACATTAACGCCGGGGGGAAGTCTGGGAGCTGGCGTTACGTTGCCGGCCGCAAAGACCTCGTTGGTATAGCCCAAGAAGCCAAGCGCTGCCATTAAAATCGATCTTGAAATGGCTTTAGAAGTCGGCCGCGGCATCATGGGCGCTCCCGATTGGAATACCAAGACTACACCGCAGCCATCTCCAATTGTTTACCCTACTAGGTTTAATTGTACATTACTGGCAATACCGGACCTGGCGGACGACATAAGCGTAGCCGTTCCAAACTTCGCGCGGCTCCCACCAGCAACGCGGTGGTGGCGCATAGGCAGGTCCATAGTAAGCTGGGCCATAGTAGTAGGGCGGTGGTGGTGCGCTTGCGGCGGCGGCTCCGGCGGCAAAGCCAAGCGCGGTGCCGCCAAGAATCCCAGCCGCAACCGCGCCGCCGTCTCCGGCTTGAGCGGGAAGCGAAGCCGAGGCCAGCGCACCAGCGGCGATGCTCGTGCTGACCAGGATTTTGATTGATCGTAACGGTGAAATCGACATGTGTTCCTCCGAATTCGGGTTGCAGAGGCAATTCAAGCATCTGACACCCTCGATTTGAGCTATAGCAACTAATTTTGTGTTAGGATTGCGGCTGCATAGAGCCCGCCCTTTAAGGGGCAGCGCGTGTGGTTGAAGACTTACCACCGCTTGACGAAAGCTGCGCATAGGGTAGTGTCGCTGCGCCGCATCATTCTGGTGCCGCGAGTGCCGCGCGGTTCCCGCTGCGGCGCGCCGCACAATAACCACCACAAAGGGTAGCCTCCATGACTGCGACGACCGCGAACTTTTCTATAGGCGATAAAACCGTCTCGATGCCAATCAAGGCGGGATCGATCGGCCCTTCGGTTGTCGACATCGGCAAACTTTATGCCGGAACTGGCATGTTTACCTACGATCCGGGATTTACTTCAACCGCAAGCTGCGAATCGGGGATTACCTACATCGATGGTGACGAAGGCATCCTGCTTTACCGGGGCTATCCCATCGAGCAGATCGCCGAACACGGCGATTTTCTGGAGACTGCCTACCTTCTCCTCTACGGGGAATTGCCAAACGCCAGCCAGAAGAAGGACTTCGATCACCGGATTACCCGGCACACGATGGTGCACGAGCAAATGGCCCGGTTTTTCCAGGGCTTGCGCCGCGACTCCCATCCTATGGCGGTGCTGTGCGCAGGCGTTGGCGCGCTATCGGCTTTTTACCATGACTCCACCGACATTTCCGATCCCAAGCAGCGCATGGTCGCCTCCTTCCGGCTTATCGGCAAAATGCCGACTCTGGCGGCGATGGCTTACAAATATTCGCTGGGCCAGCCGTTTATGTATCCGAAGAACGATCTGAACTACTCCGGTAATTTCCTGCATATGTGTTATGCAGTACCTTGCGAAGAATATAAAGTCAGCCCAGTTCTTGCGCGGGCTCTCGACCGTATTTTCATCCTCCACGCCGATCACGAGCAAAATGCCTCGACATCGACGGTTCGTCTGGCGGGCTCTTCTGGCGCCAATCCGTTCGCATGCATAGCGGCGGGCGTTGCGTGCTTATGGGGGCCGGCTCATGGCGGCGCCAATGAAGCGGCGTTGAAGATGCTGATGGAAATCGGCGCCGTCGAAAATATCCCAAAATTCATCGCGCGTGCGAAAGACAAAAACGACCCGTTCCGACTGATGGGGTTTGGGCACCGCGTTTACAAGAACTATGACCCTCGCGCCAAGATTATGCAGAGAACGTGCCATGAGGTATTGACAGAACTTGGCATCAAAGACGATCCTCTACTCGACGTCGCAATTGAGCTAGAAAAGATCGCCCTGCGCGACGAGTATTTTATCGAAAAGAAACTCTATCCAAACATCGATTTTTATTCGGGAATTACTTTGAAAGCGATGGGTTTCCCTGTCTCGATGTTTACTGTTCTTTTTGCCGTCGCTCGCACGGCTGGGTGGATCGCTCAGTGGAAAGAAATGATCGAGGATCCAGGCCAGAAAATCGGGCGGCCCCGGCAGCTTTACGTCGGCGCGCCCAAGCGAGACTATATCGCTCTCGCCAAACGCGCCTAGGCTGCAAACTGTCCAGGCTAAGCACCGCCATCGATCGCTCAGCGCCTTCAAAGCAGAGTCGCGGGCTGTGGCCTGCCCGCGATGCCGCAGCTGCAATGCAGATTAGTTCCTCACTTCTCCCCGCCGCACGCCTTTTGGCAGTTCTTTGAATCGTAATCGCAGAGTTCTTCCGAGGCGCCGTCATGCACACACTTCTTTTCCTCGGCCTTGCACTTGTCGATGCAGCTCGCCGCATCCTCGGCGTAAGCAAACCGCGGCGCCAGATATCCTCCCGCCATTACCAGCATGGCGGCTGCCAATGGGAGGTGCCGCGTCAGTTTGCGGGGGAAGATGGGCTGCTGGTTACCATTAAAATAGCTAAGCTTAATCACGGCGTAACCTCCTGCTAGTTTGGCTCTCATTGGCGGGACCTCAACGCAGTCCCGGCCCAGGGTTTGTGGCCAACGGCAGCGAGGTGGGGCTGAGCTGGCCGGCTGCGGTATTTGGCATTCATGTGACGTTTCAGCAACTGTTTTTGTACAAAGATGCCGCGGTTCTTCGGCGCAGCTCGTCGAGACGAGACCGTCCTCTAGGATGCGGAACGCCATCTGGAAAAAAAAAGATAACCAACGTATTCTCAGGTGCTGGCCTCTTTTTCCCGCCAGCCGTGATGCAATTTGCTTTCCGCGCGGCATGGCTGCACGTGTCGGGATTGGTTAAGAGATAGCGTAATGACTCAACCCACGCTTGAGGATTTTGCAAGATATCTTGGAGAGAAGCACGCGCTCCCGGAGGGCGGGGTTTCCGCCTCTTCGTCCCATGGGATCAGTGCCGAGCGCACTCTGCGAAGACTTTGGGAGGGAACGGAATTATCCGCGAATGGGTTTGCCGATGAAGTCGCTCGCTTCTATGGCTTCGAGCGGCTCACTCTTCCCCAACTCGTCAGCGCGGCCTCCTTAGCTGGCCGCTTTTCCCCACGCTTCTTGCGCGATACCGCAGTCTTCCCTTTCGAAAGCCCAAAAGGCCATTTCCGGCTCGCCGTTGCGGACCCAAACGATAGTTCTGCCATTCATGCAGCGGAAATAGTCCTTGGAGGGCCGGTCAAAATCGCGGTCGCTTCTTTTGAAGACATCGCGACTGTGCTCGTCGATCAATTAGGGGGGGAGGAGGCCGCCGCCGAGGCGGCCGGCATCATTGGCTCCCGCGCCGACGATGACATTGAAAGCCTGCGCGACCTCGCAAGTGGCGCCCCTGTTGTTCGGGCTGTCAATGACCTCATTGAAAAGGCCATGGAGCTGCGAGCGAGCGACATCCATATCGAGCCCTTCCGCAACGGCCTGGTGGCGCGAATGCGAATCGATGGCCTGTTGCGTAATGTGGCGGCGCCGGCCAACGCGGTGCCTCAAGCGTTGATTTCGAGAATTAAGATTTTGGCCGGCCTCAACATAGCTGAGCGGCGGCTGCCGCAGGATGGGGCGGCGAGGTTGAAGGTTGCGCGATCGGAGATCGATATCCGCGTTGCAACCATGCCGACTCAGCATGGGGAGTCGGCAGTGATCCGGCTTCTGCCTCGTGACCGTGGCCTCCTTGATTTGACGAAACTCGGCCTGCTGGCGCGCGACGAAAAGACGATGCGCGGGCTCCTTGGTCTGCCACATGGCTTGATCGTCGTGACGGGGCCGACTGGCAGCGGCAAGACGACGACGCTGGCGACAATACTATCGATTCTCAACGAGCCGTCCCGTAAAATCTTGACCATTGAAGATCCGGTCGAATATGAGCTCCAAGGCATCAACCAATCTCAAGTCAAACCGGCAATCGGCCTGACATTCGCGGCCGCAATGCGAGCCTTTGTCCGCCAGGACCCGGACGTCATCATGGTGGGCGAGGTGCGCGACCCCGAAACAGCAAGCATCTCCATCCATGCGGCCTTGACGGGCCATCTGGTTTTGACAACGCTGCATACCGAGACGGCGGCGGCCGCGGTCCCCCGGTTGCTTGACCTCGGTGTTGAAGGGTTCTTGCTCAAATCCACGTTGCGAGCAGTTATTGCGCAACGACTCGTGCGAATCTTGTGTGACCGCTGCAAGACGAAACGGCTGCTTGATCACGCCGATTTCACTGACGATCCTCGCTACGAGGCCCTAGGTTTTCATGTCGGCGAGCACGTATATGAACCAACTGGTTGCGAGCGTTGCGGTGGCGCCGGCTACCGCGGCCGCTGCGGAGTCTTCGAGATTCTCGAGCTGAAGGATGAAGTCTATGAACTCGTCCGGCCTGGCGCTGATGGCCGCACTATCGATCTTGCAGCTCGCCGTGCGGGGATGACGACAATGGTAGAGGATGCCGTCGCCAAATGCCGTGCTGGCTGGACCTCCGCGGCAGAAGTGCTGCGCGTAACGACCGTGCGCTGATCCATGGTCACTTACCGCTACCGGGCTTTAAACGCCAGCGGCGAAATCGTCAGTGGCTCGGTCTCGGCGCCAACGGCAGCCGAAGTCACCGAGCGTGTAGAATATCTTGGCCTTATCCCCATTGAAACGATTCCGGAGGAGAGTGGCACCGGCAGCCTGAGCTGGGACTTTTCTGTCTTTTCGCGGCCGCGCCCTGGCGATGTCACTATTTTTACCGGCGACCTCGCACTTCTTTTACAAACCGGGGCGCGTATTAACGATGCACTCGAACTCCTCTCATCCGATGCTGATATTGGCCGGTTGCGGCCGACAATTTCAAAAATCACCGCGTCGATCCTTGGCGGCGAAAGCCTCGCGGACGCCTTGGATCGGCACCCAGTATTATTTCCGCCCATGTATGTTGAGCTCGTGCGGGTAGGAGAAGCCTCCGGCACACTTGTGAATATACTAACCGTGCTTGGCGCCGAGCGGGCGCGCGCGGAGGCACTCCGGCGGCGTTTCGCGGATGCTTTGCGTTATCCGGCCTTTGTCCTAGCTGCCGCAAGCGCCGTACTCCTGTTTTTTCTGACCTTCGTGCTGCCTCAGTTCGGCGCCGTCTTACGGGATTTTAACGCGAAGCTTGACCCGGTCATGGCAACATTTCTTAGCCTTTCGGAATTTCTGCGAGCTCATACGACTCTTCTTGGGGCCGGGCTCCTTGCCACGATCATAGGGGGATGGCTCTTATGGCGACGGCCGGCTGTAAAAAACATCCTGGTTGCCGGCCTCTCACGGCTGCCAATTGCGGGCCGCGCGCTGGAGTTTCATCGCACCTCGGTCTTCTGCCGCAATCTTGGTGTCCTTCTTGGAAGTGGCGTTCCGCTCACGACTACTCTGCGCATTCTTGCGGATCTCATGGCAACGACGGGCAAGTCCACCGCGTGGAGCAATACCGTCGATCTTGTCCGCCACGGCGGTAAGCTATCCGACGCCCTCATGAAGACTGGCGCGCTCCCGGCTATGGCGGTACGCACCTTGCGCCTTGGTGAAGATTCTGGCCAATTACCAATGCTTGCGCAACGGATCGCCGAGTTCTACGAGGCTAAACTGCAACGCAGTCTTGATAGGCTCGTCGGTATCGCGGGCCCGGTCGCCATCTTGAGCATCAGCGTGATCGTCGGCGGGCTCATTGTTTCAGTGATGACTGCTTTAATGTCGGTTAGTCAAGTTATAGGGTGAGTAGGGTCAAACGCTTATGGGTATCTTTGAAATTAAGTGCCGCCGAAGCTTTGGGGCAGAGAAAAACTTGCGCCGCATCCTCAACGCAGTTTTCAAAAGCAAAGCAAATGCTTCGCTTTGTCCGGGCGATGAAGGCTTCACTCTTGTCGAAATCCTGGTCGTGATAACGATCATCGGCCTTATCATGGGCCTCGTGGGGCCGAGAGTTTTGAATTACCTCAGCGAGTCCAAGGTCAAGGCCGCGGCCATTCAAATGCAAAGCTTTTCCAGCTCTCTTGATCTCTTCTATCTTGACCTCGGACGCTACCCCACCACGTCCGAGGGCCTTACCGCGTTGGTGCAACAACCATCAAGCGCCAGTGGGTGGAACGGTCCTTATTTGAAAAATAATTCGGTGCCTAACGATCCGTGGGGGCATCCTTACAGGTATCACTCGCCGAGCGATCACGGGCCCTACGATATTCTCTCGCTTGGACCAAGCGGGCAAGAAGGGACAGGCAATATCAAGAGCTGGGAGCGGCGATGAGCGAGACCTGGGGCGAGGGCGGTTTCACGTTGCTAGAAATTGTCGCTGTCCTTGCGATAGTCGCGATGCTGGCTGCCATCGCCTTGCCGCGGATTCCGCGCGGGACGTCGCGCGCCGCTCTTGAGAGCTACGCACTGCAAGCTGCGGCCCTGCTAAAGAGCGATCGCAATGCCGCTGTCCGAAGCGGAACCGTTGTTGAAACTAGAATGAATGCCGAAATGCGGACCATCAGCAGCGGCGGCACGGGGCGTGTCGTTCAACTGCCAAACGATGTCGGCTTCAACGCAATTTTCGCAGATCAATGCGGCGGCCGGCCGAGTTCCGGCAGCATCGAGTTCCTGCCATCTGGAATGTCCTGCGGCGGCACGATTTTCCTTTCGCGCCCCGGATCTGGCTTTGAAGTCCGGGTGACATGGCTCACGGGGGGCGTCGAGGTAGTGCCGGCCAGTGGGCTCTGAGATGGTGTTGGATAGCCGCCAGCAAGAATGTTGTTCCGGCTTCACCCTCATCGAAGCCCTTGTCGCTCTCGCCGTTGCCACCATACTTTTAGCTTCTATCGGCTCCCTCGTCGCGGGAAATATTCGCGGCGTCGCTCGTATTGAGCAACATCTCTCGCTTTCAGAGACACTTCGCGCCGTTGAGGCCGGCCTGCCGGATCGCGACAGCTTGGTTGGTGAGCCACTTTCCGGCGAAATGCAGGGAAAGAATTGGGCCGTTGAGTTTGTCCCTTATCAGGCCGACGTCCTAAATCCACGCGCGGCGGCAATATGGGTACCCCAGCAGATCATGATAACAGTGAAGGGTCCTACCGGCGCTACTCTGCAAATTCAGACTATTCGGCTTGCGAAAAAAACCGGCGGGCTATGAAGAAGTTGCGCGGCCTTATGCGTGGAGAGGAACGCCAACGCTCACGCTTCTCGGAGAACGGTTTTACCCTGCTCGAGGCTCTACTAGCCATCGTGCTCACCGGCATCTTGCTCGCGACGCTTACGGTAATCACAGGCCATTGGATTAAGGGTTGGAAAACGGGTTTTGGCCGCCTGCAAAGCGTCGACCTGGTGGCACTTGGCGTGGATCGCATCGCATCGGATATTGCCGCTGCGCAATATGTGTCGCTTGGCGGCGATGACGCGAAGGTTTTCTTCGAAGGCACCGAATCATCGGTGATTTTCATCCGGTCCGCCGTTGGCCCAAATGCGGCGCCAGGCTTGGAGATCGTACGCCTCGCCGAAACGGAGGATGAGCGGGGCCGCGTGCTGGTCCGTGACAGGATCGCTTTCGCGACATTTGGTGCAGCCGCCATTCATAGCGGCGATATTGAGTTCACTAATCCCGTCGTTTTGATGCATCCGCCTTTCCGGGTTATTTTTGCTTTTGCTGGCCGCGACCGCATCTGGAAGGACAGCTGGCTCGACACTAAGCAATTGCCGAGTGCTGTGCGCATTGGCATCCATAGCGATGAGACGGGTGAAGCCGTGCCATTGTCGACGGCAACCTTAATTAGTGTGAGCGCGCCTCCTGAATGCGCCCAGGGCACGGGGCCGACCTGCGACGGAAAGTAACTTCATGCGAAAAAATTGCCGCGAATTGGAGACTAGAAAACGAGCGGGAAAAGAAGGCTTTATTCTTGTCACAGTTCTGTGGATATTCGCGGCGCTGGCAGTGCTTGCTTCTATTTACGCGGTCTATGTCGGTAACACGGCAGCGGCCGCGCGAGTTTACGATCAAAGGTTGCAAACGGAAGCATTGATAAAAGCCGGGCTTGAGCTCACAGCCTATCGGCTAATCGGTTTTGATGATAATTCGCGGCCCAGTTCTGGCGCTTTCGATTTCGACATGGGCCCATCGCATGCGGACGTCGAATTTCATTCGGAGGGAGCCCGCATCGACCTCAACCTCGCGCCAAAGGCCTTGCTTTCTGGGCTCGCCGTGACGCTGGGCTCAAAGCCGGCGGTTGCCGATGATATCGCAGACCGCATCATTGCCTGGCGGACCAAGCCCGCTAACACAAACCAAAACAAAGAGGCGCAAGCCTATAGGGACGCAGGATTGAATTACACGCCGAGGCAGGCGCCCTTTCAAACTACGGCCGAGCTGCGGCTGATCCGTGATCTGCCGCCGGAGTTCGTCTCGGGTATGCTTCCTTTCGTGACAGTCTTTAATGGCCGCCAGGAGATCGATATCAACGAGGCGGCTCCAGAGGTGATAGCCTCCTTACCATCCATTAGGCCGGATTCTGTCGCGGAGATAGTGAAGCGGCGCGATCCCCAAAATCCACAAGCGGTTCTCAGTCTCCTTGGAGGAGCGCGGGCGGGTGTGGCCATCGGGGGCCGCAAAGCCGTTCGCGTCAATCTCCAAATAACACTCGAGACTGGGCGCAAGGTGCATGCCGAGGTCGTTGAGGTCATCGCCGATAACAGCCGGGAACCCTACCGGGTCCTCGCTTGGCACGACGATTTTGACGGCTCGATCTGAATGACGCGCCGGCGGAGGATATCGGGTTGAGGTATTACGACAGCGTTCGGAAGGCTTTCCACCGGCGGATCGACCAGGTTGCCATAACAATCCTCGCGGTCAGGGATACACTGCGGTCAAAGCCATCTATTCGCTTTGTCGAGCAAGCGGATGGTGAGTTCGTGCTCGCCGAGGCTACGCAAATAGACAAGCGAGCCTCTAACGCTCGGTTCCGCATCGCTAGCGGCATCATTAGGGACAGCGGAAATGGAATAGCGGCGGGCCTGATGCACGGTGCCCGGGTCGAACTCGTGTTGCAACCCTCCCGCTTTATGTTCCGGCCGCTCGAACTACCCCGCAAGGCTTCCGACTTTCTGGCGGGAATCGTCCGCTCGCAAATCGACCGCTTGACCCCTTGGACCGCCGCTGAAGCCGCCTTTGGCTGGCGTTCTTCGATTGAACCTGCCAATGATAAGGTCTCGGTCACAATTGTTGCAACCGCCCGCAACCTGCTGGCACCTTTCGCGCAGGCAATCGCCAACTGCGGCGCCGATACAGTGATTTTAACGGCGCCCGATCCCCGGGTAACTGCGACAACAATCGAGGTCCTCGAGCAGAAAGTGGGACAAGCGGCGGATCTTAGTCGCTTGAGGCGCCTTCTCATTGGCTTTGCCGCTGGTAGCGCAGCTATCGCGGCGCTCTCGCTCGCAGCTGGCACGATCGGTGGCAGTTTGCTCGAGCAGGGACGGGACGAAATAAACGAACGTATCACGAGCAAACGGGCCGCGCTTAAGCCTGGGCAAAATTCGCCTGCTGAGATGACGCGGGAACTTGAGCGGCGCAAACATGAGACGCCATCGGCGGTGATTGCAATTGATGCCCTATCGCAAGTTTTGCCGGACGATACGTATGTAACCGAGCTTAGAATTGTGGGCGATAAAATACAGATCATTGGCCTGACGAAGGATGCACCCGCGCTTATCCGCCTCCTGGAACAAACGCCGCATTTTAGCCGTGCAAGCTTTTTCGCGCCGACAACGCGTTCGGAAACGGAGCAGCGCGAGCATTTCCATATCGAGGCTCACATCGAGCCTGTTTTTACCCCGGGCTTGTAATGAAGTTCCTTGACCAAGCGCGTCCACTGCAAAAATTTTTAACCCGGGCCCATCTGTTGCCTGTAGCGGGTTACATCGGTCTTCTATCCGCTTGCGCAATAATTATTTGGTTTACGCTCGGGGGCCTTCTCGGAGATTACCAGGAGGAAGCTGCCGCTCGTGATACCCTCGACCGGTTGGAGGGACGCAAGCTCGCCTCGGAAACCGCGGGGTTGGGCTCATCACCTTTTCTCGAAGGCCGCACCTTGACCATCGCGGGCGCTGCGCTGCAGCAAAGGGTGGTGGAGGCCGTAAGGGAGGCCCATGGAAATGTGCTTTCGGCTCAGGTCGATCTGCAAAAATCCGAGGCAAAGCAAGGACTCGTTAGCCTTTCCGCAGTGTGCGAAATCGAACAGAGCAATTTGCAGCAACTGCTTTATGAACTCGAAACGGGAATGCCGTTTTTATATATCGACCAACTCATGATACAATTGCCGCAATTGGCGGCTAGGAATGAGAACGCGCTGGATTCAGCGCGCCATCTACATGTTCAAATTGAGGTCTCGGGTCAATGGCAGGTGAGCAAATGAAAAAGCTTAGCGCTTGCTTAATCGCGGCATTGGCCGCCTTTTCGCTAGATAGCGCCTACGGTCAAGTTTCCGGCGGCGATTCGCAAGGGAATGACAAAAAGAGCACGAGCGCGCAAACGCCTCCGGCGGGAGCCAACCCGCTTTGGGGAGTGTCCTTGAGTGCCCTTTCGGCGACGCGGGATCGACCGATCTTTTCCGCCTCGCGAAGGCCCCCCGCGCCTCCGCCACCTCCCACGGTCGCTGCCGCGCCTCCTCCTCCTCCGCCAGCAGTGCCTGAGCAGCCCAACTTCGCGCTCCTTGGGACAGCCGTGAGCAATACGCAAACCGTCGCACTCGTCCTGGATCAGGCAACTAAGGCAATCATCCGCCTCCATCCTGGCGAAAGTGCGTCAGGCTGGAGCTTGCGTTCCGTTGATGGCCGTTCGATGACGCTGGAAAAGAACAGCCAAGTTGCAACCGTATCCTTGCCAGCGCCGGGCGAAGCTCCTGCGGGTCCGCGCATGCCGGCGTTCAATATCGCCGGGAAGTTTGGCCGTACTTTCTGAGGTGAAAACGGCCCCATTAGCTGATTACTTTTCTCAAAAGCGCAAGAGCGGGTGAGGCGCGCGGAAAAATAGAGAGAACCTTCCGCACGCCCTCGTCGGTTGGGGGTGCTACGGGGCGGTATCAGGATGGCGTGCAAACTGAAGGGTTCACTGCTCCTTGAGTACTGGTAGCGTTCGGGCAGCAAGGATGACCATTCGGCTGACCGGGGGTGGTGGCGAAGGTAATCTTATCCATGGGGTTCGATTGCTGGAGGCCGAGAAGACTGCGCGTCCGCCAAGCAACGGAATGGTCGGCGCAGGCGGTATCCCCTGACAGCCCCACCCCGCCAACAACAGTGTTGCCTTGATAAAGACCAAGGCCGCCTCCGAACGTGATCGTGCCGCCAACTCTCCGGCCGATCATCGGATCGTACGGTGTACCAAAAGACTTATAATCGCCCCAATAAGCGGCTTCCGAATCCAAAACGTTACCGCCGGCGAGGCCGTAGAGGGGGTTAGCGACATTGACATTATCCGGCTGCACAAACTGATAAAGTTGAGCGGTCGACAATGCACCCGTTCCGGCACTGCCAATGTCAAGGCTTAAACCATTGGCCGTAAATGCCTTCGCTGCGGCGATCTGCCGACTGGACAGCCACTGTGAGCCCGTATCTGAGCCGGAAAAGGCGACAGCGCAGACAACGCCTGCCCGATTAACCACGACGGCCCAAAAATGGTTGTTGAAGCCACTCGAATCGACTGTGTCAGCCGCGACGAGCGCGGTTTTCAACTGCGAGTACGTAACGGGGCAAGAAAGCTGCCCACCACCGTCGTCAGCCCGTGCGATCCCAGGATGCGCCATTATGGCCGTCCCAGCCAATAAAGTTAAGGCTGCAAAAATGCCTTTCTCTTTCATAATCCGTCCTCCTCCAAATGGTTTCGACCTGCCCCTGTTCGGCGCATTGCTTCGTGCAACCCGCATGAAGAAGGCAGGCGTAGGCTATACCATTAATGAGAGGCCTTTGAAATGGGTGGCATCCTGAATCTGCTGGATAGATGACAGCAGAACGGGTAATCCCTAATTGTCGTGTTGCTGATGCTTAGATAAAAATTGTTGAAGGAATGATGAAATGAGGTGGATGTCTTTTAAAAAATGGGCTATTCTATTATCATTCATATCTCTAAGCCCTCCGGCTGTGGCCGGTAGTCTTGACCCTCCTTCAGGCGTTCGCAAATTATTCGAATTGCGTGCAACCGGTGTGCAAATTTATGTTTGCGAGCTTAGGCGCGAGCAGCAAAATGAGGCATCTTTCGGCTGGGCCTTTTCCAGGCCGGAGGCAGTTCTTCTTGACGCCTCGGGGAAGCGGGCAGGGCAACACGGCAAGGGGCCTAGCTGGGGGGAGCGTGCAGGGCGCCACGACATTCGGCCAAGCTGGGCGCTTAACGATGGATCACAGATCGAAGGCGAAGTGACTGCACAGAAAGCCTCGCCGCAGCCGGATGCAATCCCTTGGCTTTTACTCAAAGTGATTTCACACTCAGGTACAGGGAAACTCGAGCCTGTCACTTTTGTCCGCCGAGTGGACACAATTGGCGGTGTTGCGCCGCAAGGCGGCTGCGATAGCGCCCACGCCGAGGAAGAAAAGCGGGTGCCCTACAACGCCAACTACGAGTTTTTTGGCCCGTGAAATTTCTTCGGCATTAAAGGACGTATCAAGCCACTCCGTCGCCTGTCCGGGCTTGCCTCTTGGCCGGAGCGAGCTAGAACTGGGGCGCTGAAAGCGCCGGATTGAGCATGGCGAAAGCGGTCGTTGGAGTGATTGGCGGATCTGGCGTCTACCATCTGGCTGGATTATCGGATATCCGCGAAAAGCGGATGGAAACACCGTGGGGAGAGCCTTCCGACGCGCTTCACTTCGGCCGGATTGGAGAGACCGAAGTGGTGTTTCTGCCGCGCCACGGGCGAGGGCACCGGCTTTCCCCCTCGGGAATTAATTATCGCGCTAATATCGATGCTCTCAAACGCGCCGATGTCACGGATATCGTCTCCATCTCTGCCTGCGGTTCATTTAAGCACGATCTTTGCCCGGGGCTCTTTGTGCTTGCTGATCAGTTCATCGACCGGACGTTTGCCAGGCAAAATTCTTTTTTCGGCAATGGTTGCGTGGCGCACGTGTCGATGGCCCATCCCGTCTCGCCGGTGCTCCAGCAGAGGATTGCAGTTGCGGCGCGTGCCGAAAACATCCCTTTCGTTGAAGGCGGAACCTACGTCTGTATTGAAGGCCCGCAATTCTCATCACTCGCCGAATCACTCGCCTATAAAGCCATGGGTTGCGACGTCATTGGCATGACGGCAATGCCGGAGGCAAAGCTCGCCCGCGAGGCGGAGATTTCCTATGCGGTTATCGCCATGGTCACGGATTATGATTGCTGGCATCCTGATCACGCCGAGGTCGATGTCCAGTCCGTCATAAAAATCGTCGAGGCCAACGCCAGCAAAGCTGCGAGGCTTTTGGCCCGCCTGTTGCGCGATTTTCCAGCCGAGCACGAAGCATGCCCCGCTTTTTCGGATCGAGGGCTTGACAATGCGATCCTGACGGCCTCTGAGGGACGCGATCCGGCCCTTATGAAAAAACTGGAGGCGATCGTGCGGCGGGTTCAGTCGAATGACCAGCGATCTTAAAAGCGTGATCCGGACGATACCGGATTACCCCAAGCCCGGCATCATGTTTCGGGACATCACGACCTTGCTTGGCAATGCGCGAGCCTTCCGCCGTGCCATCGATGAGCTTGTGCAGCCTTGGGCCGGCGCGAAGATCGACAAAATCGCCGGCATGGAGGCGCGAGGCTTTATTCTTGGAGGCGCCGTTGCTCACCAACTCTCGGCGGGTTTCATCCCGATCCGCAAGAAGGGCAAGCTCCCTTACACAAAAGTTTCAATCGCCTACGCGCTGGAATATGGCCTCGACGAGATGGAAATTCACGACGACGCCTTGGCTTGCGGAGAAAAAGTCATTCTGGTCGATGATCTTATCGCCACCGGGGGGACCGCGCTCGGAGCCGTGGGTCTCTTACAAAAAATTGGAGCTGACGTCGTTGCGGCCTGTTTCGTGATCGACCTCCCGGACCTCGGTGGCGCGGAAAAAATCCGGGCGCTCGGCGTGCCGGTCCGCACGCTGATGTCTTTTGAAGGGCACTAAGCTCGCCAGGATCACCCCAGCGAGAAACCACCATCGACGCGAAGTGACGTGGCGGTGACGAAAGAAGCGGCCGGCGAGCAAAGGAATGTAATCGCGTCCGCCACTTCTTCTGGCCGGCCCATCCGCCCCAGAAGCGTCGAAGCTTCGATAATATCCCTAGAGGTGTCCAAGCTGCCCCCGGTTTCTTTTCTATAAAGGCGGGACATTGCCGTCTCGATGGGGCCAGGCGCGACCTCGATCACGCGGATCCCATATTTGCCAGCTTCGACTGCGGCGCTGTGGGTGAGCATCGCCGCAGCCGCCTTGCTCGCATTGAAAAGGCTGCAACCGGCAAAAGGTGTTCGCGCCGCCACCGAGGTGACATTTACAATCACGCCACCGGTTTCTCGCATGCTGCGGATTTGGTGTTTGAGGCAGAAAAATAGTCCTTTTAAATTTGCCTGGAATATCTCATCGAATTCCGCCTCCGTGTAATCAATCAAATCGGCGGTCGGACCAACACTGACACGATTTGCCGCGAAATTGATACTGCCGTAGCTTGAAACAACGAGATCGATCGCAGCGCGAACCTCAACCTCGCGGGTTATATCGGCCGCAATGAAAACGCTTTGGCCACTCGCTTGGTCAGCCAGATCGAGGGGGGCGCGGTTTCCAATGAACGCTACATAGGCACCTGCGCGCATAAATGCAGCGGCGGTGGCACGGCCAATATCCGACGTCCCGCCAACGACAAGAGCGACTTTCCCTCGGAAGGAATGCATTTAGGTACTCCCTTGACCCTCGCTTGATCGCGCCGCCTTGGTGCAAAGCCTGAGTTCGGACTAGTGCTAGCCTAACTTCAGAGAAAGCGACCGTTTGTGCCTTTTCGCACAACCTCCGGTGCACCATCGGCTTTTGGGTCTTTCAGTTTTATGCTTACGCCGTTGCGCGGTTAACCTTGCACCTTTAGTATTGGATTAAAAACAGGGGGGACTTATGCGTCCATCAAATCGCGCCTCCGATGAGCTACGTGCGGTTACGCTGGAGCGCCATGTTGCGCGCTACGCCGAAGGCTCTTGCCTCGTGAAATTCGGACAGACTCACGTTCTTTGTACGGCATCGCTCGAAGAGAAGCCCCCCGCCTGGTTGCGCGGCCAGGGACGCGGGTGGATTACCGCCGAATACTCGATGCTGCCGAGGGCCACGCACACTCGAACACGCCGCGAAGTCGCTTCAGGAAAACCATCCGGGCGAACGCAAGAAATCCAGCGCCTGATCGGCCGCAGCTTGCGCGCGGTCACGCATCTCCCGGCTCTTGGCGAGCGGCAGATCACGCTTGACTGTGACGTCTTGCAAGCCGATGGCGGCACGCGAACCGCCTCGATTACCGGCGCCTGGATTGCCTTGCACGATTGCCTCAAATGGATGCACGGACGCTCGATTATAAAGGACTTGCCTTTGCGCGACCATGTCGCGGCGGTTTCTTGCGGCTTCGCGAGTGGCCAGGCCGTGCTTGACCTTGATTACGATGAAGATTGTAACGCCGAGACAGACGCCAATTTTGTCATGACTGGCGGGGGCTCCTTGGTCGAAGTGCAGGCGACAGCGGAAGGGGCGGTTTTTACAAACGCGCAGCTGATGGAATTGATCGCGCTGGCGAAGATGGGAATTGCCAAACTCGTAGATCTGCAAAAGGCGGCGATCACCTAGCGAGGTGGCTCTTTCAAAAATGTCGTGACGTCGCGATTGAACTGCTCGGGATTTTGCAGAATAGAGAAATGACTCACGCCGGGTTCTATGAGAAGGTGAGCGCCAGGTATGTGCTGCGCCATGAACTCGGTGTTTTCCCGCTTAATCGCCTCGTCATGATCGCCGTCCGCGATCACACACGGCACATGTGTCGCATGCAATTCCGCGGCAGAAAAATCCGGCTGTGTTTCCCACATTTTGGTGATTTCTTCGAAAAAAGCCTGGAATTGCCCCGGGGTTGGCGAGAGTTGTTCGTATTCCTTCCCGGCGCGTGCGATAAAAGAGTTGAAGACAGGGCTTTGGCTCGTATCTTTGAGCCCGCTAGGGTCTGAGTTGGCGGCAAAGGCGAAGAGTTTGGTAAGTCTTCCAGGATGATGGATGGCTAGATCAAGGCCAATGATCGCGCCATCGCTCCAGCCAATGACCGCCGCTTTGGCGATATGCAAATAGTCCATGAGCGCCAGAACGTCGGACGCCATGAGATCGTAGCCGAAAGGCCTTGCATCGCGCGAGCTGCGCCCATGGCCTCGGCTGTCCACGACTATTACGCGATAGTGCTTCTGTAGAACTGACACAAGCGCGCCCCAGTAGTTGCCATTGGCAAGTCCGCCGTGCAACAAAATGACGGTTTCACCTTCGCCGAATTCGGCATACCAGATTTTTATGCCGTTGACGGGAGCGCTGCCGCTTCGCTTCGCGGTCGGGAGGACAGGTGTCGGTGGCAGGGTAAGCCAGAGCGGCTCAGCGTGGGCTATGCTCGCGGCCCCAAAATATGCTGAAACCAGAAGAGCAAAAAAACTGCGCATCTAGGCACTCTCGCCGAATGAAGCGTCAGAATAGAACAAACTCGCGAGTTTCGGCATCTTGGATAGCGGATTCCGGCAGAATGCCCAAAAGAATTGATAAACTCCTCATCGCGACGCACAACGAAGGCAAGCTCGAAGAGATCAGGCAGCTGCTTGCTATATTTGGTGTTACAGCCATTTCCGCCGCGGATCTAGGTTTGCCGGCACCCGAGGAAACGGGCGCGAGCTTTGCCGGCAATGCGGAAATTAAAGCAAAGGCGGCAGCGCAAAGCGCCAATATGGCGGCGCTTGCTGATGATTCCGGCCTTTGCGTTGATGCACTTGCGGGCGGCCCGGGGGTCCATTCGGCGCGCTGGGCGGGACCCTCTCGTAACTTCAACGCGGCCATCGAGAAGGTCGAAGCTGCGCTGCAGAAAGCGCACGCCACCCAGCCGTTCAAAGCGCATTTTACTTGCGCGCTTGCACTCGCCTGGCCGAACGGCGAGGCTGAAAACTTCGAAGGAAAAGTTTTCGGGCAACTCGTGTTTCCGCCTAAAGGAACCCTCGGTTTTGGCTATGACCCGATTTTTCTGCCAGATGGATTTGCCCGCACCTTTGGTGAGATGACGTCAGAAGAGAAGCACGGTATTCCCCGCGATGGCTCGGTTGCCTTGTCGCATCGCGCGCGGGCGTTCCGGGACTTTGCGCGCACCTGCCTCGATCGGCGGGAGAGTTCCTGAAAATTTTGATTTTGCATCAGTGATAAAATGCACTATGACGTCATCTTGATTTCATCAGTCAAGTCGAGTATATTGCCTCGCACAAAGAGGAGGAAATACCTCCATGCGGACCGTTTGGAACACCAGATATGGCACGCGGCGCGTGCGGCATGATCCTCCAACGCTCAGGGAAGCTATTATAGCAGCACAGGGTTTAACGCCCGATCTGGAACAGCAAGCAGACATCGCGGCTGCGCTTTTAGACGCGCCTATTGAAGACGTCAGAGCCGAGCTCTCGAAGATGCTGCCACCCCGAAATAGCACGCAAATCACGACATCCGCAGGGCGCGAAACAAGAACGGTGCTTGTAGAGCGAAAGCCAAGCCGGCGTCTCGCCACAGCGGGGGCGTTATCGTCCAGCCGGCTGAAGACCAGGCCTAGCTAATTCTGCGCTAAACCTGACTTGAGTCCGGAAGCCGCGATACCACGACTGGAACCAGGCGGCAGGATTGGTTGACAACAAGCAACCTCGTTATTGCAAGGCTGGCCAACCGCCGCATAGCTTGGGAGGAGGCGAGTTCGGGCGGATGCGACGGTAACAGCGAGGCTTTTCACAACTCGGATGGCACCGCACCATTTCGACTTGCAGCCGCCGAGCGAGCCGGCCCTTCGCTTACCGCATCTGACCCGGCGTCTGCCAAAGGATCAGCACATTCTTCGCCTAGTTCTTGAAGCTGCGGTGGCGGCAATGGAACGGCTTCTTCAGCCTGCGGCAGCCCCGCTATCTGTTTAGCGAGGCGCGCGGCTGATTGAGCCGCCCTTCACTTGTCTGGCCCAAAGCGATATCGCTGGCGCCAAAGACAAAGGCGACTTTGCCGACGAGATTAGCTAAAAAAGATGTCTGCCCGCCTTCCTGCCGGAGCCTTTCCGAACGGATTTTAAGCGACTTCGCTGATGCGACCAGTGTCTGCTGCTCGCCCGGCCTTGGCTCGATTGATTTCGGTGCATTGCAATCTCGCACTCCAAGCGCGATAAGTTCACTTCCGCTCAAGATTTTATATTCGCGCGTCAGCGTTCCGAACGGCCCGCGCACGGCAGCCGGATAAGCCGAGAACATCTGCTGCGATACGTCGGCAATTTGTCTGGCGAGTGCGCGGATCATAGGCCATATGAAATTTGAGCTTGGCGTCGAGGAAAACGCACACATTCGGCAAGCTGAGCGCTACTGTGCAAGCCTAGCAGTACTCGTGCAACCGGACTTCCCTGTTGGTCGAGCGGTAAAGGGCAGTCTGTTTTTCATGATCAACGACAAAGCCGCCTACATCGTTCATAGCTATGACAGGTGCCGGGCTTGGCGGCGGCGAAAGATAACCCAACGTTCATTCACACTTGTTCAGCAGTCAAAACCATCTATCCGGCGGCTTGCTTTGAGGGCTAGAAAAGCATGGTGAACGCAATCTTAACAAATCTTGGCAAATCTTAGGTTTATGCAAAAACGAGCGACTCAAAAAAATCCACAGGTCTTCTTGAGATGGGCCCCGATTTGGCAAATTTGTTTTGCATCTTTGCCGAATCGCAAGCAAAGCAGAAATGGCGATTTGGACGCATGCTCGACATGCTATAAGCCATTTCCATGATGATCCCGCCATGCCAGCTTGAGCGCACGATTCTATGGCCGCAACGAGAGGCTGATCCTGGACCCGGCTTTGGGATTTACGTGCACTGGCCCTATTGCTTGTCGAAATGTCCTTATTGTGATTTCAACAGCCATGTTCACGGGGGAGCCGTCAATGATCCACGCTTTATCAAGGCTTACAAGGCGGAACTTGCTCATCGCGCCGTCCTGACGCTCGGCCGAAAGGTCTCCTCGGTTTTTTTTGGGGGTGGGACGCCCTCCTTGATGAAGCCCACCATTGTTCAGGCGGTTTTAGATGAGATCGCGCGATTGTGGCCAATCGAACCAGCCGCCGAGATCACACTCGAAGCCAATCCGACGAGCGTGGAAATCGATCGATTTCGGGCTTTTAGAAAAGCTGGGGTCAACCGTGTTTCCCTGGGGGTGCAGGCCTTAAACGACGCAAGTCTTAAACTCTTGGGCCGGGGCCACTCGGTGGGCGAAGCCCTCCGCGCCGTGAAGCTTGCCGCAACGGTTTTCGACCGTTACTCTTTCGACCTTATATACGCGCGGCCGGGTCAGACCTCTGAAGAGTGGCGGCTGGAATTGCAAGCTGCGATCGCGCACGCCCGGGATCATCTCTCGCTTTATCAGCTTACTGTCGAGCCTGGAACGGTGTTTGCCCGGCTCTATGATAAGGGGAAGCTTTCCCTCCCGGGCGGTGATCTCGCGCGCGAGCTCTGGGATGTTACACAGGACGTGACGTCAAAAGCGGGCCTCTTTGCCTATGAGATCTCAAACCATGCCCGGCCCGGCGCTGAAAGCCGCCACAATCTCGTCTATTGGCGCTACGGGGAATATATCGGCATAGGCCCTGGCGCTCATGGCCGCATCCTCTCAAGGGGCGGGCGCCGGGCGCAAGTGACGGAACCCCGCCCCGAAAGCTGGCTTAGTGCCGTTGAAAAAAAAGGTCATGCCTTGATTGAGGATGAGCTGTTATCTGCCGAACAGCAGGCCGATGAATTTCTTTTGATGGGCTTGCGTCTTTCGGAAGGAATTTCCGCGTCGGATTTTCAAGCCTTGTCGGGACGAAATCTCGATGTCCACCGGATTGCTTCGCTCATCGCCGACGGAATGGTGGAATACACGCCTCGAGGACGGATCCGGCTCAGTGCCCAGGGCTTCCCGGTGCTTGACGCTGTTGTTGCGGACCTAGCGGTCTAGGGCCTGCGGCAGATGCTTCCGAGCAGCCGAGACTACATTTGAGCGCGGCGTAATGCGGTCTGCGGCCCAGCAGGCGCTGCGCTAGCTTCCTCGGAGAATCTTTCGCCATCATCCGCTAGCTTCTGGCTCGCGACCGCAAGCGTTTCATCGAGAAACTGGCGGGCCTCTTCAAGCTGATGAGAAAGCTCTTCCGCCGAGCGCTGCAAATTATCGCGTCTGGTGCGAGCGGCACGCGCGTAAGTCGAGTAAGCGAAGTGAGCAATATCTACAACACCCGATTTTTGCTCTTCTAGTGCAATTTCTCGGTCTAGCTCCCGGGCCATTTTCGAAAATTCGGCGATCATGGCCTCGATTTGAGTAACGCGGCGCTGTGTTTCTTCGATTTGGAAGCGTCTAAGACGAGCGAGGGACTCGCGCGGTTTCATGACTTTATGACTCCAAAAACCCCAAGGCCTGGGAGGGGCGGTTCAAAGCTTGAAACGACAAGGTACTAGGCTGGGATGACTCCCCCCATCCAGCAAGCGCCGGCAAGAGCCACCCACCATCCAACTCTGCCCGACTAAAGTTGCCCATTCGTTACCCGAGGGAAAGCCGCCTGATTTTTTTGCTCGCTCCCGCGAGTGTATACTGCCTCAAGGTCTGATTCGGACTTTGGGCCGATCCGCCGTCGCGCAAGCTTGGTTGGCTACAGTTTGGGTGCAAGATGGAGAAACGAATCACAACTTGACTGTGCGAAGAGATGTCGGCGAAGCGTCATTCCACGGAATATTTTTGTTAACCATTGCCCGTTAAGGTTACGAAATTCGTAGCGGGAAACTTGTGCGGGCGGACAGCCGAACCGCCGCACGGTTCCTTAAGCGAACTTGCGCGCCGGCAAGGCGGACCGACGGGGGGAAGGCTGAGACCCTAAATGCGCGTTTTACTTATTGAAGACGACAGCGCCACCGCTCAGAGCATAGAATTGATGCTCAAGTCGGAAAACTTTAACGTTTACGCGACCGATCTTGGCGAAGAAGCCATCGATCTCGGTAAGCTTTATGATTATGATATCATTTTGTTAGATTTAAATTTGCCCGATATGTCCGGCTACGAAGTTTTGCGGACGCTCCGCATTGCCAAGGTAAAGACGCCGATCCTCATTCTTTCCGGACTCGCGGGAATAGAGGATAAAGTTAAAGGCTTGGGTTTTGGCGCGGATGATTATCTGACGAAACCTTTCCACAAAGATGAGCTGGTCGCCCGCATTCAGGCCATTGTGCGGCGGTCAAAGGGCCATGCTCAGTCCGTCATCGCAACCGGAGATCTTGTGGTCAATCTTGATCAGAAAACGGTCGAAGTGGCGGGTGCCCGCGTTCATTTGACCGGCAAAGAATATCAAATGCTCGAGCTTCTTTCGCTGCGCAAGGGCACGACACTGACAAAAGAAATGTTCCTCAACCACCTCTATGGTGGAATGGACGAGCCAGAGCTCAAGATCATTGATGTCTTTATTTGCAAATTGCGTAAAAAGCTGGCCAACGCCAGTCGAGGCCGCAATTACATAGAGACAGTTTGGGGGCGCGGCTATGTATTGAGGGAGCCGACTGAGGAGGACGAGCGGATCACCGCTTAATACAGGATTGAAAAAAGTTAAGCTTTTATCAATCCACTCTCTGGGGCATGCCCCAAAACAAAAATGAGCTTAGAGACGGCATCTCAGGTCACGGTCGCTTGAGCGCGACCATGGCCCGATCATTTTAGTTTTAAGCAGCTTCGGCGACGCCTGGTTGCGCTGCCTTGACCGCGCCGTCGACATATCCTTCGAATTTCGCAAAATTTTTGCGGAACATCTCAACGAGCTTCTTTGCGGTTGTATCGAAAGCCTGTTTATCTGACCAGGTTCTGACCGGATCGAGAATATCTGTGTCGATACCCTCAACGGATACCGGCACGGAGACGCCGAAATAGGGATCCTTACGGAAGCTTACCTTTGCGAGCGAGCCATCGAGCACAGCGTTAAGGAGTTTGCGGGTGACTTTAATGGGCATGCGTTTTCCGACGCCGTAAATACCACCCGTCCAGCCCGTATTGATCAGCCAGCAGTCGGCTTCGTGCTTGGCCAGCAAATCGCGCAAAAGATTACCGTAGACGGATGGATGCAGCGGTAGGAAAGGATGCCCGAAGCAAGTCGAGAATGTCGCAACGGGCTCCGTCACGCCTTTTTCCGTCCCAGCGACAAGGGCGGTGTAACCGGACAAGAAGTGGTACATTGCCTGAGACCCATCCAGCTGGGCGATGGGAGGTAATACACCGAAGGCGTCACAAGCTAGAAAAATGACATTCCGAGGGTGACTCGCCCGGCCAGTTGTCGAGGCATTGGGGATAAAATCAATGGGGTAGGCAATGCGCGTGTTTTCGGTTTTCGAATCATCGTAAAAATCTGGCACCCGCGTCGTCGGGTCGAGCACGACATTTTCCATGATTGTGCCGAACCGCTCGGCCGTCGAATAAATTTCCGGTTCCGCCTCGGCCGACAAATTTATCGCCTTGGCGTAGCAGCCGCCTTCGAAGTTGAAAATTCCCTCGGGGCTCCAGCCATGCTCGTCATCGCCGATTAAAGTCCGCGTGGCATCGGCCGACAGCGTCGTCTTACCCGTTCCAGATAAACCAAAAAACAGCGCCGATTCCCCACTTGAAACGGCGTTTGCCGAGCAGTGCATTGAAAGGATGTTTTTGGTCGGGAGCAGGTAGTTAAGGTAGGTAAAAACGGATTTTTTCATCTCGCCTGCGTAGTTCGTGCCACCGATGAGAACGATTTTCCGGCCGAAATTCACGGCGATGACGGTCTGCGAGCGGCAGCCATGACGCGCTGGATCAGCCGAAAATGACGGCAAATCGAGTATCGTCATATCGGCAACAAAAGAGGCGAGATCTTCGGCCGGCGGCCGGATCAGCAGGTCACGAATAAAAAGAGAGTGCCAGGCAAATTCGGTAAAGACCCGCACTTTGATTCGATGCGCGGGGTCGGCACCGCCGTAGAGGTCCTGAGCGTATAAATCCATGCCCTTGGCGTGCGCGAGCATATCGGCGTAAAGCGCATCAAACGCCTGCGGCGTCATGGCCTTATTATTATCCCACCAAATCGCCTTTTCACTGAACTCGTCGCGGACGACAAATTTATCATTGGGGGAGCGCCCGGTATGGATACCGGTTTCTGCATTCAGGGCCCCGCCCTTGGCGAACTGCGCCTCTCCCCGCCTGATTGCGTCTTCAACTAGGCGAGCGGTATCAAAGTTATAGCAAATGCTTTTCAGATCTTTAAGGCCGAACTTGTCAGCGCCAAAAGCTGGGTTGCTAGGACCCGCTTGGTTCATCGGTTTCTCCCTCCTAAAAGGCTTTCTAATCTTAGACCCAGTCTCTTATATGAGCCTCGGATTCGGATAAAGAGCTATAGTGGAAAACCGGCCGACCGGAAGCGATTTTTCACTTTCGGGATTTTAGGCCAATGACAAGGGCAACAAGCCGGTCGATCGGCCTGTAGTTATGATCGAAATTGCGCCGGTGCCTGCGGATTGTTCGCAGGATTTGTGTCATGTTTGGTCATGCGCGCGAGGAATTTTTGATCAACTAAAGGTTCTAAATCCCTCTCGAGCGCATCCGCTATCTCTTGGCTATAGACCTCTTGACCGTTAACGTAAAGAGTAAAAGATTTGATATATTTCTCTTTCTTAAAAGGGTCCTCGATCGTTGCCTTTGTCCATTTGTAGAGCGGAAAATTTTCTTTGCCACATTTCTCGGCATTTGAGACATATTCGGAAAAAGCATCGAATTGGCACTTTAGTGCTGCATTATGATTTTTAAGAATATCCGTCAACGGCCTAAGCAATAGGCTGTTTCGGTCATTCCGGGCCACGCTCGCAAGCTCATCGCCGAGATAGATCCTAATTTGATATTGCCACGTACCGCTCATGGCTCGTTTCCTTGTTTATTGGAATGTCGTTCTCGCAGGCCAACGCGCGGAATAGGGCTGTGTCCGTGGCTGGCCAGAAAAACATCGAAAAGCCGTTCAGCTCCGCTTTTTGGTGGAGAGAAGTGCCGCCACAATTCTACTTCATTCCACCGCGTGGGTTATAAGGTTTTTGTGTTTCCCATTTGCGCATCAAGCTCGTGAGTTCCCCATCCGGCTCGTCCGGGAGGACGATCTTCAACGTAACCAGCAAGTCCCCCGCCGATCCTTTTGCATTCGGCAAACCCTTTCCGCGGAGGCGCAAAGTTCGCCCGCCGTTTGAGTTCGCAGGTACCGTAAGCTCTACCATTCCCTCAAGTGTCGGCGCATTGACTCTTGCTCCTAGCACCGCTTCATAGAGCGACACTGGCAACTCAAGCCGCAAGTCTTGCCCATCGGGTCGGAAATAGGGATGTTTGGCGATGTGTACGGTAACGAGCGCATCGCCCGGCTCGCCGCCTCCGGGGTCAGGCTGTCCTTGCCTTTTCAAGCGGATTTGCTTGCCCTCTTCGATACCGGCAGGGATGGAGACTTCAAGCGTGCGGCCGCTGGGCAAATCGACGCGGGCCGTCGTTCCTTTTGCCGCATCCGCAAGGCTTATGGTAACACTCGCGTTGACATCGGCGCCACGCGGCGGCGTGCCTCTCGGTCCCGCCCCCCGCCTGCGTGTTGCCGCGCCCCCAAATAGATCGGCGAAGATATCACTGGCGCTCGAACCTTCACCTCCGCTGGCGTTGCCAAAGTTAAACTCGAAATGCTGGAATCCCGGACCGCCCGACTGGCGGGCGAAACCGGACCCACCTGGGCCAAAACCTTCAAAACCACGAAAACGCGGTTTCCCCTCGGCATCGATCTCGCCGCGATCAAATGCCGCACGCTTTTTCTCATCGCCGAGAATCTCGTAGGCAGCATTCACTTCCGCAAATTTTTCTTTTGCTTTTGGGTCTTTACTTTGATCCGGATGGTACTTTTTCGCTAGCTTACGAAAGACTTTCTTTATCTCCGCCGTATCCGCGGACTTTTGAACGCCTAAAACCGAATAAGGATCACGCATCGATTAGCCTGTTTCCACATGCAACCAGCGGCAGGGGGCAAGTCCCTTCAAACTTGGGACGGTAGCGCGCGAGCCGCAAGGTTTTTTGTGGAAACCCGAGATTAAACCAAGTGGCGTGCCTAAGGGAATCGGAGCATTCCGGTTGTCACCCTAGCTTCTCTCCGGGTAGTGCTCAAGGCTGTTTGAGCCCCCTTGAGGTGCCGGTTTGGTTGGCGAACTCGCAAAAATCAAACTTTCGTCGGACCGAACATACCAGCGGAACCTAATTGCTTAAGTGTTGAGCAGAGCGGCGGTCATGAGCGCTTGCCCAGCCTGGCGTCAATCTTCGCCGGGCGGATTCTCACTAGGGAGCTTCTTATCTACCGCGTCGTCGTTCGAGTTGATCAGCGGCGATATTGGAAACGATATCGAGCAACCAGCGAGCAACAGGGAGGGCAAGGCGACGCATCGCCGCATCCTAACCGGCACTAACCCAAAGTGGAACAGCAGCGGCCCTCGACCCACCGTTATCATTTGGTTTATAGCAAGCCGGCCTTTCAGTGTTTTCTTGCTTCTCTAAAGTATTCAAGCGAATTTGTGCTCTTGCACGTCTTTGGAGGTTAACTTGGACGAGTTAACGAGTTCTGACGTAGCGGAGCTTCACGAGCCCCTCGGTTTATTCAAGTCCTGGTTCGAGGCCGCTCAAAAAAGCGAGCCATGTAATGCCGAGGCGATGGCGCTTGCCACAGCGGGTGCCAATGGTCTGCCCAACGTGCGCATGGTTCTGCTCAAGGACGCAGACGCTCTTGGATTTGTATTCTATACAAATTCGGAAAGTGCCAAGGGGCAAGAACTCGAGCGGAACATGCAAGCGGCCGCCGTTTTTTACTGGAAATCCTTGGGCCGCCAAATCCGCATCCGCGGGTCTGTGACCTTGGTAGACCCTCGCGAAGCAGACGCATATTTCAAGAGCCGCCCCTTGCGGAGCAAGATCGGCGCTTGGGCCAGCCAACAATCCCGGCCGCTTAAAAACCGGCTCACGCTCGAGGCTTCAGCAGCCAAATATGCGGCGAAATTTGCACTGGGCGAAGTTCCTCGGCCGCCGTACTGGCTCGGCTATCGAATTTTGCCACTCTATTTCGAATTCTGGTCGGAAGGCTCCTTTCGGTTGCACGATCGCCTGGTGTTTCGAAGGCAATCGCAGAGTGAGCCTTGGCAAAAGGAACGCTTATACCCATGAGCCAAGATCCGCCGGCGCGTGCCGCGGCACTCACAGGCTATCCCATAAGCCCCAGCCTTGCCGTTAGCATCGCCGTTTTCCGCTCGGGTCTGGTGCTTCTGGGGCGGCGAGCAAAGCCGCCCTTCGCCGGGGCCCTTTCGCTCCCAGGCGGCCTTGTTGAGATTGGCGAGAGACTCGAAGAAGCCGCGCTTCGTGAATTGCGAGAGGAAACTCGGGTCGAAGCGCGAATTGTGGCGTTCAACCGCCATCTGCAAGTCATTGACCTCGATGATGAGGATAGAGTCCGCCATCACTTCGTTATCGCCTCCTTCGCTGGCGAATGGATCGGCGGAGAGGCTAAGGCAGGCAGCGATCTCAACGAAATTGAGTGGGTAAACCCGTCTAAACTTGGCATGCTTGATTGCACGCCGCAGCTTGGCTGCGTTGTTCTCGGGGCGAAAAGCTTGATGTATTCTTACTGTAGAGAGCCGTTTCTTAGAGAGCTTTGATGGTTATTTCCGGTTGCCGCGCCCTTTTCCTTGCCCTCGCTGCGTCATGTATTAGCTCCGCAACGAGCCTTGCCGCGTCTCCTTTCGATTTTTTATTCGGCAAATCACAAGAACCGCCCCCACCCGCCGCCACTGTGGGCCCGAAGGGTACTGCGGCTAAGAAAAACGAAGCAAGGCACGAGCAGAAAAAACGCAAGAAGGCGGCAGTGGCCAAGCCTTCCACGCCGTTGGGAGGAGCGAACACGGCGCCGATCGAAGTGCCACTCGCACCTTACGACCGCGAGCTCATGCGCCTATCTGAAATCCTCGGCGCTCTTACCTATCTCGAAAACCTGTGCTTACCCAACGCGACCGAAGATTGGCGCGCAAAAATGCAATCTCTGCTCGACGCCGAGGCGGAGGCGGCCCCGGTGAAGGGGCATCTCGCCGGAAGCTACAATAGAGGTTTTCACGATTACGAGCGAGCCTACCATTTTTGTACACCGAATGCTCAGATAGTGATCGGCCGCTTTTTGGCTGAAAGCCACAAAATTGCTCACGATGTCATCAACCGATACGGTTCCTCGTAACTTTTCCGCTCTCCTTGCCCGAACCGCATACGGGCTCTATATTCGGCCGTTGACCTGGGGTGCTTCCGCGAGAGCGGCGGCTGAGATCATACCCACTGAACCTGCATCTGGGTAACACCAGCGAAGGGATTAGGTTAAACTGCCGCAAGCAAAACTTCCGGCTTCCAACTAAAGCTTCCCCTTCGTGGCGCGAAGCGAGGATTTCATGAATATCCGAGAAAAAACGCAAAATATCGTGCCAGAGAGCGTGACTTGCGGGCCTCTGCCAGGCTCAAGAAAAATATATCATTGCATTGCAGGGAGGCCTGATATCGCGGTTCCGCTTCGTGAAATCATGCTCAGCGCGGCGGCCAACGAACCGCCGCTCACGGTTTATGATTCCTCTGGACCATACACACTGGCTGAAGCGTCGATCAATCTCTCGGCGGGGCTGCGTCCCATTCGTGAGCTTTGGCTTGCAAAAAGACAAGGGCTTGAGATTTATGAGGGGCGCGCTGTGCGCCCGGAAGATAATGGCGGCATTTCCGGCCACCGTTTGGTGCCGCCTTGCCCAGCAAACCGGCTTCCCCGGAAGGGGAGCGGCGATGCCCCTGTCACTCAATACGAGTTTGCTCGCGCCGGCATCATCACCGAGGAAATGATCTTTGCCGCCACTCGCGAAAACCTGGGCCGCGAGGTGAGGGCTGAAAATGCCGGGGCGCGGCTCGAGGATGGGGAAAGCTTCGGCGCCTCGATTCCGCCTTTCGTTACGCCTGAATTTGTGCGCGATGAGATCGCGCGAGGCCGGGCGATCATCCCCGCCAATATAAACCACATGGAATTGGAGCCGATGATCATCGGCCGGAATTTTCTCGTGAAAATTAATGCCAATATTGGAAATTCCGCGGTCACCTCATCCGTTGCCGAAGAAGTCGAAAAAATGGTGTGGGCGATCCGCTGGGGCGCCGATACGGTGATGGACCTCTCGACCGGACGCAACATTCACAACATCCGCGATTGGATATTACGCAATGCTCCGGTGCCGATTGGCACCGTGCCGATCTACCAAGCGCTGGAAAAAGTTGGTGGCGATCCCGTGAAGCTCTCTTGGGACATTTTTCGTGATACTTTGATCGAGCAAGCAGAGCAAGGGGTCGATTATTTTACGATCCATGTGGGAGTGCGGCTTGCCTATATACCGCTCACGGCGTCGCGCACCACGGGGATTGTCTCGCGAGGCGGGTCGATCATGGCGCGCTGGTGTTTGGCGCACCATAAGGAAAGTTTCCTCTACGAACGCTTTGACGAGATCTGCGATATCATGCGCGCCTATGATGTCTCCTTCTCGCTTGGTGACGGACTGCGGCCTGGCTCGATCGCCGACGCCAACGACCGCGCGCAATTCGCCGAACTCGAAACACTCGGGGAATTGACGAAGATTGCCTGGGCAAAGGGCTGCCAGGTCATGATCGAAGGCCCCGGCCACGTGCCCATGCATAAGATCAAGATCAACATGCATAAGCAGCTCAAGGAGTGTGGTGAAGCGCCCTTCTACACGCTCGGGCCGCTGACGACCGATATCGCGCCAGGCTACGATCATATCACCTCCGGCATCGGCGCGGCGATGATTGGCTGGTTTGGCTGCGCTATGCTTTGCTATGTGACGCCCAAGGAGCATCTTGGCCTACCCGACCGCGACGACGTCAAAACAGGTGTTATCACCTACCGGATTGCGGCCCACGCCGCCGACCTTGCGAAGGGGCATCCGGCGGCTCGGGCCCGCGATGATGCGCTCTCACGGGCACGCTTTGATTTTCGCTGGGAGGATCAATTCAATCTGGGACTCGATCCCGATACCGCCCGTGCCTTCCATGACGAGACACTCCCCAAGGAAGCGCACAAAACCGCGCATTTTTGTTCAATGTGCGGGCCGCAATTCTGCTCGATGAAGATCTCCCAAGACATTCGCGAGGAAGCCGCCGCAATCGCCGAGCGCGAAAAGGGGATGGCGGAGAAGAGCGCCGAGTTTTTGGAGAAGGGCGGCAGGCTCTATGTGTAGCTTTTGTTAGCAGGGCCTATTCACATTTGCCCGCGCCGCAGACGCAGTGCTATAGCGCATCCTCTCGAACACAAGGATTCCCATGTCCGTCAATCAGGCGACCGTGCGGCGCATCGCGCATTTGGCGAGGATCAAGGTTAGCGACGCCGAAGTCCCGCATCTCCAATCCGAGCTCAACGCAATCCTCGCCTTCGTTGAAGAGTTATCCAGCGTTAATGTGGAAGGTGTCCAGCCCATGACCTCGGTGCAACCAATGCCGATGAAAAAACGCGAGGATAACGTGACCGACGGCGGCATTCCCGACGCGATTGTCGCCAACGCGCCTGCCTCGGATGATCATTATTTCATCGTCCCCAAAGTTGTCGAATGAATAACAGCATGGCTAGCCTAACCGAGCTAAGTCTTGCGGCCGCGCGGGACGGGCTGCGTAAGAAAAAATTTTCGGCCGTGGAGCTCGCTCAGGCGCATATCGCCGCGATTGAAAAAGCGCGCGCTCTCAACGCATTCATCGTTGAGACGCCGGAGAAGGCGCTGGCAATGGCACGCCAATCCGATACGCGAATTATCGCGGGTGAAGCAGGCCCGCTTGAAGGCATACCGCTCGGAATCAAGGATCTCTACTGTACAGAAGGAGTGCCGACGACCGCCGCGAGCCGCATCCTCGAGGGATTCGTACCGCCATATGAGTCGAGCGTCACTGCCAATCTCTGGCGAGACGGAGCCGTGATGCTCGGGAAACTTAATCTCGACGAATTCGCGATGGGCTCGTCGAATGAAACATCTTACTTTGGGCCTGTTATTTCGCCATGGCGGCGGCGGGGATCGGCAAGCCCAATCGTTCCAGGCGGCTCCTCGGGCGGCTCGGCGGCGGCTGTCGCCGCACGCCTGTGCTATGGAGCGACCGCTTCCGATACGGGCGGATCGATCCGCCAGCCTGCCGCCTTCACAGGCACCGTCGGTATAAAACCAACTTATGGCAGATGCTCGCGCTGGGGCATGGTTGCCTTCGCTTCTTCCCTCGATCAAGCCGGCCCGATCGCACGAAGCGTACGGGACGCGGCGATTATGCTGCGATCCATGGCGGGGCATGATCCGAAAGATACGACCTCCGTTGACTTGCCTGTCCCGGACTTCGAGGCGGTGGTGGAGCATGGCGTCAAAGGCCTCAAAATTGGCATTCCAAAAGAATATCGCCGCGACGGTATGCCAGCGGAAATCGAGAATCTTTGGGCGCAAGGTATCGCCTGGATGAAAGATGCAGGGGCGGCAGTGGTCGATATCTCACTTCCGCATACCCGCTATGCGCTCCCAGCCTATTATATCGTGGCGCCGGCGGAAGCGTCATCCAATCTCGCCCGCTATGATGGCGTCCGTTATGGACTGCGCGTGCCCGGCAAGGACATCGTCGATATGTACGAAAACACCCGTGCTGCGGGCTTTGGCAAGGAGGTGCGCCGGCGTATCCTGATTGGTACTTATGTGTTATCGGCCGGCTATTACGACGCCTATTATGTCCGCGCGCAAAAGATCCGGACGCTGATCAAGCAAGATTTTGAGGCGGCTTTCGCGGATGGCATCGATGCGATCCTAACCCCCGCGACGCCATCCTCGGCGTTTGGTCTTGGGGAAAAAGGCTCGGCCGACCCCGTTGAGATGTATCTCAACGACATATTTACGGTCACCGTAAATATGGCGGGGCTGCCGGGGATCGCCGTCCCGGCAGGACTCTCCTCCGACGGTCTGCCGCTGGGTCTGCAAGTGATCGGCCGTGCCTTCGATGAAGAGACGCTGTTTTCAGTCGGCTACGTGATTGAACAGTCGGCGCCACCAATTCCGCCGCCGGACAATTGGTGGCCGTGATCCCCAAGAGAGCCTTTTTACCAGGCTGACAGGCCGCGCAATTCTCGCCTTTGCGTCTTCCAAAGGCTCGCTTACCACCAGCATATGGTGCGCGTTGGCATGCAGAAGCTCAGTCTTGCTTTGCATGATGCCGACGTGACCTGGCCAAAAAACGAGGTCGCCGCGCCGAAGAGAGTCGCCAGAGGCCAGCGGGGTACCGAGTTCTTTTTCCTGCAAATCTGAGTCACGCGGAGCTTTGAACCCGGCGGCACTGAGGGCGACCTGGACGAGGCCAGAACAATCGATGCCGAGGCTCGTCTTGCCACCCCAGAGGTAGGGGCTATGCAAGAAGCGCTCAGCGATCGCGACAAAGTCCGGCTCGAGCGAGTCGATTGGCGATAAGTGGGCGGCGCTAACGAAGGCGGTTTCGCCAATTTTCGCAAAGGCTCCGCTATATGCAACCACCCGCACCGCAGAGCCCATCGGCGAGGCGCGCCGCGACGGCATCTTCATATCCGCGCAGGGGTAAACTGGCGTCCGGTTGACGGCGACACGATGAGTGGGTTTGTAGTCCCCGTCATTAAGCGCGGCCATCGCGATGTAACCGACATAGCCGTCGCGAAGCAGCTGAATCCAACCCCACCCTTCTTCATCCTCATAGAGCATCGCCTGCTCGCCGAACAGCGCTTGCGTATCAAGCGGCGCATCGTGTGACGGCTCCCGCCGCACATCGGCGATTCCGGTCGACACATACATGATCTGGCCTTCGGCATAGGCCGGGGCAGCAATGCGGCCACGCAGATAGGCAGCTGCGAGATCGGGCCGGGCCGGCGTCAAGCGAGGATCGAATGAACTCATGCATTTGTCTTAGCGGGTTTTGTCGCGCTGGCAATTCCTCGCTGGTCCCCATGCCGCCCTCGCCGACTTATGCCTATGGCCACGCTGCATGAATCCAATTCGAAAAATGCCTGTGACATATACTTAATAACGTCATTCATAAATATCAATTCGGTCGGCGCATTAATTCGCCATATCCAAGGCGTTGTCGTGGCAAATTCATGCCGGCGTCACCGTGACTTTAAAATAGGTTCCTATCCGTTCTCGCGCGAGACGAGACCTCGTGAGAAAAAGAGAGGAACGAGAATGAGGACCATTCGAACAGGGGGCCTGAAAGATCGGCTGCTCGCATGCGTCGCCGCTGGCGCACTCGCGTGCAATGCGTTTGCTCCATTAGCGGCGAGCGCGGGAGAAAGGACTAAAACGCCGATAAAGCATGTCATTACTATAATCGGTGAGAATCGCTCCTTCGATCATGTCTTCGCTACTTATAAGCCAGTGAACAAGGGCGAAAGCGTATTAAATCTTCTCTCCAAAAAGATCGTCAAAGACGATGGCTCACCCGGGCCGAATTACGGCTCAGCGGTGCAATATAAGGCTTATGACCTAAAAAATTACAATATCTCTCCGCCTGCAACGCCTTATTCGGTTTTGCCGCCGGCGCTCACCGGGGGGACGTGGACCCCTTACGTGTGCCAGAGCCTCGGCTACAAGCAAGATACAGTGACTTCGTGCAAAACGCTGGCAAATATTGAATCCTCCAAGCAGTTCGAAAATGGTTTAGCGGAGGATTATTATCAGTACCTGCTGACTGGCGGCACCGGCCAGCTGAACAAAGTTCCGGATAACCGCATCAACTACGACAACCACGACGCAAGCCATCTGCCGCCCGGGCCCTACCAGCTCACGTCCAAGAGCTATCCCTATGACGCCTATGCGGCGAGCCCGGTCCACCGATTTTATCAGATGCGGCAGCAGCTCGACTGCAACGCCGCTGTAGCGGACCTCAGCAATGGCTGGGGCTGCTCTTCCGACCTCTACGCTTGGGTAGAAGTGACGATCGGCGCCGGCTCGAACGGCGCGGCGCCACCCAGTCCCTTCACCGATGAATCGACCGGCGAGGGTTCGACCGCCTTGGGCTTCTATAATGTCCAGCACGGCGACGCGCCTTACTTCAAGGAACTTGCCGACACCTATTCGATGAGTGACAATTACCACCAGGCCGTTGCCGGCGGCACCGGTGCCAACCATATTATGATGGGTACCGGCGATGCCATCTGGTTCAGTGATGGCAATGGCAACCCACAAACTCCGCCCAACTATGGGGTTAATCCGAAAAATCCTGGCACGCCTTTGCCCGGCAATACAAGTGCGCTCAGTGAAATCGAAAATCCAAATCCGCAGCCCGGTACCAACAATTATTACACGCAAGACGGTTACGGCGGCGGCTCTGGCTCTCCCACGGCGACGGCTCCGAGTGCCAACTATGGTGGTGGCTCTTACGTCGGCTGTGCGGACTCCTCGCAGCCGGGCGTTCCTACTGTCTTGAACTACCTCAAGGCGTTGCAACACCCTGTCGACTCGCGCTGTGACCAGGGCTACTACTATCTCGTCAACAACTACAACCCAGGCTATTTTGGTGATGGCACCAGGGCTGACACGGATACCAATTCCTCAAATACCGTCTACACGATTCCGCCGTCATCCGTGCGCACCATTGGCGATGTTTTGGTCGACAAAGGCATTTCCTGGGCCTATTATGGAGACGAGTGGAACGAATATGTGCAAAATCCATATGCCTACCAGCCGGGAAGCGAGTATTGCAACATCTGCAATTTCGAGCAGTACGCGACCTCGATCATGACCAACTCGGCCTACCGGACGACGTATCTCAAGGATACCGCCGATCTCTATTCCGCTATCCAGTCCGGGGATCTTCCGGCAGTCTCGTTTGTCAAGCCAAGCGGTCTCGTTGATGGCCATCCATCGTCTTCAAAACTCATTCTCTTCGAAGGCTTCGTGAAAAAGATCGTGGACGCCGTAAAAGCCAATCCTTCCTTGTGGGCCGACACCGCGATCTTCATTACCTTCGATGAAGGCGGCGGATATTGGGACTCGGGCTATGTGCAGCCGCTCGACTTCTTTGGTGACGGAACCCGTATTCCGATGATTGCAGTCTCTAAATACACCAAGGGTGGCCACATCTCGCACACTTACACGGATCACGTCTCGGTAGCGAAGTTCATTGAAGCCAACTGGGGGCTTCCTCCGATCACTGGCCGTAGCCGGGATAATCTGCCGAACCCAACGAAGGGACCGAATCCCTATATTCCCGGGAACTCGCCAGCCATCGGAGACTTGATGGATTTCTTCCACTGGGACAGTGAGTGACAGTGAGTAGAGCGGGATGGATTTAGGCTGAGTCGGAGGGAGAATCAGGAAGTTTCTGATTCTCTTGTCCTTTTTCAAGCCGTTTGGCCACAGGGCCTCGCTCCGCAGCGGCGTTGTAAGAATGCCGCTGCGCATAGCGCCAATTACGGCTCGAGCACCGAGTCCCAATAAAGATAATCCATCCAGCTTTCGTGAAGATAGTTCGGAGGAAAGTGCCGGCCGTTTTGATGGAGATCATTGACAGTCGGCTGATAAGGGGTTCGCTCCGGCCACATTCGCGCCTCCGCCGGAAGAAGATCGCCTTTACGAAGATTGCAGTTGGAGCAAGCTGCAACTACGTTTTTCCATGTGGTCATTCCGCCTTTCGAACGGGGAACAACGTGATCGAAGGTTAAGTCCTCGCGAGAGCCGCAGTATTGGCAGGTGAATCGATCACGCAGGAAAACATTGAAGCGGGTGAAGGCGGGATGGCGGGAGGGTCTGACGTAAGTCTTCAAGGAGACTACGGAAGGCAGGCGAATCTCGAAACTCGGGCTGCGGACCGTTTTATTGTAGTTCGAGACGATGTTGACCCGTTCGAGGAATACGGCCTTGATCGAATCTTGCCATGACCATAGCGAGAGAGGGTAGTAGCTCAAAGGGCGGAAATCGGCATTCAGAACGAGGGCCGGGCACGCTTCTGGCGAGACCCTGGGTTGGGCATGAAATGTCACGTCAGGTACCTCGCCTAACGCGTTGCCAGGGGCGGCAACGCCGCAGCCTCAGACTGTGATCACCCCGAACTCTTATATCGATGCCGAATCAAACGCTAGTGCCTTCATAGCGTTGGATTTTACAGCACCTATGACAGGCTTGTGAAGCGGCCAGTTTTATCACTCAAAAAATTTCACCGCGTGGGAATGGGCGTGCCACTGCGGTAATCGTAAAATCCGCGCTGCGTCTTGCGGCCTAGCCAGCCAGCCTCAACATATTTCACGAGTAAGGGGCAGGGGCGATATTTTGAGTCTGCGAGACCGTCGTGCAGAACCTGCATGACGGAGCGCACCGTATCGAGGCCAATGAAGTCGGCGAGCTGCAGCGGTCCCATGGGATGGTTGGCGCCAAGCCGCATCGCCGTGTCAATGGACTCCACCGATCCGACGCCCTCATAAAGCGTGTAGATTGCCTCGTTGATCATTGGTAGCAGGATGCGATTGACAATAAAGCCGGGAAAATCTTCAGCCACCGTGTAAGTCTTGCCAAGACGGCCAATGAGCCTCTTGGCGGTCTCGAAGGTTGTATTTTCGGTGGCGATGCCTCGAATGAGTTCAACGAGCTGCATGCGCGGCACAGGGTTCATAAAATGTATGCCAATGAACCGTTCTGGACGATCCGTGACCGAAGCTAGACGCGTGATCGAAATCGATGAGGTGTTCGTCGCCACCATTGCGGATGGTTTCAGGGACGGGCACAATCTTGAGAAGATCTTGCGCTTTGTTTCCTCGTTTTCGGTGGCGGCTTCAATGACAAGATCACAATCGCCGAGGATATCGAAGTCGAGCGCTGGCGTTATGTGATTGAGAGCGGCTTCGCGGGCGGACCCATCGATTTCCGTGCGCTCGACTTGACGCGTGAGGTTGCCGGCGATCGTGGCGAGGCCAGAATTGATCCGCGCCTCGGAGATGTCATTGAGACAGATTTCAATCCCGGCGAGGGCGCAGACTTGAGCGATTCCGGTGCCCATCTGGCCGGCTCCGATTACGCCCATTTTTTTTATATCCATCATTAGTCATCCAGAAACGAACGGCACTCGTCTCATATCAAGTGTCGTGAAGGCATGCCTTCAAAGCGATCACCGTTTTAGACCAAGAAGGAAAATTTATCTACCCGACCAACCAGGATGGAAAAGGGCAGCGAAAGCCTTGCGCTCCTTTAAGCAGACAAAGTCAAGTATGAAAGCACGGCAGGGGATGTACATCGGAGGGCCTAGCGGTCAGGCTTTTCCAGCTCTTCCTTGAGAGCCGGAAGTATTTTGAAAAGATCGCCGACAAGACCATAGTCGGCGATTTGAAAGATCGGCGCTTCCTCATCCTTATTGATGGCCACGATGACCTTCGCATCCTTCATGCCGGCAAGATGCTGGATAGCTCCAGAGATACCAACGGCTATGTAAAGATCCGGCGCGACGATTTTGCCGGTCTGCCCGACTTGCCAATCGTTCGGTGCGTAGCCCGCGTCAACAGCGGCGCGCGAGGCGCCCATTGCGGCACCAAGCTTATCGGCGATCGGCTCAATCAACTTCTTGAAATTCTCCGCGCTCTGAAGCGCACGGCCGCCTGAGATGACGACCTTCGCGGCGCCAAGTTCCGGGCGCTCTGACCTGGTCAGTTCCTCACCCTTGAAGCTCGAGACCTGAGCCGCCGGCACGGAGCTGATTTTTTCAATTCTCCCTTGACCGCCGCTTCCAGCTGCCTGAAACGCCGCCGTGCGAACCGTGATAATTTTTTTTGTATCCGTTGCCTGAACCGTTTGGACGGCACTGCCGGCGTAGATCGGCCGCTCGAAAATGTCAGGGGCTTTGATCTTGATGACGTCAGAGATTTGCATCACGTCGAGCAGTGCCGCGACCCTCGGCATGGCATTTTTTCCCGTTGAAGTCGCGGCGGCAAGAATGGCAGAGTAGTTTGGCGCGAGGTGAACAAGCAGCTCCGCGAGCGGCTCGGCCAATTGATGCGCGTAGACAGCATCATCGGCGACGAGCACGCTTCTCGCGCCTTCGAGATGCGCGGCCGCCGCTGCTGCGGCGCTTTCAACACCGGCGCCGGCAATGAGAATATCAACCGGTTCGCCGAACGCTTTTGCCGCAGTCATCGCCTTGCCCGTTGCTTCGTTGAGGGTGCCGTTCGAAATTTCGGCAAGGAGCAGAACGGTCATCAAATCACTCCTGCTTCTTTCAGCTTTGCAACGAGTTCGCTCACGGAGGCAACCTTGATCCCAGCTTTCCGCGCGGGTGGCGCGGCAGTGCTTAGGACTTTGAGCCGTGGCGCCGTATCGACGCCGTAGTCGGCGGGCGATTTCTCCTCCAAGGGTTTTTTCTTGGCCTTCATGATATTGGGCAGCGAGGCGTAGCGCGGCTCGTTGAGACGAAGGTCGGTCGTGACGACCGCGGGCAGCTCGAGACTCAGGGTCTGCAAACCGCCATCCACCTCGCGCGTCACTTCGGCCTCGTCCTCGCCGAGCACGACCTTTGAGGCGAAGGTGGCCTGCCCCCAGCCCAAAAGCGCGGCGAGCATTTGCCCCGTCTGGTTGCAATCGTCATCGATCGCCTGCTTGCCAAGAATGACGAGGGAGGGCTGTTCGGCGAGCGCGATGGCCTTCAAAAGCTTGGCGACGGCGAGCGGCTCAACGGCGGCCTCCGCCTTGATCAATATACCACGGTCGGCACCCATCGCGAGGGCGCGGCGGATGGTTTCGGACGCTTGCGCCGGTCCAATCGAAACGACGATGACCTCGCTCGCTTTTCCCGCCTCCTTGAGGCGCAACGCCTCCTCGACGGCGATCTCATCAAAAGGGTTCATGGACATTTGAACATTGGCGAGATCAACGCCAGAGCCGTCCGGCTTAACCCTGATCTTGACGTTGAAGTCGACGACTCGCTTGACGGGGACGAGAATCTTCATTGGAGAGCCCTGCCTTCGCACGGAGCGCGCTTGGTACTGGCGCACATTTGCCGAGTCAACGCGGTGGATGCGAGGCGGATCCTACTTACTTCGCGCGGGCTCATCCGTCCCTTGTCCTGATATTGATTTTGATGCATAAATATTGTTATTAATAGTATTTTTAAAAGACTTCAACATTGCGGCATTCATTTATGAATCACCTTCGGCTCAAAAGCTGGTTCAAAACTTTGTTTCCGAGGAGGTCTTCAACTCCTCCAGAGCGGTTACTGCGGCCGAAAACTATTGGGCTAATTATGGGGAATTCGAAAAGAGAAGATCTTAATCAGCACGCATTAATTATCGTGCATTTTGAAACGAGACGAATTCTTATGAGAAAATTTTTTAGAAGCCTGATTTTTGCTTCGCTGCTTTCTGCTTCGGCGGTGGCCGACCCAAACTACTGGCCAAAGACCAATATTGCTGTAAGTGATGGGGTTACAGGTTCGTTTGAGGGTGTTGTCCCGATTCCAAATCAAGCCTGTTTTACGCCAATAACAATTCCTCCAAGGTCTTACGTCAAGGGAATAGGTATTGCATTCACCCAGCCTGGCGTCGTTGGAGATATGATTAACCTGGCAATCTATACCGCGCCACCTCCTAACGAGTACGCGTACAATCTTCAACTTGCTACAGGTCAGGTACAGATTCCAGTTTTTACTCCAACCGTTTACCAGCCTAATCCTTATACTCCGACGCCTATATACGGGAACGTGCCAAATATGCTGGTGGTAAGCTTCCCGGCCACATGGCAAAATGAGTCTACTACTACGTTTTGGCTCGGGTATCAGGTTAATAATGGGAGGGGGGTTTAGCACCTCGTTTTCAATATCTCAGGGGCTCAATTATTCCAGCCCGGCCTATTGCGTGCCCATGCCCTGGGGATCATGGCCAGTGATAGCGCCTACTTCTGGGATCACCCCGATGACCTCAACCACATACTATAGCTCACCGGGTTTTGGGCCGACTCCTTTCACACCATTCATTTTCCTGACTCATTAATCTAACGGTGGCATAGGCGCAGTCTTGCCGCAGGAGCCGAAATCTTAGCTTTAAGCGCTGCCAGACGCTGCAGAGCGGACTATTTGACTTCTGGTTAGTTACCGCCGGAGCACTGGCCGGGGGCGGAATGGCTACAGCTACCTATTCGCGCCTGGCACCCATAATATGTCGGCGCTCCCCTTATCATTGGCATAGCGCGCGGCAACAAACAAAAAATCCGACAGCCGATTGATATATTTTAGCGCAGGGCCGCCGACGACTTCTCCTTGCGTCGCCGCCAAGGCAACGAGCGCGCGTTCCGCGCGCCGGGCGATCGTGCGGGCAAGATGCAGGGCTGCAGAGGCGGGCGAGCCGCCCGGCAGAATGAAGGAGCGCACGGGCGCGAGCTCGCTATTTAATTCGTCGATATTGCGCTCCAGCCGCTCGACCTGCGATTGTATAATGCGCAGCGATTTCGCATCGGCGCTGGCATTCATGGGCACGCAAAGATCGGCACCAAGATCAAACAAATCATTTTGAATGCAAAGCAGCATGGCATCGAGCCTCGCGCATTCGGCATCCTTCGAGGTCTCAACACGCGCGAGGCCAACCGTCGAATTCACTTCATCGATGGAGCCATAGGCTTCGATACGCAGATCATGCTTGGCCCGCCTTTCACCGGAGCCGAGCGCGGTCGTGCCATCATCGCCCGTCCTCGTGTAGATCTTGTTCAGGACGATCATCAATCCGAACCTGCTGTTGTTTCAGCGGCGCAGCCACAAAACGCCGAGAATGATAAGGATCACCGCGAACTGCAAGCCAATCCGCCACCGCATCAGTTTTTGCGAGAGATTGGGACTCCCCCCTCGCAGAAGATTAAGCAAGCCCAAGATGAGAACGATGGTGACCGCGCCAATACCAATGCCAACGATCAAATTGCCAATTGCGTGCATGCTTGAGGCGCCTTTTTAGTAGCGGCGCAAGAGGCGCTCGAGATAGTCCATCTCTTCGCGCGGGCGCGCCGGCTCGCCGAGGCGGCGGCGCAGCTCCTCGAGCACCCGCCGCGCACGCTCCGCCGCGGGGACACCCATGGGGTCATAGCGTGCCGCGGGATTAAAGGCGCGCTCGCGTCCCATTGGCCGCCCGAGCGGATCCGTGCCATTGCCCGAGCCGTACCGCCCGGCCCCAGGCTCTTCCTCGCCCGACTCTTCACCCTCGCCCTTGCTGCGCATTGCTTCGGCAAGCTTGTCCGCGCCTTGACGAAGCGCATCGACAGCTCGGCCCTGCGCATCGACGGCATTGGCCACGTCGCCCTTACTCCTCCCGAGCGCGTCCTCGGCTTCTCGCATTGCTTTATTGGCGCCACTCAAGGGATCGCTTCCGGCGCCGGCATCGCCCAAGTGCTCTTGCAGCTTTTCCAAATCGCCGCGCAGATTCTGCTGGCGCTGGGCGAGAGTACGGTTGCTTTGTCCCCCGCTTTGTTTGTTGCCCCCCTCCGGAGCGGCTCTGCGGCCATTTGGCTCCATGCCACCCTTACCCTGATGTTGTTCGGGGCCCTCGCCAAAAAAATCCTCAAAGGTTTGCTGACCCGGTAAGCCAAATTGGCCGCTTTCCTCGCGCTGTTCATGTCTCTCCTCCTGGCCGCTTTGGTAGGTCTCATCGCGCAAATCTTGCTGTTCTTGGCTAAGACGCCCGAGCTCGTCGAGCGCTTGGTTCAGCGCCTGCGATCTTGGGTCGCGCTGGCGGGGCTTTGCAATTTTCAAATTTTCCAAGATATTTTGTAGCTGTTCGAGCATTTGCTGCGCGCTCGCGCTATCACCCGATCGCAGCGCCTCCTGCATTTTATCGAGCATATCTTGCAATTGCTTTGGCGTGATCCCGCGGCTCTTGCCGTCAAGCGCCGACGCGTCGCGCTCTCCGGGACTCTGGCGCTGGGCCAGCTCACGCAAAAATTTATCCATTGCGGCGCGGAGATTTTCGCTGAGCTTGCGGATTTCGTCCTCGGAGGCGCCGCGCTGTAAGGCGTCGCGAAGTTGCTGCTCGGCGGCGCGCAGCTGCCGTTCGGCCTCGGAAAGGCCGCCGTTTTCGATGCGCAATGCCATTTGCCAGAGCAAATCCGCGACCTCGATGAGGTCGCCATCGCCACGCACAGCATTGAGTACATCGGCTGCGACGCGAAGGCCAAGATAGATGCTGGCGGATGTTCCAAAGACGTCAGGCGCGATCATTAACCCTTCAAGCGCGTCCGCGACGCGGGGTTTGTCATCGGGAGCAAGGAGTAGATTGCGCCGTTGTTCCGCAAGCGCCGCGGCCAGCGGATTGGCGAAGGGTTTTTGCGGTAGCGTGACCTCGATAGGGGCGCTCTTGCCGGTATTGCCCCCTTCGTCCCGGGCGACGAGCGTCATCTCGACGCGCGTGCCGGCCCATGGATGATCCGATAAGTCCGCCGTCGTCTCCGCTTCGCCAGAACCACCTGCCCCGGGTGGAAGAAGCAGCGCAATTTTCGGCGGCTCGGCGAGCGAGCGGTGGACAGGCGCGTTCCCGGGCAGGATGGGCTTCGCAAAATTCGCTTCCGCGCTCGCGACGCCGTAATCGTCGGCAACGCGATATTTCAGCGTGATCGAACCGCGCAAATTCGATCGCGGCGGGGCGCTCAGGTCGATCGAAGGCGGTTCGTCGGGAATGGCGTGAAGATTGAACGCCCCCAAACGCGCGCCAAGGTGGCCGAAGGTAAGACTCGCATCACCCTGTAAAAGGAGCCGGGTTTCGTCCTTGCGTTGCGGTTTGTCAGTTTCGGCGGTGACGAGCGGGCCCTTGATGTCAAGGTCAAGACTGCCGCCGGGCGCGTGCAAGACGATGGTCGAGTTGATCGGCGTTTCAACATGTTGCGGTTTTACGGGCGGGCCGAAGAGGGCGCCACTAGCAAGGTGCAAAACGAGCGGCGGCTTGCCGGTGTAGGCCGGCGGGTCGATCCACGCATCAATCCGCGAGACGCTGACGCGAGGAGCATCGAGGCGCCAGTCGAAAGCCGCGGCGAGGCGGGCATGCCGCTCCGGGCCGGCAACAAAGGCCATGGCGATGAGTGCGACGGTGACGCTGGCGCGCAAGGCAAAACGGTCGATGTCGGGGGCGCGCGGCTCCGGCAAGCCGACGCGCAGCAACGTGATGGCCCTTTCGGCCTGGCGGCGATGCAGGTTCCACAGCGCGCGTGTCGCGGGGTCATCGCCGTTGGCAAGCTTGTCGGTCATGGCCGCGGCCGGCCGCGCCGCAAGGCCCGAGATGCGATCGATACGGGCGATGGCATCCTTTCGGCTCGGCAAGCGGAATTTACGAGCGGGCAGCAAAGCGGCAATAAGACCAAAGGCAAGGCCGGCGCTGCCAATGCCACGCGCCCATGGCGGGGCATTGAGCCAGATGCCGGTCCATGAGACGCAAACAAAAGTGCCGGCGACGATGAATGGCGGAATGAGCGAGCGCCAAATTCGCTCAAAAAGGATAACCGCACGCGCCTTGAAGAGGAGAGAGCGGAAGCGCCGGAGTAGGGCTGCGTCGCTGGCTGGCGAAGGCTCGAGCGTCAAATTCAGCAATGCAACATCCTTACTTCGGACCCTAAGACCGCGTCAGCGGCGCGCAAACGCCACACGCAACAAAAGGTAATGGACGGCACTTTTCAATCCAACCAAGCCGGAATTTTGTCTAACGAGATCAATTCCTCGTAAGTTCCCCGCGCTCGGACGACGGCATATTCGGCGCCATTGACAAGGACCTCGGGGACGAGCAAGCGCGAATTATAGGTTCCAGCTTGCACGGCGCCATAAGCGCCAGCCGACATAATGGCGAGAAGATCGCCTGGGAGAGGCTCTGGTATCTTTCGCGAGAGCGCCAGGTAATCGCCCGTTTCGCAGACGGGGCCAACGATGTCGGCGGTCATCTGCGGCCGGCCTGGCGCGGGCTTGACGAGATTGATTTCGTGATGAGCGTCATACAGCGTTGGCCGCACCAGGTCGTTCATCGCGGCGTCCACGATGATGAAGTTTTTTGACTCGCCATGTTTTACAAATAGAACCGAAGTCAAAAGAATGCCGGCATTGCCGGCGATGAGGCGGCCCGGCTCAAAAATCAGACGACATTGAAGCGGCCCGAGCCGGGCCTCGACAATCTTCGCGTAGCGCTCGGGATGGTAGGTTTCGGCGTCTTCCCAAGACGCGTAAGGGATGCCGAGCCCGCCGCCGAGGTCGATGTGGCGGATGGCATGGCCGTCCGATTTGAGCGCACGAACGAACTCCGCGACGAGCTCAAAGGCAGCATCAAAGGGATCAAGATCCGTGATTTGCGAGCCGATATGGATATCGACACCCGTGATCTCGATCCCGGGCAGCCCCACCGCCTGGCGGTAAACCTCTAAGGCGCGGCGGAGCGGAATGCCGAATTTGTTTTCGGCCTTGCCCGTGGCAATTTTCGCGTGAGTCTTCGCGTCGATATCAGGGTTGACCCGCAGTGCGATGCGCGCGGTTTGGTTTTTGTGCGCCGCCAGCTTTGAGAGCAGATAAAGCTCTGGCTCCGACTCCACATTAAAGCACAAGATATCGAGATGCAGCGCGAGAGCGATTTCCCGCGCGGTTTTGCCGACGCCAGAGAAAGTGATCTTTTCTGGAGGCACGCCCGCCGCAATGGCGCGCAAAAGCTCGCCTTCCGATACGACATCCGTTCCGGAGCCGAGCCGCGCGAGCGTCTTTAGAACAGCCTGGTTGGAATTAGCTTTGACGGCGTAGCAAATGAGGTGGGGCAGGGCGGCGAAGGCCTTGTCGAACACCTCATAGTGGCGCGCCAGCGTCGCGGTCGAATAGCAATAAAAAGGCGTGCCGACGGCAGCCGTGAGCTCGAGGAGATTGACATCCTCGGCATGCATGACACCGTTCTTGAGCGCGAAGTGGTGCATGGAGTTCTACAGCAGGGGATCAAGCGGAAAAGTTTTTCGCGGCCCTGCCGGCACGGGCGCCCCTGGCGGCGGTACGGCCGGTGGGCCGGCGACTTCCGGGCTTCCGCTGATCGGCAAGGGCGAGGGTGCCGCTGACGGTGGCGGATCGAGGGGGCCCCGCCGGCCGCAGGCGGTAAGTGGCGCGGCCAGTAACAGGGCTGCTGCGAGCAAAAGTCGCGGTTTTGAAAGACAGCGTATCACGAGCAAGCCTTGATGTTTGACGGCGCCAGCAAGTGCGGAGTGGGAAGCCACTTACATAGCAGATTCGAGGCTTGAATCACGCCCCGCGCTTGATTTCAATGCTGTAAGAGCCGTTTGGAGGCTGAATCAGCGCTTGTGAGCCGGAGCGGTCGTTAGGGAGTGCGCCGGCAGATGCAACGCCAGCGACTGACCGGCTCCCATTATCATGGACGTCCCCTAACGAACGGCGTACAGTCACCTGGCGGGTGGCGTTTTCGCGCGCAAGCAAACTTTAGACAAGAATTTGTACGTCCCTCGCCGTGCCGGTATCATTGAAGCCAACGCCGCTGCACTTGACATTCAAATCGCAGTTGGGGGTCAGCATGACACGATTTCCTTCCTGGCTGATGGTGATCATCGCCGTAGTGCTCGTCGGTTTGGGCGGCAATGCCATTTCCGCGCAGGACAAATACACTGTGAAAGTACCGAATGGGCTCGCGTTCTCTGAGTTCAGAGGATACGAAGGCTGGCAGACTGTCGCCGTCAGTCAGACCGATGACAAGATCGAGGTGATCCTCGCCAATCCCGCCATGATCCGCGCCTACCTAGCCGGCATCCCCGGCAACGGCAAGCCTTTCCCCAACGGATCCAAGATGGCGAAGATCCATTGGAATGCGAAAAAGAGTGAGGATGCCCCTGCTCCAACGACCGTGCCGGACACCCTACACGACGTTGATTTTATGGAGAAGGATAGCAAAAGGTTCGCGGAGACGAACGGATGGGGATATGCCCAGTTTAACTATGAGGCCGCGTCCGATAGGTTCACCGCCGAGGGGAGCGGCGCCGATTGCGGAGCCGCGTGCCACAAGATAGCGGCGGCAAAAGATTACGTTTTCACGGTCTACGGGAAGCGTTGAACGGGCAACAGGATTGTTCTTACTAACGCGCGCTCCGACGACGCTCCTCCGGCACAGAAGTCGTCGAACTCATCGTTGCGATGGTGGCGCACCGTACCTCAAATCCCGTATTCACATGAGCGGGATGGTCTCCGTTTTCCTTCTGAAGTTTTCTCCGTGACAAGCCGAGGACTTAGCTATTCTTGTCAAAATAAAGCTAGGTTTGCCTTTATGGAGATCTTGATCCCTCAACAAGGTCCACCATGATGCAAGTCCCCTCCAAGGGAAATTAAGGCAAGGGGGATTAAGGGAGGACAAGATTATGAATTGTCGGCTTTCGCTCATTGGTGCGACCGCGGGCTTGCTTACCACGATTGCCTTCGGTCTCATGCCCGCCGCGGCTTCGCCATGCACCAATCTCAGTTTCCTGCGCCTGAAAGACACGACCATAACGTCGGCGACAGACTGGCCCAAGGGCACTTTCCCAATACCGAATTCCAATCCGCAAACCACAGTTCCAACGGCCTTCTGCCGTGTCACAGCGACCTTAACGCCAACGTCCGACTCAACCGTCCACATCGAGGTCTGGCTGCCAGAGGCGTGGAACGGTAGGTTCTTGGGGACCGGCGGCGGCGGTTTCGGTGGCGTGTTCAATTACGTTGAGCTTTCTGGGGGGGTCGGATCGGGTTTTGCCACTGTCAATAGCGATCTCGGGACGTTTTCGTCTGGGTGCAACCCGAATTATTGCGGCACGGCCGGCAATATGGGAAATCAGCTGGCGGAAGAATCCGGCGCTCCGGCGAATCCTACAACGGGGCTCTACGGACATCCGGAGCGGATCAAGGATTTCGGTTACCGCGCAATTCATCTCATGACGTTGCGGGGCAAAGAGATTGCTAAAGCCTTTTATCAGAAAAAAGCACAGACGGCCTATTTTTTTGGGTGTTCCGAGGGTGGACGGAACGGGTTGATGGAGGCGCAGCGTTTTCCTGAAGACTATAACGGCATCATCGCGGGCGATGCCGCGTTCAATCGCACGCATCTGCACATGGGCGGCGTTGACCTGTGGCAAGTTACGCATGCGACGCCAGGAAACTTCATTCTTCCAGGGCAAATGACTCTGATCAACAAGGCCGTGCTCGCGCAATGCGTAGGCCAGGATGGCGGCGTGACGACGGACCAATTCCTCACCGATCCGCGCGACTGCCGCTTCGATCCGAAAGCGCTGCAATGCACAAGCGCCAACCTGCCGCCTACATGCCTGACCCCCGGGCAGGTCGCGACAATGAGAAACTACTATGCCGGCCTCTTCGACCCAGTGACGGGGGAGCTTATTTATCCCGGCTATGAGCGCGGGAACGAAACTGACGATATTTCACAGGGCGGCCTAGCATACCAGGAACGCTTGCCCGAACCCTTCTATGATGGCGTATTCTACTGGGTTTTTGGGTCGAATTTCGGCATTCCTTCTAGCCCAATCAACTATACGAACTTCGACTTTCACAATGATGTCGATAAGGTTGACGATGTGTTGGCGGAGCCGCTGAATGCGGTCAGTACGGATCTAAGCAAGTTCAGGGAGCGGGGCGGCAAGCTCATCATGTATCACGGATGGGCGGATACGGTTATTCCCTCACAGAGCAGCATTAACTATTTTAACGCCTTGGTGCGCCACGATAGTCATGATGAGGATGGCATCGAACAGGTGCGTTTCGAACCGAACGGTGACTATAAACTCCGCAAAACGCAAGAATACGCTCGCTTGTTTATGGTTCCGGGAATGTACCATTGTTCTGGAGGACCCGGGCCGAATTTGCCCGAGGTCGATACCCTTATGGCTCTCGTCAATTGGGTCGAGACGGGCGTGGCGCCAGAAATAATTATCGCCACGAATGGGGTGATGTCCCGCCCGCTGTGTGTGTTTCCGAAGGTCGCGAAATACAAGGGAAGCGGAAATAGTAATGACGCGATAAATTTCATCTGCGTCACTGACGAGCCCGACTTCAATCAAACGCCAACGCCCCAGTACGGGCCGTGAGTGATCTGAGATTCGTGTCTTCTCACCAGTCGATGGCGAAGCCGGCAAGCAAGCCACACGCTTGCCGGCCACTTGCTAATACACCTGTCGTGGCACAGCGCGGTGACCAACCAATTTATGTATGTGCGCGCAAGCTAGTCGCGATTGCCCCAGCGCCAACGCGCAGGCTCGCCCTTCCATGTGATGGGTAGGCCCCACCCCCATCCATTGCGCTTGGCCGGAAACCAGTAACTGCTCGGCATGATCGCTTCCCTTCGGCAGCAGAGCCTACTTCAGAAGCTTCGCAGGACATTTACAATGCAGCTAGCGGCTTCGGCAAGCTCTTGAGAAGTGTTCAGTATATCCGGACAGAGCCGCAGCAGATCGCCGCGCGCGTCGGCGACAACGCCTCTTGCGAGTAGTTGGGCCGCGGCGGCCGTGGCTTTCGATGAGGGAATTGCAATAAAAGCCCCTCGGGGCTGGTGTGCGCCGAGTATCGCGATCCCTTCTTCCGTGAACCTGCCGGCCAAGTCCACCTGTTGGATAAGCGAATAGGATCGCAGCCGCTCCACGCCCATTTCAAGCGCGAATTCGAGGCCCGCACGTGCCTGGTAAAAGGGCAACACTGCGGGCGTTGACTCGAGCCAGCCATCTGCCGCTGGGGCGAACTGAGGGCGCTCGGGCCGCCGGAAGGCAAAGGGCCCGGGCGCGGCAAACCATCCGGTATCGAGGGTTCGCAGCGGCCCATCGAGATGGCGCGGATGAACATAAAGCCAAGCGGCTCCGGGGCCCCCGCGCAGATATTTGTAGGAACCTCCGACCGCAAAATCGGCGCCCAACGTCGACATATCGACAGGAAGGGCGCCTGCGGCATGGTAAAGGTCCAAGAACACATTAGCCCCTCGTGCCCTCGCCATACCAATGACCGTGTCGATCTCAGTAAGAAGTTGACCCGTATCGAAAAAAACCATCGACACCACAAGGAGATCGCCCCCGGCGCTCAATGCCGTGGCGAAGTCGCCGGCATTGTACCAGCGATCCGCGCGGGGCTTCACCCAGTTGATCGTGATGCGCCCGCGAGCCGCATAGGCCTTAAGTATCATATCGATCGAATCGAACTCGCTGCGGGTCGCAACGACACTGAGGGGCGCGTCGTAGCAGTTCAGGACTGCGCGCAACCCTTGCCCCGCGCTGGCTTTGGGCACGACGCAATCCGCCCCGGGAGCATTGATGAGCTTCGCCACCTGGGAGCGGAAAAGCGTCATTTCAGCCTGCCAGTCTGTCCACGCCTCGTCGAGAGATGCGTACCAGGCCGACAGAGCTTCTTCGACATCCGCCTTGGTGCGATCCAAGGGGCGCCCGAGGGAGTGATTGGCGAGGTAAATACGGCCGCGAGTTTCTTTCAGGACTTGTGAAAATAAGGGATCGATATGGCGGCGCAGCTCCGCTTCTTGCAGATTCCCAGCCCCCAAGGCGGCGACAGCCACGCCTATTTCCGTCATCGTGCTGCCCCAATATGCGTACGCACATCGAGGAGTTCTGGGAAAAACGCCAGATCCACGACCTTCTTTAAAAACGCCACGCCGGAGGATCCTCCGGTTCCCCGCTTAAAACCGATGATCCGTTCGACGGTTTTCACGTGGCGGAAGCGCCAAAGCTGAAAAAGCTCGTCGATGTCAACAAGTTTTTCACACATGGCATAGGCGGCCCAATGGGTTTCGGGGGCGGAATATATACGTTGAAATACCGGAACCAGATTGGGATTTGGCAAATAGGGCTCGGCCCATTTGCGTTCGAGGCACGACGCAGGCACTGCGTGCCCGCGTCTCGCCAAATGTTTTAGAAACTCGTCGTAGAGGCTTGGACGTTCGAGTTCGGCATGCAACTCGTTGTAGGGCTTCTCATCATGCGCAAAAAGGTCCAGGATCTCGATTTGCCTATTGCCCAGGATGAATTCGATGGCACGGTATTGGCTTGATTGAAGCCCCGAAGCCGTGCCCAGTACATGCCGGAACTGGGCATATTCGCTGGGCGTCAACGTCTCAAGGACTCCCCATTGCTCGAACAGTTGCCTCTGGATGGACTTCACGCGAGCAAGAATCTTTTCGCATGTGTCGAGGTCGTCGGCACGTATGCGTTCGCGCGCCGCATGCAGCTCGAAAAGGATCAGCTTAAACCACAGCTCGGTAACCTGATGCTGAATAATGAACAGCATTTCGTCATGGTGGGGCGGGCTGCTTAGCGGGCTTTGAGCGCTGAGCAAGCGGTCGAGCTCGAGATAGCCCGCGTAGGTCAACCGGCTTTTAAGATCGCGATGTACTTCGGGTTCAAGCGGACGCTGGTGCTGCGGATTAGCCATGCGAAATCCTTTCTAGCGCTTCAAGGGGGAAAAAGACGTCTCGATGCGCGACGCGAGGCTCTTCATTTCCGCAAAATAATGCCGCCACGCCGCCGCATCGAGTCGTGTAGCCGCGGCCCGTCGATTAAAAACACTAGGCGGATGCATCCGCGATACATTTGGGCCTTGCGAGTAAGGCGCCTCCAGATTTCTGGAACAGCCATGGCGTCGTGTCGCCTCAAATTACACTTAGACTGCATTTCTCAAACTACAGGTTGATTCTTAGCCTTAGCGGGCCCTCCCAAGACAGCGTACATCACTCCAGTGCCGTTTATCACATCGCACCCGCGCTGGCCGCGCTAAGCGGCGTTCCTCGATGCATTTCACAACGAAAAATTTTTCGGAAAAATCTCATGAATATTATTGCATCTTTGCGCGCGGCGGCGGCGCTTGCCTTCCTCGCCACTCTTTCTACTCACGCATTGGCGCTCACGCTCAACGTGACCGACGATACCTATGTCGGTCCTAGCGACAGAGGCGCCGACAAAGACTACAGTGACAGCAGAGGAAAGTGGGGCAGGTCACCACTCGTGCGCGCCGGTAACTCCTACAACTCGATGCGCGTCGGGTTTGTGCGCTTCGATCTAACCCCGCTGGCGGCGGCGACCACGGTCACCTCCGCTTTTTTGCGCGTCTTTGTTCATGAGGTACCCATACCCGGCTCGATCGCAATATCCGAGGTGGGTTCTGCTTGGAGCGAAGCAGCGCTCGCGTCGGTAGGTCCCCTGCCGCAACAGTTGTCACCCGCGCTGGCAACCCTCGCCATTGGCGCCAATGACGCCGGCAAATATATCGACATCGACGTGACCAAGGCGGTGAAGGACTGGCTGGCAGGAAGCCCGCAAAATTTTGGTCTCAGCTTCGCCACGGCGTCCTCCGCGCCGGTCGAAGTCGCTTTCGACTCAAAAGAAAATTTCGAGACCTCGCATCCCATGGAGTTGGAGATCGCCTTCGAGGGCCCACCGGGACCGGCTGGGCCTGCCGGGCCGCAGGGAGCGCAAGGAATTCAAGGACCACAGGGACCCCAGGGGCCACAGGGCCAGCCAGGGCCTCAAGGCGCCCCGGGCCCGGCTGGGCCGGCAGGGCCCAGTGGTGCGCAGACTCTTTTCGGTACCAATACAAATTATGCAGTTGCTGGCAATGGGCGCACGTGTACGCTGGGCGAAATCATCTTAAGTGCTGGCTTTGTGGCAAACGGCATACCTGCCAATGGGCAGATTCTCGCTATCTCTCAATATACCGCCCTCTTCTCCCTTTTGGGCACTACGTATGGTGGTAATGGGCAGACAAACTTCGCTCTTCCTGATCTGCGAGCCACGGCGCCAAATGGCCTTACTTACTCGATCTGTGTTCAAGGGATTTTCCCAAGCCGGTTATGAATCGGGTGCTGCCTGCCGTTCGATCCGGGATCCTTCGCCGCGAAAGACATGAGCCCCTGCGGCTAAGCGCAAGGCGCAAGTGCTCCGCCCGGATTGGTGGGCGGGCGGCGAGCGCGATGCCCGCTCCAGACGGCGGGAGGGCGCTTGTTTCCTTATTAAAATGATCCGCGCTCTTTTTGATTAAGAGTCCTTTTACTCCGCCGCCTCGCAGGAAACCTCAGCCGGCCTGAAACGCCCGGGCCCGGCTGGCCGCATCTCGATCCGCCGCTTATGGAACTGCTCCATGCTCGCTCTATGGCCGATCGAAACAAGTGTAGTCGCGGGAAGTTTTTTCGATAGCGTCTTGTAGATTTCGGCTTCCATGTCTTCGCCCATCGCCGACGTCGCCTCGTCGAGGAAAAGCCAGTCGGGCTTCGCCAACAGGGCTCGCGCTAGAGCGACACGCTGCTGTTCGCCGCCGGAGAGGCGCTGCTGCCATGTGTCTTCCGCATCAAGCTCGTTGGCGAGATCATCCAGCCGGACGGCGTGGAGTGCTTCAGCAATGGCCGCGTCATCGTAATCATCGGGGTGTTCCGGGTAGGTCACGGCAGCGCGCAGCGTGCCGATCGGCAGATATGGCCGTTGCGGCATGACCATGATTTTCGCGCCCTCGGGTAGGGTGATAGCTCCTTCGGCGTAAGGCCAGACCCCGGAAATCGTGCGGAAGAGCGTGGACTTTCCCGAGCCTGAGGGACCGCTTAAGAGGACGGGTTCGGCCTCTTTGAACTCAAGATTGGCATCGGCGATGATCTGGCGCCCGCCGGGCAGATTGACGCTGAGAGCATCAACATCGAGATGCTCGCGCTCGGCCGGCCGCTCTGCGCGAGCCTGCGGTGAGAAGCCGGGACGCTTTGCGTCGCCGATGGCGCGGTCAAACGACGTCAATCGGTCGAGCACGGCTTTGAAATCCGCGAGAGCGACATAGTAGTTGACAAAGAAATTTAAGGCGCTCTGCACACTCAAGAAACCGCGTGCCGTCTGCATCATGATGCCCAGCGTGACCTTCCCGGCGAAATAGAAAGGGGCCACGATCAGATAAGGTATGATTTCGCTGGCTTGAGAATAAGTCCAGGTTGCCGCGACAAGGTTCTTACGGCAGGCAATGATGCGGAAATAATTGGCGACGATGGCGGCAAAACGGGTCCTCAGACTGGTTTTCTCCACCCCCTCACCTGAGAGTAAAGCGATTTGCTCGGAATATTCGCGTAGTCTCGCAAGTGAGAAGCGGAAATCGGCCTCAAAGCGCTGCTGGGCAAAATTGAGAGCGACGAGCGGGTTCCCAATCAGATGAGTTATGACCGAACCGCCGATCGCGTAGATGAGCGCGATCCAGAAAAGAAATCCAGGTATATAGAGATTTGTGAAGGGCAGGGTGAAATTCGCCGACAAGCCCCAAAGCACGATGGCAAAGGAAACAAGGGAGCTCAGAGTCGAGATGAGGAGAATTGAGAAGGAATAGATTCCATAGCCGGTTTGGCCGCCATCGATGAAGCGATTGATGTCTTCCGAAATCCGCTGATCCGGGTTGTCGGCTCCGCCGCCGGCGAGGGAAATACGATAATGGGCATGATGTCCTAGCCAGCGGCTTACGTAATTTTCGGTCAGCCAGCGGCGCCAGCGAATGATTAGCGTGGATTGCACAACGTACTCTATGACATGCGCGCCCACGTCAAAGAAAGCCCAAGGCGTGAAAACGAAGAAAATTTGTGCCCAGAAAAGAGCCGCGTTTTTGTTCTCAAGCGCGTTGTACATATCGCGCGAAAAAAAGGACAGGCGGACCGTTACGCCAACTTCCATCTGGTTGACAATAACGAGGAAAATGATCATCCCAATGGCGATGTAGCGCTCTGGCGCGTTAAACGCTGGAAAAGGCCAGACGCGAGCGCATGTCCGATCCGGCGTATCGAAATAGCGGTCGGCGATGCGAGTCATCGATCCTACAACAGGAATGTATGACACCGCGTATACGGCGATGGCGAAAAGCGCCATGGTGAGCGGCAGACTCTCCGGCAGCTCATAATCGGCGAGGGAATCGGGCCAAAGGCCAAGCTGCGCGACCAAATAGAACGCGCCGAAAAGGACCGTTTCCACGGCGAAAATCGCGACAAAAATTCGTAAGAATGTCGAGATGTCACGGGCGCGGTAGGTTGTATACGCGCATAAGAATCCTGCCGCCGCGAGCAGGAGGATGATGTAATCGCCAGCTTTAAGGCCCGTTAAAGTGGCGGCGGCCGAAAAAACTGCCACAAAGGCGGCAAGTGTATGCATGGTTGACCCTTTGAATTTCGGGAGTTCGTCAATCCGCAAAGATAGGCGCTCGCCATCTCAGGCCTGGCCTTCGGCAGACCGATGGCTGGGCAATTGGGCGCACGAGGCGCCACCTTTTGAACCTTTGTTGGCGAACCTGCAAGAGCGACTTGACGATCCTTGCGCCGCGATTCCAGGTTTTTTGCTACGCTTGGAGCAAGCCTGGAGCTAAGTTTTAGCTCGCTTTACAACGCCGTTTCATCGATCCCTGTGCTATTGACGGAGGCGCATAGGACGGGTGATGGTTTGAAGGTGAGAACCCGCCTTGGCTTGATCGGTACCTCGACGCCCGTGCGTGGATTGCGGCCGATCCTCTGGCGCTTTGCTCTGACTACAAATAGACCAAAGGAGCGCAGCTTAACCGGTTCCCCGCGCACGAGGGCATCAGCGATCTCTTCCAGCGCCATTTCGAAAACGTCCTTCGCCTCGGCGCGGGAAAGCATGGGGCAGGTCGAATAAACGGCATTAAGGAGATCGGCGCGAGTTGCTGTCTTACGGAGTCCGCAAAGTTCTGTTCCTGGCCCGAACGCTTGAGCCATAGTCACCAGCCCCCCAGTATTCGCCCTATTATGCGATGTTAAAACATTCTTCCGAGCGAAAGAAACCAGCACCTCAACTGATTTGGCGCAATTTGTCAAAAGCCAAAGGGCGAGACGAAGCCATGAAAAAGGCCCCGCACGCGCCGGGGCCTTCCAAGGGTAGCGAAATAAGGAAGGGGACAGTTAGAAGTCCATTCCCCCCATTCCCCCCATGCCGCCGCCGCCGGACATTGCAGGAGTTTCTTTCTTCGGCGCCTCGACGACAGTCGCTTCGGTGGTGATCAGAAGACCTGCGACGGAAGCGGCATCCTGGAGAGCGGTGCGCACGACTTTCGTTGGGTCGATAATGCCAAGCTTCATCAGGTCGCCGTACTCGTCGGTCTGCGCGTTGAAGCCATAAGCGTACGCGTTGTTCTCGATCAGCTTGCCGACCACGACCGCGCCATCACCGCCGGCATTGTCGATGATTTGCCGTGCTGGCGTCTGGATCGCCTTGCGGACGATGTCCACTCCGGTTTTCTGATCAGAATTTTCGACTTTCACGCTTTCAAGAGCTTTCATTGACCGCAGCAAGGCGACACCACCACCAGGAAGAACACCTTCCTCGACAGCCGCCCGAGTGGCGTTCAGCGCATCATCGACGCGGTCTTTCTTCTCCTTGACTTCAACTTCCGTGGCTCCACCGACGCGGATAACGGCAACACCGCCGGCCAGCTTGGCGAGGCGCTCCTGCAATTTCTCGCGGTCATAGTCGGATGTCGTATCGGCTATCTGCGACTTAATCTGGCCAATACGCGCCTCGATGTCTTTCTTTTCTCCGGCGCCATCGATAATCGTCGTGTTTTCCTTATCGATGCGAACGCGCTTAGCGCGGCCGAGCATCTGCAGGGTGACGTTTTCAAGCTTGATGCCGAGTTCTTCGGAGATCAATTGGCCAGCCGTCAGAATGGCGATGTCTTCCAGCATGGCCTTGCGGCGATCGCCAAAGCCCGGCGCTTTGACGGCGGCGACCTTAAGTCCGCCACGCAGCTTATTAACGACGAGGGTCGCCAGTGCTTCGCCCTCGACGTCTTCCGCGACGATGACGAGAGGTTTGCCGGCCTGAACGACGGATTCAAGCACCGGCAGCAGAGCCTGTAGCGACGACAATTTCTTTTCGTGGATCAGAATGAACGGATCTTCGAGCTCGGCAATCATCTTTTCAGCGTTGGTGATGAAATAGGGTGAAAGATAGCCGCGGTCGAACTGCATGCCTTCGACGATATCGAGCTCGGTCTCGAGACTCTTCGCCTCTTCAACCGTAATAACGCCCTCATTACCGACCTTTTGCATCGCCGTCGAAATCATCGCCCCAACCGACTTGTCGCCATTGGCTGAGATCGTGCCGACTTGCGCAATCTCCTCATTGGAGGTGACTTTTTTTGAATTCTGCTTGAGGTCGCCTACGACAGCGTCGACAGCAATGTCGATGCCACGCTTAAGATCCATCGGATTTAGGCCGGCAGCAACGGCTTTCGTGCCTTCGCGGAAGATCGAGGCCGCGAGCACGGTCGCGGTCGTGGTTCCATCGCCTGCCGCATCGTTCGTCTTGGAGGCAACCTCGCGTACTAGCTGGGCGCCTAGGTTTTCGAATTTGTCGGCAAGCTCTATTTCTTTGGCCACGGCTACGCCGTCTTTAGTGATGCGGGGCGCGCCGAAGGATTTTTCGATCACGACATTGCGACCCTTTGGACCCAATGTAACTCGCACCGCATTGGCGATGATGTCGACGCCACGCAACATGCGATCGCGCGCGTCCGACGCAAAACGGACCTCTTTAGCTGACATACCTTATAAACTCCTGATAAGCGGCTCTTGATTGTAGGAAATCGAGGTGGCGAGGTCAGGCAACGACGCCGAGGATGTCGCTCTCTTTCATGATAAGGAGCTCTTGGCCATCGATCTTGACTTCGGTGCCTGACCATTTGCCGAAGAGGATCTTATCCCCGGCCTTCACATCCAAGGGGGTGAGTTTGCCATTCTCGTCGCGGCCGCCTGGCCCAACGGCGACAATCTCGCCTTCCTGAGGTTTCTCTTTGGCGGTATCTGGAATGATAATGCCTCCCTTGGTTTTCTCTTCACTTTCCAAGCGCCGGACAACGACGCGATCATGCAGCGGACGAAAGCCCATGTTTTTCCTATTCCCAGCTGTGCCGCGAAGGACGAAGACGGGCGAAGCGCACGCTGCCCTTTCCATGCGGCGAGTTAGCTCTCGCTTGCTAGCACTCGGTCCTAGCGAGCGCTAGCAAGCGCTTGGGAAATAGGGTTGGGCCGTAGCGTTGTCAAGGCGGCCAGCTAGTCTGCGGTATGGAGTCACAAAGTAAGCCTGAAAACAGGCAGGAGAGAATAAAAAAGTAAAAAGTAAGGTTAGAGCAAAACTGGTCGGAGCATTTGTGCCGCCTAAGCTAGGCTAGTTAGGTTCGCTGAAAGGTGGGATGTTGAACCGAATGGACTCGGACACTCCGTCGCGAAGCAATTTCCCAGGTTGGAACCCCAGCGCATCGCGAGTTTATCCGCCGCCAGCGGTTTTTCTTTAAAGCCTCATCCCGCGCCGGTTGGGCGCGTAAATTTTTCACATGGAGCATGGAAGCCCTTCGGCCTGCAGAGGCGAACGCGCGGGCTTGGCAATTGGGGAGGCCGGCAAAGGAGCCGACATCATCGGAGTCTATCAGAGGAAGAAGAATCAAGTCAGCCTCGACGGCTTTCGGACTGCGTTCGGTACGTAGTGCTCGCCGATATTGGACAAAGCGGGCAGGCTCACAGACAGCGGGCATAAGACAACCGCATGGGCGGCACCCGCTTTACGGCAGGCTGACCGCGACAAAACGCACATCGCCTTGCCCATTGGCGACCAATAAAAGGGCCGATTTTTTGCCGCCATTTTTCAATGCCTCGATTTTCTTGGCGATATCAGTGGGTTCCTTGACTTGCTCTTGGTTGATTTCAATGATGACATCTCCGGGCTGGACATGTTTCTCGGCGGCATTTGAATCAGGATTGACATCAGTAACCACGACGCCACTAGCGACACTGCTTTTTATCCCATATTTCTGGCGCAACTCATCCGTGAGGCTCGACAATTCCATCCCCAGCGCTTTTTCGAACGCACCGGGAGCTGCCTTTTTTTCTGACTCCTCGCGCTTCGAAGCGAGAGAGAGGCGTTTTTCATTTTCCTCTAGCCGGCCAAGCTTTATCGTCTTAGTCAGCTGTTTGCCTTGCCTTACGACGACAATTTCAACGTCCTTGCCAACAGGCTCGGAGGCGACGATCTTTGGAAGATCCCGTGATTCCTTGATCTCCGTCCCGTCGAACTTGACGATCACATCACCGGTTTTCAGGCCAGCCGCCTTGGCGGGGCCCTTCTCGTCCGTGCCGGCAACGAGAGCGCCGCGGAGCTGACCGAGATTGAGGCTTTCGGCAATCGTGTCGTCAACATTTTGGATGCGCACGCCGAGCCAGCCGCGGCGGGTCTCGCCGAACTTCTCCAACTGTTCGATGACCGGAAGCACCGTAGCGGAGGGCGTGGCGAAACCGATGCCGATCGAGCCGCCCGAGGGCGATAGAATCGCTGTGTTGATACCGATGACCTCGCCCGCAAGGTTGAAGAGGGGACCGCCGGAATTGCCCTTATTGATCGCCGCGTCGGTCTGGAAATAATTATCGTAAGGACCCGAATCGATGTTGCGGTGTCGCGCCGAGATGATCCCGGCGGTGACGGAGCCGCCAAGACCAAAAGGGTTGCCAACGGCAACCACCCAGTCGCCGACGCGCATTTTTTCGCTGTCCCCGAATTTCACAGCTTTAAGCGGTTTATCAGGTTTGACCCTGAGTACGGCGACATCGACTTTCTCATCCTTGCCAATCACTTCCGCCTTGAGTTTTTGGCCATCCGTGAAGAGCACGGTCACATCGTTTGCATCGGCAATGACATGGTTATTGGTGATGACGATGCCCGAGGGGTCGATGACAAAGCCCGAGCCGAGAGAATTTGACTTACGCTCATGAGGCCGGTGCTCTGGCTTGTCACCGCCGCCTTGCTGGTGGCGGCGGAAAAATTCTTCAAAAAGGTCATCGAAAGGCGTGCCTGGATCGAGTTGTGGCGTATTAGCGGCGTGCTTTTCTTCGACGGTTTGGGTCGCCGAGATGTTCACCACGGCATCGCTCACGGCATCGGCAAGATCGGCGAGAGACTCAAGCCCCCGGGAGAGCGCGGGGGTTACCCAGTATGAAGGCCAAACGCTTAAAGCGGCGGCGATGGCAAGCCCACGAAAAAACCGGCGGGTCCGCATAGGCCGGCGCGGCGGCTGCTCGCGGAGGGCATAGAAACCGGCGAAAAAAATCTGGGTCGAACCCATGTAAGTGTCTCCTTGAGCTCCGCTTGCTAGCGGCCGCTGCTGGTCAAAGCGTAAAGCCATTGAAACGCATGCTAAAATAGCGACGCCGCCGCGCGATTATTCCGCAAGTTCGAGTTCTACACTGGTTTTTCCCGAAACTCATTCGTCTTTTTCAGATTGGGCGCAAGCGTTCTTATAGCCTCGTCCACGCTATGAAAGAAACGGTCCTGGCGCAGCGCCGATGTTAGTCCGAAGCGGTCGAATGATTCGCGGGCGCGGACCGATTCAAGCCGCGCGACCGCGAAGGTGATTCCTTCCCCCTCGCAATCTTTGATGACCTTCAGCACGATCTCAGCAGCCGTGAAGTCGATTTCGACAAGACTGCTTGCTTCCAGCACGATGAGACGTGGCGGCGAGTGCCGCTGCTTGATGATACGCCGGGTGTCATTTAGGAATTTGTAGGCGTTGAGGAAGGACAGTGGCGCTTGAAACGCAACCACCAGAACATCTTCGAGAGTCTCTCCCCGCCGACCAGGCTCGGGGGGCCACCAGATCGACGTTCCCGGCACGCGCTCGAAGGCGATTAAACGGGCATTCGTCATCGTCCATAAGCCGTGCAGGAGCGAAAGCACGATGCCCGTTGCGACACCCGTTCCAATCGGCAGCGCGATGATTGCGACGACGGTCGCTAAGACCAGCAAGAACTCACCGGGAGCCTGATGAAAGATGGCCGCTATATCCGGTACCCGCACAATCCGCGCGGCGACAAAAAGGAGAGTGGCAGCCAGCGCCGCCACGGGAACATGCGCGAGCAAAGGCGTCCCAAAACGCCCAATTGCCAGTATGACGGCGGCGGCGGCCAGCCCCGCAAATTTGCTGCACGCACCGCTTTCGGCAGAGATCGCCGTCAACGGCGGGCTGGCATTAACGGGGAAGGCGCCGAAATAACCCGCCACCAAGTTCGCCGCGCCGACCCCGGCCAAATCGAGATCAATGGCCGGTGCTGTTGTCGCAGGCGGTTGGAATTCGCGCGTCGAGGCGGCAGTTTGGATAATAATGGCGGAAACAACGATGAAGGCGAGCGGCATCGCCTTGACCACGTCTTCGAAGCTAACGGATGGAATCCGAGGGCTTGGAAAAACGCCGGGAATCGAGCCCAATACCGCTACGCCGCTGCGTTCAAGATCAAACCAGTAAACAGTGAAAGTGGCGGCTGCAATACCAAGAAGCGCGCCTGGGACACGGGGGCTGATCCGCTCTGCCGCAAGGATGACGGCCAGCACACCTACTCCAAGCATCAAAGAGAAGCGATTGGTCTCAGGCAGCCGTTCTGCAACTGCCACGGCGCTTCGCAGAAGATGGCCCTGCCCGCTGGCGACGCCGAGGAAGGATGGGAGTTGCGAGACGGCGATGTGGCAGGCGATACCGGCGAGGAACCCGGTCGTTACCGGCTTTGATACAAGGTCCGCAAGCCAGCCAAGGCGGAAGAAAGCGCAGCAAAGGAGAATGGTTGCTGTCAAAAGCGCGAAAACCGCGCAAAGGGCGAAATAGTTTTGGCTCCCCAACGGCGCGAAAGCAGCAAGACCGCCAGCAAAAATGGGGGCGATCGTTGAATCCGCGCAGGCCACGATATAGCGATTGGCGCCGATAAGCGCAAAGCCCGCCGATGCGGCCGCAAAAGCAATGAATCCGATCGCCGGCGGGAAGCCGGCGAGATGCGCGGTCGCCATCTGTGAAGGCAGGGCAATCGCTGCGACCGCCAGCGCCGCGCCAAGATCGGTTCTTAACGACCGCGCGGAATAGCCGGAGACCCGAAAAATTTCATTCAGCGGCAAGGGTGTCGGATTTTGTGTTGCGCGCGGCTTTGAGGCGCGCGTGATCTTCTTTAGAGACCGAGGCATATGCCATCGCAAAGGATGCGATGGCATCATCGAACGCCTCCGATTTCCCCATATAGCCAGCAATCAGCGTTGCATCGCCGCTGCGCGCATGCGCCCTCGCAAGGGTTCGGCCGCACAGCGATGCATAGGCATCAAGCGCTCTGCCTTCGATGATCTGGGCGATGGATCCAAGGTGGCGGTTCTTAAGCTGACGGATATAGAACTGCCGGCCAGTCTTCCGGTCTTCCGTAAAGCCTAAAAAAATATCGCTGGCAGCCTGCATGGCCCGCTGGCCTTCGGCGACACGGCAACCTTGATGAGAGAAGGGTGTGGCTGGCGGGACAATTTTTTCAAGGACCGACTCCCATGCCTGTTTGACTTGCAGGAACAAAGGCTCGCCGTCCGCCGTCATGAAGAGGCCAACGGCGCAAAAAGTCCCAACACTGCCAACGCCGACGACCTTGAATGCTATGTCTTTGAGTTCATAGCGCTCCACGAGCGAGCGCCGCTCAGGAAGCAAAGAACTTTCGTAACTCGCGAAGGCCGCGTGCGCATGAAGCTTGTATTCTTTCGTTTCCGGTGTATCGAAATGATAAATGAGAGGCGGCCGATCCTCGATGCGTGGCGGGCCGTTTTTTTTTGTCGCGAGATGAGGAAAGTTGTCGTCTTTCGCGAGATTTTTTTTCTGTTTGACCAGGATACCGCGTACGCTTTCGCGAAGTTTGACATCAGCGATGCGCTTGATCTCCCGATCGACATCCATGCGCGTATACCAGACTTCGAGCGGGGTCTCTTCCGCAAGCTCAAGCATAAAAAGCCGGTAAGACTCAACCGTACTTTTTGCCAGAGTAAGAGCTTTCTTCTCGGTCATGCCTGCATCGAGAGCGGCGACTGCGACGCTGGCACAGAGCCGCTTTACATCAACGGTGAAATCCACATGCGGGAGAGTCTCGTCGAAATCATTGATGTCAAAGAGGACGCGCCCTTCTGGAGTATTGACCGCGCCGAAATTCATGAGATGGCAATCGCCGCAGGCTTGTACATGAGCGCCCGCCTGGGGCAGCTTCGAAAGATCATATGCCATGACCGCGGCGGCGCCGCGCAAGAAAGTAAAGGGTGACTGCAGCATTCGCTCATAGCGAATGGGGACGAGTTCCGGGATGCGCGCGCCATCGGTTTCAGCGAGAATGGCGACGGCATCGCGGCTCGCGGCGGATGGACATTGAGCGTGCGTTTCGCGCGCGGTCGATTTTCTTAAATCTTGGCCCCCTGCGTACCGCTGCCGGCGGGGGAGGTCTCGAGAAGGAACTTCATTCGCAGATGGCTTCATCACGATCGAGTCCTTTTGCTATGCAGCCTCAACCGAGGCATAAGTTCTCAAAATCCGATCTATTTAGCTACACCTAAAGGAATAGCATGTGGCGAAACTGTCATCGTATTGTCATATTATGAACCCAGCGCCGTCACAAGAGATTTCCCCCGGTCGCTCCGTATGCCGCGTTTTTGCAGAGCGAAAACACCGATCTGAGGGCGCTTTCCTGTACAATTGGCAAGGACCATAAGCGGTTCTACCCAGAGGGTGATTGTCATGCCGCCTTTCCTTGACGCCGCATTCCAAAAAGACGCGGCCGCCTTGTTGCTTGCGCTTGCGCTTGGTGGCGTCATCGGTTTCGAGCGCCAATGGCGGCAGCGCCTCGCGGGGCTCCGAACGAACACGCTTGTCTCGCTCGGTGCCGCGATTTTCGTCGTCTTCGAGGGGCAATTCTCCGATACGAGTCCGACGCGGGTTGCGGCGCAAGTCGTCTCGGGCGTGGGATTTCTTGGCGCCGGGGTCATTTGGAAGGAAGGCTTGAATGTACGTGGCTTGAACACTGCCGCGACCCTCTGGTGTTCGGCGGCGGTTGGCCTGCTTGCGGGATCTGGCCATTGGCCGCATGCGGTTCTCGCGGCCGGCCTCATCGTTGGCGTCAATCTCGTGCTAAGGCCGCTCGTGTCGTTAATCAACCGTCAGTCAATGGAGACGGCCGAGGTGGAGACCTCCTATGTCGTCAATGTCACCTGCCGTGGCGTCGACGAGGCGCAAGTCCGGGCTCTCCTTGTGCAGGGGTTCGGTGTCAGCGACCTGCATCTGCGCGAACTCGAAAGCAACGATATCGAAGATACCGGTAAAGTTGAAGTCACCGCTGTGCTCACCTCAGACAAGCGGCGGGAGCTCGCGGTCGAATATATTGTTGGCCGCCTCTGCTTGCAGCCAAGTGTAACAACCGCCCGCTGGCGGACTGTCAATAGGTTCGAGTGAGAGTCTTCGGCTCTCAATTCGCGGTTCGCGGAGCACTGTGCCCCGCTATTGTGCGCCAGAGATGTATCTGAATCGTGCTCGTGACGCGCTTCGGACTAGCCAGAGGGCAATACCTGAGCCCATGAAGTGGGACATAAGCAAAAGAAAATTTACCAAAAGAACGAATACATCAAGGGCGCGGACAATCTTACTCGGGTCAGTAATTGCGATCCCGGGAGGTTGCGAGACGGTCTTTGCAATCAAGAGCGAGATGCTGAGAGCAACACCGGTAAAAGAGATTAATATCCCGAGAAGACCTAAAAGAAGACCGGCAAGCAGAAACCAGAACGCCCGCACGCTGGTCTTGCTAAAATAAGAGCGGGGGGCAGAACGGATATGGCACGCGGCCCTTGTATAATAGAATGCGACACAAACCGCGAGCAAAAGAAGCAAAAATCCATCGATTCCCCAATAGATAGCATCCCCAAAACCTGCGACGCTCGGGCTGAAGGCACGCCCCGATGTTGCAAATTCCAATAACAGCGCCGTGACGATCGCGAAGGTCAGCTGGAGCGAAAATCCAAGCCAGCCAAAAAGGCGCAGATCGTTTGCCAACCGTTGCCCCGCGGGGAATGCGGGCTGAGGTGGAAGTTGTTCCCGAGAGGGCAGTTCGGGCGGGCGAAGGGTCAGCATCCCGCCAGCACCAGGAAACCGGAATGAGTTTACGGCCGTGCTACCGATGTGGATAACGATCAAGCCGGCCAGTGCAAAGGCGGTGGCACTGTGAACCAATCCAGAAAGCTCGGCGCAAGTTATCTCTGCCCCCAACATCCGCAAAGGTGCGCCCCAGAAACCTCCCAGGAGGTCAGAAAACGGCCGGTCCGCCGCGGCTAAGCTCGGGATATTCACGCCCCAGAACTCCACCGGCGTCGAACTGTAGGCAGCTCGCACGTATCCGCTCATAAGCATCACAATGATCAAGATGTACAAAAGCACGGACGATGCGGATGATAATATTTTCTGCCAGCGCGAAAATTCCTCTGACAGCGGAGGCGGCTTATACGCAACCCTCGCGACGGCCATAACAAGGATAACTATCGCACTCGTCAGGCCGAGCGATGTATGAAATTCAAATATAAAATCGCGCAGCTCATTGTTTGTTCTTGGAATAAATTTGGCGTACCAGCCAAGTCCAAGCGACGCGGCAATCAGAAAAGCCAAGATCCAATGGCTGGCGATAAAAATCGAATGAAAACGCATTGTAAGGTTTGACCCTTCCGGAGCAGTCCAGCACGGCTTGAGGCGCGTCAGCTTATAACATTACCAAGATGATGGTATTACGGCGGAGGATAGGCCTTGCATCTCATCCTGCTGGTCACGCCCAAAGCCCGCCGCATGGCGGGTTTGGGTGGAGCGGCCCGAACAGGGCAAGTTAAGGGCCAGCTTGGGACAAAGGCTCCGGCTCGGCCGTCATAAGTTTGTGGCCAGCATCCCGCCAGCCTTCGGCGCCTTCCGGATACCACATAACATTGCGGTAACCGTAAGTGAGCGTGCGCTTGGCGGCGTTCCAGCTCGCCCAGCAATTCGGATGGCAATAGAAGACGAGAGGGCGGCTGAGGTCATGGCCCGTGAGCACGGCGAGCCGTTCGCGAAAGTACGCTTCTAAATTTTTTTTAATATCGCCTTCGCCGATGCCCGGGATCCAGATGCTTCCAGCGATGTTTTCATGCGGCAAAGGTTTCCAAATGGTGTCGGGCGCTAGGTTATCGGGCCGGTGGGGCATGCTTGCCGCATCGATCAGAATAGCGCGGCCCGCGGCTTGAATCCCTGCAAGTTCGTCCGAATGGATGACTTTGGCACCTGAGAGCGTCGTCGGAACTTCGCCATGGAGGGGCCCCATAAAGTAGCCCTTTGGTTCCGGCACCTCGGCGCGGGTGATCGGGGCCAACATGCACCCAATGAAAAATACCAAGCTGCGGATCCTGATTTGCATCAGCTGCCTCCAGGACCAAGTTCAAATTCCTGCATGAAGTCGGCGTTATCGCTATCGCGTGCTTCTACCTTTAGCTTGCCCTTGGCCTTGTCGCTGATTTTGAAAGTGATTGCTGGGTCCGCGGCGAGTGAGATATCGCTATCAAGCTGGAGGACGCGCTCGCCGCCGACGTTAATATCGACGCTTTTAAGGAACCGGGCGGGGGTGTACCCCTGCGTCGCTGGATCCTTTTGCATGCCATTATAGTTCGGGTGCCGGATGAGAAGCTGCGCTTCGTGCGAAGGCGCGCCGGTAGCGTCGCTAAAGACACGCAGCTTCATCTGTCCAATCGAGGCGAGCGCCCCTGAATCATAGGAGCCAGAAGGCGCTGAGCAGCCGCCAGAGGCTTTGACGAAACGGTGCGTCTCGTAAAGCGCGCCATCCTTTGTCTCTTCAACTGCATGCATGTCGGTATACTGATCGATGCGGACGCGCAGTTTTAGGCTTTCGGCATTGCCGGCCGGCCCAAAAGTGGCATGCGCGGCAAGCGGCGCCGGATTATTGTCAATGATGAGATAAATCCCATTTATGTCGCGGGGGTTCTCTACGCGGATCGTCACAGGGACGAGCGCGGCGTCTTCCGCGCGGTCAGCGACTTCGAGGTCGATTTTGGCGGCTCCCGGAAGAATTTCGCGAGCCCCGAAAATAGCCTCCGCAAGGTCTTGCCAGCGCGCCGCCCGCGCCGCATCGCCGTTTTGCGCTACCGCCGTTCCAATGAGCAACATGCTCGCGGCCGCAATGTAGAAACGGTTCATCCGCGTGCTCCTTCCGCACCCTCATTCCCACTCAAGCTCCCGATAGGCCTCGGCGGTGTTGCGAGCATTATACTCGTCAAAAAGTGTCCACGCGCCGCGTTCGGAACTCGCTACCTGCTTGACGGCTTCGTCAAGGCCGATGCCGCGATCGATGGCCTGCCGCGTATCGCGTTCGAGAGTTGCCAGATAGCGCTTAAGTGGCGTTGCCGCCGAAGGCCAATCGGCCGCCGTGGGCCCGTGACCTGGGACGACGCGAGAGGCGCCGGTTCCCGTCAACTTATCCAGAGTCTTGAGCCACCCGCGCAAGCTGCCATCGAGTGCGGGGATACGCCCAATAAAGAGCAAATCGCCGGCCATAAGCACGCCCGTCGTTTTGTCGAATAAACTCAAGTCGCAGACTGTGTGTGACGGCTCGTGCGCCGTTACCTCGAGGGTGCGCCCGCCGAGATCGATTTCGGCTTGGACAGCGACCTCCATCCCTGGCATGACGATCTCCGCGGCTTGCTCTGGTCCTAACAGCGCCTGCAATTTCTCGCGGTAATAGGCGCCGCGCTCATGCAGCATGTCCTTGAGTCGCGCGTGGCCAACGAAAACCGGGCTATCACACAAAAAAGCGCACGCGCCGAAAATGTGGTCGGGATGGACGTGGCTCATGACCACATATTTGATCGGCAGGCTTGTGGTTTTGACGATCCCGGCGCGCAGTCTCTCGCCGTCGGCGAGGCAGCCGCCTGGGTCTAAGACCAGCACGCCTGCCTTGCCGACGACGAAACCGATGTTCGCGATCGCATTGCCGTTGTCGTGCGAGGCATCTTCGTCAACTCCCCGCCGGAAGTGAATGCCCGGGGCAATCTCCTCCACCGCGAAGGAGGGCGCGGTGCCGGCGTGAGTCGCGGCCGGCAAGCAGCAGAGGCAGAAACCGCCGGCAAGAAAGGTTCGCCGGTTGGTTCCGCTCGCTCCAACCCACTGCGTGGCCGGCCGCCACAACCCGCCGCCAGCAAGTAGCTTCTCTTCAAGCCCTTTTTCAGCTTGACCACCGCCACCCACTGTGTTTGCCTTCTTCGCGTGAAGGATCTACCCACTAGTTGGTTGAGTCTTTGCCGTCAACGATTAGAGCGGATGGCGAGGGGCAAGTGGAGAAAACATGGCGGTTTAAGACTCGGGCGCGCATTCTTTGCCGAGGTCGAGATGCTCGCGCGGACCCATGGTTATGCGGGCTTCAGCTACGCGGAGTCTGCCGAATCGCTGGATATCAGCAAGGCGACCATCCACCATCATTTTCCGACGAAGGAAGATCTCGGCGTTGCGCTCATTGAAGCTTACGCGGCGCGCTATGCGGCCGCGCTTTCGCTAAATGACGGAGCTATCCTTCTGGAATCGCCAGATCATGGCCTACGCAAACTCTCCCTGGAAGGGAGCTCCCAGAGTTGGGGTTGTCTTTGTGGCGTCATGGCGGGAGAGCGTGACATCTTGCCCCAGAGGCTACAGCAAGGAATTGCGCAATTCTTCGGGCGGCACCTCGTTTGGTTACAGCATGCTGTCGAATCTGGCATCGCAAACGGCACTTTGAGAGGAGAAATGCACCCCGCCAGCCAAGCGAAGCTCATCCTTTCGGCCTTGGAGGGGGCGGCATTGCTTGGCCGCCTCTTTGGCTCCAAAGGAAGGGTTTGACACCGCCATTGAAGCTTTGGCACTTTTGGTCCGCGGCAGCCAAAAAGCCGCCGGACGTTGACGGCGGCAGCTCAAACTGGTCTACATCGGCGCCGATTCTGCCTCTTCATTCGGCGCTGAGCCCACGCAAGATGAATCTCCTCAAACCCTTCCTAAACGCCTGGCAATATAGAGAATTGATCCGGGCCGTGGTCCGGCGCGAGTTGGCGGTTCGCTTTCGTGGCACCATTCTTGGCTGGGTCTGGGCCATATTCGGGCCGCTCGTGATGCTCTCGGCCTACACCGTGATTTTTTCGCACGCCGTCGGCGTTCCCGCTTCGGCCAAGGGAGCGAGTTTTGGCAGTTACGCTTTGTCAATTTTTGTCGGGTTGATTGTTTTCAACCTGTTTAGCGAGCTCGCCTATCGCGCGCCTTCGCTTCTCCACGAGCACGCGGGTGTCATCAAGAAGTCCATTTTTCCAAGTGAAACCCTAGCATGGACGGCGACGATCCGCGCCACCGTTTACGCTTTAATAAGTCTCGGTGTTCTTCTTATTTTCGAACTGCTTCTGACGTTTCGCCTGCCGCTTGCGAGTCTTCTTTTGCCCGTGATTGCCGTGCCGTTTTTCTTATTCTTGCTCGGGACTTGCTGGTTTCTTATGGCGCTGGGGTCGTTCACCCGGGACGTCGCCCATCTTATGATCTCGATCGTTCCCGTGCTTATGTTTGCGACGCCAATCTTCTACTCAATCGACGACGTGCCGCCTCACCTGCGCATTTATTTGCATCTGAATTTGGTTGGCAATTACGTCGAAATGGCGCGCGATCTTCTGATCTTGGGCCGCTGCCCCGATTTGCTCTTGTTCTCCGCAACGGTGCTGGCGTCCCTTGCCGCATTTTTTTTCGCTTACCGCTTTTTCATGCAGTACAAGGCCGTTTTCGTCGATGTCATCTGATATTGTTATAAACTGCGACCGCGTCGGTAAGGCGTATCAGCTTTACATGCATCGGAACGATCAGCTCAAGCAGGCGCTTTTGGGGCATTGGAAGCAGTTCTACCACCAACACTGGGTTTTACGGGACATTAGCTTTAAGGTAAGGCGCGGGGAAAGAATTGGCATTATCGGCCGTAATGGCGCCGGCAAGACAACGCTTCTACAAGTCATCTGCGGGATCACATTGCCGACCCATGGAAAGGTGAAGGTCGAAGGCCGCGTGGCGCCAATTCTTGCGCTCGGCGCTGGCTTTGATCACGAACTGACCGGCCGGGAAAACGCCCTCATTGGCGGCGCGATCCTTGGCATGCGGCGGGCCACCGTGGAGGCACGGCTTGCCGCGATCGCCGAATTTGCCAGCATCGGAGAATTTTTCAATCAGCCAGTGAAGCTCTATTCGAGCGGCATGACATCGCGCCTCGCCTTTGCTGTTTGCGCGCACGCGGACGCGGATATACTTATCATCGACGAAGCCCTCTCTGTTGGCGATGAGGCGTTCGTCTCGAAATGCGATGCTTTCATTGAGAATTTCGCAAAGCACGGCACTTTGCTTGTGGTTTCCCATGATCTTTCGACTCTCTCAACGCTTTGCGACCGAGTGATTTGGATCGAGAATGGGCTCGTGCGTGGCCTCGGCCCCCCCGATGAAATCATTCTGCATTACCGGCGGTCGATTGAAGAGAATCCAGAAGCAGCGCTCGCTGAGACGCTGTAGCCAATCGCGTCAGGAGGCAGGCGCCGCGCGTTCTTCTAGCTCGGGAAACATGGCATTTTGCCGCGCAATGAGAACGAGAGCGGCCGTGAACTCGGCCAAGATGGCGATTGCGACGATGAAAACTAGGTGTGGATTGTGCCGCACGAGTGTCTCCGCGGAGATAAGAACGCCGACATGGATTGACGGGATTGCGAATAGCGTCGTGGCTGTCGAGGCAGGACTTCGGCCGCTTGCCGGCGCAAGGCTGAGGATGAGCCCAATTGCCAGCAAGGCGTGCGTGAGGGCGAGAATTGGGATGCCAAACCGTTTAGCCGCTTCACTCATCCATTCCCCATAAAGGCGAGGGAACATCTCGGGAGAGGGTTTCTCTTCGAAGAATTCCGCGAATGGCCATTCGAAGACGCCGCGCCAATCGCGCTGCGGCAAACCAGCGGAGCCCTGCATGGTGATGGGCATCGCATATTCGTCAAAGTGCGCCGTCGTCACCTTGGAGCCATCGCTTGGTGCTGTTTCGATTGAACCATTGCTCATGATTAATACAACACCGCTCGGGTTACGGCGAAACTCCGCGGCGGCGGCAGTGATCGTCCGTTCCTCGCTTTTTTCGGGCAGGCGCTCATGGATAAACAGGCCGGAAACCACGTCAGCGGAACGCCAGCTACGAAAATAAAGCGTCTTCATGCCATTGTCCAAAGTGTAGAACTGGGCGGGTTCGAGCATCCGGTGATTCATCGAATTTCGAATAACGTAAATGACATCATGCATCTCGCCGACATGAGCTGGGGCAAAGAAAGAAGAGAGCCAGTATCCTATGCCGGCTGCCAAAATAGCGACGAAGGCAGGTGGAAGGGTAACAGCCCAGACCGACAAGCGTAAAGAGTAAAGGACCGCGACCATTCCCTCGGCCGACATCCGCGCGAATTCAAGAGCAACCGCCACCCCGACAGCCATCGGCAAAGCGATGTAGAGAACAGTCGGGAGCGTGCCGAGGAGGGCAGGAACAAGCAGCCCGCCGCGTAGGGCGGCTGGTGGCAGATCATGGAAGAGAGAGGCGAGAACGACAGGAATGCAAAGGCCGGCCGCGATCATCAGCGAGGCAGCCGCAATCCTTTTTGAAAAATATAGGAATAAAAGGCGCGGCATCGAATAGCGACTGAAATTTAAAGTTTGACCCGCTCCGCTTCGGGAACGGATAAGTGTAACTTCATCCGTTTGGTTGCCTCATTGGCGAAATGCCGCCAGGCCGCGTCGAAAGCGCGGCGGCTCGGCATTTTAACGGCACCGGCCCAGTGCGCAAAATAAATTTCATCTTTAAAAACGTCGCGCGGACCCTTTTCATCGAAGGTTACGCCCTCGGCCCTATAAAAGCTTTCGCCCGAGGCGCCAGGAATGCAATCGCGTAAGGTGGCGATTTTCAACCCGAGTCGATGCGCGACGAAATTCGTCACGGGTTGCGCAAATAGCATGCCGCGTTGCCGAACTTCATGAAAAATCGCCTCATTCTGTTCAATGACATTGTGAAAATCCCTCAAGCTCAGGATCTCCTTCGAGGCGACAAAAAATCCATCGTTGAATAAATTCACATGCCGAAGGAAATCATAGTTCTCACGCTTCTTATTGTAGACATAATCATTTGTCGGAGCGGCAACAATGAGATCCGCCTTCCCTGGCTGGAGCAGGCCGAACATTTTGGAAAAATCGCGAAATAAAATAATATCCGCATCCAGATAAACCACTTCATCAAGGGGCAATGCGAGGCATAAAAACTTACGCATCCTTCGCCTGTGCCCGGGGAATAGCGGGTAAAGGCGTTTGGCGAGGGCATCGAGATCGGCACTATCAGGCTCGGCGATGCGCGCGCCATAAACATCCGCCGCTTGCCGGGTTAAATTAATATTATCATCATAGGGGATGATATAGAGCGGTGTCGCCGCATTAGTTGCCATATAACTTTCGAGAAAAGGCAGAAGCCAATTAATGACTTTATCGTTGGCTATAACCGCCATCCCATATTTCTTAGGCAGGGTTCTTAAGTTTTCCATTTATGTTGAGATTCACATATTAGACTTGCAAGCAAGCGCAGTTGAGCTCGTCGGCAAAATACGAAGCCAGCGTGTAGCGTGAGGAGGGTTCTTCGATCAAGCCGAAGCTTTACCGCGATCACCGGCCAAAAACAAAAGAAAGGCGCGCCTCCCGCGGCTATATCACCAGAAAGGCTGAGCATCTGGCAGCTTCTCTTGGCTCGCCGCTCGCCGGGCAAACGGTCGCGATTGTGCACCCGGCATGGCACTCGTGCGGCAGCCATCAAGTGTTTGTCTCGCAGGCACGCGCTTATCGCTCCTTGGGGGCAACGGTCATCTCGCTTGCCATCGCCGATACTCCAGGTTGCACCGAGCAATCGTCCGTCGCTCGCGTTTATCTCAATAGGTCAAACGACCTTCCGGCACACATCCGCCTTTTCTGTGGCATGCCTTGGCAACGGATTTTAAGCCGCGGATTTCTCGGCGCGGCCATGCAATGGCTGCACGGGAACGAGGCGGCGATGCGGCTGGAGATTGGACGGCAGGCACGATTGCCGACAGCAGCATCCCTGAAGATCGATCTCATCCATTGCAATCATTTCTTCTCGATGCCTGCCGCGATTTCGCTGCGCGAACGCACTGCGTGCCCCATTCTCCTTGAGACGCATGACCTGCAAGCTCGCCAATATGCCTTAAGCAATCACGTGCGTGTGCGATTGCCGCCATTGAGCGGGCTTGATGAAATGCTCGCCATCGAGCTTGATGCAATGCGGGCGGCCGATTTTTTAATTCATCTCAACGACGAAGAGTTTTCAACGTTCCAAGGGCTCCTGCCTTCACACCGGCACACGCTTCTTTACCCGGCGGTAGCGGCGGTGCCGCCAGGGCAGGGCGGTGGCGATCTTCTCATAGTTGCGAGTGCTAATTATCCAAATTTTGCCGGAGTGCGGTGGTTCTTGGAGGAAGTCTGGCCTCACGCACGAGACCTTCCCGTGCGTATCCTTGGCAATGTCGACAGGGAAATTCGGTCGCGGGCAAGACCGCTCTATCGCGAGCACAGGGATCGCTTTACCGGCAGGGTCGACGCAAACGAGCTGAATAATGCCTACCGGAACGCCTCGGCGGTTCTGCTACCGGCTACGGCAGGCCACGGGATTTCCATAAAAACAATAGAAGCATTCTCTTGTGGCGCTCCCCTTGTTGCAACGCCGCTCGCATTTCGCGGCCTCGGAGTAGATGCGCGCGCCTTGCCCAATGTCGAGGTGGCGGAGGATGCCTTATCCTTCGCGCGCGCAATGGAGCGCATTTACAAAAACCCTCGATTGGGCGAAAGGCGGGAATCTGCAACCCGCCGCCTTTTCGAAGAGCGTTTTGCCATGGATGCGTATAAGGTCGCGCTATGGGCGGTCGCCAAGCAGGCTCTGGCGACCAGTATTTAAAACCAGCTCGTTAATTTTGGCCGGTTGCTCCTGGGCCTACCGGAGCAGGCATATTTATGGGGCCGGTTGGTTGTTCCTCATGGGGATTGTCAGGGGAGTTGCCAGCTGAGCTTGACGCTGCCTCGCTCGCGGCGTTGTCGGCGCCTGGGCCCGGAATGGCAGGGCGCCACTTTTCGATTAGAGGGGGCTCCTCGGTGGGCGGTAGGGAGACTGGCCGGAAGATCGCGTCGTCTGCCTCGTTCTTTGCGCGCAGGCTTTCGTCCGGCTTTTGCCAAACAAAGACATCGAGCTTTCCGGTGCCGGGCACGGCTGGCAGCCACTGATCCGACATGACGGCGCCGGCGATCCAGGTTGCGTCACGCGGCGCCCGTGTCGCGCGCGCGAGCCAATCGCGCGAAAAGCCAGATTCCCCATGCTCTGCCTCCTCAAGTTCAGCCATAAGGAGGCACATTCGCACTGTGGGCCGCTCGTTCCTTTGGATCAGGGGCAGCATGGTATCGCGAGCAAGCTTGTAATCTCCGGCGGCGATCGCGGCCCTTGCCACGAGCATAAGACTCTCGGGATCACGCGAGGCAAGTTTGGCGAGCCGCCGCGCGCGCTCGAGACGTTGCGCGTGCGTTTGTTCCGGAAGTAGCTCCAAATAGTCCTTGGCGAGTTCGGGATGTGGGCCTAAAGGCCACGCCGCCTCGATCATTTTCAAGGCCCGGCGGGTTTGGCTTTGGCGTCCGAGGAGGCGGGCCGCGAGGGCAACGGCGGGGACGAGGCTAGGCGCGCGATTAACGGCAGCGCGCGCAAGCCGCAGCGCCTCTTGCGGGTCATTTTCTTCCTTTTCGAGACCAATCACGGTCGCCAAGACGGCGCTCTGCCGGTCCTTGGATGGCTTGTCCAATAAATTGCCGCTTTTGTTGAGCGCGTCCGCGGCGCCCTGCCAGTCTTTGGCCATCACATGCTTTTCGACCACGGCGCTCGCGGACCACGGCAGGGCGGCGATACCATGCGCGGCAGTGGCGAATTCATGAGCCGCATCGGGATCCCCGCGCCGGTGCGCATGGGCGTGCAGGCCGCGAAAGCCAAGAAGGCGCATATCCTCGCGCTGCGTCATGGCCTTGAAGGTAGTCTCAACCGCGGGATGATCACCAGCCAGCTGAGCAGCCTCTGCCCTTAAGAGCAGCGCCAGGGGTTCATTGGGGATAAGCCTTTGCGCCTCCGCCGCCGCTTTGAGAGCGCGCCTCGTATCGCCCGTGCCAACCGCAATGATCCCCTGCGAGAGCGCCGCATAACCTCGCTCGCGCCGGCGCGCCCTGCTAGCACCAGACACCGATGGAGGGAGTCGCAAGACGAACCGGATCCCGCTCCATAATAAAAACAGCGCCACAATGGCCGCGGTAAGAGCAGTGAGCGCGACGAGCAGCGATGTATGTATCCGGTAGCCCTGCCATGAAAGGCTGATCTCGCCGGGACGGTCGACAAGCCACGCCTCGCCGATAGCCAAGATAATAAGAAGAAGCAGGAACAGCGGGACCCGGAGCATATCTCTCTCACGCTAGCTTTGATAAGGCCGCGGCGGGCAGTTGATTATTGTTTGGTCGTGCCAAGGACAGAAAGGGCGTCAGTTTCGATCGACCTTGCGGCGCTGATGGCATCGAGCCGCTTTTTTGCCACCTCCCCCCAGCTTTGGGAAGCGGCGATGGCGGTATCCGGCAATTGTGTCCATAGCTTGTAGGCCGCCTCGAGGTCGTGATCGGCGAGTTCGCGGCTGATGTGCTCGACGACGCCCTCGACATCGGCGTCCTCACCCTCGCGCCGAATATGCACCAAATCCTTGGCGTGGCGCGTCACTCGGTCCAAAAAATTCTCCTCGGCATTCGGCTGCTTAGCCTTATCGCTGGCGATGACTGCCGGCGCGAGCGCGGCGAACTGTTTGGCAAGCTCATGTTCGCTCGGCAAGGTTTCGGCGTCGGTCGCTCGCAGGGGCGCGAGTGATTCGGCCGGCACTCCGAGGTGTTCGAGCGCCGCAACTTCTTGCGAGAAAGGGCGTCCCGCCTCGGCTTCGAGCAGCAAGCCCTGAGCCACGGTTGCGATGGCTTGGGCTCGCGCCTCTTGCCGCGCCGCTGGCGCTTCCCGCTCTTGGGGCTCGGCACGGAACTCCGCTTTCGGCTGGGCAAGTGCCGCTTCCAGCGAAGCAAGCTTTTGTTCGTCCCTATTCAGCCGGCTATTCAAGGGTCCAAGATCTGGCATCTCAGCGGCGGTTGCGGCCGCCGCCGGCTCTTCCGGATGGGAAGCGCTATTTTTTTGGACTTCCTCCAGCCCAGATTCGGCCGCGTTCGCGCGCTCCGCCGCTTTATTTGCGGCACTTTCAGCGTTGCTTAGGCCTGCCTTTAGATCACTGATATCGCGAGAAAACGCCTCGCTTTTATTTTGAACGGCATCAAGTTTATTTTGAACCGCGTCGAGCCGCGCACTCAACGGGGCGGAGCGATCTTCACTCTCGCCGCTTAGCGGGGCTGGAACGGGCGCAAGATAGCGAAGACTATAAGATCCGCCTACGCCGAGGAGGCCGCCCACAAGGGCTGTCGCGGCGTGAGCAAAAAACCGCGAACCGCGTCGCGGTGGCGGCGCTGCGGAATGCAAGGCTTCGCTCGGTACCGAACTACTGCCTGCATTCAACGACTCTTTCTGGCGCATATTGGAATGCGAGCCCGCCGCTTCTGCTTCCGGATCTCCCACTCCTTCGGCGGCGGCAACCGGCGCCTCATCTGGTGCTTGGCCGGGAAAAGTGGAATCCGGCTGAGGCGGATCCAGCCCAGAAGGGGCCTCGGTGTCTTTGTTGCCCAGTTCTGATCCTTCGTCAGCCATCGCGCACCTCAATTTGGCGCCCTTGTAAAGGAACCCAAATGGTTCCGCAACGGGCGCGGCTCACGTCAAAAAGCATGCTCGCGAACTGTTGAAAAGCGCTACTGCTTTTCCCGAAAGCTCTGGCCGCATTGCCCAGTTTTTTCAGGCGAAGGGGTAAGAAAGCTCTTGCGCCTGTGTTTTTTCTGCAACGGCTACCCGCTTAATTTCTCGATCGGCAAGAATTACCAAAGCAGCGGCCCAAGGATACGCTATATAATCACATTTCATAACGGTTGCGGGTAGTGGCCGAGTCCTTCAAACGCGAGGTCGAAGCTATGGGCGAAAGGAAACCAAAAACCGATAAACCGCGCTGCCTAGCGGCCATTTTGGTGCTCGCGGCATGTGGTCAAGCAGCTGCGCCCGCTCATGCGGCGGATAGCGCTCCGCTGCAACCGCCACCAGAGCCCGGCCCTGCTGCGACCGATCCAATCACCGACTATTTCCTGCATTGGTTCGATCGCGCCAACGAGGCCCAGGCAAGCCAGCCGCACTGGATGACCCCAATCACCACGGTAACGGCCCGCTTCGAGCAAGAGTTTCGCTACGACCAGTATCAGGAATTCACGCAAAATGGGGCCGAGATCAATAATTACTTCGCGGGAAAGGGGTTGGAGCTCATCCCGACCTTAACAAACGAGATTTTGATCAATGTTCCTGGTTTTGAGCAACGAGTTCCCCAAGGAACAAGCAAGGTCATGCCCGCGACAGGATTTCTCGATGGAAATTTCGTCACGATCAAGCAGCGCATCCTCAGCGCCAAGAGGAAAATGGCAATTACATCCTGAGCGCATTTCTTGGTTTTCAAGCGCCAACCGGCATAACCGCCTTCACCAATAGGCCGGCGTGGATCGTCACGCCAACGATCGCGGGGGGAATCGGCTTTGGTGATTTCGATGTTCAGGGAACGGTGTCCTATACGCTGCCGACCGATGAACGAAACCACGTCGGCAATACGCTTTTGACGAGCGTGACGTTGCAATACCACCTGCTCGATTATTTCTGGCCCGAGTTCGCGCTCAACGATACGCAATGGACCAGTGGTGAACGCGCAGCCCGCAACCAACTGCTTGTGGGCCCCGGCATCATGCTTGGCCGGTTTGAGATTTATAAACGCATAAGGTTCAACTTCGGCATCGCCTATCAAGTCGCGGTGGTGCCGGAGCATGCCATAACGGACCCTCTGACACCGCTTTATAACCACGCCTGGATTTTGAGCCTGCGCATGACTTTTTGATGGCTTGGGCAAGGGCAGCAGGCGAAACCGCCCTTGCCTTTGCTTCATCTTTGCGAGGCCTCGCTGAAAAGAATCCGGCCGATAATGCCAGCGACGAAAGCGCCCGCGAGAGGAGCCGCCCAAAAGAGCCAAAGCTGCTTGATGTAGGCGGCACCCGCAATTAGCGCCGGTCCAGTGCTGCGTGCCGGATTGACGGACGCGTTGGTCACGGGAATCGCCTCAAGGTGAATGAGCGTCAGCGCGAGCCCGATTGCAAGACCAGCGAAACCCGGGGGCGCCAGAGGTGATGTTGCACCGATGATCACGAGGACAAAGAAGAACGTCACGGTGAACTCGTTTACAGCGCAGGCCTCGAGCGTGTATTTGCCGGGGCTAAGCTCGCCAAAACCATTTGAAGCGAACGCCCCAATTTCAAATCCCGGATGACCTTCGACGATCCATTTAAGCAGGAAAGACGCAGCGATCGCACCGGCCACTTGTAAGATGATATAAGGTAACACACGCAGCGTTCGTGTGCGCCCAGCTGTCCAAAGGCCAAAGGTCACGGCCGGGTTAAAATGCCCGCCCGAGATAGGCCCGAAGGCATAGATTCCGGTTAGCACGGTGAGGCCGAAGGCGAAGGCAACGCCGACGAACCCAATCCCAAGGTCAGGAAAAGCGGCGGCAATCAAAGCGCTTCCAACGCCGCCAAACACGAGCCAGAAAGTTCCGAGAAATTCCGCGAGCAAGATTCTGACAAAATTCATCGCTGCCTCTCTCTCTTTAAGATCGACTCCGTTAAGAGCGGTACCAAGCGCCGCTCGGCCTTTGCCATAGGCAAACGGATACGCCGAGTAAAGCGTTGCTTTAAGCCCATTCCGCCGCACTTTTCGCGTCGCCCTGCGGAGCTTCACCGTTGATTTCGAATTGCAGCTTGGCGAGGCGGGCATAAAGGCCATCTTGGGCAACCAGCGTTTTATGGGTGCCCTCTTCGACTAAACGGCCGCCATCGAGCACCAGGATACGGTCGGCCTCGATGACGGTTGCCAAGCGGTGCGCGATCACGAGCGTTGTCCTTTCCGACATGACTTTTTGGAGCGCTGCTTGCACGGCCGCCTCGTTCTCGGAATCAAGTGCCGAAGTTGCCTCATCGAGCAGGAGGACCGGCGCTTCTTGCAAAACCGCGCGGGCAATGGCGATCCTCTGCCGCTGTCCGCCGGAAAGTGTGATGCCGCGCTCGCCGGCGGGGGTCGCGTAGCCTCGCGGCAAAGCGCGGATAAATTCGTCGGCGGCGGCGCGCTTGGCCGCATATTGAACGGCTTCATCGCTGGCGTCCGCTGCTCCGTAACGGATATTGTCCGCAAGAGAGGCCGCGAAGATGACGGGGTCCTGAGGCACGCTTTTAATCCGCTGGCGCACCTTCGCCGGCTCGGCCTCTTTGATATCAACGCCGTCGAGCAGAATGCGGCCGGAAGAGCAATCGTAGAACCGCAATAAAAGCTGGAACAAAGTGCTCTTGCCAGCGCCCGAGGGCCCAACGATCGCGACCATTTCACCCGGTGCGATCTTGAAGGACAGGTTGCGGAGCGCCAGTTCCCGCGGCCTCGCGGGATAGGCGAAGGTAACATTTTCGAAGACAATTTCGCCGCGGCCAGGGGTTGGCAGCAAGGCGGGCTTTGCCGGCGCGACAATCTTCGGCTGCACCGCTAAAAGATCGGCAATCCGGTCGGCGGCACCGGCGGCGGCAATAAGCTCACCCCAGACTTGGCTCAGCTCGCTCAAGGCGCTCGCCGCCAAAATCGCATAGAGCACGAATTGCGAGAGAAGGCCGCCGCTAATGCTTCCCGCGAGCACCTCGCGGGCGCCGACCCAAAGAACGCCGACGATGCTCGCAAAAACAAGAAAGATAACCGTGATCGTTAAGGCCGCGCGAGAGCGTGCGGCATTGCGAGCAGCAAAATAGGCCCCCTCCACCGCCGCACCGAAGTGATTTGCGGCTGCGGCCTCGGCGCCAAAGGCTTGCATGACTCGCACCGCGCCGAGGCTCTCCGATGCATAGGCGCTCGCTTCGGCGAGGGTGTCTTGCGCGGCACGCGAGCGTTTGCGGACCAGGCGTCCGGCGACAACGAGCGGCAAAACGATCACAGGAATGGCTATGAGGACCGCAATCGAAAGCTTCGGGCTCGTGTAGAGCATGAGGCCGATGGAACCAACAAATAGAAAGAAATTGCGCAAGGCCAGCGCCACGGTGGCCCCGAAAGCTGCCTTTATCTGCGTCGTATCCGCCGTAAGCCGCGAGAGAAGCTCGCCGGTGCGGGCATGATCGTAGAATTCCGCGTCAAAGCCGCAAAGGTGACGAAAAATATCCTTTCTCAAATCGGCGACGATGCGCTCGCCGAGCGTGGTGACGAAATAAAATCGCGCACCCGAAGCCAGAGCCAGCGCCGCCGCCAGACCGATCAGCGCGATGAAATAGGTGTTGACGAGGTTCGCGCTCTCCACCGAAAAACCGAAATCGATCATCCGGCGGATGGCAAGGGGCACCGCGAGCGTTGCCGCCGCAGCGGCCGTCACCGCGGCGAGCACCGCGGCGATACGCGGCTTATAACGAAGAAAATAGGGAGCAAGCCGCAGGAGCAGGCGCACATCGGCTGTCTTCAAAGTCGCGGGCTCTGCCGCCGTAGGTCCGGGTTTGTTCATGACGTGGCTATAGCATTCCTATCGCTGTTTTTTGGCTCAATCGGCGCAAAGCAAGCGTGGGTTCTAACCTATTACAGCCGATTGCTGAAACTACATAAATTGGGATATTCCTGCGGCACGGAGAGCACGAGCGCCCCATAATTCGAATGGAGGTTGGCCGTTTGGCAAACGACACGGTGTTGGTAACGGGAGCTTCGGGCTTCGTGGGCTCTGCCGTGGCGCGCGTGCTGGCCGCATCAGGCTACAAAGTGCGGGCTTTGCTGCGTGATGCCAGCAAGGAAATTAATCTCGCTGGGCTCGACATTAAAATCGTGCGGGGGGATATGCGCGACGCGGCCGCCGTTTCTCGCGCCATGCGGGACGCCCGGTTTTTGGTCCATGCGGCGGCTGACTACCGCCTCTGGGCTCGCGATCCCAGCGAGATTTTGACAACAAATCGTGAGGGAACGCGCATCCTTATGGAAGCCGCTTTGGCGCACGGTGTTGAGCGAATCGTTTATACGAGTAGCGTCGCGACCCTCGCCTGCGCGGCAAACGGCAAACCAGCGGATGAAACAATGCCGATGACGGAATCTTGCGCGATTGGTGCTTACAAGAAAAGCAAAGTCGCCGCCGAACGAATCGTCGAGGCAATGATTAGCCGTAACCAGCTGCCGGCGATTATTGTTCATCCGACGGCGCCAGTCGGGCCCGGTGATCATAAACCGACGCCGACCGGACGGGTTATTATCGAGGCCGCGTGCGGTGCTATTCCGGGATTTGTCGATACAGGACTTAATATCGTCCATGTCGATGATGTTGCGAGGGGCCATCTTGCGGCGCTTCGCCACGGCAAACCAGGCGAGCATTACATTTTGGGCGGCCAAAATGTGCTGCTCGAAGAATTGCTGCACGAGATTGCCAGAATGTGCGGCCGTCCCGCCCCCTGGATCCGTTTGCCGCGTCCGCTCCTTTATCCCTGCGCGGCTCTCTCGGAAGCCAAAGCCTACGTCACAGGCCGCGAACCTCTCCTCACTTTTGACGGTTTGCGCATGTCTAAAAACCGGATGTTCTTTAGCTCCCGAAAAGCAGAGCGTGAGCTTGGCTACAAGGCGCGGCCCTATGCGGAGGCGATCGCGGATGCCCTTGCCTGGTTTCGAGATCGCGGCCGCTTGCGATGACGCTCGATCTCCCACCCGCTCCCTCGAAGACGCATCAGGGGGAAAATTTTCCCGTCGCCTCCTTCATCATCGCCAAGCGGCATCGGCCGGTGATCCTCGCCTATTACCGGTTCGCGCGGGGCGCGGACGATGTTGCGGATAGTCCGGTTCTTTCTCCAGATGCAAAACTTGGCTGGCTCGATCGTTTCGAAGCAACACTTCTAGGGAAGAACGATGACATCGAGGCGGCGCGGCCGCTTCGTTCGCAGCTCGCGGCGAGAAAGATTTCCGCCCGCCACGCGCTTGATCTTTTGCATGCGTTCCGCATGGATGCGATCAAACATCGCTATGCAAACTGGTCCGAATTAATGGGCTACTGCGCTTATTCCGCCGCCCCGGTTGGACGCTTTGTCCTCGACGTGCACGGCGAAAGCGAGGAAACCTGGCCCGCGTCAGACGCGCTTTGCTCGGCCTTGCAAATCATCAATCATTTGCAGGACTGCGCGAAAGACTACAAGATTCTTAACCGCGTTTATATTCCTCTCGATGCGCTTGCGGCGCGCGGGCTTGATGAGAGCGCCCTGGCGTGCTCAAGAGCTCCGGCGGCGCTTCGGCTTGTATTGCGCGACCTCCTTTGCAAAAACGCCGAGCTCGTTGCCTTGGGTAGCACCTTGCCAGCAAAAGTCCGAGACTTCCGGCTCTGCTTGGAGACCGCCGTGATTGCAAAACTCGCCCGCCGTCTCGATGCCTTGCTGCTTGATCGTGATCCCTTGAGTGAGTCTGTCCACTTGCGAAAGGCCGCTGTAATTTCGTTATCGAGCCTTGGCGTGGCGGACGGATTGTGCACACATTTGAGGGCGCGGCGGATTCCTTCCATGCCCGCCAGCAGCGCATGAACGGCGCGCATGCGCCGGCGCCACCCACGGAAGCATCAGTGGTTGCGCGGGGCAGCTCTTTCAACGCGGCAATGCGCATCCTGCCACGTCCGCGGCGCAAAGCGATGTTCGAAATCTACGCTTTTTGCCGTGCGGTCGATGACATCGCTGATGCGTCAGCCCCGCGCCTTGCTCGCCAGCAGGCACTCAAGGAATGGCGCCGGGATATCGCCGCGCTTTATAATCAGCCACCTGCGGAAAGCTGTGAAAAGGAAAAGCTTAGAGGGCTTTCAAGCGCCATACAAACTTTTGGGCTGCGCCAAGAAGACTTTCAGTCGGTGATCGATGGCATGGAGATGGATGTCGTCGCCGACATCAGGGCGCCCGACCTGGCGACGCTGGACCTCTATTGTGACCGGGTGGCGAGCGCTGTCGGCCGGCTATCCGCCCGCGCCTTCGGCATGCCAGAGGCCGAGGGAGTGGGTCTGGCTCATCACCTTGGCCGCGCCTTGCAATTCACAAATATATTGCGTGATCTCGATGAAGACGGGGCGATCGGCCGGCTTTATCTGCCGCGCGAGGATCTAAATGCCGTTGCGATCGTGGGGACGGACCCCGAGGTTGCCCTCGCCAGCCCGTCGCTGCCAGCCGCTTGCGCGCCCACGATAGCGCGCGCCAAATTTCATTTTCGCGAGGCGGCTCGTGTCATGGCGCGCTGCCCGCGCTGGAGCGTCCGAGCCCCAAGGGTTATGGCGGATGTCTATCGCGCCATCCTCGACCGCCTAGAGGCGCGAGGGTTTGCGCCGCCGCGTCCGCGCATCTCAACGCCTCGTCTGCGCGTTCTCCTCGCGATATTGCGCTACGGTATCGTTTAGTGGGACAGCCCACCGTCCACATCATTGGCGCTGGGCTGGCCGGGCTTGCCGCAGCCGTGCGGCTCGCCGGTGGTCCCTTCGCGGTTGTCCTGCATGAGGCGGCGCGGCAAGCCGGCGGGAGATGCAGGTCTTACTATGATCCGTCGCTTGGGATGATAATCGATAACGGCAACCATTTGCTTTTATCGGGCAATCACCAGGCTCAAGGGTATCTCGAGAGGATCGGCTCGAAACATCAGCTCAAGGGTCCCGCGCAGGCGGATTTCGCCTTCTTCGATATCGCAACGGGAAAACACTGGCGGTTGCGGCCGAATTCAGGGTTATTTCCTTGGTGGGTGTTCGTCCCTTCGCGCCGGGTGCCAGGCAGCCGGGCGCGTGATTATTTCAGTTTGTGGCGGCTTTTTGTTCCCGGCCAGGATGCTCCCCTCGGCGCCCTCTTGCCTTGCCAGGGCCTGCTTTACGAGCGCCTTTGGCATCCGTTCTTTTTGGCTGCTTTAAACACCGATCCAAGGGAAGGCTCAGCGCTTCTTGCCGCCTCTGTTTTCCGGGAGACGTTGGCCCGCGGAGGAAGCGCCTGCCGGCCGTTGATCGCACGGCGCGGCCTGTCGGCGGCCTTCGTTGAGCCGGCGCTCGCCTTCTTGAAGAGGCAGGGGGCAACGATTTTTTTCGATCATCGCTTGCGCCGCATCGAATACGTTTCGGGCCGCGCCGCCAGCCTTGATTTCGGGACTGATCCCCAGCCGCTGGGTTTGGACGATAGTGTTGTACTTGCTGTGCCGCCGCAGATCGCGGGGGCGCTCGTGCCGGGCCTCCAGGCGCCGAAAGCAAGCCGGGCAATCATCAACGCGCATTTCAAAGTATCACCCCCTGCGAATCTCTCCCCCTTGATCGGCGTTATCAATGGCACAGTTGAATGGCTGTTTGCGTTTGAAGATCGACTGTCGGTGACGATCAGCAGCGCCGATCGGCTCCTCGATTTTTCTCGTGAGGAACTTGCTGGCTTGATCTGGGCAGACGTTGCAAAAGTGGCACAGATTGATAAACCAATGCCGCCATGGCAGGTCATTAAGGAAAAAAGAGCGACTTTTGCTGCTACGGTCGAAGAGAATACGCGGCGGCCGGGTAGCGCAAGCGGCTATGCCAACCTCCACCTCGCGGGAGATTGGACGGCCACCGGCCTTCCCGCGACGATTGAGGGGGCGATTAGGTCCGGCAACCGGGCAGCCCGCGCTTATCTGCGCCAGCAGGGGGTGGCGTAGGGATAGAGATAGGAGGGCGGCTGGTTGGAGATTCTGGACATAATCGAGCCGGATGCCGGTCTTGTTGCCGTTGAGGCGGCGCTATCCAACGCAACCGAAGCTCTTCTCGCCGCGCAAAGATCGGATGGCCACTTCGTCTTCGAACTCGAAGCCGATACCACGATCCCCTCAGAATATATCCTTTTCAAGCATTTCCTCGGCGAGCCAGCCGACGCGGAGCTTGAAGCAAAGCTCGCCACCTTCATCCGCCGACAGCAGGCGGAACACGGCGGCTGGCCGTTATTCAAGGATGGCGCGTTCAACATCAGCTGCAGCGTGAAGGCCTATTTCGCGCTGAAGGCGGCGGGGGAGGACCCCGATTCGCAACACATGCAGCGGGCCCGCGCGGCAATTCTCGCGCATGGTGGCGCGGCGCGAACCAACGTCTTTACGCGCGCTCTCCTCTCGTTGTTCGGGGCCGTGCCCTGGCGGGCCGTCCCGGTCATGCCTGTCGAGATTATGCTGCTGCCCCGGTGGTTCCCATTCCATATGAGCAAGATTTCGTATTGGAGCCGGACCGTCATCACGCCTCTCGTGGTTGTCAATGCTTTAAAGCCGCGCGCGAAAAACCCGCGTCATGTGACTATCGGGGAGCTTTTTGCCGAGCCGCCGGATGAAGTTCGCAGGTGGCCGGGCTCGCCGCAGGAAAAATTTCCCTGGACGCAGCTTTTTGGCGCCCTCGATCAAGCCCTCCGGTGGGCAGAGCCTTATTTTCCGAAGGGCCTGCGTAAGCGCGCCATCGAACGCGCGGTCTCCTTTGTCGAAGAGCGGCTGAATGGCGAAAATGGCCTTGGCGCCATTTTCCCCGCGATGACTTACTCTGGAATGATGTTTTACGCGCTTGGGGTCGATCGGCGCGATCCAAGAATGGTCCAGGTGCTCAATGCGATAGATAGATTGCTTATTATCCGCGAGGACGAAGCCTATTGCCAGCCCTGTGTCTCGCCGGTTTGGGATACGGCTCTTGCCGCGCATGCGCTGATGGAAGCTGGCGGAGAGGCTGTCGCGAAAGCGGTAGGGTCCGCGGTCACCTGGCTAAAGCCGTTACAAATAACTGATATTGCTGGGGACTGGGCCGTTCAAAGGCCGCATGTCCACCCTGGCGGTTGGGCTTTTCAATACGCCAATCCGCATTATCCTGATGTCGATGACACCGCCGTCGTCGCCATGGCCATGGACCGGGCTGGCAGCGAAGGACTTCTCGCTCCAGATCAGAGCTGCGGCGAAGCTATCACGCGGGCGCGCGAATGGATCGAAGGGCTTCAAAGCCGCAATGGCGGCTGGGGCGCCTTTGATGCCGATAATGATTATGACTATTTGAATTACATCCCCTTCGCCGACCATGGCGCTCTCCTCGATCCGCCAACGGCCGATGTCACCGCCCGCTGCCTGTCTTTGCTTACGCAACTTGGGCCGGGGCGCAGGCACGAGCAGACGATTAAGGACGGCATCGACTATCTCCTCCGCACCCAGGAAAAAGACGGCAGCTGGTATGGGCGTTGGGGGATGAACTACATCTATGGAACTTGGTCCGTGCTTTGCGCGTTGAATTCAGCGAAGCGTGATCCCTGCAGCCCCGAGATCAAAAAAGCGGTCGATTGGCTAAAAGCGATCCAAAATGACGACGGAGGTTGGGGGGAAGGGGGGGAAAGCTACGCGCTCGATTATGCTGGATACCGGCCAGCGCCAAGCACGCCGTCGCAGACGGCATGGGCTTTGCTTGGTTTGATGGCCGCCGGTGTCGTCGACGACGAATCGGTAACCAAAGGCATGCAGTATTTGGCGCGGACCCAGTCGGAGGACGGATTTTGGCAAGAAGAACGCTTTACCGCCACCGGCTTTCCACGAGTCTTCTATCTTCGCTATCACGGCTACGCCAAATATTTTCCCCTCTGGGCCTTGGCTCGCTACCGCAATCTCAAGAACAACAACGGCCATCCGGTCTTGGTGGGAATGTAAGGGGATGCACCTAATTGCCGTAACAGGCCTTCGCACGGAGGCGCGGATTGCCGCCGGGCCGAGAGTTCATGCCGTCGTGGGCGGGGGCGACGGCGAGGGTCTTGCCCGTGCCTTGGATGCCGCGATCACACGCAGAAGGGCGTCCGCTATCATCAGCTTTGGCGTCTCCGGAGGGCTGACGGCAGGACTGGCTCCAGGCGCGGCAATGGTCGCGCGCGGGGTGGTGACCGCGGATGGCACCCGTTATCCCAGTGACCCTGCCTGGTCGAAGCGGCTTTTCAACGGCCTTGGCGCCGACGCCCATCTCGTTGATATTGCTGGAATCGATTCACCCCTGGCGGAGCATGATGAGAAACATGCTTTGCATCTCGCAACCGGCGCGCATGCGGCCGATACCGAGTCCCACATTGCGGCGAAGGCCGCCGCCGCCTATGATCTTCCCTTCGCGGCGCTGCGCGTCATTATCGATCCAGTGCATCGGCGTCTGCCGCCTGCCGCGCTTGTCGCGCTGAAATCCGATGGTTCGCTGGATTATGGAGCGGTTGCGCGTTCCGTCTTGCGCGAACCTAACCAAATTCCCCAGCTGACGCGAATTGCCTTCGACGCGAAAGCGGCCTTCCTCGCGCTATTGCGCAGCCGGAAGGTGCTCGCCGGCGCTCTCGGCCATGCTGATCTCGGCGAGCTTTTGCTCGACGTGCCGGCTGAAGACGTACTCAGCGGGACGTTGCAGGTGTAGCGGAATATCGGGGGCCATCGGCCCCGCCGTTCGAATGCCGCGTAAGGCGACGCCAAGAGCCCGCAGAGGATTGTTAAACGCCTCCTCGACCGCCGTCGCTTCAAAGCCGCAATGAACCATGCAATCGGCGCATTTTTCGTAACGGCCCGTGCCATAGGAGTCCCAATCAGTCTCCTCCATCAGCTGCTTGAAGGTCGCGGCATAGCCTTCCCCAAGGAGATAACAAGGGCGCTGCCAGCCGAATACAGTGCGGGTTGGATTGCCCCAAGGTGTGCACTGATAAGTCTGGTTTCCTGCAAGAAAATCGAGGAAAAGCTGAGATTGATAAAAAGGCCATGCCTTACCGCCTTTGCCCAAGGCAAAGATATTACGGAAAAGCGTTTTGGTTTTCTCGCGATTTAAAAAGTGTTGCTGGTCAGGTGCCCGCTCATAGGCATAGCCTGGCGATACCGTAATACCGCCGATACCGAGAGAGGACACGTAATCAAAAAATCCAGCGACACGGGAGGCATCTGCGGTGTTGAAAAGCGTGCAATTAATGGTGATCCGAAATCCATGTTCCTTGGCGAGGAGCAAAGCTTCGATGGCGCGATCATAAACACCTTGCTGGCAAACGGATTGATCATGCATCTCCTTGTCGCCATCAAGGTGGATCGACCAATTGAAACGTTTATGCGGCGAAAAACGGCCGAGGTTTCTCGCAAGCAGCAGCGCATTCGTGCAGACCGTGACCCATTTGCGCTTGGCAAGCGCCCCTTCGACGATCTCGGGAAGCTCCCTGTGCAGTAAAGGCTCGCCGCCTGCGATGACAACGACCGGGGCGCCGCATTCGTCGATCGCGGACAGGCATTCGCCGGCCGGCAGGCGCTGGTTAAGGATTTTATCCGGGTAATCGATCTTGCCGCAGCCGGCGCAAGCCAGATTACATCGAAATAAAGGCTCAAGCATGAGAACAAGCGGGAAGCGCTTGCCCCCCGCGAGGCGTTGGCGAACCAAATAGGTACCAATCTCGGCCATTTGCAAAAGAGGTATACCCAAAGGAGTGCTCCTAAGATCGCGCAAAGCCCCTGCCGAAGGCGCGCTAGATTTATTACTGGATTTACTAAATGTCTTCTCAACACGTCTCGGCAAGCGATGCAACACCGCCGCCCTCGAAAGACGAAGCAGAATCCTAAGTCGTTACGGAATTGCTAATCAAGTTGGATTCCCATGGCGCCGGAGGACGGCGCCACGAGGAAAGGCTTTTTGGACCATATGCGGATCGCGCGGATCACCGTATCCCTGGGATGGGGACCTATCCCGCGCCGTCGTCGGCTGGCGGCCGAGCGGGCGCCATGGCGGCGTAAGCCGGTCGCCCTCAGCCTTTTGGACCAACAACCGCGAAAATCGCCCCTTGCGGATCGAGGCAGTGGGCGATCCACCGGCCGCCTGGAACCTGCATGGGGCCGTGGATGATTTGGCCGCCGCCATCCGTGGCGCGCGCCATCGCCGCTTCCACCGTGTCCACATTGAAATAGTAGAGCCAGAATGGCGCGGGAGTCTGCGGCGATTTCGTCATCATTCCGCCCGCCTGTGACCCATGGATGGCGAAAAGCTGGTAGGTTCCCATCGGCCCCATGTCGATGGCATCGCTTTTGGTCCAGCCAAAAAGCCCCGAATAGAACGCGAAGGCATCCTCTAGATTGCCGGCGTGTAGTTCATGCCAGCCGAGATGACCTGGCGTTCCCGCCGGGGCCAGCGGGCGTGGTTCATCGCTCGCCGGCTCGAAGAGAATGAACACGGCGCCATGGGGATCCGCGGCGACGCTAAAGCGTCCCACGCCCGGAATATCCTCCGGCGGCCGGTGGATCGTGCCGCCAGCGGCTTTAACGCGCTCGGCATAGATATCGGCATCATCGACCGCGATATAGCCGCTCCAAGCGGGCTGCAGCCCCCTGGCGGCTCCTTCCTTCGGAATCGGCATGAGTCCCGCCACAATCGCCGGGCCAGCCGAAAACAGGGAATATTTGCGATCGATCATCCCCGAATCCTTGGCGTCCCAGCCAAGGACACCGCAGTAGAAGATCTCCGCGGCTTCGACATTTGTTGTCATCACGTCATACCAGACAAATCGGCCAAGATAATCGGTCACACACCCCTCCCGTTCCGCCGGAACCGACGTTTACGTGGAACACAACTGTGGCATCGGCATGGCCTTGCCTCAATTGAAGGCGTCAGCAGCGATTGGGATCTCGTGGATTTCACGCGCTGTGAAATGTGCCCAAAAGCGCCGCGCTTGCGGCGTCATATACTAGTAGCCGAGCAAGGTGACGCGAGCAGTCCATAGGGGGTGATCCACGACCCTATACTCGGTTTGCCTCGCGCGAGGATGCCGCAGTATGTATAGATAGCGCTTGACAAGGTGGCTAAGCAGTGATGTGCTCGTGTGGAGTGTTGCGGGCAGAGCATGCCGATCCCTTCCCTGCATAAATACCCCGCTTCCTAAGTTCGGGGAGTGCAATGGCCACGATCGCTGAAAATCGTTCTTACTGGGGTGAAACCTACGATTGGCTCCAGCAAGGGGACGAGTGGTCGAAGGGTTGGGGCTCTGCTCCCATGCAATGGTATGGTTCCATTCTGCCTCGTATCAGTGCCTTTGTGCCCGCGGACACGATTGTTGAGATTGCCCCCGGTTATGGGCGGTGGACAGCCTTTCTGAAAAATTTATGTAAGCGATTAATTATTGTTGATTTGTCGCAAAAGTGCATTGATACATGCCGGCGGCGGTTCGCTGATCATTCGCATATTTCTTACTTCGTCAACGACGGCAAGACGTTAGGGATGATCCCCGATAACAGCGTCGATTTCATCTTTAGTTTCGATTCGCTGGTTCATGCGGAGGACGACGTACTTAAGGCATACGCGGCCGAGTTCGCGAAGAAACTGCGGCCCGACGGAGCCGCTTTCGTCCACCATTCCAACCTCGGCGAGTATGCTCGTCGCATTGCCATACAGTCGCAGCTGTCGAAGGTTCCTAAATTGGTTGGCTTGCTGAGAAAACTAGGCGTCTGCGATAATGTAAGTATCCAGTGGCGGGCGCAAAGTATGACGGCCCCGAAAATGATGGCGTTTGCCGAAGACTACGGCTTGCGATGTATCAGCCAGGAGCTAGTGACTTGGGAATCAAGGTTTGCGCTGATCGACTGCTTCTCGACGATTGTCCCGGGCGGATCGAAGTGGTCCCGCGAGAACCGCGTGCTCAGGAATCCAGGCTTTTCGGCAGAGGTCGAATACCTTTCCAAATTATCGCGTCTCTACGACGGGCATCATCCGCCGGACAGAGGGAGGCCGTAATTGCCACACCCGTAGGCACGTTTTAAACGGGTTCTTGTGCTGCGGGACATCTTCAGTAGCCGCCGCCCGACCAGCGAACGGCATGTGGCAAGGACCAGTAGAGATAAACCGCGTACGCCACATAGAGCGGGATCACCAAACGCATGGCCATCAAAATCCACCAAAACACGGCAGCCTGCCGCTTATCCCTCTCCAGAATTTTAGATTCGTCTTCCGGTTCCATTGTTTTGTTTCCTTTCCTTTCACACTGAATATCAACCATCTTGATTGTTATATTGTTCGCTTTGAGCCGCCAGTGTTGAAGTCCCCCGCTACTTCACGATGAGTACTGGGCAGGGAGCGAGATGCATGATGCGATCCGCGCGGCTTCCCACCAACCGCTCGTACAACGCCGAATGGCCTCTGGCCCCAATCACAACCAATTCCGCCTTGAGATCGGTCGCAAGCATCACGATACTGCGTACAGGGTGTCCGGCGATGACATGGGTCTTTAGTTTCACCCCGCTTTCCTCGGCCATCGCACGGGCGCGGTTGAGGACCCCGTGATAGCGGCGGGCTGCTGTTCCCGTTTCTTCCCTGATTTCTTCGACGAACTCCGGCATGTAGTCGATCTCCTCGACGCAAACCATGTGAAGACTGGATTCATTTTGTTTCGCAATCGCAAGCGCAAGTGTCAGGGCGCGAAAGGCATGTTCTGATCCGTCGTTGGCCTGGAGGATTGTACGGAACATCGGACGCCTCCCAGATCAGTCGGACTCGTTTAGGCTGCTCTGGAGCGGAGCGATGCCCGCCTGGTCAAACGGGGCGCCCTCTAGACCGGCTTCCGGTAAGAGATGGTGTGGCAGATAAAATGTATTGGCTATTACGGTTGGAATGACCGCGCTGCCGATCACCGCCGCGACAAGCGCCGAATATTGGCTCACATCGATGATATGATGCGACAAGCCAAAAAGAGATGAGATTGTTCCGAAGGTCAATCCCGTCGACATGAGAAGGGTGGTGTACATCGCCTCCTTGTTTGGTGAACCAAATAGTTTTGTTACCGGGTAAACGCCGATGACCTTAGCAGCAACTTTTGTAGCGAGGAAAAAAATGAAACCGGTAGGTGCCGCGATGAGCATTGGGATTGAGACAAAAGACCCCGCACGGATAAAATAGAATGGCGTCAACAATCCGAACGTCAGCGTGCGTAACCGCCTGATAAGAGCATGGTCTTTACCGACAGTTCCGGCAAGGCCCATTCCGATCAAGTAGGCAGGGAGCACCGCTTCGCTATCGGCCCAGCCAGCGAGAGCGCCCATGCCGAGCAGGCAGAACAATAGAAATTTTGTCTCGAGCTCAGATGGACGGCCGCCATACGCCTTGAAAAAGCGGGGCGTGAGCCAAGGAAGTAGGACGAAGACGGCGACACCAGCTCCTAAGAAGATCAGAGTCTTTATTGTGAAGGGTGCGAAGATAAGGCCCAGTGCAATGACCGTCCCGAGATCGGTCACAAAACAAGCGGCGAGGATGGTTTTTCCGTACTCAGTTTTGTTGAAACCGAATTCGAGCATCACCGCGTACACGACGGCGACCGAGGTTGTGGACATTGCAACCCCGGCGAGCCAACTTGGCATGATTTGCCATCCCAGCAGGTAATGAGCGGCTGCCGCGCATCCCAAGAATGGGAAAAAGAAACTCGCGAGGCCGACTGTGGCCGCTTCCTTCCACTTCAGTTTGAAAATCTGCGGGTCGAGTTCGGCGCCCGCCAGAAATGTGAGGACGATTGCCCCGATCCCTGAAAGAAATTTGACCCAGGACTCGTCCGTGCCGAGCACGCTCGAGCCGATGATGGCGCCGATGATCATTTGGGCGACCGTTCCCACAATGATTTCGGAAAGCGCCGTCGAGACGCGGAACCAGATCGAAACAAGGCTCGCGATCAGCGCGAGGCCAAGCCACAACGATGCAAGCGCCCAAACGCCGGTCATGATTCCCCCCCATGACCGTGGAGGGACGGAACGGGCGGGACTCGGGCGATGAGGGGACAGACAAAAAAGCTCGGAAGAGCAAGACTTGTCGCCTGGCACATAGCACATCTCCTGCCTTGTCGTTGCACGGCAGGAGTCATCAGCCCTTCAGGCGGTTTTGGGGGACTCCTTCCCCATTTAATCGCCGAACTTTAAACGGTAACAGAAAAATTGCAAGGTTAAACGACCGTCGCAAGTAAAGCTGGCTTATGCAATCGAGAGCTTTCCAGACGGCAAATGGCGCTTTTATAAATCCCTCGCTACCGATATTTCCCGCGCGCGTTGCTTCAAAATAGCGCTGGGCCGAGCCTTCGAACTCCGCATAAGAAAGACCCCGCCAAAGCGGGGCCTTACGCTTGTGCTCGACTTAGTCGCGGTCTTCCTGATACCCGAGCGGGTTGTAGTCGACAAAGCCATCTACCTTGGAAACGCCGTCGGAAAAGAATCCGACGATGTTACCTTTATCGTTGATGGCATTGATGAAAGTGCCTTGCACGCCGAGTATGGTTGTCTGTGATGAACCCTTGGGATCATATTGAATGAATCTTCCATGGGTGAAGATGAAACCATGCGTTTGATTGGAAAGAATGAAATTGCCGACGATTTCACCTCTATTATTACAGCCAAACACGGAAGTGCTGGTCGCGGTCGTGCCGTAAATTTTCACATCGAAGCTAAACACGTGGGTGATAGAGCTGTCGCCAAGGAGCCCCACGAAGCCGTGATTGTTGGCATTCCCGTCTGTCCAAAAGCCACAGACAATATGGTCATCCGTGATATTGCTGGCCTGGGTCGCAACGGCACCGTTAAAAGTTGTCAGCGGTATTTCGATGAAGTTCAATGAATTGATGGAGGATTTACTAACATCGATATCGATTCGAACAACGAAGCCATGCTCCTTGCCATTGTTGTCGGTCCAGAAGCCCGCAGCTTCATTATACCTATTGACGCCGAGCAGATTTTGTACCGGTGCGGTGATCGTCGGAGAGGTCCCCTTGGGATCATCGATGGGGTATTGAACGCCGAAATAGTCTAGAAATCCGTGCGTAAAGGTGGTGTTGGCGTCCGTGTAAAATCCGACGATCGCGGGAAAAATTTCACGATTGCTAATGCCGATCGCCTGGGTCTGGGAGGCCGTGTCGGAGCCCGGAGGGGTGAAATTCGTGAAATTCTCAACGGAATAGTGATTTGGGGGAACCAGCACATAGCCGTTGTTTGCAATGGGGTCTTGCGGCGCCATATTCGCTCCAAAATAGCCGACGATGACCTGGTGGTTGCTGATGCCGAGGAGCTGATTGAAATTAGGATCACCAGGATTATCGAGTATGAAACAAGTATTTTTGTTTTGATTATTGCTGCAATACCAAGCGTTGGCGACAGTCGGTGTACAGAACACCGCCGCTCCCAGTAAACAGCAAGCGAGTCCGGTTTTTGCTTTGCGTAGCACTTTGCGTCTCCTCACTAGAATAGCAGTTGAGTGTCCGTGGCTTGATAATGCGCTCGCGAGCGCGCGACATATACACGGTTATTTTGATACAGCGTCTGCTCAAAAACCAGTACAACAGCGATTGTGGTATTCGCGGTTACTTAAGTGATGGTAATCAACATGGTTAGAAGCGAACACTTCGCCGCGCAAAATGCTATAACGGCGCGGCTGCCTAACGCTTAAACGGAGCGGTAGTTTTCAACTTCCTCTACTGTAAAGCTACAGCATACATACGGTAATGCATAATAATACTCAGTGTCAAGCCATGAATAATATTCTATTTTCGCATTGATTAAGTTGCTTGGATCATGCGGCAAACAAACGGATGTATCGTTAATCGCCGCGAGATGGGCTATTATGTATTCATAGCGCCCCACCGCAGCCTCGGCACTTCTACACGAATGCGTAGCAGTGAGATGAAGTGCCCAATGAACAATCCAATCAGTGACCGGGTGCCTCTCGCCGGGGTTTCGGGAGTTTCGTAAACTGGGAAACCCGGTAGGCGATTCGCGCCACCGGACATGCACCGCTGAAAACGTGTATGAGGGTTTGTAAGATCGGTAGCCCCGATCTTACGAAAAGGTTTCACGTGAAACTTTTTGGTAAGATTTTCGCCGGCGAGCTTACATCAGGCGGCGAGCGGCATCGGTTCCAAAACAGCGTTTTCAAGCCCGTAAGGGCGTAAAACATGCAGAAGATCAGGTCCGGGCCGCGCTGTCCCCGTGAAGATGGCATAATGAGAGGCCGCCAAGACCGCCGGCTCCTCGGAAAAACCATCCCGCTCCCTGAGGACATGGAGCGTTCGCCGCGCGATCGCTGGTGCGGGATCGATCCACTCGACAGGCCATGGGGCGAGGCGTTGAAACTCTCCAAGGAGCAGCGGATAATGCGTGCAGGCAAGGACGACGCAGTCCGTCCGCCGGTCTCCGGCTTCGACAAAGGCCGGCGCGATCTCCCGCGCCACGGCGTCATCGCTCACAGCCTTTCCCTTCATAAAAGCTTCGGCGAGCGAGGCAAGCTCGCCTGAGGCCGCCAGCGTCACAGAGCAATGCGCGGCGTAGGTGCGCACGAGATCCCTCGTATATTCGCGCGCCGCGGTCCCCGGCGTCGCCAACACCGAGATCAGTCCAGAGCGGGAAAGATTGGCGGCGGGTTTGATGGCGGGAACGGTGCCGATGAACGGCACATTCGCGAATTTCTGGCGAAGGTGCGGGAGCGCCAAGGTCGAGGCGGTATTGCAAGCAATGACGACGGCGTCGGGATGCGATAGGCCGATGAGCCGGCCGATGACCGACACAACCCGCGCCACCAAAACATCCTCGGCCAGCGCGCCATAGGGGAAGGCCGCGTCGTCCGCAGCATAAATTAGCCTGGCGCTTGGAATAAGGCGGGCGATTTCGGCGAAGACCGTGAGGCCGCCGAGACCTGAATCGAAAATCAAAATTTTTGCCGCGCGAGACATAAAAGAAGCCAACAAACTACTTAAACGGCCTTGCGACCGCTTCGACAAGTTAAGCGCGGATCAAGGCAGATTTTGGTTAATAGCGGGTAATGGAGCGCTCATGCTGAAAGCCGCGACATCCCTGATCGAAACCCGCGTGCCGGCCCGCCTCGATCGCCTGCGATGGGGGAGGTTCCACACGCTTGTCGCGGTGGCGCTCGGGATCACCTGGATTTTGGATGGGCTTGAAGTCACGCTCGCGGGATCCATCGCCGGCGCTTTAGAGGCAAGCCCAAGCCTTCGCTTGTCCGCTTCGGATGTCGGGCTCGCCTCGAGTTTCTACCTCATTGGCGCCGTCCTCGGCGCGCTTTTCTTCGGCTGGCTGACCGATTGGATTGGCCGCCGCCCTTTGTTTTTCATCACCTTGGGGCTGTATCTCTTGGCCACGGCCGCAACCGCTTTTTCTTTCAACCTGCAAAGCTTTTGCCTGTTCCGCTTGCTGACTGGCGCGGGCATCGGCGGCGAATACAGCGCGGTCAATTCGACCATTCAGGAGCTCATTCCGGCGCGTTATCGCGGCTGGACGGATCTCGCCATCAATGGGTCCTTTTGGATCGGCGCCGCCCTGGGCGCTGGTGGGTCGATCTTTGTCCTCGATCCTGCCCGTTTTGGTCCCGATATCGGTTGGCGTCTTGCTTTTTTTATCGGTGCGGCGCTCGGCCTTGCCATTTTTTTCTTGAGAAGCTGGATCCCTGAAAGTCCGCGCTGGCTCGCCATTCACGGGCGCGAGGCCGAAGCTGAGCAGATCGTGGACAATATCGAGGCTAATGCCCGCGCCCATGGCGCGATTCTCGAAGAGGCCGCGGCCCTACCGATGATGAGGGTTCGCTCGCGCCGCCACACGCCGATTGCTCAAGTATTCGAAACGCTGTTCGTCACCTTCCGGGCAAGGACCGTGCTTTGCCTCGGCCTCATGGCGGCGCAGGCGTTTTTTTATAATGCCATTTTCTTCACCTATGCGCTTGTTTTAACGCGCTTTTACGGCGTGGCACCCGACCGTGTCGGCTGGTTTATTCTGCCCTTCGCGGTCGGCAATGTGCTGGGGCCGGTGGTTCTCGGGCGGCTCTTTGATCGAATTGGCCGCAAGCCGATGATCGCCCTCACCTATGCCGCGTCGGGCCTGCTGCTGGCGGCAAGCGGATGGCTCTTTATGAATCATCTCCTTGACGCGGCTGGCCAAACCCTCGTTTGGACCATTGTCTTCTTCTTCGCATCCGCGGCGGCAGGCTCTGCCTATATGACGGCTTCCGAGGTGTTTCCGGTGGAAATACGCGCGCTCGCGATCGCTTTTTTCTACGCGGTAGGAACGGCCATCGGCGGCGCGGGCGCCCCCTATCTCTTCGGGGCTCTGATTGAGACCGGGTCACGGACAAGCGTTTTCGAGGGTTATCTCCTGGGCGCGGGCCTGATGCTCCTCGCCGCAATCCTGGAAATTGCCCTTGGCGTCGCGGCGGAGCGCCGGCCGCTTGAGGAAGTGGCACGGCCGCTCTCATCCGCGCTCGATGAGGTTTAGCTAGATTTCCACAGCGGCCTCGCCTCAGGCAGCTGTCTAATGGGCTGTTCTTTTGCCCCCCGGTTTTCAATGGCGCGATAAAATGCTTAACTTTAAGCATCGGTTAAGCACTCGCCACCTGGTTCTCTCCGCTCTTTCCTTCCTTGTTAATTGAGTTTTAGTCTTGAGGGCGTCTTTCTACCAAGTGGGTGTGTGGCCCGCCAACCTTAGGCGGGGGTCAGCGAGCGGCTGAGCAAGCGCGGCCGGGCCGGCAGGCCGGGCTGTGGGTGCGCGGGGAGGCGTGAATATGGACAACATGGTCGCAAAACGACCCGCACTTCGCCGGCGCGGTGGTAACTTCGATATCGGCGCCTTATTCGCCGAGCGGGAATCAGAGCGCTATGTAATGCATTCCCATCATCTCAACGAGATGATGGTCCGCGTCCTGCAAACGCTCGGCTTTGATGTCGGGTTCCAAAGGGGTCAGGGCCAATATCTGTTTGACCGGGCCGGCAAGCGCTATCTCGATCTTCTGAGTGGATGGGGGGTGTTTGGCATTGGCCGTAATCATCCTCAGCTGCGGCAGACCTTGAGCCAAGTATTGGCGAGCGATCTGCCAAATTTGGTGCAAATGGATGTCTCCACCCTGGCTGGGGTGCTAGCCGAGCGTCTGCTCGAGTATGTTCCATATCTCGAGAAGGTGTTTTTCACGAACTCGGGCACGGAGGCCGTCGAAGCGGCGATTAAGTTCGCGCGTCGAGCAACGCGGCGCCAAGGCATTGTTTTCTGCCATCATGGCTTCCACGGTTTGACCTATGGTTCTTTATCGGCCAACGGGGACGAGATCTTCAAAGAAGGGTTCACGCCATTAGTTCCCGGCTTCACCGAGGTCCCTTTCAACGATCTGGGCGCGCTTGACCGGGCATTAGCCGCTAGGGATAAAGCGGCCTTCATCGTCGAGCCGATTCAGGGCAAGGGCGTCAACATCCCAGATGATCTTTATCTCAGGGGTGCGCAATCACTTTGCCGCAAATATGGCACGTTGTTCGTCGCCGATGAAATCCAGACAGGTCTTGGCCGTACCGGGCGTTTTCTCGCCGTTGAACATTGGGGGGTTGAGCCGGATGTCGTTTTGATTGCCAAATCGCTTTCCGGCGGACACGTGCCGATCGGCGCGGTTTTGACGCGCAAGCATGTCTTCGAAAAAGTCTTTAACCGGATGGACCGGGCGGTGGTTCATGGCTCGACCTTTGCCAAGAATGATCTCGCCATGGCGGCCGGGCTTGCAACGCTCGAAGTTATCGAGGCCGAAGACCTTATCCAAAGGGCGGCACAAGTGGGTGCCCGGCTTCTTACGGCCTTTGAGGCTCTGACCTCACGCCATGAAATGGTTAAGTCCGTGCGTGGTAAAGGGCTTATGATTGGCCTTGAATTCGGCCCGCCCAAATCGCTCAAACTGAAGGCCGCCTGGTCCCTTCTGGAAACCGTCAATGCGGGGTTGTTTTGCCAGCTTATCACCATCCCGCTATTCAAGGATCACCAAATTCTGGCGCAGGTCTCAGGCCACTCCAGTCTGACCATAAAGCTGCTCCCGGCACTTATCATCACCGAATCGGATTGTGATTGGATCGAGAGGGCATTTGATTCGGTTATCTCCGATAGTCACCGCGTGCCAGGGGCGGTATGGTCTCTTGGCAAGACGCTCGCTGACCACGCGATCAAGGCTTATGCCGTAAGGTAGCAGCGAGCCTGTCCGTCCGGTTATCTATGGCTGCGGGGGTGCAAGCTCCTCTTGCTCACCCGCCGCTTTTTCGGGGGGCCGGTGCACTTCTTTCGGATGTGGGGGCGGGTGAGCGGGGGATGCTGCCTGCAAGGCAAGTGCCCGGGCTTGTGTGATCCTCAGCGCGCAAAATCCGTGCGCGCTCTCGGCGGCGTAATCGCGGCAAATCTCGTCACGCATGGATGAAAATCCAGCCTGTTCGCCGGCGATTTGTTTTACCAACGCTTTGTCCTTGCCGGCGTTCGCCATCAAGGTACGGAACTGAGTACGCATAAGCGTTTCGGCGTGGCCTCGCTCGCGTTCGAAGCTTTTCGTTTGAGCCGGGGTGAAGCGGTCTCCGCGCGGGCCCCATAACCCCGTCGCGTCCACGCGGCAATCCGCCTCCGTAAAATCGCAGCTGTTTGGCTCGCGCGCGACGAGAATAGCGTCGTTGAGGACGTCAAATGAGAACGGGCACGCCTCAATATCGACATTATACCGAAAAGAACCATGTGGCCGCCCCACGAATTTCGCCTGGATTGGCGTATCGGCAACCACCTCGACAAGGCACGAGTCGGAAGGATTTGAAATCAGGTTGCCGGAGAGGGCCAACCGGCTGATTTCGATCTCGTGTTCGCGGCCGGAAGCGCTCTGGAAGGATATTGCGCCAGCGGCGCCGTCCCGTAAAAGCTCCTGGCCCAAAATGGTTTTTTCTCGCGCCGGCTCGGGTCCTGAGGCCTTTGGCTTACTTTGCGGTTGACTCGGCGGCTTACTTGGCGGTTGCTCCGGTGCGGGTGCGGAGGGTTTTCCTCCGGCCGCTGGAGGTTGCTGAGGAGCTGGTTGCTGCGCTCCAGGGAACCAGAGCTGAGGGGGCCAAAGCTGAGCTTGCGCTGGCGTGTGCGCCCAGATTCCGATTAAGCCGGCCAGCGCTAACGGTCGCAGAGAGGGTTGGAAACTGAACACTAATCCACCGCAAGATTGTTTTTAGGCCTCTGCAACTTGGCCCGATGTCTCCGCGGAATCAAGGTAAAGTTTGACGGCGAAAATGCGGCTAGCGGTGGCGGGTTGATCTTCGCTTCCCGTTTTCCCTTTGTATTGCACGGTCCCTTATTGCAGCCCTTGAGCCTCTTCTTATATTCGCCGCATCTTGCGTTAACGCGCTTTAATACCAATCTGAAATCACACGGGGACCGGGCGGCAATCCGTCCGCCCTTTGCTGGATGCCTAAGGGGTCCGGCGGTCTTGCGGATGGAAAGGACACTGTTATGGCTAAAGTAATCGGAATCGACCTTGGAACGACGAATTCCTGCGTGGCGGTCATGGAAGGCAGCACCCCCAAGGTCATAGAAAATGCCGAAGGAGCGCGGACGACGCCCTCGATCGTCGCCTTCACCGACGACGGAGAACGCCTCGTCGGACAGCCGGCCAAACGTCAGGGCGTGACAAACCCGGAGCGGACGTTTTTCGCCATTAAGCGGCTCATCGGCCGCACCTTTGATGACCCGATGACGAAAAAAGACATGGGTCTCGTGCCTTATAAGATCATTCGCGCGGCCAATGGTGACGCGTGGGTGGAAGCCGATGGAAAGCAATTTTCGCCTTCCCAGATTTCCGCGTTCATTTTGCAAAAAATGAAGGAGACCGCCGAAGCTTATCTCGGCCAACCGGTCGGCCAGGCGGTCATTACCGTGCCGGCCTATTTCAATGATGCCCAACGGCAGGCGACCAAGGATGCCGGCAAGATTGCTGGCCTTGAGGTGCTCCGCATCATCAATGAGCCGACCGCCGCGGCGCTTGCTTACGGTCTCGATAAGAAAGGTTCAGGAACGATCGCCGTATATGACCTAGGCGGCGGTACGTTCGACATTTCCATATTAGAGATTGGCGATGGCGTATTCGAAGTGAAGTCAACGAATGGCGACACGTTCCTCGGCGGCGAGGACTTCGATATGCGCCTTGTCGAATACCTCAATGCTGAGTTTAAAAAAGACAATGGCATCGATCTTAAAAAAGATAAACTCGCTCTTCAGCGCTTGAAAGAAGCCGCCGAGAAAGCAAAGATCGAACTCTCTTCGGCAACTCAAACCGAGATCAATCTTCCCTACATTACAGCCGATGCAACCGGCCCGAAGCATCTCACCTTGAAATTGACGCGCGCGAAATTCGAGGCGTTGGTAGAGGATCTCATTCAGAAAACCGTTGAGCCCTGCCGCAAAGCCCTCAAGGACGCGGGTCTTAGCGCCGGGGAAGTCAATGAGGTTGTGCTGGTCGGCGGTATGACTCGCATGCCGAAAGTGCAGGAGGTTGTGCGCAGCTTCTTCGGCAAGGAGCTCCATAAGGGAGTCAACCCCGATGAGGTTGTTGCCATCGGCGCTGCGGTCCAAGCTGGTGTCCTCCAGGGTGATGTGAAGGACGTGCTGCTGCTTGACGTCACGCCATTATCGCTTGGAATTGAGACCCTCGGCGGCGTATTCACGCGCCTCATCGAGCGCAACACGACCATTCCGACGAAAAAGAGTCAGGTCTTCTCGACCGCCGAGGACAATCAGACGGCCGTGACCATTCGCGTCTTCCAAGGCGAACGGGAGATGGCGGCTGACAACAAGCTTCTTGGCCAATTCGATCTCGTCGGAATTCCTCCAGCGCCGCGCGGCGTTCCGCAGGTCGAAGTGACCTTTGACATTGATGCGAACGGTATCGTCAATGTCTCGGCCAAAGATAAAGCGACCAATAAGGAACAACAGATCCGCATCCAGGCCTCTGGTGGCTTGAGCGATACCGATATCAATCGGATGGTCAAGGAGGCCGAATCGCATGCCGCGGAAGATAAGAAGCGGCGTGAGCTCGTCGATGCGAAGAATCATGCCGAAGCGATGATCCACACGACTCAAAAATCCCTCGATGAGTTCGGATCGAAAGTCGCCCAGTCCGACAAGAGCGCCGTCGAAGCGGCTATCACGGCTCTGCGGTCGGCTCTCGAAGGAGAGGACACCGAAACGATCAAGGCGCGCACGAATGAACTTGCGCAAGCTTCCATGAAGCTTGGCGAAGCAATGTATCGGGCCCAGGGCGCCGGCGCGGCAGGCGCTGCTGATGCTAGCCACGCCGAGAACAAGGACGACGTCATCGACGCGGATTTTAAAGAGGTGGGTCCCGACGATAAGAAATCAGCTTAAAGCCTGGTGATGACATTTCAAGGAGGGAGCAGCCACGGAAGTGGCCGCTCCCTCTCCAGCACTCAGAGGGGCGGGGATCGTCTACCGGTCCCGTCCCTCCGGGGGTTATTTAGATTTTTTACGGGCCTCAACCTCGACGAAAGAATGCGCGTTCTTTATGTTGCGGCACGGGGCCAGAAAATTTGTTAATTGCGGGCCCTGCGTACGAGGCCCCGGATTTCCGGAAAGGACTTATGGGAACACAAGACACGATGGCGAGGCAGTGTTTTTACGAAACTCTTGGCGTCTCAAAAACCTGCTCGGACGGTGAGCTAAAATCCGCTTTCCGCAAGGCAGCGATGCAGTGCCATCCCGACCGCAACCCAGGAAACGCCGAAGCGGAAATTCAGTTCAAGGAAGTCAACGAGGCTTACCAAGTTTTATCCGACCCGCAAAAACGCGCTGCGTACGATAGGTATGGTCATGCGGCCTTCGAGCATGGCGGATTTGGCGCCGCCGACGGTTTTGCCGCCTCGATGGCCGATATTTTCGACGACTTTTTTGGCGATGTGATGGGCGGGCGCCGTGGCCGCCGGGGCCCCGCGCGAGGGTCGGATCTGCGCTATAACCTCGAAATCACTCTCGAGGAGGCATTTCAGGGAAAAGTGGCCTCGATCAGCTTGCCGACGCTCGTTGCTTGCGAGAGTTGTGCGGGGTCTGGCGCAAAGCCTGGCGCCAAGCCAAAACATTGCCCAACCTGCGGCGGCCATGGGCGAGTGCGTGCTCAGCAAGGCTTTTTCGCCATCGAGCGTACATGCCCGCACTGCCACGGCGGGGGCGAAATCATCGACAATCCATGCGTGTCATGCGGCGGCTCAGGCCGGGTCACACGCCAACGCAGTCTCTCCGTCAATATCCCGGCTGGAGTCGAGGATGGCACTCGCATCCGCCTTAGCGGTGAGGGGGAAGCCGGCGCCAAGGGAGGGCCAGCAGGCGACCTCTACATCTTTATCTCAACTAAGCCGCATCCTTTCTTCAAGCGCGAGGGAGCCGATCTCTTCTGCCAGATCCCGATCTCCATGGTGCAGGCGGTGCTTGGCGCCGAGATTACCGTTCATACGCTCGGCGGGGGCGAGGCGAAGGTCAAAATCCCCGAGGGTACGCAATCAGGCAAGCATTTCAAGCTCGCCAAGAAAGGCATGCCGGTCCTAAGGGCGCGCGATACCGGCGACCTTTACATCGAAGTCCGCGTCGAAACGCCGCAAAATCTGACGAAGCGACAGCGAGAATTGCTGTTGGAGTTTGAAAGTTTGTCTTCGAATAAGACGCATCCCGAAGCGGCGGGCTTCTTCACGAAGATGAAGGATTTCTTCGAGAATTTGAGCGGCACCTGATTCTCCCTTGCCCGCCGCAAATATTTATGTTTGATGACGGTTTGCGGACAGTTTTGCTTCGCAAATAAGATGGGAGGATCCGCTTCGTGCGCAGCGCATCCGTGCGCGCCAATAGGCGTGGCTCGAGAAAGCCCAGTATTCCGATGGAAGCGCGCATTGCCGACGAAGCTCGTTTCTTCAAATCGTGGCTCGATAATCCGGCGATTGCCGGAGCGGTTTCGCCTTCTGGACCCTTTCTCGCACGTATGATGGCGCGCTACGTCGATCCCCATAAATCCGGGCCTATCATCGAGCTCGGGCCAGGAACGGGGTCGATCACGGAAGCCCTCCTCGCCCGGGGTATTGCGCCTCAGCGCCTTTATCTCGTCGAATTCGATGCCGGTTTTTGCAAGCTTTTGAAGCGGCGTTTTCCGGGCGTCCACGTCATCCGGGGCGATGCGTACAAATTGAATTTAACACTCAAAAATCACATCCGGCGGCCGCCCGCGGCGATCGTTTCAAGCCTGCCACTTCTGCTCAAGCCCGAGATGCAGAGATTTGCACTGCTCGTCGATGCTTTTCAGTGCATGGCGAGGGATGGCTGCTTCATTCAATTTACTTATGGTCCCCTCTCGCCGGTCCCCAGGGATAAATTATTCCACCTCGGCTGTCATGCCGAATGCTCACCGCCCGTGTGGTTTAACATCCCGCCCGCGCGGGTTTGGGTTTACCGGCAAGGCACCGGGGTCATTCAGCGCGCACAACGGGCAAATCCAGCCTTGGAATTCTTCGACAAGATTAAAACCAATACCGAGAAGATACATCTCGATCTGAAAAAAGAGTTTTCGGCCGCCAAAACGAGATTTATGATCGAGTCACAAGCGGCGCGGGGTTTTGGGAGAAAGCCGGCATTGAGCGGGGATTTCAAGGGCCCGCGCGGCAAGGAATCTCGTCCCGATCATTCCCCGCGGCTTTGAGCGCGTGGCAGCCAGCGAACAGCGAAGGCTCGCGGACGCTAAGGAAAAATTGATCGTCGCGCTTGATTTTCCCACAACGGGAGAGGCTGAGGCGCTAATTGACCGGCTGGGCGATGCGGTAGATTTTTACAAAATCGGCTTAGAACTCGCCTTCGCGGGGGGACTTCCCTTGGCGCGGGACTTGGCCAAAGCAGGCAAGCGGATTTTTCTCGACCTCAAACTCCATGACATTCCGGTAACGGTCAGCCGCGCCTGCGCCCAGATTGTTCGTTCCGGCGCCTCTTTTCTTACTGTTCATGCCTATCCGCAAACCATGCGGGCCGCACAAAGCGAGGCGGCGGGATCGCCTCTTCGGCTCCTTGGCGTAACGGTGCTCACATCCTGTGACGACGCCGACCTTAAGGAGGCTGGCTATGCTTATGGGGTTAGCGAGCTTGTATCGCGCCGCGCCATGCAGGCCTTCGAGACTGGCCTCGATGGGCTAGTTCTTTCGGCGAAGGAAGCAGCCACGGTCCGGGAACGCTTTGGGCCAAAGTTCATCCTCGTCACGCCGGGAATCCGCCCTTTGGGGCAAGGGGACGCTGACCAGAAAAGAACCGTAACTCCGGGCGCTGCGATCACCGCGGGCGCCGATTATTTGGTTATCGGGCGCCCCGTTACTCGCGCGGAGGATCCGCGAGAGGCGGCGATGGCGATCATTGAGGAGATGGCGGACGCGTTGCCGTAACTCAAAAAGCAAAACGCCAGGCGTACCTCCGGCCCGGCGCGCAATCAGAGCATGCTTATTGGTCAGCTCTGATTGGCGCAATGAGTAAAAGAATGTTGTGACGCGGTGATGACGTACATCGTCTTGAGTAGCGCTTTCTCATCTATCCGCGTCATGGCGAATAATCATCACTCCATGCACTTTCATTGCCACTGTTGGGGTCGCCGAGAGCGACGGCTACGCAGGCATCCTAGTCGGTGACGCTGAGATGCGTCTGGCCGAAAGTCAGCCACCCGCCTGAGGTTTGCATCTGCAGTTGAACCGACACGAGGTGCATGCCGGGTCTCGGAATGACGGTCGAAACCTGCACAAGGCTACTCGAGGGGGAGTAATAAGGGGTCTGCGAATACAAGCTTGTCGCGCACAGAGTGAAAAAATTTCCCCAATTCCCCGAGGAGTAGATGGGTTGACCGTCGACCTCGAAGACGACCCCGGCTGAAGCAGAGGTACTCTGACCGCTCGGAGCACCGACAGTTTGCAAAATTCCACAGAGCGCGGAGAGGCTGAGCTGCACGGTTTCATTGGGCTGCGTGGTCTGAAAATTCAGCGCCATCAAATTCGCCGGCGTGAGCCCGTACGTTTCGATGAATGAGGGTCCGGAATAGTCACCTATTTGCGGATTGTCGGCGCTGGCAAGGGTTGTCGCTCCGGCGGCGGCGGACATACCGACGGCGGCGATCGCGGAGAGGCAAGACGAAATGAACAATTTTCTCATTGAAGTATTCCTTTCACGCTTCAGCGGCAAAACGCCGCTGAACGAAGGAATATCAGCACCGGATCCATTGAGCTGTGAGGTTACTCACACCAGAAATGTAGGCGTCTTTCGTATAGTGGGGATTCATCTAATAATGAGAAGAGCCGGTGCGAGGTAGGCGGCAGCCGTAGCGCCGATCATTCGCAAAGCCGCGGGCATGACCAAGCAGCCTGCTCGGCGATGGGCAGGGGAGCACTGACTTGCTTCATCAAATCGTCGTTCCACTCGTCGGCTAACGCAGCGCGAGCGATGGGTCATGACGGCCTATACGCTCTTATCGGGCGGAGAGGATCCGCCGCGGCCTTACAATTATTCGGCAGCATCTCCCTTTCCCTTTTTAACTCGTTTGTGCCACAACGGGGCCGTCCAATACCGGCCGCTAGGCTCTGCTTTGGGAGCCGCCAATGAGCTATAGCTTGGCATGACATCGAGCAGTAATGCGGTGACTTTGAGCAGCGAATCGGCCGAGGCGAAGGGTAAGGGTCGAGCGGAGGCAGCCACCTCGCCAAGCCAACCGAAAGAACCTCGCCGCCCCTCCAAGGCAGTCTCGCTGGCCGCATCCAAGGCAGAGCCAAGTCCCGAAAAGAAAAACGCCTCCGGTCCCGACCTTGAACGCCTGTCCTATAATTTAGCCCGCTTCGTTGAGCAAAGCGGGCGCGCGATTGCCGCCTATCTTCAGCCGGGCTCGGAAGGCGGCAAAGCGGACATGTCCGCCGACGTCACGGATGCGTTCCGCTCAATCGGCCGCGTGGTCGAGCATTGGCTGAGCGACCCCACGCGGACTCTCGAGGCGCAATCTACTCTGACGATGAAATTTCTGGGCCTTTTTGCGCACAGTTTGCGCCGGATGTCAGGCCAAGATGAAAAGCCATTCGCGCCTTCCCTGGCATCCGATAAAAGATTTGCCGCCCCCGAATGGGAAACGCCTTTTTTCGACTTTTTGCGGCAAGCGCATACGATTCTTACAGGCTGGGCGGAAGACCTGGTCAGCCGCTCGAATGGCCTCGACCGGCATACGCGCGATAAGGCAAGATTCTATTTACGGCAATTTTCGAGCGCCCTGTCGCCGTCGAATTTTCTTCTGACCAATCCCGAGCTCATCAAGGAAACTTGGGAGTCGAGCGGAGAGAATCTGGCGCGCGGCGCGGCGCTTCTCGCGCGAGACTTCGAGGCGGGGCGGGGCGCGCTCAAGATCACGCAATGCGATACGTCAAAATTCGAGCTTGGCGTCAACATCGCCACGACTCCCGGAAAAGTGATCTTCAGAAACGATCTCATCGAGCTCATCCAATATGCACCGGCGACGGAGAAGGTCGTCAAGCGGCCTTTGGTGATTATCCCTCCTTGGATCAACAAATTTTATATTCTCGACCTGAACCCCGAAAAGAGCTTCGTCCGTTTCGCCGTCGAGCAAGGCCTGACGGTCTTCATGGTCTCCTGGGTCAATCCGGACGCGCGGCATCGCGACAAGGGTTTCGAAGCCTATATGCGAGAGGGAATTTTCGCGGCGCTCGACGCCATTAAGCTGGCAACGGGTGAATCCAAAGTCGCCGCGATTGGCTATTGCATTGGTGGCACGCTGCTCGCGATGACACTCGCCTATATGGCCAAGGCCGGAGACAAACGGATTACGAGCGCGTCGTTCTTCACGACGCAAGTCGATTTTAGCCATGCCGGCGATCTGCGGGTGTTTGCCGATGAACAGCGCATACGCCAGCTCGAGAAGAAGATGTCGGCGACAGGCTATCTTGAGTCGCATGGCATGGCCGCGGCGTTCAACATGCTGCGGCCGGAGGAGCTGATTTGGTCGTTCGTTGTCAACAACTACATAAAGGGTAGGCCGCCGATCGCTTTCGATCTTTTAGCCTGGAACTCCGACTCGACTCGCATGACGAAGGCAAACCACCTCGCCTATCTGCGCCATTGCTATTTGGAAAACAGGCTTGCGAGGGGCAAGGCAAGGCTTGGCGGAAAAGTCCTCGATCTCTCGAAGATCACCATTCCCGTATATCATCTGGCAACTCGCGAAGATCACATCGCGCCGGCGAAATCGGTTTTTATCGGCGCCAAACTGCTCGGCGGAAAGGTCCGCTTCGTCCTCGCGGGTTCAGGCCATATCGCGGGGGTCGTCAATCCTGCTGGCAAGCCGAAATATCAATATTGGGTCGGTAAAGCCTCCGAAGGCGAATTCGAAGAATGGCTTGAGACCGCGACCGAGCATAAGGGCAGCTGGTGGGCGGATTGGATCAAATGGATCAAAAGCCGATCGCGGAAAGAGGTGCCGGCGCGAGTGCCCGGGGAAGGCGCGTTGCCGGCACTTTGCGACGCTCCCGGCGATTATGTGCGCGTGAAGTATTGAGATTTGGAGCGGGCGAAGGGAATCGAACCCTCGTATGCAGCTTGGGAAGCTGCCGTTCTACCATTGAACTACGCCCGCGTTGCGCCCACGGCATTCACATTTGGAGCGCGTATTCTCGTAAGCTAGCGTGTCTCGCTGAGCTTATCAACAGAGCTACGGTTTGCGCTGGCGTTTATTCGGCGAGTTTCGCAGCCGGGGTCAGAAATGAAAAAAGCCCCGTAGACGTATTATGCTCCTGTGAACTTTGCTGGGGCTGAGACTCGCCCATTGGCGGGGCCGCCGCCATCTTAATCAGGCCAAGCATTTTTCGGCGCTTGGCATAATAATAATAGCCTCGTCGGTAAAGCGCTGTCGCCCGCTCTTCGTTGCCCCCGGCAAGCCGGTAGGCATTGGCGAGATAAGAAACGCCGTAGGTCAGATTGACCTGAGGGTCGAGCAAGCCGCTCGGACTTCCCGCGTAGCCAAGGCCGCGCGCGGTCGCATATTTAATCTGCATCAGCCCGAAGCAGCGGTTGTGAACGAGGCCGGGATTGTAGCGGCTTTCCCGCAAAACTGTGCGGTGGATGAAGGAGGCAGGAACACCTCGCAGTGTCGCATGCTCGGCGATGAGCCCATCGTAAGCCGTCGTTCTCATAAAGGGGCCCGCGGCAGCGGCCTTAACCATCAACAGCGCCGCGACGACGCCAAATGTAACACGCAGCATAGGTACAGCCTCCTGCCTCTCCGTCTGGCCGCGGATTGAGGCAGGAGCAAGGCATAGCTGGTGCTAGATTTGCCGCGCGATCAGCATGTTCTTGATTTCGGAAATTGCTTTTGCCGGATTAAGCCCTTTCGGGCACGCCTTGGCGCAATTCATGATTGTATGACAGCGGTAGAGGCGGAAGGGATCCTCGACATTATCGAGCCGTTCCCCGGCCGCTTCGTCGCGCGAATCGATGAGCCAGCGATAGGCTTGGAGGAGGACTGCTGGGCCGAGATAGCGGTCGGCGTTCCACCAATAGCTCGGGCAAGACGTCGAACAGCACGCGCAGAGGATGCACTCATAGTAGCCATCAAGTTTGGCGCGCTCCTCCGGCGTCTGCCGCCATTCTTTTTCGGGCGTTGGTGTCTTCGTCTGCAGCCAGGGCTCGATCGAGGCGTGCTGGGTGTAAAGCAGAGTAAGGTCGGGGACGAGATCTTTTACCACAGGCAGGTGGGGCAGCGGGTAGATTCTCGCGGCGCCCTTGATCTCGTCCATGTATTTCGTACAGGCGAGCGCATTGGTGCCGTCGATATTCATCGCGCAAGAGCCACAAATGCCCTCGCGGCAGGACCGGCGGAACGTAAGAGTCGGATCTATCTGGGATTTGATCCAAATGAGCGCGTCGAGGACCATCGGCCCGCAATCGTTGCGATCGACATAGTAAGTATCAAGGCGGGGATTTTCGGCATCGTCGGGATTCCAGCGATAGACTTTAAATTCCATCTGGCGATGGGGATCCCCATATTTTGCCCAGGTTTTGCCCGGTTTGACGCGAGAATTTAGGGGAAGCCGGAATTGAACCATTTTCGCTTCTCACTTTCTCAATACACGCGCGCTTTTGGTTCTATGTAGTGCATCTCATTGCTCATTGTGTAAGTATGAACGGGTCGATAATCTATCGACACATGGCGCGCCTCGGGGTCGATCGAGGCAAGCGTATGTTTCATCCACTTGATGTCGTCGCGGTCGGGAAAATCTTCGCGGGCATGAGCGCCCCGTGATTCGGTGCGGCAAGCGGCGCTATCCATTGTCACGACCGCCTGAACGATCAGATTGTCGAATTCCAAAGTCTCGACGAGATCCGAGTTCCAAATGAGAGACCTATCGGTGACCGAAATTTGATCCCTCGCAGCCCAAACCTTATGGATGAGTTGTGAACCCTCGTCGAGAGTTGGCCCGTCCCGATACACCGCGCAATGGCTCTGCATGATCTTCTGCATTTGGAGGCGCAGCTTCGCGGTAGGCAGCTCGCCCTTTGCATGGCGGAAGCGATCAAGGCGCGAGAGAGCTGGCTCCGCGCTGTCGGCGGCAAGCTCCCGCTGGGGGGCGCCCGCTGTCACAATTCCAGCCGCGCGCTGACCGGCGGCGCGGCCAAACACGACGAGATCTATGAGCGAATTCGACCCTAGCCGGTTGGCGCCATGCACCGAAACGCAAGCGGCTTCGCCAAGTGCCATGAGGCCGGGAACCACAACGTCGTTGTCGCGGCCCTTTTTTATGACGACCTCGCCATGGAAATTCGTCGGAATGCCGCCCATGTTGTAATGGGCGGTCGGCAAAACGGGGATGGGCGCTTTCGTTACATCGACGCCAGCAAAAATGCGGGCGCTTTCGGAGATGCCCGGCAGCCGCTCTTGCAACATCCGCGGATCGAGATGCTCGAGATGAAGGTAGATATGATCCTTGTGCTTGCCGACGCCGCGGCCCTCGCGAATTTCAATTGTCATGGCGCGGGATACCATGTCGCGGGGTGCAAGATCTTTCACCGAGGGTGCGTAGCGCTCCATGAAGCGTTCGCCCTCGGCATTCGTTAGGTATCCGCCTTCCCCGCGGGCGCCTTCCGTGATGAGGCAGCCAGCCCCGTAGATGCCGGTCGGGTGAAACTGTACAAATTCCATGTCTTGCAAAGGAAGTCCGGCGCGCAGAACCATGGCATTGCCATCGCCGGTGCAAGTATGGGCTGAGGTCGCCGAGAAATAAGCGCGGCCATAGCCGCCCGTGGCGAGAACGACGAGCTGCGCGCGAAACCTATGGATGGTGCCGTCATCCAGTTTGAGGCAGACGACACCGCGGCAGCGGTCTTCCTCCATGATAAGATCAACGGCGAAAAATTCGATAAAAAACTCGGTCTTATGGCGCAGCGCTTGACCATAAAGCGTGTGCAGCATTGCGTGGCCGGTGCGGTCGGCCGCGGCGCAGGTGCGTTGCGCTGGCGGCCCCTTACCAAAATCAGTCGTCATTCCGCCGAATGGACGCTGGTAGATCCGCCCATCCTCCGTGCGCGAGAATGGCACGCCCCAATGTTCGAGTTCATAAACCGCTGCCGGCGCGTTGCGGCACAGATATTCGATCGCGTCCTGATCGCCAAGCCAATCCGATCCCTTGACGGTATCATACATATGCCACTGCCAATTATCGGGGCCCATATTGGCGAGTGAGGCGGCAACGCCGCCCTGCGCCGCGACCGTGTGCGATCGAGTTGGGAAAACCTTCGAGATACAAGCGGTGCGAAGCCCGGCTTGGGAACACCCAACCGTCGCCCGCAAGCCCGCGCCTCCGGCACCAACCACGACGACATCAAAACTGTGGTCCGTGATTGGGTAGGCCTTGCCGTTGCGGGCAGGTGCGCTGAGGCCGTTGCCATTTCTGCTCGAGGGCATCACAAGTCTTTCGATATCAGCCAGCAAACATTCTTATTGGTGAAAACTTTCCCAGGTGAAGCCAAGTTTTAGCACGGCGTAAACGCAGGACAAACCGATGGCTATGGAGAATAGTAGATTGGCGAGAAGCGACCACTCTTTTAGATGTACATCATGTACATAATCATCAATGATTGACTGCAACCCAAGCTTCATGTGGAAAATTGCAAATAGGATAAAGAGGAGCAGGATGATTCCCGCCAGCGGATTCGCCAGTTGCGCGCGTGCTGCCGCATAATCTTTGCCCGCCAATGACACAACGATCACAACGAAGGCGATTGACAGAGGGATTAACGCGACCGATGTAACGCGCATTTGCCATGCATCAGCGGTGCCAGACCTCGCGGAACCAGAAAAGCGCGCTTTGTTAGCCTCGGATTGGCGCGACGAGGGATTTTTCCCCATTTTCTTTCCTTAATTTTCAAATTTAGGACCTGTCATCGGATCCATGATGCGCTTTTCGCGTGAGCATTCACGAAACGAGAGACGCGATCGTCCAAGTGGCGATCGTAAGAATGATGCCGCCGATCAAGGTCGCCTGCGCCAGCCATTCACGCTGCGGGTGCTCCATACCGTATCCGCTATCCCAGATGGCGTGCCGGACACCGCCAAGGAGATGGTGAAAGAACACCCAGGTAAAGCCAAACAGAATGATCTTTCCAGGCAGTGAATAGACCCAAGAAGCGGCGATCTCGTAGGACCCTGGTCCAGAAGACGCCGCAATTAAAAGCCAAGCGAGCAGCAGCGTGCCGGCATAAAGCACGATGCCGGTAGCGCGGTGGGCGATGGACATAATCATCGTCAGCATTGGCTGGTAAATCTGCAGGTGGGGAGAGAGGGGCCTGCGCCGGTCGAGATCCCTTTGATCAAACTGCGAAACGGTCATGGCTTTCCTTCCAGCTCTCCCTCATTCCCGCACACGACCCGTAAAGCAATCCCCTTTGTGAGGCAACGGCAAGGTTTGCACCTCGATGGCTCCGAATGCACCAAAACCGGGGCATCCCGGCGGGAAATCGGGCGGCGGAGCATTGACCCCTTGCCCTTTGGCTAGCCGTGCCCGTTTCGCTTTACGGCTTTGGTTTGCTTGCAAATACTGGCGCGCACCGGCAAAAGACAGCATGATAAGACTTCGGCCTGCTGGTGTTTATCGGAGAGGTTGCGAATTCATGCTGCTTATGCTGGGCGCCCGTTTATTAGCGGCAGCCTCTTTGCTGATGCTGCTATTGGTTTTAGGTCCAAACCCAGCTTGGGCGGCGGCTGGACGCGTGACGATCCTATCGAACGGCGTGCCTCGCACGGCAATCGTCATCGAGCACCGGCGCCTCAAGCAAGGCCGCAAGCCGCTCATCATTGTGCTGCGCAACAGTAAAGGAAAGGCGTCGCGGCTCCGGCGCAACTTCGGCGCCGAGGAGATGAGTCATTCGCGAGGGACCATCCTTGTCTACCCGCAGTCTCTTTCCAGCCACTGGAACACATCGCTCACCCCCGAGGGCAACCCAGACGCGGCTTTTGTTCATGACCTCGTCGCCAAGTTCATCAGTAAAGGACTCGTCGACCCCGGAAAGGTCTTCCTCGTCGGAGTAAGATCGGCTGGCCCGCTTGCCTTCCGCTTGGCATGCGAACAGAAAATCAGTTTTGCCGGCGTCGCAATTGCCGGCGCGCCCATACCAGCCGAGGCTGCGGAAAACTGTAAACCGGCGCGCCCAATTCCCTTGTTAATGGTCTCAGGGGGCGAGGGGCCGGCTACCTCCACGCATGATAATTCCGGCGTAAGAGGTCAACCCGCTCTGGCGGAAGCTGCCCTAAAACCGTTCAGTGAAGCCGCAGGATGCAGTCCCGCGGCGGGGACCACCTCGAGGTCAGAAAAAGAAGTTCACGGATATATTCGTGCTTATTTCGAAAAGCTGCGTAATTGTTCCGCGCCAGTGGAACTCGTGCGCCTAGAGGGCGCCGGGCATGGTGGCCTCAACCCGGCGGGTGAAGCGGGGCAGGATCAAGGCGACGCAGGCGCCGAGGCGGCGAGTGCGAAGCTCGTTTGGGATTTCTTCCGCTCTCTTGGCGGCTGAGGAGAGAGCTGGATTTCTCGGACAACTACCAGCCAGCCACACGGCCGTTGAGCGGTGTCTTTGCGTGATGCGCGCCGCGGAACAGCTGGCGGCGCCGCGTTCGGGCAAGGAGCAGAAGGGCTTTTGCGTTGATCAGTCTGACCTCTCCGCCAAAGCCAATCCACCGGGGCCGGCCTCGGCTCCCGGCGTCGATGAGTTGCCCGGCGCGCAGCATCATCATTTCGGGCGACGCTGACGCGAGGTCCGGAGAGAAGGCCTCAAGGGCCGAGGGTTGCGCCGCGTAAGCGCGGGCCCGCCGTTTTATGAAGGAGATAACAGCCCGCCTGGCTTGAGCCTCTATCGCAGCCTCGGCGGTGTGTTCAGCGGATTGATCGCGGTCAAAAACTTTGGCGGACATTGGCGGCTCCAGCACGGGAGCCGCTTTTTTAAATAAGGTAATAATACTCTGTCAAGGTAATAATACCTTACAGCGAAAATTTCTTCCGGTGCCATTGACCGGATCTGACAACTCCCTGTATTTCGGCCACCCAGTCGATTCGCACGCCGCGTATTGGCGCCGCGTTGTGGCTTTCAAGGTCGAAGCTTCCCTCCTGGCCTCCCCTCAATATGCGCTTCAACAATTGCTTGCCATCGGCCGTCCGGATAACGGCTTCCCGACCGTTGATTCCGTCGATGTTCGCGCCTTGCCGGCAGATGATCACGTCGCCTGGATCATAGCGTGGCCACATGCTATCGCCTTCCACCTGAAGTGCAATTACACCCTCCGCGACGGCGAATGGAACCTCGATTTCGTAAAGTCCTTGAGGGGGGATTTTGTCAAACTCGGGCAGAATTTGGGCGCCGGCTCCAATGCGCCCGACGACTCGCACGAGGTTGGCGGGCGCTGAATCGCCAACGCCTTCCAGAAGCCATGCCGCCGTAGTTTTCAGCACGGGGGCGAGAGCCGCCAGCGTTTCGGTCGTAACGCCGCGCCGGTCGTTGTTTTTAACAGCGCGCTTAAGGTTACGAATCGCGTCGGGGCGTTTGGCGGCAAGCGAGGCCGCGTGCGCCGAAAGGCCGGTAGCTTCGAGCCGGGCTTCGATTCGAGAAAGGATGTCTTGGAGTTCCATACCGGTATACTAACCGAACATGGTCAGCTTCACACCAGGTAATATTACCAAATTAGCTAGGTAATACTACCTAATCACGCAGCATCTCAAGCGGCGTGGTCGTAAAGAACGGAGTTTTGCCATGCCAGTTGTCACCGAAATCCACAAATCGCGCTGGACGGGGGAGCGGATTGCCCGATTGGGCTTTCTCCTCGGTCTTGGCTGGAATGCCAGACGCATTGCCGAGGATCCAATCATTTCTTCGACGCCCAACAATGTCCATCGCCAAGCACAGAGGTTCGGCCTTGCTTTCCGCGCCGCAGCCGCGGCGATGTCTTTGCGATTGCCGCCGGACGCTGCTGCTCAATTCGAAGAAGCGGCAGCCAAGCGGGACATGACGCGCGAATCCCTCATTAAGCTAATGCTCCTCGAAGTTGCCTCCGAGCCTACCCTCATCGACAACATTCTTGATGATGGGATCTGAGCATGGCTGACAAGACTGTAGGTGCTGAGAGTCCAAGCGCCCATGGGCTGGAGGTAAACAACCTACTAACAAAATGGGATGCTGATCGTGTCGGCCAAGCTCTTGTGCGGGCGTTCAAGACGCTGGATCGGCTACCGCGGCTGCGCGGCCCTCGCCTTCCTGGGGGTCACTGGCCAAAAACGCTTACTGAATGGGCGGACCGGCTGGCGCAGGCCGAACTTGAAGAAGGGGAGCGCCGCGCCCGCGAAGAGATCCGCAACCGCGCGATCATCCGCCCAACATCGATCGAGATACAGCAAATGGAGGTCGCCTTTGAATGGCTGCGGGAATTGCGCGACCTCGATACCGGCATGGCGCTCATCATGACAATGTGGGCACTACGTTCGGCGCGCGGCCGTTCGATAAGGAAGCTTTGTGAGGAGAAACAATGGGCGCCGCATACATTTTTCAGAAAAAGGGCAAAAGCGCTCGAGACTTTGGCCGACATGCTAAATAAACGCGCTACGCCGGTGTTTTAACCTAAGCCGCGAAATGGGTTCTAAGGAGGGGCGCGATCCGCGATCGCGTTTACCTTTCGGGGCCAAGTTTCTCTCCAAACCCTGAAGACTCAAAGAATAGTTTCCGCTTCGCCATATCCAATGTCGTCTTTTCTGTTTTTTGACGAAAAGAGTTGACGTACCAGGAGAGCACGACTAAGTTCCGCCCCGCTTCGGACAGGCCGTAGGTTTCTGCTTCCGGGACGCCTCGTCTTGGATTTTCGAATCTAAACGCTGTCGAACTTAACAATAAGACGCAACAAGTTTCAGAAGATCAGGAATCTTTTGAAGTTGTGAAGGAAGGCATGAACGCGGCTTTTGGCCGTGGTCCTCTGCCGCATAACGCCGAGGGCCTTCGCGGGCCAAAAGGCGCTTTGTCGTTTGCTTGCGGGCGAGCAGCAAGGGCTAATGAATTAGACGAGCGGCTCTGGGCTTCCGGTTGCCGCGGAAAAATTGGGATATTCCTTTAAGATGCCGACGATCAGCCAATTGATCCGCAAGCCGCGGCAGGAGAAGACTTATCGCGAAAAGGCGCGCCATCTGGGCGCCTGCCCGCAGAAGCGTGGTGTTTGCACGCGTGTCTACACAACAACGCCCAAAAAGCCGAATTCCGCTCTTCGCAAGGTCGCTAAGGTCCGCTTGACAAATGGCTTCGAAGTGATCGGCTACATCCCAGGCGAGGGCCACAACTTACAGGAACATTCCGTTGTCATGATCCGCGGCGGCCGGGTCAAGGATCTTCCAGGTGTTCGCTACCATATCCTGCGCGGCGTCCTCGATACGCAGGGCGTGAAAAATCGCAAGCAGCGCCGCTCCAAATATGGCGCCAAACGGCCCAAGTAGAGCTTAGGAGGAGTTCAGAATGTCGCGCCGCCACAGGGCCGAAAAACGGGAAATCATACCAGACGCGAAGTTCGGCGATGTCGTGGTGACCAAGTTCATGAACTCCGTGATGCATGACGGAAAAAAATCGATTGCCGAGGCGATTGTCTATAATGCGCTCGATGTTATCGAGAAGAAGATGAAAACGGAGCCGTTGCCGGTCTTTAAGCAGGCGCTTGATAACGTCGCTCCTTCGATCGAGGTGCGCTCGCGCCGTGTCGGCGGCGCGACATACCAGGTTCCGGTCGAAGTGAGGGCAGAGCGCCGGCAGGCACTTGCTATCCGATGGATCATTAACGCGGCGCGCGGCCGCAATGACAAGACGATGGTTGACAGATTATCGGCGGAATTGATGGATGCCGCGAGCAACCGTGGGAATGCGGTGAAAAAAAGAGAAGACACCCACCGTATGGCAGAAGCAAACCGCGCTTTCGCGCATTACCGTTGGTGAAGCCTCGCCGTTTGCAGGAAGTTAGAAATTTGGCGCCAGCCGCCTAAAGGAATTGATCATGCCCCGCAGTCATCCCATTGAGGACTACCGGAATTTCGGCATCATGGCCCATATTGACGCGGGCAAAACGACCACGACCGAGCGTATACTTTACTATTCAGGCAAATCACACAAAATCGGCGAAGTCCACGATGGCGCGGCGACCATGGACTGGATGGAGCAAGAGCAAGAGCGTGGCATCACAATCACCTCCGCCGCAACGACAACATTCTGGAATGGCAAGCGGCTAAACATCATCGACACGCCGGGCCATGTCGATTTTACGATTGAAGTGGAGCGCTCGTTGCGTGTCCTTGACGGCGCCGTGTGCGTGCTTGACGGCAATCAGGGCGTCGAGCCGCAGACGGAGACGGTTTGGCGCCAGGCCGATAAATACAATGTACCGCGCATCGTTTTCGTCAACAAAATGGATAAGATCGGCGCCGATTTCTATCGTTGCGTCGAGGACATCAGAAACAAAGTCGGCGGCCGCCCGGTCTGTATCCAACTGCCGCTTGGTTCGGAAGCCGATTTCAAAGGCGTCATCGACCTCATCCGCATGAAGGCTATCGTCTGGGAAGACGAAGCCCTTGGTGCGAAATATGCCGATCAAGAGATTCCGGCCGGCCTGAAGGCCAAGGCGGAAGAGTACCGGCATCTCCTCATCGAGGCGGCGGTTGAGCTCGACGATGACGTGATGGCGGCCTATCTCGATGGCACGGAGCCCGACATTGAGACCCTCAAGCGGCTGATCCGCAAGGCAGTCCGCGACATCACATTTGTGCCGATACTTTGCGGTTCGGCGTTCAAGAATAAGGGCGTGCAGCCGCTGCTTGATGCGGTGGTCGATTTCCTTCCCTCGCCGCTCGATCGCGGCGCCATCAAAGGGGTCGATATGGACACGGGAGCCGAGCTCGTGCGGCTTCCCCGCGACGAAGACCCCTTCTCCATGCTCGCCTTCAAAATCATGGACGATCCTTTCGTCGGCACGATTACCTTCGCGCGGGTTTACTCCGGCCACGTGGAGTCCGGCACGACCGTCTTGAATTCGACGAAGGATAAAAAAGAGCGGATCGGGCGCATGCTACTCATGCATGCCAACAACCGCGAGGATATCAAAGAGGCTTACTCCGGGGATATCGTGGCGCTGGCGGGGCTTAAGGAGACGCGCACCGGCGACACGCTTTGCGACCTCCACAAGACGGTCATTCTCGAGCGCATGGAATTCCCCGATCCGGTGATCGAAATTGCGATCGAACCGAAATCGAAGGCCGATCAGGAAAAACTCGGTGTGGCGTTATCAAAGCTCGCGGCGGAAGATCCGTCTTTCCGCGTCTCGACGGATCCGGAGTCGGGGCAAACGATCTTGAAGGGCATGGGCGAGCTTCACCTCGACATTAAAGTCGATATCTTGAAACGCACCTACAAGGTCGATGCCAACATTGGCGCCCCGCAAGTCGCTTACCGGGAGAAGCTGACCAGGCGAGTTGAGATCGACCACACGCACAAGAAACAAACCGGCGGCTCGGGGCAGTTCGCCCGTGTTAAAATTGTCTTTGAGCCCAACGAAGCTGGCGCGGGTGCGAGTTTCGAGAGTCAAATCGTCGGCGGCACAGTGCCAAAGGAATATATTCCAGGGGTCGAAAAAGGTATCAACAGCGTCATGGGATCGGGTGTTCTTGCCGGGTTCCCGGTTGTTGACGTCAAAGCGACCTTGGTCGACGGCGCTTATCATGACGTCGACTCCTCCGCGTTGGCCTTCGAGATTGCCGCCCGTGCCGCTTTTCGGGAAGCGTTGCAGAAGGGCGGGTCAATCCTCCTCGAGCCGATCATGAAAGTCGAAGTCACGACACCCGAGGATTATACCGGAGCTGTCATTGGCGATCTTCTCGCGCGTCGCGGTCAAGTTCAGGGTCAAGACATGCGTGGTAACGCCGTCGTCATTAACGCGATGGTGCCGCTTGCCAATATGTTCGGCTATGTCAATCAATTGCGCTCGTTCAGTCAGGGACGCGCCAACTACTCAATGCAGTTCGATCATTATGAGCAGGTCCCCGCGGGCGAGGCCGGAAAAATTCAGGCCAAATATGCCTGAGTTTTTCATCGCGCGCGTGAGCAAATCCTAAAGGAGCCGGATAATGGGCAAAGAAAAATTCGAGCGGACAAAGCCGCATTGCAATATCGGGACAATTGGTCACGTCGATCACGGCAAGACATCGCTCACGGCGGCGATCACCAAGGTCTTGGCTGAAACGGGCGGCGCGACCTACACGGCTTATGATCAAATCGACAAGGCTCCCGAGGAAAAAGCACGCGGCATCACCATCTCGACCGCGCATGTCGAGTATGAAACGAAGAAGCGCCACTACGCCCATGTCGACTGCCCTGGCCATGCCGATTATGTGAAAAACATGATCACCGGCGCCGCGCAGATGGATGGCGCCATATTGGTCGTGTCGGCCGCCGATGGGCCGATGCCGCAGACGCGCGAGCATATCCTTCTTGCCCGGCAGGTAGGCGTTCCGGCGCTTGTGGTATTCATGAACAAAGTTGACATGGTCGACGACGCCGAGCTCCTCGATCTTGTCGAGCTCGAAGTGCGAGAGCTCCTCTCGAAGTATGAATTTCCTGGCGACGATATCCCGATCACCAAGGGATCGGCGCTCTGCGCTCTTGAGGGCCGCAACCCCGAAATCGGTCATGACGCCGTCCTCAAGCTGATGGAGTCGGTCGACAATTACATTCCGCAGCCAGAACGGCCCATCGATCAGCCGTTCTTGATGCCAGTCGAAGATGTGTTTTCGATTTCGGGCCGCGGAACTGTTGTCACGGGTAGGGTTGAGCGCGGTGCGGTAAAAGTCGGCGAAGAGATCGAGATCGTTGGCCTGCGGCCAACCGTGAAAACAACCGTCACCGGCGTCGAGATGTTCCGGAAGCTTCTCGATCAAGGCCAGGCGGGGGATAACATCGGCGCCCTGCTGCGCGGTACAAAGCGCGAAGATGTCGAACGCGGGCAGGTCTTGTGCAAGCCGGGGTCTGTGAAACCGCACACGAAATTCAAGGCCGAAGCTTACATTCTGACGAAGGATGAAGGTGGCAGGCACACGCCGTTTTTCACTAATTACCGTCCGCAATTCTATTTCCGCACTACTGACGTGACGGGTGTGGTGACGCTGCCAGAAGGCACGGAGATGGTCATGCCGGGCGATAACGTCACGATGGACGTTGAATTGATTGTGCCGATTGCGATGGAGGAGAAACTCCGCTTCGCAATTCGCGAGGGCGGCCGCACCGTGGGCGCGGGCGTCGTCGCCTCGATAACGGAGTAAACGCCTTCAGCCGAATGCTGCGGGTGGCAATGGGGATCGATGGTAGCGGCTGCGGGGCAAAGGCCTTTGCGGCCGCGGGAATGGGTTTTGATGAACGGTCAGAATATTCGTATAAGACTCAAGGCATTCGATCACCGGATCCTCGACACGTCGACGAAAGAAATCGTGTCGACGGCGAAGCGGACGGGGGCCCAGGTGCGAGGCCCCATCCCGCTGCCGACGAAAATCGAAAAATTCACGGTCAACCGTTCGCCGCATGTCGACAAGAAATCGCGCGAGCAGTTCGAAATAAGAACGCATAAACGTGTCCTCGATATCGTCGATCCCACGCCGCAAACGGTTGACGCTTTGATGAAGCTCGATCTCGCCGCCGGCGTTGATGTCGAAATCAAGTTATAGGGACTGTGAGTCGTCTAAAGAGGAACGATTGTCGGCGGAATCCTTCGCCATCGAGAAATAAGGTTTGGATATGCGGTCAGGCGTTATCGCCCAAAAGGTTGGTATGACGCGCGTCTTTAGCAACGCGGGCACCCACGTGCCTGTGACCGTGCTGAAGCTTGGCGGTTGCCAGGTCGTGGCCCATCGGACCAAGGGGCGTAATGGCTACACCGCCATGCAGCTTGGCATCGGGCGTGCGAAAGTCAAAAACGTCTCCAAGGCCGAGCGCGGCCGATTTGCGGTCGCGAAAGTCGAGCCGAAAATGAAACTTGCCGAATTCCGCGTCGAGGAAGATGGGTTGCTTCCTCTCGGCGCCGAAATTACGGCGGATCATTTTGTTGTCGGTCAGTTTGTTGACGTCACTGGAACGAGCACAGGTAAGGGTTACGCCGGCGCGATGAAGCGGTGGAATTTCGGCGGCCTGCGAGCGTCCCACGGCGTGTCGATTTCACATCGTTCACATGGTTCAACAGGCGGCCGCCAGGATCCCGGCAAAACATTCAAAAACAAAAAAATGGCGGGCCACCTCGGCGCCGAACGGGTGACTACTCTCAACCTCCGAGTGATTGAAATCGATGTCGAGCGCGGCCTCGTTCTCGTCGAGGGCGCAGTGCCTGGAACGCCGGGAGGTTGGATTTTCCTGCGCGACGCCGTCAAAAAAGCACTTCCCAAGGAGGCCCCCCGGCCCGGCAAATACCGCTTGCCAGATGGAGCCGCGGATGGTGCTGCCGGCGAGCAGGCGGGAGCCAGCGCATGAAAATCGATATGACATCTCTTGATGGCGAGGCAGTTGGCGCCATCGAACTTAATGACGCAATCTTTGGCCTCACTCCGCGTGCCGATTTGATTGCCCGCATGGTTCGCTACCAACTCGCCAAGCGCCGTGCTGGCACGCATCAGACCCTTGGCCGGAGCGATATTTCTCGCACGGGCAAGAAAATGTACAAGCAAAAAGGGACCGGATCAGCGCGGCATGGCTCCGCCCGGGTGCCTCAGTTTCGTGGTGGCGGGCGCGCTTTTGGTCCCGTGGTCCGTTCGCACGCTCATGATTTGCCGAAAAAACTGCGCTCGCTCGCCCTCAAACATGCGCTTTCCGCTAAGGCGCAAGATGGTGCTATCATTGTCTGGGCCGAGGCACGTGTTGAGGCGGCAAAAACAAAGCCGCTCCGTGAGAAGCTTAGCAAGTTAGGCCTCGATAATGCTTTGATCATCGACGGCATGGAGCCGGAAAGCAACTTTCAGCTTGCCGCGCGCAATATTCCCGAGATTGATGTCCTGCCGGTGCAAGGCATCAATGTCTACGACATCTTGCGCCGCAAGACACTCATTCTTACAAGGGCGGCGCTTGAGGCCTTGGAGGCGCGTTTCCAATGAGCCCGCGAAGCCTTGCCCATGACTCCCGTCATTATGAGGTCATCATCGCACCGGTCATCACCGAGAAGGCGACGATGGCTTCGGAAGTTAACCAGGTTTTTTTCAAAGTTCGAAAAACCGCGACGAAAGCCGAAATCAAAGATGCCGTCGAGCAGCTCTTCGATGTCAAGGTCATCGCCGTGAATACCTTAATCCGTAAGGGCAAGCGAAAAATGTTCAAGGGAACCCGGGGGGTGCAATCCGACGTGAAGAAAGCGGTTGTGACCCTCGCCGAGGGGCACAAGATCGACGTGACAACGGGGCTTTAGAGTCATGCGAGGATCACCCTAATGGCGCTTAAATCATATAAGCCAGTGACTCCTGGTCTTCGCCAGCTTGTCATCGTGGATCGTTCAGGGCTCTATAGGGGCAAGCCGCTGAAGCAGCTGACCGAGGGGAAGCCCTCGAAAGGTGGGCGCAACAACAATGGCCGCGTCACGGTGCGCTTTCGCGGCGGCGGCCATAAGCAAAGTTATCGGATCATCGACTTCAAACGCCGTAAGCTCGATATGCCGGCAAAAGTCGAGAGAATCGAGTATGATCCCAATCGCACCTCGTTCATCGCCTTAATCCGATATTCGGATGGCGAGCAGTCTTATATCATCGCGCCGCAGCGCCTCGCCGTTGGCGATGAAGTTATTTCCAGCATGCAAGCCGATGTGAAGCCCGGCAATGCGATGCCTCTCACGAACATTCCCGTCGGCACGATCGTCCATAATATTGAGATGAAAATCGGCAAGGGTGCAGCGATGGTCCGCGCGGCTGGGGCTTACGCGCAAGTCGTCGGGCGCGATGAGGGCTATGTCATTCTGCGCCTGAATTCTGGCGAGCAGCGATTGATCCACGGCCAATGCTTCGCAACGATTGGCGCGGTTTCAAATCCGGACCACATGAACATCTCGGTCGGGAAAGCTGGACGCAGCCGCTGGCTCGGCCGGCGCCCGCATAACCGCGGCGTCACAATGAACCCGGTCGACCATCCGCATGGCGGCGGCGAGGGCCGCACCTCGGGCGGACGCCATCCCGTCACGCCGTGGGGCAAACCGACCAAGGGAAAGAAAACGCGAAGCAATAAGCAAACGGCGAAATTTATCGTCACCTCGCGGCACAAAGCCAAGAAAAAGGGTTGATGTATGGCGCGCTCAATCTGGAAAGGCCCGTTTGTCGACGGCTATCTGCTTAAAAAAGCCGAGAGTTCACGCAACTCGGGGCGCTCGGAAATCATCAAGATTTGGTCGCGCCGCTCGACCATTCTGCCGCAATTCGTGGGTCTGACATTCGGCGTCTATAACGGCCACAAGCATCTTCCTGTTTCGGTCACCGAAGACATGATCGGGCATAAGTTCGGCGAGTTTTCGCCAACGCGCACGTTTCATGGCCACGCCGCCGATAAAAAAGCAAAACGAGGCTGAGGCCTGAGCCATGGCAAAGGACAAGGCGCCGCGCGCGCTCAAAGAGAATGAAGCGAAGGCGGTCGCCCGTATGCTGCGCGTCAGCCCGCAAAAGCTCAATCTGCTTGCCCAATTGATACGGGGAAAGAAGGTCGAGACGGCGCTCGCCGATCTCGAATTTTCGCGAAAGCGCTGCGCTTTCGATGTGCGCAAGGCCTTGGAGAGCGCCATCGCCAACGCCGAGAATAACCACAACCTTGACGTGGACGATCTTGTTGTCGCCGCGGCTTACGTGGGCAAGGCCATGGTCATGCGGCGGTTTCACGCGCGAGCGAGGGGCCGTTCCGGCCGCATCCAAAAGCCCTTTGCAAACCTCACGATCGTCGTCCGGGAAACCGGCGCCTCCCAAGAGGCTTAAGGAAGAACAATGGGACAAAAAGTCAACCCGATCGGCTTGCGGCTCGGCATCAATAGAACCTGGGATTCACGCTGGTTCGCGGGCCGGGTCGAATATGGAAAACTTCTGCATGAAGACATGCGGATAAGAGAGACGCTCTTAAAGAACCTCAAGCAGGCGGCGATTTCGAAAATTATCATCGAGCGTCCGCATAAAAAATGCCGCGTGACGATACATTCGGCCCGGCCAGGGGTCGTCATCGGCAAAAAGGGCGCGGATATCGATAAGATTCGCAAACTTGTTTCGAAGATGACCGACTCGGAAGTGATGATTAATATCGTCGAAGTTCGCAAGCCGGAAATCGATGCGACGCTCGTCGCCGAGTCGATCGCGCAACAGCTAGAGCGCCGTGTCGCCTTCCGGCGCGCCATGAAACGCGCGGTCCAATCGGCAATTCGCCTCGGCGCTGAAGGTATTAGGATCAATTGCTCCGGCCGCTTGGGCGGCGCCGAAATCGCCAGGCTCGAATGGTATCGTGAAGGGCGGGTGCCTCTGCATACCCTGCGCTCCGACGTCGATTACGGCACGGCGACGGCAAATACAGCGTATGGCACCTGTGGCATAAAGGTTTGGATTTTCAAGGGTGAAATCCTCGAACATGACCCAATGGCGCAAGATCGAAAAATGACGGAGCAAGACCACGGCGCGGGCGGCGAGCGCCGTCGACGCGAACGCGATGCTGCTTAGCATAAAGGCCTAGTTGAGAGTTTAATTATGCTGCAACCAAAGCGCACAAAGTTCCGGAAAGCCTTTAAGGGCCGCATTCGCGGGGCATCGAAAGCGGGTTTTGAGTTGAGTTTCGGCCAGTACGGACTGAAAGCGCTCGAACCCGACAGAATAACCGCCCGCCAAATCGAGGCGGCGCGGCGCGCCCTGACGCGCCATATGCGCCGTGCTGGCCGCGTCTGGATCCGGGTTTTTCCCGATGTGCCGGTGTCGAAAAAGCCGACTGAAGTCCGTATGGGCAAGGGAAAGGGCGCACCAGAGTTTTGGGCCTGCCGGGTGGCGCCGGGGCGGATCATGTTTGAGCTTGACGGGGTGCCGGCAAATATCGCGCGCGAGGCATTGACGCTCGCGGCCGCGAAATTGCCAGTCAAGACCCGTTTCATCGAGCGCATCGTCGAGTGAGGGCCAGGCAATGAAGCACAAGCAACGGTGGGCCGACCTCAAGGTGATGTCGAAGGATCAGCTCGAGCAGGAGTTTCTGAGCCTCAAAAAAGAGCAGTTCAACCTTCGCTTCCAACGGGCGACCGGGCAGCTCGAAAATACCGCGCGGATCCGGGTCATTCGCCGGGACATCGCCAGGATTAAAACGCTTGCGGCCCAACAAAGAACCGAGCATGCGTAAGAGCCGCTAGGTATTTCAAGAATAGGTCTAACTTTATGCCAAAAAGAGTTCTTCAGGGCGTCGTTGTGAGCGACAAGCAAGACAAGACGATCATCGTCAAGGTCGAGCGCCGGTTCACGCACCCTTTGTTGAAGAAGACAGTCAGGCGGTCAAAGAATTATCACGCTCACGATGAGGCAAAGGCGCACAAGGTCGGTGACACGGTGTTCATCGAGGAGACGAGACCGATCTCGAAACTGAAGCGCTGGATTGTCGTCGGATCCGCGGCGGGGCGGCCTTAAGTGGATCGAATGGGAAAGCCCTGAGGTGCTCTCATTGAAGAAAGGTTTGGAACGATGATTCAGATGCAGACGAACCTCGATGTCGCCGATAATTCCGGCGCGCGCCGCGTCATGTGCATCAAGGTGCTCGGCGGCTCGAAGCGCAAATACGCGAGCGTCGGCGACATCATCGTTGTGTCGGTTAAGGAGGCTATTCCGCGCGGCCGCGTCAAAAAAGGCGACGTCATGAAAGCCGTTGTCGTGCGCACCGCGAAGGACATTAAGCGAGCCGATGGTTCGGTCATTCGCTTCGATTCAAACGCGGCGGTTCTGATCAACAACCAGGCTGAGCCCATCGGCACCCGCATCTTTGGGCCCGTGCCGCGCGAATTGCGCGGCCGAAACCAGATGAAAATCATTTCCCTTGCGCCAGAGGTGCTGTGATGGCGGCAAAAATAAAAAAGGGGGATCGGGTCGTTGTGCTCACCGGGCGCGACAAGGGCCGATCCGGTGAGGTGGTCGAGGTGAGGCCGAAGGAAGAGCGCGCGATCGTGCGCGGTATCAATACGGTCAAGCGGCACTTCAAGCAGACCGCCAAGCAAGAAGGCGGTATCATCACGAAAGAAATTCCCATTCACTTATCGAACTTGGCTTTGGCGGACCCCAGTGGAGGCCGACCGACGCGTGTCGGATTCAAGATCCTCGATGACGGCCGCAAGGTGCGTTTCGCCAAGCGTTCCGGAGAGTTGATCGATGGCTGAGTCGAAAACTGGCAAGGATGGGGCGAAAGGTGCTGGCAAGCCAGCAGGCAAGGATGCACCAAAGAAGGCCCAGGGCAAGGAAGCAAAGGATAGCTCGAAGAAGCAGCCCGCCGCCGAGGCCGCCGCCGCTGCGCAGGCTAAACCGTTCGCGTCTCCCGCCGACTACACACCCCGGTTTAAAAAACATTATGAGGAGGTCGTGCGGCCCCGCCTTACGCAACAGTTTGGATATAAGAACCGGTTTGAAGTGCCGTGCATCGACAAAATCGTTCTGAACATGGGCGTCGGTGAGGCCGTGAATGATACGAAGAAAGCGACGCTCGCTGCGGCAGACCTCGGCTTAATTGCCGGGCAGAAGGCCGTTATTACTCATGCGCGCAAGGCCATCGCGACTTTCAAAGTGCGCGAGAATATGCCGATTGGTGCTAAGGTTACCTTGCGCAAGAACCGCATGTATGAATTCCTCGACCGGCTGATCACCATCGCCCTTCCGAGGGTCCGCGACTTTCGCGGGCTCAACCCAAAAAGTTTTGATGGTTATGGCAATTATGCGATGGGGATAAAAGAACATATCGTATTTCCCGAAATCGACTACGACAAAGCGGAAAGCATCCTGGGCCTAGATGTCGTTGTCTGCACGACGGCCAAATCGGACGATGAGGCGCGCGCCTTGCTGGGCGCTTTTAACTTCCCGTTCCGGCAGTGAAACAGATGTTTCAAACGCGGAAATTTTAGGAAACATGGATGGCAAAGAAAAGCTCGATTGAGAAAAACAAGCGCCGCATGAAGCTCGTCAAACAATACGCGGGCCGCCGCCGCCGGTTGAAAGCGCTCGCCAATAACGACACCTTGACCATGGAGGAGCGTTTCGAAGCCCGCCTTAAGCTGGCGGAATTGCCACGCAACTCCGCCGCCAGCCGGGTCCGTAACCGCTGCGAGATGACCGGGCGGCCGCGCGGCTACAATGGAAAAATGAGATTGTCTCGAATTGCGCTGCGGGAGTTGGGTTCTCGCGGCCTAATACCGGGCCTTGTGAAATCGAGTTGGTAGGAGGCGCTTCATGGCAATGAACGATCCGCTCGGCGATATGCTCACTCGTATCCGCAACGCTCAAATGCGCCGCAAGGGCAAGGTGCAAACGCCAGGGTCACGGCTGCGCGCCAATGTGCTCGATGTTCTTCAATCGGAGGGCTATATCCGCGGCTACTCGACGACCGAATACGGCAATGGCCGCACCGAGTTCGAAATTGAATTGAAATATATGGACGGACTGCCGGTCATTCGCGAGATCGAGCGCGTATCCAAGCCCGGGCGGCGCGTCTACGCCGCCGTCGGCGCGATGCCTCGTGTCGCCAATGGACTTGGTGTTACCATTGTCTCGACTCCAAAGGGCGTCATGGCCGATCACGCAGCCCGCGAGGCGAATGTCGGCGGTGAAGTCCTCTGCAGGGTGTTCTAGCTTCAACTATCCGGAAATTCTGGTATGTCGCGCGTTGGAAAGAAGCCGGTTATTGTCCCCTCGGGTGTAACAGCCAAGGTGGAGGGCCAGTCCATTTTTGTTAAAGGGAGCAAAGGGGAGCTTTCCTTCGTTGCGCCCGATCAAGTCGGGATGGCGCTCGCCGATAGCAAAATAACCGTGGCCCCGCGCGGCGATAGCAAGCAAGCCCGCGCCATGTGGGGTATGACGCGGGCCATTGTCAATAACCTTATCATTGGCGTCTCGAAAGGTTTCGAACGGAAACTCGAAATAACGGGCGTCGGCTATAAGGCCGCGGTCTCCGGCAAAAATCTACAGCTTTCGCTTGGTTACAGTCATGATGTGACGTTTCCGATTCCAGCGGGGATCGCTATTGTCGCGCCAAAGCCGACAGAAATCACGATTTCCGGAATCGATAAGCGGCAAGTGGGACAAACGGCCGCGGAAATTCGTGCTTTGCGTCCTCCCGAGCCTTATAAAGGCAAGGGCATCAAATACGCCGAAGAGTTCATCTTCCGCAAGGAAGGCAAGAAGAAATAGTCGACGAGCTTTGCGGGAAGACTTTAATGACAAAGAGTAACAAGACCACAAGCCGCCGGAAGGAGCGCGTGCGGCGGGCGTTACGCGCCCGCGCTTATGGGAAGCCCCGGCTGACGGTATTCCGCTCGTCAAAACAAATATATTGCCAGATCATTGACGATGATCTGGGCAAGACGCTGGCCGCGGCCTCGTCGCTGGAAAAAGCCAACCGCGAAGCCTTGAAAACGGGTGCAACGATTGATTCCGCTAAAATTATCGGCCAGCAGATCGCGGAACGGGCGGCGCGGGCTGGAATTACAGAAGTTGTATTCGACCGGGGTGCTTATATCTATCACGGCCGGGTCAAGGCGCTGGCGGAAGGCGCGCGGGAGGGCGGGCTTAAGTTTTGAGCTCTCATCCTAAATCGCGCGGTTGAAGAACAACAGGGATTATTTTTAACATGGATCAGACGGATGGCGCGTGAAGGTGAAGGTGGCCGCGGCCGGGAGGATCGCGAGCCCGAATTTGTGGACCGTTTGGTCCACATCAACCGGGTCGCAAAGGTGGTGAAGGGGGGCCGCCGCTTCGGCTTTGCCGCGCTGGTCGTGGTCGGCGACCGCAAGGGTAGGGTTGGCTTTGGTCATGGCAAGGCGCGCGAGGTTCCCGAAGCCATCCGCAAGGCCACCGACTCGGCAAAGCGTTCACTCATCCGCATCCCGCTGCGCGAGGGGCGAACGTTGCACCATGACGTTACCGGCCGCCATGGCGCCGGGCGGGTCGTCTTGCGCGCTGCCCCGGCGGGAACCGGCATCATCGCGGGCGGGCCCATGCGGGCGATTTTTGAAACGCTTGGCATGCACGACGTCGTTGCCAAGTCGCAGGGCTCGTCAAATCCCTATAACATGGTGCGGGCGACCTTTAATGCTCTGCGAACAGAAGATTCGCCGCGTGCTGTCGCGGCGCGCCGGAGCTTAAAAGTTTCCGTATTGCAGGCGCGCCGTCAGGGCGGCGAGGCCGAAGTAGCGAGCGAAGCTTGATAGGATGACAGCGATGGCCTCTAGGACACCGGCTCGTATTGTGGTCGAACAAATTCGAAGCCCGATAGGCCGTCCCGCCATCCAGCGGGCGACACTCATCGGGCTTGGACTGAACCGGATCGGCCGCCAAGCTTCGCTGGAGGATACGCCAGCCGTGCGTGGCATGATCGCCAAAGTAATGCACCTTGTCCGTATTCTCGAACCAACAGACCGCGCATAAGCGAGGGCAGGCCGATGAAGCTAAATGAAATCGCCGATAATCCTGGTTCCGCAAGGGCCCGCATGCGGGTCGGCCGCGGCATCGGCTCAGGCAAGGGCAAAACCTGCGGGCGAGGGGTTAAAGGTCAGAAGGCGCGTGCCGGTGTCTCGATAAAGGGCTTTGAAGGCGGCCAGATGCCCTTGCATCGCCGGCTCCCTAAACGCGGATTTCATAACCCATTCCGTACGCACTATAACGAAGTTAATCTCGGCCGGATTGATGCTGCTGTTGAGGCGGGGCAACTCGATCCAACCGTTACGGTGACGGTGGAATCGCTCGTCAATGCGGGAATCTGCGGAAAAGTCTTGGATGGCGTTAAGATCCTCGGCGGAGGAGCGCTAAAAGCTAAGCTCGCTTTTCAAGTCGCGGCTGCCTCAAAGAGCGCCAGAGCGGCGATCGAGGCTGCGGGTGGATCAATCGAGGTTCTTAGACAAACACCGGCTGAGACAGCGGCGGAGGCTTGAGGGAAGTTTGCGGCCGGGTTCATCCGGTTGATGCTTAGTCGCCAGCCCGGACAAGCAAGGAATATTCTGGCACCTTCGTGCCAAGGGAGCAGACAATGGTATCGGCGGCGGAACAGCTCGCGGCGAACATTAACTGGAGCGCTTTCGGCAAGGCCGAAGAGCTAAAAAAACGGATTTATTTCACTCTCGGCGCTTTGATCATCTACCGGCTCGGCACCTACATTCCGCTACCCGGAATTGACCCCACCGTTTTTGAAAAAACCTTCACGGGCAGCCGACAGGGTGTCCTTGAGCTCTTCAACATGTTTGCGGGCGGCGCCGTCCAGCGCATGGCGATCTTCGCGCTCAACATCATGCCTTATATCTCGGCGTCAATCATTATTCAGATGCTAACGTCTGTTTTTCCCACTTTGGAAGCGCTCAAGAAGGAAGGTGAGTCGGGGCGTAAGGTTCTCAATCAATACACGCGCTATCTCACCGTCGTTCTGGCGGCCTTTCAGGCTTACGGTATTTCGGTCGGACTCGAGGGTTCCGCCGGTGTCGTTTTGGAACCTGGTCTCTTCTTCCGCATTTCGACCGTGCTGACGTTAATGGGCGGCACGCTGTTCCTAATGTGGCTCGGCGAGCAAATCACGTCACGCGGCATAGGCAACGGCTCTTCCCTCATCATTTTCGCCGGTATCGTCGCGGCATTCCCCTCGGCGATTGTCAATACCTTAGAGCTTGGGCGGCAAGGTGCGATCTCGACGGGGTTGATCATTGGCGTCATGGCGATGTCAGTGGTCGTGGTCGGTTTCATCGTTTTCATGGAGAGGGCGCAGCGGCGGCTCCTCATTACCTACCCGAAACGCCAGCAGGGCAATAAGGTCTACGAGGGCCAGACCTCATTTCTGCCTTTGAAACTCAATACCTCCGGTGTGATACCGCCGATTTTTGCCTCTTCGCTTCTGCTATTGCCGGTTACAGCGGCGAATTTCACGCAAAGCCAAGGCGGGACAGGCATTCTCGCGACCGTCAGCAGCTATCTTGGCCACGGCCGCCCGCTCTATATGATCGCCTATGTGGGGCTGATTGTTTTCTTTGCGTTTTTTTATACGGCCATCGTGTTTAATCCCACCGAGACGGCCGATAATCTTAAAAAACACGGAGGGTTCATCCCTGGGATCAGGCCCGGCGAGCGAACCGCGCAATATATCGACACGATCTTGACGCGCATCACCGTCATCGGCGCCGCTTATCTTGCCGCCATCTGCCTGCTTCCCGAGATGCTCATTTCCTATGCGGCGCTGCCATTTTATTTCGGCGGAACCTCGCTCCTCATTGTTGTGAGCGTGATGATGGATACGGTCTCGCAAATCATGGGGCATCTGCAGGCTCATCAATATGAGGGCCTTATCAAAAAAGCGAAGCTCAGGGGCAGGCGCCGATGAGATTGGTCCTTCTGGGGCCTCCGGGAGCGGGCAAGGGCACGCAGTCAGCTTGGCTTAGGCAAAAGTATAAAATCCCGCAATTATCGACCGGAGACATGCTGCGCACCGCCGTTGCCGCGAAGACGCCCGTCGGCATCATCGCAAAACCAATCATGGATAGGGGCGAGCTCGTTTTGGATGAGATCGTTATCGGTATCACTGCCGAACGGATCGAAGCCGAGGACGCGAAAGGGGGATTCATTCTCGATGGTTTTCCGCGTACCGTCGCGCAAGCCGAGGCTTTGAGCAAAATGCTGCGTGCTAAGGGCATGGATCTCGATGCGGTGATAGAGATCAAAGTCGATGAGCCGGCCCTGCTCGCCCGGATGGCAAATCGAGTGCGGCAGACGATCGCCAGCGGCCAGGTGGCCCGCAGCGATGATAATCCCGAAGCTTTTAAAGCGAGGCTTAAAGCTTATCAGGCGCAAACCGCCCCCGTATCGGATTATTATGCGAGGAGCGGCCTGCTCCATACCGTGGACGGGATGGCACCAATAGAAGCCGTCACCCAAGAGATAGAGGGCGTGCTAGCGCCCGCTGAATGAGAGCGCTTGCCCAGAAGAGGCTCATACGGTGTAATCGAAGAGGCCTTTGGCATGCCTGTCACAGCGCTTTATGCAAGCCTTCTCACGCCCTTTTTTATCGCGCTGGCCCTTCGTGTCATATCCATGCGCGCGAGTGCCAAAGTTGCTTTCGGAGACGGCGGCGACAGGGAGCTTCTGCGCCGCACGCGCGTTCACGCGAATTTCGCTGAATATGTGCCGCTTGCCCCGGCTCCTTTCGAAGTTGAACCAAAATCTTGGGGTCAATCGGAGAATTACCGCCCGTGACTCGGAGCTGCGATGGTAGCTTGAATGTCGGAGGTCATGGCTATTAAAGTCGCTTCGTTATCCACACTAGCGATTTGCTAGGTGCTGTCTACTGGCACAGGATGCAGGAGGAAGATCATGCACCCAGTTTATCGAGAGCTTAAGGACTGTAGTTCAGATTTGTGTCAGGGCGACATCATCGACGCTAAACTGCTGAGACCCGCATTAAAGGGACATCAGGACTACATGGCCGAGCGGCCTGACTTTTGCGCTTTCTGTGTGATGACCCAAACATGTGACTTAGTTCGCGAGCAAGAACCTGCTGAATACATCACCTTAGCCGTCATTCGGTTTATCACAAATGTCTTCGAGAAGGGGAGCAATCGAGACCGCACAAAACGGCGTTTGGAACCGATTATCGGGTATCAACAGAATAAGCGACATTATTTTTACCTTCCAGCTGAGCCAAAGGCAGGAATCACAGCGCCTTCGGTAGTGGATTTGAGAGTGACATTTGCGTTGCATAGCCAGCACTATGAGCAGATAGTTAGTGCGAGACGTATTGGAATGAACGAACTCTTCGCAGCCAATCTTGGTTGGATGACGAGTTATGTATTCTCACGCATAGCAATGCCGGAGTGGGATGAGGAAAAAAGGGGGGAAAATCGAGATAGCCACATCGATGGCCTGCTGAAGCTGATCGAACGGGACGGGGTTTCGGAACGAAGAAAGTTGGAAATAACAAGCGACGAAATTGCTGCACAAAAGGTGCTGCGGTTTTTGGAAGGACCGGTATTGCAGTCTCTCGAAGACATCCATCGCAAACTTGACGACCTGCGCAAGAGTTAGTAGCTGCGAACCTACAAGAGCCGATTACAGTGGAACGGGGCTACCAATACGTCGATGAATGAGATTGTCAGTTTCAATGGTGTCGTGCAAATTGGGCTGGTCGGGTTTACTGGCCTGGGGTTTTTGCTGACGTCCCTTAAGCGGCCCCAATATGGGGTTATTGCAAATTTGGTATCCCAAATGTTCTGGCTATACAGCTCTTATCGGGCCTGGCGTGAAGCTGACCAAATCGGCATATTCATCACCAGCATTTGTATAACGCTCATTCTCATTTACGGCGTCGCAAACTATTGGTTTTGGTCGCCGCAACAGCCGCGGTGAGTCGCGCTTAAATGGTCGGACAACGGAACCGTGTGCGCCCCAGCAAATTAGCTGGGCGGAGATAGATGTGGCGGCGACGCGGATGTCTAGGCGCTCAAATGATTTGCGTTGGTAGAGTCCGGTTTTGGGTACTCGTACCTCCCATGATGCCGGTTTTTGCGTCAGTCCAGGGACGTAGCGGGACCTCTGGTCTTGATTTAAGCGCGCCGCCACCTCCCTCACCCCTTCCCGCCCTTCTTCAGCCGCTTCATCCAAAGCCTCGCTTGAGCCCGCACATTCTTGGGCGCGGTGCCGCCGAAACTCGTCCGGCTGCGCACGGAATTTTCAACGCCAAGCACGGAAAAGACACCATCCGTGATGCGTGGCTCGATGCTATGCATTTCTCCAAGCGAAAGTTTTTCGAGGCCCTTATTTTGCGCCGCAGCGATGGCGACGAGGCGGCCCGTGGCGTGATGAGCGTCGCGAAACGGCATTTTAAGTTCACGCACGAGCCAGTCGGCGAGGTCCGTCGCTGTCGCGTAGCCAAGCCCCGCGGCTTTTTTCATGCGCTTCGGATCGATGGTCAAATCGCCGATCATGCCGGTCATGGCGGCGATGCAAAGCGAGAGCGTATGGAGGGCATCGAACGTACCTTCCTTGTCTTCCTGCAAATCCTTCGAATAGGCGAGGGGCAGGCCTTTCACGACGATGAGCAGAGCATTCAGGGCGCCGATGATGCGGCCGGCCTTGCCACGAATGAGTTCGGCCGCATCGGGATTGCATTTTTGGGGCATGATGGAGGAGCCGGTCGAGAACTTATCCGATAGGGTCACGAAGCCAAACTGCGGCGTGGCCCACAGTACGATTTCCTCGGCGAGGCGGGAAAGATGGACCCCGCAAATGGCGGCCATGCTAAGGCTCTCCAGGACGAAATCGCGGTCGGCGACACTGTCGAGCGAATTGGCGGTGGGCCGGTCAAACCGCAGGGCATTCGCCGTCATCGCCCGGTCGATTGGGAACGATGTGCCGGCCAAGGCGGCCGCGCCGAGCGGCGACTCATTGAGGCGTCCTCTTGTGTCGCGCAACCGCGAACGGTCGCGCGAAAACATTTCGACATAGGCCAGAAGATGATGGCCAAAGGTGACGGGTTGTGCCGGCTGCAGATGTGTAAAACCCGGCATCACGTCGCCGGCATGGGCGAGCGCCTTTTCGGCGAGGACCGCTTGCAGATCACGCAATTGGTCATCGAGCGCGTCGAGGGCCTCGCGGATCCAGAGGCGGAAATCGACGGCGACTTGATCGTTGCGCGAGCGCGCCGTGTGTAGGCGCCCCGCGACGGGCCCAATGAGCTCGGCAAGCCGCGCCTCGATGTTCATATGCACATCTTCCAGCGCGCGTGAAAATGGGAAGGTTCCGGCCTCGATCTCGCTCGCGATTTTGTCGAGGCCCTGCGCGATCGCTTGCGCATCTTGCGGCTCCAATATACCAGTCTTGGCGAGCATCGCGGCATGCGCTTTCGACCCCTCGATGTCGTGGCGCGCGAGGCGGAAATCAAAACCAATGGAGGCATTGATTTCTTCCATGATGGCGTCGGGGCCGCCCATGAAGCGGCCGCCCCACATCTTATTGCTCATCGACGCGGCTGCCTTGTGAAGATCGATCTCGCATGATGGATATCATTTCCAAACTTTCGCGCCCTCCTGTGATTGCAGGCGCCGCCCTGGCCGTGGCTGCCCTTATTGCGATATACGCATTGAAGGTGCCCGGCGGCAAGGATGCCGCTCTCTCGCCCGCCTGCCGCGGGGCGGCCGAGGTGGCGGCGCGGCTGAAGCCCATGGTTCACGGCGAGGTCGCCGCACTCTTGCTCGCGGCGAGGCCAGAGCCGGTGCCCAGCCTCAAATTCGCAACGGCGGAGGGTGGCACGGCCAGCCTTGAGGATTTTCGCGGCAAGACCGTTCTCCTAAATTTATGGGCGACATGGTGCGTGCCTTGCCGCCTGGAAATGCCGGCGCTCGATAAGCTCCAAAATCTTCGCGGATCGAAGGATTTTGTCGTCGTCGCCGTGAATATCGACACGGCAAAACTCGACCGGCCGAAGGCGTTCTTCGCCGACAACGGCATAAAAAATCTCGTGCTTTATACGGATAGCCGGGCCGAGACCTTTGAGATCCTCAAACAGACAGGAAAAGTGTTCGGTCTGCCAACGACGATTCTCATCGATAAGAATGGCTGCGAGATCGGCACCATGGCGGGCCCCGCGCAATGGGATTCCAAAGACGCGCTGGCGCTGATCGATGCGATTAGGCGGGGGTAGGATTTATGTAAGATTTTCGAGCATGATCTTACCAAAATGTTTCACGTGAAACCTTTTGGTAAGATTCTGACGCGCGATCTTACAAGGGGGTGGCCGGGGGCGGTTGGCGAGGGTGTAAGATCCCCTCTTTTTGTGCCAACGAAGGCCGTTCATCTTCTAGCCGATGAATGCAGCAGAGCCGATTTTAGTAGTCACCGCTTCCCACCAAAGGGTGGATGCCACCGTCCCCGCCGCGACTGTGACGATGACGGGTGCCCTCAATACTGCGACCGTGACGATGAGACTGCGGCCGATTGCGCTTCGCCACTTGCACCAGCAAGTCCACTTCCAACACCGAAACCGAACTGGGGCGGACCGTTGGCATAGCGGATGCCGCGAGCGTACCGGACGCGCAAAAGAAGATCGCGGCGAGAATATAACGCATTGATCACCCCTTCGTTAGCTCTCACGCGCCCATCAAGGTCTCGACATGGGCGCTCACGGAGCGCGCCAGGGCTTCGAGATCATAGCCGCCTTCAAGGAGCGAGACGACGCGGCCGTCCGCGCATTTTCCGGCTATCTCCATAAGCCGCGACGTCGCCCAGGCGAAATCCTCCTCGAGGAGGCCAAGGCCTCCGAGCGGATCGCGCTTATGCGCGTCAAACCCCGCCGAGATGACGATGAGGTCGGGGTGGAAGGCGCCAATGCGCGGCAGCAGCACGGTTTGGAACGCCTCTCGAAAAGCCTCGCCGTCATCGCCTGCCCGCAGCGGCGCGTTGACGATATTGCCGTGCTCGCCGCATTCATCGCGGCCGCCGGTGCCCGGATAGAGCGGCATCTGATGGGACGAGGCGTAGAGGACGGAGGGATCGCGCCAAAAAATCTCCTGGGTGCCATTGCCATGGTGAACATCGAAATCGACGATGGCGACGCGTTCGGCGCCATGTACGGCCTGGGCCTGGCGCGCCGCGATCGCCGCCGTGTTGAAGAAGCAAAAGCCCATGGGGCTTGCGGTTCCCGCGTGGTGCCCTGGAGGGCGCATCGCGGCAAAGGCGTTGTCAACTTCGCCACCCATGACCTCGTCGACGGCCGCGACGATGCCACCAATGCAGTGCCCGGCCGCCAAAAAACTTTTCGGGCTGACAGGGGTGTCTGGATCAAGGTAAATTCGGCCGTGTTCCGGCGCCGCGGCTTTAATGGCGTCAACATATTCCGCCGGGTGGACACGCAGCACGGCGTCGCGCTGGCAGCCGGGCGACTCCTGCCGCTGCAGCGCCGCAAAGCGCGGTTCGCCAAGTGCGTCGGCGATAGCCCGCAGGCGATCGGAGCGCTCCGGATGCCCGGGACCCGTATCATGCTCGAGATAGGAGGGGTGGCTGAGAAACAACGTCGTCACGAGGGGGCACTCAAATATTCGCCGCGAACATTATGGCGAGGAGAGCTGTCTGTCTATGCCTCCACGCGCTCGCGGGCTCAGGCGCCGCTCGAACAAAAAGCGCCTTCACCTAGGGTTCAGGCGGCGGTCAGGATTATAGAAACCCATCGGCGGTTAGGGGAGAGGCGAATTGGCGCAGGATGGCGAGCTTGACGCGATCCTCGCCTGGCGGGCGGGCGGGCGGCTGTTGATTGGGCGCGAGCGTATCGCCTTGCTTGAATCGGTCATCATCCACAAAAGCATTACAAAGGCGGCTGAAGCAACCGGCTATAGCTATAAAACGGCTTGGGACGCCGTGAATGCGATCAACAATTTGCTCCCAAGGCCAGGCTTCATTACGCGGACCGGCGGGGGCGGTGGCGGTGGCGTCGAAGTAACTGAAGAAGGCTTAAGGTTGATACGCACCTTCCGCCGCCTCGAGGCGCAGCTTGGCGCGATATCCACATCGATCGCGCAAAGCGGCCTTGAGCATGAAGACGAGCTTTTCTTTCTCGGAGGAATAAAACTGAGCGTTCGAAATGCCTTGTTCTGCGAAGTCACCAAAATCGCGCCGGCGCGGGTCAACAGCGAGGTCAAGCTGCAAGCTCCTCCAGAGATCGTGATCACGGGCCTGGTTTCCAATTCCACTCTGGAAGAGCTGAGGTTGGCAGTAGGACGTCATTGTATCGCCATGGTCAATGCGCAATCCGTCATGTTGGCGCCGGAAGGCGAAGTACTTCGCATTTCGGCGCGCAACAAAATTGCTGGAACCGTCATCAGCCGCATCGATGATGAAACCGGCAGCGAGGTCATCGTCGATATTGGGGGTAAAACACTGACGTCGGTGATCAGCCGGGAGGGCGCCGAGGTCGCTGGAGCGAATATCGGTGGGCGCGTGGTGGCGATCTTCAAGACCTCGCATGTCATCCTGGCTTGTGATTGAAGTGTTGTCCGTGAAGTCCTTCCGCAAGCCCGGTTATTCTTTGCATGAGCAGCTCTAGCGCCGGCGTCGAGAAAGGCGACGACGCGCGTCGCCATAAGGAGAAGATGCAGAAGCGCAAGGCCGCGCAGGACGCCGAGGTTGCCTCCAAGTCGGTCCGCGAGAAAGGACTGCTGATCGTTCACACCGGCAAGGGCAAGGGCAAATCGACGGCCGCTTTCGGCCTCTTGCTGCGGGCGCTCGGGCACGAATGGCCCTGCGCCGTCGTACAATTCATCAAAGGCGCTTGGGAGACTGGTGAGCGGCGCGCGCTTACCCGATTCCCGGATCTTTTGCGCTGGTATACGCTTGGCGAAGGCTTCACGTGGGAAACTCAGGACCGCGCGCGTGATGTGGCGGCCGCATCCGCGGCGTGGGCAAAGGCTTGCGATCTCATGGCGGAGCCGTCGCTCAAGCTCATTATACTCGACGAACTGAACATTGCGCTGCGCTACGATTATTTGCCACTAGAAGATGTCATTCAAGTCTTGAGATCGCGGCGCGACGGGCTTCATATTGTGGTGACCGGGCGCAACGCCAAGCCGGAACTTCTGGAAATCGCCGATTTGGTGACCGAGATGACGCTCGTCAAACATCATTTTGGCGGTGGCGTGAAGGCGCAAGCGGGCATAGAGTTTTAGAAGATGCAAAGGCGCGCCAAGGCGCTGATGGTGCAAGGCACCGGTTCGGGCGTTGGGAAATCGGTGATCGTCGCCGGCCTCTGCCGTGCGTATCAAAAACGCCGCCTGCAAGTGCGGCCGTTCAAGCCGCAAAACATGTCCAACAATGCCGCTGTTACCTCTGATGGCGGGGAGATCGGCCGCGCCCAGGCGATGCAGGCGAGGGCCTGCGGCGTTCCAGCGGTGGCGGATATGAATCCGATCCTGTTGAAGCCGCAATCGGAAGTTGGCGCGCAGGTCATTTTGCGCGGACAAATGGTTGGCCTCGCCAGAGCGCGCGAATATCAACAGATGAAGCCGCGACTTCTGTCAGCCGTGTTGAAGAGTTTCCACCGGCTTTGCGAAGAAGCCGATCTCGTTCTCGCGGAAGGCGCTGGCAGCGCCGCCGAGATTAATCTCCGTAAGCACGATATTGCCAATATGGGCTTTGCGCGAACCGCCGATGTACCGGTGGTCCTCCTCGGCGACATCGATCGCGGCGGCGTCATCGCGCAAATTGTTGGCACGAAAGCCGTGCTCGATCCCGCCGATGCCACGATGATCAAGGGATTCTTAGTCAATAAATTTCGGGGGGACGCCACTCTCTTCGCGGATGCGCTGCAAAACATCGCCGAGCGCACGGGCTGGCTAAGCCTCGGGCTCATCCCTTTTTGCCATGAGGCAGGCCGCCTTCCCGCTGAGGATTCGCAGGAACTCTCGGGCTTTTCGGGAGCCCGTGGCGGCCCGGTCATCATCGCTGTGCCCATTCTGCCGAGCATCTCGAATTTCGACGATCTCGATCCTCTTCGGCTGGAAAAGGATATCAGCCTCGCATGGGTGAAGAGTGGCCAGGTTTTGCCAGCCGAGGCGGCGCTCGTCATTCTGCCGGGTTCGAAATCGGTGATTGCCGATCTTGCGGCGTTCCGGCGAGAGGGTTGGGACATCGATCTTTTTGCGCATGTCCGGCGCGGCGGCCATGTCCTCGGCCTTTGCGGCGGCTATCAGATGCTCGGCAAACTCATCCGCGACCCTTGCGGCATGGAAGGTCCACCGGGCGAGGCAGATGGGCTGGGCCTTCTGGACATTGAGACGGTCCTGGAGACGCGCAAAGTGGTTAGCGAGGCGACGGGAAAGAGCGTTGACAGTGGCGCCCCATTCTCTGGCTATGAAATCCATGCGGGTCGCACATTTGGACCGGACTGCTCAAGGCCGGTGCTGCATCTCGCCGATGGCCGCGATGATGGCGCCGCATCCGTGAGTAGGCGGATCCGCGGCTGCTATGTGCATGGGCTTTTTGCCGAGGCCGCGCAACGGCGCTCGCTCCTCGCCTGCTTTGGTGGCGAGGGTTCCGGCCTCTCCTATGATGAGGCGATCGACAACGCACTCGATGCGCTCGCCGCGCATCTCGAGGCGCATATTGATCTCGACGCTCTCCTCAAGCTTGCCCAATGACAAACGCCAGCGCCATCAAGACCACCCAATGGATAAGGCAGGCGCTGCGATACAAGAGGAGGGCGCGCTTTATATCTTGCAGGGTTGGTGCTTTCCCTTGTCCGATCCAGGCATCGGCGAGCTTTGCGCCCCCATAGGCACGGGGGCCGCCGAGCCGCAAATGAAGGGCGCCCGCGAAGGCGGCCTCGGGCCAAGGCGCGTTCGGCGAGGGATGGCCGGTCACATCGCTCCTGACGGTGCGCCAAGCTGCCGTCGGGGAGGCTTCGGCCCAGAAGAATGAAGCGGCCATAACGAGCAGGGCCGATAACCTCGCGGGCAAAAAATTGATGGCGTCGTCGAGTTTTGCCGCGGCGTAGCCGAATGCGGCATGGCGAGCGGTGCGGTGGCCGATCATCGAGTCGGCGGTATTGATGGCCTTGTAGCAAAACCCGAGAGGCAGGCCGCCAAGCGCCAGCCAGAAGGCAGGCGCGACGACGGCGTCCGAGAAATTCTCGGCGAGACTCTCGATGGCGGCGCGGGAAATGCCTGCCTCATCGAGGCCGGCGACATCACGGCCGACGATTTTTGCGACTGCCGCTCGCGCCGCGTCCGTGCTATCGCAAAGCGCCGCCTCAACCTCGCGCACATGCGCGTCGAGGCTGCGTTGCGCGATGAGGCTCGAGGCAATCAGCGCATTAGCGAAAGTCACCGCGGGCGGTGGCAGACCGAGCGCGCCGAGGGCGGCGTTTATAAGGGCGGCGAGGGCGAACCCGCTCGCGAGGAGAGCCGCGAGCGCGAGCGCGCCCATGGCGCGCCGCCTTGCGAAGGTTTGTTCGTCTTGGTTGAGCCAGAGGTCGGCGCGCGCGATCAAATGGCCAGCCCAAGTGACGGGATGGCCGATGACGCGGAAGAGCAAATGCGGATAGCCGAGGCAGGCCTCGCCTGCGACAGCCAGCGCCGCGAGTTCGAATGTGATGGCGAAATTCATGCGTAAAGTGCCCCCGCGCTCCCATGCCGCCTTTGACCATGGCGGCGATCTTTCTGCCGCGCGGAAGGCCTATCCGCAAGCGCCCGAGCCATGGCTTGATCTTTCAACCGGCGTTAGCCCCTATGCCTATCCATTCGCCCCGCTGCCGCCGGGAAGCTGGACGCGTTTGCCGCAGTCCGATGAGCTTCTAAAACTCGAAGCGGCGGCACGCCTGGCTTATCGAGTGCCGCCTCTCGCCGAAATCGTCGCCGCGCCAGGCAGCCAGGCGGTGATCAATTGGCTGCCACATCTTTACCGGGTTCATCGCGCTGGCATCTTGGGGCGAACCTATAGCGAGCACGTGAGGAGCTGGTCTGCGGCGGGGGCGGTCGTTACCGTCGTTGAAGATGTCAAAGAGTTGGAAACGCAAGACGTCGCGGCCGTTGTCAATCCGAATAATCCTGACGGCCGCCTTCTTCCGGTTGAAGCTCTTATCAGGCTCGCAAGGACGCTCGGCGCGCGTGGCGGGCTGGTGGTTGTCGATGAAGCTTTCGCGGATTTTTTCAGTCCGGCGGCGAGCGTTCTTCCAGCATTCCCAGAGGAGGGGTTGGTCGTGCTGCGCTCTTTCGGCAAGGCTTATGGTCTGCCAGGGCTTCGGCTGGGTTTTGCGATCGCGCCGAAATCGATTGCCGAAAAACTGCGCCATGCGCTCGATCCCTGGCCGGTTTCCAGCGCGGCCATCGCGATCGGCTCAGTGGCGCTCGCGGATCGAACTTGGGTTGAGCTCACCCGGGCGCAACTCGCCGCGCAAGGAGAGGCGCTTGATCGCCTCTTGGCGGCCGCCGGATTCGAAATCGTAGGCGCCACTCCGCTATTCCGCCTTGTTCGGCACGAGGATGCGCAGGGTGTCTTTCACCAGTTGGCCAGCGCCGGAATCCTCGCACGGCGTTTTCCGGAGCGAGCCGACTGGCTGCGCTTTTCTATCCCCGCCTCGAAAACGGAGCTAGACCGCCTTGGTAGGATCCTGCTCCACATAAGCTCGGTGCGCTAAGCTCTTCGTCGCTTCATCCTTAGTTCGGGAAAAATAGATGACCACAAGCCTTCGCAGGATTTTCGAGCATATCGATATTAAGAAAGATTACAGTGAGGTCGATTTCACTGGCTTTGAAGTTGACCTGCAGGGCTGGGGAAGCGAACACCAACTGTTCGACCAAGCGATCGTGGCAAGCCAGCCTAAGCTGATTATTGAGGTTGGCTCTTGGAAAGGCGCCTCCGCCTATAACATGCTGAATATCTGCAAATCAAAAGGATTGAATAGCGAGATTATCTGCATCGATACGTGGCTTGGGTCGAACGATACCCTTTGGCTTAACTCAAATTTCCGAAGCTCTTTGCGCCTGAAGAATGGTTATCCTACCATTTTCTGGCAATTTATCTTTAATATGATCCAGTCGGGGATGATCGAGGCCGTTTATCCCTTGCCGATGACATCGTCTGCCGCGTACCATCTCCTTAAACGTTTTGAAATCGCCGCCGATCTCATCTACATCGACGCTGGTCATGAGCATGAGGAAGTCTATTCCGACCTCTCTTCTTATTATCACCTTCTTCGCCCAGGCGGTATCATGCTCTGCGATGACTACCTTGCACAGTGGCCCGGTCTTGTGTCGGCTGTTAACCGGTTCATTGCCGAGAAGAAGCTGGCGGTGACCGCGTTTAATGGCAAATGCGCCTTTATCAAGCCAGTAGAGGCGAATTATGCCACGCCGGCTCAGGCGGCTTAACTAGGATTGCGTCTTCAGTATTGGATTGATCAGCATTGAGGATGCTTTTTGCAGCTACCTCCAATAACTTTCCGTCATTGCCCGCTATCGTTACATCGATCATCCGTGACGGCGGCGTGTCGGAGATGCGCACGCGTGTAAAATCTTCGGTGCGGCCAATGCCGCCGCGTTCGGTAAGAACCCGCAAGACTTTGCCCGTTTGCGCGCAAAGGTGGGCGCGCAGCGCCGCCTCGCCCGCTATCCGCAGGCGTTTGGCGCGCTCCCGGATGATCTCCGGCGCAACAGGTGGCATTTTCGCCGCCGGCGTCCCGGGCCTGGCGGAGAACGGGAAGACATGCAGATGCGTCAACCCGCAGTCTTCAACGATCGAGTGGGTGTTTTCAAACATCACTTCGCTTTCCGTTGGAAAGCCAGCGATGACATCGGCGCCAAAGACGATGTCCGGCCGCCGCCGCCGCAATTCTTGGCAAAACTCGATCGCGTCCCTTCGAGAGTGGCGGCGTTTCATCCGTTTCAAAACGAGATCATCTCCCGACTGAAGCGAAAGATGAAGATGGGGCATGAGACGAGGCTCGTCGGCGAAGGCGTCGAAAAGCTCCGCATCCGCCTCGATGCAGTCGATCGACGAGAGACGTAGCCGCTCGAGTCGCGGCGTCGAGCGAAGGATGCTTCGCACAAGAGTGCCGAGCTCAGGGCCATCGCCGAGATCCGAGCCGTAAGACGTGAGGTCAACGCCTGTCAGCACGATTTCCTTAAAGCCAGTGCCAACGAGTCTCGCCACGCCCTCCAAAACCTCGCTTGGCGGTACGGACCGCGAAGGCCCGCGCGCAAATGGGATGATGCAAAAGGTGCAGCGATGATCGCAGCCGGTCTGCACGGCGAGAAAGGCGCGCGTGCGATCCTCGATGCCTTCCGGCAAGGTGCGCGGCGCGGGCGGGGCCGAAAAAATATCCGGGACCTCGGTGCCGTGGCGGCGCTCCTTCGCCCAGCTCGAAGGATCAGCTTTCTCCGCATTGCCGATGATGCCATCGACCTCTGGCATTGCACCAAATTCGAGCGGATTTATTTGCGCGGCGCAGCCTGTCACAACAATTTCCGCGCCTGGCCGCTCACGCTTGATGCGCCGGATCGCTTGCCGGCTCTGGCGGACCGCTTCCGCGGTAACGGCGCAAGTATTGATGACGATCAGGTTGGTGCGTCCCTGCGCGAGGGCGGCGCGGCGGATGGCTTCGGACTCAACGAGATTGAGCCGGCAGCCGAACGTCAGCACTTCAACGTCGCGAGGTTGCGGCTCATTGTGGCTCATACCAGCACGTCCTTGAAAAGGCTTGGATCGAGTTTGATCTCGAACTCGAATTCGACTTCGCCCGTCATCAGGACATGGCTATCCTCTTCGCGCCATTCGATATCGAGCACGCCACCGGGCAGGCGCACGGTCGCATGGCGGCCGGTCAGTTCCTTGCGGGTGGCCGCGACGAGGGCGGCGCAAGCCGCCGATCCGCAGGCGCGTGTGAGCCCGGTCCCACGCTCCCAAACCTTGAGTTTAATTTCATTGCGCGAGATCACTTGTGCGAGAGAAATATTGGCACGCTCGGGAAAAATCGGGTGGTTTTCGAGCAAGGGTCCTATCTTGCCGAGGTCATAAGCCGTAACGTCGCTCACCCAAAAGATGGCGTGCGGATTGCCCATATTGACGGCCGACGGCGTATGCAAAATGGGCGCGTCGATCGGGCCAATTTGCAGCTCAATGGTCCGCGTATCGTAAAACGGGTCGCGCAGCGGAATCTCATCCCAAGCGAAGCGCGGCGCGCCCATATCGACGGTGTAGGAGTTTTCGGCTCGCCGCCAGCACACCAGCCGACCCGCCGCCGCCTCCAGCACAACACGATCACGGCCAGTTTCCCGCGAGAGCAGGTAGGCAACGCAGCGCGTGCCATTGCCGCAGGATTGCGCTTGCGAGCCATCGCGATTGTAAATCGTCACGAAGGCTTCCGAGCCTGGTGAGCGAGGCTCGCCCAAGACCATGAGTTGATCGAAGGAGAAGCCATTTCCCTTGGCAATTGCCCGCACCTCGGCAGCGCTGGGAATGAGCCCATGATCGCGCAAATCGAGAACGGCGATTTCATTGCCGGCGCCATTCAGTTTGACGAGCATCCTATTGGCGAGCTGGCTCAAGCGAAAAAAACCCCTTAAGTTTTTGCGGCCGCCGGCGGAAAGGTGCAGCGGAGTCCCACAATTTTGATATAAATCGCAGTTTCTGTTGGTATTTATCGTTGCATCGCGTGCGATTTTGCAAGAGTTGACGAGGGCGCGGGTCAGCTACGGGTGGCTCCTCGATAAAGAACGGTCAACAAGAAGGAGTTCAAAATGGGGATAGGCCGCTTTCGCCGCTCGCCTCGTCTGGCCTTAACCTTCGTCTTTGCGCTGGCAGTGCTCGCCTGGCAACCTCGCCCATCGCCGGCGCGGGCTGAGGATGCGGCGAAGCCACCGGCGGCCACGGAAACGGAAGCCAAGCCGCCGCCTGGCGTGCCGAGTGACTCTTCGACCGCGACTGTCGAGCTCGCTGCCCGGCCGGTTGCGTTTGTGAGCGCCAGCGCGGAGTGGACGAATGCGTTCAAATCAGTCCGCAAAGAAATAGATAAGGTTCAGGCCGCGCTCAAAAAGGCCGGATTGGTCCCGGCCGGGCATCCGTTCGCCTTATTCCTCGCCACCGACGATAAGGGCTTCCAGTTTCAGGCGATGGTTCCGGTTGCCGAAAAACCGGAAGGGAAAGACCTCGAAAACGGAGTCAAGATTGGCGAATCTCCGGCGGGGAAGGCGATTAAATTCTTGCATCGAGGGGCCTATGATGACATCGATTCAACCTACGACCTCATCACCGCTTTTCTCGACGAGAAGGGTCTTGAATCGCAAAACCGGTTCATCGAGGAATATTTGACGGATACGGCGGAGCCAGATGACGCAAATCTCGAGGCCGATATTTACGTCTTTATCAAATAGGCGGCCAAAAGTCAGGAAGCGCTGGCGAAAGTTTTCCGCCGATGCGCACGGGGGCGATGGCGCTGGCAAGGCCATCGCTGCCGAGTTCGACAGCGAGGCCGCAGAGCGTGGCCGGCCCGAGAGCGGGTTCAAACCGCGCTGACGGAAGCTTGGTTACGAAGCGCCGGATAGGCTCGTCCTTTTCCATGCCGATGATGGAGTCGTAATCGCCGGTCATGCCGACATCGGTCATATAAGCCGTGCCATTTGGGAGAATTTGGTGATCCGCGGTTGGCACATGCGTATGTGTGCAAGCAACCAGGGAGGCGCGGCCATCAACGAAATGGGCAAAAGCCTGTTTTTCACTCGAGGCTTCCGCATGGAAGTCGATGATCAAAGCGTCGCAACCCGAACCTAAGGGACAGACGGTAAGCTCACGCTCCGCCGCCGCGAACGGGTCGTCCATCGCATCCATGAAGACCCTTCCCATCAGGTTGATGACCAGGGCGCGCCTGCCCGATTGAGTCTCGATGAGCGCTGCTCCGTTCCCTGGGGCGCCAGAGGGATAGTTGAGCGGCCGGATGAGGCGCGGCTCCCGCATGATGAAAACAAGGGCATCACGCTGATCGAACGCATGATTGCCGAGCGTTATGCAATCGGCGCCTGCCGCGAGAAAATCTTTGCAGATCGTCTCCGTGATGCCAAAACCGCCAGCGGCGTTTTCGCCATTGACGACGACGCATTCGAGTTGCCACGCCTGCCGTAGCTTCGGAAGATAGTCGAGGAGCGCGGCGCGGCCGGCGCGGCCAACGACATCGCCTATGAAGAGGAGACGCATTACTTAAGAACTGGCCCGGCAGGCGATCAACTCCCGATCCGTCTGCACGTAATCCAGGCGTTCATCGTGAGGCTCGTGCGGAATGGTGGCGAATTCCTGCGCAGCATAGCCAATGCCAACGGCATAAATGGGTTTTTGAGCGCGCAACGCGGCGAGGGTGCGGTCATAGAAGCCAGCGCCATACCCTAAGCGGTGGCCCGAGCGATCGAAGGCGGCCAGTGGAACGAAGAGGAGATCGGGCCGGACCTCTGGCGCCGAGGGGAGTGGTTCTGCAATCTTCATCTTTCCTGCCGCCGTCGGCTCGCCGGGACGCCAGAGCCGGAACACGAGCGGTGTCCCTAGCCTCCCGGTCACAGGCAAGGCGGTTTCAAATCCGGCCTTCGATAGATTGGCTAAAAGCGGAAGTGGCGAAGGCTCGCCGGGCAGTGGGAAATAGGCTGAGACGGTCTTTGGCCGCAAGCGGCAGGCAAGGGCCGCGCCTTGCTCGGCAAGATAAGAGGCAAAAAGAGTGGCGGCTTCAGGCGATATTCCACGCCGGCGGCTCATGCCCTCGGCGCGCAGAGAAGATTTGCTCAAGGGCGTGAAGGCGACCACGATGACCTTTGCTATTTCAGGGGCACCTGAGAGGCGAGCCAAAATGCCTACCGCCCTTGGAGGCGCGAGGAAAATTCTTGTTAAACGCAAGGAAGCAAGGCGCCGTGTCATGGCGGAGGAGGCGGCGTTTCGGCGTTCGCACCGAGAGTCCGCGCCAATCGGCGGTAATAATAATATGCTAAACAACTCCATCCCGTCGCCAACAAAAGCCAGATGGCCGTCACAACTTTAGAGCCGCCGGTTGCGCCTCCCCCAAGATCGACGACGCCTAGTGTAATGCTTGCGCTCGCTATTGCTGTGTAGGCAACAAGCCCTAAAACATCGGTTTTCACCTTGTCCCATGCAGAGCGCGGGTCTGGCACTAATGAATCCATAAATTCTCCTCCTCTAAAGAAACTCCGGCCACTGGCGGCTTTCTCCCGTGTTTTATATTTTGAGAAGGAAACACGTACTTGAGCGCGGGGCCGCGATGGCCGTGGGATGTCGATCCCGGGAACCTACTAAGTAGGTGGGCGCCGTGTGGCCAAGCCCACGAGCAAGGCCAGGGACAGCTCCCTCTGAGATCGATAAGGCCCCGGGGATATTGATCCGGCACGCGCCCCGCAGCTCCGCAAACTGAATGTAAGGGGGTGGCCGCCGAAAGGAAAGAGCCACGGTGGGTAACTGTGGCTTCGCCGCGATCGCTGGGCGAGGATCTTCCTGGCAGGCGAGCGAAGGAGGTTTAAAAAAGTTGCTCGACTTTTACGTTGAGAACATGCTCAACACATCCCATGTGGGGGACTGAGGCGCGCAAGAGAGGAGAGCGGCAACATGGTGGGACTATTTGGCCGCGGCCGTGGCAATGGGGGTCAAACCGCGAGGCAATCCGCGAATCAGGCGCAGAGCGAGACGTCAGCCTCGCTGATTAAAGACACGACAACAGCCAATTTCAATGCTGATGTTCTGACGGAATCGGCGCGCCAGCCGGTGCTCGTGGACTTTTGGGCGCCGTGGTGCCAGCCCTGTAAGCAGCTCGCGCCGATCCTAGAAAAAGCTGTCAAGGCCGCGGCGGGCAAGGTCAAGCTCGTTAAGATGAACATCGATCAATACCCGGAAATTCCGGGCCGGCTTGGGGTGCGTTCGATTCCGGCGGTGATCGCCTTCCAGCGGGGCCAGCCCATCGATGGTTTCATGGGCGCCTTGCCAGAGCGCGAAGTCACCGGCTTTATCGAGCGGCTCGCCGGGCCAATCGAGGATACCGGCGAACGCTTAGCTGAAGCCGAGTCCTTAGCTGCCACCGGGGATGAGGAGGGGGCGCGGCATATCTATACCGCTGTTCTTGCCGAAAATCCCGGCGAGCCCGCGGCCGTGGCGGGCCTCGCGAAACTTTATCTCGCCGCGGGGGAAATTGAGCGCGCCAAGAAAACGCTTGCTTTGGTTGCCTCTGATGGAGAGAACCACCCGTCCATACTTGCCGCGAGAGCTTCGCTTGATCTGGCTGAACAGGCCGCTTCCCTGGGCGATTCCGCCAAACTGTTGGAAGCGATCGTCGCCAATCCGGACGACCATCAAGCCCGCTTCAATCACGCGCTTTCACTCAACGCGCGTCACCGGCGAGCCGAAGCCGCGGCGGAGCTGCTTGAGATCATTCGGCGAGACCGCGCTTGGAATGACGACGGGGCACGAAAGCAGCTCTTGCAATTTTTTGAGTCCTGGGGCTCTACCGATCCCGTCACGATCGGCGCGCGAAAAAAACTCTCTTCCCTTTTGTTTGCTTAAATGCTGGCGGAAGAGGCTTTCGCTTCCTTGCCTTTCGTCGAGAGGCTCAACATGCTATTGCACAGGCTGGCGACTAAGGTCTTGAGCGGCGATGCATTCATCATCAGGCAAAAGGCGTCGAAGGCTGCCACTCATCGCGATAAGTCTTTACCCATTCCAGTTGTGGCGTGATTTTTGGCTGATAAAAAAACATAATGTATTCCAAGCCTATTGCTATAAAAAACGTTACTTGAAGGAGTCGTTATCCCATTGGTTCGCGCTTCTTCATTATCTCCTCATCGGAGAGCGCCGCGGGCACTGGCCAAATGCTTTTTTTGATCCCACGCACTTTGCCAAAGCACAGCCGAGAAAGCCCTTAAGATCATCTTTTGCGGAGTATTTACGGGCGGTTGATGGACGAGCCGCTTCGCCCTCCGCGAATTTCCTCCATGCCTGGTATTGCCAACAAAATCCGGATTGGCAGAAGAAGTATCCTCATCCATTCGTTCATTTCTGGCACAAAGGCCTATTTGAGAAACGCCATCCCTCGCCCGATTTGGACATCGATTTTTTTTGCCACACCGCCGGGCGTGGCCATGGAGACATAAAAATTGTCCTCTATGACGCTCTCGCAAGCGCCTCTTCGTCTGTTCCTTTGAATCAGCAGGAACTCAGCCGGCGGCAGAAGAAATTTTACGAAAGTATCTCTTTACAAATTGTCCGCGCACCTCCCAAGCCAAATAACCCTTTCCTTGTTTTTGTGCAGGCTTCGCGAAAGTACCAATGCGGGTTTTTAGACGACGCGCGGGGGTTCGATTTAATGATCAATTATTACGATGGTTGCGGGAAGACGGAGGTTTGCCCGGACGCCGATTATATCCTCTGCCAAAAGGGAACGAAAACGACAGCCATCCGCAAAATCCTGGCGGAGCGGCCGGAGTTATTGGAAAAATACGAGGCGGTTCTTTTTCTCGATGACGACATCGAGATCAATCAAGCCGGTATTATGCGCATTTTTTCCGCCATGAAAGCCTGCGGCCTCGATCTCGCGCAACCAGCCTTGACCCCTGACTCGGACTGCTACTTCGCGGTCGTCAAACATCCGCCGCCTGGGCAAGTGTTGGTGCCGCTGACGGCGGTTGAGATCATGATGCCGGCCGTCTCGCACCGCGTGCTGCGAGAGTTTGGCTGGGTTTTCGCGCAGGGGACTAGCGGCTGGGCGATCGACTTTCTATTGAGTGCCAAGGTCCGCAAGCGGTATGGCAACAAGATTGCGCTCATCGCCGATGTCATTGCCCGCCATGATCGGCCGCGTGACGTTGAGAGTGGCGCGTTCTACCGATATATGAAAAGCCATGGTATTGATCCGAATATCGAGGCTGGTTATGTTGCCTGGAAATACGGTATTGACGACTCTATCTTGGCGATTAGTCAGCATGCTCAACCGCTCGATTTCAGCTAAGCGCCAACGGCCAGCTTGGTCGCGAAGTAATATCGGCCGCGTTGACAAGCGGCATAAACGCCGAGGGGAGTTCGCCAAGACGCGAATATCGGTAATTTCGCGCAAGTCGAAAGAGCGGTGCGGCAGGTTCAGCCTGCGAGAGGGATTTCAGTTACCAGATCCACCCGGATTGTAACGCAGCAAACGGTGCAGCCGACGGTATTATCGGAGGGTGATGTTCCCGAAGAAGCCAGGGCCCGATATTATCGCGCAGTGCGATATCGGCGAACTTTCATACTGTGAACCGCGCTCGATGCCGCTAGCAGAGCGGTATATGGTATTCTTTCGAGCCTCTTCGTGAACCCGGCCGGGTCGCAACGGAAAGGACTCGCTATCATATTTCTGTAGTATCGCCGTCGCATCATTTTCATTGAGACATGGTAGTTCCGAAATGTTCGGTGGATGCCGAGCGACGTTCTTTCCCCTGCGGAGGCGGGCGGAAGCGCGTCTTAACAGACCAAGGATTCGCCAAGGCAGGCCGGGTAACGGCAAGCACGCATGCAAAAGAAAGGGAGAGGCGGGCAATGGCTACAGTTGGCAATGCAGGGGTTGGCGCGATTGGCGTCACGGAAGGAAGCGGCGCGAGCATAGTAATCCTCGTTGCCATGGTCATCTTGTTTGGTGGAGCCGCTTATTTTACCGGCCGCTTATATGGCAAGGTGGGAATGTACGCTGTGATTGCCGGCTTTGTGCTCGTGGCGGCCTCTTTATGGGTCACGGGCGGGCTGAGCTTTTAAATTCGAGAAGTTCTTAAATCGGGTGGCGCCACGGCCGCGCCGCCCGGAATTTGTGCAAAAGACCGTGGTGAGGGAGGGGAGCTCCCGCAAGTGGTAAATTTTGCGTGAATTTATCCCTGCCAGGCGACTTTCGTGGCGGGCGATAAACTGCTTTCCGGAACGATTCTGAAGTGTTAAGTTACCCGCCATCCCGGTGACGCGACTCGATGTCGCGGGCTTTTCCGCCCCGATGCCGAACGCAGGCCAGGATTGTGGGTTCCCGGCATTTCTTCCCCCATGGCAGAGTGCCGGGTAACTGAATGCTTAAGGATGAAACAACGGGAGGTGGACGATGGCGTCCCAAATAGTCAAAGAAATTGGAACTGGAAGCATTGATCGAGCCGAAGGGTCTGGGGCGAGCCTCGTGATATTGATCGCGATGGTCATCCTATTCGGCGGCGCGGCCTATTTTACGGGCCGCCTATATGGTAAAACTGGAATGATTGCGGTCGTCGCTGGGTTTGTGTTGGTCGTCATCGGACTCATGGCTACCGGCGGACTCCAGTTCTAGTCCTGGACGATTATAATTGAGCATCACTTCTGCGTGGCGCGTGCCGCGCCACGCAATTTACTTTGACTAGGCCGCGGTCAGCAAAGACTCGATCTCCCAGATCGGGTGGCGCGTTAAATCCTTTGGGATCTCAGCCGCTATCTTTGCTTTTGTCTCCTTTGTAAACTCCTGGCGCAAATCGCCGAGGATTTTTGGCGGGGCGACGACGACGATCTGCTCGAACGATTGGCACCGAGCGGCGCGGTTGATCTTGTCGGCCACTGCCACGGCGAAGCGCTCTTTTTCAAGTTCGTGCCAATCCGTATCCCCCACCGCGCTGCGTGTCTCGCTGATTCGAAAATGCGCGCGCCCTGGCGCATCGCTTCCTTGTTCGCGGGATGGCGGATCGCGGTGCTCTTCGACGGATAGGCGGCGGAGGTTCGGAAAGGCCTCATCGCCCTCGTTAATCAAAAATAACGCTTTTTGGCCGTCACCGACGAAAACCCAGGCGCCTGGCGCCAACCAGCAGCGCGACATCCAACTCTCCTCGGCTAAAACTCAATACCGGCGCTCATCGCCCTCGACGCCGATTGCGTCTCCTGTTGCCCAATGCAAGATCCCGAAATTGGTTCGAAAGTTCTTGATCGAGGTCAAGTTTAGAGGAATTTCAGCCAGATACTATTCGCGAAAGGCGCGGCTAAGGTTGGCAGCGCCGGCAAATGCCTGCTGCTGCGCTTCGTCGATCCTTGCGGAAGTGACGTCGGTCCCATTGAAATTGGTGCCATCGAGCACCGCGCCACGAAAATCAGCGCCTCCCGCTTCCGCGTCGGCCAATGAGGCCCTCTTCAAATTGGCTTTTGAAAACTTCGCGAACTGCAAATCCGTCATGGCGAGGTTGGCGCCTTCAAAGTTGGCACCGCTAAGGTCGGCGGATTTAAGAACGCCGCGCATCAGGCCCATCGACTGATTTTTCATGTCGGGAGCGAGATCGGCGCCGCTGAGCTTTGCATCCCGCAAACTCGCCCGCGACATGTCGGCAGTGATGCGAGCGCTGGAGAGATCGGCTGCGGCGAGCTGCGCATCTTGCATTTGAGTCCCGAAAAGGTGGGCACCCCTGAAGGAAGCGCCCGAGAAATTCGCGCCGATGGCCCAGGCCTGATCGAGAACGGCGCCATCGAGCTTGGCTCCGGCAAAATTGGTCTTGTTCATCCTCGCGGCGCGAAAATTTGCTTTGGCGAGATTGAGACCCGAAAGGTCGAGTCCGTTCAGGCTTCGGCCGGAAAAATCGGCCCCTTGGGGAGACCCTTGCAGCCTTGCTTCGACTTCCGATCTCGTCATTTCGGCGGAGGCGAACGCTGGGCTCGTCAAATCCACGTGACTTATGAGATCTTGCCCCGCGGCTCCCTGGGCAAAGGCGGAAACCCCTGCTGCAAAAATGAACCGCTTCGCAAAGCCCGACACTTTTCCACCCCTAAGTTCGCACGAATGTGCATTTTGGCGGCGGGCATTGGACCGTCACACTTGGCGCATGCCCCACCATATACATGTGACGGCATAGCCCCCAAAGACAGGGCGCTGCTCAGAAAACGTTGATGGTGACGAATGGAAATGACTCAAATATCGCAGGTACGGTCCCCGCGAGCAGTACTGAATGCCGATAAAAAAGCAGAGATCAAGCTTGGCGCGGCGCTAGCGACTCGCACGGAACATGACCTTCTGGGAACCGCCGAAGTTCCGGCATTGGCCTATTGGGGCATCCATACACAGCGGGCTGTGGAAAACTTCCCGATCACGGGCGTTCCCATTGGGCATTTCCCCGAGCTGATCCGCGCCCTTGCCTTGGTCAAACAAGCGGCGGCGCGCGCCAACCGGCGGCTGAAGCAATTGGCGCCCGAAAAAGCCGAGGCCATCGACTCTGCATGCGATCTGATCGCGAAGGATGGCCGCTTTCTCGATCAATTCGTCGTCGATGCGGTGCAGGGCGGGGCAGGGACCTCGACGAATATGAACGCCAATGAGGTCATCGCCAACATCGCGCTTGAGTTTCTCGGGCACTGCCGCGGCGACTATCGTTTTTTGCACCCCGTCGATGACGTAAACATGTCGCAGTCGACGAACGATGCCTATCCAACCGCTCTCCGCCTCGCCGTCATCTTTGCCGCCGCGCCTTTGACGCGGGCCATGCGTGAACTTGCCTACGCGTTGAAGGCCAAGGCTATTGAATTCGCCAACATCCTCAAAGTTGGCCGCACCCAGTTGCAAGACGCGGTGCCGATGACGCTTGGTCAGGAGTTCGACGCGTTCCACATAACGGTGAAGGAGGACATCGACCGGTTGCAGGAAGCCGCCGCTCTTTTCCGCGAGGTCAATCTTGGCGCGACCGCCATCGGCACGGGCATTACGGCGGACCCGCATTACGCCTCTCTTGCCGTCGAGGAGCTGGCGCGGGTTTCTGGTGAACCCATGGTGCTTGCGGTCAACCTCATCGAGGCTACCTCGGACATGGGGGCTTTTGTTCTCTTCTCGGGCGTGCTGAAGCGCATCGCCACCAAGCTTTCGAAGATTTGCAACGATTTGCGCCTTCTCTCTTCCGGCCCGCGAGCAGGGTTTGGCGAAATTCGCTTGCCGGCGGTGCAAGCAGGCTCTTCGATCATGCCAGGCAAGATTAATCCGGTTATCCCGGAGGTGGTCAGCCAAGTTGCCTATCTCGTGATTGGGCATGACCTCACCGTGACGATGTGTGCCGAGGCAGGGCAATTGCAGCTCAATGCTTTCGAGCCAACGATTGGCTTTGCCGTGCTCGAATCGTTGCGCATGCTGCACACCGCCATCGATACCCTGACGAAGCGTTGCATCAATGGAATTGAAGCGAATAGCGAGCGTTGCCTGCGTCTTGTCGAGAATTCGGTTGGCGTTGTGACCGCGCTTTGCCCGGTACTCGGCTACGAGGTTTGTTCGCGAATTGCCCACCGGGCACTGGAGGAGCAGCGTCCGGTGGCCGACATCATTATCGAGGAAGGGCTCTTGACCAAGGACCGATTGACCGAGCTTTTGCGGATTGAAACTCTCACCCGGCCCTCACGGATTGCGGCGGCGAAGTTTACTAACGCTTGAGATTTTCTTCTTCGACGCTCGCCCGGGACCTCTCAAACCTGCAAATTTTCGCTGTGAAGCTGGCGCTTTTTGCTGACTGAAACGTCTCAGTCAGCGGGGGTGAACTCACCAGCTTACAGTCAGCGGCGACACTTCGCTCCCAAGCATAACAATGAGGGAGCGAACTTGATGAAACACGGGAAAATTTTTGCCGCCAACGCGGCGGTCATCGCGCTGTCGGCGGGGCCAGTTCTCGCGCATGAGGAGCGCCTCTTGCCCGCCAGCGTCAACCAGGTCGAAATATACGTCGGACACCATGTCGAACCGGCATTCGAGGACAGTTTTAATGCGGTCGACGTGATCCTTTCTTCCTACGACGGCTTGTGTTCCGACGGCGTTACCAAGATCAAAGCGCCGGTCGACGTCAACGGCACCAATGGAGCTGACGCCGTAAACCTCAACGTTGATGGGCTGTATCTTCGGAAATCCGTTAAGCCCGGTGGTACTTACGGAAACGTCGCGCCAACCGGCATCTTGCGACAGGCGACGCTTACCATCGCCTCGCCGCTGTTTGAAGTCTTTAACTCGCCAGGTACCTACGACACCTCGCTTCGTCCAACGCATCCCGGTTATGGCGTCTCTCCGCCCGCCAACCCGGGCGCCTATGCCTATCACGTCTACGGCACCATCTCGGTGAGCCAAAAGTCGTCTACTTGCCCGGACGGAAGTGTGGACACCCTCCAGGCGAGAACGGCCTCAATCGACGCCTATTTCGTGTGTGGCCCTAACGGAACGATCAACGCGACCGGGGATGCTTTCGGCTGCATCACGCAGATCCAGCCGTTCCCTGGGACGCTACAGGATGGCTACCAGCCGAACCGGCCCTATGGCGATCGCGGATATTGAGTTTCAAGATTAGCTCGTGTGACTTGAGGGCAGGGATCTTCGATCTCTGCCTTTTTTTTGAGACTTCAAGGATGTTTATTTCGCATCCGTTGGTTTTTGAAACTTCAACACGAACCGGTCGCTTTCACCGATCGCCGCGTATTTTTCTTTATCTTGCTCCTTGAGGCGGAAGGTCGGCGGCAGAGTCCAGACGCCCTCTGGATAATCCTTTGTGTCCTTCGAGTTGGCGTTGATCTCCGAAGATCCAACGAGCTTGAATCCCGCGCCTTCGGCGAGGGCGACGACATAGTCTTGTCTAACGTATCCGCTTTTAGCCTTGGGGTCCTGGGGCAGGTCGGTACGCCCGCGATGGTCCTCAAGCCCCAGCATGCCGCCAGGTTTCAAAGCCTTGTAAAATGAGCGGAAGGCCGCCTCCGCCGTCCCATCCCGCATCCAATCGTGGATATTGCGAAAAGTGAGGACGAAATCGGCGCTTCCGGGAGGCGCGATCTCCTCGTCACTGCCGCGGAACTCCGTCATCACCGTTTTGCCATAGAATTCCGGATTTGCGGCGACCCTTGCTTTGAGGGGCGCGAGATCGTGCTCCTCATCGCCAGAGGCCGTGTAGTGGCCGTGGTCCTTGAGGTAGGGAGCAAGGATTTCGACCCAATAACCGGCCTTGCCCGGTATGATTTCGACCACATTTGCATCTGGCCTCAGCCCAAAGAAGGTAAGGACCTCGATAGGGTGGCGATAACGGTCGCGGGCTTTGTTGACCTCGCTCCGTTGAGGCCCTTCGGCAAGGGCAACGAGCGCCGGATCCGGTGTTTGAGCGGCGGCGGAGCGGGCAATGCCTAAGTTGAAGTGCGGCAAGGCCAACGCCAAGAGAGAGACCGATAGGGCATTCTTAACCATGGAAATGTTACCCAAATTTGTCATTTTCTCTGCGCGCCAAGGCATTTCTTTCCTCCTCTTACGAAATTTGTCCCAGCGGCGCTGCGGCATCTTTACTGACTGCTACGCATAGAGCGGGGGCTTGTTTTTTCCTTGTCCTCGATATGCGGCGGCTGAAAATGATCGCGCACCCGAGCAAAGATACCGCGAAACATTTCGGGCGTTAACACGCCCGTATTTGTGTTATATCTTGAGCAGTGATAACTGTCGTAAAGACTTACAAGAGGGCTTGCAATTTGCAAATGGGGAGCAACGGGAAGAATGTGTTGCGCCCCATGCTGGAATGGTACTGCCGCCGGACGCATGCCGAACACCCGTACAATTGAGTCATGGGCGATGCGGCCCAACGCAACGATGGCTTGAAGCTCGGCCATCATGGGGATCGTTGATAGCAAGAAGCGCCGGCAGTTATTGATCTCCAATGGCGCTGGTTTATTTTGCGGCGGTACGCACCGGACGGCATTAATGATCGCGCTGCCTATAAGTTGCAACCCATCGTCCGGTTCGGCGCCGTAGGTGCCGGTGGCAAATCCATACTCGATCAGAGTATTGTAAAGGAGATCGCCAGCATAATCGCCGGTAAAAGGCCGCCCAGTGCGATTGGCGCCACGCCGACCGGGGGCGAGGCCTATGATGAGCAGCTTTGCATTGAGGTCGCCGAAGCGCGGTACCGGAGCGTTATGCCAGGCCGGCTCCGCCGCGCGTAAATCGGCTCGAAAGGCAACAAGCCGCGGGCATAAAGGGCAATCGTAATCGGGCTCGGCGGCGGCTATGGAGGCACAATTCCCTTGAACAGCGCGCCCACGCCGTACCGGACACGTCGCGCGGTGGATTAAGGACGATCGTCGTTCAAGGCTCCCTCAAAAGCCCCGGCAGGAACAGGCCGCCTTTCCTGTGTTGATGCCTTTTGGGGCCGCTCAACTCTCTCTCCAGGGTCTCGGCCGATTTTGGCGGCAAGATGGACGATGTCGATGAATTCATCGGCTTGCCGGCGCAGTTCGTCGGCAACCATGGCGGGCTGCGTCGCATTGGTCGAGACAACAGAAACCCGCACACCCTTGCGCTGTACCGCTTCGACGAGAGAGCGGAAGTCCCCATCTCCGGAGAATAAGACGAGATGATCGATATGATCCGCCATTTCCATGGCATCGACCGCGAGTTCGATATCCATGTTGCCCTTGACCTTGCGGCGGCCGAGCGAGTCGACGAACTCTTTCGTTGGCTTAGTCACCACGGCGAATCCATTGTAATCCAGCCAATCGACGAGCGGCCGGATCGACGAATATTCCTGATCTTCGACGAGCGCGGTGTAATAAAATGCCCGAATGAGCTTTCCACGGCTTTGAAACTCTTTTAATAGCCGTTTGTAATCGATATCAAAGCCAAGTGATTTTGCTGTTGCGTAAAGATTTGCGCCGTCGATAAAAAGCGCGATTCGCTCCTGGTCTGCCATAGGTGTTCTCTTGTTATATGGTGTTCTCTTGTTATATTCGTTGTAAATTATTTAGCAGCTGGCGATATATAGTAATTGGAACTCATTACTTCGCACGGTACAGCTGAGATTTTCGTCCATTTTGGAAGAAAATGGAAGTCCTTCTATGTGAGCTCACCATTCCTCTGCGTCAAGAGGGTCAATATTTCGCTATCCAAGCTCAAGTTAAGGATCAAAGTGATAATATTAAGGCAACGGTCATACGGTAGGATATTTTTAATGTTTATTTCCCGTAACCGTGACGCCTCCGCTACGATCCTTGCCTGGGCCAATAAGTTATAGATTGCCAAGGCGAGTTCAAAGATACTAGTGTTAGTATAAGCGAAAAAAATTTTAGAACAAGGAGTATGGACGGCATGGCCCGCGTCACAGTTGAAGACTGTATAGATAAAGTTGAAAATCGTTTTGAGCTTGTCCTTATCGCCGCGCACCGCGCACGAACGATCGCTTCGGGAGCGCCTATAACAGTTCAGCGGGATAATGATAAAAATCCGGTCGTTGCACTCCGCGAAATTGCCGAAACATCGTTGTCGCCAGAGGACTTAAAGGAAGATTTCATTCAATCCTTGCAAAAACATGTTGAGGTCGACGAGCCGGAAGCCGATGCAGTTCCGGCTCTCTCGTCCGCGCCGGAAGGCGTCGTGCCGGCCGACGCTTTGGGAGATATTCAATTTGATCGAATGACGGAGGAAGACCTTCTGCGCGGCCTTGAAGGCCTCGTCCCGCCGGCGGAGACGGAAGACGAAGCAGATTAGTGCCCGGTTTTTGCATTGTTAGGCCGCGAACTTGCAAACACAATTTTTCGTGAAGTCGCGTAATCTCGTTTCGCTTGGCGGCTCGAAAGACGGGAGGACAGGAACAGACTTGTCGGTTGATACATAAATTCTGGTTTTGTTGGCTGCCAATTTTTCTTAGGCAAGAACCGCTTGTAAGAGCGGCTCATCCTTTTCACCTTCCTGCCGCAGGCCGGTACAGATGATGCGGCAATACGAACTTGTCGACAGGGTGCGGCGCTACAACCCCGACGCCGACGAAATCTCGCTCAATCGCGCCTATGTCTATGCGATGAAAGCTCATGGCGCGCAAAAACGCGCCTCTGGCGACCCGTTTTTTTCGCACCCGCTCGAGGTCGCCGCGATTTTGACCGAAATGAAGCTCGATGACGCCACCATTGTTGCCGCGGTCTTGCACGACACGATTGAAGATACAGACTCAACAAAAGAAGAAATCGATAAACTTTTTGGCAGCGACATCGGCCGGCTGGTCGAAGGACTAACCAAACTCAAGCGTCTCGATCTTGTATCGAAGCGTGCTGCCCAGGCAGAAAATTTCCGCAAGCTCTTACTTGCGGTCGCCGAAGACGTGCGCGTTCTTCTCGTGAAGCTCGCGGACAGATTGCACAATATGCGGACCTTGCATTTCGTGCCGCCAGAAAAACGCTCGCGTATAGCGGAGGAAACATTAGAGATTTACGCGCCGCTCGCCGGCCGCATGGGTATGCAGACCATGCGCGACGAGCTCGAGGATTTAGCGTTTCGCCATCTCATGCCGGATGCCTACGCGATGATCGCGGCTAGACTAGATGATCTTCGCCGGAAGAACGGGCAAATCATCACAAAAATCGAAAGAGAGCTCACGGCGGAGCTCGCCGCGCGAGGGATTGAAGCCAAGGTCGAAGGGCGGCAGAAGCAGCCCTATTCGGTGTGGCGAAAAATGGAAAGGAAGTCGATCGCTTTCGAGCAGCTTTCTGATATCTTCGGCTTTCGCGTGGTGGTTGACAATATTGAAGATTGCTATCGCGTCGTCGGCGTCGTGCACACGAAATGGGCCGTGGTTCCTGGGCGGTTCAAGGACTATATTTCCACGCCGAAGCAAAACGATTATCAGTCGATACATACGACCGTCGTGGGACCGGGACGCCAGCGGGCTGAACTTCAGGTGCGCTCAGCACATATGGATGCGATTGCCCGCCACGGCATCGCCGCGCACGCGCTCTATAAGGATGGGCAGGTCGCCGACAAGGAGAGCCTTACCAGCGAAAGCCGCTCCTACCAATGGCTGCGCCGGACCGTCGCTCTTCTTGCCGAGGGTGCAACCCCAGAGGAGTTTTTAGAACACACGAAGCTCGAACTTTTCCATGACCAAGTTTTCTGCTTCACGCCAAATGGAAGGTTGATCGCTCTGCCGCGTGGCGCGACCCCCGTTGATTTCGCCTATGCGGTTCATACCGATGTCGGCAATTCCGCTGTTGGAGCAAAGATCAATGGGCGCATTGCCCCTCTTTTTTCCGAACTGCAAAACGGCGATGAGGTTGAGATTGCATGCGCGGAAGGCCAGATACCGCCCGCAGCTTGGGAGGGCCTTGTCGTCACCGGCAAGGCGCGTGCCGCCATAAGGCGCGCCACCCGCGATGCGGCGCGCGCGGAATATGCGGCGCTTGGGCGGCGAATTGTCTGCCGGGCCTTTGAGCGGGCCGGCAAGGCTTTCCAGGAGGAAAAGTTGAAAAGCGCGCTCGCGAGACTCGGGCGGCCGACTGTCGAGGAGGCGTTGGCGGCGGTCGGGCGCGGCGAAATGTTTTCGGGCGATATCGTCAGGGCAGTGTATCCGGAGTTCATGGACGACAAACAAGTCGCAGTGCCGCGCCCGCGCCGGGAACCCGGCTGGGTTTCCATGAAAAAAGCCACCAGCCTCGTATTCAAACTGCCGAGCGGCGACGCCGGAGGCCCGCCAGCACAAGGGCTAAATGGTGACGTGCCGGTTCGTTTTGCCCCGGAAGGAGGCGCTGTACCTGGCGATCGCATCGTCGGTATTTACACGCCGGGCGAGGGGATCACGATTTATCCGATTCAGTCCCCCGCGCTAACGGCCTTCGATGAACAGCCAGAGCGATGGCTTGACGTGCGTTGGGATATTGAGGAAAGCCGCCGCGAACTGTTTCCATCACGGATCCGTGTTACAGCGATCAACGAACCCGGAACATTGGGGCAGATCGCCACCGTCATCGGCGATCATGCCGCCAATATTGATAATATCACGATCAGACCACTTTCGGCCGATTTCCGGGAGATGATAATCGATCTTGAGGTCAGCGACATAAAGCACCTAAATACGGTTATCTCTCATTTGCGGGCGCGAGCGGTAGTTAGCAAGGTTGAGAGGGTGAATGGCTAATGGAGATTTTGCCATATGTCCGCCTAGGCGTGAACGTCGACCATGTCGCGACGTTGCGTAATTCACGCGGTGGTGCTTTCCCCGATCCCGTGCGCGCCGCCCTGCTCGCCATCGAAGCGGGGGCCGATGGAATCACGGCTCACCTTCGTGAGGACCGGCGCCATATCCGCGACGAGGACATGGCTCGCCTCAAGCGGGAGATTTCAAAGCCACTCAATTTTGAAATGGCGGCAACCGATGACATGGTCGCGATCGCTCTTGAAACGCGGCCACAGGCCTGTTGTCTCGTTCCGGAAAAACGGAGCGAACGGACCACCGAGGGCGGTCTCGATGTCATTGGCGGGCATGACTATCTTAGGATAGTGGCGGCAGAGTTGCTAAAGGCCGGAGTGCGCGTATCCCTTTTCATTGAGCCGGCCGTGGAAGCGGTGCAAGCCGCCCGCTCCATCGGCGCCCCCGTGATCGAATTGCACACGGGTGCCTGGTGCGATGCGCTCGGCCATCATCAGAGCGAGCGCGCTGCGCGGGAGTTCGCTCGCCTCAAGGCGGCGGCCTCACTGGCGGGCGCGCAGGGGCTTGAATGCCACGCCGGCCATGGACTCGACTACGCAACTGCCAAGGCCGTGGCTGGCCTTCCCGAGGTCGTCGAGCTTAACATCGGCCACTTCCTGATTGGCGAGGCGGTCTTTGTTGGCCTCAAAGCCGCAATCGCGCGCATGCGAGAGGCCATGGAGGCGGGGCGGGCTAAGATCAAATGAAATTCGGTTCTCATCTAACGAAGCAAGTAGTTTTCTTATTTGCTATTTTTGCCAGTGTGGCCAGACGGCGGATTAGCTGGTTTCGGAGTAATGGGTGCCGGCGGCGGCGGGCGCGTCGCGGTTCCAGAGCTCGGCGGATTATGGCCTCCCTTATTCTCGTAACCTCTCTGTGCGAGAGGTGGAACGCTGTGACCGGGGGGGTGCCGTGAGCTGTCATTCATTAAGATGCTCTCCATTTGTGTCTAATTGCGCCGGAAACTCAATATCAATATTGTCTGTCGACCGAGAGATGTAAACCCGTGGCGTTTCAAACAGTTCATTTCCTTCAAAGTCGAATAGCTGAACACCTCGAAGAACTAATTCACGAACTTTGTCTGTCTCCGAGAAACGCTCAACCCAGCCAGCATAAACTATTTTCTTATCAAAGTCTCGTAAATGTACATATTCGACTGTTCGATCGTGTGAATTGAATGTAAAATCCCAGACATCCTCGTCACCGTACCGCTTTGTGGCCCGAATCGTCTGGAGAAATCTAGCCAAGATTTTGAAATTTACAAAGTAGAGCCATATTACGGAACACACGAACGCCACTAGAATTGTGATAAAAACTTCGGTGAGGACTGTTGCGCCTAAGAATGCAGTATCTTTTTTCAGCTCAACGAGTTCAAATGGATAGCCAAAAAGCCGATATAAACCATAGGTTACTACGTATGATGCTAAACCGAAGATAAAAGTCCGGCGCAGGACATCAAATTGGCTGGGAAGTCTTTTCTGTGCAAACTGCGCATCCACCCTTTCCCAAACGAGGCCCGGCAGAAAAACAATCGCGAGTTGAAGAAAAAATATGTCCATAGGCTTAGATGAGCTCAGGTTAGAAATAATCACCTACCCTGCCCAAATCGATTATTCAAATGATCATCGGATTCGGCAATGACCTTTGCGATATTCGGCGGATCGAAGCCTCGCTCGATCGTTTCGGCAAGCGCTTCATTGAGCGTTGTTTCACTGAAATCGAAAGGCAAAAATCGGACGCGCGAGCGTGCCGGGCGGCCTCTTATGCGAAGCGCTTTGCCGCCAAGGAAGCCTGCGCCAAAGCCCTCGGCACCGGATTTCGCGCGGCGATAGGATTTCGTGATATCGGTGTCGTCAATCTGCCGTCGGGCAGGCCGACCCTGCGTTTGACTGGGGGTGCGAAGGCCCGGCTTGAGGCTTTAACGCCGCCCGGCCATCAAGTTTTCATTCATTTGACTTTAACGGATGAGTATCCTTTGGCGCAGGCGCAGGTCATCATCGAAGCTATAGCTATGCCGGCCGTGCCCGGCGGAGGATACAACGAGGGCAGCGTTTTGCCATAGATCCCTTCATAACCCTATACCAGCGCGGCGCCCCATGATAGAGAGCGGCCCTTGACGCCGGCGGGTGCCGTCCAAAAATTCGCTCCTGGAAAGATTTTACATGATAGAGCCCGTACGAGTGAGCCAAAAAGGCCAGGGAACGAAACGCAAAACCAAAGAAGGCGGCATCGGCGACACCTTTAAGGTCATCCTAGAGGCTCTGTTGATTGCAATCGTCGTGCGCACTTTTTTATTTCAGCCGTTTAACATTCCATCCGGATCCATGATCCCGACGCTTCTGATTGGCGACTATCTTTTCGTCTCAAAATATTCCTACGGCTACTCGACACTTTCCCTCCCCTGCCTTCCAAATCCTGTCTCATATATTTCGGGGTCGGGCTCTAGCGAGGGTCTATGCCTTCCGAGCCATATCCTTCCTGGCCGGCTCTTCTCGTCGCCGCCAAAGCGGGGTGACGTCGTGGTCTTCAAACTGCCGCGCGATAATCAAACAGACTACATCAAGCGGGTGATTGGGCTGCCGGGAGACCGGATTCAAGTGAAGGATGGCCGCCTCTACATCAACGGCGAATTGGTGCCCCGCGAACCCATCGCCAAGGTGCACACCGAAGGTTTCTATGGTGGTGAGACCGAAGTCCCGACCTATCGTGAAACACTGCCGGGCGGGGTGGGCCATACGATTATCGAAATACAAGGTGACACTGGATACAATGACAATACGCAGGTCTTCGAGGTGCCGCCAGGGCATTATTTCATGATGGGTGACAATCGGGATAATTCGACGGATAGCCGTGTTCCGCCGGACCAGGGTGGCGTTGGTTTTGTTCCATTTGAAAATCTCGTCGGCCGCGCCGAGCTGATTTTCTTTTCCCTCGACAATAAAGGCGAACCCCTTTGGTATTTCTGGGATTGGCCCTCATGGACGCTGCGCTGGGGCAGGATGTTCAGAACCGTGCATTAGGATGCGGTATCGCGGCGTGGATTTGCGGGCGCTCGAAGAGCGCATCGGGCATGTTTTCAAGGACCCGAAACTGATCGCGGCGGCGCTCACTCATGTGAGCGCCATGCCAACGCGGAAGAGGGAGACCTATCAGCGTCTGGAGTTCCTCGGCGACCGCGTTCTTGGTCTCGTCATTGCCGAGATGCTGTATCAAGCGTTTCCCGAAGCCGAGGAGGGCGAGCTATCGCGGCGCTTGGCTGGCCTTGTGCGCAAAGAGAGTTGCGCCGAGGCTGCAACAGCTTGGGGGGTCGGGCCTTTCATCCGGACGAGCGAAAGCGAGAAGCAGGCGGGCATCGTCAATATGGCGATCCTCGCCGACGTTTGTGAATCGATCATTGGCGCGGTTTTCCTCGATGGGGGTTATGACGCTGCGAGGGGCGTCATCGTCGCGCTGTTCGACGCCCACCTTCAATCGCCGGAACATCACCTGCGCGACCCAAAAACCACTCTGCAAGAATGGGCGCAGGCGCGTGGCCTGCCGACGCCTCTTTACCGGGAAACCGCGCGCTCGGGTCCAGACCACGCGCCCGAGTTCACGGTTTGTGTCGAAGTGCCAGGTTACGCCAGTGCCGAGGCGCGAGGTTTGGCCAAGCGTGCCGCGGAGCAAGCGGCGGCGGCCACCTTTATCGCGCGGGAAGGCATTGGCGAGAGAGGGCAGGGCCGGCAGAAAGGCGCCGCGTGAAAACCCTGATCGACGAAGCTACGCGCTGCGGCTTCGTTGCCTTGATTGGCGCGCCGAATGCCGGCAAATCGACCCTTATAAACCAACTCGTTGGGACCAAGGTCTCCATCGTGTCACGCAAGGTGCAGACAACGCGCGCGGCTGTGCGCGGTATCGCCATCCAAGGGGATACGCAAATCATCTACATCGACACACCGGGGATTTTCGCACCAAAACGGCGGTTGGATCGGGCCATGGTCAGTGCTGCCTGGGCTAGCGCCGGGGACGCCGATGCCAATGTTCTGCTCGTTGATGCGCGCAAGGGCATAACCCCCGAGGTCACGGCTATCGTCGAGCGACTGCCACGGGCCGGAGGCACGAAAATCCTAGCCCTTAACAAGATCGATACCGTTGAACCGCCAGCGCTCCTCGAGCTTGCCGCCAAGCTCAACGCTGATGCTTTCTTTCTGCATACGCTCATGATATCGGCGCTGCGCGGCGATAGTATCGAGAAGCTTCAAAAGACGCTTGCTGGGCTTATGCCCAAAGGGCCTTGGCTCTATCCGCAAGATCAAATCGCCGATATGCCGTTGCGCCTGCTCGCCGCCGAGATCACGCGCGAAAAAATCTTCGAGCGCCTGCACGATGAGCTTCCCTATGCTTTGACGGTTGAGACGGAGCTTTGGCGCGATCTCCCCGATGGTTCCGCCCGCATCGAACAGACCATTTATGTGATGCGCGAAGGCCATAAGAAAATTGTGATCGGCGAAGGCGGCCACACCCTCAAAGCGATCGGAATGGCGGCGCGGCGCGAGATCGGCGAAGCGGCCGATCAAAAGGTCCACCTCTTTTTATTTGTCAAAGTGCGAGAGAATTGGGAAGACGATCCCGAACGCTACCGTGAGATGGGGCTCGAGTTCCCAAGGTCTTAGCGAGGCTAGCGGTGCCAGCCGCTCACTGCTCGCCACTCACTAATTCTTGGCCATTTTGCGTTTCTTAAATTGATGGTTTTTAACGCTACGCTTGTACGATAAATACGTACGCAACAAGTCAATTTGCAAGAACATGCCCGGCACGTTAGCAAGGCAAAACCTACGCTGACTAGCAGCTCTACTACGTCAAGCACGGTGGCACCGCTTCCGTTTGAGAGAGGCGGTTCGGCTTCCTCTGGCGAGGGCCAAAGACAACTTTGCCGGAACCGGCGAGGATGGTAATGATCCATTTGGGTACTGGTTATCTGAAATCATTGATGGGTAAATGCCGCTCGCAAGCATGACCGGGTTCGCAAAAGTCGCCGGCCAATCGGGCGCGTGGCACCTGGGCTTCGAACTCAAATCCGTCAACGCCAAGGGCCTCGATATAAGGCTAAGATTTGCACCGCCCTTCGATGCAATCGAGTGCGAGGCGCGCGCTAGGATTGCCCAAAAGTGCAGCCGCGGGACAATCCAAGTGGCATTTGCAGCGCAGCGGCAGAAAACCACGGCGGAGGTTCATATCGACCAGGCGTTGCTGCGGGAGATTATTGCTGCCGTTGCCAATATCCCATTGCCGGCGATGATCACTCCCGCCACGCTCGATGCGCTGCTCGCTGTGCCTGGGGTGGTGGAGGTCAGGGATTGCGCCGATGACGAGGCGGAAACTTCGCGCGTCTGCCGCTGTGTGCTTGAACTCCTCGATGAGGCCCTCCAATCTCTCGTCCTGGCAAGGCAAACGGAGGGCGCGGCCCTCGAAAAAGGGCTGGCGCAACGGTTGATAAAAATCGCCGCCTTGACGCGCGCTGCTGACAAGAGCCCCGGCCGCACCCCGGAAGCGATAAAAGCAAGACTTAAGCAGACCCTTGATCTCCTCGCGGAAAATACAAATTTCGACCAAAACCGTCTCCATCAAGAGGCGGTTTTGCTGGCCGCGAAGGCTGATATCCGCGAAGAATTGGACCGCCTCGCCGCGCATACGGTGGCCGCCGATGAGCTTCTTGCCAGGGGAGGATCTGTAGGCCGGCGGCTGGATTTCCTTGCCCAGGAATTGTCTCGCGAAGCCAATACTTTGTGTGCAAAATCGAACGACGCGAGCTTGACAGCCACCGCTCTCGAACTGCGCGTCGAGATCGAACGGTTTCGTGAGCAAGTCCAGAATATTGAGTAGACTAGATGGCCGGCGAGGAACTTTCGGAAAAAAGCGAGAGCACCGCCGATGCGGCGGCCGGCCACCGGCGCGGTCTCATATTAATCCTTTCTTCGCCATCCGGGGCCGGCAAAACGACCCTCACGAGGATGCTCTTGCAGACGAAGGAGCTTGACCTCACGCTTTCGCTTTCGGTCACGACTAGAGCGCGGCGATCGAGCGAGGTCGACGGCATTCACTATAGGTTTGTGACCAAAAAAGAATTTGATACTCTGCGCATTAACGACGAGCTCTTGGAATGGGCGGAAGTCCATGGCAATTTGTATGGCACGCCGCGCGCGGCGGCCGAGCAAATTCTGCGGCAGGGGCGGGATGTTCTGTTCGATATTGATTATCAAGGCGCTCGGCAGGTCAAAGAAAAATGCCCGGGCGATGCCGTTGCGGTTTTTATTTTGCCGCCATCGATGAAGGAGCTCCGCGCACGCCTCGAACGGCGCGCCGAAGACCAGCGGGAGGTGATTGAAAAGCGGCTCCACGAGGCGCGCAACGAAATCTTGAGGTGGAGCGATTACGACTATGTGCTCGTTAACGATGATCTCCAATCAGCCGTCGCCGATCTTCGTGCGGTCCTTGCCGCCGAACGCCGCCGGACAGGCCGCGTGCGCCCGCAAATTTCAGAGTTTGTAAAAAATCTTTTGCGCGAAACATGAGCAAGGCATTTACAAAAGAGATTGAGTGCGAGGCCGATGTTGAAGGCGATGCTCCTTCACTACCGGCGGGAGTCAAAAACTATATCACGGCCGAAGGTTTCCAGCGGCTGCAAGACGAATTCTCGCGATTGCAAAGGATCGAACGCCCGGCCATCGTCGAGACTGTCGCCTGGGCCGCGAGTAATGGCGATCGATCCGAAAATGGAGATTACATCTGTGGCAAGCGGCGTTTGCGGGAAATCGACCGGCGCTTGCGCTTTCTTCGCAAACGCATGGAGATCGCCGAGATTGTTGTTCCGGCCAAGCAGAAGGACCAGGAGCGCGTCTACTTTGGCGCCACCGTGAGATTTCTTACGGAGAACAGCGAACAAAAGACCGTGCGCATCGTCGGCATCGACGAAGCGCGGCCGGAACATCAAGAGATCAGTTGGGTTTCACCCGTGGCAAAGGCGCTTCTTAAAGCCCGCGAGGGAGATAGCGTCTTGGTGCGGACGCCAGCCGGCTCGCAGCGTCTCGAAATACTCAAAATCAGCTACTGAAATGCCCACGGCCTGGGTGGCAAGCCATTTATCCATCCAGGCGGAAAGTACTGAATTGGAATTTTTCCAGCTGTTGGCCCATCGGCTATCCTGCCGCGCGGCCCTTGGAGAGATGAGCTGTAGCCCTTAAGATCAGATGGCGCATGGGCACCTCAAAATACCGGTAGCTTGCGGCGGATAGGCCGATCACTCCAAAGACAGTCAAACATATCAGCAGCCTTGCCTTCCATTTGCCGAGATCGCCGAGGGAACAGCCGCTGGAAATAATGGCTGTCGTGATAGTGTAGTGCACCGGTACATGCCAAAGATATATTGAATAGGACCAGTTACCGAGAGCGGTGGGGATACGAGAATTTAACAGTCTGCCTATCATATCGCTGTTGCGGATGATATGGGAGATAGCACAAGCAAAAGCGATAACGAAAATAAAATCAATGCGGGTCAAAGTCGCCAAAACGGCGGCTATGACAGCTAGGCTAAGAGCCCGGCCGTTGAGAAATTGCGGGTGCACCAAATGTGCACGATAGAGCAGAACTCCAAGAGAAAACTCTGCGATTGTTCGGATCAGGGCGGGTAAGCCATGAAACAGGTCTAAACTGCCACCATTAATGACACTCAGCGCCGCGAGGCTAGCGATACACGACATTGATATGAGGCTCGGACGCGGTCCTTCGACCAATGTGCCGGCAGAAAAAACAAAAAAAGCATAGGCCTCGGCTTCTGTACTGATTGACCAGGATGGATAGTTCCAGTTCAATCCCGAGGCCCACTGTTGCAGCAAGGCGGGCTGAAGCGCGAGCGAGTTTTTGGAAAAAGATACTTGTCCCATCGGCATACCAGATAACATGACCAAGGTAACTATGATAAGCGTGGTGAGAATGAATAGAGGGTAGATGCGCGCAAACCGTGCGATCGCAAAACGCCGCCAATGCGCCCGCCAGGTGTCAGCAAGCAGGCGCCCATAGACACTCGCCATTACAAAGCCGCTAAGGAGGAAGAAAAAATCAACGGCAAGATAGGCGCGATTGATGTAAGGTATTTTAGCTTGCGGTAAAAAAAAGATATTGAAATGATATAAACTACTGCGAGCGCAGCAACACCGCGCAGGCCGTCGAGAGACGGTATTCGCTTTGCACCAATCATCTGCAACGCCCCCGCTGCGGTAATGAGGGTAGCGGTAGTGTGGCGCAAGCGGCTCGTTAGAGCAAGCGTAGGCGGCGAATTGATTTTTCGAGATTATAATTGACAAGAAAACCATGATAAAAACATAATGAAAAAATATATGATCAAAAAATGTATGATCTAAATGATCGTTAAAAATTTATATTCCAGAAAGCGCTTTTTAATGACGATTACCGAAATACATTTATTTCTAGCATGAGGTCGCCTCAACCTTGTATTAGCGATCAGGAAATGCTCGCGCCGAAGCGTAAGCTGTATCGTGCGATGAAAAAAATAGTACGTTGATTTTGCAAACCGTGAGCGATCACGCCATCGGCCGGACCTCAAAGCCTCCATGGCAAAGCTGTGATCTGTCGGGAACATTATTGGCAGGTGATTGGGCCGATGATGGTTTGACCGCTCGTTTGCGCCGCGTAGCTGAAATCTGCTTTGCGTTGGCCACGGGCAAGTTCGATTGTCACATGAATACGCGCCTCGACGTCCTCAATATAGGCGGCCCATCGTAGCCAATAGCGAAGCTGCGGCCCTCCTCCGTTCTGCCCGTTCGCCCGATTGGCGAGGGGTGCCCATCGGTGCCATTAAAAATGACGATTGCCGGGAAGATCCCTGTCCTGATCCCGAAGTTGGTGACAACGCCGCTGCGATCTTGTGTACCTGGACCTGTTGTGTCGTGGCGATGGAAGAGTTGAGTGGCAGTTCGTTGCGATCAATCGAAATTCTATTGGGCTCATAGGCATTGAGCGAGGGAACAATAGCTTTGCCGCTCGCATCGGCGCGCGCCACCGGCCGGTTTTCGCAGAAGACATCGATCCCAGGAGCGTCCGCATGGACGACGGCAAAGGCATCGTCATGTGCCAGACGGGAGCCGCTGGCGTACTCTCCGCTGCGCTCGCGAGCGAACGCGAAGCGGGAAGCAATCCGTTCGGTCTCTGGATTGCCTCGCTGCGATGCTCCTCGCAATGACGGACGAAGGAAAGGGCTCCGGTCGCAGAGGGCTCGTAGAAATGCCCGCCCCCTCAGGCATAATACCCGTAGGCGGCATAGGCAGGTCCCTCGATAAGCCTTGCTTCCTCTTCATCGACTTTGTTCAAGATTACGCCGAGCAGGCGTTCGTGGACGAGGGGAGCGGTGTGAAACGCCCGATCGAGATCATCGACACTCGTCTTTCCCCACTCCGCGACAAAGGCAAAAGCATCGAAAAGATGGGCGCAGGCGCGCACATCGATCACGGGCAGTATGGGCGGCAGATCGGCGATGATATACTCGTAATAATGTTCAAGCGAAGAAAAGAAATTGCTCATCGCCTCGGATTGCAGAAGACAGGCGATCCTTGCTGGCCGAACCGTCGTTGGCGCGCATAGAAAATCGAAACCATAGCGGCCGCCGCCAGCCTTAAGATCGGCGAGCTTTGCCTGGCCCGACACGAGTTCAAGGACGCCGGGCTGATCTTGGAACCCCAGAAATCGCGTCAAAGAGGGGTTACGGAAATCGAAATCGACGAGCGCGACTTGATGGGACGCTCGCGCGAGGGTAGTGGCGAGGCTCAGCGCGATACTCGACTTACCTTCACCCGCGAGGCAAGATACGACCGCCACGGATCGTGTCTTGAGCGTCGCGCTTCTTAAATTAATCGTGACCTCAATATTTCTGAGCGACTCGGAATTGGCCGAATAAGGATCCTCATCGGCGTAAAGCGGCATTGGCAGATCGGCGACTTGCTCCAAAACCTTTTTTTGAGGATGGGAGGCGGCAAGGCGCTTTAGCGGTGGCGGTAGCAACGACGTTAATTTATAAGTCGATCGTTGCTGCGTTGGCAAAGGAAAAACAGCAATACAATTCACGCCTAGCTGCCGTGCGAGCTGATCACGCGTGTAGATGGGGCGGGACAGCTGCTCGCGCAAGAAGACAATACCGGCGCCGAGATTGAGACCCGCGGCGGCCGCGATCAACAGGACCATGCCCGTGCCGGGCGAAGTTTTTTTCGCGGCGAATGCCGGTGTGATAACTCGCGCTTCGATAGAAGGAAAGGATTGTTGCTGGACCGCCTGGGTATAACGGTTTAGAAAATCCTCATAGACGGATCGATATGTATTTTCCGCCGTCTCGAGTTCGCGGAGCTTTACTTGCGATTGCCGGTCCCGCCTGCCACTCTGGAATAATTCAGAGAGTCTTTTTTCAATCGCTTGCTCGCGGGATTGAGCGATTTTTAAATCGCTCTTGTAGGTTTCCGCGATGCGTTCTTCCTCATCGCGGATCTCGCGCTTGATATCGGCTAGTTTCGCCTTGAGCTTAACGACAGTTTGATGATTGACGCCGTAACGAGTGCTAAACTCATTGGCGAGCCGTTCGTCATCGAGATATTGTTGGCGGAGTTTCGTAATGACGGCGTTGTTGAGCGCGTCAGTAACCGTGCCTTCCGGTGCGTCATCGCTTGCCTGCGTTGACAAAATCCCGGTGATATCGGCGAGCCGAGACTGCGCGAGTGTCGTTTCCGCGCGCGATTTCGCCAGGGATTCCGTGAGTTGCTGAATCTCGACGTCCTTGGCGAGCTTGCCATCGCCACTGACGAGAAGATTATTTTGAGACTTGAAATCTTGGACGCTTTTGAAAGCCGTGCTGGCGGCATCTTTTAGTTCAGCAATGCCCTGTTGCAGCCATAATCGCGCGCGTTTTGTCAGCTCGAATCTGGCCTGCAGCTGATCTTCGATATAGGCGCGAGCGATGGCATTCGCTATCGCGACGGCTTTTTTCCGGTCTTTCGAAGTAAAAGAGATATCGACTGCATTGCTCTTTGGGATTAGCTCTACTTTGAGCCCGGTTTTCACGGCTTCGGCCGCGGCGTGAAGAGAGCCCTCGGCCGAGTCGGCCGACGCATCCGACCCCGAGCCCAGCAGCCACAATAAAGAAAATGTTTTAGTAAACTCCGGGTCATCCGCGAGCTTAAGCTCCTTGACGACAGCCGAAACGACATTGTCAGACTTGATTGTCTCGACCTGGCTCTGAAGGGTGTTGTCATTGAGCTTCGGGTCGCCCTTGTTGTCGGCCTGCACAATGGGGGACTGGGAAGTATCCAGCACCATAGTTGTCGTCGCCGTGTAGTGCGCCGACGTTAGAATAACATAGCAGAGCGCGGAGAAAAGCATTGTTCCGAGGGACACTAAGATTGTGTACCGCCGGTGCCAGGTTAGAAACAGTATATAACGATAAGGAGCGGCGGGGGTGGAGTTATATTTCCACAAACCGTCTTGCGTGGGCCTAGTTAAAACGGTTTCAGGATCAAGCATGATTATCTCTTAGACTTCGTGGCACGACAGTATTTTTCGAGCGGCGGCCGCGCGCGGCACAATAGAATTCCCATGTGACATGATTTTGCAAAGCATAAGCGATACTTTTCCAAAATGTTTTGCTTCATTTAAGCAGGGTCATGCGCCAACTGCTTGGCCGCTAGAACGGAATCGTTCGAGTTTCGAAACGTTCCCGAGTTGGTGTTATAGCTGTGGCAGGATTTGTTCCGAGGACATTTTCCTCCCGAGAGGGGCAGCTACCGGCAAATCGCCCACGGACCACTTTTAAAGCCGGCTGTGCTTGCTCCGGCGGAGCAGGTTGACAACAAAGAAAATCCTATCAAGCGCTTTAACTTCCATCAAGAGGCCAAGCAATTGCGTTGATACAGCTGGAGAAGGTCACTTCTGAGTAAAATGCTGCCTTCCGCTCGGAGGCTTTCGGCTGCGGGAGCTTTCTGCCAATTTGGGCATATGGTCGCGGGATTGGCCCCGGAAGCACTTTTCGCTGGGAGCGGCCGATTAGCCGGGAAAAAGAGCTAGCGCGGACAATGTTTGGCGCCGGCTTTGGATTGCAAAGAAGGTGGCGCGCCGATCAGCGCGGTTCAAACAACAAACTGCCTTGATGGAGAGCAAGTCTCATCACCTTCTGAACGGATGAAGACGAAGACCCCCGGCTACCAGCCCCAACAGTTGCGTACTCAAACAATGGACAATAGCATTTTGTCATCTATTTGGCATTGACTGAGAACCAAACACTGAAGGCCGGATATGTTGGTGTCTGGCAGCCATCTTGATAGTGGGAGTGTCTTGCCGACGTTCGAGTAACGCCAGCTTCTCTTGGACTTGACACCGCCCGCGGGGCGATCAAGAGGTTTATTCCGCTTTGCGAGGCGCGGATTTTGCCATGAAATTAAGGGCCTTCTCCGCGCAGCCATGATCCATGTGATATCTGTTGTGATCATCTAAGATTGTTGAGTGTCGCAGATGACTGAAGTCGATGGCGCGCCCCGGGAACGTTTTCAACCTTTGCTTTTTTTTTATTTTTTGCTTTTCACGAACTCTTTTTATTCGGCTTTTGGTTCTTTCCAGAATGGAAAGCTTGCAGTCAAATCGGGTGAGTCCGCTCTATACCAGCTAATCTATATCGCAGCGTATGCGTTACTGGCATTCAAGCTTATAGAGCATTGGCGGCTGGTGTTAAATAAATTCATCTCAAGTATAGAACTTATTATGTTGCTACAAATTGGCGTGTTGGCTTACGTGGTGGTTAATCCAGAGATCGTATCCATCCAAAGGTACGGTATGTATATAGGAACAATATTACTTGCACTTTACATATCAATAAAGTATGACTCCACTGACGTTTTTTTTACCTTTTTTGTAGCTTCTGGGTTTATCCTAGTGATACACTTTGCGTCCTACCCCTTTCTTTCCAGTAAGATTGTGTATGATGATAGTGTTGACCGGATGACGATCGTCGGCACCACGAGCTACGCGGGATTTTTCGGCCACAAGAACGGTGCCGCGGCAGTCTTCGCCTTCTTTGCCACGGTATCGTTCCCCCGTTGCTTTAGGAATAAAGGCCAGTGGGCTGCGCGCCTTATATGTACCGGATCGTTGGTCGCCACTCTCCTTACGGGGGGAGTAGGGCCCTTAATTGGCTTGATCCTCGCGTCCATAGGAATTTCAGAGTTATGGATCTGGAACTCTCGGCCCAAATCAGCCGCCCTTCTTTCGGCGTTGGCCCTAGCGTATGCCGCCCTCGCCCTTTACCTGACCGGCATAGACCAATTGCTCGGCCTATTTGGACGCTCGGCGGATCTGACGGGCCGAGACGCCATCTTTGAGCTTTGGCCGCGTTTTTTCATGGAACACCCGTTCTTTGGATGGGGTTTCAACGGTTTTTTCAATGGGCAGCCGGGGGCCCCCGCTTTGCGTTTGTCGCCCTACTTGCTCAGCTATCAACAGTTTGGAACATTTGAAAGCGGTTATCTAGAAATCCTTTCTCAATTTGGCGCCCTCGGCGGACTTGCCTATTTCTTCATCGCGCTCAAGACTCTGTCGAACGCTCTTTACTTTTCAAGGCAAGCATTTGAGTGCCGGTACGTGCCGATGATGATATTGTTAAATATATTGTTTCTTACGATTTCTCAATCGTCAATCATGATTCAAAATTCGCCTGAGCCTCTATTGTTTTTTTGGATTTACTTTGGCTGCGGAATGCGGCCGCCGATCCCTCGCGCGGTTCAGGCACCGGCCATTGGCAATTACTCTCGCTCGCAATTTCAGTCGCGTGGTTGAGTGAATTATTTTTTCACAAATGCACCGTTGCAAGAATAAATTTGAAAACTAAGATGCAATGGCTCCCTTGGGCGGAAGGAGGCGTGGCGGAAGCCGAGTGCTTCGGCCTGGCGGCCCGCTAATGAGACGTATATTCATTTGCTGACTCATAATTGTTGGCTGCTATGATGATATTAAAACTGACGAATAGGAATATTGCATTGCTTTCTCACGCTAGCCCCCGCAATCGCTAAGATGTTTGTGGATTTGCGTGAGATAGGTGGAAACACAAACATCGACAGTGAAGTCTGCATTGTCGGGGGTGGAGTTGCGGGGATCACAATCGCTCTTGAGCTTGAGAAACAGGGTATCCCAACTGTTCTTATTGAGAGTGGAGGATTTAAGTCTGATAGTGCGACAAGAGACCTTTATCGTGGGGAAAGCACCGGACTTCCTTACGGGTTTGCAGATGGGTGCCGTAGCCGGTTTCTTGGCGGCAGCAGCAACTGCTGGGGTGGTTGGTGCCGGCCTTTGAATGCCCTCGACTTCGAGCGGCGCGCATGGATTGCGGATAGCGGCTGGCCTTTTGGTAAATCAGAGCTTCAGCCATACTATGAGCGCAGCCTGAGCATTTTGCGGCTCGGTCCAAATTCCTTCGACACGGAGTTTTGGATCCACGCGATTGCCAAGGCCAATGTGCAGCGAATTCCCTTTTTTACGGGGCGCGTGACGGATGGCATATCGCATTTCAGTCCCCCCGTGAGATTTGGCAAACTTTACCGGCAAGACCTTGAAAGGGCAAAGCTTATCAAGATCTATCTCCATGCTAATGCCACGGAAATTAACGTCGATGAGTCGGAAGCTGTACGTTTCGTAGAGGTAAAGACGCTTACGGGCGTGTTTGCCAGAGTGACGGCGAGAATTTTCGTGCTAGCTACCGGAGGAATAGAGAATGCGCGGCTTCTCCTCGCATCGGACCGCAACCGTTCCGGCGGCGTCGGCAATCAAAATGATTTGGTTGGCCGTTTTTTTATGGACCATCCCCGTTTATATTCTGGACAAGTTCGCTTTCATGGCGCGTGGAAGCGCAATATCCTCTATGATCTGAGGTATCATTATCATAATCGCGCGGTATCCGCATACGGCACCTGCGTCGCCGCGCAGTTAGCCTTAGCGCCTAAAATACAGGCCAAGGAAGAGCTGTTAAATGCCCGAGTTTGTTTCTCGCCGGTCTTCCCGGGAGAGTACTCGGAAGCCGCCAAATCACTCATTCGTTTTAGGCAAAGGCTTCAAGGGAAAGATGACCCATCCCATAGTTTGCTTAGCGATAGCCTGACGCTGTTGCTCCACCCGGTTGACGCATCCAGCTTTTCCCTAGCGCGCTATTTGAGACCCCGATCCCTCATTAAATATTTTTGTTTTCAGGCGATCGTCGAACCCGCCCCGGATCGAGATAGCCGTGTCAGCCTCTCCAGCAAGCGTGATCAGCTAGGTATGAAGCGGGTCAATGTGCACTGGCGCCTCGGCTCACAAGTCAAGCGGACATTTGACAGAACCCTTGCAATCGTTGCCGAGGAACTGGAAAGCGCAAAAATCGCGGATGTCATTCTTGACCCATCAATCGAAAGCAATGGGTGGCCGGATACTTTTGAGACGGAAGGCACATGGCATCACATCGGCACGACGCGCATGCATGATTCGCCCCTGAGCGGAGTCGTGGATCGCGATTGCCTTGTCTACGGGACAAACAATCTATTTATCGCTGGGAGCTCTGTGTTTCCGACCGCTGGGGCGAATTTTCCAACTATCACAATCGTTGCTTTAGCCTTGCGTTTAAGTGACCACATATCTCGAAAAATAAAGCAGCCCCTCGCCTTACAGCCTGTCCCAAAATCCCCCGCCAGGTTTCCAGCCTAGCGCCCTTCAGGCTTTTCTCCCCTCAACGGCGAATGGTATGAAAGCAAAAAGTGGAACAGGTGCTCTAGCTGAACAGATTGCTTGGCAGCCACAAGCTATGCTATTAAATAAGCTGAGAAATCAATCGGCAAAGCAAGCCCATTGGCCTTTCAAGGCGGCCGGCGCAGCGAACTTTTGCCATTGATGTGTGTTGGGCTGGTCTAATCCGGCCGAGCCTTAAAACTCAGTTTTTTGTTCGCTTCTTAAGCTACAAAGGCAAAAACCCGTTTGGGGGTCGAAAAAATGCTGCGCCTGAGAGCATGGCTGTGCTTCCTGCCTGGGCAGGCAAGTAAACTAACGCATGGAGTTTAAAGCGCAAGCAGGCAGTGGCCTTGAAGAGCACAGCGATTGTGGTGGTGAATAAGCAATATGAGGATGCCAAACTGCCTCGGCTAAATGCCAAGCGGAATCGTGCCCAGGATGAGCAAAGAAAGAAAACCCATGACCCATGGCTATGGCGATGTCAGACTCGCCGGTCGCACTGTAATCTTCAATAGCGAAACGACGCCTTACACCAATCGATTATTTGAAGATTTAAAGGAAAGTGGTTGTGACATTTCCGTAATGTCTTGCGTCAAGCAGGAGGCAAATAGAGCATGGGCAAAGTCGATCCATCCAACATATCGCCACATGGTGCTTCGGGGTTTCACGATTCGTCTGAGCGAGGCGAGATTTGCCCATATAAATTTCGGAATATTCAGTAGGTTGCGCGAGCTGAAGCCTTCTCGGCTAATCATTTATGGGATTTTCCCTTCAATGCTAATGGCTGTACTATGGGCGAGGTTTAATAAGGTACCCTTCGGTCTTTACACGGACGGTTGGGCTGGCACGATGCCGACAACAATCTATCACCGCCTGGTTCGGCCGTTTATACTTAAACGCTGCGCCGCAGTCGCGTGTTGCGGTACCAAGGGCGCAGCCTACGTTCGCGGCCAAGGCGTTGATGAAGATCGCGTTTTCATAGTGCCAATTGTCCCGGGATGGGAAGGGCCCGCGAAAATTGCGCGCTTTGACGAACGTGAGTTCGATATCCTCTGGTGTGCGCACATGAATGATAGCGCTAAGAATGTTTCGTTTTTTTTAGACGTCGTTTTGCGGCTAAAAAAGCAGCTTTCGAATTTGAAAGTACGCCTCGTTGGGGAAGGTCCAATGAAACGAGCGGTGCTCAAAAGGCTTGAGGTCGCGAAAGTCTTTTATCGGCATGATAGCTATATCGATTGGTTTGCAATGGCGAGCGTTTTCACGAGTTCAAAACTCCTTTTGTTTCCATCGCTTTGGGAGCCGTGGGGGCTTGTCTGCAACGAGGCGATGCAGTGCGGCACGCCGGCGATCGCATCGCCCGCCGCCGGGGCAGCCGACGATCTTGTTGTCTCCGGGGCCAACGGCTTGATATTACCGCTCGATGCCAAGCAATGGGCGAGCGAAGCTCAGCGTATTTTGACGGATCAAGAGGAATGGAACAGACTTTCTAAATCGGCTCTTGGAGACAGCAGGTGCCGGACAATGAGCCGTAGCGTTGCTCAATATAAGCGGTTTCTCGAGGCGGTATGTGATCCAGCGTCTATGAGCGAAGCTGAGGCGGCTCGACCGGGAAGGGCCCACTCGGGCTAAGGCGTTTGGTTCTCCTCGAACGAGATGAAAACAATGCTGGTGATAGCGCTCGTTACCGTCTAAATACAGCACAATAGCAGCTTCCTGCTCCGCTGAGGTTATCGAGCGGCCGAACGATGAGATGGTTGGAGATTCTGATGGTCGAGGTGCGCGACCCTCACCTCGGGATTGCGGCGCTTTTCGCGGTTCTCTTCATCATGCTCCGCTATGGATTGATTCCGATTCTCGAACCTTTTCCGTTTCTTATTCCGATCCCCTTATTTGGTTTTTGGCTCTTTGGGTTTTTGTGGATTTTTCATGTGGTGAAAGCGTTGCGCTCTAAGTGAACTCAGCTTTGCGCTGCGGCTGCCCCTTCTCCCACGCGTATTCGATTTTGTGGCCGAGTTTCTTCTCGAGATCGGCGCAGGCTGGCGTAATCACTCCCGAACTCAATCGAAGATGGCCGCGGAAGAAATCACGTAATTAGGGAGAGTGGAGGAGGCGCCACGAAAACTTTGTGCGATCTGCAAACGGAACTTCGGCCTATCGCCGCTTAATGAGATCCGGGCGCCGCGCTTCTGTTAGCCTCAGCGCCTCGGCCTCGCGCCAAGCTTTGATTTTGGCGTGGTCGCCGGAGAGCAGCACTTGCGGGATTTCGAGTCCCTCCCATGTGCGCGGGCGGGTATAATGCGGATATTCGAGAAGACTTTCTTCGAAACTTTCTTCTGTTTGCGAAGCCGCCGCGCCCATTACGCCTGCGAGCAGGCGGACACAGGCGTCGAGAATAACCATCGCGGCGATTTCGCCGCCCGAAAGCACATAATCGCCGATTGAGATTTCCTGGAGATTTCGTGCGGAAACAATTCGCTCGTCGACGCCTTCGAAGCGGCCACAGACGAGCACGACTCCTTCCCCGCCCGCGAGGGTTCGCGCCCGTTCCTGGGTGAAAGGAATGCCGCGCGGCGAAAGCAATAAACGCGGGCGCTGGTCGCTTGAATCGAGCTCGGCATCGAGACTGGCGGCAAGCACATCGGCGCGCATGACCATGCCCGGGCCGCCGCCCGCTGGCGTA
>DASPVM010000001.1:0-230778 GCA_035622375.1 Methylocella sp. | reverse complement strand
GGCCAATTCGGCAAGCGGGTCGTTGTCGACCGGGGTCGCCGCGAGCGGCTGGCGCAGGCGCCTTTCAAACTCCTCAAGATCGATCATCGGCCGCCGTTTTGTCACTTGCTCGCTCATTTAACTCACCCTCCTGTCGCGATTGTGGCGGGGTTCCGCCTGGTTTCGCGCATTCCCACGCTGGGCCGTGCTTACTCGCTTCAAACCCTTGATCCATCGATAATCAGCGTTTGGTAGACTGCCCAGCCTGCGCTTTGCCGGAGCTGACCGGGCCACTCTGCCTCAAGCATGATTAACTTAATTCTGACATATATTCTCTGTCATAATGTCGCATCATGCAAGCCCTCCGGCGCTCCCGGTCCTGCCGGAAACGCTTTTGACCCTACAATGCCCTGAACCGCGTCCTAATCGAGCGGCCTGGAGCCAGGCATACCTCACCGCATCTCTTCTGGGGCGCGCACCCCAAGAATCGCGAGACCAGTTTTAAGCACGCCCGCGAGCGCCGCTACCAAAGCAAGCCTCGCGATAGTTAAATCTCTCCTCTCTTCATTAAGAAATCGTAATTGTGGCCGATCTTTGCCCCGTGTCCAATGGGCATGCAGACCAGACGCCATCTCGTGGAGATAAAAAGCGATCCGGTGCGGCTCATGGCTGGATACGGCGGCGGCGGCAATCCTTGGAAACTGCGCCAAAATTTTGATGAGGGCGGCCTCGCCCTCGTCACCGAGCAGTGCAAGGTCCGCGCCCGCCAATGCGGCATGCGATAAATCATGATCTGGGAGCATTGCCGCCCCGTGCCGCAAAACGGATTTCGCTCTCGCGTGCGCATATTGAACATAAAAGACGGGATTTTCCCGCGATTGCTCAACGACCTCCGCGAGGTCGAAGTCGAGCGGCGCATCATTTTTTCGAAACAGCATCATGAAGCGCACGGCATCAACGCCAACTTCGTCGACAACTTCGCGCAACGTAATAAAGTCACCCGATCGCTTTGACATTTTGACTGGCTCGCCCTTGCGCATTAAGCGCACAAGCTGGCAAAGCTTTACATCAAGCCCCGTCCGCCCTTCGGAAAGGGCCGTGACGGCCGCCCGCATGCGCTTCACGTAGCCGCCATGATCCGCGCCCCAGATGTCGATTAAAACTCCGTAGCCGCGGTCAATCTTCGACTTGTGATAGGCAATGTCGGAAGCAAAATAAGTATAGGTTCCATCCGATTTTTTAAGCGGCCGGTCGACATCGTCGCCGAACTCACTCGATTTAAAAAGAGTTTGCTCGCGATCTTCCCAGTCCTCCTGCGGCTGGCCCTTGGGAGGCGGCAGCCGGCCTTCATAAACGAGGCCGCGTGCCCTGAGATCAGCGATGGCGGCGGTGACAAGGTCTCCACTTTCGCTTTGCGTTAAGGATCGTTCTGAAAAGAAAACCTCATGCGTGATATTGAGGGCGGCGAGATCATCGCGGATGCATGCCATCATTGCGTCGATCGCGGCGGCGCGGGTCTCGTTGAGCCAATCAGCCTCGCGCCTGCCTAGCATTCCGCGACCAAATTTTTGTGCCAGCGCGGCGCCAACAGGTTTCAGGTAATCCCCTGGATAAAGCCCCTCGGGGATCTCGCCGACGGCTTCCCCCAGTGCCTCGCGATAACGGAGATAGGCGGAACGCGCCAAAATATCGACTTGGGCGCCGGCGTCATTGATGTAGTACTCGCGTGTGACCTCGTGGCCGGCGAACTCGAGAAGATTCGCAAGGGCATCGCCGAATACCGCGCCGCGACCATGGCCGACATGCATCGGTCCCGTCGGGTTGGCGGATACATATTCGACATTGATTTTCAGCTTTGCCGACTCCTCGAGGCCAGGGCGCCCAAATTGGCTTCCCTGCTGAAGCGCCGAGCGCAATACCTCGCAGAAGGCCTCGGGGCGCAGTTTGATGTTGATAAAGCCGGGCCCGGCCACCGCCGCCTCTGTGACGCGCGAGTCACCGGCGAGCGCGTTGGCGATTTCAACGGCAAGCTGGCGTGGGTTTTTGAAAGCCGGTGCCCCCTCTTTCGCGTAAACCATGGCCGCATTCGTCGCGAGGTCGCCATGGGCAGGATCACGCGGCGGCTCAACGATGAAGCGGCCGAAATCAAGGTTTTCGGGCAGCCGGCCCTCCGCGGCGATCCGCCGCAGAACGGAGGCAATCAGCGCATGGAATTGCGCAAAAATATTCATTCATTCACCTTGGCGTTGGCCGTGAAGGCTTTCTGCCTCCCCGCGAGCTGCAAAGAATTGTGAGCCCATAACCACGCGCTCTTAGCTTTGCAGCCGGCCCATGCGCAAATCCGGTGTTTTATCAAAAAGCTTGCGATGTTCATTGAGCGCGTAAAGGTCGGTCATACCAGCAATGTAATCACAAATGATGCGGGCTGCTTTGTCTGCGTCTTTGGCATAGGCCGCCGCTCGTCCCCATTCTCCCGGTAGCTTGCCAGGGGCTTTTATGAACTCTAGAAAAAGATTGCGAACAACCCTCTCAGCTTCCTCGCGGATCGTGGCGAGCCGGCGGTGGCGATACATATTGCGAAATAAAAATTTCGAAATCGCTTGATTGGTGTCCTCCACGCTCCTTGAGAAGCCGATGAGAGGCGCCCCGAAATTGCGGATATCTTCGATGTCTCTAACGCCCGACTCCGAAATGCGCCGCCGGCTTTCTATTATGGCGTCCTCGATGAAGAAGTTCAGGACGCGGCGTACAAGTTCGTGAATAAGCCGAGGTGCTTCGAGACTCGGGTAAAGCTTTCTGATCTCGTCGAGGAGGCGGCGAAGGAAAGCAACTTCGCCCAGATGGTCGAAATGAAGAAGACCGCTGCGCAAGCCGTCGTCGATATCATGGGCGTGGTAGGCAATATCGTCGGCAAGCGCGGCCGCCTGAGCTTCACCAGACGCAAAACGGCCAAGTTCGAGAGCGTGTCGGGCATTGTATTCGAGAACGGCGGCGGGGAGCCCGCGCTTGGCGTGGCGTGGCGCCGGTTTTCCATCGGCTTGCAAGAGCGGGCCATTGTGTTTGATAAGCCCTTCCAGCGTCTCCCAAGTGAGATTGAGGCCATCGAAAGCGGCGTAGCGGCGCTCGAGTTTGGTGACGAGTCGCAGCGCCTGCGCGTTATGATCGAAGCCGCCATAAGGCGCCATAAGCTCGTCGAGCACCTCTTCCCCCGTGTGGCCGAAAGGGGTATGGCCAAGATCGTGGGAGAGGGCGAGCGCTTCGGCGAGATCATCGTCGAGGCCGAGAGACCGGGCAAGCGAGCGGGCGATCTGGCCAACTTCCAGCGAATGAGTAAGCCTCGTGCGGAAATGGTCATCCTCATGCGGCACGAACACCTGTGTCTTGTGCGCCAGCCGCCGAAAGGCCGTGCAGTGGAGAATCCGGTCGCGGTCGCGCTGGAATTCTGAACGCGTCGGCGAAGGAGGCTCGAAGAGAAGCCGGCCGCGACTCGAGGCGGGATTGGCGGCGTAAGGAGCAAGGCCGCGAAGCGAGACCGCAAAATCGGACGGAGACATGACGGTTGTCGAACCAGCCGGGGGAAAGGTTGCGAGCGTTTGCCAGGCAACATATGTTCTGGGTTCATCGGCTGTTCAAAACCCGCCGTCAAGGCGAACCGGCCGGGCACTACCTTGGAGGGATTGAAATGGGCGGCAGTGCGGTCGATTTTCCTATCGAGCTCACGGAGCGCGCGGCACGGCGCATCGCCGAGATCTTACGCGGCGAGCCGCCGGGTTCGTCTTTGCGTGTAGGCGTCGATGGCGGCGGCTGCTCGGGCTTTACTTATACATATAACCTAACAACCGAATCCGCGGCTGGTGATCTTGTCGTCGAGCGGGACGGCGCCAGAGTGGTTATCGATCCGATTTCGCTCGATATTCTGCGCGGCTCGAAGATCGACTTCGTCGATGATCTAATGGGCAGAATGTTTAAAATCGATAATCCGGCGGCGACCGCGTCTTGCGGCTGCGGGTCGAGTTTTGCGATTTAACCGCCTGCATCTTCGAGCTATAGTGACAGCCGCCTTGGCTTTCGCGGCACAGGCGGCGGCAGGTGACGAATCCACTCCTCCCCCGGAACTTGCGCCAGGCGAGCCGGTCATCGTCTTCGCGCCGGAGAGTTTGAAAACGGCACTGGACGCCGTCGCCGCCGCTTTCGAGAGCAACGCCGAAAAAAGGGTCTCGGTAGCTTACGGCCCGCCGGCCGTGCTCGCGGATGATATCGAACGGGGCGCTCCCGCCGACGTGTTTATCTCCGCCGATGCTCCAGCCATGGACCGTCTCGAGCAGGCGGGTCTGCTGCGCACCGGAACGCGTCGAAAGATCTTGGGCAATCCACTAGTTCTCGTCGAGCTTCGCGAGCGCGAGTCAAAACTCGCCATTGGTAAGGGGTTCGACCTTCCCGGCGCCCTCGGTGATGGCAAGCTCGCGGTTTGTTCATTGGACTCATGCCCGGCCGGCAAAGCCGCGAAGGAAACGCTTTCCTCGCTCGAAATTTTTGCAAGCATCGAGCCGAAACTCAGTCAAACGGACGCGGCCCCGCAAACTTTGGATCTTGTCGCCAATGGCACGGCCCGCTTTGGTATCGTCTACGCCGCTGACGCCAAGGCAGAGTCTCGCGTAAGAATCGTTAGCGCGTTTCCCCAGAAGAGCAGCAACACCCCCGAATTCTCCGTGGCGCTCATCGAAAAATCGCCCAATCCAGACGCGGCGTTTTTCGTAAGTTTTTTGAAATCGCAAGCGGCGACAAAGATTTTTAGCAGCCAGGGCTACACCTTACTAGCGCGCTGAAGGAAAAGAGGTTTTTCATTTGCAGCGAGCAAAAATAAGTAAATTGTATAATTCGCCGGGCCAAGCGCGACCGCCGCTTCGCCATCCGTGTCGATGAGAGCAACATCGACGCCTTCCATTGAAGTGCCCGGTCATCAGTCCAATGGCCCCGCATCATCGGCACCTTCGTTAGTCTGCCGCGCCTCTCGCTCCCACCGGTTGCGTCAACATGCCCTTCCCCCTAAATCTCTCTTCTTTGCAAAGGTGCCCCTTGACGAGCGATTTCAAACCCAAATCCGACTTTCTCGAAGTGCTGATGGAGCGCGGCTTCGTGCATCAATGCTCCGACTTCACCGGACTCGATGAGCTGGCAAAAAACGGCGATCTCACCGGCTATATCGGCTTTGATTGCACCGCCCCATCGCTGCATGCCGGATCGCTTGTTCAAATCATGTTTTTGCGCTGGCTGCAAAAGACAGGCGGAAAACCCATCGCCTTAATGGGCGGCGGCACGACGCGGGTCGGCGATCCTTCCGGAAAGGATGCCAGCCGCCAAATCCTGCCACTCGAGACCATCGCGGCCAACAAAGAGGGCATCAAGCAGGTCTTCTCCAGATTTCTGACCTTCGGAGAGCGCCCACAAGATGCCGTCATGCTCGATAACGCCGAGTGGCTATCCTCCCTCAATTATATTGATTTCTTGCGGGACATTGGCCGCCATTTCTCGGTCAACCGCATGCTTTCCATGGACTCCGTGAAACTGCGTCTCGAGCGGGATCAGGAGCTCTCGTTTCTCGAATTCAACTATATGTGTCTGCAGGCTTACGACTTCCTCGAACTCTACCGGCGGCAAGCTTGCGTCCTGCAAATGGGCGGCTCGGATCAGTGGGGTAATATTGTGATGGGAATCGATCTTGGCCGGCGGATGGGCGCGCGCCAGCTCTACGGCCTGACTTCTCCCCTGCTCATGACTGCCTCCGGGGCGAAGATGGGCAAGACTGCGCAAGGGGCGGTTTGGCTCGATAAGGAGATGCTGCCGGTCTTCGAGTATTGGCAGTATTGGCGCAACTGCGAGGATGGCGACATCGGCCGTTTCTTGCGTCTCTTCACTGAACTCCCCACGAGTGAAATAGAGCGGCTCGAAACACTTGGCGGCGCCGAGGTCAATGCGGCAAAAAAAATCCTCGCCACCGAGGCCACGGCGATGCTGCACGGCCGCGAGGCGGCGGAGCAGGCGGCCGAGACGGCCCGCCAGACGTTTGAGGAAGGTAGCGTGGCGGGGAGTTTGCCATGCGTCGAGATCCCAGCCCCGGAAGTTAAGGAAGCAATCGGCGTGCTCAATGCTTTTGTCAGGGCGGGGCTTGTCGCCTCGACCGGCGAAGCGCGCCGCCAGATCAAAAGCGGCGGTCTCAAGATCAATGATGAGACAGTTACGGACGAGCGCGCCGTCGTCGCGGCGGACGAACTCAGCGGCAGGGGTGCAAAACTATCGCTCGGCAAGAAGCGTCATGTACTCTTGAGGATAAGTTGAAGAGGTTACCGAGGATGAAGCGGATCGATGTCGGTGACACCGAAAATCTCCCGGAAAATACCTGGCGCGATTGCCGATAACGGGTTGATGCTGAGTGTCGGAGCGCTGGCCTTACCGGTGATCCGGTAATTGATACCAAATAGCCCGCCATTGGCCCCACCCGCAAGGATAAAGCCGACGACCGGGATCTTGGCGAATAAATTGTTGAAGGCGTAGACCGGAACGAAAGTTCCACTCATATCCACCCTGTCATGAACATAGTCGAGGGCGCCTTCCACGTTGAGCCCAATCGCTTCGCCATGCATGGTGCCTTCGCTTAACTCAAGTTGGCTTCCATCGCGGCGAAAGCGCACCTGCAATTTGTTAAAGGAAATCGCATTGGCATCGATCTTACTGTCGGCGGGCGGCGCTCCTTCAAGGACAAGCCGCCGCAAGCCGGGTTCATCACGCAACAGGAAATCATCGATCACCAAGGCACCCGCAAGCGTGTCAGGCGAGAGGCGCATGCCCGCGATCAGGCGGCCGTGCTGCATATGCGTGTATAGATCGAGAAAGGACAAAAGTGAGCCCGCATCCTCGCTAACGATATTGAGTTGGGGCGAAGAGCCCGTGCCGGTGAGGTTGCTCGAGATCGTGCGTCCATCGACAGTTCCCGCGAACGTAAATTTCTGCAGCTGATCGCCGCGTTTTGCATATGTCAATTCCACGCCATTGACGATGATCTTATTGTATCCCGTAAGCGTGCCGGCCACGACATCATATTCGATCTCTTTAATGGGGCCGGTATCTCTGTGCTCGTCGGCGCCGTTCGCGGGAGCGCGAGGATTGGGCGAATTAAAAATCAAAGATTTTAGGAACGGCCTTGCGTCGATGATGCGGGCCTGCACATTGACTTTCATCGTCTCGCCGGCTCTCGTTGCTTCGATGGCCATCTCATCACCAGACGACAATCTCGCCTGCGGGAACCTTGCCGCGAGGAGAGAAAAGTCAGCCCCGAGATTTGCCGAGCCGCGCGCTTGAATCGAACCCGCATCAATGACGAGCTGATCGAGAAGAGCCCCTGTATCCGTCACATTAAGTGCAAATGTCGCCTTGCCCGGCGACCCAGGAGGCTTGGAGACTCCGGCGATATCGATATTCGCTTGATCAAGGTCAAGATCGACATGTGCCTTGGGATTTTCTCCGGTTCCGATGGGCGCGCTGAGTTTTGCCCCGATGAGGCCGCTGAGGCCTGGAATAGCCCCGAACCCCATCCTTGCACGGGCGCCATCATCAAGCGTCATCACGATCGATGCCTCCGCCGCCTTGTCCGGCAGGCGCGTCATGGCGATCGCGACGGGAACACCAAACATGATGCCCTGGCCGCTGGTCCTTAAGCCGGAAGCATCGGCGACGACATTCAAAGTGGCTGCCTCGAGCCTTGCGCTGCCAATCAGCCTATCGGCGTAAAAATCCGTGACATCGGCATTGATTTTATGGCTGACGTCATCTGGACCCATATTCGGCCCAAGTTTTAAGTCGATTTCAAGCATCCCCTCGGCATGGCCTCTCAACGTCGCGGGATCGAGCGGCAGATTGGCGAAGGGTTTCAGTGCTTCATAGGAGAGAAGCTTGCCCACGGCCCCGACGCTCGCCGAGACTTTTGCCTCGACAATCGCGGGTGTCGGTTTGAGACCGCTATCGGCAAGATGGAAACTGCCTTCAGGCACCATCAGCACTTGCGAATCGCCGGCATCGAGCTCGGCATGATTCGCCTTGAACGTCGCCGTCCTGCCGCTGATATGGCCAGTGCCGCTAATGCCGCGCAGCGGTGGCACACCAGACAGAAACTCGAGATCGGCGCCCGAGAGCTCGAAATCGACGGCCGATTTTTCATCGCCGGGCGGGCGCTCCCGCATCATTGCATCCATATCAGAGGCATCGAAATCAATCCGCATCGTCCCTTTTCGAAGTATCCCCTCATGCACCCGCGGTAAGAGATAGGATCTGATGGGAGGCGCAAGAAATGAAGGCCAGAGGCGGAGAACAGCGCGAACTGGCGTTGGCGATATTGATGCGCCAAGCCGGACGTGCGGCCCATTCACCCAATCGACGCTGCCGGCCAAGGCGAGACCACACTTAGGACCACTAAAAGTGAAGCGGTCGATCGAGAGCATTTTTTTTTGCAGAAAGAGGCGGCCCGTCAGACTGAGGCGATCGATAGCGACCGATTCTTCCCCAGGGCGGTCGGGGGCGGCGATGCCAGTCTCCGCATTGCTGAGCGCAACGGCCCACGGATCGCCCTCATGAACGGGCAAGACAACGGCTCCGAGGATGGCGAAATGCGTCGCTCCCGCAGCGAGGCGGGAAGGCTCGATAACGATGCGCCGCGCCCTGCTATCCCAATGAAAGCCACCGTCAATTTTGTCGACCATGAGCGGCTCATCGTCAGGATTCTCGAAGCGCAGATAGCCCGCGCCGAATTCGAAGCGGCCAGCGGCTTCTGAAATCGCACCGTCTTCGTGCAAGCGGATGCCGAGCTTGGCCGAAAGCGGCATGTCGAAATCCGCGCCAATGGTGCGCGTCCCGGTCGCCAGTAAAATTTCATCAAGCGATAAATTTTCGAGCGTGATCTTGAGGCCGCGTTGCGCGCCAGGCTTGCCGTTGGCGGCGCCGGAAATCGACCAACGGCCATTGGGACCATCGACCGAAAGGTCAAACCGCGTGCCCTCCCAGGCCTTGCCAAACTCTAGGTTGACTCCGTTGAAGACCAGGGTTTGGCCGGCGGTCTCGTCGAGAACCGTGAGTTTGCCACGGCTAATACCAAGCCGGTCAATGGCGGCGGCCGGACTCTCCGAGTCGGTCAAGGAATCAATGAGAAGCCGAAGCGTTGTCGCCATTTGCTTGACAAGCAACGCCCGCGGCTTCACTGGCAAAGCGGGCGGCGGATTTGTTGCAGTCCCCTCCTGCCGTGGGGAAATTGCTGCGAAGCCGGGGGGTGCCGCCAACGGCTGCGTTAAGCCCACCGTCTCGTCCGAATTCGCCGAGGCAGGCATGGCGAGCGAGCCGTCGGGGCGGAGCGTTAACTGAACCTCGACGTCATAGATTTCTAGCCGCTTTGGTTTAACATCCCCGAAGAGCAGCGGGAGCAGACCGACGGAAACTTCGGCACGCGGGGCGGTGAGGACCACATGCCCCGAGCTGTCTTTGATCGACAAGCCACCGACGGCAACAGTTGGGCTGTAGCCTTCTCGCGCGATTTCAACATTGCCAAAACTGAATTGCAGACCGCGGCCGAAGCGCTCGCCCAGAGACTGGGCGATTTGCGGTCCTAGCCCCTTGATTGATACAGGAGCTATGGCAAGGCGCGTGGCGAGAATGCCGCTGGCGGCGGCCACGAAGAGCACCAAACCGAGGGCAAGTTTGCAACCGAGCTTCGTACAGCGCAAGACAACGCCTTGCTGACTCTTTGCCGGTTTCAGGCAGGCCGGTAGATGCTCTCCTTTTGCCTTCAGCCGCAGCTTTTCACGAAGCCAATCCCAGCGCCAGCTTTGCCAGCGCCAATTCTTCTGGCGCCAAGCCCAGGACTTAGCAGGACCATCATCACCTCGCTCTGCCAACCGCTCGCGCCTTTCCAATATAAGCTTGAGCTAGAAAGTTTAAACGAAACGCCATACCAAATTCCCGTGTTGAGTTTCCCCTACACAGAAGATGGGAATGAGGTGATAAACCAAGGCCGGCCTCGGTTCCATGATGCCGATCGGCGCCGAATGTGACGAAAGGAAGGCTTATGCAGGATCGCGCGCAAGCAAAAGGAATAAAAAATCCCTCCCCTCGAGAAAGCTCGCCCGAGCCCGCGAGAAAGCTCGGCATTGGAGATAAAGCCCCTGACTTTGAAGTGCCTAATGATGGGGGAGGAGCGCTATCGCTAGCAGGTTTCACGGGGCGCAAACTCGTCCTCTATTTCTATCCCAAGGACGACACCTCAGGTTGCACGAAGGAGGCGATCGACTTTAACAATTTGCAAACCGAGTTCAAGAAGGCTGGCGCGGCAATAGTTGGAATTTCCCCCGATACCATCGCGAGCCACGCAAAATTTAAACTCAAACACCATCTGCGCCTGTCCTTGGGCTCGGATGAAACTAAATCTGTGCTTCAGCGCTATGGCGTTTGGGTTGAGAAGAGCATGTACGGCCGCAAATACATGGGGGTCGAGCGCACAACTTTTCTTATCGACGAAAAAGGCCATATCGCCGCTGTTTGGAACAAGGTCAAAGTGCCAGGTCACGCCGAGGCTGTTCTAGAAGCCGCCAAGGCGCTTGGCGCGCCCTAGGATTTCGGTTTTTTGCCCTATTACCAAAAGACGAAGGATCCGCGGACCAATTTGGCTTGAAGAAGATTCAGCAAACTGATGCGTGAGCAGGCATCCCTCTCTCAGGGACGGCTATAACTACGTCGGCACGCATCCCAAAACGGTCACCGCGTTCTTTCGACAAGCATATTGCGTGAACGGCCGCGTGCGCAAAGAAGCTACCGGCGAAGTTTCAGCATAACGACAAGTGCCGTTTTTGATCTTGCCGTTTACCCTTGCTGCTACTGCTCGATTTACCAAAAATTTCCGAACTAAATCCTCTTACTCGGAGTTAACGACGCATACTATGATTGGAGCGCCTCGTGCGCGGTATTTTTAAAGTGTGCGCTGTCTTCTGCGGTGTTTTTTACGCGCGCGGGGCTACGGCTTCGGTAGCGATCAACATCGATCTCAGCTCGCAGACGATGCATGTCTCATCGCAAAGCGGCACCCATGATTGGCGGATTTCGACGGCCCGCTCGGGCTACCGTACCCCGCGCGGCAGCTACCGCCCTTATTCGCTTCTGCGCATGCACTATTCGCATAAGTACGATATGTCACCAATGCCTTATTCGATTTTCTTTGCCGGCGGCTATGCCATCCATGGCACTTACTCGACGCGCTCCCTCGGAAGGCCGGCCTCTCATGGGTGCATTAGATTGGCACCCGCCCATGCGGCGTTGCTCTTCTCCATGGTCAAGGCTGAAGGAGGGCGCATCAGCATCCATGGGTCGCCGCCGACCGGTTCTTACGGCACGCTCTCTGCCAATTATCATTCCAAACATCATGCCCTTGCCTACGCCCCTGCGCGGCATGTGCCGGCTGTTCGGGTCTGGCAAGCAAATCCGGCAATGAATCCGCTGCCGGAGCAATGGCCCTATTGGCAATAAGCCCTGCCTCCTGCCTTGGCTCCGCGAGCTTATTTTAAAAAAATACTTTTGCCGTTAAGCTGCGGATAGAGCAGGTTTGAGGCAAGCCTCGACTGAGAACAGGAACGCAATGAGCCCTCCCGGCAACCGAAGCTGGACGACGCCTCCGGATGAAAGTCTCGGCTTGCTGCGTGTTGAAAGTGACTCAGGTCTTTCCTTTAACTTTCTTCCCAATGGCTGTCTTTTTTCAATTGTGCACCGCCGGCCAAACTTATCGATCCTTGTCAATCAGCTGCTCGGCTCGCCCATCGGTGGCGGCATAGCTCGTACCTATTTGCGGATTGAGGGTGAAGCTGCATTCCATATTGAGGCTGCTGGGCCAGCTAACGGCGCCCGCATCATTCATTCCCCTAATTGCTTTGTTTGGGAAGGCGAGACAGGCCATATGCGCTACCGGCTTGCTCTCAATCCACAGCGAGGAGCAACCGCGTGGGTGTGGCATCTTGAGGTAACGAATATCGGCGCACCACGGTCTGCCGATGCCGTTTTCGTACAGGATATTGGTCTTGGCGAGCGCGCTTTTCTCATGAACAACGAGGCCTACGCCTCGCAATACATCGATCATCACATCACGGCCCATCCGATCTATGGAAGCGTCGTTATGAGCCGCCAGAATTTGCCGCAGGGGGGCCAAAACCCGTGGGTAGCACATGGCTGTCTCGATGGAGCCGCGCGATTCGCGACCGATGGCATTCAGGTTTTCGGGCCGGCGTTTCGCGATAGCAATGAATTCGTTTTTCCATTTGGCGCCGGCCTTCCGAGTCACCAGCGCCAGCATGAACTGGCCTGCGCCGCTATCCAATCGAAACCCGTATTTTTGTCCCATGGCGAAAGCGCCACCTTCCGTTTCTTCGGGCTCTATGAAGCCGACCATCGCGAGGCGTCGTCAGAGCTTGACCTCGCGCGGTTCGACAAAGTGGACTGGCGCAGCGCTCCCCACATAGCGGCACCGGTTTGCGCGAAGATTCCGATCAAGAGCATTGTGGAAGACGCCCCCGCCGCCAGGCCGAGGCGAATGGGAGACATCGACCTCGTACTGCACTACCCCCAACGCCTGCATGAAGAAATCGAAACCGCCCGCATTCTTTCCTTTTTCACGCCGCAAAGCCGGCACGTCGTGCTCGCCGAGGAAGAGCTTCTTGTGACGCGCCGGCATGGCACTCTGCTGCGGAGCGGCCGGGCGATATTACCCGACGACGCAACACTCTGCGCGACCTGTTGGATGCATGGCGTGTTCGCCGCGCAACTCACGATCGGCAATACCTCTTTCCATAAACTTTTTTCCGTGTCGCGGGACCCCTACAATATCACCCGCGCGAGCGGTCTTCGGATGATGGTCGATGAAGGCGATGGCTGGCGGTTGCTGGCTGTGCCCTCTACCTTCGAAATGGGCCTCTCGGACTGCCGCTGGATCTATGTCTTGGAAAACCGAAAAATCACGGTGGACGCGATAGCCTCCGGCGATGATCCCGCGATGCAGTGGCGCATTACCGTGGACGGCGAAGCCTGCCCATTCCTGATTTTCGGGCATTTGGTCATTGGCGAGCGCGAGTTGGAGAGCGCTGGACTCATCGAGATTGACCAGCACCGCACGCGCTTTGTCGTGCGCCCCGATCCAAAATCCATTTGGGGCGATCGTTACCCAAACGCTGCCTACCATGTCGTCACGAGCACGCCGGACGAGGTCGAGGCAATCGGCGGCGATGAGCTTCTGTACAACGACACGGACGTGCAAAACGGCGCCTATCTAACCATCCGCACGAAGCCCACGCGGGCCTTTTCCTTTGCCATCACCGGCTCGATGATAGATGCTGATCTTGCTCAAGGCCTTGCCGAGAAATATTGCGCCGGCGTGGCCGACGAAAGCTTGCTTGAATCAGCGGCAAGTTACTGGAGTCACGTCACCCGCGATCTCGTTGTTCTAGGACATGGGGAGCAAAGCAGTGCGCTCAATACGCTCGCACCCTGGCTTGCCCATAATGCAATGATCCATCTCACCGTGCCGCACGGGCTCGAGCAATATACGGGGGCGGCCTGGGGAACACGCGATGTTTGCCAGGGCGCGGTCGAATTCCTCCTCGCTCTTGAGCACGACGCGGAGGTTGAGGCCATCTTGAGGATCCTCTTCGCCCAGCAGTATGAGTCCACCGGCGATTGGCCGCAATGGTTCATGCTCGAGCCCTATTCGGTCATTCAAGACCGCACCAGCCATGGCGATATTATCGTGTGGCCGCTCAAAGCACTTAATGATTACCTAGAAGCCACCGGGGATTTCGATTTTCTCGATGCGCAAATCGCCTGGCGCCGCGACGACAATTTTAACAAAACCGAACGGCGCAACACTGTCACCCAGCATATCGAAAAACTGCTCGATACGGTCGAAGCCCGGTTCATCCGAGGAACGCATCTCGTTCGCTATGGCAAGGGTGATTGGAACGATTCTCTGCAACCCGCCGACCCCAAGTTGCACGATATCATGGTCAGCAGCTGGACTGTGGCCCTGCTCTTTGGCGAACTCAACCGCTATGCCCGGGCCCTTGAGCGGGGGGACCGTGGTTTGGCGGCGGGAAGAGCGCGTAACCTTGCGCTCAAGATGGGCGAGGATTTCAACCGCTTCCTTATCCGCGATGGCACCGTCGCGGGGTACGCGATCTTTGAGGATGATGGCCAGCCACCGGAGCTCTTGCTGCATCCAAGCGATAGTCGCACGGGCCTCAACTATTCTCTGCTGCCTATGACTCAGGGTATCCTCTCGAGATTATTCACACCTGAGCAGACGGCGCATCATCTCGAACTCATCCGCAAGAATTTATTGTTTCCCGATGGCGTCCGCCTCATGGACCGGCCTGTTGCTTACCATGGCGGTTTGGAGACGACCTTCCGGCGGGCGGAGTCGGCCGCCTTCTTCGGCCGCGAGATCGGCCTCATGTATGTTCACGCGCATTTGCGCTTTGCCGAGGCAATGGCGCTTCTTGGCGAAGCCGGATTGTTCTTCGAGGCATTGCAGCTCGCCAATCCCGTGACCGTCGCGGAACACCTCGGCAATGCGATGCTCCGCCAGCGAAACGCCTATTTCTCCTCAAGCGACGCGGCTTTTGCCGATCGCTATGCCGCGTCGGAGGAATGGGCGAAGGTGAAATCGGGGGAGATCGGCGTCGATGGAGGATGGCGGATTTATTCGAGTGGCCCGGGCATTTTTACTGGCCTCATCGTGCGTTACGTCCTCGGCCAGCGCCGGCTTTGGGGAGAAAGGCAAAAACCGTCTCCTCTAACGCCGCCTTGCTAGGCAATTTCCAGCGGTGAACTTTGCGCTTGCGCCACACTTATCGCAAGAAGGAAGCATTTGGACGAGAGCGGCAATGTTCGGTATGGTGCTGCATGAAATTGGCAAACCTCTCATCTTAGAAGAATTGCCGGATCCCCTGCCCGGCCCTGGCGAGCTTCGCGTGAGGATCGAAGCTTGCGGCGTGTGCCGGACCGATCTTCACGTCGTCGATGGCGAGTTGCCAGACATCAAACTGCCGATTATTCCAGGCCATGAGATTGTCGGCCGCATAGACACGCTCGGCCCTGGCGTGGATGGCCGCGAGATCGGGGAAAGGGTCGGTATTCCTTGGCTTGGCGCGACCTGCGGCGTCTGCCCCTATTGCGTGAGCCATCGCGAAAACCTCTGCGACCGGCCGGTCTTCACCGGCTATACGCGCAATGGTGGTTACGCGACGCACACCGTCGCCGACGCGCGCTATGCGTTTCGATTGCCCGAGGAGGGCGATGCCGCCGCGCTCGCCCCTTTGCTTTGCGCTGGCCTCATCGGCTGGCGTTCCTTGAGCTTTACCGGGCAGGCGCAAACGGTCGGACTTTATGGCTTCGGCGCCGCGGCGCATATCATCGCGCAGGTCGCGCGCAAACAGGGGCGGCGGGTCTTTGCCTTTACAAGGCCTGGGGATGAGCGCTCGCAGGCTTTCGCCTTAAGCCTCGGCGCGGTTTGGGCGGGCAGCTCCGCCGAACCCTCGCCAGAGCCGCTCGACGCGGCGATCATTTACGCGCCGGTTGGCGAACTCGTTCCACTCGCCCTGGCCTCGGTGCGCAAGGGCGGCATCGTTGTCTGCGCCGGCATTCACATGAGTGACATCCCCTCCTTTCCCTATCGTTTGCTCTGGGAAGAGCGCGAAATCATTTCGGTCGCGAATCTCACCCGCAAGGACGGATATGATTTCCTCGGCTTTGCCGAGAAGGCTGGGATCCAAACTTCGACGAAGGTTTACCCGCTTGATCGGGCAAACGAGGCCTTGGCCGATCTTCGCCGTGGCCGGCTCGAAGGAGCGGCTGTGTTGATCCCGCTGTCGGCCTGACCCGCTTTCAACTTGAAGGGATTGAGGCCGTCGCCTTATTGCAATTCGCTTCGAGAGGCTTTGATGCGTCGAGCGAATGCCAACTGATCTTACCCGCGTCATGCTTGGCTTGAACCTCGACCACTGCGCGAGTGGCGTCTGATGCATCCGCCTGCCGTTCGTCAACGCGCTTGACGAGCAGATCGAGTGGCGCCGCGAGCCACAGGCCGGCAAAGCGTGCATACGCCTGCCTCGCGACCTCTTCTATGGCCGCGCGCTCTTCTTGGCGCAAATGCACCGCATCGACAATGACACTGTGGCCCGCGGCGAGAGCACCAGCAGCGAGCTCACGCAGGCGCCGATAGGTCCGCGCTGTCGCCTCTTGCCGGTAGGCTTCTTCGGGCAGCCGGTCAAACTCTTTCACATGAAAAAGGCGTTTGCGTTCGACATCGCTGCGCAAATGGATAGCGCCGGGCGCGCCGCCGATCGAGCCCGCGAGCAAGGCGGCGAGCGAACTCTTGCCGGTTCCCGAAAGTCCGCCAATAGCAATGAGCGCTGGGCGGTCGCTTTTGATAAAATCCGTTGCGGCATCAAAGTAGAGCCGCGCTTCCTTTGCGTGTTTTTGCGCCCCGCCCGGTTGCAAGACAGCGACTTTGGCGCGAATGGCGGCGCGAAGGCTCAAGAAAAGTGGCAGGAGTTGAAGCCCCTTTATTTGCTCCTCGACCTCGTCGCAAACCCAGAGATAGCGGTTGAATAGAAGATTGGCATGGCGACGCAGCCCGCGTGTCCAAAGATCCATCAGGAGAAAAGCAAGGTCATAAAAAATATCACAGATCGCAATTTTTTCATCGAACTCGATGGCATCGAAGAGGACCGGCTGACCTTCGATAAACGCGATATTCCGCAGGTGCAAATCGCCGTGGCAGCGGCGGACTTTTCCTTTCGCTTCACGCTGCTCAAGCAGCTTCCCCTTATGCGCGAATGCCTGCAGCATGGCCTGCCGAAGCGACATCACGGCCTCTCGCGCAAAGGCTTCGTCCCCCTTGAGCGCATCTAGCGTTTCCTCGGCGAGCCCCCGGAGGGCAGGAAAAGCATTGCCACTCGAAACAACTGGCGCGCGGCGGTGAGACTCAAAAACAGCAGCCGCAAGTTTCGCGATCAAATCGAGGTTGAGTTCGCCGCGCTCGGCAAGGTGATCGAATGTTTGGTTCTCATCGAAGCGGCGCATGTGTACCGCCCATTCGACGGTTTTTCCTCCCTCGCCTAGGTTGAGGGTCGAGTTGATTTGCGAGATCGGCACCGTGCCGAGGTAAAGGCACGGAGCATTTGCCGCGTTCACGGCAAGCTCGCGTTCGCAGGCCTCTCGCCGCTTGGCGAGCGTGGAAAAATCCATAAAAGCGAAGCGAACGGCTTTTTTGACCTTGTAGACATTCTTGCCGGCCAGAAAAACCGCGGCACCATGCGTGTCGATGCGTTTGACTGGCTCACACAGTCCGTGCGTTGCGGGATCGGCTAAAAAAGCAAATATATCGCTTTGATCCGGCAATTCGCAATCGTGCACAAAAGATCCTCTTCAAAGGTCACGCAAGAGTCCTATGATATGAGAACACACTTGCGCCGCAGCCGGTCGCGGAAGTGGAACTATTTTGGAGGTAAGCCGTGAGAATATCCGCGCGCAATGCTCTCGAAGGCACGATTAAAGAGATTAAAAAAGGCGCCACCACGGCGCATGTCGAACTCGAACTCAAGGGCGGTGAGATCATCACGGCTGCGATCACTAATGAAGCCGTTGAAGAACTTGGCCTTGTCAAGGGCACCCATGCCTATGCCGTAATAAAATCATCGGATGTCATGATCGCCATCAAATAGTTTTCACAGCCGGGCTCGCACTCAAGTTTTCGTCGGCGTGTGCCCGATGCGCAGCGTCTCCTCCGCGTTGCTCTTGAGAAAACCTTGAATTCGATTGGTCAGCCCGGCAAGTATCCAGGGAAGCTGCACTTCGATGCGCATTGTGTCGCTCATCACTGCGATCTGCGCGGCCACGGTCTGGCCAAAAACGACCACCCGTAGCTTGGCGGTGTCACCTTCCCAATTGGCCTCGCTGTAACCTATTTTGTCGATGTAATCGCGCCGCAATTCCTCCATGCGCTGGGTGATGCGCCGTTTTGCCTCCGCGACCCCGAGGTTGTGCGGCAGGGTAATGACGATTGCATTCGACATGGGAAGCCTCCAGGCCAGTAACTTAGCACACATGGTTATCTCAGCCGAATATGTTAGCGTTCTTGGAATTTGCCTGCTTTCGTTTCGCTGGCTCTCACGGGAGCTCGACGATACGGCCCTCGATCAGAGTGACACGCCGGTGCATCCGGCTCGCCAGCTCCATGTTATGGGTGGCGACGAGCGTCGCGAGCTTGGTCGACCTCACGATTGAGTCCAAGGTTTCGAAAACATGCTCCGCCGTCTTGGGATCGAGATTGCCGGTTGGCTCATCCGCCATGAGCAGGCGCGGCCCATTCGCAACCGCGCGCGCGATGGCGACGCGTTGCTGCTCCCCGCCGGAAAGCTCGGAAGGCCGGTGGCCTCCGCGTTTTGACAAACCGAGATAATTAAGGAGCTGCCAGGCGCGCTTTTTTGCGACGTCTCGCGCGAGGCCGGCGATCATCTGCGGCAGTATGATATTTTCCAGCGCCGAAAATTCGGGAAGCAGGTGGTGAAATTGGTAGACGAAGCCAATCTCTCCCCGCCGCAGAGCGGTCCGCGCCGAGTCATCCATGCGGCTCGTCGCTTCGCCCGCGATAAAAACGTCCCCGCCATCCGGCCGCTCAAGGAGGCCGGCGATATGCAAAAGCGTCGATTTGCCGGCGCCCGAGGGTGCGATGAGCGCCGCCGATTGCCCTGCCCAAAGGGAAAAATCGGCGCCACGCAATACTTCAAGCGGCGAGCCCGCCTGGTTGTAACGGCGTTCGACCGCTTGAAGTTGAAGAACCGGCGCCGCCATGATCACTCGTAACGCAGCGCATCGACAGGGTCGAGCTTTGCCGCACGCCAGGAAGGATAAACCGTTGCCAGAATAGACAAAGTAAGAGCCATGGCGGCGACGCTTATGACATCGCTCGGCTGAATCACGGATGGCAATCGTGAAAGGTAATAAAGTTCGGCTGGAAACAAATTAGCGTTGAGAAGCCGGTTGAGAAACTGGCGAAGCGATTCAACGTTGCTGGCGGCAATAACGCCGAGGATGCATCCCGCCAAAGTTCCGCTAACCCCAATCGAAGCGCCGCTAATGATAAAAATCCGCATGATGGCGCCACGGGTCGCGCCCATCGTGCGCAGGATCGCGACATCCCTCCCCTTATCCTTGACCAGCATAATGAGGCCAGAGACGACGTTGAGGGCGGCGACCAGCACGATCAAAGCCAAAATGACGAACATAACGTTGCGCTCGACTTTTAAGGCATCGAAAAAAGTCTTATTACGCTCACGCCAATCCGTCATGATCATCGGCCGCATCACGGCTTGGTCAATTTTCGTCCGGACGGCGTCGATATCCTCGGGCTTGTGCAAAAACACTTCAACGACACTTGCTTCATTGTCCTTGTTGAAAAACGCCTGGGCCTCCGGCAAGGGCATGTAGACAAAGACGTTGTCAAATTCCGCCATGCCTATTTGAAAAACCGCGATGATTGGGTAGACCTTGCTGCGCGGCGTAATGCCAAACGGCGTTTGCGCGCCATTGGCGATTAAAATCTTAACTCTATCGCCGATATGAAGCCCGAGATTTTCAGCAATCCTTTGACCCATGGCGACCCCGCCCGCCCCATCGAAACCATCGAGCGTGCCGGCGCGAATATTGCGGGCGACGCCAGGCAGGCGCTTGATATCCGCCTCGCGGATGCCGCGTACCAGAGAGAAGGCCATGGTCGTCGTCGAGGCAGCGGCGGGGCTCTCGATCATGGGCACGGCGAGTTCAACACCGGGAACGGCAGCGACCTCCTTGACCACCTCGTCGAAATCGTTGAATTGCACATCGGCGGCTTGTAGGAAAATATGGCCATTGATCCCAACGATCTTATCGACGAGCTCCTTATGGAAGCCGTTCATCACCGACATCACGACAATCAGCGTCGCGACACCAAGCGCAATCCCGAGGAACGAAAAGAAGGGGATAGCGGAGACGAGACTTGTTTGCCGCCGCGCGCGTAAATAACGCAGCGCGATCATCCATTCGAATGGCGCGAAGGGTCGGCTACTCCTTTTCGCCGTCATGGGCTCGCCAGGCGGGCGATCACTGCCGCCATGGGTAGCTCTTCGCGGGCGCCCGTTGCCCGCGTCTTGAGTTCCACCGTGCCCGAGGCGAGCCCTTTGGGGCCGACGATGACTTGAAAAGGCAAGCCGATGAGATCGAGCTTGGCGAATTTCGCGCCGGGGCGGTCCTCGCTGTCTTCGTAGAGGACTTCGACTCCCGCTTTCCCAAGCGCGTGATAAATGGCTTCGCAGGCCGCATCGGTTCCCGCATCGCCAATTTTGAGATTGGCGAGGCCGACTTTGAAAGGCGCCCCCGCCTCCGGCCAGATGATGCCGCTCTCATCATGGCCTGCTTCGATCAAGGCCCCGACAAGGCGAGAGACACCGACGCCATAGGAACCTCCCTGAAAGGGGCGCTCCACGCCATCAGGGCCCGCAACCAGCGCCTGCATGGGTTTGGAATATTTATCGCCAAAATAGAACACCTGGCCGACTTCTATCCCGCGGGTGTGGATACGCTTATCTTCTGCGACCTCTTGCTCGAAACGCGCTTTATCATGGACGTCGCCGGTCGCCGCGTAGAAACTCGTCCACTCCTTTATGATCCCCATCAAATCTGCGTTATAATCCGTCGTCTCGGGCGGGATCGCTAAATTCAAGACGCGGGCATCGCAGAATACCTCGGACTCGCCGGTCTCGGCGAGGATGATAAATTCGTGGCTGAGATTGCCGCCGATGGGACCCGTCTCGGCACGCATCGGAATAGCCTTTAATCCCAGGCGCGCGAAAATGCGCAAATAAGCGACGAACATTTTGTTATATGAAAGCCGCGCCGCCGCCTCGTCGATGTCGAACGAATAAGCATCTTTCATCAAAAATTCACGGCCGCGCATAACGCCAAACCGCGGCCTTTGCTCGTCGCGGAATTTCCATTGGATATGGTAGAGGATTTTCGGCAAATCACGGTAGCTTTTGAGATAAGCCCGGAATATCGCCGTGATCATGTCTTCATTGGTCGGACCATATAGCAGCTCGCGTTCATGGCGGTCCTTGATACGCAACATCTCTGGGCCATAGGCTTCATAACGGCCAGTCTCGCGCCATAGATCCGCCAGTTGAAGGGTCGGCATCAAAAGCTCGATCGCACCGGCGCGATCCATCTCCTCGCGTACGATCGCGGCAACCTTGTGCAAAACACGCAGACCCAGCGGCAGCCAGCTGTAGATGCCGGCGGCCTCTTGCCGGATCATGCCGGCGCGCAGCATCAAGCGGTGCGAAGCAATCTCCGCTTCTTTCGGGGTTTCACGCAGAATTGGTAAAAAATAACTGGAAAGACGCATGGGAGATAATTGCTAGGAGGCTTTTGCCTCGGACAGCGAAAGAGACGCGTTCAAGCCTTAAGCCAATCGGCCGCGCGGCGCTAGAGGGCGCGCCACATCTCGGCTTACTTAACAACTGGGAGCACGGCGGCGACGGCCTTGGGGGGCTCATCCGGAAAGGCGATCTGCCAGCCACCGCCCAATGCCTTATAGAGCTGCACGAGGTCCGTTGCTACTGATGTTGTGCTTTGGACGTACTGCAATTCTGCCTGCAGAAGTGTGCGCTCGGCGTCGAGAGTCGTGATGAATTGCTCTACGCCCACCGCATAGCGATCGCGGGCAAGAGCTAAGGCCTGACGGGAATGATTAACTTGCGCCTTGAGCCGTACCCGGCGCTGTTGCTCGCTGCGGTAGGCGACAAGCGCATTAACGACTTCGTGCCATGCCTGCAGCACGGTCTTGTGAAACGCGATCGCTGCCTCCTGCTGCTGCGCTTCGCGAAGCTCAAGCGTCGAAGTCAAGCGGCCGCCTTGAAAAATTGGCAGAGAAACCGTCGGGCCAATCTGATACTGCAGCGAGCTTGGTTTAAAAATGTTTTTAAGGTCGAGCGCGTTGTACTCGACATTGCCATTGAATGTCAGCTTTGGGTAGAAATCGCCGACCGCGACGCCGATCGTCGCCGTCGCGGCGTGCAGTTGCGCCTCGGCGGCGCGAATATCGGGGCGGCGGCGCGCCAGTTCCGAGGGGACTCCCAGCGGCACGCGCGGAGGAGTCAAAGGGACAGGCTTCGCCCGCGCCAGCTCCGAGCGCAGAGACCCAGGCGGCTCATCGATAAGAAGGCTCAATGCATTGATGCGCTCGGTTTCCTGATCGGTGAGCGAAGGAAGCGTAGCGCTTTCCGCTTCCACTTGAGCTGCTGCATTTTGCACATCGAGGCCCGTCGCGACGCCCTTTTCCGCTCGGATTTTGGTTAGCTCAAGAATTTCATTGGCGCTCTTTAGGTTTCCTTTCGTGACGGCAATTTGCCCCTGGATGCCACGCAGTTCGATGTAATCGCGCGCAAGCTCCGCCAGCGCCGAGACCAGTGTGTCCCGCCGTTGGAATTCCGAGGTCTCGATTTGCGCTTCGGCCATCTCGATCTGCCGCCGCACACGCCCCCAGATGTCGATTTCCCACGAAGCATCGAACCCGGTCTGCCAAATGCTGATGGGCGGCACGACAAAAGTTGTTCCTGCTGGCAGCAAGGGGTTAGCCAGGCTGACGATGCCGTTTTGGCTCAAGAGCTCGCGCTGATAGGAGGCATTGCCATTGATCGATGGAAACTCCGCCGCGGCGGTGACGTTGCGTTGAAACCGGCTTTCAGCAAGCCTTATGGTCGCGGAGCGCACATCGAGATTGGCGGACGCGAGCCGCTCGGCGAGCGACGTCAATTTGGCATCACGGAAAACTGTCCACCAGCGTGCGTCACCGCCGGAGAAATCGATCGGCGCTGATTTGGGCTCAGTGATGGCGGGCTCCGGCCTCCCGAAAAAAGAGGTGGCCGGCAGCATCGGGTCGGGAGGTACGAAGTCCGGCCCAACAGCGGCGCATCCGCAAAGCACGCCGCATACCAACACCGCAGGAATAGCCCTCCCCTTACTCAACTCGCGCATCCCCGCCTTAATGAGGCGCCGCACCAGCGCCGCCTTTCATCCTGGACAGGAAAAGACTCAATGGCACGGCCGCGAAGGCAATAAGAGTAACGTAATAGAAGATGTCATTATAGGCGAGCACTTCCGCTTGCCGCAAGTAAACCTGATAAACGCGCCCGATTGCGGCATCGCGCGCAGCGCTTACTGCATATCCCATGGCAATGAGGGCTCTCTGGTATTGAGCGATTAACGCCTCAAACGGCTGATAAAGTGGCGTTGTCCACTGTGCAAGATATGATTGATGAACCTGCGTGCGTTCGATAACCGCCGCGCTCGCCAGTGAGATACCAATCGATCCGAAAATATTGCGGAAGACAGTATAAAGCGCGGTCGCATCACCGTTTAACTCGCGCGGGATTGTCGAGAAGGTTATGGTACTAATCGGCACAAACAGAAAAGCTAGTCCCGCCGCTTGGAACGAACGCATGATGACGAGAGTGCCGAAGTTGATGTCTGGAGTCAAATTCGTCGAATAAAGAAAGGCCGAGCCCATGATGAAAAAACCAGCACCTATAATGTAGCGGCACTGCACGAACTTCATGAGGACATTTACAATTGGAATAAGGACAATCACGGCGATGCCGCCCGGCGATAGAACCATCCCGGCCCACAACGCAGTATAGCCGAGAACCGTCTGTGCAAATTGCGGAATAACAACCGCGCTCGCATAGAGCGTTCCGCCCACGATGCTTATGAAGACACAGCCCATGGTGAAATTCTTGTTCTTAAAAACATCGAGGTTCACAATAGGCTTTTCTGCAATGAGCAGCCATCCAATCGCTCCCAATATCCCAAGAACGGCTAGGAGAGCCGCGAGTTGAATAAACTTCGATCCAAACCAATCCTCGGTTTCGCCACGGTCCATCATGACCTGAAGACAGCCGATACCAATGGTAATCAATGCCAAGCCGATATAGTCGACACCCGCAAACCGCCGCTTCAGCCAGGGCGGATCCTCAACCAAAAACGAAACAAAAAAAACAGCCACAATACCAATGGGTATATTAATGTAAAACACCCACCGCCAGTTGTAAGTATCGGTGATAAAGCCGCCGAGCGTGGGCCCAAGCACTGGCGCGACGACGGTCGCAATGGCGGTGACACCAAATGCCGCAGCCCGCCGCTCAGGTGGAAACGTGTCGAGAATGATCGACTGTTGGCTTGGTTGGAGTCCACCTCCGAAAAATCCCTGACAAAGCCTGAACATAACAAGTTGTGATATGCTAGTCGCTGTCCCGCAAAAGAAAGAGGCAACGGTAAACATCGCCAGGCAGATCAAAAAATAGCGCTTGCGGCCAAAAACGGTGGCAAGCCACCCGGAGATCGTAATCACGATCCCGTTTGCGACAAGATAGGACGTGAGTGTCCATGTCGCTTCGTCATAACTCACGGACAATCCCCCCGCGATATGTGGCAAAGAGACGTTGACGATTGTCGTGTCGAGGATCTCCATGAAGGCGGCGAAAGTCACAACTACCGCAATAGCCCAGCGGTTGTGCGAGGGCTTCCACGGCTGTGCGCGCGGCTGGACATCGCTCATTTAACCGTCACCGTCGGCTCGACCGAGAGGCCGAGCGGCAGCGGCGTATTCGGATCAAGGCCGCTATCGATGACGATTTTGACTGGCACCCGCTGCACGATCTTGACGAAATTGCCGGTCGCGTTCTCGGGTGGAAAAGCGGTAAATTTGGAACCACTTCCCTTCTGGATACTGTCCACATGGCCTTTCAACTGAAGGTTTGGATAAGCATCGACGTGAATCTTCACGGGCTGCCCGGGTTTTATCTTGTAAAGCTCGGTCTCCTTGAAATTGGCTGTTACCCAGACTTCGGGGGCAACGATCGACATAATCTGCTGGCCCGCCGTCACATAATCGCCCATCTCAACATTGCGTCTCGTGACCCAGCCATCCTGTGGCGCTAAAACAGTGGTCCATTGCAAGTTTAGGTCCGCCTGATCGAGCCGTCCCTGAGCTTGGTCGATCTGACCCTTTTGCTGACTGACCTGCTCATCCGCCTGGCCGATCTGCTGCGGCACCGGTTCGGCTTCAAGCACCTGGGCCTCGGCTTGTTTCACGGCGGCCTGAGCTTGTTGGTAGTTGGCCGTTGCCGCATCGACATCCTGCTGGGTCGTTGCTTGCTTCGGCAGGCTGCGCTGGCGCTGGTAATCGGCCTGCGCGCGAATTTCTGTCGCTTGGGCCGAAGCGAGCTGCGCTTGTGCTTGCTTCAGGCGCGCCGGAAAATTCTTGCGTGCGATTTCGGCGCCATAGGAAAAGCCGCCGAGTTGGGCTTTTGCGGTGCCGAGAACGCCCTGCGCTGTCAATTGGTCGTTTGCATATTGCCTCGGGTCGATGTGGATGAGTGCTTGTCCCTTATGGACAAACTCATTATCCGTGACATCGAGCGAGACGACATTGCCAGCGACCTGTGGCGCGATTGTAATGGCGCGCCCATCCGTAAAAGCATCATCCGTCGAGACGACGCCGCGTGTGGACAACCAGTAATAAACGCCAGCGGCGCCAAGCAGTGCGAGGACGATAGCGCCGATTGTAAACACCCAAGGACGCCGGCGGCGCCGAGTCTCGGCCTCTTGCTTCTGCTTTGGGGCTTCGCCAGCTTCCTTTGGCTCGGCTCGCCCGACCTCTCGCGCTTGCGGTTGGTGGGCCTCCTCATAACTGGCTTGGCGAACGTCCGTCATCTCTGGCCCGCCCTTGAACTAGGCTTCCGAAAATATTTCGAGGCGAGACTTGTCGATTGGCAAATATTGTTTCAAGCTAAAACGAACTGATGAGTACGGCTATCAGGATGAGCATCTTATGTCAATGGCAGCTGAACATTGCGGAGAAAAAATAGTTCGTCGCGTGCCGCGCGGCGAAAAGCGAAAAGACCAAATCGCCGCGGTCGCCGAACGCATTTTTCTGCGCCGGGGTTTCACCGAAACCACCATGCAGATTATCGCCACCGAAGCCGGCGCCTCAAAGGAAACGCTCTATCGGCACTTCGGCAGCAAGGAGGAGTTGTTTTCCGAGGTGATAAGAAGTCGTTCGGCGCGGATCACAGGGAACGAAGGGGAACTGCCCTTCGAAGTGGAGCCACGCCAGCTTTTGCGGGATCTTGGCCTCCGTCTGGTTCGCTTTGTTGTGAATCGCGAATCCCTATCGCTTTACCGGGCAATCGTGTCGGAAGTCGGCCGCGAACCAGAGCTAGGCCAGATTTTTTATAAACAAGGTCCGGGAAGAGTTATTGGGCAGCTCGCGCGCTACCTAGCGGCGGTGCATGGTCGAGGCATACTTTGCTGCTCCGACCCCGAGCTTGCGGCTAGGCTTTTTCTCGGCGCAGTACTCTCCAACTATCAAATCCTCGGGCTCGTCGCGCCAGACGAAAGCGAATTCATCGATGAAAAAATACAAACTCACGTTGCCGGAGCGGTCGAATTATTCCTTGCTCGTTACGAAATGCGAGTGTCCCATGAAAGCCAGAATGTAACCGATACCGGCTCTTGCGATGAGCCCTAGCTGGTGGCGGACCGGCGCGATCTACCAGGTTTATCCACGCTCCTTCCAGGACTCCGATGGTGACGGTATCGGCGATCTCGAAGGTATCCGGCGGCGACTCGACTACTTAACTTGGCTCGGCATCGATGCCGTCTGGATCTCGCCCTTCTACCGCTCGCCGATGCATGATTTTGGCTATGATGTCGCCGACTATTGCGCAATCGATCCAATCTTTGGCACCCTCGAGACCTTCGACTGCCTCGTCGAAGACGCCCATACGCGGCGATTAAAAATTATTCTCGATTTCATTCCCAACCATAGTTCGATCGCCCATCCTTGGTTTGTAGCGAGCCGCTCCTCCCGCACGAGTCCCATGCGCGATTGGTATATTTGGCGCGATGGCAGGCCGGGCGATAACCCGCCCAATAATTGGCGCAGCCACTTTGGCGGCAGCGCCTGGGAATTCGATAATGCGCGCGGCCAATATTATTACCACGCTTACCTTGCCGAGCAGCCAGACCTCAATTGGCGCAACCCCGACGTCCGCGCCGCCATGTATGATGTCATGCGCTTTTGGCTACGCCGCGGCGCCGACGGCTTTCGCGTCGATGTCATCTGGCACCTCATCAAGGACGCGGCGTTTCGCGATAATCCGCTAAATCCAGCCTGGACGGCAAAAGACCCGGAAATCGACCGCTTGCTGCCTCTCTACTCGGCCGACCAGCCGGAGGTCTACGACGTCATCGAAGAGATGCGGGCCGTCATCGATGAGTTTGAGGATCGCGTCCTCATCGGCGAGATCTATCTCCCTCTCGAAAGGCTTGTCGCTTACTACGGCAAGGACCTCAAAGGCGTCCATCTGCCCTTTAATTTTCAGCTGCTTTCCTGCCAATGGACGGCGCCTTCGGTTGCTCGACTTATCGAGAGTTACGAGGCAGCACTCCCCGAAGGCGGCTGGCCCAATTGGGTGCTGAGCAACCACGACCGGCCACGCATCGCGGCGCGTGTTGGTGAGGCGCAAGCACGCGTTGCCGCCATGCTGCTGCTGACCCTGCGCGGCACCCCCACCCTCTACTATGGCGACGAACTCGGCATTGGCCATGTCGAGATTCCACCAGAACGTGTCCAAGACCCCTGGGCGTTGCGAGAACCCGGCATCAACATCGGCCGCGATCCCTCGCGCACGCCCATGCAATGGGATGCCACGCCTTTTGCCGGTTTTTCGGCAAGCGAACCTTGGCTTCCGGTGACTGAAGATTTTGTGGCGCGCAATGTCGCGGTCATGCGCGAAGACAAAACTTCGATTTTGAACTTGGTGCGGGGCCTCCTCCACTTACGGCGCGCGCATAAATCCTTGTCCTGCGGGGCGTGGCGGCTGCTTTCGGCGACGGGCGAGGTGCTGGCCTATGAGCGTCGCGCGGGAGAGGACAGGATCATTACTGTTTTGAATTTTTCCGGCCGGCTGTTGGAATGGATGGCACCGAGCCCGCTCAAGGGGCGGATCGCTCTCTCTACCGATGGCGATCGCCGTGGCGAAGGGGTCGCCTCTCCTTTGCGGCTGCAGGCGGATGAGGGGGTCGTGATTGAGATGGACGGGTGCTGAAAGCCCCTAGGATGTAAGATTTTCGCACGCGATCTTACAAAAAAGTTTCACGCGAAACATTTTTGTAAGAATCATGGCTGGAACCTTACATGGCTCATTACAAACCCCTATCGAACGAGTGTAAGGATAGCGCGATCGGCACCACGGAAGAAGCAGCGGCAAGCCGACACTCTAAAGGCCCGGATAATTGATGGGCACCCAGCCCGCCGAGGTCACAATCGGCAAATACATTTCCCCAATTGGATAATTCGGGACCTCCAAGCCGACAAAGCTCGATAACTCGGCACTCAACGCGACTGATCCAAACTGTGCGACCAACAAGGCAATACAGGCGGAGACCGCTTCGAAAGCGTGTCGGAGCGTACCGCGCCCAAACTCACCTTCCCGGTTGTGCTTGACCCCGTGGTAGGCGTCGTACCAACCGAGGCTTTTTGTGGGATCGGCCTTCGACCAACCGTTGAATGGCCGAAACAATTGAAGATCAGGAAAATCAAGAAACGTGATCGCGTAATTGTCAAGCCTAAGAGGGGCGGCCAGCTTAGCATACTCATTGCTATTGAACTTTGAGGCTTTTGAGCCGTTTGCGGTGAGAATCCCCCGGCAGTACATTTCGACTTCGGTTGCCCCCAGGATCAACAAATTGCGGATCTCGTGGCCATAGACATCCAACGTCTTTGTTGATGGTTGCACTATGTAGCAAATGGCCTCAAGCTTTCGCACCAGCAAGGTAAGCTGGCTTTTCGCATTTGCAACATAGGCCTTGTCCTCCAAACAGATGTGCGACCAGAGCCTTTCTTGGTCTGACAGAGCCAGTGGTCGCGCTATTCTAGGATAAAACTCTCCCGGACCGCGAGTCATCCGGTAGAACCGCCCTTCGGTCACACCAGGATCGAGCCAAGGGGTCTGGCGCCGGATGCACTCCCAGATGTTCTCGTTAAGCCAGCCTTGAAGTATGTCCCCATTCCGGTCTCGGGATTGGTCACGCCCATGTTTGTGGCTGTCTGGTCATCAATCAACCAGATCTGTTGGGGTTGCCCGGCGACGCAATCTCTGACGTACCAGCGTTTCTCCAAGCCTTGGGCCATACCTAAGTAATCCTAATACCGTAATCAGCGACATAACGCCGAGTATACCTGAAATTGATCAGGGTGGCATGCCTCGCCGCGGGGACCTTACCGACAGATGCGATTGGTGTTAATTCTCCCCCCCCCCAGCGTAACTCTCGAATACTGCGCCACCCCATTGCCGAATGACCAATTCTCCTTCGGCACCTCCAAGAGATTAATCAGAATATTTTCGGGCCGGATGCCGGGGTTTTTCGACAAGATCTCGGCGATCTTTGCAAAGAACGCTTTTTTCTGCTCGATCCCGCGCGTGTTGTTGACAGTAATCTGGATGATGACGAGATCATCATCGCGCGCGACTCCAAGGTAATTTGCGTCATAATCGAAATTGCTTTTGTCATATTCTTCGATGAGCATGAAGCGGTCATTCTCGGGAACACCGAAAGTCTGGCGCATGGCTTGATAGAGGCCATCGAGGACGGCCTTGCGATATTCCGCTGATTTGCCTTTCAAGAGTGATACCCGCGTAAGCGGCATGGATGTTCCTTTCAGTCTACAAGACTTTGCCCGGATTGAGGATGCCATTTGGATCAAGCGTTTGCTTGATCGACCGCATGACGTCCATCGCGGCCTTATCCTTGAATTTGGGCAGCAGATCCCGTTTCAGCTGGCCGATCCCATGCTCGGCGGAAATCGACCCCCCATGCGCCACGGCGATGCCATGGACAATCTCGTTGACCTCGCCCCAGCGTTTCAAAAACGCCTTGGGATCGGCGCCTCTCGGCTGCGAGACATTGCAATGAATATTTCCATCGCCGACATGGCCGAAAGCAAAAAGGCGGGCGCCAGGCACGGCTTTTTCCACCGCCCGCGTTACCTCCTCTAAAAAATCGGGAATGGCGGCGATCGGCACGCTGATGTCGTGCTTGATCGATCCGCCCTCAAGGCGTTGCACTTCGGGCAGAAGTTCACGCAGCTTCCAAATATTTTGCCGTTCCGCAATCGAGCCGGCAACGGCAGCGTCTTCGATAATCTTTCGCCGGCTCGCCGCCTCGAGCAAACTGATCATACGCGAGGCAAGCCCTTCGCTGTGCACAGAGCTCAGCTCCAAAAGCACATACCACGCATGCCTGCCCCGCAAAACATCGCGCGCGGTTTTGATATGCGAGAGAATGAAGTCGAGGCCGATGCGAGGGATTAGCTCAAAGCTGGTGATCTCATTGCCCAGGCGCTCGCGGGCAAAGTTAAGTAAGTCAACCGCCGCCCGAGGCGAGGCAAGGCCGATGAAGGCGGTCTCGATGGCGGCAGGTTTTGGAAAAAGTTTTAGCACCGCCGCCGTGATGACCCCGAGCGTGCCCTCTGAGCCAATAAAGAGGTTCTTGAGATCATAGCCCGTATTGTTTTTTCGAAGTTTCGATAAATCCGACAAGACCCGGCCGTCGGCCAACACGACTTCGAGGCCGAGCACGAGATCACGTGCGTTGCCATAAGCGATGACCTGCGTGCCCCCGGCGTTGGTGGCGAGATTGCCGCCGATGGTGCATGAGCCTTCAGAACCGAGCGATAAGGGAAAAAGCAATCCTGCGCGGTCCGCCTCTTGCTGGGCATGGGCGAGAACCATGCCGGCCTCGACGGTCATCGTGCTCGAACTTTGATCGAGCTCGCGCAGACGCCGCATGCGCGTGAGCGACAAGATGACCGCGGTGCCGTCCGCGCCTGGAACCTGGCCGCCGGCAAGGCCCGTGTTGCCGCCTTGCGGGACGACCGGGGTCTCCGTGGCGTTACAAAGCTCGAGAATCGCCGCGACCTCGCGCGTTGCGTGAGGCCGCACGACGCAGAGCGCCTTGCCGTGAAAGAGATCGCGTGGCTCCTTGAGATACCCGGCCATGCCCACGGCATCGGCGACGACATGAGCTTCGCCGACAATTGTCTGAAGGCGTGAGAGGAACGCGGCCGAGGACGGCGTATGCATGACGTTATTCACTTCGGTCAGTGCCCTCCGGCGAGATCATGGCTGAGAATGTTCACCAAGCGGCCAAAGGGATCACGAACAAAAAATCGTCTAACACCCCACGGCTCATCGACTGGACCGTGCTCGACGGCAAACCCACCCGCCAATACTCGTTTATAAACTTCGTCAATGTTGTCTACTTCGATTGAAACATCCGGTACCACTGTCCCCGACCCTCCTTCTACCGCTACGCTGAGCTGAGGTGGCGCTAACGCATTTGTGGAGAATGTGATAATCCATCCAAGATCCATAACAATCTCCATTCCCAAGATATCGCAATAAAAACCTTTTGCAGCAGCCGTAGACACGGCCGGGACGTTTGGCACAATTCGCTTGACGGGCATGGATAAATCCTTCGGCTTTTGGTCATTGAAGGGGCAGGTTGTTATTGGAGCCGGGCAAAATTATGCCGCCAAATCCTCAAAAAAGAACTTGGTTGAGATTTACGGGCACGAAGGTAATATCGAGACATTACGCAGCGCAAATGCGGGGAGACTCTATGACGGCGCTTGATCCCGTGTTAGCAAAAATCGACGGCAACCTCGAAGCGGCCCTTGGCCGGCTCTTTGATTTTTTAAGATTCCGCTCGATTTCCACTGACCCCGCTTACAAAGATGAATGCGCCAAGGCGGCGGAATGGCTGGCGGCGGAACTTGCCAGCATTGGCTGCGGCGCATCGGTGCGGGCGACCGCGGGCCACCCCATGGTATTGGCGAATATCAAGGCCAAGCGGCCGGACGCCCCGCATCTTTTGTTCTACGGCCATTACGATGTGCAGCCGCCGGACCCCCTCGATCTTTGGGAAACGCCGCCCTTCGAGCCGCGCATCGCCGAGGCCAAGGGAGGCAAGCAGATTATCGCGCGCGGCGCGGCCGACGATAAGGGCCAGCTGATGACCTTTGTCGAGGCGGTTCGCGGATTCACCGAGACTGGCGGCGTGCCCTGCCATATCACGTTTTTCTTTGAGGGCGAGGAGGAAACCGGCTCGCCGTCGCTGCCCGCGTTCCTTGCCGACAACGCCGCCGAGCTTAGAGCGGACTTGGCGCTCGTCTGCGATACAGGCATGTGGGACAAGCAGACGCCGGCGATTACCATCATGCTGCGCGGCCTCGCCATTGAAGAAGTCGCCATCAAGGCGGCGAACCGCGACCTGCATTCGGGAATTTTTGGCGGCGCCGCCGTCAACCCGATCCATCTCTTGGCCAAGATCATCGCCGGGCTGCACGACTCAAAGGGCCGCATAACCTTGCCGGGCTTTTACGACGGCGTCAGCGAGCTGCCCGAGCAGATCGCTCAGCAGTGGCGCGGCCTTGCGCCACGGGGAAGCGAGTTTTTAAAGGAAGTTGGCCTTTCGGTGCCCGCGGGCGAAGAGGGGCGCGGAATTCTCGAAATGGTTTGGTCGCGGCCTAGCTGCGATGTCAACGGCATTTTTGGCGGCTACACCGGAAAAGGGTCCAAAACCGTGTTGCCGGCCGAGGCAAGCGCCAAAGTCTCATTTCGCCTTGTTGGCGCGCAAGACCCGGTGCAAATCGCGAAATCCCTAAGGGCTTTTGTCAAGGAACGGCTACCAGCGGATTGCCATGCCGAATTTAAGCCACTCGCCTCGTCGCCCGCGCTCGAGCTGCCCTTCACCTCGCCGGCTTTGACGCTGACACGGCAGGCTCTGCGGGACGAATGGGGGAAAGAGCCGGTCCTTATCGGATGCGGCGGCTCAATCCCGGTCGTCGGGGATTTCAAGCGTAGCCTCGGCATGGACAGTTTGCTGATCGGGTTTGGGCTGGAGGACGACCGCATGCATTCCCCGAACGAGAAATATGAATTCTCCTCGTTCCATAAGGGCGCGCGGAGTTGGGCGCGCATACTCAACGTGCTCGCTTCCTAGGCGGGAGTTTAGAGACCGAAACGCGCGAGGCGCACACCGCCGGCGCGCAAACCAAGAGCGAGCATGAGGATATAGACGGCCGCGCCGGAGGCGCCAAGCAATATCAATTCGGATATGCTCGCCAGGCGGCCCCATCCGGCCGTAAGGTGCCGCAAAGGCGGCGCCGCGAGAATCGCAAAAACCGATAAAACAAAAGACGCAATCGTCACCACCGTCGCGGTCTTCCAAAAAAATTCATCGATTTTCATCGCGCCTCTACTGATCGCGAGAGTGCATAGCACGGCAAGGTTGATCCAAGCGTAGGCCGCCGTCGCCGCCGCAAGTCCCGGGGCACCAAAGGGCCTGAACAACACGATTTTCAAGAGAACGTTGATGGCGACGGCGGCCAGCGCGACCAGCATCGGCGTTTTGGTATCGCCTTGCGCCTGAAAGCTGGCGACCGCCGAACGCAGAAGCACGATAGCGACAAGCCCGAAACCGTAGGCGCTCAACACCGCGGCGGCAGCCCGTGCGGCCTCCCCGGTAAAAGCGCCACGTTGGAAGATGCCTTGCATGATCTCATTGGGAATCATGATGAAGGCGATAAAAAAGGGTGCCGTAAGCGCGAGCGAAAGCGCCATGGTGCGGTTTTGCACGTGTAGAGCAGCGCCCCACTTCTGAGCGGCGAACAGCCGGCTCATCTCGGGCAAAAGCACGGTGCCCGCCGCAATTCCAATGACGGCGAGAGGCAATTGGTAGATGCGGTCTGCGTAATAGATCGAGGAGACACCGCCCGTGGGCAGCATCGAACCGATGATCGTATCGGCGAAAAGGGCGATCTGCGTGCCCGCCGAGCCGATGATGGCTGGACCCAGCGCTGAGAAAAACTGCTTAATGTGTTTGCTCATGGCGGGACGCGCGAAGCGTTCAAAGATACCGGCGCGATGGGCGGCAAGGGATGTCAAGGCGAGCTGCAACGCCCCCGAGACGGTGAGCCCGTAGCTCGCCGCGAAACCAGGGTTGGCGAAAAAGAATGCCAGCGCGACAAACGCGACTATGGTGACATTCATGATCACCGGTGTGAACGCCGCGGCGGCAAAATAGCCATGCGCGTTGAGGGTGCCAGATTGCAGCGTGACGAGCGTAATGAACAATAGATAGGGAAAAGTGATGCGCGTGAGCGTCACCGTCAGCGCGAATTTTTCGGGATCGGCACGAAATCCAGGGGCAAGGAGATCGATAAACCAGGGCATGAATGCCCATGCGGCAGCAAGTAAGACAAGCTGCGAAGCGAGAAGCGCGATGAAAATCTGCCCGGCAAAATGCCGGGCACTTTCAGGGCCTTCGGATTGGAGGACATGCGCATAGGTTGGCACATAAGCAGAATTGAAAGCTCCCTCGCCAAAAATCGCCCGGAAATGGTTGGGGAGGCGCTGCGCAACGACAAACGCATCGTTGAGCAATCCCGCTCCTAAGACGGCACTCATCACGACGTCACGGAGGAAGCCAGCGGCGCGTGAAACCATCGTCAGGCCGCCAACCGAGGCGAGGCTTTTGTACATGGCAGTGCGCTATGTGGGGCGCGGCGGCGCGTGCAGCTCTTCCGGCGGCGGCAGGCCGATGCGCTCTTCGATGAGATAAAGCGGCCGGCGTTTGACCTCGGCAAAGATGCGGCCGATGTACTCCCCTATGATACCCAGCGAAATCAGCTGAATACCGGCGAAGAATGTAATGGAAACAATCAATGACGCATAGCCTGGGACATCGACGCCGAAGATGAGCGTGCGGAACAGATAGAAACTTGCCAGCGCCAGCGCCAGGAGAGACGTGGCCGAGCCGATATAGCTCCATACCTTGAGCGGCAAGGTTGAAAAGGACATGAGCCCGTCAAGCGCCAGGTTGGTCAGCTTCCGGTAGCTGAATTTTGATTTGCCGTGCAGGCGGGCCTCGATCTCGAAGGGAACGCCAATTGACTTGAAGCCAATCCAAGCATAGAGCCCTTTGGAAAAGCGCGCGTGCTCCCGCATGACTCGCAAGGCCGCGACCGCTTGCCGGTCGAGCAGCCGGAAATCGCCCGCCCCTTCCGGCAGCCGCGTCTCGCCAAAGGTACCGAAGAGCCGGTAGAAACGCTGCGTCAGCAGCCGGCGCAGCGGGCTGTAGAGGCCGTGGTCAACGCGCTGCGCAAACACATTCTTATAACCTTCACGCCACCGGGCTATAAAGGCCTCGATCAGCTCGGGCGGGTGCTGCAGATCCGCATCCATGATGACCGTCGCGGAGCCACGCACGTGATCGATGCCCGCGGTGATGGCGATCTCCTTGCCAAAATTGCGGCTCAGCGAAACAGCGCGAATTCTCCCATCCGCGGCGTTGGCGGCGCGCAGGACAGCGAGAGTATCATCGTTCGACCCATCATCGATGAAAATAATCTCGTAAGAGTCAACGCAGCGCTGCAAAACAGGATCCAGCCGTTTCAACAATGTCACAATATTCTCGGACTCGTTATAGACTGGCGCGACGACGGAAAGCTCGACCCACGACGGCGGGCTTTGCTCGAAAGCGGGCCGTGCTGCGCTATGAAACTCCATGATATCGCCAGAAGCGCGGGGTTCGCTCATTGACTTGACAATTTGTTGGCCGTGACATGACATCGCTCGCGGCGCGCCGTGGTTCTAACGAGACTCGCGCGCCGCGACAAGCGCCGGGAGTTTTTCCCGACATCATCGAGACTGCCGTGTGGACAAGCTTTCAAGCTTATATCGGTCAAAATCCGAACGCATTCCAAATAGTGAGCACTTTTGTCATTGGCGTGGCAGCTTTTCTCATTTGGGAAATTCGCGTTCAACGCGCCATCGAAATGAGGCGCTTATTCCTTTGCCCCGGCTGCACTGACCCGGCTCGCCATAATGGATCAAATGCCACTTCCTGCCCCATTTTGTCTCTGCGCCGATGATTTCGCCCTCTCGCCTAGCGTCAGCCGAGGCATTATCGAGGCTCTGAGTGCCAAGCGCCTAAGCGCAACCGGCGTGATGACAACCCGGCCGGCGTGGCCGCAAGGCGCGCGCGAGCTTCAGCCTTTTCAATCAATCGCCGATATTGGGCTTCACTTGAACTTGACCCTCGGCCACCCGATCGGGCCTATGCCGACCCTCGCTCCACAGGGGGACTTGCCAGGGATCAGCAAGCTCGCTCGATCGGCGCTGAGCAAAAATCTGCCAGTGGACGAGATTTCTGGCGAGATTGCCCGCCAGCTCGACCGCTTCACAGAAGAACTCGGTGCACCTCCGGCGTTCATCGATGGCCATCACCATGTTCACGTGCTCCCGCAGGTCCGCTCCCTCCTTTTCGCCCGCCTCGAGGAGCGTGGTCTGCAAGCTAAAGTGTGGCTGCGAACGAGTACCGACCGCCTCTCACGCATCCTGCGCCGCGGTCGCCATGCCGGGAAGGCGCTTGCCGCCGTTTGGATCGCCTGGGGTTTTGCGGAAGAGGCATCGCGCCGGGGTTTTGCAATGAATGATGGCTTTTCCGGCTTCTCCGCCTTTGATCCAAAGAGCGATTACGCCGACGAATTTGAGCACTCCGTTATCGCTCCCGGCCCCCGGCATCTCGTCATGTGTCATCCGGGATATTGTGACGAGGAGCTCGCCGCAGCTGATCGAGTGACGGTGAGGCGCGAGCAGGAACTCAAGTTTTTGCTCTCTCCGGCCTTCGCCGAGCTTCTCGACCGCAAAGGCCTGCGCCTCGCACGCCTTTCGGATGTGATTGCTTCAGAGAAAATATGAGGAACGGCATGTATCGCGCGCAGCCTCGAGACGGAATCGCCTGGGTGACAGGCGCGAGTTCGGGCATCGGCCGCGCGGTCGCGATAGAACTTGCCCAGCGCGGCTATCAGGTAGCGGCGACGGCGCGCCGCGTGAAAGAACTTGAAGAGCTGGCGACGCTTTCCCCCAACATCCATGGCTACCCAGGCGATGTCACGGACAAGCTAGAGATGGCAGCGCTTGCCGCCGAGATAGAAAGCCGGATTGGAGCAGTCGCGCTGGCCTTCCTCAACGCGGGCGTCTATTTCATCAAGGAAAGAGAAAGTTTTGATGCCGATACCGTCTGGCGGACATTTGGAATCAATGTCAGTGGGACAGTGAATTGCCTTGCCCCGGTACTGGCTGCGATGCAGCGCCGAGGCAAGGGCCAGCTCGCCATCAACGCCTCCATTGCGGGCTATGGCGGCTTTAAAGGATCGGCCGCTTATGGTTCGACAAAAGCGGCCTTGATCTATATGGCGGAGTCTTTGAAGCTCGCTTATGACGAGGCTGGCATCTCTGTGCAAATTGTGAACCCGGGCTTTGTCGAAACCGAGATGACGGCGCAGAACGATTTTGAGATGCCATTTATTATGAAAGCCGATCGCGCCGCCCGAATTATCTGTGATGGTTTCGAGAAGGGCGGCTTCGAAATCACTTTCCCCTGGCGCCTGGCCTATCTCTTTAAAGCCGTATGCCTGCTGCCCTACCCGCTCTATTTCGCGCAAATGCGCCGCTCAACCCGGCGGGGGCGGCTGCCCCTCCGCCGTGATTGACCTGCCCGGGGGCCCTTGAGGCTTTTGCCCATTCATCTATATCTACCCCGAAAAATCCGCGGCGCGACGTTCGCGGAAAGGGAGGTAACGATGAATACGCCTACCATCGACAAGCCCGCGAAACGGAAGCGGAGCGGAATTCCCGTGGGCACACTGCTCATCTTTCTCGTTGTTTTCGGCGGCGTTGGTCTCATCGGTATGGGGATTTGGGGCTTATCTGGCTCCGGCTCGATCCAAATCAAAACCAATTTTCCTGTCGCCGGAGAATGGCAAGCTCAAGGCCGGGCTTGGCGCATCGACTTCCGCCCCGACAAAACAATCGTCAGCAAAACGGCGGCTTCCCCGACAACACCCGCGGACGCTTGGGTGTCGGAGGCAGGAAAGTACAAGATCGATTATTTCGGCAATTTGTGGGTGATGCTAAAAGACGGCAAGACGTATACGGCATCGCTCGTGCCGATACCCGGCGCTCCCGCCGACCTTGCACCGGTATCCCTCAATCGGCTGGATTTCGTCGATTCGGAGACTTCAGCGGTCGTTGTCTTTGAGCGCACCCAGCCAATCAAGGAAGTGCCCGCGCAACCAAACCCAGCGCAAAAGCCGGCTTCTTGATGCCAAGGCGCCAGTGCGGCGTATCTATTCGCCGACGGCCCTTTGCTCGCCGACGATTCTCGGTGCGAACGTCGTACGAATTGGAACGGCGAGAGTCTGCCGCTGCTCGGCGATGGCGTGACGGACCTGGTTGAGGGCGAGTGTCATCGCTCCCATGCGGTTGACACTCAAGACATGCACTGTAGCCGGGGCCAGCGCCGCTGCCAGAAGCTCATCGGCTTCCTCTTCGAACTCGTCAAGCTCATCCGTGTGCTTAGCGCCACGAGCCGCCTTGGTGATTTCGAGCAATCGCGCCAAAATCCTGTCGGCTCCAGCCGTATTGTGGCGTGTTAGTCTTGCCGCTGCCGCCGCGAGCATTGTGCCAAGGACGCTCAAACACATCGCGCCGATGTAAAAGACGTCGCTATATTTCTCAAAAAAACTCTGCTGTTCATCGTCGAGGAAATCGAGGGCGCCAGGATGCACTGGGAAGGCGGCGCCTTTGTCGGCGGCCGGAGCCTCGATCCGGTTGGCGATCGGAACAAGCGCCGCGATCGACGGGCGCGCCGCCAGCATAAGACGCATTAGTTCCCCGACGGTTTCATTGCTTAGAGTGTTGCGCGCGACGAGCCGCGTACTAACGCCAATCGTGTCGAAATCCTCGGCCGGTTTGGGTTGAGCGCCGCCAAAGGCCCCACGAACGACTTCCAGTCCTTCAAAGGCGGGCGAGCGCTGGGCTATAGCCTTGGCCTCCGCGACCGGCAAAAACACTGGTGGCCCATGCCCGCCGGCGGCAACCGCATTGACCGCGCTCGTAAGACCTTCCGATCCGAGGACGCCGACGGCGAACACGGCATCGACATCCTTGCGTTCGACAGCTTTCGCAAGGTCCGCCGCAGAGACGGAAAGGCGCTTCACGGACGAAGGCGGAACGTCATATTGCACCAATGCGGCATCAAGCAAGGCAAGGCTATCAGCTTTTCCCGCGGCCGCGGTTTGGAGGATGCCGAGCCTATGCCCGCGCAGATCGCCGATCGAATAAAGCGCGCCGTTTTGCCCCGGAACGATGAAGATGGCGGCGTTGCGGCGCATAATCAACACCGTCTGCCCACGCGGCGGCATCGCGATATCCGTGCGGACGATGGCAAGATCAACGTGACCTTGGTCGAGGGCGCGGGCCGCATCGGCGAAGCTCTCTTCAGGGACCAGTTTGAGGCGGAACGGCTGCTGGTCCTTGTTGAAATCAAGCGCCGCGGCAGCGATGATTGGCTGGTCTTCGCCATCGTTTGGCACGGCAATCTTTAAAATGCTGGGCCTTTCGTAATAATAATACCCCACGGCGGCAGCCCCCGCCAACGCGACTATTCCGATCAATGCCGCAAAGATTACGCGGCGCAGCGAACTGTGCTTTGTAAGGTTGGGGTGAATTAAGGCGGACCCTTTCATCGCGTGTCTCTCACAACCCCCCGCCTCGATTCGCGGGCGAAAACCACCAAAGTCTCTCTCGTGCGACGCCGCGACGAGCTTTCGCATATCAAGGTAATGCGGCTCTCTCGGGAGCGTCTCCAAGTCTTGTTCCAAGGCTCTCATCTATTCGCGGCAAAGACATGGCATTGGCAAAAACGGCACCGAGCAGAATTATGCAGGGACCGGATGGTTCCAGCCTTGCGGCTCGCCCGGGGAGATCGGCAATTGTGCCAGAAATGCGGCGTTCATTCCGGCAGGTCGCCCATTCAACGAGTATCGCGGGGGTTTTGGGATCCAAGCCGTTGGCGACGAGGAACTCGCTCAAAGGGGAAAGCATTTTGGCGCCCATATAAATCGCCGTTGATGCCCGCTCGTCGCAGAGCGCTCGCCAATCGACGTCCTCGGGCCTGCCGCCATGCGCGTGAGCGGTAACGAATTGCAGCCGCCGTGCCTTGTCGCGCTCCGTGAGGGAGACCTGCAAAGACGCCGCCGCTCCAAGCGCGGCCGTGACTCCGGGAATTACCTCCACAGGGATCCCCGCCGCCCGTAAGGCGCCAATCTCCTCGTTGGCCCGGCCGAATACCATGGGATCGCCACCCTTGAGACGAACAACCCGCTTGCCAGAGAGGGCGAGGGCGACAAGTTTTTCGATAATGTGGTCCTGCCGACATGAAGGACGGTAACCACGCTTGCCAACGCAGATTTTCTCGGCCTCCCGCCGCGCCATTGCGACAATTTCGGGCGACACGAGATCGTCGTAGAGGACGACTTCCGCGGATTGCAGGGCACGCAAGGCTTTCAGGGTCAAAAGCTCGGGATCGCCAGGGCCCGCTCCTACGAGCGCGACGCAACCCTTGGCCGGCGCCTCCGCGTTAGCCTCTGCGAGAAGCGCGTTGAGTTCGCCATCGTCTGGGGGAGAACTCGCCGTGAGCGCGCGGCTGCCGAAAAATTCCCAAAAGCCGCGTCGTGCCGGCTTCGGGACGAGGGAGGACGCCAATTTTTCGCGCCAAACCTTCGCCGCGCGTGCCCATGGCTGAATAGCTTCCGGCAATAGCGCTTCAATCCACCCACGCAGCGCTTGCGCAAGCTTGGGCGCCGCCCCTCCGGTCGAGATGCCGATCACCAGAGGCGAGCGGTTAACGATAGCGCCGAATTGGAAATCGGAGGCATTTGGCGCATCAATCACATTGAGAGGCACCCCTGCGGCACGCGCCGCGGTTTGAAGCCTTGCGATTTCTGGAGCGTCCTCCGCTCCCGTGATGGCAAGCGCCGCGCCGGCAAAATCCGCTGCCGCGATCGGGCGCAAGCGAAGGGAGACATTCGCGTTGTTGGCTGCCAAGCGGCAAAGCCCCTCGCAAGGGCGCTCACCAAAAACTTCTACCTTGGCACCCGTGGCACAGCAGAGTTCGGCTTTCCAGCGAACCGCATCCGTATCCCCGCTAAGAACAACGCGTTTGCCGCCAAGAGAGAAAAAAACCGGGAGGCAAGCGAGATTTTTGAAAGCGGGGTCCGCGGGCGCCTCGCCCAACGCCGAAAAAACCTCGTTCATCCGCGCCTTTTGCCCTATGCGGAGGTGAATTAATGAAAATGGCGCCTTCGCCGGGGTTAATAATTCAAGCACCCAGCAAAGTTTGTGCCAATGAGGATAACATATGATTTTGCTTCACGCCAACCGGGGGCCCAGCGATCAACGACCGTGTCCCGGCCGAAACGGCATGCGTCTCGCGCCAATGAAATTGCGCTACGCGGTTCTTCTTCTTGCGGCGCTGATAATCGCGCAACCCCCTTTGCGGGCGGATCCTTTCCTGCCAAGCTTTTGGGATCCGCGCAACCGCCCCGCCAAGCCCGATCTTTCCGCTCTCCGTAGCCTGCGCTTTTTGACCGAGGATGACTATCCGCCATTCCATTTCGCCTTGCCGGATGGCTCGCTTACAGGCTTTGATGTCGACCTTGCCCGTGCGATCTGCGACGAACTGAAAATCACATGCACAATTCAGGCGCGCCGCTTCAACACACTGATCGATGCTTTAAACCAAGATCAGGGCGATGCCGTCATGGCGGCCGTGCGCATGGACGCACGAAGCCGTGCGGTGCTCGATTTTACCGCGCCTTATTATACGACCCCGGCGCGCTTTGCGGCGCGCACCTCTGCCTCGGCCGAACCGGCGACACCAGAGCACCTGCGCGGTAAAACCATCGGGGTCGAGGCAAAAAGCGCCCACGAGGCCTACCTCAAGACATTTTTTCCGGAATCCATCCCCAAAACCTATGATTCGCAGGCAGCTCTTCGCCGGGCGTTAGCGCGGGGCGAAGTCGATACGATCTTCGCCGATGGCATATCGTTGAGCTTTTGGCTTGATTCCCCCGAGGGACGCGCCTGTTGCAGCTTCCGCGGCGGTCCCTTTCTCGAATCGAAGTACTTTGGCGAGGGAGTCGGCATAGCCGTGAAGAAAGGCAATGTGCAGTTGCGCGAGGAGCTTGATTACGCGCTCGCCGAACTCGCCATAAAGGGGATATATACGGATCTCTATCTCAAATACTTCCCGCTTGGGTTCTACTGAGCGGGTATTTTACAGATAGGCTTGGAGTTCGCGGACCGCCTGCTGCGGGGGCCGCTGCAGGTTAAACGCACTGACGAATTTTCCGCGCTTATCCATCAAATAGACGACCCCTGTGTGGTCGACGGTATAATCGCCCGGCTTTTGGCCTGGAACTTTCTTGGCGTAGACGCGAAAAGACTGGGCGACGGCTTCGATGGTCTGCGGGTCGCCAGTCAAGCCGATAATGCGCCCATCGAAATTCTCGAGATAAGTCTTCAAGACTTCGGGTTTATCCCGCTCCGGATCGAGCGTGACGAATAGCGCCGAGATTTTTTTATCGGCCCCCAGCTCTTTAAACACGGAGGAAATATCAAGGAGCGTCGTTGGGCAAAAATCGGGGCAGTGAGTGTAACCGAAGAATACGAGATAGGGGTGGCCAATTAAATCTTTGCTCGTGACCGTTTCGCCCTCTTGGTTGACAAGTGCGAAGGAGCCGCCGATTTGCGGAGATCGGCTAGGGGGAGGGAGAACCGCGTAGATCACCAGGGCAAGTGCCGCGAGGCCCACTGTAAAGCCGACGAGGACGAGGCGTAACTGGCGCGCCGCGCGGGGTCGCGGCCCACTTTTTTCGCTCACCTTTGCGGAGAGCCCTTGCTGGCGTAGCACGTTCTTTGACATCTGCTTGATGCCCGAAAATTACTCAGTTTTTGGCTGCCGTCCAGACGGCTACTTGAAAAAAATTCGCAACGGGCGATCTGCCTTAGCGCGTGCGGTCCCTGCCTCGGCTCGGTGATTTGCCAAGTTAGAGGCCGGTGTTTATAGAAACTAAAATTTGGTGGATGGCATTGCCGCTGCAAGAAGAAACATGCCTTTGAACCGTAACGGCCGGCGTTTGGATCGCTCCGGAGCGCCAATGTTCTCGTTATTGCGCCTCTCGGCACTGGCTCGCTGTGCTGGCGCTGTTATCGTGATCGCCGGCTTGTGGGGTGTGGTCTATTGGGCAATGAAATGACGGGCATCGGCTTTTCGTTCGGGTTCTGCATTGAGCGGCGCGGCGATTCGTTTTGATAATCTTACGCTCGGGTATGACAGGCACCCAGCCGTCCATCACCTCGACGGCGAGGTCGAGGCAGGTTCGCTTCTTGCGATCTGCGGCCCAAATGGCGCCGGCAAGTCCACGCTACTGAAAGGCATTACGGGAGCGCTCATTCCCCTCTCCGGGTCAATTACCCTCCCGGATATGAAGATCCGCGACGTCGCTTATCTTCCGCAAGCGGCAGACCTCGACAAGGATTTCCCGATCACGGTTTTCGATCTTGTCGCAATGGGTTGCTGGCGGCGCTGCGGCTTGTTCGGCGGCTTATCGAGATCTGATAGCCGCGTCATAAACGATGCTATCTCCGCCGTCGGCCTCCATGGCTTTGAAGCACGCATCATAGGCACGCTCTCCGGCGGCCAATTGCAGCGCATGCTATTCGCTCGCCTTCTCGTCCAAAACGCAAGCCTGATCCTGCTCGATGAGCCGTTCACAGCCATCGACTCGAAAACCGTAACTGATCTCCTTGGTGTTATTGCCCGTTGGCACAAGGAACAACGGACCGTGCTCGTTGTGCTTCATGATCTTGACCTTGTTCGCTCGTATTTCCCGCAAACTCTTTTGTTGGCAAGAGAAGTCATTGCCAAGGGAGAAACAACCAGCGTACTTTCTCCCGAGAACCTCCGCCGTGCACGTTCGATGATTGAAGCCTTCGACAGCGAGGCCCACGCTTGCGCGAGGACCGCGTAATTCGGAATACATGCCCTTTGCCCTAAGCGCGATCACCAGGCCGTTTTTGCCGTGAGTTATCAATGCAATTGCAGGAAATGCTGGTTGCCCCCTTTACCGAATTCGCTTTCATGCGCCGGGCACTCGCGGGATCGATCGCGCTCGCCATCGCTAGCCCTCCGCTCGGCGTCTTCTTGATCATGCGGCGCATGGCATTGACCGGCGACGCCGTTGGGCATGCCATTCTGCCGGGCGCCGCGCTTGGCTATCTCCTCGCTGGCCTCTCATTAGGTCCCATGACCATCGGCGGGCTTGTCGCGGGCCTTGCCGTCGCCATCGGATCCGGAGTCGTATCGCGCACGACCATTCTGCGGGAAGACACGTCCCTCGCGGCCTTCTACCTTATTTCCTTGTCGCTCGGCGTCACCATTGTCTCTGTCCACGGATCGAACATCGACCTTTTGCATGTGCTATTTGGCAGCGTCCTGGCGCTCGATGATACGACTTTATTCCTCCTCGCCACAATCGCAAGCCTCACGCTCCTCGCGCTCGCCTTGCTTTACCGGCCGCTTGTGCTCGAGACCGTCGATGCCGGATTTTTGGCCTCGGTCAGCCGCAGCGGCGGAGTCGTCCAAGTCGCGTTTCTGGCTCTCGTCGTCCTCAACCTCGTCGGTGGATTTCACGCGCTCGGTACCCTGCTTGCCGTGGGCATGATGATGCTTCCTGCGGCCGCCGCACGGCTAATGACCTTGGAAATGACGGCCATGCTCGTTATCGCCGTAGCGCTCGGCGCCGCCGCCGGCTATGCCGGGCTTATCATCTCTTTCTACGCCGGCCTGCCATCCGGGCCAGTAATCATCATGACGGCGGGATTGTTTTACTTGATTGCTCTCGTGTTTGGGCCGGCTGGCGGATTCCTGCGCCGTTTGCGGCCGCGGCGGCATCTTGAGGGATGATCAGCTGGAGCAGTGGCGATGGTGAAACTCGTGGGTTTGGCGATCTTTCTCGCGTGCGCATTGACGGCAAACGCGTCACAAGCGGCTGCGGACAATGCGGGAAAAATCCCGGTCGTCGCAACGTTTTCGATCCTCGCCGATTTTGTCAGCAACGTTGGCGGCGATGGCGTGACTGTCGCCGAATTAGTCGGCCCCAACGGTGACGCCCATGTTTACCAGCCAAAGCCCGCCGATGCGAAAGCGCTCCGTGAGGCCCGCATAATTTTGGTGAACGGTCTCGGCCTTGAGGGCTGGATCGACAGGCTGATTAAGGCCTCGGGCTCGAAAGCGCCGGTCATCATCGCATCCAAAGGAATCACGCCGCAGCAAATGGAGGAGAATGGCCACGTCGGCCTTGATCCCCACGCCTGGCAATCCATCACCAACGCCATCACCTATGTGACGAACATCCGCGATGGTTTGATCGCGGCTGACCTGGGCCGCCAAGACTACTATCGCGCGAACGCGGCGGCTTACATCGACAAACTCCACGCGCTCGAAAAACAGGTTTCTGACAAGATCACGCAGATTCCACCGGAGCGGCGCCGCATTATCACTACGCATGACGCTTTTGGCTACTTCGGCCGCGCCTATGGTTTTTCGTTCATAGCGCCGGTCGGGGTCTCGACAGAAGCGGAGGCAAGTGCCCGAGACGTTGCGAGGATCATTAATCAGATTAAGACAACCAAGGTGCCGGCCGTCTTCCTTGAAAACGTCACCGACCCGAGACTTCTAAAACGCATCGCGGACGAGTCTGGAGCGAAAATAGGCGGCACACTTTATTCCGACGCGCTTTCTCCGCCGGACGGCGAAGCTCCCACCTACATCGAAATGATGCGCCATAATATCGATGTGCTCACTGTAGCGCTTACGCAGTAGCTGGAAATGCCGAGGCAGCGGTTGCGCAATCCCGTGGGCGGCCAAAAATTTGCGTATTTTGGGAATAAGACTTGCCGTAGAACGAGCCAAGCAATTTCATTTCAGATGATCATACGAGGAATTCTGCATGGCCGAAAAAATCCCAGTGACGGTCCTCACGGGCTATCTCGGCGCCGGCAAGACAACGCTTCTCAACCGGATTCTGTCCGAAGATCACGGCCATAGATTCGCGGTGATCGTCAATGAATTTGGCGAAATCGGCATCGATAATGATCTCGTCGTCGGCGCCGACGAGGAAGTTTTCGAAATGAACAATGGATGCATCTGCTGCACGGTACGCGGCGACTTGATCCGCATCATCGAAGGCTTATTGAAGCGGCGCGGTAAGTTCGACGCGATCCTTTTGGAAACGACGGGGCTTGCCGACCCAGCGCCGGTGGCGCAGACCTTTTTCGTCGATGCCGAGGTTCGCGAGGCCGCACGGCTAGATGCTGTCGTTACCGTCGCCGATGCCAAATGGCTTGACCACCAATTGACATCCGCGCCCGAGGCAAAAAACCAAATTGCCTTCGCCGACGTCATAATTCTCAACAAGACCGACCTTGTTAGCGCGGGGGATTTGAGCGAAGTCGAGATCCGCATCCGCGCCATCAACCCTTATGCCAAGCTTCACAAAACAATCAATTGTGCCGTTCCTCTCGATGCTGTCCTTGGCCGCGATGCGTTTGACTTGCAGCGCATTCTCGAGATCGAACCCGAGTTTTTAAGTCCCTCGGACAACGTCCATGATGGACATATGAGTGATCATCATCATCCTAACAGTGACCATGATCACGCGGCCTCTCACCTTAAACACTATCATGATGAGGAAATGCAGTCAGTGGCCCTCACAATCGAGGGCGATGTTGATCCGCAAAAATTCGTCCCTTGGCTGCAAAGCTATGTGCAGAGGGAAGGCGCTTCGATCCTTCGCGCAAAGGGCATACTTTCTTTCAAAAACGAACCGAAGCGCTTTGTTTTCCAAGCCGTCCATATGCTTCTTGATGGCGACTTGCAACGCGAATGGAAGCCACAGGAGAGGCGCTCGAGCCGGCTCGTTTTTATCGGCCGCAACCTCAACCAAGACGAGATCACGCGCGGCTTTATGAGTTGCGCCGCTTAGGGTGCCGCCAATTTTGGCGGGCTGTTAATTAGACTATGCCTACCGCTCCGCTTACCGCTCGCGTCAAGCAGATTGAGGTAAATGCGCCCGTCGCGGCGGCCGCTTTCCTCGACGAAACTCCGGCCTTGGCGCTCGAAAACGGAACCGTCTTGCTGGCGGCAGCCGCCGCCGATCAGCGCCTTATCGCGAATCCGGGGGGTACCATTCTCGTTGCCGTACCCGCGGGAAAAAAGCTACTCACTGGGGGAGATGATGGCCGTGTCATGGCCATTTCAGCGGATGGGACGATGCAGGAAATCGCCGGTCGAAGCGGCGCGTGGATCGATGCGCTCGCGGCGCGAGAGGATGGCGCGGTCGCCTGGTCGAGCGGCAAGAAGGTTTGCGCGCGCGATCCTTCCGGCAATGTCAAAATTTTCGCAGCGCCATCCAGCGTGCGAGGCCTTGCCTTTATGCCGAAGGGCTACCGGGTGGCCATCGCTCACTACGGTGGCGCGACCTTATGGTTTCCCAATATCGCCGCGCCGCCGGATCAGTTCCATTGGAAGGGATCGCATCTTTCCATGACCGTTTCGCCCGACGGGTGCTTTATTGTAACAACCATGCAAGAAAATGCGCTGCATGCTTGGCGCGCGTCCGATAAGAAAGACATGCAGATGAGCGGCTATCCGGCAAAGACGCGCTCCCTGTCGTGGTCTTCTGATGGCCATTGGCTCGCCACATCCGGCGCCGACGCCGCGATCATTTGGCCGTTCAAGGATAAAGACGGACCCATCAGCAAAGCGCCGATCGAATGCGGTGCAGGCGCCGCGAGAGTCACCTGCGTCGCTTTCCATCCGAAATCCCTTGTTTTGGCGCAAGGCTATGAGGACGGCCTCGTGCTGCTCTGCCGGATCCTCGATAAGGCGGAGATCTTGGTGCGGCCGGCCCCGCCAGAAGGGCGGCAGGTCACGGCGCTGGCGTGGGATAGGCAAGGGCGAAAACTTTTGTTTGGCACCGCGGATGGCGTGGCGGGCTTCCTTGAATTGCCGGTTTGAAACCCGTTTTAAATCTGTCATCACAAGTTCGTATTCTTCCCCTTTGGCCTGGTTCTGGTCATTTGATGGAGCCTCGGATGAAAATTGCCGACGTGCGCGCGCGTGCTTTCGCCATGCCCCTCAATAATCCATCTTACCCGAAAGGGCCCTACCGCTTTCGCGATCGTGAATATTTTATCATCGAATACCTTAGCGATCCCGATGCATTGCGAGCCGTCGTGCCGGAGCCCCTCGAAATCACCGACCCCATCGTGAAATTCGAGTTTATTCGTCTTCCTGATACCACGGGTTTCGGCGATTTCACCGAATGCGGCCAAATGATCCCCGTGAGGTTTGGGGGTGAAAGGGGAACCTACGTTCATTCCATGTATCTCGACAATGAAGCCCCCATTGCGGGAGGACGCGAAATCTGGGGCTTTCCGCAAAAGCTTGCTTACACCAAACTCGCTCACGAAAGCGAAGTGCTGGTGGGAACGATGCACTTTGGATCGGTGCTCTGTGCCATGGGGAGCATGGGGTATAAGCACAAAGAGCTCGATCCTGCTCCCATTTTCCGGGCGCTGAAGGGAGCCAATTTTCTCCTCAAGATTATCCCCGATGCCGATTGCCGGCCGCGTGTCTGCGAACTTGTGCGGTATCATTGGCAAGACGTTGCGCTGAAGGGCGCGTGGGGAGGACCGGCCGCCCTTCAGCTCTTCGGCCATGCCATGGCGAAGGTTTCCAGATTGCCGGTGCTGGAAGTGCTCTCTGGAACTCACTTCACGGCCGATGTCACCCTCGGCCTCGGCGAGGTCGTGCACGACTATTTAGCGCACGTGCAAAACAACGCCGTCCAAGAGCCCTCCCTCGCGGCGGAGGCAGCGAGATGAATATCTACCGCCATCCAAACGACAAGCCTCGCCGGCATGATATTTCGGCGATCGCTGCCGGCTACGACCGAGTCGCGCTGGTTTTGCAGGGCGGCGGCGCGCTTGGAGCTTACCAAGCGGGCGTTTACCAAGCGCTCGCCGAAGCTGGCTGCGAGCCAAACTGGATTTCTGGTGTGTCGATTGGCGCAGTAAATTCGGCGATCATTGCCGGGAACCGTCCGGAAAAGCGGCTCCAAAATCTTGAACTCTTTTGGTCGACAGTGTCAGGACGTAAAATTTGGGCTTATACGCCCGAGGGAGACGTTTTCCGGGATCTGCGCAATCAAACCAGTTCTTTGATGACGATCCTCTTCGGTCAGCCGGGATTCTTCAAACCCCGTTTTCCCAACCCATGGTTACACCTCTCCGGCGCGGATGGTGCGACCAGCTACTATGATACAACTATTTTACGAGATACGCTCGACAGCCTCATCGATTTTGAACTCCTGAACGATGGCCGCAAGCGCCTTAGTGTTGGCGCCGTTAATGTGCGAACCGGAAACTTCATCTATTTCGATACGGAAAAGCAACGAATTGGCCCGGAGCACGTTATGGCGTCTGGCGCGCTCCCGCCAGCCCTTCCCGCCGTAAAGATCGAAGGAGAGTTCTACTGGGATGGAGGCATCGTCTCGAATACGCCGCTTCAGTATTTACTTGAGCAAGAGAAACATCAATCATCGCTGGTGTTTCAGGTCGATTTATTCAGCGCGCGCGGCACCCTGCCGCGCTCTATGTCCGATGTCATGACGCGTCACAAAGAGATCATGTATTCAAGCCGCACGCGTCAAAATACCGATGTTTTCAAGCGTGTTCACCAACTCAAAACACAGGTCGTCGATGCCCTTAAAAGAGTGCCAGCCGAGGCGCTGCGCCCGGGTGAGAAGGAAATAATCCTTGAGGGAGAAGCTGCCGCCGCGATCAACATCGTGCAGCTCATTTATCAGCATAAAAATTACGAAGGTCACGCCCGCGATTATGAATTCTCGGGTACGTCCATGCGTGAGCATTGGGATGCAGGCTATGAAGATACTTTACGCACGCTCCGTCACCCCGAGTGGCTGCAGCGCTCGGCCATTACGCGCGGCGTAACGGTTCACGATCTCCACCGCGAAGATCCGACTTAAATCTAGTTGGCTATAAGTTTCATATCTCCACCTGCCGGCCAATTTCGACTACATCATCGCGAGGCAGCTGGAAGTAATCGCTGACGCGCATTGCATTGCGCTCCATCGCGGCAAAGAGCGCCACCTGCCAGCGGGGCAGGCCTTCTCCATCCGAGCGGGCAATGACCTTCTCGCGAGCGACATAGTAGGTAGCCTCAAAAAGGTCTATGCTACAGCCCTGCCGGCTCGCTTCCTCGAGAAGTTTTGGGACATTAGGTGTTTCCAAAAAACCATAATGAGCCGTGGCGCGCCAAGCCCCTGGACCGACCTCGGTTATGGCGAGACGTTTTGATTCGGCAACCCAGGGTATGGATTCGACCACGACGCGTAACATAAATAAGTAGCGCTGGAGGGCTTTGTTATGCTTGACATGCCAAGCTACCACTGGCGGCGTATCCTCTACAGTTCGAGTGAGGAAAATAGCGGTACCCGGCACGCGTGGAATTGACCGCGCCTCAAGGGACTCCAGGAATTCATCGATAGGAATCGGACGTGCCCGGAAGGCCTCCGCGACCGCCGCCGCGCCACGGTGCCAAACATACATTGCTGTGTACACCATGCCTGCGAGGAGTAGGGGAACATAGCCGCCCTCCGCGACTTTCATAAGGTTGGCGGAGAAGAAACTCACGTCAACGCCAAGAAAGATCGACGCGATGGCACCGCTTAGAAAAATGTTCCAGCCCCAGACTTCGCGCATCGCAATGAACAAAAGCACCGAGGTCATAAGCATGGTCGCCGAGACGGCAATTCCATAGGCCGCCGCAAGATTATCGGATTTGCCAAAGGTTACCGTAAGGGCGATCGTAACGATCATGAGCAGCCAATTGACGATGCCCACATAAATCTGCCCATAACCTGTCTCGGAAGTCTGAATGATGCGCAGGCGTGGCAGCCAGCCAAGCTGGATCGCCTGTCTTGTCATCGAGAAAGCCCCGGTGATGATCGACTGGCTGGCAATGATTGTCGCAACCGTTGCCAAAATAATAAAGGGAATCAGGAGAGGCTCGGGGCAGAGGCGGTAGAAGATGTTCTCCACCGTCGGCGCGCCTGCAAGCACGATCGCGCTTTGGCCCGCGTAATTTAAGATGAGGCTCGGGAATACGATCAAAGACCATGCGAGCCTGATCGGGCGCGAGCCAAAATGGCCCATATCGGCATAGAGCGCCTCGGCGCCCGTCGCACAGAGGAACACGCCGCCAAGCACAAGAAAGCTCGCAAAGCCATGCGCAAAGAGATAATTCAAGCCATACCGCGGATCGAAGGCGGCGAACACCGCTGGATGACGCAGGATACCGAATCCGCCGAGAATCGTGATCGATAAAAACCACAACAGCATGATGGGGCCAAACCCCTTACCGATCCACGCCGTGCCGAGTGGTTGCAGCGCAAAGAGGGCTAGAAGGATCGCCGCCGCGAGCGGCAGGACATAGGTCTTGATATCGGGTGTCGCGATATTCAGTCCTTCGAGCGCGGAGAGGACGGAAATGGCCGGGGTAATGGCACCATCGCCGTAAATTAACGCGGCACCAAAGAGACCAATGGCGACGATCGCTGGCCTTTGATGTTTTTTGATGCCAATCAGCGCCATGAGGGCGAGGATGCCGCCTTCGCCGTCGTTATCGATGCTCATAGCGAAGGTCACGTATTTTACGGTGGTGATAATAATCAGCGTCCATAAAATCAGCGACAACACGCCGAGCACCACGCCTGGCTGAGGTTCGCTCCCGGTAAGGTTGAGAACGGTTTTCAGCGTGTAAAGCGGGCTCGTGCCGATGTCTCCAAAGACGACCCCGAGGGCGGAGACACCGGCGATCAACACGTTCTGCCGGGGCGCATGCGTCTGCATCTTCCGGGCGCTTCCTTGCATGCGTTGGCTCCTCCATGCCGATGAATCCCGTAAGGGATAAGCCGAAATCTAGCCTGCGCGAAGATGAAAAATATGACAGCGGGCGCGATCGCGGATTTGCCTATCGTGAGTCCGGCCTCAAAGGCCTCTCCGGTATTTTGCATGATATGCGCGAGCTCGGAGGGCCGGCGGCGGTGCTCGGAGGCGTCACCCCCGATAAGCCACGAGCAGCGCTCCGCAACTAATGAGGAGTATGCCCATCCAGTTGGCGAAGGAAAGCCGCTCGCCTAAGAAGATCGCGCCAAGGACCGCGACGAGAACGATCGACAATTTATCGATTGGCGCGACCCGTGCCGCCTGCCCAAGTTTCAAGGCCCGGAAATAGCAAAGCCAAGACGCGCCTGTCGCAAGCGCCGATAAGGCGAGGGATAAATAGGTGGACGGCGCGATTGAGGTGAGCGGGCGGTACTGATGAGTCAATGCCACAAGGCCGGCAAGGACAAAGACGATGGCAATCGTTCTAATCAGCGTTGCAAGATCGGATGGGATATCGGCGACGCCGATCTTCGCCAAGATCGCGGTAAGCCCCGCGAAGGCCGCCGAGAGCAGTGCCCAGAAGAGCCAAGAGCTGGTCCATCCGTTCACGCGAGGCCGCCTTCGGCATCGGCGAGGAGACTTGTTTGATGTTGTGTGATGAGGGCGTCGATCACCTCATCGAGCGCTTCGCCAGCCATCACTTTATCGAGCTTGTAGAGAGTCAAATGCACACGGTGGTCGGTCAGGCGGCCTTGCGGAAAGTTGTAAGTCCGGATCCGCTCGGACCGGTCACCGGATCCGACCTGAGCGCGCCGGTCGGCGGCACGCTCAGCATCGCGCTTCTCACGCTGCGCTTCGTAGATGCGCGAGCGCAGCAACATCATCGCACGGGCGCGATTCTTGTGCTGCGAACGCTCATCCTGCACAAAGACAATGGTTCCCGTCGGTAAATGCGTGATGCGAACCGCCGACTCGGTTTTATTCACATGCTGACCGCCCGCGCCTTGCGCCCGCATCGTATCGATTTTGAGGTCCGCTTCATTAATATCGACATCGACGTCTTCGGCTTCCGGAAGCACCGCGACCGTCGCAGCCGAGGTATGGACACGGCCCTGCGTTTCGGTTTCCGGAACGCGTTGAACGCGATGCGTGCCTGATTCAAACTTTAATCTGGCGAAGACGCCGCGTCCGGCGATCTCGGCGATGATTTCCTTATAACCTCCCGCAGTCCCTTCGCTGGCTGAAATAACCTCGACACGCCACCCTTTGAGCTCGGCGTAGCGCTGATACATGCGGAAGAGGTCACCCGCGAATAGCCCCGCTTCATCGCCGCCGGTGCCGGCGCGAATCTCGAGGATCGCGTTCTTTTCATCCGCCGCGTCTTTTGGCAAGAGAGCAATTTTGAGCTCCTGCTCAAGTTCAACGAGCCTCGCGCGCACGGCTTTTAGTTCTTCAGCCGCGAGCTCACGAAGCTCGGCCTCAGTTGCCGGATTGTTGAGCAACGCTTCAAGCCCGGCCGCTTCCTCAACTTGCCCGCGAAAATCCTGTATGGCTTTGACGACACCTTCAATCGCCGCGAGCTCGCGCGACAAATTCACGTAAACCGCGGGCTCTGGCGTCTCGGCGAGGCGCGCCAGGATTTCCGCATGCCGCCGAACAATGAGGTCGAGCTGATCCTGGGGGACTTGAAGGAACACGAAGCTCTCTTGATTACAGGCCGGAATAATACTTGGATTTATGAAAACAGCCGTTTCCCGCGTGCGGATATCGACGAACGATTTTCATTTAGGTAATATTCACTTATGCGACAAGCGCGCGGAGGCCTTGAGGTCCGCGCAAGCTTGGCAATCTGGCTCTTCAACGAATATTCTTAGAAGTCTCGGCGCCGGACGAATAATTAGGAATGAACCAGATCGTGCAAGTGATCAATAGAGGTATTTGATGTTGCTGCTATGGGTCGAGCCCGCACGCGGCGGCGGGAACGGCATTTGCGGCTTCCCGGGCGGCCTGCGGGCGAGTCTTCCTTAGTTGACCAAATACGCTAAAACTACCGGAGCCTTGCGAAAATCTTAATACCTGAATGCGAAAGCTTGCCCCTCTCGCGCCCTTGCCGCAAACAGTGACCGCTGCTCGCTGGAGAATCGCTTGCCCTCTTTAATACGGTTTTTAGTCATCATCGGGGTGCTCGCCGCGCTCATCTATATCGGCATGCTTGCGCTCGTTGCTTTCGTCGAGCCGCAGCCGCGCGAGATGACGCAGATCATTCCCCCCTCGCGATTGAATAAGTAAAGCTTTGGCCGCCCGGCAACGCCCACCTGCCCTGATCCAAGCGTTTCTCGACATGATCGTCGCGGAACGCGGCGCGGCCAAAAATACGCAAGAAGCCTACGCCCGCGACCTAATCGATTATGCCGGCTCTCTGGCGTGCAAGGGCCAATCGCCATTGACCGTCTCAACAGCCGATATAAGGGCCTACCTCTCCCTCCTGGTCGCCGAGGGCATAAAACCCGCCTCGCATTCCCGCAAATTGTCAGCCATCCGGCAGTTCCACCGTTTCCTGCGAACGGACGGCCGGCGCGGTGACGACCCGGCAGCGATTATCGAGACGCCGCAGCGAGGCCGAGGCCTGCCAAAAATCCTTTCCGTCGCCGAGGTCAGTCATCTGCTCGAGGTTTCGAAGGAGGGCCTTGGCGCCACCTCCCGGCCAGCGATCGAACGGTTACACGCGCTGCGGTTGGCATGTCTCCTTGAGCTTCTTTACGCAACCGGATTACGGGTCTCCGAACTTGTCGCGCTGCCAGCAAGCCTCGCGCGTGCAGACGATCCTTTCATCCACCTGAAGGGGAAAGGCGGGCGTGAAAGGCTTGTGCCACTCTCCAGAGCCGCGCGCGAGGCGATCGCCGCTTACTCCGGCTTCCTCCGTTCGACGCGTCTGATGCTTGCGTCTTCTGCTTGGCTGTTCCCGGCCGATAGCGCCAGCGGCCACTTGACCCGGCAGGCGTTTGCCCGCGATCTCAAAACCCTCGCCGCGGCGGCTGGGATCGCGCCCGCGCGCATCAGCCCGCACGTGCTAAGGCACGCTTTTGCGAGCCACCTCTTGCAGAACGGCGCCGATCTGCGCGTTGTTCAAGAGCTGCTTGGCCACGCCGATATTTCGACGACGCAGATTTATACCCATGTGCTCGATGAGCGGATGAAAGCCATGGTGCGCGATCTGCATCCCCTCAACGACTGAGCGAAGGCTCACTGCATCCATCGCTCACGAGCGGGCTCCGAAACGATGACCATCGCAACTGGAATCCGCATGCCGAGCCATGGGAGTTCGGTGATATTCCCGCGCGAGCGCAATGGCGCCACCATGACCTTCAAGGGAAGAGAATCCGCAGGGCGCCGAATCCATAAATCCTCAACCGGCCCCTGTGCCGATCGCCCACCCCGCGTGCAAGAATCGATTAACCTTTCGATGGCGCCCCGATCTTCTGGGCACTCCAAATAGCCAGCCTTGACCGTGAGGCCGCGCTTACGGTTGAGCAGCGTCCGCGCGGCCCGATTGGCGAAGAGCACCCGTGCCGCGTGATCGACGAGCATGATGCCGCGCGAAGCCGCATCGAGCCGGGCTGGAGCCGCTTCGTGATCAAGATCGGTGAGGCAAAGCTCGCGGTGCAGGCGAATGGCGCGCTCAATATGTTTGAAAACCGCCTTGAAAAAGCGCATCGTCTCGTCGGAAAACTCGTCGTTTCCAGGCGCATTGCCCAAGCAAAGCATCGTGGCGATCTGCCGTTCGATAGTAAGATTGGCGCCGATCACGGCGAATCCAAATCCAGCCGGGAGAAACCATTCATGGAAAAATGGGGTGGCGGCTAACTCTGATCGGGAGACGAGTCTCTCAAGCAAATATACTTCGCCCTTTGGCCTTTTGATGGCGCGCGGTAGTAGCGGATTGTGAAATGCCCAATAACTTTTGAAGAGGGCATCCAGGGCCGGATCTGTGCGCGGCGCAACGGAATCATAAGCTCCAGCCCGTTGATCGATCGAAAGCAAGCCGACTTGCGCCGAACCCATAGCATCAGCAAACCGAGAGAGCACAGATGGCCATAGATCGCCGTTAAAAGCCGCCTCGTAAATCATATCGATCAAGGCGTAGAAACCGCTTTCCGTAATCATGACTCAGCTCAATTGTTAGCGATTGACCGGATGTTTGCGGCATGCCCGCAAACATCCGGCAGCGATATGTTCCGCCGCACCGTCAATCACCCAAACTGCTTCCCAACCCACCATTAAGAAGCAGCCGAATGAGCTCTCCTTGCCGATGCGTTCCTGTTTTCGAAAAGATGCTGGCCAGATGGGTTTTCGCGGTTGAGTCGGAGATGCGGCAGCGCCGGGCGGCGGCGGCGCGGCCATCCCCTTTCAGAATCTCCGAAGCCAGCTCAGATTCCGCCACGGTTAGGCCGAAGCGGCCGCGCAAATCCTCCTCGCGCGTTTTCCGTTCACGATCGGGATCGGCCGCGATCACAATCGCGACGGGAGCCCCAACTTCAATCCAGGGCACCCCGGTGAGCTCCAGGCGCGACCTGAGTGGCGCGATGGTTACATGGATTTCACCGAGGCCAGGATTACGGCAGATCGTGAGCTCTCCTCCCGGGCCGCCAGGGACAGACTGCGCCCTGTCGCAGGAGGCGATTATCTTCCGTAGGGGCGTCTTGCCGCCAAGGGCGGCAAGACGCCCCTCATCAAAAAAGAGAGCATCCCCTTCATTGATGAGCGCGCTGCCGGCCGAATTTGCCATAACCACCCGCGCCTCGGCATCGACCAAGAAAGCTCCATGCGGCAAAGTCTCAAGCTGCTCCTCCGAGGCGATTTGCGTGATCTTCATATCCCACAGGCGGCGATTGATCCGAACGGCGCGCGTGAGATGTGGCACGAGCACCCCGAACGTCTGTTTTTGGACCTCCGAAAGAACATCTTTTCCCGGCGCATTTAAAAAAACGATCATCGAGGAGAACTGGTTATCAGCGTATAACCTTGCGCCCATGGCCGCGAGGCTGTACTGCGCTGGCCGCCAAAATTCATTATAGACGGGAGTCTTGATAAACTCTTCCCGCGGCATCAGGTCGTCGACAGTACAGACCTCGCCCAAAGGGTACTCTAGGGCGCGAGCCAACACCGGATCGTTGAACGCCCAATATGACTTCCACTTCGACACCAGTTCAGGATCCAAGCGCGGCGCGATCGTCGAGACAGTGTTCGTCTCGCGATCCATCGAAGGCATACCAACGTCCGCGGCGCCAAGGGCATCGGCGAGCCGAACGAGGAGGCTCGGCCAAAGGTCATTGTCGAGTGCTGCTTCGTAAATCGAATCCACGAGAGAAAGGAATTGTTCGGTGAGGCTCATGCGTCGCAAGCTCCGCGCTGATCCTGCCCAAGCGAGGGGGCATCTAGGCGATTACCAGCCTATATTGAATTTTAATATTCATCAATACCCGAGTTTTAATAGCTGTTATGCGGCTAAGCTTACGCATCTGGTGTTTGCATTACATGTTTACTGGCTGGCATCTTGCCAGCCTTGAAGAGGAAAGCAAAATAATGCTAGGGAGCGCTCATAACAAGATTGAAGGGAGGAGCGACAATGGCGAAGCCCCCGCCTCCTGCAAAAAGTCCCAAGCCGCCTGGGGGTCGGACCAGGATGCGGACGCTCGATATACTGATCGTCGTCATCGGCTTCCTCGGGATTATTGGCTACAACCGGCTGAGCATCGCGCGGCTGCAGCGATCGCTGCCAAATGCCAACAACCTCATTGTTGGCGAGTGGAAGTCTAAATATGGCAATGAGCATCTCATTTTCAGGCCTGACAAAACCGTCAGTCTGATTGTTGTTCAGGCCCCAGCGCCTGCCACAACCACGGATGGCCAGCAACCCGATGCGAAGGCGCCGGAAGCCGCCTCGAATGGGGGTGGGGAGACACCCTTGATGGCACCTCCGGTAGAAGGAAAATACCAGCTTACCGAGGGAGGAAAAATCTATATTCAGCTGACAAACGGCAAGAAATATTCGACCCTCATCCAGCCGGCCAACAAGAATCGCTTTGACCTCATTGATTCCTTCACGGAAGGGGTGACGACCTACGAGCGCCAGCCGACCGGGGCGCCGCCGCCCGAGCCGAAATCATCCAAGGGTTAGGCGCCGCTTTCGGACCCTGGGCATGGCTCGACAAGGTGACGGACCTCGTGTAAAGCGTCGGCCCTAACGTAAATCAAGCGTGCCGAACGCTCGCCCGGCAAGCCCAGGCGAAAGGGCGAGGTTGTTGTCTCATGAATATTATCGCCGAGCTCGAAGCCGAGCATGCCGCCAAGCTGTTGGCCGGCAAAACGATTCCGCCTTTTCAACCCGGTGACACGGTTATCGTCAATGTGAAGGTCAAAGAGGGCGATCGCACCCGTGTTCAAGCCTATGAGGGCGTTTGTATTGCCCGCCAGGGTGGAGGCTTGAATGAAAGCTTCACTGTTCGAAAGATTTCCTATGGGGAAGGCGTGGAGCGCGTTTTTCCGATTCATTCACCGAGCATCGATTCAATTAAGCTTGTGCGGCGAGGTAAGGTCCGCCGCGCGAAACTGTATTATTTGCGCGACCGCCGCGGCAAGTCGGCGCGCATCGCCGAAAAAATGGAAGCAACGCCCCCCAAGGCAGCGCGCCAGGGCAGCGGCAAAGAGACAAAACCGGCTGGCCGAGCCAAAAAAGCGGCAACGCCGGCGCAATGATCTTTCCTCTCAGGACAGAGGGGCGTTAAGGATCCAGCGATGCCCGAAAGGATCGCGGAAAGTCGCGACCCTCGTTCCCCAGAAAGAATTCATGGGCTTTGTCTCGCCTTTGGCGCCAAGCCCGGTGGCTTTCTCGAAAACCCCATCGACCATTGCCGCCTCGGAATATTCAAGGCTCACGGAAGCGGTCGTGAGCTCGCCAGGAACGGGCGCGCGAGTTTGACCAAATTCTGGAAAAGCATCCGCGAGCATCAGTGAGCCGCCATTGATCGACAGCTCGCAGTGCATGACCCGCAAACCATCGAATGAAGGCATCAGAGCCCGCTGCCGGGCGTCGAAAACCGTCGTGTAAAAGGCGATCGCCGCCATCGCGGGAGACACGGTCAAATAGGGCGCAACGGGCGGTCGCATGAGAATCCTCAAAAATCGAGATCAAGGAACAGGAGGTACTTTTCCAAGCACCCTTTCACGAGTAAGTAGTGGCATTGTCATTGGATGTTTCGCAAGCGCCGCCCGAGGCGGCAAGGGATCTTGAATGGGCGAGCCGCGCACCCTCTACGACAAAATCTGGGCAGATCATCTAATCCATACCGAGCCGGATGGCAGTAGTCTTATTTATATCGACCGACATCTGGTGCATGAGGTGACGAGCCCACAGGCCTTCGAGGGGCTACGGCTAGGCCGCCGGCCGGTGCGGGCGCCCAAGAAAACGCTTGCGGTCGTTGATCATAATGTGCCGACAACGGACCGCTCCAAGGGCATTAGCGACCCGGAAAGCCGCGTGCAAGTTGAGCAACTCGCCGCGAACGCCCGCGAATTTGATATCGAATATTACAATGAGCGCGATCTTCGCCAAGGCATCGTCCATATCATCGGCCCCGAACAGGGCTTCACCCTCCCCGGCACGACAGTTGTCTGCGGGGACAGCCATACCTCGACCCACGGCGCCTTTGGCGCTCTCGCCCATGGGATTGGCACCTCCGAGGTCGAGCATGTGCTGGCCACGCAGACCCTGATCCAGACCAAAGCCAAGAACATGCGCATCACCGTCGACGGCGGGCTCGGAGAGGGGATCAGCGCCAAGGACATCATTCTTGCCATCATCGGAGAAATCGGCACGGCTGGCGGCACCGGCCATGTCATCGAATATGCCGGCGAGGCGATCCGTGCGCTGTCCATGGAAGGACGGATGACCGTCTGCAACATGACCATTGAAGCTGGCGCTCGCGCCGGCATGATCGCGCCCGATCACAAAACCTTCGCTTACCTTAAGGGCCGTCCGCGCGCGCCACAGTCATCGGCATGGGACGAGGCGCTTCGCTACTGGGAAACCCTATCCTCGGACGAGGGGGCGTTTTTCGACCGGGAAATCCGGCTTGACGCGCAAAACCTGCCTCCGCTTGTCACCTGGGGAACCAGCCCGCAGGACGTGGTTTCTATCACGGGCACGGTGCCAACCCTAGATGAGGCAGCCAGCGAAACGCAAAGGGCGTCGAGGACGCGTGCCCTGAACTACATGGGCCTCAAGGGCGGCGAGAAAATCACCGATATCCGGATCGACCGGGTTTTCATCGGATCGTGCACCAATGGGCGCATCGAGGACCTCCGCGCGGCTGCCAAAATGGTCGCTGGTAAGCGCGTCGCGGAGAGTGTCAGCGCCATGGTCGTGCCCGGCTCGGGCCTCGTCAAGCAACAAGCCGAGGCCGAGGGTCTCGATGCAACATTCCTGGCCGCGGGTTTCGAATGGCGAGAGCCCGGCTGCTCCATGTGCCTTGCCATGAATCCCGACCGGCTGGCGCCGGGCGAGCGTTGCGCCTCGACGTCGAACCGCAATTTTGAAGGACGCCAAGGTTTTAAGGGCCGCACCCATCTCGTATCGCCCGCCATGGCGGCGGCGGCGGCGATCGCTGGGCATTTCGTCGACATCCGCGACTGGCGTTGATCGCCGTTCGCGCTCATGGCCGTTTAGTAAAAATGAAGTTTGCCGTACAAGGCAACAGAGCTTGCAGGAAAGGCACCCGCGCAAGGATCAGATAGTAAGCGGTCGCGGTGGCGCCACGCCCCTTGTAAGAAGGATAAAAGTCGAGTTCAAAGCCAAGCCCGAGGTCGCCGGCAATCGCGCGCAGCTTGGACGGCACGAGGACATCTTCTGGAACCTCCGGCCGCTTCCTGTTCACTCGCTTATAAGCCAGGGAATAAAGGTAGGAGGGAGACGTCGGCTCGAAAAAGTAGAATGTGGAAGCGCCCGGCTTCAGTACGCGCTTGAATTCCGCCAAGGTCCTTTTATGCGCCAAGAAATGGTGGGCGGCCGAATAACAAAATATGAGATCGAGAGATGCATCGTCCTCCTCGATTTCGTAGCTTTTGCACGCGTAAGCGTTCGCCAGTTTGACTTCGAGCATTTTCTCCCATTTCGGAGCCGATTGCACAGCAAACGGGCTGATGTCCGTACCGATGACCGAGCAGTTTGGAAAAACGCGCTTATAAACGCACGAAGCCCAGCATTGGCCGCCGCCGAGTTCGAGCACCCTGCCCTCCTCCGGCAGTCGATCACGATATTTTTCAACGCAATCGAGAAAAATACCCGCGTCCGAAAATTTACTCGTGAGATTTCGAATGGAATTAGATTGCGGCGATTCCGTTTTTGAATCGCGCCAAAAGTCGATTTCGATAGCCTGTTTCGTGGCGATGTTGGCCATAAAATATTCCTCCAAGGGGGCCGAGCCTCAGTGATTATAACAAATGTGCCGTGATATCAAAATTAATCAAAGGCCAGGAAAAAAATTACAGTCGTTTTAGGAGACCCGCTCAATGGAAGTCGGTTTTATCGGCCTCGGCCAGATGGGATCCTCCATCGCACGCAATCTTCTAAAAGCCGGCCATCGGCTGACCGTTTTCAACCGCACGCGCGCAAAAGCGGAGCTGCTCGCGGCGGAAGGGGCTAAGCTCGCACCAAATATTGCTGGGGCTTGCCATGGCGAAGCCGTCATAACCATGCTCGCCGATGACGCGGCCGTTGAGGAGGCCACATTGGGAGAAGGCGGGATTGCCGGGTCCCTCCGGCCGGGTTGCATTCACCTCTCGATGAGCACAATTAGTCCAAGCCTGTCGGAGCGGCTTTGCGATGGCCACTCGGCCAGAGGGCAATGCTTTGTCGCGGCACCGGTCTTCGGCCGGCCCGAGGCGGCGGCGGCCGCGAAGCTGTTTATCATCGCCGCCGGCGCGGCTTCCGATCTTGAGAGATGCAAACCGCTATTTGATGCGGCGGGGCAAAAGACTTTCTTGACAAGTGAACGGCCGCCCGCCGCCAATCTTATTAAGTTGGCCGGTAATTTTTTGATCGCGGCAACGATTGAGAGCTTGGGCGAGGCAATGGCGCTCGCTCGAAAGGGAGGCATCGATCCTCACCTTTTTCTCGAAGTTTTGGCAGGGACTTTGTTCTCGGCGCCCGTTTACAAGACCTATGGCGCAATCATCGCCGATGAGCGCTACGAGCCCGCCGGGTTCAAGATGGCGCTTGGCCTCAAGGATATCCGTCTCGCCCTTGAGGCGGCGGAGAGCCTGCAGGTGCCGTTGCCGATTGCAAGCCTCGTGCGCGATCACTTGCTCGGCGGCTTAGCGCGCGGCAAAGGCGATAGTGACTGGGCAGCTCTTGCCAAGATTTACGCGGACAATTCGGGGCTTTGACGTTGAAGCCAAGTCCACGCTTCGCCATTATTTTCACATGGCTAAGGACCGGTGCTAAGGCCGGCGACCCAAAAGCTTCGCCATTTCCGCCTCCAGCGTATCAACTTCCGCTACCGCATCGTTAGCTGCTTCTTGAGCGGAAACCTTGGAAAGGAGCGGCGATGAGTGGATGAGGGGCTCCATGGCCGCAACATTTTCCTTCGCCGGCTGGGGTGCCTCGATTTCAGGCGCTAGTCCCTCGGAAGCCGGCTGCGGCCAGGCGTCGCCCTTCGACACAGGTGCTCGGCGCCGCACTGCCGAGCGAAAGAAAGGTGCCGCGGCGGGAGTACGTCCGAATTTCTTCACCGCTATTTCAGCCGGAGCAATATCCGGCGCCGCCTCTTCAATTCGCTCTCGCGCCTCGCGTGGTCCTGGTCTTTCTTGCGGAGACGGCAAGGCGGGAGACGGCTGCGCCCGGCGCGGCGATGGTTGGAAAAACGAATGTTTCGCACTCGCGGGCTCGGGCCTCACTTTAACTTCTTTCACCGGTTCCTCAAGGAGGCCGCCACCATTAAGGTCCCTATCGTGTCCGGCATTATATCCGGCGGTCCTAGCTGAAGCTGAAGCGTTAATCTGCTCCGGCCTCTCGGCCGCGACCGGCTCAACCGGCAATGGCAACCCTTGCGCCATGGACGGCGCATCTCTTGGTTCCTCCCGCCACTCCTTTTCGCGCAAACGCGCTTCACGGCTTTCGCGCCCCTCCGTTCGGATGATGTGGGATTCAACAACAAGGTCATTGGGACCGCCGATCATCAGCAGGTGCTCGATGTTATCGCGCCGGACGATGACAAGCTGGCGATGCCCGTCAAGGTCGAAGGCATCAATGATTCCGAGCCTTGGAACGCGCGGTCTCGCCTGTCGCGGCAGCCCTATCTTCCGCCCGAGGAAAAGACGGACGATCACGTAGAGCAAAAATGCGGCGGCAAGGACAGCGAGTGCCGCAGCGGCAAACATGAAGCCTCGAGTGGTGAAAACACTTTCGCTGATGCCCAGCATGCTCTAGCCCGTCCGAACGATTAAGGTGTAAAGAGTCGCAAAACCGGAATTGACATGATAATAAAAATGACAATTTTTAAAAAAACTTAATCAACACTAAGGGGCATTCAAGGGCTCTAACGGGACGGAGAAGAAAAATTGCCTGGTCCCTCCGGGTGGAAAGGACTTGCCCCAAGACCCAAGCGGCCGCGCGTTCCGGAATAATCATAGCGGAATCGATCCCATTCATCGAGCGAATGGCCTTGTGCGAACCAATTTGCTGGCGGAACTGGCGGCAAGGGCTCACTGCCCGTAAAAGACTGGGCCACGGCCGGGGCTGCGAGCAAGACAAAAATGACTGCCAGAGGGAGTTTTTCAACGGATTGTTTTATTCGCTGCTTCATCTTCAGGCGCATGCAAGATATCTCTCAGATTAGTTCTTGTGAATTTCAGACAAAGAGAAGCTTCGACATTGGCAAAATAACTCACACATTCCGGTGAATCTTAATGGGCGAGCCGCGGACTTCCGCCATGGAAAGCGGGATCAGCCAGACCATCAATAGCATCCTGCTTGTTGGCAGTCTTGGAGGTTTGGCGGCCGCCGCTACAGTTTTTCTCCTCTTGCCCAGCGGCGGTGAAAGCCCGCCCGGAGCTTGGCTCGCAAACGCGTTTCTCATAGCGGCGCTGACCAGCGCGTGCTTTGCACTTCTCGCAAGGAAATCAATATTTTCTTGGCCCCCCTGGGGAGCTTCCTTTGCCGAGCTCATCAGCGACTCCGCGAAAGAGGGGATTATCGTCGTTGGAAGGCAAGGAAAAGTCTTTTACGCAAATAAAGCTTATTTGGCCATGGCGGGCTCTCGCAGCCTCGCTGCCGTGCGCCCCGTCGAACACCTTTTTTCTCGTTCGCAGGAAGTTGCCGGAAAAATCTATCGTCTTACGCAGGCGGCTCGCGGCGGCGCGGGAGCAACCGAGGAGCTGCGGCTATCACCGCCACTCAACCGGGAGGGCGAAGCAGGCTGGTACAAAATCAAGGTGAGCCCTCTCGCGGGCGCTGGGAAGCACCTTTGCTTATGGTCGGTAACCGATGTCACGGGGGAGCGGCAGCAGCAAGAAGCAACGTTTCAGGAGCGGCGCCGAGCCGCCGATTTTCTCGACCATGCTCCGGTAGGCTTTTTTTCCTGCCAGGGAAACGGCGAAATTTCTTACATCAATGCGACACTTCGCGATTGGTTAGGCGAGGATCCGGCACGCGCTCGCGGCCTCAAGCTCTGCGACCTTGTGCCTGATACAAGCGCGCTCTCGGAAGACCCCTCCCGCCATGCCGGCCAAGTTGTGACGCGGGAAATCGACGTTGAACTTAAGCGCCGCGATGGTGAGGCGATTCCGGCGCGGCTCATTCACAGCACTCAATTCGATGAGAGCGGTTTACCCGGCCCATCGCGTACGTTGGTGCTAAAGCGTGTCCCTGTTAACGAACCTGCCAAGGCGCCGCTGGCCCGCGAGATGAGTTTCGCGCCGGCTTTCGAGACCACGCCGATGGCGATTGCGGTCGCTGGAGGGAGAGGCCAAATCATCCGCTCTAACGCCGCCTTCGCGCGGCTGATGCCGCGAGCCGTGAAGCCCCGCGAAGGCGGAGAGCCGACCATTCTTGCGGCCGTTCTCGATCGCGATCATGCCGGCCTTCAAGCCGCCATTGGCACGGCTATCCATTCAGCGGCGCAGATTCCGCCTGTCGATGTCGGTCTCATAGGCGAAGGCGAGCGCTCGGCGAGGCTTTTTGTTTCGGCCGCCAACCGTGATGGCGATGCCGCCGCCATCTACGCTGTCGACACCACGGAGCAACGGACGTTACAAAGTTCCCTTGCTCAATCGCAAAAAATGCAAGCGATTGGCCAGCTTGCGGGTGGGATCGCGCATGATTTCAATAACGTCCTGACGGCGATCATCGGCTACTCGGATCTGCTGCTAGCCAATCACCGGCCAACCGACCCTTCCTTCCGCGACATCAACCAAATTAAGCAGAATGCCAACCGCGCGGCCTCGCTCGTGCGTCAATTGCTCGCCTTCTCGCGCCGCCAAACCTTGCGTCCGCAAGTCCTTCAAATAGGTGATGTCCTTTCCGATCTGCAGATGCTGATGCGGCGGCTCGTTGGCGAGAAAGTCGATCTTGAGTTGCGGCACGGCCGTGATCTTTGGCTTGTCGAGGCCGACGTCCATCAGTTCGAGCATGTGCTCGTCAATCTCATTGTCAACGCCCGTGATGCCATGCCGAACGGCGGCAAAATTATTCTGCAAACGCGCAACGTGCCGGCGTCGGAATGCGGGGGTTTTAATGAAGCTTCGCTCGTTCCAGCTGAATATGTGGCGATCGCGGTCGAGGATTTCGGCCACGGCATTCCCCCCGAGATAAAAGACAAGATTTTCGAGCCTTTCTTTACCACCAAGGAGGTGGGCAAGGGCACCGGCCTTGGCCTCGCCATGGTTTATGGCATCGTCAAGCAAACAGGCGGATATGTCTTCTGTACGAGTACTGCTGGCAAGGGCACCACCTTCACCATTCTATTGCCGCGCTATGTTCCGGGAGAAGCCGCCACAAGCCGGGCCCCGGAGGCAACGTCAACGCCCGCCGCCGACCTTACAGGACGCGGCACGATCCTCCTCGTCGAGGACGAGGAAGCGGTCCGCGCCTTTGCGTCCCGGGCTCTGACCTCACGCGGTTACGTGGTCATCCAAGCCTCCTCGGGGAGCGAGGCCCTGCGGATAGTCGAAGGGAATTGTGGCGATATCGATCTTGTTGTATCGGACGTCGTGATGCCCGAGATGGACGGGCCGACCATGCTTGGCGAATTGCGCAAGCGAGGCATTAAGGCGAAAGTGATCTTCGTCTCGGGTTACGCCGAGGATGCCTTCGCCAAAAATCTCCCGGAAGGGGAAGATTTTGGGTTCCTGCCAAAGCCCTTCAGCCTCAAGCAGCTGATCGAAGCGGTCAAAGGCAAGCAATAGAAGCGCTGCAAAGTCGGGCGGGGGCATTGCTCCCGATCCTTTAGGATGCTGTCCCTCAGCGGCGGCTTTTTGGCAGGCCAAAAGCCTTGTTGGCTTTGCCCAAAATACTGTGGTCGCGGCCATAGAAAAAATAAATCGCAAGGCCGATGACGAACCACACCACAACGCTCAGCCAAGTTTCCACGGGAAGACTCAGCATCAAAAAAACTGACGAAACAACGCCAAGGGGAGCGACGACAAACACGGCCGGCGTCCTAAATGGGCGATGGATCTCGGGATGAGTAATGCGTAAAAAGAGCACGCCGAGGCAAACAATGGCGAACGCGAAGAGCGTGCCAAGACTTACGAGTTTGCCAACGAGGTCGATGGGAAACAGACCCGCCAAGACGGCGACAACGAGGCCCGTGATCACGGTCGTGACATAAGGGGTACGGAAACGCGAATGAATCGCCGCCGCGAAGGGCGGCAGCAGACCATCGCGCGCCATTGAATAGAAGATCCGCGGCTGGCCTAAAAGCAATACCAAAATAACGGAGCTCAGCCCGAGGATGGCACCGAATTTGATGATCGCCGCGAGCCAGCCAAGGCCGATCGCATCCGCGCCGAGCGCGATGGGCTCGGCCACATTGAGCCTATCGAAAGGAACGATGCCGGTGATGACGATACTCACAAGCACATAAAGCACGGTGCAGATCGCGAGCGAACCAAGCATGCCGAGAGGCATGTCCCTTTGCGGGTTTTTGGCCTCCTGCGCGGCCGTCGAGACGGCGTCAAAGCCGATATAGGCGAAGAATACAACGGCGGCGCCGCTGACGATACCGCTCCAGCCATAATGGCCTGGGCCAGCATTCGGCGGAATGAAAGCTCCCGTTGGATTGACGGACGTGATCCAATTGGCGCTCGTCACGAACCAGGCTCCGACAAGAATAAACAGCACAACTATCGATAGCTTCACGGCGACGATTGCATTATTGACATGCGCTGATTCCCGGATGCCGATGACGAGCAAACCCGTTGCGATCAGAATGATCGCCATTGCTGGCATGTTGATGATGGTGCCAGTCCAGCCAAGGGTTCCCGCGACGGAATCATAATCAAGCGGCGCCTTGGCAAAGCGGTCCGGAATCGCCAACCCAATATCGCGCAAAAAACTTGTCACATATCCGGACCAGCCAATGGCGACGGTCGTCGAGCCGAATGCATATTCTAAGATGAGATCCCAGCCGATGATCCAGGCGACGATCTCGCCCATCGTCGCATAGGCGTAAGTATAAGCGCTGCCGGCAACAGGCACGGTCGCCGCCATTTCGGCATAGCAGAGCCCGGCGAAAGCGCAGACGATTCCCGCCAAAACAAAAGAGAGACTAATAGCTGGTCCGGCGTGTTCGGCCGCGGCGTGGCCGGTCAGGACAAAAATACCTGCCCCAATGATGGCTCCAATCCCCAGCGATACGAGACTGCCGAGTGATAAGGTCCGGTGCAACCGCGCTTCGGTTGGTTTGGAGCCCAACTGATCTTCCATTGCCTCGGCTTGCAGAACCGCAATCGGTTTTTTCACCCAGAGATTTGCCATTAAGTCTTTCCCATCGTTGGTGGAGCCGCCTTCAAAACCGTCTCACAAGCTCGGCAAGCGCGGGCCGGAGACGATCCTCGCGCCCCTCGGGCGCTCGCCCAATATGAATAAATCCAGCCACTCGTTCATTCGCCCCGAGACCGAGCTCATCGAGAACATCACGGTCATAGGCTATCCAGCCGGTCAGCCAGATCGAGGCAAATCCCATGGCGTTCGCCGCGACGATCAAATTCATGCAAACGGCGCCAGCGGAAAGGATCTGCTCGAACTCCGGAATTTTCGAGTCCGCTGTCGCGCATGAGATGACGCCGATGATGAGCGGCGCGAGAGAAAACCGCTTTCGTTCAGTCTCGATGCGCGATGCATCTTCGCCTTTGTGTTTTTTTTCGTATATCCGTGCAAAAACCTCGCCAGCCCGCGCGCGGCTATCCCTTTCGAAGAGAAGAAAACGCCAGGGTGCAAGCTTGCCATGATCTGGCACCCGCGTGGCAAGGGCCAGCAAAGTCTCGACCTCTTCCGGCGACGGGCCGGGTCCGGACATCGCCGCCGGGGGCGCGGAACGTCTCGATCGCAGGAGCTGAATAGTCTCGTTCATGGTGGGTTCATGCTTATAGACTTAAAATGTCGAATACGAGTAAAAATCAAACTATTGCCACGGCGACGGATAAAACTTCAATAACCAAGGCCTGTGAGTGAGAAATCTGCCATTTGTCATGAAAACGTCCCGTTTAGAAGCTCTTCATAAGTTTGGTTATGGGTCCTACTGGCGAAGAGTTCGCCTTGGCGCGGGCGGAGTTGCGAGCTTTTTGAATAACCAATGGCTCTCTGATGACTCCTCCGCCCATTGATCGCCGAGGCCGGCAAACGCCTTTATCAGAACTGCACACCGCAAGTTCGGCCAAACTGAGAAGCTGCCACCCTTAAGCTTAAGAACTCGCCGTCACACAAGCAGAACTGACGTTCATGCCGCTCTTTGATCAATTCGCATTTGGATTACCAAGCCGCGGCGCTTCCCCGGAGCCCCAGGCTTGCCTGTCGGAACAACAATCGAGCGCAGCGCAAGCCTGGCCGCGGCGCGGCTACCCCCTAGCGCTCGCGAGCATTTTCCTCTTTTACGCCCTCGCGCTGGCATCCTGGTTCTTTACCAATACGGTCGTGCCATGGGACTCGAAAAATCATTTTTATGCGATGTTCCGTTTCCTTGGCGATGCCATCTCGAATGGAGGCGTACCGCTTTGGAACCCCTATCACTTTTCTGGCCATCCCGCGATCGCCGATCCGCAATCATTGATTTTCACGCCAACCATGCTGTTATTCGCTTGGATCGCGCCGAAAGCGTCCATGCAACTCTTCGATGCGGTCATTCTCACTCATCTGTTAGTTGGCGGATGTTTCATCTTGGCCCTCGCCCGGCGTTGGCGGTGGGAGCCGGCGAGCGGCGTGCTCGCGGCAATTGTGTTTATGCTAGGCGGCGCCGCTTCATCCCGCCTGCAGCACACTGGTATCATCATTTCCTATTCATTCTTCCCGCTTGCATGGTGGTGTCTCGTCATCGCCCTCGAACGCCGCTCATACGCCTTCGGCATGGCGTTCGGATCCGCGGCCTCGCTGATGGCCCTCGGGCGCGATCAAGTCGCATTTCTTCTCTGCCTCGTCCTAACGGGCTACGTCATCTTCTCTGCGCTGCATTCAAAGCGCCCGCTGGATTATTTGAAATCGAGGGCCGGCGTGCTCGCCCTGAGCGCCGCTCTTATTCTCGCGATTTTGAGCGTGCCGGCGCTTTTGACATTGCAATTCCTAGCCGACTCCAACCGGCCGGGCTTCGCATTCGGGGTGGCGGCCGTCGGGTCGCTCGCCCCTGTTAATTTGATCACGCTATTCATCCCAAATTTTTTTGGGTCCCTTGACCGCCTCTACGATTACTGGGGACCCGATTATGATACCATGACGAGGGTGGATTGGACCGATCGCGCTGTCGATTATCTTTTCATCGGCACCTTGCCCTTCTTGCTGATTGCCTGGCATGGTTTCGCGGGCGGGCGCCTGTTCGCGAAAGGCGCGCGCTTCCTTCTCGTGGTACTCGCGCTTTCCACCGCCTATGCACTCGGCCGCTACACCCCATTCTTTACTTTTGCGTTCGATTTGATCCCGGGAGTTTCCCTTTACCGCAGACCCGCCGACGCAACATTCACCATGAATATCGCGCTCGCTTTGGTCGCTGGGTTCTTATTACATAGCTACATTGAGGGCGGCTTGCCCAAGGCGCGCCGGATGCTGCCATCTTGGCGCGCAGGATTGCTCGGCGGCGGAACGCTTGTTGCGCTTCTGGCTTTGATCGGCACCGGTATCGCATTTTCCTTGCGAGAGGGGCATCTCCTCCCTTCGCTCGGCGCGACCGCTGCCGCTTTCGTCCTTACCGCAGCTGGCGCCAGCATATTGCTCTGGCCAAAGAGCCCCAGACAGCGCGCTATTGCGGCCGCCCTCTTCGTATTCGTGAGCGGTGGCGAAATTCTATGGCGCAACGCCGCGTCATCCTTGAATGCCGAGCCCGCCGAACGCTACCGCGTCTATGCAGCAATGAAACCGTCCGATGCCGCAGGAATCGAAATTTTGCGGCGCGATATAGCGGCGCGAATGCGCGAGGGAGCGCGGCCCCGCGTTGAAATGCTGGGCCTCAAGGGTCCTTGGCAAAACGCTTCGATGGTTCTCAAGATCGAGAATACCCTCGGCTACAACCCGCTCCGTATCGATGACTACGAGCGCGCCGTTGGCCCCGGCCAGGACGCCGAAGATTTTGCGCTTCGCCACTACCCGGGCACGTTCCGCGGTTATAATAGCCACCTCGCGTCGCTGCTCGGGCTCGAATATCTCGTTCTTGACCGTCCCTTGGCCGATCTGCCGCGGGAAATCCCGCGGCCGAAGGCGGAGGAGCTTTTCGCGAGCGGGGGTTTATATATTTACAAACTCGGAAAGGCGGCGCCGCGGGTTTATTTCTCTTCCAAGATAAAACCGGTCGATAACGAAAATATCCTTGATGAGCATGTATTTCCCGATTTTGATCCGGCGAGCGAAGTGATGATCGATCAATCGAGTCTCGCGGATCTCCATGGCGGCCCCTATCCGAAATTTGGCGAGCAAAAGCGTGTGCAGACGGTGAGCCTGAGCAGGCAGGATTCCTTTTCGCTCGCGGCCGCCGCCAGCGCGGCTGCGCGCACGGAAATCGCCAGTTATTCGAATAATGCGGTAGAGATTGATGTGGATGCTCCGCGGCCTGGCATCGTCGTGCTCCATGACCTCTTTTACCCCGGTTGGGAAGCGGCCGTGGATGGCCATCTTCAGCCCGTCCTTCGCGCCAATATCCTCTTTCGCGGCGTCGAAGTCCCGGCTGGCCACCATCACATAGTCTTTGCCTTCCGGCCACTCTCGCTCAACAATCTGGCGGCAGCGGCAGCCTCGCTTTTGCGCCGCGACGAGGAATAGGCGTGCCTCGGCGGCTGATGAGCGGCCCCCAGAAAACCCGCTTATTTTGGGGAGCGGGCTCGTGGCGTGTGGCCCGGTTGACGGCCGCCGCTTTGGCTTTTCAGTGGGGAACCGCAGCGGCGCAAACGGCAACTTCCGGCGCCTCGGCATCGCCCCCACTCCTGCCAACGCCCATGGCACCTTCGCCGAACGAGGCACCCCGAGGGATCTTAAGGCTCGCCGCCTTTTTCTCGACAACCGACAGCAAACCCATCCGGGAAGGACTACACTGGCGCGTCTTTGAGGTCACGCCCGGGCCAGATGGCAACCACAAACTTGTTGCCGAATCCAGTGATCCGAGCCCCACCCTGCCCTTGCCCGATGGCGTTTTCATCGTCCATGCTGCCTTAGGCCTTGCCGGCGCGACCAAGCGGATCACCATTAACGGCTCGCTCCTCAACGAGGCGCTCGTGCTTAATGCCGGCGGCTTGCGAATCGGCGGGCTTCTCGGAGATACTCCCATTAGCGCCACCAAACTGGCGATTTCAATCTTCGTCCCTGACCGGGACAATCCGGAAGCAAAACTCGTCGTACCGAACGCCAAGGCTGGCGATATCATCGGTTTGCCGGAGGGCAATTACCATATCGTCTCGAAGTTATTGGATCCGGCCACGAATGGCTCGGTCAATCCGACGAATTCCGTCATCAGCGCCGATTTTCGCGTCCAAGCCGGCAAGCTGACCGATGCGACGCTGCGGCATCGCGCAGCAACCGCGACGCTGAAGCTTGTCGGTAATCCGGGCGGCGAAGCGCTTGCAAACACCGCTTTCACCATTCTCACTCCTGGCGGTGATGTCATTCGCGAGATGATCGGCGCTTTTCCTTCCGCAACGCTTGCCGAGGGCGAATATGTCGCGATCGCCCGCCATGAGGGCAAGACCTACCAGACAACGTTCAAGGTCGTCTCCGCGCTCGATCGCGACGTCGAGGTTTTGGCGAAAGATGGGCCGCCGCGCGCGGCCGAGTAATGGCTTGCGCGCGCAATAAGGGCCGCGTTGCTCGCCGTCCTTCGGGGAGTTATATTGGCAAAGCAAACGGGCTTGCGCCGCGTTCTCGGGGGCTAGGCGAACGCTGGGGACGCGAGCGGGCCCTTGACCTGCGCGAGACTTGGGCAAAGCATCGCTCTGAGCAAGTCAATAACAATAAGAAGTGGTAGGAGGAATTATGGACCGGGTTATGATGGTCGGCGGAGCAATGCTTCTCGTGGGCCTGGGACTCGCCGTGGTGTTTGTCGTACTCACCAACTACGCGAGCTCTTTCGAGATGTTTCAAGATAACATCACGCGTTTCGTCGAAAGAATCTTCTAGCGCCGTTTCTCGCCGGGGTGCGGAAGGCCATGCAACGCGAGGGAGATAGGCGATGTCTCATTTCCATCTTCAGCGGCCACCGCGGAAAATCCCTTGGTGGCAACGTCTTTGGGACCGCTTCCGCGCCAATTTTCCTGGCCGCTCAAGCGAGGATGCGCGATCCTTTCTCATCACTTTGATCACCTTTGCCGTGTTATTACTTTTGACACGGCTCTATTTTTCCCGCCACGGCATTCCAGTTTAGCCTCACCCCAAGCGACACTACATGCTGTGCTGCGCCGTCCGATAAAGTTCGCGCCCTCAGAGCCAATTGCACTTGATGACATTCAGAGGTTGAATTAATTGCTCAAAATTTATTATAGCGCAGCCGGCGCGAGAAGCGGGATAATTATTCGGGGCAATTATTGAAGGCGTCATAAAATCGTAAGCCAAGCTGGCTAGCGCTCCTCCGGTCACAATCGTGGAGGAGGACGCGTTGACTCAAAAATCAAAATCTTTCCGCATGCCGGTCTTTTGCACCGCCGCCAGCGTTCTTGCGTTAACACTTGCCTCGGCAAGCTTTGGTCCGGCCAGGGCCGACGATGATCGTCACATTAAGCATGTACTGCTGATCAGCATCGATGGCATGCATGCGCTCGATTTTGCAAATTGCGCTCAGGGCGTTGCCAGCATCAATGGAGGCAAGCCCTATTGCCCTCATCTGGCGGGACTGAGCAGGTATGGCGTGACCTACACACAGACATCAACCTCGCGGCCGTCGGATTCCTTTCCTGGCTTGACGGCTCTCGTTACCGGCGGCTCGCCGCGCTCAACCGGCGCCTTTTACGACGTAAGTTATGACCGCGCCCTGTCGCCGCCCGCGGCCACAACCCCCTACGGGATCGTTGGCGGCCCCTCGCTCTGCCCCAGCGTGGTCGGAACACAAATTGGTTTCGACGAGGAGATCGACATAGACCTTACGAAGCTCGATGCGGGCGGCGGAATCAATCCCGACTACCTGCCGCGCGACCCTAAAAATGGCTGCGCGCCGGTTTATCCGCACGAATTCATCCGCGTGAACACCATCTTCGAGGTGGTGAAGGCGGCCGGCGGCTATACGGCATGGTCCGATAAGCATCAATCCTACGAGCTGACCAATGGCCGGAGCGGCAAGGGCGTCGATGATTTTTATGCGCCGGAGATCAACTCGATTCCCGTCGCGCTGCCGCAGGTCAACATTCTGAACTTGAAATGCAATCCGCTGCCAGACTCATCGGCGGTTTCGCCAAGCAACGCATGGACGGACAGTTTTGCCAATATCCAATGCTACGACGCATTGAAAGTGCAGGCAATTTTGAACGAAATCGACGGCCTGAGCCATGACGGCAGTGCAACTCGCCGCGTGCCCAATGTGTTCGGCATGAATTTTCAAGTCGTGAGCGTCGGCGAAAAGCTTGTCGAAAAGAGCCTTCCAACGCCTGTTACGGGCGGCTATCTCGATGCCATCGGCTCGCCATCAGCGGCATTGCTTAACGAAATCGAGTTCGCCGATGCGGCCATTGGCCTGATCGTTGAGGAGCTGAAGAAGCGCGGGCTCTATGAAAGTACCGCGATTATCATCAGCGCCAAGCATGGGCAGTCGCCAATCGATCCGAAAATGGTGTTGCGCATTCCAGCGGATAACGCCAATGACCAGCCGCCCTCGATGATCCTGAGCCCAAGCGGTAACGTCGGCCCAGGCTATCCTGTCGTTCAGGCGCTCGAGGACGATATCTCGCTTCTGTGGCTGTCAACCAATGACGCGAGCGACACGGCGAAAGCGGTCGCGCAGCTTGAGGCCAATGCGGCGATCATCGGAGCTGATGGCGGCCAGTTTTTCTCCGGGCCCTACCTCGACCTCTTCTATGCGGATCCCACCACGAAGGAAGGCTCGCGCACGCCGAACATCATCATGGCCCCGAAAGTCGGTGTGGTCTACACCGGGGGTACCAAGAAAATCGCCGAACATGGCGGCTTTGCCAAGGATGATACTAACGTTCTGTTGCTGATTGCCAACCCCGGGCTGGACCACAAGACGATCTATACACCTGTTTCAACCGCGCAAATTGCACCGACGATCTTGAAGCTCTTGGGACTCAATCCTTACAGTCTCATCGCCGTGCAAAAAGAGGGAACGGAAATCTTGCCGGGCCCCTGGTTCGATCGAGAGTAAGCTCTTTCAAAAGAGGCGCAAAGCGAAGAAGGCGGCCGGAGAAAATTTCCTGGCCGCCTTTTTCATGAAAATGCCTACCGCTTTTTCCCCCACTCAGTCCCCTGCCGCGTCAATCGCGCGGGCTCGCGCAAAAGCGGGGCGCTCGAGGCAGCGGTCGACATAGGCGCGCAAGGCGGGGCGCGACGGAATCAGTTTGAAAATATCCATGCCGAAATAAATATCGGAGCCAATAAGAACATCGGCCGCCGAAAAGCCCTCGCCGAGCAACCAAGGACCTTTAGCGATTGCGGCTTCGATAACGTCGAATACCCGGTCGAAATCGCCAAAACTCGCCGACTCGGGACGCAGCTGAAGATTGCCGAATTTCGCCAAAAAAGCCTGCTCGATGCAGCCCGCCGAAAAGAACAACCATTGCAGATAGCGGCCGCGCAAGGGATCGCCGATAGGCGGGGCCAATCCGGCGTTGGGATAGGTGTCAGCGATATAGGCGCAGATCGCGCCGGATTCGGCGACGCTGACTTCGCCATCGGTAAGGGCCGGCACCTTCGCCATCGGATTGATCGTGCGGTATTCGGGTGTCTTTTGCTCTCCCGCCGCCAAATCAAGGCGCACGCGCTCATAAGCGACACCCGCTTCCTCGAGAAGCCATAGCGCGCGCAAGGAGCGTGTGTGGGGCGCCCAGTAAAGCTTAATCATGCGTTTATCCTCTTAATCACACGTGTTCGACGGCCACGATCCCCGGGATCGCGCGCAGCGCCCCCGCGATTTGTGGAGAAACCGGATATTTGCCGGGCAGTTTTATTTCAACCTCGCCTGCGCTTGTCGCCAAAACCAAACATACCTCGCCATCGCCCTGCCCGCGCAACCGCCGGGTGATCTCGGATAGTGGCTCGTCGTCGCGCAGCCGCAGCCGCAGCCCCTTGCCCAGGCGAGCCGCCGCGGCGTCGAGCGGCTCCACCGCGGCGATGCGGGCACGGACTTCCTCCCCTTCGAGGGTTGCTTGCAGCGTGACAAGCACGCTGGCGCCTTTTTCAAAAAAATCGCGATATTGGTTGAGGCCTTCCTGGAAGAGGATCGCTTCATATTGGCCTGACTGATCGGAGAGTTGCACGATCCCCATCTTCGCCCCTACCTTAGTGCGGCGTTCATAGCGATCAAGGACCGTCGCGGCGAGGCGCCCAGCAGTGGCGCCTTGTTTGACCGCGCGGGTAAATTCCCGCCAACGTTGGACACGGAGCCGCTCCAATACAGCGCCATAGGCATCGAGCGGATGGCCCGATAGGAAAAAACCAACCGCATCAAACTCGCGCCGCAGCTTTTCGTCGAAAGGCCATGGCTCGGCTTTTGGCAGCGTGGTCACGCCGCCGCCCGCCTCAGCACCGCCGAATAACGTCGATTGGCCGGCAAGCTTCTCCGCTTCACTCCGCTGCGCCAGGGCAAGGATTGCCTCCGCCGAAGCGTGCACACGCGCGCGATTTTGCTCCAGCTCGTCAAAAGCACCGGCCGCCGCAAGGCTTTCGAGCGTGCGTTTATTCATCTCGCGCGGATTGAGCCTTGCGGCAAATTCACTGAGGTTACGAAAGGCGGCGGCGCCTTTCGCTTGATTGGCGGCGAGCGCGTTCGCGTGCGTTTCGCCAACCCCCTTGATCGCGGAGAGCGCGTAGCGGACCGCAGGCTCGCCGTGAGATTCGCCAGGCGTAAAATCCGCGCCCGAGTTCACCACGGACGGCGGCAGGACCTTAATGCCGAGGCGCCGCGCTTCATTGCAGAACTCGGCGAGTTTATCGGTATTCGATTTATCGAGCGTCATCGAGGATGCGAGGAACTCGACTGGATAATTCGCCTTGAGATAGGCGGTTTGATAAGCAATGAGCGCGTAGGCCGCCGCGTGGCTTTTATTGAAACCGTAGTCGGCGAATTTCGCCAAAAGGTCGAAGATCTCATTGGCTTGCCCCTTGGCGAGGCCACGTCCGACCGCGCCGCTCACGAAGCGATCGCGCTGGGCAGCCATTTCCGCCTTGATTTTCTTGCCCATGGCGCGGCGGAGAAGGTCGGCCTCCCCGAGCGAATAGCCCGCAAGGACTTGGGCAATTTGCATTACCTGCTCTTGATAAAGGATGACCCCGAACGTTTCCGTGAGGACGGGCTCGATATCGGGATGGATGTAGTTGGCAGCCTCCTCGCCCCGCTTGGCGGCGCAGTAAGCGGGGATATTTGCCATCGGACCTGGCCGGTAGAGGGCGACGAGCGCGATGATATCCTCAAAACGCTCGGCCCGCATATCCATGAGCGCCTTGCGCATGCCAGGGCTTTCCACCTGGAACACGCCGACCGTCTCGCCACGATCGAGCATGGCGTAGGTTTTTGCGTCATCAAGTGGAATGGCGGAAACATCCAATTGAATGCCGCGCTCTTTCAAGAGCTTGACGCAATTGGCGATGACCGTGAGAGTCTTGAGGCCAAGGAAATCGAATTTCACGAGCCCCGCCTGCTCGACCCATTTCATATTGAATTGGGTTGCCGGCATGTCGGACTTCGGATCGCGGTAGAGCGGAACGAGCTCTTCGAGAGGGCGATCCCCAATGACGATGCCTGCCGCATGCGTTGAGGCATTCGAATAAAGCCCTTCGAGCTTTTGCGCGATCTGCAGCATCTTAGCAACGCGCGGGTCTGCCTCGGCGGCGCTCGCCAGGCGTGGCTCGGCTTCGATCGCTTGCTTGAGACTAATGGGAGCGGCCGGGTTTTGAGGAACGAGCTTGGCGAGCTTGTCGACCTGGCCAAGCGGCATGCCAAGAACCCGGCCAACATTACGCATAACGCCGCGCGCAAGAAAACTTCCAAAAGTAATGATCTGGGCGACCCTATCCGCGCCATAGCGGTCGCGGACATAGGCGATCACTTCTTCGCGGCGCTCCTGGCAAAAATCGATGTCGAAATCAGGCATCGACACGCGATCAGGGTTGAGAAAGCGCTCGAACAATAAACCGAAGCGGATCGGATCGAGATCGGTGATCGTCAACGCATAGGCGACAAGGGAGCCAGCGCCCGAGCCACGCCCTGGGCCAACGGGGATGTTTTGGGTTTTGGCGTATTTGATGAAATCCGCTACGATCAGAAAATATCCTGGAAAATTCATTTTGATGATGACGTCGAGCTCGAAAGCGAGCCGCGCGTGGTAATCGGCTTCACCAAAGCCTTTTGCTGGACCATGGGCGGCGAGCCTTTTCGCAAGACCCGTTTCAGCCTCCGCGCGCAATTGCCCCGCCTCATCGCCAGCCTCCATCGCGGCGAAGCGCGGCAGGATCGGCTTACGGCTCACCGGCCGGAAGGCACAACGCAGAGCAATCTCGACCGTGTTGCGGGTCGCCTCCGGCAGGTCGGCGAAAAGAGCAACCATCTCGGCGCGCGTCTTGAAGCGATGGTGCGCGGTCAGCTGGCGGCGCCCGCCATCACTGACGACCGTCCCTTCGGCGATGCAGATCAACGCATCATGCGCTTCATAATCCGAGGCCTCGGCGAAGAAGACCTCATTGGTGGCGGCAATTGGTAATGAGGAGCGGTAGGCGAGATCGAGCAGCTGCGGCTCAATTGCTTTTTCTTGCGCAAGATCGTGACGCTGGATTTCTACATAGAGCCGGTCGCGGAAAAGAGCTTTCAAAAAGGCGGCGCGCTTGAAGGCGAGTTCGGCCCGGTTTGAGGCGAAAGCCAAATCAATGGATCCGCCCGGCCCGCCGGTGAGAGCGATGAGCCCCTCCGTCCGGCCGGCCAAAGCCTCGGCGTCAATATGCGGCGGCTCGCCCGGCGCGGGACTAAGCCAAGCACGCGATGCAAGATACATCAGATGCCCATAACCCGCGGCGTTCTGCGCGAGAAGGATGATGGAGGCGCGGCCGGCCCCCTCCTCGGTACGCGGCACTGCGCTATCATGGAAATCGAGGGCGATTTTTATGCCGCTAATGGGCTGCACGCCCTCCTTGGCGAGCTTTTCAGAAAATTCCAAAACACCAAAGAGATTATTGCTATCCGTGAGAGCCAGCGCCGGCATGGCATCGGCGGCCGCGAGCTTCGCCAGTTTTCCGACGCTTATCGCGCCTTCCCGCAGCGAGTAGGAACTGTGGACATGAAGGTGCACAAAGCTTGGGCTTTTATCGAGCCGATCTATGTCGTTTTCGCGATCTCGACCAAGCTCCACGGGCACGGGCCATCAATGCGTTGCGGGAGCCGCGAGAGTAGCACCCGAAAGATCCCGACCGGAAATTTCTTTTGAATTTTCAACAGGAGGGCCGCGCTCTCCCGGCCGTCACTGTGCTGGTGACGCTTGCGCTATGCCCTCTTTCGCACGCTCGACAATGGATTTGAAGGTCTCCGGCTCGCGGATGGCCAGGTCGGAGAGGACCTTGCGGTCGATTCCTATCCCCGCCTTAACGAGGCCGTTGATGAAAGCCGAGTAGGTAAGGCCGTGTTGGCGCACCGCCGCGTTGAGCCGCTGGATCCAGAGCGCGCGGAACACGCGCTTGCGGGCCCGGCGGTCTCTCGTCGCATATTGCATCGAGCGGTCGACGGCGGCTTTGGCCGCGCGTATCGTGTTCTTACGGCGCCCATAGAATCCCTTGGCGGCAGCGAGAGTTTTCTTATGTTTGGCGTGAGAAGTTACGCCGCGTTTGACGCGAGCCATGGTTGAACTCCAAAATATTTAAGTTGAAACTGGAGCTGGCTTATCGTCAGCCGTTTGGCAGATAGAATCTGATGACGTTGTCGCCGTCGCTCTTGAACAGCACATTGGTGCCGCGCAGATTGCGGATCTGCTTTGGCGTGCGTTTGATCATGCCGTGGCGCTTGCCGCGCTGCGCATAAATCACCTTGCCGGTCGCGGTAATTTTGAAGCGCTTTTTGGCGCCCGATTTGGTTTTCAGTTTGGGCATTTCGCTGTCTCTCCTTTGCGGCGTCCCGCCTCGGCCTCGCCGAGGTGGACCATTTCGCCGCTTAAAGCATCAAAAACCGCCACGGCAGCCCTTTAGCCGGGCGGTTCGGAAGCGGGCCTTATACGAGAAGAGCATGAAAAAGCAAGGGCTGGGGATTCTTGCTTTATTCTGGCTTGGCACTCCTTGCGCGAAGACAGCTCTTACGTTATATGCTTTTTAGCGTTCATGCTTCTCATAACGGTTGTTCAATAGGCAATCGCTTGATTGAGAGTGGGCCCCTGGGACCCGCTCTTTTTTATTGCCTTTTGGCACTTTTGCCTTTTGGCGGCCCAAGCCAAGCGTGTGTCGAAACTTAGCGTCGCCCGAACGGCGATGGTTACGTTAACTGGTAATGCAAATTTGCGTTGCCAAGGCAAGCCCGAGCCAATGGCTAGCATTGAATATGAATTGGACGAACCTCGCTTGATAGAAGAGACAGGAACGGCCCGGCGCGTCGCAAATATCGCGGGGCCCGTTCTGGCTGGCCTCGGCTTCAGACTCGTTCGGGTTAAGCTTTCCGCCCCGGCTGGCATGACGGTGCAAGTCATGGCCGAACGCCCAGACGGATCCATGAGCGTCAATGATTGTGAGTTGGCAAGCGCGGCCCTCTCGCCCGTCCTTGATGTCGAGGATGTCGTCAAAACGGCATACCGGCTTGAAATCTCTTCGCCCGGGATCGATCGCCCGCTCGTTCGCGTCTCCGATTTTTGCCGGAGTATTGGCGCGGAGGCGCGCATTGAGATGGGCGACGTCATCGCCGGGCGCAAGCGCTTTCGCGGCGTCATTGAGAACGTCTCTGGTATCGGCAAGGCTGCCCTCGTCCATCTCGCCCGCACGGATGCAAGGCCCGGCGAAGAAGCCGAGGTGGATCTGCCTCTCTCTGAGATAGCCGACGCGCGGCTTCTACTGACGGAGGCCCTGATCCGTCAGACGTTGAGGGCGGCGAAGTCCGCGGCGGAAGATCACGCTGGGCGTGGACATGGCGCCCCCGACGGAGCGGGAAGAGGCAAGGCGCGGCGCGGGCCTGGCCGCTTCGCCCGCGGCAAGGAACCAAGGACGAAGAAACAAACTGGGCGGAGAGAAATTTCAGGCCAATCCGAGGTGGAGCTTTCTCCATCCGGCGCGCCTTCGCATCATTTGGGAGATAAAAATGGCAGTCAGTGCCAATAGATTAGAGCTTTTGCAAATCGCCGATGCTGTCGCGCGGGAAAAATCGATAGATCGCCAAATCGTTCTTGCCTCGATGGAGGAGGCCATTCAAAAGGCGGCGCGGTCCCGTTACGGCCAGGAGACCGAGGTGCGCGCCGAGATCAACCCGAAAACGGGTGAAATCCGCTTCTCCCGCCTCCTCCTCGTCGTTGACCAGGTGGAGAATGATGCCACACAGATAAGCCTCTTTGATGCCCGCAAAAGGAATCCCGCCGCGCAGGTGGGGGATTGGATCGCCGAGACTTTACCGCCCTTTGATTTCGGCCGCATTGCCGCGCAGTCGGCAAAGCAGGTCATCGTGCAGAAAGTCCGCGATGCCGAGCGTAATCGGCAATATCAGGAATACAAGGACCGCATTGGCGATATCGTCAACGGCGTCGTGAAAAGAGTTGAGTATGGCAATGTCATTCTCGACCTTGGGCGAGGCGAGGCCACGATCCGGCGCGACGAATTGATTCCCCGCGAAGTGTTCCGGGCTGGCGACCGCGCCCGCGCTTATGTCTATGATGTCCGGCGCGAACAGCGCGGGCCGCAGATTTTTCTCTCGCGCACGCATCCGCAGTTCATGGCCAAGCTCTTTCGCCAGGAAGTGCCGGAAATTTATGACGGCGTCATCGAGGTGAAAGCCGTCGCCCGCGATCCGGGCTCGCGCGCCAAAATCGCCGTTATATCAAGGGACGCGTCTATCGATCCCGTCGGCGCCTGTGTCGGCATGCGGGGGTCGCGTGTTCAAGCGGTTGTAACGGAGCTGCAAGGGGAAAAAATCGACATTATCCCCTGGTCTCCGGATGCCGCGACGTTTATCGTCAATGCGCTTCAGCCCGCCGAGGTTGTCAAAGTCGTCCTCGATGAAGATTCCTCTCGTATCGAGGTCGTGGTGCCGGATGATCAGCTTTCGTTGGCGATCGGGCGGCGCGGTCAAAACGTCCGCTTGGCGTCACAACTAACCGGCTGGGATATCGATATTCTGACGGAAGCGGAGGAGTCCGAGCGCCGGCAAAAAGAGTTTTCCGAGCGTACGAACCTCTTTATGAACGCGCTAAATGTCGATGAGGTGGTCGGCCAGCTCCTCGCCTCGGAAGGTTTCCGGTCAGCTGAGGAGCTAGCTTTCGTCGAACTGTCCGAACTCGCCACAATAGAAGGGTTTGATGAAGATACCGCCGCCGAAATTCAATCCCGCGCGCACGACTATCTAGCTGGGGTCGAAGCGGAGCAGGATCACCGAAGGCGCGAGCTTGGCGTTTCGGATGAGCTCAAGGAAGTTGCTGGGGTCACAACGGCCATGCTCGTGAAGTTCGGGGAAAATGGCATTAAAACCGTCGAGGATCTCGCGGGCTGCGCCACCGATGATCTCGTCGGCTGGAGCGAGCGCAAGGATGGGGAAGTGACGAAACACCCCGGCATTCTCGACGGTTTTGAAATTTCCCGCGAGGAGGCGGAAACGCTGGTCATGACGGCGCGAGTGAAGGCTGGATGGATCGACTCTATGCCCACCAAAACGGTAGAGGAGCTCTTTGCCGATGAAGCCAGCCATTGAAAGCGCGCCAAGTCCCCGTGCGCTTTCAGAGCCGGGGAGGGAGCGCTTGGCGGATCCCGAGCGGACGTGCATCGTCACCCGGGCGAAGCGCTCGCCTGACGAGATGATCCGCTTTGTGGTCGGACCAGGCCAGATGATTGTTCCAGACATCGCGCGCAAGCTTCCAGGCCGCGGCGTCTGGGTCACGGCCGAGGCGGAATGCATCGCGCGGGCGGTTAAACGGCAAGCGTTTTCGAGAAGTTTCAAAACCGAGATCAGCGCGCAGCCAAGCTTAGTCGAAGAGGTTGAGTCTTTGCTAGAAACCGACTGCCTGCAAGCGCTGTCGATGGCAAACAAGGCGGGCCTCGTCGTGACTGGGTTCACAAAGGTGGAACAGGCGATCGCTTCGAGCGATATCGCCGGGCTCATCCACGCCTCGGATGGCGGCGCGGATGGCATGCGCAAGCTTTGGCTGAGTGCGGGCCGCCATCACGGCTCCTTGCCGCGCATCACCCAATTTTCCTCTCGTCAATTGGATTTGGCATTGGGGCGCTCAAATGTGATACATGCGGTCCTGATTAAGGGGGTTGCCAGCGAGGGTTTATTGCGGCGCTGCCGTAAACTCGCGCTCTACAGCCTCGCGCCCTCTAACAGCGAAAATTTTGTGGGCACCGCGAATGAAAAATTGGGTGAATTAGGATCCAAGTCTACATGCCCGCCAGGCATGGCACGGTGACAGCATACGGGTGGGCCAGGAATATCGAATACATGAGTGATACAAAAAATCCGACTGAAACGACGCTGAGCGTCGCTCCGGCAAAACGCTTGAGTTTGAAGCGGCCGGTCGAGGCGGGCATTGTCCGGCAGAATTTCCCGCACGGCCGCTCCAAGGCGGTCGTGGTTGAAAAGGTGAAACGGCGGGGGCTGGCCTCGGCCGGCGAGGCCCTGCCGGCGCCGCGCGAACCTGCCGCACCGCCGCCGCCAGTCACTGCGCCTATTCTCAATAAAAAACCACGTCCCCAGGTGGGAAGCACCAGCGCGCAATCGGCATCGCAGCGCGGCGCGCCTGGCGTGATTCTCCGCTCCCTTACGGATGAAGAGCGCGACGCCCGCTCGCGCGCCTTGTCCGATGCCCGGGAGCGCGAAATCGAAGAGCGCAAGCGCGCCGAGGTTGAAGCCAAGGTGCGCGAGGAGCGCGAGGAGCGCGAGCGGGAAGAGCGCGCCGCGGCGGAAGTCCGTAAACGCGAAGAGGAAGCACGCCGCGCGCATGAGGCGGAAACCAAGCGGCGCTCCGAGACGGAGGCTAAGCGGCGGCTCGCGGGCGGCGAGCCAGCACCTGCTCCAGCAGCCCCGGCAACACGCCGGGCCCCGTCGGCTGCCCCGACAACCCCCGCAAGCCCGGCCACACCCCAGCCGGCCACCCTGCCCTTGGCGGCAAGAGGTGCTCTTCTCGAGGATGATGAGGCACCGGCACTGGCGCGCCGACCGGGCACGCCTGCCAAAGCCGCGATACCGCGCCCCCCGCGTGGCGGCGAGCCGAGAAGCCGCGGCCGCCTGACGGTCGCGAGCGTCACGGCGGATGAGGAAGAACGAACGAGATCCGTCGCCGCGTTCCGCCGCCGCGTGCAAAGGCTCAAAGGCCATACCGATGAAGTTAAGGAGAAACTCAGCCGCGAGGTGGTCCTGCCCGAGACGATCACGATACAAGAGCTTGCCGGCCGCATGTCTGAGCGGGGCGTTGATGTCATCAAACTGCTCATGAAACAGGGCCAGATGGCCAAAATCACAGACGTCATCGATGCCGATACGGCGCAGCTGATCGCCGAGGAACTTGGCCATACGGTCAAGCGCGTCGCGGAGGCTGATGTCGAGGAGGGACTTTTCGATAACCCGGACCAGGATGAAAATCTGCTGGCCCGGCCGCCCGTCGTGACGATCATGGGCCATGTCGACCATGGCAAGACCTCGCTTCTCGATGCCATTCGCCACGCCAATGTTGTCTCCGGCGAGGCAGGAGGGATTACTCAGCATATTGGAGCCTACCAAATCACCGCGCCGAATGGCGGCAAGATTACCTTCATCGATACTCCAGGCCATGCCGCCTTCACGGCCATGCGTGCGCGCGGCGCGAAAGTAACGGATATCGTCGTGCTTGTTGTCGCCGCCGATGATGGTGTCATGCCTCAAACAGCGGAGGCCATCGCTCATGCGCGCGCCGCCAACGTTCCGATCATCGTCGCCATCAACAAAATCGATAAGCCAGACGCCAAACCCGAGCGGGTCCGCAGCGAACTGCTGCAGTATGAGGTGCAAGTCGAGAGCCTCGGCGGCGAGACTTTGGAGGTCGAAGTTTCGGCAACCAAGCGACAAAACCTCGATAAGCTCCTCGAACTCGTCTCGCTGCAGGCCGAGGTGCTCGATCTCAAGGCCAACCCGGCGCGGTCGGCGGAAGGCACGGTGATCGAGGCGCGCCTTGATCGCGGGCGCGGGCCCGTAGCGACCGTGCTCGTTCAGCGCGGCACGCTGAAGGTCGGCGACATCATCATCGGTGGCTCTCAATGGGGGCGCGTGCGCGCGCTTCTTGGCGACAATGGCGAAGCAAGGACGGAGGCTGGCCCATCGACGCCGGTCGAGGTTTTGGGATTCTCCGGCTCGCCCGAAGCCGGCGATCGAGTGGCTGTCGTCGAAACAGAAAACCGGGCGCGGGAGATCACCGAATATCGCGAACGGCAAAAGCGCGACAAGGCTGCCGCGCGCGGCAATATCGCCCGCGGTTCATTGTCCGATATGATGAGCCAGCTTAAGGCGGTTGGGCGGAAGGAATTCCCCTTGGTGATCAAGGGTGACGTGCAGGGCTCGGTTGAGGCCATTGTGGCAACCCTCGAAAAACTCAACACGGAGGAGGTCGCCGCGCGCGTAATTCATGCTGGCGCGGGCGGTATTACCGCATCCGACATCACGCTGGCGGAAGCCTCGCAGGCGGCTGTCATTGGTTTTAATGTGCGCGCCCACAAGGAAGCCCGTCTGCTTGCCGAACAAGCCGGCATAGAAATCCGCTACTACAACATCATCTATAATCTCGTCGACGACGTGAAAGCGGCGATGTCGGGGCTGCTCGCGCCGACGCTCCGCGAGCAGATGCTTGGTAACGCCGAAATCCTCGAAGTCTTTACGATTTCAAAGGTCGGCAAAGTGGCCGGCTGCCGCGTTACCGACGGCACAGTGCAACGCGGCGCCAATGTCCGCCTCATCCGCGACAATGTCGTCGTGCATGAAGGAAAGCTCTCGACCCTCAAGCGGTTTAAAGACGAGGTCAAGGAAGTCAGCGCCGGCCAGGAGTGCGGCATGGCTTTCGAGAATTATCAGGATATGCGCGTCGGCGATATTATCGAATGCTATACCGTGCAAGAGGTCAAGCGGACACTGTAGAGCGGCGGCAATGAATGCGGAGATTTTGATGGTTACGCGAGATCAGCAGAGCCTCGAGGAAAAAGACACTCGTAAACTGATAATCGAGGCGGCCGAACGCTTATTCCGGCAAATCGGATTTCAGAAGACGACGGTCGCTGACATTGCGCGCGAATTGAGCATGTCATCGGCAAATGTGTATCGTTTCTTCACGGCGAAATCCGAGATCAACGAAGCTGTGTGCATGAATCTCCTCGGTAAGATCGAAGCGGAGGCCGAGAAGATCGCCACCTCGCGCCAGACCGCGGCCCAAAAGATCCGCGATCTCATCGGCTCGGTGGAAAAGGCTTACCACAGGCACTATATCGCTGATCGCAAGCTGCATGATTTAATCGAGGCGGCGATCACGGAAAACTGGGCGATCATGCGCCGGCATTCCGAGCGCATGGCCGCGATCTTGGAGCGGATCATTTCCGCTGGCATGGCGGGGAGAGAGTTTGCGCCGAAAGATGCAACCCTGGCCTCCCGGCTTATCAACACGGCCTGCATCAGGTTTTGCCATCCCCGCCTGATCGTCGAGTATGAGCAAGAGCCCGAGCCGACTCTCGATCAGATGGTATCCTTCTGCCTGGCCGCGCTCGCCAAGCCTGGCGGGGCAGCGGAGCTTGCCGAAGACAAGACGGACTCCGGCCGAGGGGCATGGCAAATGCTATCGGAAGACATCGAAACGGAGGTCATCCGTCTCGAACGCCTCGCCGATGAATTGGACCTCCTGACCGAGGAGAATGCGGCTGGCTTGGCCAAAATCGAGGCGCAAGGTGAGAAGATTGACCGGCTGAATGCACAAAACCAAACCATCCTCGAACGCCTTCTTAGCGGGGCTTGGCAGTGATGAATACAACCCCCCCGGAAGAGCGGGAAGAATTCCAGCTTCCTGGCCTAAGGCAATTTATCGAAGGCCTCGCCAATGTTTATCGCATTGGGGAGTTGGTCAGGGGTCTGAAACAAGAAAATAAAAAGTTGCAACAAGAGTTATCTCGACTCGAAGCCCGAGTTGAGTTTCAGGCTGGGCAGTTGAAGCAATTGGGCGACTTCATCACCATGTCTCTCCGTAATCAAATTGAGCCTCGCGTCGAGAGAGCCACTGAACGAGCACTCGAACCGCCGGCGGCGAGAAAAGAAAAGCCAAAAGACCAGCGCTAGAGAGGCGCAAATTCCCATGTCACGACAACACCACCAACAAGGCGGCGCGCCGTCGCAAAGAATGCTGCGCGTTGGCGAACTCATCCGGCATGAAATTTCGGCGCTGTTGCTGCGCGCCACGCCGAGCGACCCGGTCCTCGAGGGCCATGCGGTGACCATCCCGGAAGTACGCATGAGCCCGGATCTGAAACTTGCGACGATCTACGTCATGCCTCTTGGCGGCGAGGACATCGCAACTGTGCTCTCCGCGCTCGATAAGCACCGCAAATTCTTGCGCGGCGAGATTGCCCGCCGCGTCAACATGCGCTTTGCGCCCGATCTCCGCTTCAAGCCGGATGAAACTTTCGAGTGTGGAGCAAAGATCGACCAGCTCCTCTCTTCGCCGCAAGTCCAGCGCGATCTTGACGAAACACGGGACAAGCCGACGTGATCAGCCGAAGCCCCTCCCGGCGGGATATCAGCGGCTGGATTGTCTTTGATAAACCTGCCGGCATGACATCGACTCGGGCCGTCTCTTGCCTCAAGGGAATCCTCAACGCGAAGAAGGCCGGGCATGCGGGAACGCTCGATCCCTTGGCCACGGGGCTCTTGCCGGTTGCCTTTGGCGATGCGACGAAAACGGTTCCCTTCGTCCAGGAGGGCGAAAAAGCCTACCGGTTCACCGTGCGCTGGGGCGCGGAGACCGATACCGACGACGCCGATGGCGAGGTCACCGAACAATCCGGCAATCGCCCCACGGAGACGGACATACGCGCGCTTCTGCCCGCCTTTACAGGATCGATCCTCCAGCTGCCGCCAACCTACTCAGCGGTCAAGCTCAATGGCGAGCGCGCGTATTATCTCGCCCGCCAAGGCGAGATGCCCATCCTGTCGCCCCGGCAGGTGACGATCCATGCGCTCGACTTAATCAGCCGCATGCCGGACGAGGCCGTCTTCGAAGCGCGCTGCGGCAAGGGAACCTATGTGCGCGCCCTCGCCCGCGATCTCGGGCGGAGCCTTAAATGTTTCGGCCATGTGGCGGCGCTGCGGCGCACTCGCGTCGGGCCATTTTACGAGGAGGACGCGGTCTCTCTCGAGGTTTTGGAGGAAGCCGCCGCCGCAGGCAAAGCCCCCCTCCGCGGCATCGAGGCGGGCCTCGCCGAATTTCCGCGCATTAACGTCGATCCGCGCGGCGCGGCGCGGCTCAGGCGCGGGCAATCACTTCTTCTGCGCGGGCCGGATACGCCGCCATCGGGCTGCGCCTATGCGGCCTGCGGCGGCCTTGTCGCCATTGGCAAGGTCGAGAACGGCGAGCTCATCCCCGACCGCGTCTTCCGGGCGCCGGATCGTTGGATGCCGCCCGGCTAGCGCGAGCCGACACCCCCCGGGTGAGTAGGCGCATGATAGTGGAATTTTGATAGCTCGGAAACGTTGAGCGCGCCGCTGTGGTCGACATCGAGGCGGTCGAACTCGGCTTCCATGAACCGCATGAATTCCTGTTTCGACACTTCGCCGTTTTGATCAGTATCCATGAGCCGCAACAATGCCCGTGTCTCTCTCTCGCCCTGCGCCACGCCGCGGCCGCTGACAGAGAATGCTGGGGTTGTGGAAGCGCCAATGAGGAGCGCTACAATTGCAGCCCCAAGCATTCGATAGTTCGACATGGTCTTTCCTCCCTGGATGTCGTAAGAGCCAACATGATTTGATTTATCGGCAGTGCCTCGCATTCTAGATTTGCAAAACGGCGAAGTCTACAAGCAGTCCGCCTCATACTGCTCCTCCACCGCTTGCCGCGAGCGCGATGAATGTAAAATTTCCCCCGTTGCAAAAGCGCTATCTAACGAAGGACGCATCTGCCGGGTAATTCAAAGCAATTCACTGACCAGGGGCGGATTGGCAATTTCACTGTCGGGAAGCGCTATTGCGACCTCATGGCGCGCATGTAGGGGTCCACAAGTAGGTCTCGGTGCTCCACGACGGCATGGCTGGGTCTTCCCCGACCTGGCTATTTCGAGCGACATCCTGACCGCAAACAAGCCGAGAAATTAGCCGCATCGCACACGCCGCCCGTCAGCGGTTGGTCCGAGAGCTTGTAAGAAACGGCGGCGCGATCTTACCAAATGGTTTCACGAGAAACATTTTTGTAAGATTTTGAGGACAAATCGGACAAAATGATTGGCGGATACCTCAATAAATTCAAATGATAAAATCCGCTCCCGCCATTTGCTGGGGCGGCTTTTCCAGATTTTCGGCTTGCCGGCAGATGTCATCCACGGTAATGGCATCGAGCTTCTCGAGGAAGACCTTCCACGCCTCCTCGACAAGGGGGGTGATGACCTGGTTGACGAGGGCGCAACCGGGGGGACCGCCAGTCTCGTCGGCCGCGCCGTTTGAAATCGCCCGCAAGATTGCCGCCGCGGTGATCCTGCGGCGCTCGCGCGCAAGTTCATAGCCGCCGCGTGGCCCCCGCACCCCTTTCAAAATGTTGGCATGAACGAGCTCTTGAAGGAGGGGTTCAAGCCGCCTTGGCGGAAGATCGAGACGGGAGGCAAGCGCCTTCGCGGCAACCGGAAGCGGCCGCGCATGGATCGCGATATCGGTAACCGCGGCAAGCGCCAGCTGGCCGCGGCGCGAAAGAAGGCTCACAGGCATTCTCCACATCCGGCCGCGTGGCCGGTGGACCCAAAACCGTTCTCTTGGCGGGCGCTCGCGGCGAGTTGATCGGCCTCCGCCATCGCGACCCTTACAAAAGGCGCGACGACGAGCTGCGCGATACGCGCGCCGCGCGTGATCTCAAATGCCTCATCCCCAAGGTTGATCAGCAAAACCTTGATCTCGCCGCGGTAATCCGAGTCAATCGTCCCCGGGGTGTTGAGCACCGTTACGCCAAAGTTCAGCGCGTGCCCGGACCGTGGCCGTACCTGGCCCTCGAAGCCTGGCGGTATTTCGAGTCTTATGCCGGTTGGGATGAGGTGCCTTCCGCCAGGCTCGAGAATGATCCTTGCATCCTTTGGCAAGGCGGCAACAAGGTCGAGCCCCGCGGCGCCATCCGAGTGGTAAGAAGGCAAGGGGAGACCTTGGCCATGGGGGAGGCGCTCGACCAGGACTTGCAGCCGTTTCGCAACCATCAAAGGCTCCCAAGCGTGGCGGCGATCTTGCGGATAAGCCGCTCCGCGACCTCGCGCTTACTCATCGGCGGCCAGCGCTCACCGCCCTTCGGCGTGAGAAGCAGAACTTTATTCATCTCGCCGCCAAACACGCCCGTGCCCTTACCGATTTCGTTGGCAACAATCATGTCGCAATTCTTGGCTCTAAGTTTTCCGCGTGCGTGCTTTTCGGCATTCTCGCTCTCGGCCGCAAAGCCAATGACGAGGACGGGCCGATCTTTATCGCGGCGTCCGACGGCGGCCAAAATATCGGAATTTTCAACAAGGTCGAGAGCTGGCGCCGACTTTCCGTTCTTTTTGATCTTGCCCGCCACGGCCATGGCGGGTCGCCAATCGGCCACCGCCGCCACAGCGATGAAAATATCGGCGGGAAGCGCCGCCTCGACTTGATCTAGCATTTCCCGCGCCGTTTCGACGTGAACCGTTCTTACCCCCGAGGGGTCGGGGAGCGCCACGGGACCGGTCACCAACGCGACATCCGCGCCCGCCGCCGCCGCCGCTGCGGCAATCGCATGGCCTTGCTTGCCCGACGACCGGTTGGAGATAAACCGCACCTCGTCGAGCGGCTCGATCGTCGGACCCGATGTGACGACCACGCGCCGTCCCTTGAGTGGCAGCAGGCGTCCCGGCAAGGGAAGTTTTGTGTCCCCCTGCAACAGCTGCTTGATCGCGGTAAGAATGGCGGGAGGTTCAGACATCCGGCCAGGTCCAAATTCGCCGCAAGCCATTTCGCCCGCCTCGGGGCCAACGAACGCCACGCCATCGTCGCGCAAGAGATTCAGATTGCGCTGCGTCGCCGGATGCAGCCACATGCGGATATTCATCGCCGGCGCGGCGAGGATTTTTTTGTCCGTGGCGAGCATGAGAGTCGAGGCGAGATCATTGGCAAGGCCCTGCGCCATTTTGGCGAGGAGATCGGCCGTGGCCGGGGCAATAACGGCGAGATCAGCATCGCGCGAAAGCTCGATATGTCCCATGCCCGAATCGTCCGTCGGGGCGAAAAGATCGTCGTGGACGCGGTTTTGGGTGAGGCTCTCCACCGACAGCTTGGTAATGAAGCGTTGCGCCGCCGCGGTCATCACCGCGCGAACAAAAATGTCCTCTTCGCGCAGGCGGCGGATGAGTTCGAGCGATTTATAAGCCGCGATGCCGCCGCCGATGATGAGAAGCACGCGTTTTTGCGGAATTGGCATTTAAGTTTGCTAGCGCTCGCCTGCTTTTTTGGAAAGAGCTTTGCGGCATTTTCGGCCCTGGCTTGCTAGGAGCTGTTGATAGCTGTCCACATTGACAGCTCGGCGGACTCTTAGCGCTCACCATTGCACGCGCAGACCCGCTTTGCCGCCAGCGCCGATCAAATGCGCGCCCCCATAGACATCACCTTGGATGAAGGAGCTAACGCCGTTCCCATAGTCGAAGTTTAGGGCAAGGATACCAAGCCCGCGCACGAAACCCTGGTCGGACTGCGCCAGTATGTTGTTTGGACCAAAAGCCCCTCCGGCGATAAAGCCACCGGAGACCGAGACATCATCGTAGAGGAGTCCCGTCAGGGCAGTCGTCATGAGAATGTGGTTATAAAGCAAGGTTGTGGTGCCGAGCCGCGCGCCGCCTTGTACCCTGACGAAATTGCCGGTTGCCAGGCCAAGCTGCGCCGCACCTCCGCCATTACTGGTGTTGGTATATAATGCTCCAACCGTCGGTTCGACCCAATAACTCGGATAAAGATCGAAGCGGTAATTGAGGTTACCGGCGACAGTGGCATTCGCAACGCTAACGGAATTATTACCGGCGACAAGGGACACTGGATTTGCGGTGTCTGTGGTAAATTCAAAATCATTGAACGACTGATTGAGGGATAAGGGATCGACTCTAACGAGGAGATCGCCTGAGAAGCCGCCATTGAAATAGGTCGCGTAGGCGCCTGTTGTTGGTCCCGAGACATTCGCATGTAGCTTCGCCCGCCGTTGCCCGCAGGGTGAGGCTGGGTCGATAGCAAAGTCTCGTTCAAGTCGAGATTAGAAGAGACATATCCAACTGTAATGCCGCTAATCAACCCGTCATCGCCGAAGACGAGGCCGCGAGTTGTGAGATCAGCGCCGGCCAGGAACCCGGCGGTGCCGGTCCGGCTTTGAACATTGACAACGAGCGGCACCGGAGGAGTGACACCCCCAAGGCCGATTCCCTGCGGACCAATACGCCAAGCTCGACGATCGGCGGCTTTGGGGTCAGACCATCGTGATCCCCGGAGCACGTGTCGCGCTCGTTGGGATTTTCGCGAGATAAGGTGGCTCCGAAGGGGCTTCGAAAAACCGCAACCGGCGCTTGGAAGCCAATTGTACACCCATGCCTTCACGCCGCGCCATTAGCGTGCTAATTCGATGCTTTCGTTTCCCCTGGCGGGCCCCGCGCGAGAGACTGAACAGACCTGTGCAGTCGCGCCCCCGCCGCAATTGCAGGAACTTCAGCATGAGCCAAACCGCCAGCAGCCGCAATGCCACGAACCCGTTTTTTGCCGCTGGAGTTGCTGAAGCCGATCCCGAGATTGCCAAGGCGATCGAGCTTGAGCTAGGCAGGCAGCGCCATGAAATCGAATTGATCGCCTCGGAAAACATCGTCTCCAAAGCGGTGCTCGAGGCACAAGGCTCCGTGCTCACCAACAAATATGCCGAGGGGTATCCCGGCCGGCGCTACTATGGCGGCTGCCAATTCGTTGACATGGCGGAAAACTTGGCGATCGAGCGAGTCACCCGCCTGTTTGACTGTAAATTCGCAAACGTTCAGCCAAATTCCGGCAGCCAGGCAAACCAGGCGGTGTTTTTGGCGCTCATGCAGCCGGGCGATACCTTTATGGGCCTTGATCTCGCGGCGGGCGGCCATTTGACACATGGCTCGCCGGTCAATCTCTCCGGCCGCTGGTTCAAGCCCATCCCCTATGGCGTTCGCCGGGATGATCATCGCATCGATATGGACATGGTGGCGAGGCTCGCCGCTGAACACAAGCCGAAGATTATCATCGCTGGCGGCTCGGGCTATCCCCGCTATTGGGACTTCGCCAAGTTCCGGGAGATCGCCGATTCCGTCGGCGCTTATTTCTTCGTCGACATGGCGCATTTCGCGGGCCTCGTGGCGGGCGGCGTCCACCCATCGCCGTTCCCGCATGCGCATGTGGTGACGTCCACAACCCACAAGACTTTGCGTGGCCCACGCGGCGGACTCGTCCTGACTAACGATGAAGCGATCGCGAAAAAGATCAATTCCGCCGTATTCCCGGGTCTACAAGGCGGCCCGCTGATGCATGTGATCGCCGGGAAAGCGATCGCTTTTGGCGAAGCGCTGAAGCCCGAGTTTAAGCTCTATGCGCGCCAGGTCGCGGATAATGCCAAGGCCCTTGCCGCAACCCTGCAGGAACGCGGCTTTGCGCTCGCCTCGGGCGGTACCGACAACCATCTGATGCTCGTCGATCTGCGGCCTAAGCAATTGACGGGCAAGGCAGCCGAGGCATCGCTTGGCCGTGGCGGTATCACCTGCAACAAGAATGGCGTGCCTTTCGATACGGCAAGCCCCATGGTGACGTCCGGAATTCGCCTGGGAACTCCGGCGGCAACTTCGCGTGGTTTCGGGATCGCTGAATTCAAAAGAGTTGGCGAGTTGATTGCCGAAACGCTCGACGGCTTGGCCAAAAATGGCGACGCCGGAAATGCCGAGGTCGAGGCCAAAACTAAGGCGGCGACAAGCGAGCTGACACAGCGTTTCCCCGTCTATTCCTGATGCCTCGCTGATCCTTATTTTCAGAATAGAGGGGGCGGTGGTGGTGAGCTAGTATCCACGCCATCGCCCCCGCTATTCGTGAAGGCCCTTCCGCCATGCGGTGCCCCTACTGCGGCAGTTTTGAGTCACAAGTGAAAGACTCCCGCCCAACGGGCGAGGGTTCGGCCATTCGCCGTCGCCGCATCTGCCCCGAATGCGGAGGGCGTTTCACCACCTTCGAGCGGGTTCAGCTCCGCGAGTTGACGGTATTAAAAAAATCTGGGCGCCGTGTGCCGTTTGACCGTGATAAGCTCCTGCGCTCGATTGAGATCGCGCTGCGCAAGCGGCCGGTTGGCCCAGAGCGCGTCGAGCGAATGGTCAACGGCATCGTCCGCCAGCTCGAAAATCAAGGCGAGAGCGAAGTCTCGAGCGGCCAGATCGGCGAACTCGTGATGGAGAATTTGCGCGAATTAGATAGCGTCGCCTATGTCCGCTTCGCTTCAGTCTACAGAAATTTTCGCGAGGCAAGCGATTTTAACACGCTCGTCGATCAACTTACCCACGAGGCGGGCGGTGACCCCGACTCGAACCACACTTCATCAGCGAACCTGCAATCACCGAGCCGGGCATGAGCGGGGTAGAGACGCATGAGCGCTTCATGGCGGCGGCTCTTGCACTTGGCAGCCGCGGCCTCGGACTATGCGCGCCCAATCCATCGGTTGGAGCATTGATCGTCCAAGATGGCGTGATTGTCGCGCGGGGGTGGACAAGAGCCGGAGGGAGGCCGCATGCGGAGACGGAGGCCTTGCGAGAGGCCGGCCCGCAGGCGCAAGGCGCAACTCTCTACGTGAGTTTGGAGCCTTGCGCGCACCACGGCCAGACGCCGCCCTGCATCGATGCCATTCGAGCCGCGAAAGTGCGGCGGGTCGTCTACGCAATGGATGATCCCGACCCGCGCACCGGCGGGCGCGCGAAGGAGATTCTCGCGGAGGCGGGAATCGAGGTACTGGCCGACGTTCTGGCGAAGGAGGCACAGCGGCAGCACCTCGGTCATCGCCTTCGTGTCACTTTGGGGCGGCCGATGGTCACCTTGAAGCTTGCCCTGACAGCGGATGGCTACGCGGCTCGGCTGCCTCACGAGCCGCGCCTCACGATCACGGGGCGCGAAGCCACTACGCGCGTCCACATGATGCGCGGCATGCATGACGCCATAATGGTCGGCATCGGCACGGCCTTGGCTGACGATCCTTTGCTGACCGTTCGGCTTCCGGGGCTAGAATTGCGCAAGCCGTTGCGCATCATTCTCGACAGCAATCTTCGTCTGCCGCTTGTGTCACGGCTTGCCGCGACGGCGGCGGAGCATCCAACTCTAATTATCGCCGGGCTCGGAGCGAGTGAGGCAAACGCGGCGCGTTTGCAAAAATCCCATATCGACGTCGCCTTTGTAAGCCGCGACGCAGCCGGGCATATCGATCTCAAAAAAGCATTGCGGCTGCTCGGACGCCTTGGCCTCACACGTGTCTTCTGCGAGGGAGGACCGCGTCTTGCAGCTTTGTTGGTCACGCAACGGTTTGCCGACGAGGTCATCATCCTCAGCGGGCCAGAAAAACTTGAGCAACCCGGCATCTCCGGGCTTTCCGATGAGGCCGCCCGGCATCTTGCCGACCCAAGCTTGTACCGCCTCGCCGAGTCCCGTGCCGTTGGCAACTGCCGCCTGCTGCGTCACGAAAGGGTTCTTTGATGTTCACCGGGATCATCAGCGATGTCGGCGACGTGCAATGTATCCAGGAAGAGAAAAATTTGCGCCGCTTGCGCATCGGCTGCTCCTATCCCGCCGAATCGATCGCCGTGGGGGCATCCATCGCCTGCGGCGGCCCTTGCTTGACCGTCACAGCCTCTGGCTTAAGCGGCCCGCGCAGTTATTTTGAAGTCGATGTGGGGGCGGAAACGCTGGCGCGGACGACCGCCCGTCATTGGCAAGTTGGAACGAGATTGAATCTTGAGCGGCCGCTCAGAATCGGGGACGAATTGGGCGGACATATTGTCACCGGCCACATCGATGCCGTCGGCAAGATCGCGGCGATCGCCGATTTCGACGGAATGCGGCGGGTCGAAGTCATCGCGCCCGCCGACATTTCCCGGCTCATCGCCGAAAAGGGGTCGATCTCGCTTGACGGCACTTCTCTGACCGTGAACTCGGTGGAAGCGGATTTTTTCGAGGTCCTTCTCGTGCCACATACATTGAAGGCCACGACATGGAGCGACCGCCACGCCGGCGATGATGTCAACCTCGAAATCGATCTCATGGCGCGCTACGCGGCCCGCTTGCTCAACCGGCAGCCTGGCTGAGGACGCCAAGCCCAGCACTCTCGGTGTGACCCGCGCGGCCCTGAAAATCAGATGCTGCGTTGACACTACCCGCTCGCGGTACCTGACTTCAGCGGGCGCTCAACGCCCGCTGAATACATGGTGCGGCTCACTCGGCGCTGGAGACTTCGTCCCGATGCAAGCGCGTTCGGATCATGATTGTGCCGCTGTCATCACCGATTGTCAGCGTCACTGGCACCGGGCTCTTTACACCGGAGAGATCAACATCTTCCGCTGCGGCGTGCATCTCATACCGTTTGGTGCCATTCGGCTCTAAGGTGATTTCCACCTCACTGCCATTGATTTTTCCCTCAAAGTGGAACGGCCCATAGCCTTCGCCCATAAACGATCCCGCCGGAATCGTCGCGGTATAGGGACCGACCGCCAGCGTCACATCTTCCTTCGGCGGATTGATGCCATTGCTGTCCGCCCCGAGCGTAAATTCGGAATGAAGCTCGAAGGCATCGCGCTCCGGCTTTTCGCCAAACACGATCTTGAGATGACCCTTGAAAGCGGCGAAGGGCGTCTCCGTGACGAAGCCGGCGCCGGTGATTTCGAAAACTTCGCCGGCGTTGTTGGCTCCTCCGAAGGAGGTCGTTCCGTAAAGATTGCCCTTGCCATCGGCCACAAGACCTGATGAACCTAGACCATTGCTATTCGTGGATGAAGCTGGACCATCGCTATCCGTGAACGTATAGAGGATCGCCTCAGCCCAGGCACCGCCAGTCGTCGCAGGCCGCGTCAGCTTGAACACCGTGCCACATCCTGCGCCTATGCCGCAGTTTGGGGTGCCGCCCTGGGAAGTCGTGCCATAGAGATTTCCTGCAGCATCGAGGATGAGGCTGGCTTGCGGATAGTACCCATCGGTGCCGCCTTTGAAGGAGTAAAGCTGGGAGTAAGTCCAGTCACCCCCGGAAGTCGTTGGAGGCGACAGTTCGAAGACGACGCCCAGGCTTGAAGAATAGTAGTATGAGGCGCTTGTAAAGCCCGAGCTTGTAACGCCGTAGAGATTGCCTTGTTTGTCGGCGACCAAGGTGGCGAAGGGATAACCATCGACTCCCGTGAAGGAATAGATAGTCGCGTATGTCCACGCGCCTTCCGGTGTTGAAGGCGGCGAAAGTTGGAATATCGAGCCGCAAGGATTAGGTTGTCCCCCCAACGGGTTGGGGCATTGGACGAGCGCGCCTCCTTGGAGTGTTGTCCCGTACAGATTTCCTTTGTAGCCGAAGACCACCCCGCCTATATTTCCGCCAGGGATATTGGCGAGGGTCGATACCTGACCCGAAGCCGACACTTCAAATACGGTCCCTGGACCGTAGACAAACCCAACTATGGGAAAGCCGTATTCACCCGTTGTTGCCCCGTAAACATTGCCCTGAGCGTCGGCCGCGAAGGGTCCTTGCCAAGATGTGTATAAAGCACTCGTTGGAAAGTCGATGAGTTTCGATTCTGTCCAAGTTCCACCATCAGTTGCTGGCGGCACGAGCTCGAACACAGCGTCAGCAAATGAATTTGCAACGTTTAAGGCTTCCACTCCACCCCAAAGATTGCCTGTGCTATCGAACGTTACATTAGGTGCTCGCACGTAGCCCCCGTCCGGGCAGAGACCTGCCACAGGAGCAGAGCAAAAGTTGTAGATCGTTTTTTTGTTCCAGCCGCCGCTTGCCGCTGGTGACAATGTGAAAGCCGTCCCGAGCCCCCCAGTGCCCCCGCTCGTCGTCGTGCCGTAGAGATTGCCATCCTTGCCGAAAATCACACCATCGGCGGATGCGCCATCGGCACCTCCAGTAAAGGTATAAATTACCTCTTCCGCCGGCGCGGCTTGAATGTCACGGGTCGCTAAACCAAAGAGTCCCGCGCCAAGAATCGATCCGGTGATGACGTGGGTAAAAAACCGGTTCCTCATGTTCTGGATCCTCCGTGAAATTGGTGTCGCCTATGCTTGGATCTTAAGGTCACGAGAGGCTGCGGCTCCCCGCAACCTGCTCGCCTCAAAACACACTTAGTCTTAAGCTTAGCGGGTTTCGCTCAGCCCAAAATAATGTTCTTCTACGGACTTCCATTCATTACTCGACGTGATTTTAATTAGCACCTGGTCGATGGGCCTTTTGAGCGGGCTATTTTCCGGTAATGCGATTGCCATGTAGGCCGGCGCGAGAAGGATAGGCGGGACGCGAACTACGTTAGCAAAGCGCGTAGAAACGAAATATTGCAGCGTACCGACACTGTTGATGACTGCATTTGTCCGGCCTGCCGCTAAAGAGGAGAGAGCTTCACCCAAATTGTCGTATTTCTCGTAGCGCAGGTGAAGACTCTCGAGATATTCCGCCCCGGAAGAGTAGGCAACCGCCGCCAGTTGTTTCCCCTTGAGATCCTCTTCCGAGCGGAAGGAGGTGTTTTGGATCTTGTCGGCGGTCATCCGCGACACCAAGCTAGCGGAGACGAATGACACAATCGCGACGCTGCTTAGCATCCATAGGGCGGCGACGAGTCGGCCGAAGGGAGTCTTCGGCGTCTTATCGCCATAGCCGACGGTTGTCATGGTGACGACGGCCCAGTAAATACCATCGCGCAAGGTAGCGACACTATCCTCAGCCGCCGGTTTCCCGGCGAACCGCGGACGCTCGATGAGCCAGATGACGATGCCAAGCAAGAGCAGCAAAGCAAGTATCCCCGCAAGCACAAGTCCGAGTTCCGCGGCGGCCGTTGCGTAGGAGGCGAGAGCGGAAAGTGGGCCAGTTTCCTTTCGCAATGCGACCGCGACTCCAGAGCGATGCGTGGGATAGGAAAAATCGATCCGCGCCTCCCGCTCTGGCGTGATCGTGATGGCGCCGATTGCGGCGTCGAAACGGCCCTCTTCGAGGCCGTTCAAAATCGACTCCATTTGGGAAACGGGCGATAATTTATAATCCCATCCCAGGGCCTCGGCGCAGCGGCGCCAAAGGTCGACGCTGATGCCAGAAAACGTTCCGTCCGGTGCCATGCTGCCAAAAGGCGGAAGATCGTAGACCGCGACACGCAAAGGCGCCCGCGGGTGTCGCTCGGCCTCCGCAGCGCACGCAAATAATCCCCCAAAGCATAAAAAGAACGGCGCCAAAACAAAGAGGAGCTGCAGTAAAGGTGCGCAGCCGCGCAAGATCCTGCGTTCCAATCGGCGCGCCGTTAAAGAGTTTTCGTGCACGGAGATCGGATGAGACAACCCCATATCCGACGTGATTAAGAGATGAAGTATGAAGGGATCATCTCGTCCGAGACCTGGCGCACGCCGGGCGTACTTTCCGCAATAGCGAGCAATGCCTTATGCTCCTCGGGAGATTCGACAAGGCCCCAGAGGTGAACCACGCCATCGGAGACGACGACATTACGCTCGCCGAAACCGGTCCAGGATTGGTCGGCGAGCCGTGCCAAAATGGCGGCACGAACGCCACGGTCCGCCACTGGATCTTTGGCAGAAATCGGGGGTGTCGAAGCCAGCGCCTGAATGAGGTTGGCGCGGCTGACAATTCCAACCAGTTTGCCGTCCTTTAGGATCGGAACGCGTTTGATGCGATTTTTCTCCAAGATGCTCGCCACCTCGGACAATGGCGTATCCTCGCTCGCTGAAATAACGTACTCGGACATGACTTCGGCTACTCTTTGACCGTGTGATTTGGCATAGTCGAGGGCCAGCGTGCGTGCTGGCGTTATTGCCTCGACCCACCAGGGCCTGCGCTTCAAAGTGCCATCCTCTTCACGATGCAATAGGTCGGCCTCGCTGAGAATACCAACAACTTTCCCTTCGTCATCGACTACGGGCAAAGCGCTGATGTCGTGGTCTGTGAGCAGACGCACCGCAGTTGCGATATCGGCTTGCGGCTCTATGGTGACGACATTTCGAACCATCACATCACTGGCATTCATATTTCATCCTCTTTCAGTGTCTGAAAAATGATGTGATGCCTTGGCCCTGGCATCGGCTCGCTCAGGGAAATGTGGCTGCCAAATATGACACTCTTATTTCAGCCGAGATGGCACGGCCGTGCTTCGTGCGGCAAAAGGTCGAAGCAGCTGCAAGGCAATGGCTTTTTTTGCAGACGCCGCCGGCGAGTACCCGATCGGCGGCAAAAAAAAATGTCTGCGTAATACGATTCGCACATTCACGAAATTCGAACGGCCAGCCCTCCCGAGTCCGGGGAGGGTGCCAGCGAACATAATAAGGAGGCGCTACCCAAGCCGGTCTACTTGATCCCCAGGCGCCGTAATCGCAAGTGGCTCATCATGGTCGGGCGGCGGCGCGCGAAAGAGCAGCCACGCGCTGAGAAGGATGAGCGCAGCGCAGCCCGCAATAATAAATGTATTGCGCACATTGTTGATGATGTTGATCATCTCGATCCGCGACTCCTGCCGACGGGAGCTCGTGATGAAAGTGAGTAGACCCGCGAGGCCGATGACAGCCGGCAGAGTTTTCAGGAAAAAAATTCCATCGGGATGCATGTTCATGAGCAAATGGCCTTGCCACATTTTTTGACGTTTTCAACCTCGGCGCTGAGTGCATCAAAACCGACCGCGCCGACGACAACTTCGCCGCCAACCACATAGGAGGGCGTGCCGGTGATCTGCAGCGATTTAGCGAGATTCTCCGACTCCTCGATGCCAGCTGTCGCGGAAGGAGAGGCCGCGTCCCTTTCTAACTTCTCCATGTCGGCACCAAGCTCCTTGGCGGCGGCGAGCGCCTCGGCCTTGCCGGCAGGCGAATGCGAGCCAAGAAGTTTTTGGTGAAACTCCCAGAATTTCTCGCCTTGGAATTGCAGGCGCGCGGCGTTGGCGACCTTCGCTGCCTCAACCGAGCCCGGTGAGAGGATCGGAAAGTCGCGCAACACAACTCTGAGATCCGGGTTTTCTTTCATCAGTCTCGCGAGATCCGGGAGCGCCCGTTTGCAATAGCCGCAATTATAATCAAAAAATTCGACGAGCGTAATCTTGCCGTTGGGATTGCCGATGACCGCCTGATTGGCGCCGCTATAGATGAGGCCTGAAGAATCATTGATGACAGCTTCGCGCGCCTTCGCCTCGGCGGCCTTCTCACGCGCTTCAAGCACGCCAATGGCCTCGCGCAGAACTTCAGGCTTCTGCACGAGATAACCCTTGATGATCGCCTCGATTTCGGATTTTTGGGCCGGCGTAAATTCCGTGGCGCCCGCTGGCGGAACAAGGGACGCTTGGGCCCCCACCGCAAGCATTGCGACGAGCACCGAATAGCCAAGCTTGGCTTGGCGCCGCCCGCGGCTGATTTCCTCGGCGATCGCCGGAAGACATTGCAAAAACATGAAGCATTCTCCCTGAATTCCGCGCTACCCTATAAAGCAGCCTCGCGGCAAAGGAAACGGGACGCAGGACTGGAACAAGGATCGCGTGGTAATTCTTAGGCGGACGAAGGCACCCGCGTTTGCTGCGATTACGGCTAAAGCCTAGCTAAAGCGCGGCGCCTCTAGGATATTAGACCCAAAGTGAAGAACCGGGTTTGGGACAAATCCAATGCTCCCTTTAGAAAGCCTGGCAGGTAGTGAATGACAATCACATGGCTGAAGTCAACATGACAAAAGTCTCTTTTGCGTCCGATCCGCCCGCATCACGCCTGACCCTCGCCCGCCGCTCCGCGATCGCCCCTTTTCTTGCCCTCGATGTCCTTATTCGCGCGACCGAGCTCGAGCGCGAGGGTAAAAACATCGTTCATCTTGAAATCGGCGAGCCAGGCGCGCCACCGCCAAGTTTAGTGCGCCAGGCGGCGATCGCCGCTCTTGACGGGCGCAAGGTCGGCTACACCGAAGCGCTTGGGCGCCCGCAACTCCGCGCGCGCATCGCCCGCCATTATCGCGATTGTTATGGCGTCACCGTGGCGCCCGAGCAGATCGCGGTCACGACGGGGTCCTCGGCGGGCTTCGCCCTGGCGTTTCTGACCCTTTTCGACGTTGGCGCGAGGGTCGCCATTACCGCGCCGGGTTATCCGGCTTACCGCAATCTTTTGGAAGCTTTTGGCATCGAGGCGGTGACGCTCGAAACATCGCGCGCGGAAAAATTTGCCGTTAGCCCGGCGATGATCGAGGCGGCGCACGCCAAGCAAAAGCTCGATGGGATTTTGCTGATGAGCCCGGCCAATCCGACGGGAATGATGATGAGCCGCCGGACGCTGCGCGAGGTCTGCGAGACTTGCGAGCGGCTTGGCATCACTTTCATTTCCGACGAGGTGTATCACGGGCTGACCTATGGCGAGGCGGCGGCGACGGCCGCCGAGTTCTCGCGCGGCGCCATCGTCGTCAATTCGTTTTCAAAATATTTTTGCATGACGGGCTGGCGGATCGGCTGGCTTGTCGTCCCCGAACATGTCATCCGCCCCATCGAGCGCTTGCAACAGTCCTTGGCGATTTCCGTGCCCTACCTCAGCCAGATCGGCGCCGAGGTGGTTTTCGAGGCGGGAGCGGAACTCGAGGCCGTGCGCGCCGGCTATCAGCGCAACCGCGATATTCTTTTAAATGAGCTGCCGGCGCTCGGACTCGATGCGCTGCCCGCGGATGGCGCTTTCTATCTCTATGCCGATATCGCGCGCCATGGCGAGGACGCGCTCGATTTTTGCGCGCGCATGCTCGACGCCACCGGCGTCGCGATGACCCCCGGCATCGATTTCGACCGCCTGCGCGGCCACACTTGTGTCAGGCTTTCCTTTGCCGGGCCGGAGGCGGATATTATTGAGGCGGTGCGGCGGTTGAAGGACTGGTTGGGGTGAGGGGGCTGCTCGCCATTCCGGGCGCACTATGGGCTTCAGCTGACTTAGCGCACAAACTTGTTACCAGTGTCATGCAGGTTGTTGCCGAGGCAAAATCAGCAGAGGAGGAAACTCGCAGACTTGCGCCGATTGCGGCGCCAAAAGCGCTATCGCCCCCGCGCATTGAAAAACCAACCGCTGTGAGTCCCCTCGAAACCGTAGATGACGACATTCCATTCTAACGAGTCACGTCCGCTAGAGGTGAAATCCAAAACTGCAGTCAATCGCACAAGGCGGCATCAATGCTTCAAATCCGGCCCCTCGAGAGCCTCGGTCTCATCATCCTCGGGCGTATCGTCGTCGAAATCATCCTCGTCCTCGGCGCCCTCTTCCCTGAGACGGCGTGATTTCGCCCGGCGCACCTCGGGTTCCGGCCGCACGCGTTTTTTATTCGCCTCGACAATGTCACGTTCCGGACGCGGCAAGACGGGGCCCTCGGGGAAGACGAAGCCGAGCTTCTTCACGCCGTCCTCATCCGATGTGACGACGACGCGCACCGTGCCACCGTTTTTCAGGCGGCCGAACAACACCTCATCGGCGAGCGGCGTTTTGATCGCTTGCTGAATGACACGCGACAGCGGCCTTGCGCCCATTTGCTCATCATAGCCATGCTCGACGAGCCAGCTGCGCGCCTCGTCGGTAAGTTCGATGGCGACGTTGCGGTCGGCGAGTTGCGCCTCAAGCTGCATGATGAACTTATCGACAACCTTGACGATGACTTCGGGCGGCAGGTGTTTGAAAGTCACAATGGCGTCGAGCCGGTTGCGGAATTCCGGTGCAAACATCCGGCTGATCGCCTCGATGTCTTCGCCCTCCCGCTTCGAGCGGGTGAAGCCATAGGCGTGGCGCGCCATGTCGGAGGCACCAGCATTGGTCGTCATAATCAAGATCACGTTACGGAAATCGACGGCCTTGCCACTATGGTCGGTGAGTTTGCCGTGATCCATGACCTGCAGCAAAATGTTGTAGAGGTCCGGATGCGCCTTTTCGATTTCATCGAGAAGCAGGACGCTATGCGGATGCTGATCGATGGCGTCGGTGAGGAGACCGCCTTGGTCAAAACCCACATAGCCGGGCGGGGCGCCGATCAGCCGCGAAACGGTGTGGCGTTCCATATACTCTGACATGTCGAAGCGGATGAGCTCCACGCCGAGGCTGATCGCCAATTGCCGCGCCACCTCGGTCTTGCCAACACCGGTCGGCCCGGAGAAGAGATAGCAGCCGATTGGTTTTTCACCGTCGCGCAGGCCGGCGCGGGCGAGTTTGATCGCCGCCGTCAGCGCCACGATCGCATCGTTTTGCCCGTAGACGACACGTTCAAGCGTCTCGGTGAGATGCTCGAGGACCTCGGCGTCATCTTTCGAAACCGTCTTCGGCGGAATGCGCGCCATCGTCGCGATCGTCGCCTCGACTTCCTTAATCCCAATCGTCTTCTTCCGCTTGGGCTCCGGCAGCAGCATCTGGCTGGCGCCAGTCTCATCGATAACATCAATGGCCTTATCGGGCAGTTTGCGGTCATTGATGTAGCGGGCCGAAAGCTCGACGGCCGCCTTCACCGCTTCATTGGTGTAGCGGATGCGATGGAACTCCTCAAAATAAGGCTTCAAGCCTTTCATGATCTCGATGGCGTCGGGAATCGATGGCTCGTTGATATCGATTTTCTGGAAGCGGCGAACAAGCGCCCGATCCTTCTCGAAATACTGGCGATATTCCTTGTAGGTCGTCGAGCCGATGCAGCGCAGCGTCCCTTGAGCCAAAGCCGGCTTCAACAGATTGGACGCGTCCATGGCGCCGCCGGATGTCGCCCCCGCGCCGATCACCGTGTGAATCTCATCGATGAACAAAATCGCTTTCTTGTGATTCTCGATTTCCTTCATGACTTGTTTCAAGCGCTCCTCGAAATCGCCGCGGTACCGCGTTCCGGCGAGAAGCGTGCCCATGTCGAGCGCGAAGACCGTTGCCTCGGCGAGTACTTCCGGAACCTCGCTCTTAACGATTTTGCGGGCAAGGCCCTCGGCGATCGCCGTCTTGCCAACGCCCGGATCGCCCACAAGAAGCGGGTTGTTTTTGTGGCGCCGGCACAGCACCTGGATGGTGCGCTGGACTTCCGCTTCGCGGCCGATCAAAGGATCGATGCGGCCTTCGCGCGCCTTCTTGTTGAGATTGACGCAATACGCCTCGAGCGCCCCCTCTTTTTTCTTCGAATCACTTGCGTCCTTGGAATCTCGCGTCTCACGCCCTTCGGCTTCTTCCTCGGCACCGCGCGGCGTGCGGGCCGTGTCCGCGAGCCCTGGCCGTTTGGCAATTCCATGGCTGATATAATTGACCGCGTCATAGCGGGTCATGTCCTGCTCTTGCAGGAAATACGCGGCATGGCTTTCCCGCTCCGCGAAAATTGCGACAAGAACATTTGCCCCGGTCACTTCCTCGCGGCCGGAGGATTGTACATGGATAACGGCGCGTTGGATGACACGCTGAAAGCCGGCCGTCGGCTTGGCGTCATCACGATCTTCGCTGACAAGATTCTCCAGTTCGGAGTCGATGTATTCGCGGAGGTTCTTACGTAGAAGGTCAAGATCGACCGAACAAGCCCGGAGAACAGCGGCGGCGTCTCCGTCTTCAGTCAGGCTGAATAACAGATGCTCAAGGGTCGCGTATTCGTGATGCCGCTCATTGGCGATGGCAAGAGCCCGGTGAAGCGATTGTTCGAGATTGCGGGAGAACGAAGGCATTAGCTCCTACCTCTCATTTTTTTTCCATTATGCATTGCAGGGGATGTTGATGCTTGCGCGCGTAATCCATGACCTGCGTAACTTTTGTTTCGGCGATTTCGTAGGTGTACACTCCGCATTCGCCGACGCCGTGCTGGTGAACATGCAACATAATCCTGGTCGCTTCATCTAACCCTTTATTGAAATATTTTTTGAGAACGGACACAACAAAATCCATCGGGGTGTAATCATCATTCAGCAGTAAAACACGATACATGTTGGGGTGGCGAACCTGCAGCTTGGGCCTGACAATGACGGCCGTGCCTGATCCCGGCCCCCCTTCGCCTCCCTGGCGAGGCTCCTTGGCCGCCCTTGCCTTGCCAGCCTCCCCCTCCTGGTCCCCAAGGCTCAAGGCACCGCCCAGAAGCCCCCACCGAGCGCCTAATTGCCGCATCTTTTAGCCCTTCAACACCGAACCTGCCCTTAACACCGCCTGACTCCCGCCACGCAGCGCCTTTTTGGAGTCAACCGGCGAGCGCTCTGATAGATAATGAACCGGTTTGCGCGGCGGTATGTTCCCCGCTCTGTTGATCTTATCGCGGGTTTGCTGTTTCGGCCACACGTGTTTTTTCTGAAAACGTCGCAAGTGGGACTTGATTGGCCGTCCGAAGGCAAGGGCGGAAACCAAATAGCTCCGCCGAGGCGCGCAGGCAGCCGGCGGACGCATGAATTCAGCGCAATCTCAAGCGGCGTAATTTAAAAAAATTTTCGTAATCGCGGCAACCGCCAGAGCTAGCCGGAGCCTTCGCCTATGTCGCGGCGCTATTGGTTTGAGGATCACAAGCGTCGCTCATCAGTTTTAGAAGGAGCGCGCTCATGTTCATGGCATGCGCCACAAAACGCGCCGCTTCCGATCGGGCGTAGCTCATCTGGATCTGGACGGCGCTCCCCCACGATGGCGTAGCGAGCAAGACCTTGGAGAAAGCTGCTCTTCTTTCGAGCGAACACTTGGCGAAAGCCATCGCTTCAGAGGTGAGATGTTGAAAATTATCCAAAGCGGAAGCGTTAACCGTCTCCGCGGATTTCAACGTCTCTTCGCAAAGTTCGGTAAAGACTTCAAACTCGTCGGCAATAGCCGCCTCGAAAACGCCGACGGCAGGTTCAACTAAGGGTTCTGTCGCTCGGTCAAAGGCGAGAACCTCTTCGGCGGGCTCGGAAAAACCGCTCCCCGCGAAACCGTTGGCCAAATCAGCCCCGCTGATTTCCGCCTCAAGACGAGGAGGGCCAGTAAAACCTGCCTCCGCAGGCTCGCTTCCCTCGGCCACCTCCTGATCATCGCTCATGACATGATTTCCCCACCCAAGTCACGCGCCCCGGGCGAAAGAAGATCGCGGCCACAGATTCAAGCAAATTAACCGGGGTCAGCGGGCTTGTCCACGGGTCCTTGCCTGCGGACTTTACCACTGCCCCTCTTTATAACTGAAAGCTCTTGATCCAACAAGCAAGAGCCGTCACCGCAAATTAGTTCTTGGCGCTTGGAATTTTGGAAAAAGCGCTTTCGATCGGCTTGAACGCCTCTTTGGCCAAGTTAGAGTAGAGCTCGCTCAGTTTCGTCGCCTCGGCAATGAAGCTTGCGTAAGAGTTTTTCCAATACTCGGTCTGCAATTGAATGGCGCTCTCCAACGACTTCACGCCAAGCAATTTCTCGAGGAAAGCCGTGTTGGCCTCGAAAGACTTTTTGGAAAAGTCAGCGGTTTCGGTAGCGATTGCCTGAAGCGTCTTGGTGAATGATGTCGTCGCCGCCGCAGCCGCGTCAAACTGCTCTTTGCCATATTTCTGGACGTCTTCAAATTCCGTCGCCATAACGTGTCGCTTTCTCTCTTGAGCCAAAACACCGCTTGCCTCGCGTTTGAGGCGAGCGCAGCTGACAAATAATTCCATTTGCCCGCTAACACTCTTCCTTAGTGCATTGCACAATTCTCGTCAAGATCATATTGCAGTGCAGCATCGGAAGATGCCGCTAGCTAAATCAGGCCCGTTCGTAAAGATTTAACCAAGAAGTAACCGCAGCCAGTTAATTTTTCCAAAGGGATAGATAATGCGCGAGCATCGAGCTCTTAAGAAATAAGGAAAAATTGTTGCATGACGAAACCGAGCGCGGCTTTTTGCCGCAGAATCTTAATCGCTTTCGGAACCGCCGCGGCTTTGTCTTTGATAGCCGTGACACTGCCTGCAGAAGCTCGCCACCGGCACATTATTTGGACCCATGGCCGACATGAGCATTGGCATCATCATTCTCGTCATTTTGCACGCTACGCGTTCCACTACCGCCACTTCCGTTCAAGTGAGGCAATCTCGCATATCTCGGCGATTGTCGTTGACGCAAATACCGGCCGGACGCTTTACGCCCGCGATGAACACGCACCGCATTATCCCGCCTCATTAACCAAGGTCATGACCCTTTATCTGCTGTTTGAACAGCTTGAAGAGGGGCATTTGCGGCTCGATAGCGATATTCCCATTTCGATCCATGCAGCACGGCAAAAACCGACCAAACTTGGCCTTTACCCGGGCGATACGATTTCGGTCGAGGATGCCATCAAAGCAATCGTTACCCGCTCGGCTAACGATGTTGCTGTCGCTATCGCTGAAGCCATTGCTGGCGATGAAGAGCGCTTTGCTCAGCTTATGACCGCTAAGGCGCATGCCCTCGGCATGGATGATACACAGTTCGCCAACGCCTCTGGCCTTCCCAACGACGATCAAACGACGACCGCGCACGACCTTGCCATTCTGGGGCAGGCCGTCCAGGACCGTTTCCCGCGCTATTTCCATTACTTCTCGACCCATGTTTTCCGCTACAATGGCCGCGCCATTGCAAACCACAACCACCTTCTTGACCGCGTGGAAGGCATGGATGGGATTAAAACCGGCTACACGCGCGCCGCCGGCTTCAATCTTCTATCTTCGGTGAGGCGTAATGGGCACCATATCGTTGCCGTCGTCCTCGGCGGCCCGAGCGCCGCGGCCCGCGACCGGATGATGGCCGCGCTGATCGAGGATAAGATCGGCCTTTCCGCGACCACCCGCACCGCAGAGTCCTTAGGCGCGGTAAGAGGCAATGGTTCCGGTTCAGGCGACGCGGAATCGGCTTCGCTCGATTCGGACAATGCCGAGGACAGGCGCCGCTTGGCGCGTCATTCTAGCCCGCCCCAACCGGCCGCGGAACATTCGCGCGGCAACGACAAAATTGCCGAGGTCATCACCCATTCGCCTTACGGCAGCCTCGTGGCAATGCCCGAATCGAGAAGCGCGGCACACGGCAATTGGATTATTCAAATCGGCGCGACGGCGGACGCGACCAAGGCGGCGAGCCTTCTTGCCCGCGCGAAGTTCCAAAACGCCGAAATGTTAACTGAAGCGCAGGCCATCACCGAAAAAGTACAGAAAGGCACGCTCACCCTCTACCGGGCGCGCTTCACGGGACTTGAAGCAGATAGCGCCGAGCGTGCCTGCAAAACCCTCAAAAATTCGGGTTTTTCCTGTTTTGCAATGAGAAATTGAACGTTTTGGCGCGAACCTCCAGGGTACGCAACGATTCCCTTCGGGCTCATGAATGACGCCTCATCAAAACATCTTTAGCTTCATTGACTCGCGCCGCGAGGTCCGTCGAGCCCCCATGATCGGGATGCAATTTCTTCATCAAAGACCGGTGCGAGCGGACAACTTCCTCCTCCGACGCGCCTTTTTGAAGTCCCAGCACCTCGTAAGCCTCGTCCTCGGTCATCGCGCTCCGGCGGCGGCGCGCGGTTCCACCCCCCGCGTTACGGTGTCCCTGCGCTGCCGAACGCCATCCGGCAAAACGGCGGTCGAGATAGGCTTCGAGAAGGCGCGCCCCCTCAGGATCGTCTTGGCGGCAGAGGTCATAGAGCGCCTCGCACTGCGGCCGCGTCATCAGGTCTAAAGACCGGCCTTCGTCCGGCCCGGCGAGGACGGCGCCGCGCATGCGTCCCGTGTCGAGATCAAGTTCCATCTCGATCATCGCGGAACGCACGCAGGAGGTGTTCCGCCGCTTCACGCGCTTGGCTTGCTTCCAGATCCGCAAAAGCGAGCTCGAGCGGAGCCCCGCGATCCATGCGCCTAGCCCGCCAAGGCCCATTGCCATACCGACCTGCCCCCTTAGCAACATTAGCAGCGCGGCGAGCACGATGGCACCGCCGCCGATGCGCCGAATGGTAAGAGCCAGCGCCGCTGGGTCTGCTTCAGCAAAGGCCCGCAACCCCCGCGAAATCAGGAGGACAGCAAAAAGCCCCGCGAGTAAATAGATGATCATCCTTTGCCGCCCGCCTGGCGCATCTGCGCTAAAAGATGACCGGCCGCCGCCGCCCCGCGCGACCGAGCCTCATATTCGAGCGCTGGGCAGCCCCCCGCGGCATAAGCGGCGGCCGCCGACAGCAGCGCGAGAAGCCGCTCCGGAGCACCGCGATCGAAAGCCGCATAAGCGCCGCCGGTGAGCTGAGCAATCTTGCGGAAAGCTACCTCCGCCGCGCGGTCGCGTCCCTCTTGGAACAAAAAAGCCTTAACGCCCAAAAGCCCAAGCTCTCCCGCGAGTCCGGCCAAAACATCAAGACGCTCTTCCATCGCGTCGCCAACGAAAACCAAGGCGCTCACCGGAATTTTTCGCGTCTCCTCGAGAGTATGAGCAAGCACGCGTCCGATCTGAGTCTCGCCAGCGCCGACCCGGATTTGGCTCATCAAGGACGCAAGATGCTCTCCGCCGGCCACAAAACGCGATGCTTTGCACTCCGACAGGCCGCGATAGTAAACCAGTTGCACGTCGAGCCCGCCATGTGCCGCTGCCGTCGTAAACATGCGCCCCTGCAAGCTTTGCGCAATATCCCATGTGGGCTGGCGGCTCATCGTCGCATCGAGCGCGAAGATAAGGCGGCCCCGCCCCCCTCCTGGCGCCACGGCAGGCAACTTCGCCGCGGCCTCCAAAAACCCATCGATTTCCGACTTGCGGCTGGACTTTGGCACAACCGCGCCTTTGTCCCGAGACTGGCCCACTTCGTTCCTCGCGGCTCCTTTCACGAAAGACTTTTCACCCCAATAGATCGTGGTTATTAGCCGCGACGGCAAGCAGTTTTCGGCGGTCAAAAGCCACCACCCCTACTCCACGCCATTAGGGCACTTCGTATTTATCGATGAACCAGGGTTCGGCCTCCGCCAGCGCCTGCCATTCCCGGAAGGCGGGCAATGCCGCAACGGCATCCATGTAGGCCCGCGTGGCGGGAGCCACCGCCACGTCATAGACGTGCAGACGGTTGATCACTGGAGCGAACATCGCGTCGGCCGCGCAGAATTCGCCAAAGAGGAAAGGCCCTGCCTGGCCAAAGGTGGCGCGGGCATGCTGGAAGGCCTCTTCCAAACGCAGAACATCCGCCGTGGCTTCCGGCGTCAGCGCGCGCTGCTTAATCTTACGGCGCATATTCATCGGCAAATGACCACGCAAGGCCGCGAACCCCGAATGCATCTCAGCGGCGAGCGAGCGCGCTTGCGCGCGCGCCGGCCGGTCGGATGGCCAAAGTGGCACTGTCGGTACGGCTTCGGCGACATATTCGATGATCGCCAGCGAATCCCATACGGTGACACCGCCATCGCGCAGCGCCGGAATTTTTCCCGACGCGGAAATTTTCAGGATTTCCGCCCGGGTCGCTTCTTGAGCTAATGGGATGACGATTTCATCGAAAGTCATGCCGAAGTGCCGCATCAAGATCCACGGCCGGAACGACCAAGAAGAATAAGCTCTGTTGGCGATGATTAAAGTCAAGCCCAAGGTATGTTTCTCCTAAAGCTGTTAAAAAAAGTCCTTCAAGAATTTTTTATTCCGTTGCAACCGGTTGCTTCCGAGTTTGCGATCTTGTTCCCTCAGGGTCAAAACCCCACCCGGTGGATCAAAAATGGACCTATCGAGCGTTTTGATGGTGAACGCGAATAAAACGACAACTCTTAGCGACTTCGAGGGCGGATCTGGCCCTCCGGATGCTAATAGAGGAGATTCCGCTCCACCGGGGCGTTTCCAAGAACTATTCCTATCGCCTGTCCAGCGATGGACACTCGCCATTTCGCTGTTCGGCGTATGTTTCGCCGCGCTCGCTCCGCCGGCCGCGGCAAAACCAAAGCGTCCACTCGTCTGCGATCACTATTCCGACTGCCTGAAAAACCTTGCGCCCTATTGCCGCAAAGATTCGGCGAGCGAGACGAAAGAGCATCGCGCTGAAGCCTACAAGGCCTGCGCCGAGCGCTACCGCGCAACTTGCCGGGAGGTTCACTGCGATTGAGGCCTCCGGCGCGGCATCGGATTTTGCCCATTTGGCCGAAGTGCGGATATACTCCGAACAAACCAATCCGCACTGAAGATGGCGGCCTGTGAAGGCTTGGTGCGGGCAAGCGCCTGAAACCTGGGAGCAACTCCCATGCGCGAGATTTTGGAGCTTGAAAGCGCAAAAGAGTGCATTTTGCGAGTCGAGGATTTCGCCAATGCGCAGGCCGCGCGGCAAGCTGGAATTTGCCTCTTGCGAAAGATGATGGCATCGCGACTGCGAGACGGTAATGCCATACCTTCGGAGTGGACCGTCCGTTTCATCGATCGCCGAGGTAAAGTTGTTGACGTCCTCACCTCGGCGAGGGTGGCGCTCGACGGCGGCCTGAGCCGCCACCGCTACCAGCGGCTTTATACGGCTGCCCCTCACCCCTATCTGGTGCTTGCTCCCAACCTCACCATCCTGGAGGCAAATTCCGCCTACCTCACCGCGACAATGACCGGCCTTTCGGCGATCCGCGATCGGCATGTCTTTGAAGTTTTTCCCGATAACCCGGGCGACGTCTTCGCGACCGGCAGACGCAATCTCGACGCCTCCCTTAGCTTCGTTCTTGAACAAAGGGAGCCGCACTCCATGGCCCGCCAGCGATATGATATCCAGCGCGCCGACGGCACATGGGAGGAGCGCTGGTGGGACCCGGTCAACTTTCCTCTCCTCGACGAGAACGGCAAGGTCGAATTTATCGTCCATCACGTCAGAGACGTAACCGGCCAGGCCATCGCCGGGCGCGGGCGCGGTGATATGCCAATCGGGTATTGTGAAGGCAAAGCGCGTGATTGCGAGCTAAAGGCAAAGCGGGGTTCAAACCCGCGCCTCTCACGGCAATTGATTGACCTTGCGGCGCAATGGCGGGAGCTGGCCGCCATGGAAAAGCGCTAGCCGGGCGAAAAAATCGAAGGCGCTTACGCTTAACCAACGCCAGCCTTGCGCCGCCTCACGACTTTGACACTGGACAGGCTGCAAAGCGATAGCGCAGCCTGCCGGCGGTAAATCCAGTTAGATGCTCTGCCGTGCAGTTGGGTGCCTGGTGGTAATACGCACGGCAGTTATTTTTCGGCAAGCCGGTAGTCGCGCACGATCCTAGCCCCCGACTGTGCCCCCTGAAGAAGCGGGCCCGCGATCGCGCCCAAAGTTTGGCCGCGTTCTTCGCTCTTCGGTCCAATGCTCAGCCAGACTCTATTTTACGATGGAGTGCTGTTTGTAAAAGTCGTCGAGAATTGATTTATAATTATCTGCAGCCTCGACCTCAAGTGTCGTATATCCTGATTTAAGCTTTGGGCTCACTTTTGGGCCATTATGAGTAGAAGGGTTCTCATACGTCGCAACAACATTTCCCTTCTCATCTCTCACGATATTTACTTTCATAACTATACTCCATTGCTTTCGAAGTTTCCGGTTATGGTGGCGGTTGAGTGATTTAGGAATTGATCTACTGCCGATAGATCAATCCCGTAACTTGTGGCGTTAGCAACAAAGTTCGTATTCCGAAAAACAGATACATTGGAAATAAGTGCGCCTACGTTAGGTGGCGCGTTTTGCAACGTAAATGCAAAGACCTCATGGTTAGTAATATTGCCCCCCGAATTGATCCACAATTGCGGTCCGCCACCGCTCTGTGTAATCGTTGGAAACGTTGCCATTATTGATTTCCTTTCATGTTTTCGAAATCAGTTGACTATTCTAACACTGCAGGCTCAGGCTCCTTCTACAAGAACCGAAGGCAGCATAGTTGGATAAGGCGTTTGAAGCATCCTTCAAAAGTATGAGTAGCTGTACCTTCAGACGAAATTTTTTTCTAAGGCCAGCGGGATGCGTTGATCCGCCCACTCATGGGTGCGGCTTTCGCCTTCGAGCGCTTTTCTTGCCGCCAGCGTTTCCTGCCGTGAGGTTTTGGCGAGCCCATGCTCGGTCTTATGCCAATGGAAAGGCCGCAGGATGAGATCGTAAAGAGCCATCCAGGCCGCCACCGAAGTTAAAATGTAATAAGGAATGAGCAGGAGTAAAAACGGCCAAAGACCGAGAATCTTGCGCCGGCGCATGCCGAGTAGAGAGAGCCAGAGGATCGATATGAAGCCAAAGAAAAATGTCGATGTCCAGGTGACAGCCGAAACCAGCTGTAATGCCGTCGCAGGGTGTGGCAGCCCTCCCCAAACATCGTGGAAGAAAAGAAGGGCGAAAGCCGGCCAGAGCGGCGGGGCAATGACGAGGCCGGTCATCAAGAGGACTACCGCGAGGTTATCCTTGGCGCCAAGCTCGGCGGCGAGGCGGCGGGGATCGCGCGTCAGTGTGATAAACGTCTGCATCCAGCCCTTCGACCACCGCCGCCGTTGGGTTAGCCAGGCTGTGAGGCGCGCCGGCGCCTCCTCCTGCGTGCTTGAAGGCAGCATGCCGATGCGAAAGCCGAAGCGGGCGAGGCGCAGGCCAAGGTCGGCGTCCTCGGTGACATTCCAGGCATCCCAGCCGCAAACTTCCCGCAGCACAGCCGTCTTGAAGTGATTGGATGAGCCGCCGAGCGGCATTGGCAGGCCGAGTTCGGCAAGGCCGGGGTTCAAAACGTCGAACAGCACCGCGTATTCTATGGCAAAGAGGCGTGTCAGCCAGGAATCCTCGATGTTATCGATCGCCAGGCGCGCCTGCAGGCAAGCGAGCTCGGCAGGGCCATGCCGGAACCGTTCGACCGCATCGCGCAGCTGACGAGGCTCTGGCTCATCTTCCGCATCGAACACGACAAGGAACTCGCCCCGGGCCAATGGTAATGCGATATTGAGGGCCCGCGGTTTTGTTTTGGGCCAGCCCGCGGGCGCGACAATAATTTCGTAGATTGCCGGAAGGTGTAAGGAGTCGAGCGCTGTTCGCGTGGCAACGTCGTCCTGCTCAATGACAAGCTTAATGTCGAGCTTGCCGCGCGGATAGTCGAGCGCGTTTAGCGCCGCGACGAGCTGGCGGACAACGCGAGCCTCCCGGTGAAGCGCGACGACGATAGAGTAGACCGGCAGCCCCCGATCTAAAGTCCGGGTCTGGGGCACCATGCGGCCAGCGGGCCGGCTCGCCGCGCCAGCGAACAGGCGCAGCCAGATTGACGCCAGAAAAAAAAACGTCATGACGAGAGTGATCGAAGCAATCGAGGATGCCGGTGAAAGTCCGATGGCGAAGCTTGTTGCCGCAGCTGCCACTAGAGCGCAGCCGCATTGGGCCGGAGTCGCGCCAAATTCGGCCGAAAGATAAGGATCAAGGGCGGCGAGGCCAAAACTTGCGTCCCAGGCAAGCCGTTGCGCCGTGCAATTGCGCAAAAGCTCTGACAAGTGCGAGGGCGTGGTAATCACAACGCCTGCCGCAAGGGGTTCGCCTCGCGCGGCCTCAATTAGCAGCTGTCTGAGCGTCTCGCCACGCGGCGCGAAAAGGAGGTGAGTATCCGAATTTGCTTTGATCGGCACTCTGTCGCGGTGAAGATAGCAAGGGCGGCGGGCGTTGACAGCGACCTGAACATTGCTAACGGTAAAAGCAGAACCGAGGTAATCTGCGAGGCACTCATAAAAAAACGCCTCGGTGATCGAGCCTCTCGCGAGCAGAACGGTTTCTGGGTGCACGGCCTGACGGCCGGCTTCTCTTGCGGACGCAAATAAAATCTTGGCGTCAATGCCGTAGAGTGTCAGAAAGGCGAGAGTTACCGGCAATGCTGCCTGGGCCGGCTGGCAAGCAGCGCTCGGGAGGGAGAGACGCAACGCCGATAGCCGACGCTCACCCTCCTCAGCCGCGGCGCGCGGCTTGGCAGCGCCAGGAAAAAAATTCATTGCCAAAATCGTTAAAGAATAATTTATTCAACTAACATATATTATTTTTGGCTTATAGTCAAAAACTGTTCGAAGAACGGCCGCACACCGACCTTGCCAGACTTCAGAGAACGTTCCGATTGCGTACGATAACCGGATTTTGCGGACGCGATCTAGCTTTGGCAAAGCGCGACCGCATCGCCGGGACCAGGGCAGCAAATAGGCTCAAGACATAGCCCACCTGCAGCCCCATTGCGCAGACGCCACACTCAGCGACCGTATAGCCAAAGCTGTGGCCAAGTATCGACGATTGCGCGAAGAAAATGGCGAAAAGCATGAGCGTGAGCGGCACCAACGACCAGACCTTCGCAAAACGGCTGCAAAGGTAGCCGAGAAAAAAACTAAAGATTAATATACTTAACACTTGATAACTCCTTGTCATTGCATTGCACAATACGCTATTGCAACGCAATATAACTCAAGGCATCCAAAGATTAAAACTGAATTAGGACTTTATCAGTCTTTGTGTAAAGGTCTTTCAACCCATCGTGACTTGAAAAACTGTTGACGTGGCTTTTGAGAACCATAGGTCGCGGCCGTAAATCTCCGGTATGATGTCCCGCTCGAATTTTACGGGATGCCTAGTTTCTCACAAATGTGAGATAGGCTGGCCGACGTCCCTGGCGCAGGGCTTTCGCTTCATAACGGGTCCCGCCCCAGCCGGCCCATGGCCGCCGCCAATCTTCGGGCGATTCCGCCCGCCACGTGAAATGCGGCGAGTTGAGGATTTGCAGGAGCGTCCAGCCTGCATTGTCATCAATATCGGTGGCAAAACGCAGCTCGGCGCTGCTTTTCATCACCCGCGCGAGCCGCGCCAACATCTCAAGGGATAGAAAGCGCCGCCGCCAATGGCGGCGCTTTGGCCACGGGTCCGGATAGAGCAGATACACACCATCGAGAGACGCGGCAGGCAGCGACCCGATGAAATGTCTCGCATCGCCCTTGTAGAAGCGGATATTTTTGATCCCTTGCTCCTCGATACGCGACAATGCCTGGGCGATACCGTTGAGGAAAACCTCGCAGCCGATGAAGCCTTTGGCGGGAAAGGCGCGAGCCTCGGCGGCGAGGTGTTCGCCACCACCAAAACCAATTTCAAGCCAAACTTCGCTCACCGGTTTGGGGAATATGCTGCTGAGACCATCGATTGGCTGCGCGATGTCGATTGATAAACGGGGCAAGGTTTCGCTTAAAAGCAGAAGCTGCCGAGGCCGCAGCTTCTTACCTCGCTTTCGGCCACTCAGCCGCGGCTCAAAAAGTAAATCGTCCCGCTCTATATTTCCCCCTTGCTGAATTGGGAAAAAGGGCCGCGGAATTTCTCCCCCTCTCCCCCACGGCCAACTCCTTAGGAGCAGATCAGAAGAAATGATTTTTCAATTTCTCGGCGAGGTCGGTTTTTTCCCAAGAAAAACCGCCGTCGGGGTCCGGGGTCCGACCGAAATGGCCATAAGCGGCAGTCCGGGCATAGATCGGGTGATTAAGCTTCAAATGCTCGCGAATTCCCCTTGGCGATAGGCGCATCACCTCGAAAAGCACGCTCTCGAGCTTGGCTTCGTCCACTTGCCCCGTCCCATGCGTGTCGACGTAAATCGAAAGCGGTTCGGCAACGCCAATGGCGTAGGAGAGCTGAATGGTGCAACGATCCGCAAGCCCGGCCGCGACGATATTCTTGGCAAGATAACGCGCCGCATAGGCAGCGGAGCGGTCAACCTTCGTTGGATCCTTTCCGGAAAACGCCCCGCCGCCATGGGGAGCTGATCCCCCATAGGTGTCGACAATGATCTTGCGGCCGGTGAGACCACAATCGCCATCGGGCCCGCCGATCACAAACTTGCCCGTCGGGTTAACATGCCAGACGGTCTCTGGCATCACCCAACCGGCTGGCAGCGCTGCGCGAATATAAGGTTCGACGATCGCTTTGACGTCAGGAGAGCTCAAATTCTCATCCAGATGCTGTGTCGACAAAACGATTTGGGTGACGCCAACCGGTTTCCCGTGCATATATCGAACTGTCACTTGACTCTTGGCGTCGGGCCCAAGCTTGGCGGCATCCCCAGATCCCGCCTTTCGCGCGGTGGCGAGATCTTCAAGGATTTTATGCGCGTAGTAAATTGGCGCTGGCATCAGCGCGGGGGTTTCCCGGCAAGCGTAGCCGAACATTATGCCCTGATCGCCGGCCCCTTCGTCCTTGTTGCCGGCCGCGTCGACGCCCTGAGCGATATCGGCTGACTGCGAGTGCAGCAGGACTTCGACCTTGGCGTGGCGCCAATGGAACCCTGCCTGCTCGTAACCGATGTTTTTGATCGCGCCGCGGGCCGCTGCTTCTATGGTCTCATGAGCAATCGGCGCGCCGCGGACTTCACCAGCGATGATGACACGATTGGTTGTCGCCAAAGTCTCGCAGGCGACACGCGTCGCATAGGGGTCGACGCCCGCCCGCGCGCCGTCACGAAAGAACAAATCGACGATTTCATCAGATATCCGATCACAGACTTTATCGGGGTGGCCTTCGGAAACAGATTCACTCGTAAAAAGATAGTTTTCGCGAGCCAAGGCACTCTCCCCAATGGTTGAAACATCGCGGAATGCTTTTGTTACGCGGGCCGCTTTGTCAAGCTAATCCCTCGGTCACTACGGTAAAACCAAGCAGCGTCTATTCACCCGATTTTTCGGCACTTCCGCCTGGGTCGTTCTCATCCTCGGTTCCACCGGCGAGGGTTGAGACGAGTTCGACAACCAGCTTGCGGACTTTTGGATCGTGAATTTTGGCGAACGCGAGGTTTAAATGGAGACCTTCCGGGGTCGATAAAAAATCAGCGACATAACTCGGCTGCGCATCTTCGGCAAACCCCGTGTTCTCTGGCGGCGGGCCTGCCCTTAGCTCGAAAGACGGCGCGCCTTCGAAGAAAAAGGAAGGCGGAACCTCGAGGGTCCGGGAGATCTGCTGGAGCCTGCTGGCGCTGATGCGGTTTGTGCCCTTTTCATACTTTTGGACCTGCTGGAAGGTCAATCCCAAGGCGTCACCAAGCTTTTCTTGGCTTATGCCGAGCATAACCCGCCGCATGCGAACGCGGCTGCCCACATGCCGGTCGATTGGATTCGGAGGTTTTTTTGCCAATTCCATCCCGGCTGTCCGCCCTCGAGGATCTCCTACCGCGGAAGCGAAAAGGATAAGGGTCTAACCCGCTTAACTTATATGGTGCAATCCGGCCAACCGTTAATGCGGCCGGAATTCTCCACTCCCCGACAATCCGTGACCAAGCCTGCGCGGCCGGCTATCAGCGCCAGCTGCGCAGGCTTGCCGGAAAGAAGAACCACGCCCGGCACGAGCGCGGCGGCTTTATTCAAGCATGCAACAACGACGGGACTCGCGCCTGTTCCGCGAGGACCCGCTTTGTGTCACCTCGCATATCTCGAAGCCGCATCAGCGTGCGCTCATCGAAGCTCGCGGTGATGGCGATAATATCTTCACCACTAATCTTTTTTGGCAAGCCCAATGGCAGCGGCCGGAAATGGAGCTGAACCATTCTTAACAGCCAGGTTGCGTTTGTTTGAATAATAAATTGCGTGATCCCGCTTTCGAGCCCCCATTCCACCGCAGCGGTGAGAAGCATATTAGTGAGCGGGCAGACCGCGCGGCCCTGAACGCGGTGGCCGCGCTCAACGCAAAATCGCGTCCACTCCCAGATGTGGGTACCAACCGGCCGCGGAACCTCGCAGAGCTCTGGCATTACGTCGGAAAGCAGGTGCGGGCGCGTCGAGGGCAAGAAACGCTGATACCCTAGAACCTCGCCACGCTCGACGTAGAGCATATGAACTGCATGTTTGTTGTCGAATTGATCTATTTCTCGTCCATCCGGTTTAGCAAGATCATGCCATCCCATTTCTTTTACAAATACTTGGTGCCGCAAGCGGTAGGCTTGCTCCATTTCATTGCGAAAAAGGTGCTCGTTATCGGGGGAAACGATGTGAATCATCCAACATTCTCCAGGTCATGTCTTCCGGAATGCCACCCTTGCGGTGCGCCGCTTTGGTTTCCGGCTGAACAATGACCAGAAAATGCTCTTGCAAATATGATCGCGGTAGTACGGAAAAGCGTACCTTTTATGCGATATAAACAGCCATTGTGTATATTAGCATATAATGTCAATTAATATATATATGTGTGTCACTCACTATTCATTGAACTTTCTTCGGAATAAAACCGGATGATAGCGCTCTCGCTAATTTCCGTCGAGCTTCCGATAGGATATTCAAGAAAAGGTGATCGTAGTGAGTAAGTTACGCGATTAAGCCACGGCGGATTGCCTCCGCGACGGCCTGGGTCCGGTTGATGACCCCGAGCTTGGCACGAACCGAACGCAGGTGTTTTTCGGCGCCATGCTCGCTAATGTTCATGACCTCGCCGATCTCCCAGTCGTTTTTCCCCTCGGCAGCCCATTGCAGAGCTTCACGTTCGCGGGCAGACAACCGGATCTCTCGGTTTTCGTGAAAGGATCCTTGCTGGAGTGCGATTGCTCGCCCGATGGCGTAGCTGGCAATCAGCGTTAAAACGCCGCGCATATCGGAACTGCCGGTAAAGTGCCGCCCCGCGACGGAAAATCCGACGGTTTGTCCCTCAAGCGTGACGAGGGAGGTAGAAAATCCCTGATTGAGGCCGAATTCCTTTGCTTCGCCCATGATTTTATCACCCTCGGGATCCCTATACCGTTCTCCTTCGATTTCGTCCCAGAAAAACGGTGTCGCGAGCGACATCATGCGATGGATGATGGGGTCCTTGAACGCATAGTTCCGCCTTGCGTAGGTGCTCGCCCATTCAGAGGGGATCTCCTGAAAAAGGACGCTGCTGAGCTGCTGGCGGCAGCTCGCCCCAACCTTGGGCATTGGCGTTGCGATGACGCTCTCGGCGCCGATACTCGCAAGGTGACGCAAAATGTTTTTGCTGATGTCCGTTAGATTGCGGGCGCGATCGAGGTCATGGACGAATCTGATAGTGTGGTCTAACGAAAGGCGGAAATCCTGTCCCATGGCCCCACGCTGTCCTCGCCCTCGCAGCAGCTTGCTCTGGAATAATGATAAATAAAGTTACTTATTATATCTAGGTTCTATGAAGTTTTGTTCATTTAGGGCCAACTGTCAAGCCATAACGCGCAGCCAAGGCTAAAGCGAGGGCGCCGCTCCAAACCAGAAAAGGGGCAAACAGCGGGAAGCGCGCGAATAGAGGCGGCGCCAGCCCTTCCGGAAGGCTGCCATCGATAATCCCCGCCTCGTCGAGCTTGAGTGATGCCATCACCCTCCCGTAGGGGTCCACGATCGCGGAAATCCCGGTATTCGCGGCGCGCACCAAGGGCAAACCTTCCTCGATGGCGCGAAGGCGCGCCTGGGCAAAGTGCTGGTAGGGGCCAGCACTGCCAAACCAGCCGTCATCCGTCACATTAAGAAGGAATCCTGGCCGTTGCTGAGGCGGCACCTTAGGCACCGCCGCCCCGGGAAAAATCGCCTCGTAGCAAATTAGCGGGGCGGCGGGCGGCAATCCCGGGATGAGTAGAACCCGCCGCCCCTCGCCTGCTTCAAAACCACCCGGCACATGAACGAATTGGTGAAGACCCAGGCGCTCGAACAGGCTCCGGAAAGGCAGGTATTCGCCAAACGGCACTAGGTGAACCTTATCGTAGGTCTCGACGATATGGCCGCCGCTCGTCACGACTTGAATAGCATTGAAGAATTGCGGGCGGGTTCGGGGTTCTTGAAGAGCGGCAGCGCGGGCGGCACCGGTCACGAGAACTGTGTTTTCGGGCAGCAAGCCGCCAATTGCCGCAAGCGCTTGAGGCTCGCGCGCGAGAAGAAAAGGAAATGCCGACTCCGGCCAGATCAGCGCCGTAATATCGCGAAGATCGAGATGACCGCCATCAACTCCCCGTGCCGAAAGCGCTAAGTAATGCGCGAGGATCTGCCGTTTGTTTTCGGGACGGAACGTCTTCAAATCAACATTGGGCTGCATAATCCGCAGCTTTACTCCCTCAACAAGTTGGGGAAGCGGCTGCGCGAGGCGATAGAATCCGAAACCGCAAACCGCGCAGAAGATCGCCAGCGCGGCCACTGCGGCCCAGGGCAGCCGCAGCGGCGATTTGCAAAGACCGCTGTCCGCCAGCACCGCCGGCACGGAGAAGATAAGAATGGCGATGACGGTGAGGCCATAAAGGCCAATGAGCGAGGCAAATTGAGCGGTGATGAGATTGCCGCCAAGCGCCATGCCAAAGGCGTTCCAAGGAAATCCCGAAAAGAGATGGCCGCGAAGCCATTCCGCCAGCCCCAACCCCGCCCCAAGCGCGAAGATGCGGGCGCTTCCCCGCACCCAAATCATCCGGGCAAAGAGAAAACCCGCCGCGGGAAAGACCGCGAGCATCGCCGGAAGCCCGGCAACGCCGAGCGGCAAGGCCCAGGCAAATTCATCGGCGTCGATGAGGAAGGCATAACCTAGCCACCAAAGGCCGGCGATAAAAAAACCAAAGCCCCACCACCAGCCGGCCGCCCATGCCCGCCATGCGGCATTTCGCCAAGAAAGGCGGGCCCAGGGCCTCTTCGCGTCTGCTTTGCCGCAACCGTCGATCAACCAAACGGCGGCCGACATTGGGATTATGAGCGCGAGGTAGAAATCAAAAGGCGCCATTGCAAGGGCACCGGCCGCGCCGCTCGTAAAAGCGATCGACCGGCGGCGCCAACCTGAGGCATGCATTACGCCCGTGGCGATCGCTTGCGGCGTCAGCAGCACGCGCCAAGTCAAGCAGGTCCCCGGTGCGCCACGAAACGGCCGCCAGAAATAAAGTAGCTAATCGAGAAACCCGATCCCCTGGGCATGATGAATCACCGCGGTCCGGGTTGATCCGGCGTGTCGCTCATTTCCTCCTCCACATGCGTTTTTTGCGCGGGCGCTTCGGCGAGCCGGATTTTGACCCTTTTGACACGCCGCGGATCGGCATCGGTGACTTCAAATTCGAAGTCATTGCCAACGATAATCTCGCCGCGCACAGGCACATGCCCGGCAAGAGCCGTAATGAGCCCGCCGAGGGTATCGACATCTTCGGCATCGCTCATTGCCTCGAGGTCGGCTCCGATGACTTCCGATACATCCCCAAGGTCGGCCCGCGCATCAATGAGGAAGCCCCCCGGCACAGATTCGATTTTCGGACTCTCCTCCTTATCATGCTCATCTTCGATATCGCCGACGATCACTTCGACGATATCTTCAATCGACGCCAATCCCTCGGTCCCCCCATATTCATCGATGACGAGAGCCATATGCGTTCTCGTTGCCTGCATCTTCACCAAAAGGTCGAGGGCTGGCATGGACCCAGGGACGAAGAGGACCGGGCGCAGAATATCGGCATGCGAGAGAGCCAAATCCATGCCCCCTCGCGCGGCGCGGCAGGCTGTCGAGGGCCCGCTGGTTTCATCTTCCGACGAGACCGGTACTTCGGCGGCGAGATAACTCACAAAATCGCGAATATGGACCATGCCGCGAGGGTCATCGAGCGTCTCTCCATGCACGGGCAGGCGGGAGTGGCCGGCATCCCGGAAGATCGCAAGCACTTCCGCGAGTTTTGCTTGCAGCGAGACGGCGACGATATCGGCGCGCGGAATCATGACATCACGGACATGGACCTCGTGCAGCGAGAGCACGTTTTTTAAAAGGGCCCGCTCCTGTGGCGTGACATCGCTGCCCGGCGACGAATCGGCGAGAACCTCTTCAATATCGTCGCGAATAGAGGCTCCGCCAATACCGAACAAAGCACGCAGGCGATCAACGAGGCTTAATTTCCCCTCGGACGCGGATCGACTGCCGCCGTTCTCCCCGGGCAATGGGTCGTCAGGATCGCTCATTGGCGGCGGCCGCTTCCTCTATCGGCAGTTGGTACGGATCGGCGATACCAAGCTTGGCAAGAGTGGCACGCTCCTTGGCTTCCATGAGTTCAGCCGCATCCTCATCCTCATGGTCGAAGCCAATGAGATGCAAAAAACCATGAACCAATAGATGGGAGGTGTGATCGCGCAGGGTCTTCTTGGCGGCGGCGGCTTCGCGCGCGGTCGTCTCAAAGGCAATCACGATATCGCCAAGGAGAGGTGGCGCCGAGGCCGGAGCGGGAAAGGCAAGGACATTCGTTGCCTCATCGCGATGACGCCATTTTCGGTTCAGCTCGCGAATGGTGGCATCGTCACAAAGCAGGACACTCACCTCGGCGCCGCTTTTGAGTATAATTCTGCTCGTCGCGATCGCGGCATCGATCGCGTCCTTGGCAAGTTTCGCGGGGGCTTCAAGGGCATCCCAACCATCGTAGCCGATAGCGACATCGACCACGATCTTCGCTGAATTAGGCATTTTATTACGTGTTCTTTAATTGGTAGCCGTGTTGCGACTCATAGGCACCGACAATGCGCCGGACGAGATCGTGGCGCACGACATCCGATTGCCGGAAGATGACATGGCCTATCCCCTCAAGACCGGCTAGGAGGTGAATTGCCTCGCTCAGCCCCGATTTTTGTCCCGGTGGAAGATCGGTTTGCGAAGGATCCCCTGTCACGATCATCCGCGATCCCTCGCCAAGGCGAGTCAAAAACATTTTCATTTGCATCGAAGTTGCATTTTGCGCCTCGTCAAGTAGCACACAAGCGTTGGTCAAAGTGCGCCCGCGCATAAAAGCCAATGGAGCAACTTCGATCATTCCTGTCTGCATGCCGCGTTCGAGCACGCGAGCGTCCATGAAATCGGCAAGTGCATCATAGATCGGCCGCAGATATGGATCGACCTTATCACGCATATCACCGGGGAGGAAACCAAGCCTCTCTCCCGCTTCCAAAGCCGGCCGGGAAAGAATGATTCGCTCGACTTCGCCCTGCTCGAGCAGCAGAATCGCGAAGCCAACGGCGAGCCATGTCTTGCCGGTTCCCGCCGGCCCCTCGGCGAAGACGAGCTCATACCGTTTAAGCGCGCGCAGATAAGCGTCTTGCGCCTGGTTACGGGCGCGCACGGTACCCCGCCGGCGTGTGCCAAACTGCTCGAAAACCAAGCGCCCCGTATCGTTTTCCTTCGGAAAAAGCGTGCCTTGCAAAACGCTCTCTTCAATCGCGCCATCGACGTCACCAAGTCCGACTGCCTGGCCAAGCTCGACCCTTGCGTAGAGATTTTCGAGAGCGAGGCGCGCCTGCTCGCAGGCTTCCACGGTGCCCTTGATCGTCACATGGTTGCCATTGGCGCTCGCCGTGACGCCAAGCCGGCGTTCGAGCTTAGCCAGATTTTGGTCGTACTGGCCAAAAACGAGCGAAGCATGCCGGTTGTCGTCGAACGCCAAGGTAAATTCAGCGGAGCCGGAAACTCCTGGTGAAGCCTTGATATCTTGCCGCATATGCTGCGCCGGACGATCTGGTGTCTTCAACGAAACTCCTCGTAAGCCGTCTGGCGCACCGTGCGGCGGCCAAACAGCGAATTGCCGGAAGCGGCAAAAATCTCCGCCCGCACTATGCCGCCGATCTCGGCCTCTTCACCGGCGAGCTGCACGGGTTGAAAATAAGGAGATTTTCCCGTGATTTGGCCGGGATGACGGCCGGGTTTTTCGATGAGGACATCGAGGGCCTTTCCGATCATCTTGCGGTTGAAAGCCTGGCGCTGCACTTCGAGCAGAGCTTGCAAGCGCAAAAGCCTTGCCGATTTCACGGCGTCCGGAACTTGATTCGCAAGCTCCGCCGCCGGGGTACCCGGGCGGGGCGAATATTTGAACGAGAACGCACTGGCAAATTCGATGTCCTCGACGAGAGCCAAGGTTTTCTCGAAATCTTCGTCCGTCTCCCCAGGGAAACCGATGATGAAATCGGAAGACAAAGCGATATCGGGGCGCGCCGCGCGGATTTTTTCGATGAGCGCAAGATAAGTTTTGCTGGTATGTCGGCGGTTCATCGCGGCGAGAATCCTGTCGGACCCGGATTGCACCGGCAAATGCAGAAAGGGCATCAAGGCAGGCTCGTTCCGGTGCGCCTCGATCAGCCCCTCATCCATATCCGCTGGATGGCTTGTCGTGTAGCGGATGCGGGCAATGCCACGCACTTCGGCAACGCGGGCCATCAACAAAGCCAGCGAAGCCATTTTTTTGGCGTCAGCCTCGCCGTGGTAGGCGTTGACATTTTGGCCGATGAGCGTCACTTCGCGCACGCCCGACGCGGCGAGGTTCTCAACCTCCGCCAGAACATCCTTAACCGGCCGGGAAACCTCGGCGCCGCGCGTGTACGGAACAACGCAGAAAGTGCAAAATTTATCGCATCCCTCTTGCACGGTGACAAAGGCGGACACACCGCGCCCGCGGATCACGGCAGGGGCTGGACGCGCGAGAGAATCGAATTTACTTTCGATGGGAAAATCGGTGTCTGATACCACCCGGGTGGTTTCCGCCTGATGCAACAGCTCCGGCAGCCGGTGATAGCTTTGCGGGCCAACGATGACATCGACCGCCCTCTGGCGGCGAACGATCTCTTCCCCTTCGGCCTGCGCCACACAGCCAGCGACGACAATCTTGGTTTCCCGCCCGCTGGCCGCTCGCAGGGCCTTTAGCGCACGCATTTTTCCCAATTCGGAGAAAACTTTTTCGGTCGCCTTTTCCCTGATGTGGCACGTATTCAAAATGATGACATCCGCGTCTTGCGGATCGGAGGTCTCGGTATAACCCTGGGGTGCCAGGGCGTCGGCCATCCTTTGCGCGTCATAGGCATTCATTTGGCAGCCATATGACTTAATAAATACGCGCCTGGTGGGCCGCGCCAAGCTCCCCTCGGGCCCTTCGGGGCCTGGCAAAGCGCCGGCAACGTCAAACTGTTTTGGCATTGGCTTTTAGTTTTCCACCGCCAGCATTGCACTGTTTTAAAGCGCAAGCGGCCGATCCGCCCGGTTCTAGCATATCAGATCACGGCGCATGATGAGGGCCGCCGTCAATTCATTATTGGCGGCCCGGTAATAAGCTTTTCGTTCACCTACCTGCTCGAACCCCAACTTCTTGTAAAGCGCCAAAGCCGCAACATTTTCGGCGCTGACCTCGAGGAAAAGACGGGTCACTCGGGCTTCCACAAGCCCCTGCAAATGCGGTTTCAGAAGACTCGTGGCAACCCCTAGCCTTCGCCATTCGGGCGCCACCGCAAGAGTCAGGATCTCAGCCTCACCGCCCGCGACGCGTGACAAGATGAATCCGGCGAGCTGTTGCTGTTTGGCTTCGATCGCGCCGTCGGCAAAAATCCCAGGCGTTGTGAAAAGCTGCTCGAAATCCGCCTCCTGCCAAGGGTGGGAGAAGCTCATGGCATGAATTGCCGCGCATTCCCCACTTCTTTCGGCGCTGATTGGCCGAATGGCAGGTAAAGCTTTGGCCGGCCAATTGATCATGGATCACGGGGGCGCTGGTGGCGACGCGACCTGCGCCGTGGAGGCGGATGGCGCCTTGAGGTACAGCGGCCGCGGCGGCGCATGGTCAGGGTCGGCGAGAAGCCCAAGCTTTGCCACCCAAAGGACGTCAAGCCCAGGGTACGGGCGGATAACCTCGACCTCTGTCCCGGTGGCCGCGGCCTCCGCGGCGACGATTGCGGCGCCGGATCCGACGATCCGCACGGGACCGCTTCCGAGCGAACGCAGGGCTTCTTTTGCTGGCAAGGCGCGGGGGGCCGAAACGCACCGTCCATCCGGCGCGAATGCCGCGAAATACACCTCGCCATTTCGGGCGTCGATCGCGACGGCGACAAGGCCGGGCTTTTGCTCGATGATCACGGGTGCCGCCAGCGCAGTCAGCGTGGAAACGCCGGTGACCGGCACCTTGCAAGCCACGCCGAGCGCCCGCGCCGCGGCAATACCAACGCGCAGCCCGGTGAACGAGCCAGGGCCGATGGTGACGGCGATTCGATCGAGCGCCGCAAAGCCGCCTCCGGCATGGGCGATGACACGGTCGATGAGCGGCATGAGCGCCTCCGCATGGCCGCGTTCCATCGCCATGGTATCGGCCGAAAGAGGGCTTTCCGCGCCTTCCTCATAAACGCAAGCGGAGGCCGCGGACAAAGCGGTATCAATGGCAAGAATTCTCATTTACCCACTCGCATCATTGCCGCCGAGCATTTCCGAGACGGCCTCGCCTTCATGGGATTTGCTCGATCGCGCGCACGGCCGGGACAAAGTGCTTGAGGAGATTTTCGATGCCATGCCGGAGCGTCGCCGTGGAAGATGGGCATCCAGAGCATGATCCTTTCATTGCCAGATAGACGGTACCGTCTTGAAAGCCGCGAAAGGTGATATCCCCGCCATCATTGGCGACAGCCGGGCGGACGTGAGTCTCGAGCAGTTTTTTGATCGAGGCAACCGTCTCGGCATCGCCCTCCGCATAAAACTCCTCGCCGCCAGCATCCCCATGCCCTGCGGATGCCGATTCGTTTAAGAGAGGCTCGCCCGAAAGGTAATGCTCCATGATCGCGCCGAGGACGACAGGTTTGAGCTGCTGCCACTCGCCCTCCGACTTGGAGACAGAGATAAAATCCGAGCCAAAGAAAACCCCCGATACGCCATCAATTTCAAAGAGCGCTTCGGCAAGGGGCGATTGATGCGCATCCTCTCGCGATTTGATTTCTAGAGTCCCAATGGACATGACGAGACGTCCGGGCAGGAATTTTAAGGTCGCGGGGTTGGGCGTTGATTCGGTTTCGATAAACATGAAAACTCCAAAACGTCCAGTTCAAGGCTGGAGCTGGGAGAGAGATTCTAGAACAATTGTAGAATATGATGAGCCGCCCGCAAAGGGGCAAGCTCGACGCTCGCCCGATTCCTGTGGAGCCGCGCCCATAGCGTGCTAGAGGCAGAGAAGGGCTTGGGACCGAGGTTTCGCCATGCCACTTGAATATCAGCGGCCGTCCGTCGAACTCGGGCTAGAGCTTGAAGAAGTCGCCGCCAAGGCCCTCGCCCTCCGCGACTATTTAAAGGCACCCAACATTCCTCTCGATGGTTTTCCTTCAGAGCGGTTGACGGAGCTTTGCGGCGCGCTGGCCTCGCTGCCGCGGGGAACGGCGGAAGGTTGCCGCGCGCCTTTAACTTACGCCCGCATCGAACTTCCAAGGATACGCCGGAAATATATAAGCCGTGCTCCTGCACCCAAGCCGGATGGCGAGACACCACCTTCAGTCGAGCGTGAGGACAGGCTTGATCTCCTGCTCAAGGACCTCTTCGCGTCTGTCTCGACGGCGCTTGCGCAATATCAGGTTGAGGCGGCCGTCGAACTGCCCGATGGCTTAGAGCCGGAGCCGACGTTTGACGCCACTAAACTCGACGCGGCAGCGATTGCGTTACAGCGATCGAAGAGTGTGGACGACGCAATTCAAGAGGCACGTCCGCCCGTCGAAGAATTGCGGAGGGCGGATTTCCCTCACGCCGAAAATCTCAGCCGCCAGTTGAATGACGTTGAAACCAATCAAGGCGCGGTGCGGGCGGAGCTGAAATCCGAGGAAGCTCAAATCAGTCAATTGGAGATGCTCAGCGCCGCGGTTAGACGTTTGGCAGATGTGCTTGAAAACACAGGTGTCGCAATTGAGCGAGCCGCGCAATTCGCCCGTGCCGCCGATAAAATATCGAAGCCCTTGCGCGATCTAGCGCGGAAAACACGAAAAGAAATTTCAGATTTTCTGATCATTAAAGTGGAGGAATTCGGCAAAGCTATCCAAGAAACCGCACATGTTTTGAGACAATGGGCACCTGGCAAACCCGCCAAACGGCCTGACGACTTCGATTACGATAAAATCAAAGAAATGATCCTGGCGGGCCGTGCGCCCCCCGCCAAATGGCGGCCGTGGATCAACGATCTCGTCTTTACAGGTGAAACTTCTTTAAAGACCCTCGCGCCGCTCGCCGGCCTCACCGCTTTGCAGTCGCTCTCTCTGGAAGGCACGGAGGTCAGCGACCTCGCGCCGCTCGCGAACCTCTCCGCTTTGCAGGGGCTCTATCTGCAAGGGACGCAGGTCAGCGACCTCAAGCCGCTCGCCGGCCTCTCCGCTTTGCAGACGCTCGATCTGGGTGGGACGCAGGTCAGCGACCTCAAGCCGCTCGCCGGCCTCTCCGCTTTGCAGACGCTCGATCTGCAAGGGACGCAGGTCAGCGACCTCGCGCCGCTCGCCGGCCTCTCCGCTTTGCAAGAGCTCTATCTGCATGGCACGCAGGTCAGCGACCTCGCGCCGCTCGCGGGCCTCGCCGCCCTGCAGCGGCTCGATCTGCAAGGGACGCAGGTCAGCGACCTCAAGCCGCTCGCCGGCCTTGCCGAGTTAAAGGTCGTTCGGGTTGAAAATGAGTTTCGGAGGACCGCGCTTGCAAGAACGCTCGGACGGCGCGGCAGCATCGTTCAAATTTCGGCAATAACGCCTTGGCAAGAATCAAGCCGTTAGGCCCCGCTACACTTCATCGCCCACGCCAAAAAACGGCAATCCCACCTTCTGTTAAGGAAGACTCGTCTCCTCCCTTGTAAGATTCTCAGCCCCGATCGTACCAAAATGTTTCACGTGAAACATTTTCGTAAGATCACAAGCGTCAGCTATGCCGTAATGCCACCCCAGCGTGATCTCAACAATGAAAGATGAGGTTTGACAATCAAGCCCTGGAACCCGCGGCGCCGAGCAATCGTTTAAGTGTTCACGAAGGGGAGAAAAAAGCCGACGGCGTCTTTTTCGATCCTTTTCTGAAAGCTTTTCTTTTTTCCTTTGAGTCGCCGCGGCAGCGCCGACGGAACACGGCGGCTGAAATGATTGGAAAAGGCAAGTCGCGGAATCATGGCGCAGTTAGCTGACGTGAGCCGGCCTCTTCTCGCCGCGGCGATGGCCGCGCCCTATCTCGACCGTGGCGAAGAGCTGGCGCTCGCTCTGCGTTGGAAGAAAGAGGCCGATGTCAAGGCGCTGCATGAGCTGGCCCACGCCCATATGCGCCTTGTTATCGCGCTGGCAGTGCGTTTTCGCCACTACGGCCTCTCGCTCGCGGATCTCATTCAAGAGGGCCATATCGGCCTTCTCGAGGCCGCCGCGCGGTTCGAGCCGGAACGCGAGGTCCGCTTTTCGACCTACGCGACGTGGTGGATACGCGCCGCGATGCAAAATTACGTTCTCCACAACTGGTCGATTGTGCGAGGCGGCACGAGCTCGGCGCAGAAAGCGCTTTTTTTCAACTTGCGCAGAATACGAGCCAAGCTCTTGCAAGGTGGAGACATAGGCGCGAGCGCCGAAGTATTCGGCCATATCGCCGACATGCTCGGCGTGCCGCGGGCCGATGTCGAATCTATGGAGGCCCGGCTCTCGGGACCAGACCTTTCTCTCAACGCGCCAGTCGGGGATAGCGATTCGCCCGGCGCCGAGCGAATCGCATTGCTTGTGGACGAGCAGCCGCGGCCCGACGAGACCGTTAGTTTGTCTCTTGATGGCGACCGGCGGGCGGCTTGGCTCAACGAGGCCTTGGCGGTTCTTTCTGACAGAGAGCGGCGGATCGTGCGAGAGCGCCGCCTCGCCGATGAAGCCGCCACGCTGGAGGCCCTTGGTGACCGTCTCGGCATCTCGAAAGAGCGCGTGCGGCAGATCGAGAGCCGTGCTCTCGAGAAACTGCGGGTGGCGCTTACCAGTCGTCACACCGAAAATGCGGCCGAAGTGCTCATCTGACCTGCCCCGGACGCCCGGCAACGCGGCTGGTGCCCCAGAGGCGCCCAAGAGTGAGCGCGGCGCTTTTTCCCCAGCACTTTCGATAGTTTTGCTGTTTTACTCGCGGAGAATCGGCGATAAGCGAAATTGCCGATGAGGTAAGGCGAATAATGACAAGGCGAGAAAGTCCAAGCTTGACTGCGAGCCAGGCACGAATGACGCTTCTCTCGGCAAAGCGGAAAACCGTACCGCTGAGCCGCCAGCAGCTTGACGGGGTGCTTTGGTTGGGGTTCCGTGTAATAATTGGCTTGGACTAGCGAGAAAACCCGAGAAGGCCAGCTCGTGCTGACGAGACGCAATAGTTCTAATTTAAGCTTGTGGAGACAAACCGAATGACAACAGGGAAAAAAACGGCAGCCACGCCCGCCAAAGCCGCTTCCGCTCCCAAGAAAGCGAAGCCGGCAGCGAGCGCGTTTGCAAAGCCGCTGCAGCCTTCGAAGGAGCTTGCCGCGGTGGTCGGATCCGATCCTCTGCCTCGCACCGAAGTTGTGAGCAAGGTTTGGAGTTATATCAAGAAACATAAGCTGCAAAACGAAGCAAATAAGCGGGAAATTCTTGCGGATGAAAAACTCGCGGCGGTCTTCGGCAAGAGCAAAGTAACCATGTTCGAGATGAACAAGTTTCTTGCTCAGCACCTCAAATAAGCAGCTTCGAGGAGGCATTAAGCATCGAGCTACTCGCCGCGCCGGACTGTATCCATTTGCTTGGCGAATTTTTAACGGCGAAGAACGCCGCCACCGGCTTTGCCTTCAGATGCGCGCGCGAACGAAGCAAGGGGTAGGTTTGCTTCAGAGCTATATCGCAAACATGAAGCGGATCTTGGCCTTTCCTGGGTAGGCGGGAGCGGTAACGTTTTGCCGGGGCAAGGCATTAACTTCTTTTTCGAAAATTCCGAAGTGCCGCTCGCCACGCCAAGACTAGTCGTGGCCGCCCGCAATCAAAAAACCAAGCGGGGATCCTGTTGGCCGCTCGTGGCTTACTGCCGCTTGCAAGCCTCGCGGATCGGCGGGCAAGGCTTGCTGGATCGACCAAATTTGCTTTATTTGCCGCATTGCCGGTTGCCCGATTTAGGCGTGGCCGTTTCCTTGGTATTAAAGTCCAATCTCTTCAACGAGTAGAATATTTTCTCCATGGCGCTTCAGGTCACGCCGATTACACGACCATTTGTGCCCGATGGGGTGCGAATTTATGCGGTTGGCGATATCCACGGCCGCGCGGACCTGCTCAAGCCGATGTTTGTGCGCATCGATGCTGATATCGCCGCCCATCCGGTAGGACGGCCGATCCAAGTTTTTCTTGGCGATTATATCGATCGCGGACAGGACTCGGCCGCCGTTTTGGATTTACTGATCGAGCGCGGTCAAAGCCAGGAGGTCATCTGCCTGCGCGGCAATCATGAACTTTATCTCGTGGAATTTCTCCAAAACCCGCGCATATTCAATATCTGGGCCCGCTATGGAGGGCTGCCGACGCTCGCGTCCTATGGCTTAGGATCCGTTCTTTCCGCTGCCCCCGAGGAACAGGCAGCGCTCGCTGGCGATCTGGCAAAGGCCATGCCGCAAAGTCACGGCGATTTTCTCGCCAGCCTCGATTTGAGCTTCAGTTGCGGGGATTTTTTCTTCGTGCATGCCGGGATCCGGCCAAACATCTCGCTTGATCGTCAAACCGATGAAGACCTGTTATGGATACGGGATGAATTTCTGATGCACGAAGAACCGTTCGAAAAAATCATCGTTCATGGCCATACCCCCGTCCGGGAACCTGATGTCCGGAAAAACCGGATCAATATTGACACGGGCGCCTATGCGACAGGTCGGCTGACTTGCCTAAGGCTGGAGCGCGACGAAATTTCGTTTGTTTAGTTCATGCGATCCCGCCGCCGCATATTCTAGCCCGGAACGGTCCGATCCATCGCTCGCCGGCATTCGCGGATAAGGATTCGAGCGGGAAATTCAGTCGTTCAAATGACATAAGAAGTCTGCTAGTCCTCCACCGCCGCGCGCCCGCAAAATCAGTTCCGCTCATCCTGCTCTAGCCGAAAAGAAAACCGATGACGAAGATTAAAGTTGAAAGGCCAGTAGTTGAGCTCGACGGCGATGAAATGACCCGCATCATCTGGCACTATATCAAGCAGAAATTTATTCATCCTTACATTGATATCAACCTCGACTACTATGATCTCTCGATCCAAAACCGCGACGCCACCAACGATCAAGTCACTGTCGACGCCGCCCATGCGATCAAGAGGCACGGCGTTGGCGTTAAATGCGCGACGATTACACCGGATGAGGCGCGGGTCGAGGAATTCAAGCTGAAGCAAATGTGGAGATCGCCCAATGGCACGATACGCAATATTCTCGGCGGGGTGATTTTTCGCGAACCGATTATTTGCCACAATGTGCCCCGCCTAGTGCCCGGGTGGACACGGCCAATCGTTATCGGCCGCCATGCCTTCGGCGACCAATATAGCGCGACGGACTTCAAGGTGCCCGGCAAGGGCCGGATGACCATTCGCTTCGAGGGTGAGGATGGCACGATTTTGGAGCGCAAAGTTTATGATTATCCGGGCCCCGGGGTTTCCTTGTCGATGTATAATCTCGATGACTCAATTCGCGATTTCGCAAGAGCCTCGATGAATTATGGGCTCGCTCGCAATTATTCCGTTTATCTTTCAACGAAAAATACGATTTTGAAATCTTACGACGGCCGCTTCAAGGATCTGTTTCAAGAGGTTTTTAATACTGAATTCAAAACCGCGTTTGCCGATGCCGGTCTTACCTATGAACATCGGTTGATCGATGACATGGTGGCCTCTTCTTTAAAATGGTCGGGCGGCTATGTATGGGCTTGCAAGAATTACGATGGCGACGTGCAGTCCGATACTGTCGCGCAAGGGTTTGGCTCACTCGGCCTGATGACCTCTGTGCTCATGAGTCCGGATGGTAATACGGTTGAAGCAGAAGCCGCCCACGGCACGGTGACCCGGCATTACCGCGAGCACCAGAAAGGCAAGGAAACATCCACGAACTCCATCGCCTCCATCTTCGCCTGGACGCGAGGGCTTGCCCACCGCGCCAAGCTCGACGATAACGCGGAACTCGCTCAATTTGCCACAACGCTAGAGACGGCGTGCGTCGCAACCGTCGAGGCAGGCTATATGACCAAGGATTTGGCATTACTCGTCGGGGCAGACCAACGTTGGTTGTCAACAAGCGGTTTCCTTGACAAAGTCGATGAAAATCTGCGCGCCCGCGTCAGCGGAGGCTAGCGCCTGCGGCAGGGTTGCCAGCCCGCGCCGACATGAGGGAGCCGTGCCACAGGGATCGCGCTGCTTGCCGCTGTTAAGAGTTCTCTTGATTTGGTTATCCGCTTCGGTCGTCCTCACGGGCGCTGGAGGCTGCCAAGCATTCGGGCAAACGAAAATCGTCCATATTCTTGGCTGGAGCGATTACATCGATCCCAGAGTCTTTGAGAGCTTTTGGACTGAGACAGGAATTAAAGCCACTTATGACTCGTTTAGTTCCGAAGACGCCTTGGAAAAGGAGCTGAGCGCCGTAAATGAGTTTGATGTGGCCATCGTGCCAGCCAGGCTTTTGCAGAGCGAGATCGTAGCAGGGCGGCTGCAAAAATTTGACAAAGGCAGACTTTCCAACAGCGCCAACCTATGGCCGGAAATCGTGGCGCTCGCCGCCGCCTATGATCCCGGAAATCAGTACGCGATCCCTTATATGTGGTTTACGGCGGGCTTTGCCTACAATGCCGCTGACGTAAGGGAGATTTCCGGCAACGCGCCGGCCGGAGCAACTTCGGATGCTTCCGCCGCGCCCGGCGCCCCTTCCCCATTCGACTCCTGGGCGATGCTGTTCCGACCCGAGAATTTGAAAAAATTTTCGAGCTGCGGCGTCGAGGTTTTCGATAGCCCAAATGATTTATTTCCAATCGCCCTGCGGTATCTCGGGCTTAATCCCACCTCAGTGCGGCCATCCGATATCAAGCACGCCGCCGATCTTCTGAGCAGCATCCGGCGAAGCATCAAAAAATTTGAGCCAGCGGGATATGCCGACGCGCTCGTCGACGGCGATATTTGCGTCGCCATCGGCTCTTCTCTCGAAGGCCTGCAAGCGCGCGAAAGGGCGCGGGCAGCGGCGAATGGGATTGACATTGGCTACGCCATTCCTAAGGAAGGCGCGCCTGCTTTCCTCGATACCCTCGTTATCCCGAAGAACGCCCAGCATCCTGATGAAGCCTATGCCTTGATCGATTTCCTATTGCGGCCACGCGTTGCGGCGGCGAATTCTAACTACGCGCATCTTGCCAATTCCGTACTGGCATCAAAGCCTCTGATCGACAAAAACATTTCGTCCAACCCTTCGGTTTATCCCGATGCCACCGTCATGCAGCGCCTATTTGCTCCCCGCAATTACGATGGACCAACCCAAAAGATCATCGATCGCGAGTGGGAACGTGTAAAATCAGGCAAGTAGCCCGCGTATTCGCCAGCCCGAGGCGGCAGCGACGGGCGCGCCCGGGCGAGCGGGCAGGCTTGGCCAAGTCCCGCGCGCCAAAGGGCACGATCACCGCGCGCTATCTTGCAAGCGGCGAGTTTACAACTTCCCTTTCATAGTGGAAATGCATGCTTCGGGCTAAAGGTGGGCGGACGGGACAATGAAGATCCTAGCGGGTAACTCGAATAGGGCACTAACGGAGGCGATCGCGGCTTATCTCGGCGTTCCATTGACCAAATGCCAAGTCCGCCGTTTTGCCGATCTCGAGATATTCGTCGAAATTCAGGAGAATGTGCGCGGCCAGGATGCGTTCGTTGTTCAATCGACGTCTTATCCAGCCAATGATCATTTGATGGAAATGCTGATCATGACGGACGCGCTGCGGCGCGCGTCGGCAAGGCGTATCACGGCCGTGATCCCCTATTTCGGCTACGCGCGGCAGGACCGCAAGCCGGGGCCGCGCACGCCTATTTCGGCCAAGCTCGTTGCCAATCTCATCACCCGCGCCGGGGCTGACCGCGTGCTTACGGTCGATCTCCATGCCGGCCAAATCCAAGGCTTTTTCGATATCCCGACTGATAATCTTTATGCCGCGCCGGTTCTCGTACGGGACATCAAAGAAAGGCTCGAACTGACGAATGTCACGGTGGTATCGCCAGACGTCGGCGGTGTTGTGCGCGCTCGCGCGCTGGCGAAACGCATCGACGCGCCGCTGGCGATCGTCGACAAGAGGCGGGAGCGCGCCGGCGACTCGGAGGTCATGAACATCATTGGCGATATCGCGGGCAGAATTTGCATTCTGGTGGATGACATCGTTGATTCGGGAGGCACTTTGTGCAACGCCGCCGATGCTCTTTTGGACGCAGGCGCGCAGGCGGTCTACGCCTACATCACGCATGGCGTGCTCTCGGGCGGGGCCGTTGCCCGCATAGCCGCCTCGCGGCTCAACGAGCTCGTCTTGACCGACACTATTCAGGCGACGGAGGCCATTCGCGTTTCAAACAATATCCGCATCGTCTCCATCGCGCCGCTCATTGGGGAGGCGATCGCGCGAACCGCCAAGGAAGAAAGCGTCTCGAGCCTTTTCGATTGAAGCCTGCGAGTCACCCTCGCATTGGCATGCGGCGTGCATTTCTCTGGCTCGACAAAGCCAATTTTTGGCGGGAGGAATGCGTCAGATGCCTGATGCATATGTGATCGAAGTTGGCGGTCTTACTGCCGGAATCGTCGCCCGAGACTCGCAGAGCCGCTCGTTTAATTTTTTTTCCGCCGATCGGGCTTTTATCGCCATGGAAGGGCAGCGCTTCACCGACCCGCTCGCCGCTGAACGGACGGCTCGAATGCTAGCTAAACACGGGCGTTTGCCGCCCCGCAGATCCAGGTCAGCGCCTGCCGATGGAGCGCGCCATTGGCGGCGCTTCGGCTGATTCGTCATGCCAAAGTTGAGGCCGCCGCTTTACCATCGAAGGCAGCTTGACTTTATCTTGCCCTAATAAGGGGGTATTTGCCTTCCGATTGCTCGCGGTGTCGGCAAGGCGTGCCGCGCTTTTCGCCATCATTGTAGGATTTGGAGCGGAAATCATTGTTCCGGTTTGCAACGCTCAAGCAGCGGCAACAGGCTTGGGCATGTATTTCGGTTACACTCCTTGTGCTCTGTTTCTCAGGCTGTACGGTCGGACCAGATTATATCCGCCCCCCCGCCCCCGAGTCCGCGAAGTACAAAGAGCAAAAGGGGTGGAAGAGGGCAGCACCACTCGACGACCGTGATCGCGGCTTTTGGTGGACGGTTTTCAAGGACGGAACGCTCAACACCTTTGAGCCTCAGGTAGAACTCTCCAACCAGACGGTCGCCGCCGCCCAGGCGGCGTACCAACAATCGCTCGCCATAATAAAAGAGGCGCAGGCAGGCCTCTTTCCTACCGTAAACGTCAATTACACTGCCACCGGCTCGAACAGCGTAGCCCTAAAGACACTCGCGGCGAACGGGAGTTGGGACCTCGATCTCTGGGGAAAAATCCGCCGCATGGTTGAGGCTGACGTCGCAGGAGCGCAGGTTTCTGCAGGCGACCTCGCCAATGCCAAGCTTTCCGAGCAAGCGCTTCTCGCCACTGCATATTTCAACCTCCGAGCCGCCGACGCGCTTCAAGCTCTTTTGGACGATACGGTTGTAGCCTACAAAAAGACGCTCACCATTACCGAGAACCAGTACCAAGCCGGCACGGTGTCGCTTGCCGATGTGGCGACGGCACGGGCACAAGTTCTCACAACTGAGTCTTCGGCGATCAATGTTGGCGTAAGCCGTGCCCAATTCGAACATGCGATTGCCGTATTGATGGGCAAACCGCCGGCCGAACTGGCGATCAAGTCACATTCGCTCGGCTACTATATCCCGGCCATTCCGGCGGGCGTGCCCTCCGAACTCCTTGAGCGCCGGCCAGACATTGCGGCCGCCGAGCGTAATGTTCAGCAGGAAAACGCCCTGATCGGCGCCGAGATCGCGCTTTACTATCCGGATGTGAGTCTCTCCGGCTCAATCGGCTTCACGGGCTCGCCGGTGTTTACACTTGCTAACGCAATTTGGACGCTAGCCGGAAGCGTCGCCCAACCCGCCTTCGATGCCGGGCTCAGGAATGCACAGGTCGAGGCGGCAACGGCCGCCTACTACCAAAGCGTTGCAAACTACCGCCAGACCGTGCTCACCGCCTTCCAGCAGGTCGAAGATCAACTGGCCGCCGTACGAATCTTGAACCGCCAGCAGAAGGTTGCGGACGAGGCTGTTAAGGCTGCGCAACAGGAAATGGACATTATTCTCAACCAGTACCAAGCTGGCACTGTTGCATTCACGGCTGTCGTCGTCGCCCAGGCAACTTTGCTCGGCGACCAAGAAGCGGCGCTTATGGTCCGGCAAAGCCGCTTTTTGGCGACAGTTTCCCTGATCGAAGATTTGGGTGGAGGATGGGACGCTGGGCTGCTCCCAAGCGGCGTTGCGCTTGACCATATCAACCCGCTGATTCCGCGGCTTTAGGCGTACCCGCCCTTGCAACTTAAGAGAGTGAGACGCAGTTCCAAAAGCTCAAGTTCAAGGCGCAAATCACAAGCGCAACATTACGAAACTTTCATCCGCCGGAACGGTCATCGTAACGAACGCGTGAGAATGGTGTCTTATGTCTTTAGAACCTCAGGTTTCTTATGTTTTTAGAACTTCAAGCTTCAAAGTGTTAGTATCAAGGTCCCAAACGGAAGCTCAACATGGATGACAGATCGCGCGGGCCGGCTGCCACTCCTGCCGATGAATCCTTTCGGCCTGGTAGGATTGGTTTTCCGGACAATGGCAAGACAATCAGCTTTCGCGACGATGCCAAGAAACTTCCGGGTGACAAGGCAAGGCGCCGATTGGGGTTGCGCCCGCTCGTCCTTCTTTGCCTCGTCATTTTACTGGGGTTTGGCATCTACCGCGTGACGACGGCCGTCCTTACACCCAAGGAGCCGGCAACCGAAAAGCGGGCAGCGGCGCCGCAGCCCGTTGGCATCGCCACCATTGGAACTGGCGATATTAAGATTGTTGTCACTGCGCTTGGCACGGTGACGCCGCTCGCCACGGTGACGGTGAAGACTCAGGTCAATGGGCAGCTTCTTGATGTCGGCTTTAAGGAAGGCCAGTGGGTCAAGAAGGGTGATTTCCTCGCGCAGATCGATCCCCGCCCTTTCGAATTAGCGCAAGCACAATACGAAGGCCAACTCATTCACGACCAAGGCCTGCTTGATCAGGCGCGCATGGATCTCGCCCGCTACCAGACACTGGTGAAGCAAAATTCGATCGCGCGTCAGCAGGCCGAGGATCAAGTTTTCCTCGTCAAACAGTATGAGGGTTCGGTCAAGCTCGATCAGGCGCAAATCGATAATCAGAAACTCAACCTAATTTACGCCCATATTGTATCGCCCGTCGATGGGCGGATCGGCATCCGCCTGGTTGATCCGGGCAATTATGTCCAGACAACCGATCCTGGCCTCGTGGTGGTTGCCCAAATGCATCCGATATCGGTGATCTTCATCGTTCCCGAGGACGACATTCCCGAGATTATGGCGGCGATCCACGACGGAAAACCGCTAGAAGTTCAGGCCTATGATCGCGCCAACGTCACCTACCTTTCCACAGGTCAGGTATCAGCGCTCGACAGCGAGATCGACACGACGACCGGCACCGTGAAACTGCGCGCCATGTTCGAAAATCTCGAGGACAAGCTCTTTCCCAACCAATTCGTCAATGCCCGGCTCCTGCTCGAGACTCTCCATGACGTCATTACAGTGCCGACGACCGCCATTCAGCGTGGCGCCCCCGGCACCTTTGTCTATCTCCTTGGTCAAGATGATACCGTCTCCGTCAAGCCCGTCGGGCTTGGTCCGTTGGACGGTGACAAATATGCGGTGAATTCGGGGTTATCCCCCGGAGATCGAGTCGTCGTCGATGGCGCCGACCGCCTGCGCGACGGCGCGAAAGTGCTCGTGACAACCGGCGGGGCATCTTCTCAGAAGCCGCCGGCCAGCGGCCAGCAAGGCGAGTCCAAGCATGGCCGCCGTCAGCCCCCCTCCGGCCAATGAGGAGCAAGGCTTTGAAACAGTCGGCGTAAGGCGTTCTTAAGTGAATCCATCCCGCCTCTTTATTCTGCGCCCCGTGGCGACAACGCTCTTGATGGCGGCGATCCTCCTTGCGGGCGGCCTTGCCTATCAATTCCTGCCACTGTCGGCGCTTCCTGTCGTCGATTACCCGACGATTCAAGTCCAGACCTTTCTGCCCGGTGCAAGTCCCGAGGTCATGACATCCTCGGTCACGGCGCCGCTCGAGCGGCAGCTCGGGCAAATGCCTGGCCTTAACCAGATGGCGTCGTCAAGTTCCGCCGGCGCCTCGATCATCACTTTGCAATTCAGCCTGAACATTAGCCTCGACGTGGCCGAGCAAGAAGTGCAGGCTGCCATTAACGCGGCCAATAATCTTTTGCCGAGCGGCCTGCCGACACCTCCGACCTACGCCAAGGTGAACCCCGCCGATGCTCCCGTCATAACGCTATCCATCACATCCAAGACGCTACCGCTGACGGAACTCGAAGACATCACGGAAACACGCCTCTTACAAAAACTTTCCCAGCAGCCGGGCGTCGGCTTGGTGAGTATTGGCGGCGGCGAGCGGCCCGCCGTCCGCATCAAATTCAACCCCGCCGCGCTCGCCGCCTATGGCCTCAATATCGATGATCTGCGCACCACCATAGGCAACGCCAATGTCAACCTGCCAAAGGGAAGTTTCGACGGCCCTGCGCGGGCCTCGACGATCAATGCGGATGATCAAATCAATAGCGCAGCTGGATACGGATCGATCGTCGTCGCCTATCGCAACGGGGGCCCCGTGTTCCTATCCGACGTCGCGACCGTGGCGGATGGAGCGGAGAACACGAAACTCGGCGCTCTCGATAACGAGACCCCGGCCATCATCCTCTCCATCCGGCGTCAGCCTGGAGCGAACGTCATCGAGGTCGTCGAAACCATCAAAAAAATATTGCCCAAGATCGTCGAGACGCTCCCAGCAGCAATGAACGTCAAGGTCCTCAGCGACCGGACGATAACAATCCGCGCGTCCGTCGCGGATGTTGAATTCGAGCTCGCGCTTGCCGTCGGTCTCGTCGTCCTCGTTATATTTCTCTTCTTACGGACCCTGCCGGCAACGATTATTCCGAGCCTCTCCGTGCCATTATCGCTGGTCGGCACGCTGGCGGCGATGTACCTCCTCGGCTTCAGCCTCGATAATCTTTCGCTTATGGCACTGACTATATCGACAGGTTTCGTCGTCGACGACGCGATCGTTATGATCGAGAACATCGCGCGCTATGTTGAGGCCGGCGACCCACCCTTGCACGCTGCATTAAAGGGCTCCAAGCAGATCGGCTTTACGATCATCTCTCTGACTGTATCGCTCATCGCCGTCCTTATCCCGCTCTTGTTCATGGGCGATGTGGTTGGCCGTCTCTTTCATGAGTTTGCCATCACCCTTGCGGTCACTATCGTGATCTCGGCGATTGTATCGCTAACGCTCGTGCCGATGCTCTGCGCAAGATTGATCCGCCATCGGCCTGAGGCACTGCGCGGCCGCTTCGATCTCATCGCCGAGCGCGCTTTCAATGTTCTTGTCCGCGATTATGGCCGAGCTCTCAATGTCGTCCTAAGACATCAGCCTCTCACCCTCTTTGTTGCGATCGCAACCCTCGTATTGACGGTTATCCTCTACGTTGTAATCCCCAAAGGATTCTTTCCGGTACAAGATACAGGGATGATCCAGGCTATCTCGGAAGCATCGCAAAGCATTTCGTACAATGCCATGGCCACTTTCCAACGCCAGCTCGCGAGCGCCATCCTGCGCGATTTGGCGGTCGACAACGTCAGCTCGTTTATCGGCATCGATGGCGAGAACCCGACGCTCAATAGCGGCCGCTTCTTGATCACGCTTAAACCCCGCGATCAGCGCGAACTCTCCGCCGCCGATGTCGTGCGCCGCCTGCAAAAAGAGGTTTCCGGGATCGCCGGGGTGTCGCTCTATATGCAGCCTGTTCAAGATCTCACCGTCGATTCGAGCGTCAGCCGGGCGCAGTATCATTTTATCTTGCAAAATCCCGATATCGACTCTTTCAAAACTTGGGTCCCTCGGCTTGTCGAAAGACTGCAAAAGGCCCCAGAACTGAGCGACGTTGCGAGCGATATGCAGGCCCAAGGGCTCGCCGTCGATCTCACTATCGACCGGGCAACAGCGGCGCGTTTTGGCATTACGCCGGCCAGTGTCGACAATGCGCTCTATGACGCATTTGGTCAGCGCATCATTTCGACAATCTACACGCAATCGAACCAATACCGGGTGATTTTGGAGGCCGATCCAGCGTTACAGCGCACACTTTCGAGCCTTTCATCATTTTACCTGCCGTCTTCGTCTTCCTCCGCTAATGGGCAGGTGCCATTATCGGCGATTGTTCATATAAGCGAGCGGCCCGGCCCATTGCTGATTACGCATCTTGCGCAATTTCCTGCCACCAATATCTCTTTCAATGTGGCTCCTGGCTCCTCGCTTGGCGCGGCCGTCGAGGCAATCGAGGCTGCCGGACGGGATATCGGCCTGCCGGACAGTTTCACTCTATCATTCCAAGGCGCTGCCGCAGCTTTTCAAGCCTCCGCGACGAATGAAGTATTTTTGATCATCGCCGCCGTGGTCACGATGTATATTGTTCTAGGAGTCCTCTACGAGAGTTTTATTCACCCGATAACGATCCTTTCGACATTGCCATCCGCTGGCGTTGGCGCGTTGCTAGCCCTCATGGCGACCGGCCATGAGCTCGACATCATCGCGATTATCGGCATCATTCTCTTGATCGGTATTGTCAAGAAGAACGCGATCATGATGATCGATTTTGCTTTGGACGCCGAGCGGGAGGGAGGGCTTGCGCCGCGCGAAGCGATCTATCAAGCTTGCCTTCTGCGTTTCCGGCCCATCTTGATGACGACATTCGCCGCCATTCTTGGCGCCCTGCCCTTAATGCTTGGCAGCGGCACCGGCTCCGAACTACGAATTCCGCTGGGAATTTCCATCGTCGGCGGCCTCATCTTTAGTCAGGTTTTGACCCTTTTCACGACGCCGGTGATTTACCTTTATTTCGACCGGCTGGCGCGCCGCCTTAGTGGCGAGAGCCGCCGTGGGCCTCCTCTCGCATTCGAAGAGCCGCAGGGATGAATCTTTCCGCGACCTTCATCGCGCGGCCCGTGGCGACGACGCTTCTGACGGTCGGTATTGCGCTCGCCGGCGCCCTTGCCTTCCTCAAATTGCCCGTTTCGCCCCTCCCGCAGGTCGATTTTCCAACAATTTTTGTCCAGGCGCAGTTGCCAGGCGCCAACCCGGAAACAGTGGCGGCGAGCCTCGCAGAGCCCCTCGAACGGCACCTCGGTCAGATTGCCCATGTCACCGAGATGACGTCTTCGAGCACGCTCGGGCAGACGCGGATTGTTCTGCAATTTGATATCGATCGCGACATCGACGGCGCAGCCCGCGATGTGCAAGCCGCGATCAACGCCGCCGCCGCCGACTTGCCAACGAATTTACCGATCAATCCGACCTACCGGAAGATCAACCCCGCCGATGCGCCAATTCTTCTCCTGTCGTTGACGTCGAAGACGAAAACGCCTGGTCAAATGTATAAATACGCGACAAATATCCTTCAGCAGAGGCTATCTCAGCTTGACGGCATCGGCCAGGTGGTGATCGGCGGCAGCGCCTTGCCGGGAGTACGCGTCGAGCTTAATCCCCATGCCCTATCGAAGTATGGCGTTGGCCTTGAGGATGTCCGCGCGGCTTTGGCCTCGGCGAACGCCAATAGCGCCAAGGGCGCCATCGAAGATGATGCTAGGCACCTGCAGATTTATACGAATGATCAAGCGACCAAGGCCGCCGATTACGCGCCACTCATCATCGCCTATCGCAACAGCGCTCCCGTGCATCTCACCGATGTCGGCGAGGTTCTCGATTCCGTCGAGGATGTACGCAATCTCGGACTAGCGGAGAACCGGCCAGCCGTCTTCGCCATCATATTCCGTCAGCCCGGGGCGAACATCATCGACGCGGTCGAGCGCGTCAAGGCGGAATTGCCGCATTTGCAAGCGGCGCTGCCGAACGACATCGAGATATCAAACACCTCAGATCGCAGTAACACCATTCGAGCTTCGCTGCACGACACAGAGCGGACTCTTATCATCGCTGTTTTGCTCGTAACGCTGATCGTCTTTTTATTTCTTCGCAACGCTCGCGCCTCAATCATTCCGGCTATCGCAGTTCCGATCTCAATCATCGGCACATTTGGCGCGATGTATCTTTTGAACTATAGCCTCAATAATCTATCTCTAATGGCCTTGACGATCGCCACGGGCTTTGTCGTCGATGACGCCATTGTCGTTTTGGAGAATATTTCCCGCCACCTCGATGATGGGCGCGGGCGCGTTGAAGCGGCTTTGATTGGCGCAAAGGAAGTGGGGTTCACCGTGTTGTCGATCAGCGTCTCACTGATCGCGGTGTTTATTCCCATCCTCTTGATGGGCGGCATACTTGGCCGCCTCTTCCGCGAATTTGCGATGACGCTTTCGCTGGCGATTGTGATTTCACTTGCACTGTCGCTCACCACGACGCCAATGTTATGCGCGTTTTTCTTGAGGCGCCGCCCGCTTCATGCGCATCGGCAAGGATTTGATCCTTTCGATAGGCTTCTCGCCGGGTATCGGCGCTCCCTCGATTGGGCGTTGCGCCACGGTGTGGTGGTGATGCTGGCACTGTTCGCGACCATGGGTCTCAACGTCTTTTTATTCAAGATCGTGCCGAAAGGTTTTTTTCCCCAGCAAGACACGAGCCGCATCATCGGCACGATTCAAGCCGATCAAGCCATCTCGTTCCAAGCGATGGCCCGCAAACTCGCGGAGATCCAGGCCATTCTTCAGACGGATCCAGCAATCGCCACCGCCAGAGGTTATACGGGGTCGGGAGCGGGCCAGACGAACTCTGGTGCTTTTTATATCGACTTGAAGCCTCTCAACGAGCGCCACGCGGGAATCGACGAGGTCATTGCCCGCCTGCGCCGAAAACTGAACCAGGTCGCCGGCGCCCGTCTTTATCTGCAAGCGGTCCAAGACATTCGCATGGGAGGACGGCAAAGCAATGCCCTTTACCAATACACTTTGCAAGGTGAAAGCACGAACGAGCTTTACAACTTCGTGCCTCGTCTCGTTGACGCCTTGCAGAATAACCCGGTGCTGGCCGATGTGAATTCTGACCAGCAGCAAACAGGTCTGGAGACGGATGTCGTTGTCGATCGCACCACGGCTTATCGTCTGGGCCTCGTTATGAGCCAGATCGACAACACGCTTTATGACGCGTTTGGGCAGCGCCAAGTATCGACCATCTATAGTGCAATTAACCAATACCATGTAGTGATGGAAGTCGACCCACGCTATTGGCAGGATCCGGCCATTCTTAATGACCTTTACGTCAGCACCGCCGGCGCCACCCCAAGTGGCACCGCGACCACGAACGCCTTGCCGGGAAATGTCACGCGGCAATCACCCCTAGCCGCGCCAGGCGCGAGCGCCACAGCGGCGCAGGCGACGAATACGGCAGGCCTTGAAGCGCGGAATGCGCAGACCAATGCACTCGCCAATACTGGGAGGCAGGGAACGTCGTCGGGTGCCGCCGTCAGTACGGCGCAAGAAACCATGATCCCGCTTGCCGCCTTCAGCCATATCGAGACCGGGCACACACCCCTGGCGGTCAATCATCAGGGGCTTTTTGTTGCGAGTACAATCTCCTTCAATCTTCAACCTGGCGCTTCGCTGAGCGATGCCGAGCCTGAAATCCAGAAAGCCATGGCAAAGCTCGATCCGCCAAAAACGATACGCGGCTCCTTTCAGGGAACCGCAAAGCTATTTGGCGATTCCCTCGCCAATGAGCGCTTTCTCGTTATCGCCGCATTGGCGGCAATTTATATTGTTTTAGGCGTGCTCTATGAGAGCTTCGTTCATCCCATTACGATCCTTTCAACTTTGCCTTCGGCGGGAGTCGGCGCCGTCCTCGCGCTTTTGATTTTTCATACCGAGTTCAGCATCATCGCTCTGATCGCCGTTATTTTGCTGATCGGCATTGTCAAGAAGAACGCAATCCTCATGATCGACTTTGCGCTTGAAGCGGAGCGCTCCGGCGGACTCCCGCCCCGTGAAGCGATTTTTAACGCCTGCGTCCTGCGTTTCCGCCCGATCATGATGACGACATTCGCCGCGATCTTTGGCGCGATACCACTCGCGTTGAGTTTTGGTGATGGCGGCGAAATCCGCCGCCCTCTCGGCATCGCCATCGTAGGGGGCCTGATTGTGAGCCAAGTCTTGACGCTTTACACGACCCCGGTTCTTTACCTCTATCTCGACCGCTTCCGCTATTGGGCAAAGGAGCGCTGGCGCAGGCTCTTTCCGCAAGCAGGGGAAGCCGCGCCAGAACCCTCGGAATAGCGGCTTTCAAGTCTGCCGCCGGGGTCAACTCATATTAAGCGCGGACATATAAAGTTCGAGGATGGCCTCCATCTCCTTGCGTTCGGAATGATCCTGCTTTCTCATCCTAATGATTTGGCGGACCGCCCGCGTGTCGAAACCGCGTCCTTTCATCTCGGCATAAACATCGCGGATGTCGTCGGTAATCCCTTTCTTTTCTTCTTCCAGACGTTCCACCCGCTCAACAAACTGCGTGAGTTCTTGCGCGGCGATACCTGTTTGGGCGATGTCAAGCATTCTTTGCGTTCCATGAAATGAGCCAAACGCCATTAAAGATTGGTTTCCTGTCCGAGCGTCAAGGCGAACGCCGGAAAATCCCCGCAATCCTGCAGGCCGCCGTGGCCTAAAGGTAGCGGTGGATACGGCTTTCGAAAAACGCCTTGCGATGGAGCTCGGGCCGCTCCAGAATCGGGGCGATGATTTCCGCGACGTGTTCAGCCAAGGCTTCTGCTTTTGGCTCAGTTTGAACGAGGTCTTGCCTGAGTTCGAGAAGAACACCAGCCAGCCCGAGACACGTGACTTGCTCATCTAAGGTATCGCCGGCAAGTGCCCCGTCGTAGGGCTCGTTATCCCCAACACAAAAGCCCGCGCCCGCCAAGGCTTCGATTAAGGGTTTTGCCAAGCGCGGATCATTATCCCAAAGGATACCGATTTCCCAAGGCCTTGGTTTCGATTTCCAGCATGGCGTAAAACTATGAACCGACACGATCGCGGGGGGCACGCCATGAGCGAGCATGACGCCGATTTTTCTTGAGATTGCCGCTCGGTACGGCCGCCAATAATGGACGAGGCGATGTTCGATCTCGCTCTTGCCGATCCTTGCGTTGCCAGGAACGATGACGCGATCGGAAAGCCGCATCACGAGGGTTGGATCATCGGCGCCGCGATTTGGGTCGATGAGAAGCCGGGAGAAGCGCGACAATATTGCCGGGGCGCTGAAATAAGACGCGAGATGACGAGTGACCCAAGCGGCGCCAATATCAAAGGCAATATGGCGATTGAGATCGGCGGGCGGCAATCCGAGTGTCCCATAGGCTTGCGGCAGCGCATTGGATGCGTGATCACAAAGAAAGAGCGCGTCTGACGCAGGGTCTCCGTCGATCTCTTCGACGGGGTCTTCCATCTCCGGGTGCACAGAAAACTCCCGCTCATCACTCGCTGTATGACTTATATATACCCATCTTGTTATCGGTTATTTTTTGTTCGAGGGGCAGCTTCTCAGCCGGTATGCTTGGCTGAAGAGCGGGGAAATCGTCCGCGGTTATCGCCTCTTTCTTGAGCAAGAGCTCCGCCCCTTGGTCCAGATCGGAACGCCGCCCCGTGAGAATGGCGCTCGCTTGATCAAAAGCTCTCGCAACGATGTCGGTGACGCAAAGATCGATCTCGCGTTGCGTGACCTCCGAGGCGATCGGGCGGTCGGCGATTTGCCCTTGCAGAAAGCTTTGTTGCGCGCGCCTGTATGTGCGCTGGCCGAGGTTCGATGCCATTCCATACAGCGTGACCATCTCAGTGGCGATTTCGGTGGCCCGCTGGAGATCGTCGGCGGCTCCGGTCGAGGCGTCCCCTTCGAACAAAAGCACCTCGGCGGCGCGGCCGCCCATCAGCACCGCGATCCGGTTGCGCAATTCGCTCTCGGCGAGAAGAAAACGGTCTTCCGTTGGGTTCTGGATCGTATAGCCAAGGGCGCCAATGCCGCGCGGGATGATCGAGACCTTGAGCACGGGATCGACACCCGGCAGGCTCGCGGCGACGAGCGCGTGCCCCATCTCATGGTAGGCAACGCGGCGGCGCTCTGGCGCCGTCAGGATCCGGCTCTTCTTTTCCAAGCCCGCGATGATGCGCTCGAGCGCGGCGATCACATCGGCAAAGGTCACCTCTGTACTGTCGCGCCGCGTCGCGACGACGGCGGCCTCATTGACGAGATTGGCAATGTCGGCTCCTGTAAAGCCTGTCGTCATGGCGGCGATGCGATCCAAGTCCACGCCTGGCGCAAGCAAGATTTTTTTGGCGTGCACTTTGAGGATGGCGAGCCGCCCTTGCCGATCGGGCCGGTCGACAAGGACCTGGCGGTCGAAGCGGCCGGCGCGAAGGAGGGCGGGATCCAGGATCTCCGGCCGGTTTGTCGCGGCAAGCAAGATTACACCGGTCGAAGGATCGAAACCGTCAAGCTCGGCAAGAAGCTGATTTAAGGTCTGTTCCTTTTCGTCCATGCCGCCGATGCCCCCCGCTTGGCGCGAACGGCCGAGGGCATCGAGCTCGTCGATGAATATGATGCAGGGTGCCGATTTGCGGGCCTGCTCGAAGAGGTCGCGGACCCTAGCCGCACCGACTCCAACGAACATCTCCACGAATTCGGAGCCGGAGATCGAATAGAAAGGAACGCCAGCTTCGCCGGCAACGGCGCGGGCAAGCAAGGTTTTACCCGTGCCTGGCGGCCCCACAAGAAGAATCCCTTTTGGCGCGCGGGCGCCGAGGCGGCCGTAGGTTTTGGGGTTTTTTAGAAAAGCAACGATTTCCTGAAGCTCGAATTTGGCTTCATCGACGCCGGCAACATCCTTGAAGGTAACTTTCGTATCTGTCTCGGCGTAGACTTTTGCCCGCGATTTGCCGACGGTCATGAGCCCACCGAGGCCCTGCCCGGCGAACCGGCGGGCGAGAAAAGCCCAAACGAGATAAAAAATAACCGCTGGGGCAACCCAAGCTAAAAGCGTACCAATGAATCCCGTCGGCGGCGCGCCTGATACCTTGACACCATCTTCCATGAGCTTGCCGGTGATCGCGGGATCGACGCGGACCGTCACAAACTTGCTTTTCCCATCGGGCCCCGGCGCTTTCAACGTCCCTTCGATGGTATCTGTGCCAACGATAACATCGGCGACTTTTTTATCCGCGACGAGCTGTTCGAACTCGCTGTAGGGAATGGCATCAATTTGCCGGGACGCATACCATAATTGCTGGAGGAAGAGGGCACCGAGAATGAAAAATGCGAGATACCAGAAATTCCAGGTTCTCTGGTTGCCAGAATCGGTTGGCGGTCTTTTTTGGGATTTCATGCGGCGACGCTTCCGGCGTGGTTAACTCCAGCCGGTATCCTGCCATTTTGTGAAAAATTTGAAAAGCGTGGCGAGGCTACGCCGCAAGGTTCGTAATTTGTCACGAGGGCTGAGGTTCAACCTTCGGGCGCACTGTTACACCGCCCTCTAATAACCAGCCTCCTTATGCCCGTGCGGACAATTCAATAGGCTTTATCGCTAACGAGCTCCACGGCCGTACGAAACAATATGGCCAGATCCATGGCGAGGGACCAGTGGCGCGCATACCACAGGTCGTACTTTATACGTTTTGCCATTTGTTCGATAGATGGCGTTTCGCCCCGCAGGCCGTTGACCTGTGCCCATCCCGTGATGCCGGGCTTGACGAGGTAGCGCTTGGTATAGTCCTCGATCTGGACCATGCATGCGTCATCATGCGCCAGCGCGTGAGGCCTTGGCCCTACAAGCGACATGTCGCCCTTGATGACATTGACGAGCTGCGGCAGCTCATCGATGCTTGTGCGCCGGAGGAATTTTCCAACGCGTGTCACCCGCTGATCATCGCGCCGCGCCTGTTTGATGACGGGCCCATCTTCAAGCACGGTCATCGAGCGAAACTTGAAGATGACGAACTCCTTACCATGGAGGCCTCTCCGGCGTTGCCGGAAGATGGTCGCGCCCGGGCTGTCGAGTTTGATCGCGATTGCCGCACAAACGAAAATCGGTGACAAAATTGCGATCCCGGCAATGGAAAACGCAACATCAAGCACGCGTTTGATCAGCCGCCGGAGGGCCGCGGCAGGTTGATTTTGCAGGGCGTAAGGTGAATAGGTCAGCCGGATAGGGGTCATTTTGCTTTTGAATAGAATTTAAAGTTTAAGGGAAGCTTTAGCGGCGTCGAAAAAAACGCTCCACTTGGGAGTTTTTTAACAAGTTTGTTTTTTTCCAATAACCCCCATTTGAGTAAAAGTCTGCTTTCCTGGTTAATTTGAAATTACTTCATTTGTCATCCGCGTATGTGCGTCAACGCACATGCAGCACGAGCTCAGTCGATAGACGCGGGTTTCAGGCGCAGCCCGCGCGGGACAAAGTAGCGCTCGGCAAGCTCAAATACTCCCTGGACGAGGAGCGCAAGCGCGGCGGCGGGGACCGCACCTTCGAGGATAAGCCCAAAGTTATCAAGCCGGATACCGGTGAGTATTGGCTGGCCATACCCGCCCGCCCCCACTAAAGCGCCAAGTGTCGCGGTGCCAACATTGATCACGGCGGCTGTTTTGAGCCCAGCCAGGATCGATGGCGACGCCATCGGCAGCTCCACGAGTAAGAGGCGCCGCATGGGCCTTAGGCCCAGCGCGGCCGCGGAGTTGCGGATCGCGAGCGGTATGGCCGCAAGACCCGATGCCGTGTTACGAACGATCGGTAATAGACTATAAAGGAATAGTGCCGCGATCGCTGGCGGAGCTCCAATACCGAGTATTGGGATGAACAGCACGAGGAGGGCGAGGGACGGTATTGTTTGAACGATGCTGACGCCGGCCAGGATGATCTGGCCAAACGCCGGCCATCGCGCCGCCATGATCCCGAGCGGGAGCGCGATCGCGACGGCGCCGCTCAGTGAGATGAGTGTCAACTCGATATGCTCGGCTGTCCGCCGCAGAAACCTTTCCAGGAAGCCTTCTTCAGGTTCGGAGCCAGCGATACCAAAAGTTGCAACGGCGAAGCGAGTCGCGACACCGGCCTCGGTTTCGCCGTTATACTTGACCTCTGTATTCATTTTAGTCATTTCGGATTCACGCACTTGGCCTTCGAGCCGCAGAATTTCCGCTAGCGCCGCCGGGGCCCGCTGCCGCAAATCTAGCCGATATAAAAATACCGCTTCGTTATCGAAGAAAAAATGGCGGTCGTCGTCTAGGATACGAAGACCATAATGCCCGATCTCCGGATCCGTTGTATAAACATCGATAACATCGATTGCGCCGGCGATCAGGCCTTTGTAGGCAAGATCATGATCCATGCTTTTTAAACTTTCCACGTTTAAATTGTAGGTATTGCGCAAGGCCGGCCAACCGTCGGTTCGGTTGAGGAATTCATCGCTGACGCCGAAGTTGAGGGATGGCGCCTGCCGGGCGAGATCGGAGACGTCAGTGATATTCAGGCTCCGCGCTTTTTGCGGCATCATGCCGAGGGCATAGCTATCTTTGAAACCCAACGAGCGGCTTACCCCTATGCCATGCCGCGCGAGCGCGCGCTCAAGCTCAGCCTCCCCTCGGATATGCTCATTCGCCAAAATTTCCTGTTCGAGCGTGCCGATATATTCAGGATAAAGATCGATTTCGCCGGCGAGCAGCGCGTGCCATAGAAGCTGACTGCCGCCGAGCTGGTGGCGAAGAACGACTGTCGCGCCGGCGGATGAGGCAAGATTGGCGGCAATATCCGCGAGAATGACGGACTCAGTGAATTTTTTCGAGCCGATTTTGATCTGTTCGGTGGCCGCGCCCGTGGCAGGCAGCACCAGCAAACAAAGGGTTACGAGGGCCGCCGAAAACCTCCCGCGGCTGCCCATCACATTCGCCTTGCCGTGAAGTTTACCGCACAATTGCCGAAAATAGCGCCCCTCCGGAAGTGAGCTTCAACAAAGCGAGTGGTAAAGGGCTCGGCCGGTCGATCAACGAGGTCGCGGAACTTTCCTTGCTGTACAATACGGCCCTTCCTCAAGAGGATGATGGTATCACCAAAGAACGCGGCTTCCCCGAGATCGTGCGTGACAAGGACGACCGTCTTCCCAAGTTGCGTGAATATGCTTTTTAGGTCGTCCTGGAGGTCCGCTTTGATGATTGGATCGAGAGCTCCCAAAGGTTCATCCATCAAAATGATATCGGGATCGAGCATGAGCGCGCGCATCAAGGATATGCGCTGGCGCTGACCGCCCGATAATTCGGCCGGATAACGATCAAGAGCATCGGAGGGAAAGCGCGTTAAGGTACAAAGCTCGGAGAGTCTCTGTGTCCTTTGTTGCGGCGGCCAGCGGGCCTCGTTCGCCATCAAACATACATTTTCGCGTGCCGTGAGATGGGGGAAAAGCCCGCCATCTTGAATAACATAGCCCATGCGCCGGCGCAGGTTTAGCACGGAGCTTTGCAAGAGCGGCTGCGAGTCGATGGTAATTTGCCCTTGGTCGGGGCGCTCGAGGCCAATCATCAAGGAGAGAAGCGTCGATTTTCCGGAACCCGAGGGCCCAATGAGCGAAGTCGTCTTTCCTTGATCGATAGTCAAACTCACATCGTCAACGGCCAAAGATCCGTTATAAGTCTTTGTGACGTTCTCCAGCCGGATCATGTCGGCGTCTCGATACACTCTCGCCGGCAAGACCGCGATGGTGTCTCGCCCTTGGTCTATAAGCTGGCAGTTTGGCAAACGCTGTGTCAAGCTCGGGGAAAATAACGAGGCCGTGGCGCCGCGCGTTGCCGCGACAAAGTCGCGTACGCGCTGCTCTGGGTCGGCATTCATGATAACGTCGGTCACGACCGCCGCGCTGTCGGCTCCGGCCGCGAGCACGCCCTTGATGCGCTCCAAGGTAATCCCGCCAATCGCAACAAGCGGGATAGCGCCGATTTTTCTCTTCCATTCGCCAATGCGGGCAAGACCTTGCGGCTCAAAGGGCATGGCTTTCAGGATCGTCCGGTAGATGGGTCCAAGCGCGAGGTAATCAGGCTTCGCCTCAAGGGCGCGAGAAAGCTCTTTGTCGCTATGGGTCGAAATGCCAACGCGTATCACGGCCTTGCGAAGGGCGCCAAGATCGGCCGTTTCAAGATCGCCTTGGCCGAGATGAACAAAATCGCATCCCGCCTCCATGGCTTCCCGCCAATAGTCATTGATGACGAGCTGCGCGCCATAGCTTCGGCAAAGCGCCTTCGATTCTTCGATCTCGGCCTGGATCGTCTGGCGAGGCTTATCCTTAATGCGCAATTGCACGAGTTTTACGCCGCAAGGCAAAAGCCGCGCGATCCAGGCCGCGCTATCCACGATCAAATAAAAAGGGTCAAGCACGGGCAAGATCACTGAAGGGGCGGCCGATGACTGGCGTCGAAGGAGCCGCCATGTCACGCGCTTCCATGAGCCCTGCGAGATAGGCGTTTCTGCCAGCCTCCACCGCGCAAGCGAAGGCGCTCGCCATCAAAACCGGGTCGCCCGCCTTGGCGATCGCCGTGTTCAACAACACCGCATCAAAACCCATCTCCATCGCCAGCGCGGCATGCGAAGGCGCGCCAATACCGGCGTCAACAATCAGCGGAACGTTTGGAAAATGCGCCCGCAGCGAGCGCAAGGCATAAGGATTGTTGAGGCCGCGGCCAGAACCGATGGGCGATCCCCATGGCATGAGGACTTCGCAACCGGCATGAAGAAGCCTTTCCGCCACGACAAGATCCTCGGTTGTGTAAGGAAAGACCGCGAAACCCTCGCGGGTCAGAATTGTTGCCGCCTCGACGAGACCAAAGACATCGGGCTGCAGGCTATCTTGTTCGCCGATGACTTCGAGTTTGATCCAAGGCGTATCGAAAACTTCACGCGCCATCTGCGCCGTTGTCACCGCTTCCTTGACGCTGACGCAACCGGCCGTGTTGGGCAAGACTCTGATGCCGAGTTCGCGGATCAAGGCCCAGAACCGCTCACCGGCGCGGCCGCCTCCGGCTTCGCGCCGCAGTGATACCGTGATGATCTCGGCCTTGGCGGCCGAAATCGCCCGCGACATGATGGCGGGCGAAGGATATTGCGCGGTGCCCACCAGCAGCCTCGATGCGCATGTAAAACCATAGAGGGTGAGAGGATCGCCGCAAATATCCGCCGTCACGTCAGCCTCCTTGGCGGGGCGTCAAAATCTCCACCGCATCTCCTTCCTTAAGGGAAATTTTGCCGCGCTCGCCGCGGCGGACGAAAGCCTGGTTGAGCGCCGTCGCGACCGCCGCGCCCTCATAGTCGAGCTCCCGCAGCAAGGCATCGAGCGTCGCCGCCACAACGTCAAGCGATTTGCCGTTGACCGTGATCCGCATCCATGACCTCCGGAAAATACGCATCCTCACAAATGATTTTGACGGCCCGTTGGGCAAGAGCGGGCGCGGCCAAAAAACCGTGGCGATAGAGTCCGTTGATGAAAATTCTGCGCCCGGCGCGGCGGATTTTCGGCAAATTGTCTGGAAAAGCCGGACGAAGGGCGGCGCCCGTTTCAAGGATTTCCGCCTCGGCGAAGGCCGGGTGAAGGGCATAGGCGGCGCCAAGCAATTCGAGCATCGCCCGCGCCGTGATACGTCCCACTTCCTCGTTTTCGATAACGGTCGCGCCGATCATGTATCGGCCATCGCCGCGTGGCACGATATAGACGGATTGGCGAGGGTGCAGAAAGCGGACGGGCCGCGATAAGGTTACTTCGCGCGTCGAAAGGATAAGCATTTCGCCTTTGACGCCGCGCAGATCGGGCAAAGCATCGCGTGCCGCAAGCCCCCGGCAGTCGATGACCCAATCGGCCGAGCCCGGAAGCGAGGCGCCATTGGCGCCAAAGTGGAGAGAAACATTCTCAAATAGGCGCAGCCGCCCGGCAAGCGCGGCAAGCGCGGCGCGCGGATCGAGATGGGCTTCCCGCGGAAAATAAAGAGCTGCTTGAAAACGCCCCGCAAGATCGGGTTCGAGCTCGGCGATCTCCGCCGGGCCGATGCGCCGGAAGGCCAACGCGCGGCGAGCAAACTGCTGTAAGTCCGGCTGGTCTCGGGCCGCCGCCACGACGAGCGTTCCGGCTTGCTCGGCAACCGCGAGGGTTTTCGTCCAAAAGGCGAGCGACTCGATGCCAAGTTCAAGGAGAGGCGGTTCGGCGCTTTCGCTTTCGCACCAGGGGCCAAGCATGCCCCCGGCGAAATGCGAGCAACCAAGGCCCGGCCCCTCGCGCTGCTCGACGAGCTCGACCTCAAGGCCCGCGCGGGCGCATTCGTAGGCGGCGGTGAGCCCGGCCACGCCAGCGCCGATGATGCGCACACGCATCGCCCTGCCCCTATCCTTGGGGAGGCTTTGGTTGTCACCCGTTTCTGGGAGGTTTTCCATCACCGACCATCCCTACGCCAGTACGAGCTGGATCAGGTTCAAAGGGTCGCTGGGCCGCTCAAGCGCCGCCAGCCTCTCAGCCCCCTGCCGGGGATCCCCTAGGTTTTGTGACAATTTAGTTAGGCCCGAAGGCGAACGGCGTCAAGAAAGGATGGATCCCGCAGCGCGGCGGCAGAGCCATCCACTTTCCCCACGTTAATCCATTTTTCGCCATATTATTGTCCCTTTACAGTCTTCAAAAAAGACAGCATCGGCTGTGCCTTGAGATTTTTCCGCACGATCCGAAAACCGCGCGAGCGAGTAGACCCGATGATCACTGCACTATCAGGATTGGAGGGGGCCGGCCCATGGCTCCTTTAAGGATTTTTGTTTGGGGCGTGGCGCTGGCTTTAGGCCTCTGCCAGCCAGCCTTCGCCCAATCCTGGCTTGATTCCATCAACCCCATGAATTTGTTCAAGGGGGAAAAATACGAGACCAAAATCACGCCGGACGTGCCGGCGGACCAGCTCTACGACCAAGGCCTCGCCCGCCTGCAGAATAAGGACTATGACGGCGCCGCCAAAAAATTCACCGAGCTTGAAAAGCAATATCCCTATTCGCAATGGCAGAGGAAGGCGATTTTGATGGCGGCCTTCAGCCAGTACCAAAACGCCAGTTATGACGATGCCATTGCCACGGCCAAGCGCTATGTGACGCTGTTTCCGACCTCGCCGGATTTGCCTTACGCCTATTATCTTCAGGCGATGTCGAACTATAATCAGATCCCGGACATCAGCCGCGACCAGGGGCGCGCCGCCAAGGCAGCCGAGATCTTTTCCCTGATCGGCGAAAAATACCCGAACTCCGAATATGCCCAGGATGCCCGCTACAAGCTGCAGGTCGCTCGCGATCAGCTGGCGGGCAAGGAGATGCAGGTCGGGCGCTACTACCTCAATCTTCACAATTACGCCGCCGCCATCAACCGCTTCCGCGAGGTTCTGTTTAAATATCAAACGACGCGCCACACCGAGGAAGCGCTGATGCGCTTGACCGAGGCCTATCTTGCCCTCGGTATTCCGAGCGAAGCACAGACTGCCGCCGCCGTGCTCGGCCACAATTTCCCGGAGTCGAGCTGGTACAAGGATGCCTACGCCTTGCTCAAGCAGACGGGCCTCGAGCCGCATGAGGAGGAAAGCTCTTGGATCTCCAAGGCTTTCCATAAGATGGGGTTTGGCTGATAGCAAAATTAGAGTGGGAGGAGAGCCAGGCGACTTAGAAAAGAGCGGCAGCACCGGCAGCGCGCTCGAGAGGATGAATCCAACGCGAGGATTCAAAAACCTGCCTACCACTTCGGCGACGATCAAAGGCTTCAAGGTAATGCGCATGATCCGCAAGCGGCAATGCCTCACGTTTGAATCCGGTGCGGCGGGAGAGGTGCGTTTTGTGAAACGGCCCTTCCGCCTCGTCGCTTGATAAGCCCAGATGGAAGGGGCAAATTGCACCTCATGGTCGCCAATGCAACAGACCAATCCTCAGCCCGTGAAGGTGATCGCCGCCTCATCAGTGCCGACGATTGTCGACGTCAGAGTGACCGTCCCAGCGGCGTTGGTGATATATAGGGTGTCGCCGGACGCCGGGTTGGCTGAGGTGTTGTTCGCCCCGCATGCCAACGCCGAAGTGAAGACCACGGGCGAGAACCGCGGCAGCGAGGAGACTGGCTCGCCCCCATCTGGCGCCTCCATGATCCACTCGATGGACTGGCCGCTGAACGACGCGCCCGGCGGGGGAGCGAGCGTGATGGAGAAGTGCTGCCCCGTATCGCTGTTGCCGAAGGAGATGTATCCGGCCGTATTGTTGTTTGTGTATTGAACGGAGCAATACACCTCCTGGCCGGGGCTGACCGGGAAGTTCGTGATGTTCGTCTGCCAAATGTAGCCGGGCGAATTCGGTTGCGGCGGTGCGAACCACTCGTACCAGGCGACGTAGGCGGCCTGACCCTGAGCGTTCACCCGTTGCTCGACTCCGGCTTGCAGAACGTCGTTGGAATCGATGAAGCCGTCGATGCCGATCCAGCTCGATGAGTTCCAGCCGCCCTCAGTACCTTGCGCCTCGGACGGCTTGCTGACGGTCGGGATGAACCAGTAGCCAATTACCGTGGTCCATTTGCCGCCCCTGGTGCCCGCGCCGGCCCAGACGGTGCTGGAATACGTGCCCTCAGCCCGTTTTACCGGTGGCGCGCGCAGGTGGTGCGTCTTGCCGGTCTGCACCGCGAATTGCGGCACGATACGGTCTTCGGGCCGCCAGGTGCGCGACATCACCCGGTCCCACGCAGTGCGAAAGGCGGGGGGCGACGCGGCGTCCGGGCGCTTCCACAACAGCCCTGCGCGGACGAGGTCGCCCGCGCTTGCTTTATTGGGATCGAAGCTGCGGGCGGGCGCTGGCGTCGTGAAGACACCCGGAAGATGGGTGGGTTCGAGAATGTAGGGCGTGGCTGCTCGGAATTTTTCTTCGTCAAAGGTGAAGGTGGGCGATTCCGTTGTCTGTGTCATTGCGTCCTCCTAATCTAAGATTTCCAAGATGAGCTGACAGTTGTGAGCTTTCCTCCGCCGAGACCCAACCACAACTCTTACGACTGACCGTCGCAAATTGGCGCACGCCCTTCGCTTGAGCTTCGCGGCGCTGAGAAATCAGACAAAGTCGCGGAGTCCAGACGGAGGAAATTTGCTGGATTTTTCCGCTTTGCGCATCGGACAAATGTGGGAAGCGCGAGCGATATCGGCTTTGGCGTTTTGTCTTTTTCGCGAAATGCGGTGAGCGCCGCGAAAAAATCTTGTAAGAAATTCAGGCTCAACCGGACAAAAATGTTTCACGTGAAACCTTTTTGTCCGAGTCTGAGGTCAAGTCGGACAAAGGACGCGGAAAGCGGGCGCCCCGGAGCCCGCGACCTTTATGCTCGTTTCGCTCGCCATTCGCGATATTGTTTTTATCGATCAGCTCGACCTTGAATTTTCTCCTCGCTCGCGGCAGGTCGCTCGTCATCTTGAATAATAGTCTTGAAGGGCGGTCCGCGATTTGGGTCCGGCCCCTATTTTGCATAAGCCGAAGCGCGGCCTAACTTACAGAGTGGATGAGCAACGCGGCAGGCTTCCATGAGATGGTTCTCGGGCTCCCGGGCAAAAAACTTAATCTATGGCGTCATCCTGCTTTTGGTCATCAGCGTCGCCGCCATTCTAGCCTATATGTTCCACGGTTGGAGTTTCAGCGACGCTCTTTTTATGACCGTCGTAACGGTCTTCACCGTTGGCTATGACGAAGTCCGTCCGCTTGATACGGTCACGCTGCGCGCGACGACGATTACTTTGATCGTGCTCGGCTGCACGACGATGATTTACCTCACAGGAGCGCTCGTCCAGTTCATTACGTTCAACGAAATCCAGCATATTTTCGGGAATACCCGTATGAACAAACAGATCGAACTTCTCAAAAACCACACGATCATCTGCGGATTTGGCCGCATCGGGGCTATCCTCGCCAGGGAATTGCACGCCGGGAAGTCGGAATTCGTCATAATCGAGTCGAATAAGGATCGATTTGCCGAGGCGAAGGCGCTGGATTATTTGTGCATGCTTGCGGACGCCAATGAAGAAACTTCCCTAAAGCAAGCGGGCATTGACCGCGCGCGGGCGCTCGCAGCTGTCGTCTCTTCCGATCCTGTGAATGTGTTCGTCACGCTGACGGCGAGGAGCCTCAACGATTCGATTTTTATCGTCGCGCGAGGCGAAGAGCCCTCGACCGAGAAAAAACTGTACCAGGCTGGCGCCAATGCCGTCGTTCTCCCCGCCCATATTGGCGCCGAGCAAGTTGCCTCGATGATTCTTGCCCCGACAATCGCAAGCGCCATCCAATATTCCGACCGCCGCCGCCAGATGGAGCTCGATTTGCGCACCTTGGGGCTTGAATTGGTAAGCGCGGTTGCGGCGGAAGGAAGCGCCTTTGCAGGTCTTACGGTGGAGGAAATCGAGCGGCAGGCCGGCGGTAGTTTCCTTATCGCCGCCATTGAACACGCCGGCACGCGATTGGCAGACCGGCCGCTGCCATCGACCTGTATCAAGGCGGGCGATGGCGTAACAATCCTTTGCCGCATTGGACAGCCGCATCTTCTCGACAAATTCAGTGTGTCCCAGAGCGAGGCATGAAGCAGGTTCCAGCGCTATGCCTGCGGCCGTACTGCGCCAGGATGAGGATTCTTTCCAATTACAACCCGGATGATGCCGCATTGCCTAAAATTCAGCATGCAGCCTAATTTTTAGTCATTCTCCATTTCTTGATGGAGGACGAAGTGCTCGGCGCAATTCTAGAGAATCGTGGTTGGATTCACATCTTTCGCGACGCCGGAGAGCAGACTCAATCCGATTTTCAAACCTAATTCCGGAGTCTTCATCATGAAACTCGTCATCGCCGTTATCAAACAATTCAAGCTTGAAGAAGTGCAGGATGCGCTGACAAAACTTGGCGTCTACCGTTACACTGTCACCGAGTGCAAGCGCTTTGGGCCCCAGAGGGGGCATACAGTCATTCATCGCGGCAGCGAATTTGCTGTCACCTTTGTTCCGATGGTCACAGTGGCAATTACCGTGCAAGCGAGTTTCGTCGACAAAATCGTCGATACGATTGTTAAGTCGGCTCGCACCGGCGATAGCACCGATGGTGAAATTATTGTCACCGATATCGAGCGCACGACGCACATCGGCACGGGGATGACGGAGGTATAACGGGATATTGCGGTAGGGTTAAGCCGGGTTACGGATCAAACGCTGAGAGACGATCATGTTTTTTAAACCCAAGAATAGAATCTTCGCGATTTCTGTCTACTACGTCTTGTTTCTTGGGTTGGTGATGCTGCTTGTCGTCAGTCCATCCCTAGCGCAAGAGACTTATCCGGTGCCGCCCCCTTGCGACGCCAAGACGTTGACGGCTTGCGCCCCCAACTCCGGCGATACCGCCTGGATGATGACCTCGGTCGCGCTCGTTTTGATGATGACCATTCCGGGCCTTGGGCTCTTTTATGGCGGAATGGTCCGCAAAAAGAACGTCGCGGACACCGTCATGACGAGTTTTGCCATTACCTGTCTTATAACAGTGCTCTATGCCGCCGCCACTTACAGCCTGGCTTTCCGCGCCGGCACGCCTTTCATCGGCGGGCTCGATCGCCTCTTTTTGCAAGGAATTTTGAGCGATATCGAGGTGGGCGTCGGCAATCCCAATCCCCTCGCGCCGACGATTCCAGAGACAGTCTATCTTTGTTTTCAAATGACATTTGCGATTATTACGCCCGCGCTCATCGCGGGGGCCTTCGCCGAACGCATGAAATTCTCGGCGATGCTCTGGTTCATCGGGCTATGGGCGGTCGCCGTCTATACACCCGTCGCACATTGGGTCTGGGGACCGGACGGATTCCTGAATAGCTCGAATAACGAGGCCCGTTTCAAGGTCCTCGACTTCGCCGGAGGAACCGTCGTCCATGTCAACGCAGGTGTCGCAGGCCTCATCTGCGCCCTGCTGCTCGGAAAGCGCAGGAACACCGGCCCGGCGCACAATATCGTTCTTACATTTATCGGTGCCTCACTTTTATGGGTTGGCTGGTTTGGCTTCAACGCCGGATCGGCGTTAAGCGCGGGAATGCAGGCGGGCATGGCAATGACGGTGACGCAAATCGCCACTGCCGTGGCGGCACTCACCTGGATGTTCGTCGAATGGGCGCATCGGCGCAAGCCAACCCTGGTCGGCATTTGTACGGGCGCGGTGGCAGGTCTCGTTGCCATCACTCCGGCGTCTGGCTTCGTTGGGCCGGCGGGGTCGATGGTGATCGGCGTGGCGGCGGGCGTGCTATGCTATGCTGCAGTCACATGGCTCAAAACCCTGTTCCGTTACGACGACGCGCTCGATTGCTTTGGCGTCCACGCGGTCGGCGGCGCGACCGGCGCCATCTTGACCGGAGTCTTCGCCGTCAAGGACTACGGCGGCACGGCGGGGCTCATGGAAGGCAATGGCCATCAAGTCATCAACCAATTGATCGGTGTCGGCATCGTCGCGGCGTACGATGCGATTGTTTCTTTCGTCATCCTCAAACTCATCGACAGCACTCTGGGACTGCGGGTTGAAAGTGACGTTGAGATCGAAGGTTTGGACATTACGCTGCATGGAGAAGCCGTACAGTGAGCCGCGATGTTGGATTTTGGCCGAGTATGAAGCATAAGCCGCACTCATCTCGGCCTTTGCCTGACCAAGCTAGCTCAAAGTGCTTGGTAGGGCCTGGAGCAGCATGAAGAGGAAAGCTCCTGTATCTCTATAGCCTTCGCTGCGCCCGGTGATCGAGTCCCCGACTCCTGCCGCTAGCCAGAGGTCACGGTGACCCCTTCTTCCGGTTGAGCAACGTCGCTGATCGCTGTCGGAGCCCGCGTCCTTGCACCTAAAGGATCCCAACAAGGCAATCTCAGTTCTTAATCGGGATTCGAATCACGATTCCCCCCATCACATCGCTCAATTTAAAGTTGTTGCGCGGGCTATCCTTGTGGTTATTATGGCAGGTTACGCATGCTTGTGTGATAGCTTTATCAGCATACACTGCGGTAAAGTATTTTACGCCCCCCAGCTCTTCATTTGCGTAATACGCCTCTTTCGGATGATCGACTACTTGTTGGAGGCCTTTCTTTTCAACGTCGGTGGTTGGCCCATTTTGCTTATTGATCGGCCAAAGGGAGAGCAGGGCATAGCTAAAATTGTCTGTCTTATCGGCGACGGCCTCGGCGCCCATTCGGAAAAACTGAGCCGGCAGGGGGAGCGCTTTATCGTCCTTCCAATGTTCGGTCGCCCTGATTACCTTCTCCTGATCCTGCAACCTGTTCACCACCTCTTTGGCGTACACGGTGCGATCTGCCTCCATCACGGCATGCAATGCATCCGCCATGTCCTTGGCACCGACCACACCGCCTGATTTGTCGCCCCCTGCACCTGTCAGGGCTAAAACGACCAATATGCCGAATCCAGTCATCGATATTGCTCTCATCCACCTCATCTTCGGTCCTCCTCCAAATGTGTTGTTTTGTTATCACCGCAGGCTGGTTCAGTGGTGGTAGAAGCTGTGTTCTCCTTGAGACATTGTTTAAGTCTTTGTTCAACCCAGTCCAAGCTCTTTACGTGCTGTGTGGGGGTACCGTTGAAGTTGTTTTCAATTAACCTTTGGTCCGCGAGGGCGTCAATGGAAAACCCGAGGCCGTGACAATCCATGCAAACGCTTCGGATCATTTTCTCGTTCGGCCGCAAATTGGCATTCTGATTATGTTGGACTTGTATTGCCTCGATGTCTAAGTCTTCTTGCTTGTGCACCTCGCGCGGCAAATGACAGGTCGCACAGGATACGCCGGTACCCTCCGGTGCCCGCCCGGAAATTTCTTCCTCCCATAGTCGAAAGTGCTTTGTCAATTTATAGGCACGGCTGTGCGCGTCATCGTGGCAAGTGAGACAAGTCTGCACCGCGGCTTGGCGCGTGTCGAAACGATGTGCCTTATGGCAGGTGTTGCAGGTAAGCGGGTCTTCGGCGTTGTTTTTCATTGGAAGCCGAGCCATGGACGGCTGCATAGGATCAAGTCCTTGGGCGAGGCGCATGCCATGTTTGCCCGCCAAAAAGCCTTGTACTGTCTCCTCGTGACAATCCTTACACACACTGTAGTCGACGCGGTCGCGCCAAACGGGTGCCTCACTGTCGGCTTGCATGACACTGTGGCAAGCTAGACAATTCACATCGGCACGGGCGTGAGCTGAACTTTCCCAATCTTCTATTGTCCCAAGGTAGGATTGCATATCCTTAAAATAAGGTCGCGCATCCGCATCAAGGGATGTCAAAGGAACGATAGGATTTTGGGCCCTCGCGCCGAACACTTCACCTGAGTTGCGTAACGGCACATGCGGATTTTCCTTCAAATTCGGTTCGTTCAAATGCTTGGTTAAAAAATCCTCGTACAGAGCGCGGTTATCGTGATAGTTGTGGCAGCCGCTAGAGGCGCAGGTATTGAAATCGAGACCGGCGTGACTCGGGCGATCCTCTGCGATCTTGCTATGGCAGAGAAAGCAAAAATCATTTGGTTGCGTCACTCCCATTGCGTGCGTGTCGTCCGGCCGGTGTTCGCGATGACAGGTGATGCAGAGGCGGGCATCGAGGAGTTCTACACGGCTGGCGTTGCGCGGGTTGGTGAACTTACGCCTGGGATGAGAATCCTCGGATGCCTTCAATGCGTCGCCGTGACAGGAAAGGCATGCCTCCTGTTTGATGCCATTCATAGGGTCATGACAAACGTCGCAGGCGATTTCGATCTGGTGATGTCCCGAAGTGGTTCCGGCGGGAAGAAAAATAGCCTTGGTCAGCAAGGACTGGTTGTGTCCAAGCAGTGCGTATGCGAGGCAGGAACTCAAAAAAAGTGTCAATAGACTCCAATAAATCCATAAAGCATGTTTGCGTGCGGCTAAAAATAGACGCATGATACCCATCATTCTTTTTTTATTACTCTACATTCTTATTTTTATAGACGTCCCAACACTTCTGAACGCGTGCCTTCTAGACCTTGGATAGCGGCGGCGATGTCTTCTTCCGCCACGCGAAGGTCCCGCAGCACGTTCTCTAGGTGGGCGAGGACCCAGTCGAAATGCTGGTCACTCAGGCCAAATTTCAAAAGAGGGGTGTGGCATTTGCCCAAATCGATATCCGGATTTTTGGGGCCTCCGAGGGCCATCCTGACAAACATTTTTTGCTTGTGGCGCAACCGGTCCAGATCGGTATCTTCGAAGAAGCGGCTGATGCGGTTATCAGCCAAGATTTTTCTGTACAGAGCATCGACGGCAGCATCCACGGCGTCGGGACCCAATCGATCATAAAGAGAGGTTTTTGGTTTTTGTAAAAGCCGTCCCAAGTATTTCAGCACGCGCGCCTCTCAAAAGTAGTAAGAGGAAAGGATATGAAACGTGAGTAGAACTGGCAGCGGCCAAAAGAGGAATGCGTGATACCTTGTCCAATTGGATAGCATTCGACCTTGCATGACCAAACTCGTCCCCGCTATTGCGCCGGACAAGCAGATGCCCAAGAAGAAAAACATCAAAGCAACATTGAGGGGGCTTCGTCCCAAATGCAGCCCGGTGTGGACGCCCAATAGAATGAGCGCGGCGATGCCAATTAGAGTGTGCATTCGCCGCCACTTGCCAAATCTGACAAAGTTAATCCAGCGCTTGCGCAATGACAGGGTCACCGCCAAAAAACTCAAAGATAGCAGACCGTAGCCGCTCGCTTGTCTCCAGGAGCGATCCTGCCATAGGATTTCGGGATGCCATTGCCCGCGAACCGAACCGGCGGCGGGCCAATGTGGCAGCCCGACGATCAAGAAGACGAGGAGAAGAGCCACAGCGCAAGCAACGGCAAAGCTTTTCCTTTCGATCGCTGCTCCGGCCGCGCCTACGCCGAGCAGCGCGGCGAGAAGAGGCTTGCACTTGCCGCATCCGGTCCCGGCTCCGGTCTTGCCGCTCAAGTTCTCGATTGTTGTCTGGCCCTCCTGGAGGACACGGCTCAGGGCTCCCCGGCTGATGCCTCTGCAGTTGCACACAGTCGTTCCCGCTGGCCACTCCGCCACGGGCAGCGGGCGTTGGGCTAGCCACGGGTTTCCGGACTCCCGGAAACGCCGCTGTTGCCAGGGCCACAGCCGCCGGCCCCGTTGGGCAGCTTCCTCGATCTGCCATAACTCTGGCCACTCACCAACGGCGATCGCGCCCTGCACACGTCCTCTGTGCAACAAAAGCTTGCGGTATCGCAGAGATTGTGGGTGGTCGTATTCAAGTTCGTCATATTGGGGAGGGTCGACTTCCAGCCGGCTAACAGTGACCGCAGGAAGCTCGACACCCTTGAGACGCGTCACAATCACCCGTTGCTTGAAGCGAGACTTGCCTCCAAGAATGTGCTTTGCGGCGACCGCGGCGTGATCGAAACCGGTACCGAGCAGCCCGTAGACGCGCCCGCGATGTTCGGCGCAATCCCCCACTGCATAGATCATCGGGTCGGAGGTCTGCATGTGGTCGTTGACCTTGATGCCGCGCCCGATGCGAAGCCCGGCCGTCAGTGCCAAATCCGTCACTGGTTGAACGCCGGTCGCGACCACGATCGTGTCACATTCCACGACCTGACCGCCAAACATGCGAATCCCGTTCACCGCTTCCTCGCCCAGGATCTCTTCAGTGCGGTCGAGGACCACCTCGATGCCCAGGGCCCGCATATGCGCCAGGACCATGACGCTGCCCTTGGCATCCATTTGGCGGGCGAGCAAGCGCTGAGTTTGAACAATGCAGACCTCGGCACCCATCTTGCGCAAGCCGCAGGCTACTTCCACCCCGAGAACGCCTCCACCCATGACGGCTATTCGGTGGCTTTCCTGGCGCCGGATCGTCAACGCCTCGACATCCGCTTTGTGGCGAAACGTCAATACATTCTTGAGATTTATTCCGGGGATGTCCGGCAAGAAGGCGCGCGCGCCCGTCGCGATCGTTAAAAAGGAATAAGGTTGCTGCCTTCCACCGAGATCGGTAACCGTGCGCTCCGCTCGGTCAATGGCGCTAATCGCGCTGTGGTGGCGGATGTATTCACTTCCTGTCCTGCCCGGTACGGCGTTCTCGATATCGACCCAATCTAATTCTCCGGTCAAAACCTTTACGAGGTTGATCCGGTCGTAAGGCGTCGACTGCTCCCCCTCGAACACGACGATCGGGATTTTGGGGGCGCGGCGCAAAAGCTCTCGCGCCAGACGGTCCCCCACCGGGCCGCTGCCGATGATCACGATGGGAAGCTCGTGATTGACAGGCAAAGGACGACGACTTTTCTTCATCCGCACCCCGCAGAGAGGGATTTGGTGTACAGCTTTTTTCTTGGAGGAGTTTTTTCGGGATCTCGCGGATGGGGGTCGCTGTTAATGCACGGTCCAATCGTGGCTAACGGCTCTTTCGTAGCGTCTGCCCTTACCCCGTTTCGCAGTCGCGAGAAAAAGCTTTTCAATTGCTTTCCTCCTCCTTTGCCCCAAGCTTCTAGCTGGCTGGTGGCGAGAGCCAACATATCCTGGACGGCTAGGGAAGTCATTAACTTCGTCATTGCCATCTTTCGGAACGAAGCCCGCGCCGGACAGTCTGACTTCCACCATGCTGAGTGGAGCTAATCTTTCGAATGTTCGTTAGTCTGACATTTAAGCGGTATCGGCTGTGACAAAACGCGCGGCGCGACCGGTGCCATCTTGACCGGAGTCTCGCCGTCAAGGACTACGGCGGCACGGCGGGGCTCATGGAAGGCAATGGCCATCAAGTCATCAACCAATTGATCGGTGTCGGCATCGTCGCGGCGTACGATGCGATTGTTCTTTCGTCATTCTCAAACTCATCGACAGCAATCTCGGGCTGTTGCAGGCGACGTTGAGAGCGAGCGTTGGGACATCACGCTGCATGGGGAAGCCGTGCAGCGAGAGGCGCGGTATCCGAGTGCGCCGCACCCTTGTAACTTGCTGTTGTTGTAGAGTTCAATTGCGGGATAGTTTCAGAACTTCTGCGACAGTCCGGCGAAAAACCCCCGCCGCAGCCCGTATTGCGGCGCGAACACGCCAATGCCGCTTCCGCTCCTGATCTGGTACAGGGTGTCGAAGACATTCACCACGTCGAGGCGCATGGTGAAAGGCTGCAGGTTCCACCCTTTGAACTCATGCGTCATTCCAACATTGAACTGCGCATAAGGCTGTTCTTGGCCGATGTTGGCGTCGCCGGTACGCAAGCCACTGCCGTAGAACATGTCGGCGCTGAATCGTGTGCCCTCCCACAGATAGGATAGACCTGCGGAGCCGGTGAGAAACTGGCAGTGGTCCGTGTAGATGAAGTGGCTTTGGACGTACTGGAACACCGTCAGGCCGCCGAGATCGGCGAGCGGCGTTGAGTTATCGAAGAGATATTGGTTGGACACAACATCGTTTGCTCTCTGCTGGGCGGCGGCAAAATTAGCATAAGCCTGGAAATTGCCGCTGGTGAATTTCCCCTTGAGCTCGACGCCTTCATTATAGCCCTTCGCGTAGTTGAAGGCGCTCAAGACCAGCGCTTGGCCGAAATTTCCATTGTCGATGAGGTCGTTTGCAATCTTGTAATAGGCGTCAAGCCCGACCTCGAGAGTGCCGCAGTCGCGCTCCCCGGCGGGAGGCTCTGCCAACATCAGCGGCGCCAAAGTACTGCATCCCATTGGAATCTTCTGGGACACGCCCGCATCGAAATAATGGGACCGCTCCGGCTGTACAGGATCCGCGAGAAACTGCGAGGGCGCGCCGGTCGTGTTGCGAAACAATGTAATATTGGCCGGCGCCGCCTCGACGAGCACCGGCGGGGTGAAATTGCGCGCGTAGCCGGCATGCCAAATCGTATTCTCGGACGGCTTGTAGGTAAAGCTGAGGCGCGGGCTCAACTGGTCGGCATCGACATATTGATACATCTGGTCGAAGCGCAGGCCGGCATTCATTATGAGTTGATCGGTGATTTTCCACTCGTCCTGAGTGTACACGCCCAAAAGCCAGCCAACCTTGGAGGTGAAATCGCGGATTCCCTCAGGCGGCCCATTATCGGTGCCGTTGCAAAGAGTACAGGGTTCGACGATAGAGAAATTGTTCACCGCGGCCTGTTCAGCGCTGACGGTGAAGCCGGCACGAACAGTATTGGCGGAGTTGAGCTTGTACGATCCGTCGCCCTGGAGGCCGTTGGTGTAGGACTGGCGGGTAATGTTCGACGCAATGCCGTTCAACAGCAGGTCGCCGATGACATCTGGTGTGAATTGGAGGTTGTTGTAGCGGGTGAAATAGGCGAGCTGCCCATCAAAGCCGTTGATTGATTTCTGCAGCGCCAGCACTCCGTAATGGGTGACCTCGACCTGATTCTCATTGAGCAATGCCGAATTGAAATTAGAAACTCCATAGGCGGTGGTGACCGGCGGATTGCCCATCTGCCCGACCGGCTGGCCGGGGACGTCTGGGATCTGATATGCATTGATTGCGGTTCCCATGAGGAGGGTCAGGCGGGTGCTGTTGTCGAGGAAGGCCGACATATAGCCGAAGCCTTTTTCCTGCTGTGAGAAATCATGGATGGGGGTGACGCTCGGAGCAGCGTTTTCGATCCCTTCCAAATTCTGCACATAGCGCCCGGTGAAATAGTATTGGACACCCAGGAAGCAGTCCGCAGGGGGCGTTGCGGGAGCGGACACGGGGGTATCGCAAGTGCTTCCGGACGTGCCACCATATTCCAGGAGCGGCGTGAAGGTTCCGCGACTGCCGCCATAGGGGCTGATGCTACCGCTGTCGTTGAAGACGTTTTGGCGAGTCGTGATATCGACGAGACCGACCGTGCGTAGCCCGAACTCGGCTGGCAGCGCGCCGGTGACGAGGGAGATGCTGCCGATCAGATTGGTTTCCAAAATACTCCCAAAGCCGGTGACGCCATCGGGCAGCATGACGCCATTGATCCGGTATTGCACATTGGCGTGATCGTTGCGAACGTGGAGCAGGCCGCTCGCCGCGGAATCCTGCGAAACACCAGGCGCCTCCAGCAGTACTTTCTCGACCGGCTGATTGACGCCTTGGGGTAGCGACTGGATGTCGTCGTGGCTGATCGAGTAGGAGGTGGTGCCAACGGTCGTGAAGAGATCGCTGCGCAAGGCATCGAAGATCTTGGCTTTTTCCGTCAACTCACAGGCGGCGCCCGCTTCCGGCGTCTCGCTTTCCGGTTGGGCAGCCGCCAAACCCGGTTGCGCTGTCGCCTGGTTCTTGGGGGCGACCACGTCCACGGTCGGCAAGGCAATAGGCGTTGACCCAGGATCGCTCGAGGCCAGATCGTGCGGCTCAGGCGCGGGACTTTGCGCCAAGGCGGGAGCGGCTGCAAGGGCAATGATGCAACCGTAAAATTTCCCTCTCAAGGCCAACAAAACTAATCCCCGTTCTCAGGTATTTTATTCCCGGTCGTTTGAAGCCTATTTTTGCGATGGACGTAAATGTTGCGTACGCCGCTTATAGAACTTCGATGAGTCCGTGGTTGTCGCAGTGACCGCCGTGGGGATGGTGCAGCGTTCCGTCGACCAAATAATCGATATGATCGCCGTGCGGGACCGCTAGATGACCACAGCCGGGACCATGCACGTGGTGCGCTTCATGGCCCTCGTGCCAGAACTCCTGCGTGCAGCAATTGGGGTTCTTGGCGCTGACCTCGATCACATGCTCCTCGACGACATCGCCATTCTGATAGTGCAAGTGACCGTCGTGAAGATAATCGACGTGATCGCGATGACGGATTGCGGTGTGGCCGCAACCAGGACCGTGCCGATGCGGATGATTGAGAAGGCTCTCTGTCATGATCGCTTCCTCTCTTTCCTTGTAACTCTTTGGGTAGGCGACTTTTTCGCAGGCGTACTCGATGGCATTGTCGATGATGTTCAGAATGTGGGTATCAGCGAGGGAATAGACGGCCGTCTGCCCGACCCGCCGTCGGTTCAGCAAGCCAGCTGTCAGCAAGACTTTCAGGCGGGCCGACGTCGTCGTGATCTTTTCTTTTTCAAGCTCGGTGAGGAGGCTGACACTCATCTCGGCATGAGCAAGGCGCAGCATCATTCTTAATCGATGGGGATCGGCGAGCGCCTTCAGGACCCTGGCAGCCAATTCGAGCTGGCGACTGGAGGAGGCAGAGGTCATGGAGGAGCCTATAACAGTATTCCATTGATTTATGGAATAATGGATAGTCTGTCAAGAGAGCGCCTCCGAGAAACTCAAGACCTTCGGGAATCGCAGGAAAGCGGCCAATGGCGTTACTTGCGATTTTTCACCCCTAGGGCCCATGCCCTTCGGATGATTCACCGTTCCTTATTTTTCTGGTAGAATTTTTTTACTCAACTCGAACACATCATCCGCGCGGCGAGCCGAATTTCGGATGACACGGAGATTGTCGTTATCGGCAGTCCGTCCGTTCACGCGCAGGACATGAACCTTCGTAGTCCCAAAAAAATTGCCATCGCGGCCGACGGTGAGCCCACTATCGGGACATACCCCATCGCTCGGGTAAGCTGGAAAAGCATATGGGGTTAGAATTACATTGAAACGTGAAGGTAAAGGTGGTCGATATTTCCCCGCCCTTTGACGAAACTTGGTGCCGCCTAGCCGCAGGGGTTGTGACCGGCCTCATCCTCGGCAGCTTTGTAACGATGCTAAGTTACCGTGTGCCGCGCCGCCTCTCGATCGTCTGGCCTGGCTCGCATTGTCCTGCCTGTAAGACGAGGCTCAAGCCGCGCGATCTGGTGCCGGTGGTGTCATGGGCCGTGCAGCGGGGCAAGTGCCGTTATTGCGGCACCTTCATCGGCTGGCGTTATGTCCTGATCGAAATTGTTCTCGCGCTGGCGGCAGCGGTGGCCTTCGTCTTCTTCGGCTTCACGCTTTTGCTGCTCATCTTGCTGGCTCTGATCGTGACATCGGTCACGGCACTCGTCATCTGGCTGGAGGGCCAAAGTATCGGAGTTTCCAAAGTTGGCCGTTAAGCGCGGCCTTGTTGCAATCCTTGGGATACTGCCCACCGCGCGCTGAAGCGTCTGAGCGATCTGGCGCGAGACTCAAAACGCTGCCCACGGCCTCGGTGACCATCAAGGGCTCCGAGATCATGCGCATGATCCGCAAGCGGCAATGCCGCGTGCTTGAATCCGGTGGGAGAAGTGCGTTTTGTGAACCGGCTCTTCAGCTTTGCCGCTTGATAAACGGCACTGTTGCGTTAGCGAGAAACCCCTCAAGTCGAGGCAAAAATTCCTAGCAAAAACAATGGGCGATTTTGTAGATTTTCGGCCAAAGCGGCTTAATGCAACAGAGCCATCTGCAATGAATGGAACAATACGTTCTCTGTCGGGCGGTTTCGTTGCTGCTCAAACTATGGTACACAGCATGATGTTGATCGGAGAGCGAACATCATGGGTCTGAACTCGACCTTGTTCCGCGGGGATCAAGCGCTGGAAGCCTGTCTTGTTCATGATAACGCGCACCTTACTAGGGGCGCCGTCGGCGACCATGTCACGAAAATACATAGTGCGCTGGTCGCCCTCGACAACGCTACGATTGACGTCGCCGAGGTACAGGAAAAGCGCTACGGACCCTCGACGGCCGCGGCGGTTCTTGCCTTTAAGCGCAAGCGGCGGATCATTAATTTCAGTTACGAGACCCGAGCGGACGATATCGTCGGCAAAATGACGATCGCAGCGATGGACCGTGAGATGCTGACGAACCAGATTCTTTCGGTGGTGAACACGACCTAAGTACGAGCGGCGGCAGCGGCGAGACCAAAGCCGCGCTCAACTTCGCAAGCCACATGGGGAGGCGGCGTCGACGCCTTTCCTTCGCTTTTCAACTGCGGCGCAGCGCTGACGAGGCGACAGACCGGCTGACGACGAGCGGCAAGAAGCCAGCCTCTGCTATATTATCGTGCTTTGCGCCATCGCGGCAAAGAAGGTCATTCGCCCGATCTTTTGATGAGTGTCCGGCGCGAAGTTGACGAATTTGAATTGAACTTCCGGCAGATAGAGCCATCCAGGCGTCCGACCGTGGGGTGGCGGGATCTGTGAGACCACACGGCCGACTCCCTTTGGCGGCGTTGTCAGCGTTTTCAAACTTCCGATAATGAACGGACTGTCGAAGTCGGTCGCTTCGACGACCAGGCGCGACGAACCGAAAGTTCGAATAAACAGTCGCATCCCTTCGATCCCGCGAGAGAAGCTCGAGACGCCGATGCGCCCGACATGGCCGTCGGCGGTCTTGCCTGTGACGACCGTGCGGACCGCGGCAATTATCGCTGATAGCGTTTCCATGGGCTTCGTGGCGAACATATACTCGGGCGACGAGCCCCGGTAAGCGGCGTCCCTCATAAAGGGAACGATTAAGGGCGTCGCGGGACGAACCCCTGCAAGCTGCCCGCCGTTGATGCCGACCCAATCATATTTTCCGATCCATCCCCCGGTAAATGCGGAATAATCCTCATCCCGCGCCCACACCTTGCCTTGGTTTGTGGGGGGCGGATGGAAGTATATCTGTACGTTGTCAAAACCCTTTATACCATCAGCAATCGAGACACCGATCCAATATATCTGTCCGTCTTTTGTCATCTCAAATAGGAATCTACGTATCACTGTAGTAAGGGGCTGCTGATGGAGGTATGTATTTACAAGAGATACCGAGACAATCTGATTCTTAAACCGGTGCGGCTTCGGACTTGCTGGAGGAGCGTCAACTTGTCGTATTTTGATAGTCATGGAACTCTCTAGATGCGACAGCGCTTGTCCGAGACGCGGCGATGCGCGACTCTCGACCGGTGGGCAAACCCTCGACGCCCAAGTTGCGGCCTTAAGGGCCGTCGGAGCGCAGCCCGTCGTTCGCGAACGGCCAGCGAGGCAAAGACCGACCCGAATTGGCGGCGCGCCCCTCGCTTAAGCTTCGCGGCAAAAAAACAAATCGGACAAACTCGCGGCGGCCGAACGGAGCAAATTTGCTGCTTTTTTCCAGCTTCCGCATCAGACGCATGTAGGAAGCGCGGACAATATCGCGTCGGCGCTTTGTCTTTTTCGCGGGTGCGATGTCCAAACCTAACAACGGTTGAATTGAAGCTCTCGTGCAAGACGGAACCGGGCGCAGTCCGTCAACCACGCCCGGAAGATTCGAAATGTAATAATTAAACGCGGTGCGCGGAGCACAGGCGTGATATTCACGCAATATCACTGGACGAAGACCGCCTCCGTCGTGTCGTACCGTTGGTGTTTCCAATCGAGACCGTCACAGTCACTCGGTCGCGCTCACGACGCATTTCGGCCGTGGGCAATGCATGCCTGATAGAGCAAGAAATGCATGACCATCCGCGTTTTCGTCGATGCTGAAGATACCGCCGCCCGCCGTGTAGCCCCCAAACCGCCCGGTTCCACCCACGATGTCATAGAGACCATTCGTGGTAGACGCGCCAGACGGCTGCAAGCAGCGGTAATCAACGAGGTTGTACACCAGGGTACTGCCGTCGGACGCCACGATCTGGGCCCGGCGGTACTCGGTGTTACAGTTGGCGCCACCAAAACCAAATTGTGGGACGCTGGGGACCGTGGCGAACGTGCTGCCAGAGACTGGCGAGCTTAATGGCTGCCAGACCCCGCTCCCGAACGGTTCCCCCTCTATGTAGAAGGGCGCCGTGAAGCTGGCACGTACGCCAATGACGTTGCTAATCCCGACGTTCTTAAGCTCGGTAGATTGTGCTTGAACGGGGGTGACCGAAACGGCGACGGCACTTACAACGGCGAGCAGCGCAGTTGGTAGCGCGGCTAGCCACCGCGATTTCAGAATCGTGCTTCTTTCCATATACATACTCCTTTCTCTGACCTGGGCATGTTGCATTGAGCTTAGCCGTGCCAATCGAACAAACTCGTGGCGGCAGGACGGAGCAAAGATTGTTTTATTTTTCCGCTTTGCGCATCGGACAAATGTGGGAAGCGCGAGCGATCCCAGCTTTGACACTTTGTCTTTTGCGCGGCTCTAATGAGCCCGACTAAAAAATCTTGTAAGAAATTCAGGCCTAATCGGACAAAAATGTTTCACGTGAAACCTTTTTGTCCGATTCTCAAGCCATATCGGACAAAGGGCGCCTTAAGCGGGCGCCCCGGAGCTCCCGGCTAAATGCTCGTTTCGCTCGCCATTCGCGATATCGTTCTTATCGATCAGCTCGATCTTGAATTTTCTTCCGGCCTCACGATCCTCACGGGCGAGACGGGCGCGGGCAAATCGATTTTGCTCGACGCTTTTGCCTTGGCGCTCGGCGCGCGCGGCGATGGCGGCCTCGTCCGCCACGGTGAGCCACAAGGACAGGTGACGGCGGCTTTCGAACTCGCCACGGATCACCCGGCGCTCGTTCAAGCGAAAGCGCAGGAGATCGAAACAGACGGCAGCTTGATCCTGCGCCGGATCCAGCTCGCCGATGGCCGCAGCCGCGCCTTCATCAATGATCAGCGGGTGACGACGCAGGCCTTGCGCGCCATCGCCCAGGAACTCGTTGAAATTCATGGCCAGCATGATGATCGCGCGCTGGTCGATTGCGGCACGCACCGCGGATTGCTCGACGCGTTCGGCGGCCTCGCCGCGGAGACAGAAAAGGTGCGGGCGGCATTCGCGCGGCGGCGGGACCTCAAGGCCGAGTACCAGCGCGAGCTTCAGCGGGTGGAGAAGGCGCGCACCGAAGCTGATTATTTGCGTCACGCCGCCTCCGAACTTGAAGGACTTGCCGCTCAGCCGGACGAAGAGCAGGCGCTCGCTGAGCGCCGCATCCTGATGATGCAGGCGGAGAAGGTATCGGGCGAGCTTCGTGATGCGCAGGCTTCGGTCACCGGCGATGGCTCAGCCCTGCCCGTGCTCGCCGCCGCGCTGCGCCGGCTCGAGCGGCGGCAGGCGCAAGCGCCACATCTCATCGCGCCCGTCGCCGAGGCCCTCGATGCGGCGCTGACGGCGCTTGACGGCGCCGGGCGCGCCCTGGACCAGGCCTTGCGGGAGGCCGAGTTCGACCCCAAGGAATTGGAGCGCGCGGAAGAGCGGCTCTTTGCCTTGCGGGCGGCGGGGCGCAAATATTCGGTCTCCGTCGATCAACTGCCGGTGACGCTCGCAAGCTTTGTTGAAGAGCTGGCTTGCCTTGATGCGGACGAGGTCCGGGTGAAAGAGTTGGCGAAAGAAGTGGAGGGGGCGGAAAGGACCTATCGAGCGGCGGCCGCCGCGCTTTCAGAGGCGCGCCAGCATGCCGCCCGCAAGCTTGATGCCGCCGTCAACGCCGAGCTTCGTCCGTTAAAACTCGAAGGCGCGGTTTTTTCGGCGCAAGTTCAAGCGGGAATGGAAGGGGCCGAGGGCCGCGACGAGGTGGAGTTTTGGGTCCAGACAAATCCGGGCACCAAACCGGGGCCTCTCATGAAGATCGCCTCGGGCGGCGAGCTCGCCCGCTTCATGCTCGCTTTAAAAGTTGTGTTGGCGGGACGCGGCTCGGCGCCAACACTCGTTTTTGACGAAATCGACACGGGCGCGGGCGGCGCGGTGGCGGACGCCATTGGCCAGCGCCTCGCCAGGCTCGCATCGCGCGTGCAAGTCCTCGCCGTCACGCACGCGCCGCAGGTGGCCGCCCGCGCCGGGAGTCACTTTCGTATTGCGAAGGGCGCCGCCGACAAGGGCCGCCGCATGGCGACCGCCGTCGCCAAACTCGAGGATCCGGCGCGGCGCGAGGAAATCGCCCGGATGCTCGCCGGGGCGACGATCACCGAGGAAGCGCGCGCCGCTGCGGCAAGCCTTCTCGCCGGCGGTTTTGAGCCCCGGCCTCCACAAGGATCAGAAAAGCCGGCAAGGCCGAAGGCGGCGCGATCATCAAAGGTTGGTTCTTAAACGGGCGAGGCTAGCCTAGAGCGATACGCCGCCAAGAAGGTAGGAACGATAGACACGGTCTCTTTTTGCTTATCGCGTTGGACACACCGCTGCAGTCCGTAAGGCTCGGATAAGCCGGCTCGCATCGAGGTCCGAGGCCTCAAAACGACGTTGGTGCTTGATAGTCGGATGCGATGACCCTCGACAGCTGTTGCCTGATGGCCGGCGCACGTTACGTCTGGCCCATGACCCATCCAGCCGGAGCGCTGGAACTAGGCCCATGATGCTGAGTCTGGCCAATGTCTGCGAAGATTGGCATGATACGCCCCATGCAACAGCGACCTTCCTCGCCCGGCAAAAGCCGACGCCCTGGCCTGGCCGTTCTGGCAGCGATTGCCGCGCTCGCTCTCGCGGGCTGCGGCTCCAAAAACGCCTACGTGCCTCCGCCGCCTCCGAAAGTCGTCGTCGCGCAGCCCGTGCAGGAGCCGGTGACGCTGTATGCCTTTTTGACCGGCAACACCCAGCCGTTCAACTCCGTGAATCTGGTCGCGCGCGTCCAGGGCTATTTGGAATCGATTGATTACAAGGATGGCGCCGCGGTCACGAGGGGAACGCAACTCTTCGGCATAGAGCGCGACGTCTATCAGGCGCAACTTGATCAGGCCAAAGCGCAATTGGCTCACGACGAGGCGGTGCTCGCACAAGCACAAGCCAATCTGATCCGCTACCAAACGCTGCTAAAGCAGAATTCAATTGCACGGCAACAGGCGGAGGACCAAGCCTTCGCCGTGCAGCAGAACAAGGCCACTGTCGAACTTGATAAGGCCAACGTCGACACTGCAACCATCAACCTTGGATATACCAGGGTCCTGGCGCCCTTCGACGGCATCGCCACCAACCATCAAGTCGATGTTGGCGCGCTCGTCGGTGTGTCCGGACCGACTACGCTCGCAACCATCGTCCAGACCGACCCGCTCTACGTCTATTTCACGGTGAGCGAGCCGCAAGTTTTGGCGTTCCGGAGAAGCAACGCCGAGGCGGGGCACCCGATCAGCTCGACGGACCTGGCGCGCCTTTCGAGCATGCCGGTCGAGATCGGCCTGCAGGGTGAGGAGGGTTATCCTCACAAAGGACATCTGGACTACGTTTCGCCGCAGGTCGACGCGGCGACTGGCACGCTGACGCTGCGCGCCCTGTTCGAAAACAAGGACCACGCGCTGCTGCCGGGCCTCTTCGTACGCGTCCGCGTGCCGATCGGGCAGCAGGAGAAGGCGCTGCTGACGCTCAACAGCGCGATTGGGACAAGCCAGGAGGGCAGCTATCTACTCGTGGTCGGCCCGGACAATGTCGTTCAGCGAAAAATCGTCACAACCGGACAAAAGCAGGGTCAGCTCCGGATCATCGAATCCGGACTCGATCCCGGCGACTGGATCGTGACCGAAGGCGTTCAGCGGGCCTTTCCCGGTGCCAAGGTCGAGCCGCGACGATCCGAGCTGGCGTCGGTCGCGGCCGATTCATCGGACACCGCTAAGACGAACGTCTCCGACCCGGCGCCGAAATGAAACATCGGGAGGGACCGGCATGATCTCGCGCTTCTTTATCGATCGGCCGGTGCTCGCCAACGTACTGGCGCTGGTCTTCGTCCTGATCGGCCTCGTCTCGCTCATTCAATTGCCGACCTCCCAATATCCGAATGTCGTCCCGCCGACCATACAGGTGACGACGACGTACCCCGGCGCGAGCGCGAGGACCCTGGTCGACACCGTCGCCCTGCCGATCGAGCAGCAGGTCAACGGCGTCGAGAACATGCTCTACATGCAGTCGACGAGCGCAAGCGACGGCACCTATAACCTGACCGTTACCTTCGCCATCGGCACCGATCCCAACGAAGCGCAGATCCTGGTCCAGAACCAGGTGGCCTCCGCCCTTTCGTCGCTGCCGCCGCAAGTCCAGGCCCAAGGCGTGACGACGACCAAGAAGTCGACCTCGATTCTCGAATTCGTCGCGCTGGTTTCGCCTGACAGCCGCTTCGACAACCTATTCCTGTCGAACTACGCCGTCATCAGCGTGCAGAACGAACTGGCGCGCCTCAAGGGCGTCGGCGCGGTGACGATCTTAGGCGCCGGCGAATACGCCATGCGCATTTGGATGAACCCGGACCTGCTTCAGGCGCGCAGCCTGACGCCCCTGGACGTGATCAACGCCATCCAGCAACAGAGCCAGGAAGTCGCCGCCGGTCAAGTTGGCGCGCCGCCTGCGCCGAAGGGCCAGGATTTCCAATATACGCTCGACCTCCAAGGGCGCCTGGACGAGGCTGCCGAATTCGAGAACCTCATCGTCAAGGTTAATTCGGCAAATGGCGGACAAATCACGCGAATCCGAGACATCGGCCGCGTCGAGCTCGGCGCCCAGACCTACAGCACAACGTTCAATCTCGACGGCCGGCCGGCCGCCGGGATCGCCATCTCGCTGCTGCCGAACGCCAACGCAATTGCGGTCGCCAACGAAGTCAAGTCCAAAATGGACGAGCTCGCCAAGAGCTTCCCTCAGGGCGTTAGCTATTTGATCCCCTATGACACCACGAAATTCGTGAGGGCTGCGATCAACGAGGTCTATCTGACGCTGATCGAGGCCGGCATTCTGGTGCTCATCGTCATTCTCGTCTTCCTGCAGGATTGGCGGGCGATGCTCGTCCCGGCGACGACCGTTCCGGTGACGATCATCGGCGCCTTCGCCGCCATGGCGGCGCTTGGGTTCTCCGCCAATCTCCCAACGCTGTTCGCCATCGTGCTCGCGATCGGCATCGTCGTCGACGACGCGATCGTCATCGTCGAGGGCGTCTCGCGCTATATCGAGCAGGGCGTCCCCGGCCGCGAGGCGGCGGGCCGGGCGATGGACGAGCTGATGGGTCCGGTCATCGGCATCACGCTGGTTTTGATGTCGGTGTTTATTCCCGCCGCTTTCCTGCCGGGACTGACCGGCCAGCTCTATCGGCAATTCGCGCTTGTCATTGCCGCCACCGCCTTCATCAGTGCCATCAACGCGGTGACCTTGAAGCCCACGCAGAGCGCGTTGTGGCTGCGAGCGCCGGCCCCTCTCGAAAAGCGCAATTTCTTTTACCGGGGCTTCAACGCGGTCTATGGGCTGGCTGAGCGCGCCTATGTAAGGCTGATCGGCGCGATGATACACCGCAGCGGCGCGATGGCAGTCCTCGCGCTCACTCTGGCCAGCTTCGCAATCTGGGGGCTGACGCGCGTGCCGACCGCGTTCCTGCCGGATGAAGACCAAGGCTACCTGATCGTCAGCGCGCAACTGCCCGACGGCGCCTCGAAAGAGCGCACCGACGCGGTCATGCAGCAGATCTCAAAGATCGCGAAGGCCATCCCAGGCGTCGATCATGCCGTCACCGTCAGCGGCGTTTCCATACTCGACAACTTGGCAAGCCTCGCCAATGCAGGCGTCGCCTTTGTGGTCCTCAATGACTGGAATGAGCGCCTCAAGCAGAAGGGACAGGATTTGCGCTCCATCTACCAGAATCTGAATCGCTCCCTGCAAGGCGTGACGCAGGCCTTCGCGTTCGCGCTCCTCCCGCCCCCGATTCAGGGGATTGGCAACGTCAGCGGTTTCACCATGCAGGTCGAGATCAAGAACGGCGATTTCGACTATGCGCTGTTGCAGAACCTGGCCAGCACCGTTGTCAGCGATGGCAATGCGCAATCCGCTCTCCAAAGGCTGAGCACAACCTTCCGGGCCGGCGCCCCCCAGCTCAACGTCATCGTCAACCGCATCAAGGCCGAGACGCTCGGCATCACGGTCGGCAATGTCTTTTCCGCCCTGTCGGCCTACGTCGGATCCTACTACGCGGCCCAGTTCAACAAGTTCGGCCACGTGTTCCAGGTCTATACGCAGGCGCTGCCCGACTACCGCGCGAGTGTCGCCAACATCGAGAACCTCAAGGTGGCGGCGGGCAACGGAACCATGACGCCGATCGGAACGGTGGTCGATGTCAAAGAGGTCGTGGGCCCGCCGCTGATCAGCCTCTACAATCTCTATCCTTCGGCGACCATCGTCGGCGCCGCGGCCCCCGGCTTCAGCTCGGGCCAGGCACTCGATATCATGGATCAGATCGGTGCGCAGGCGCTGCCGGTCGGAACGGGCTACGAATGGACCGCGATGTCCTACCAGGAGAAGGCGGTCGGCTCGCAGATCTATTTCATCTTCGGCCTCGCGCTGTTGCTCGTCTATTTCGTGCTGGCGGGCCAGTACGAGAGCTGGATCCAGCCGCTTTCCGTGATCCTCGGCGTGCCCCTCGCCTTGCTCGGGACGGTCGGCGCGCTGACCGCTCTCGGCGCCGCCAACAATCTCTACACGCAGATCGGCCTCATCCTTCTGATCGCGCTCGCCAGCAAGAATGCGATTCTGATCGTCGAATATGCGCGCCAGAAGCGAGCCGAGGGGATGGAGATCATCGCGGCGGCGGTCGAGGGGGCGCGGCTCAGGTTCCGGCCCATTCTCATGACCTCCTTCGCCTTCATTCTGGGCGTCTTCCCGCTTGTCATTGCGACTGGCGCGGGCGCCGGGGCGCGCCGGTCGATCGGCATCGCGGTCTTCAGCGGCATGATCGCCTCGACGTGCCTCGCCGTCGTGTTCGTTCCGACCTTCTATGTGGTGCTGCAGCGCTTTGAGGAGCGAAGACAGCGCGGCGTCGCGGCGCCGAAAGGCGTCCGCAGGCCTTGATGGCGGCGGGATCGCCGATGCGAAGATCAAAAATCGGTTAGCAGCGTTCGCGCACCTAGGCGGCCGAGACCAACCTCTACGCTTTTGCCGGCTGCTTGCAGGGGATGTTGTTGGCAGTCAAGTGGGCGGCAAGCTCACCCGACTGAAACATCTCGCGCGCGATATCGCAGCCGCCAATGAATTCGCCTTTGATATAAAGCTGCGGAATGGTCGGCCAATTGGAAAATTCCTTGATGCCTTGACGCATCTCATCGCTGGCGAGGCAATTTACCGCCTCATATTTTACACCAAGATAATTCAGGATTTGCACGACCTGCCCAGAAAAACCGCACTGAGGGAAATCGGGCGTGCCCTTCATGAAGAGCACAATATCATTATTATTTATCGTGCTTTGAATTTCGTCTTTGGCTGACATCGGGGGTCCTTTCAATTTGGCAAAGGGAGTTACCTTGGCGCTAAGGTTCGCAGCTGAAGCGCATGCAGTGCCCCACCCACGGCGTCGCCGAGCGCCTTATAAACCAATTGGTGCTGCTGCAGTTTCGATTTCCCTTGAAACTCCGCGGAAATGACAGTCGCGGCCCAATGGTCGTTGTCATCGGCAAGGGGGATGATCTCAATCCGAGCATCAGGAATTCCTTGCTTGATGAGGCGCTCGATTTCGGCGGCAGGCATCGCCATGTTCAGCTTTCCTTCACCTTCAGGTACATCGTTTGCCGCAATGCCCCCTTCGGCTTTCGATCCGCTCAGGAGGGCGATTGCGCCATGTAGTTCGGTAGCCAGTTCTCGCTGGCAGCAAAAATTTCTGTTATCAATATGGCGGGTGCCGATCCCAGGGTCAATGTTTGCCCGCCCGTCTTGCCGATAATTCGGCAAACGATGCCCGCCCGCGCTGCCGCATCAAGGAGGGATCGGGCGCGCCCCTGCTCAGCCGTTAGCACATAGCGGCTCTGATCCTCGCCAAAGAAAAATCCGTGTTCCGGCACCGACCGCGGCGCCTCGATCGCCGCGCCGAGTCCGCCGGCAATCGCCATCTCCCCCACCGCCGCCGCCAAGCCGCCATCCGAGACGTCATGCACCGCGGTTACGGCGCCGTTAAGAATCATCTCGCGGACAAAATCCCCGTTGCGTTTCTCGGCGGCAAGATCGACGGGCGGCGGGGCCCCATCCTCGCGCCCGCAAATCTGTCGCAGATATACCGATTGGCCGAGCCAGCCACGCGTTTCGCCGATCAGTAAGATCACTTCGTTCGGCTCTTTAAACGGAAGTGTTGCTGTCCTTGCCACATCCTCGATGAGGCCGACGCCACCAATGGCTGGGGTTGGTGCAATCGCGCGCCCGCTGCTTTCGTTGTAAAGCGATACGTTTCCTGAGACGACTGGGAAATCCAGCGCACGGCAGGCTTCCGCGATTCCTTCAACACAGCCTATCAGCTCGGCCATGATTTCCGGTTTTTCTGGATTGCCGAAATTAAGATTGTCAGTGATAGCTCGGGGTAGAGCGCCGGCGGCGGTGAGATTGCGCCAAGCCTCGGCGACCGCCTGTTTGCCGCCCTCGTAAGGATCTGCTCGGCAATAGCGCTCGGTCACGTCTGTTGTCAGCGCCAAGCCCTTCGGCCCGTCGCCGAGGCGAATGACGGCGGCGTCGCCGCCAGGCGGCTGTGCCGTGTTCCCGAGAATGAGATGATCATATTGTTCATAGATCCAGCGCTTCGAACAAAGATCAGGCGACGCCATAAGGCGCAACAGCGCCTCGGAATGCGCCAGAGGCGGGCGGACGGTCGAGGGATCGATGGGCGGCTTTTTCGGCAATACCGTGCGCGGCCGGTCGTAAAGCGGCGCCGCATCGCCGAGCTCCTTGATGGGCAGATCAGCTTTAATTTCGCCATGATGAGTCACGATGAAGCGCAGCGTATCGGTCGTTTGGCCAATGACGGCAAAATCGAGCCCCCATTTACGGAACACGGCGGCGGCCTCTCCCTCCTTTGCCGGATCGAGCACCATCAGCATGCGTTCCTGGCTTTCGGAGAGCAACATTTCATAAGCCGACATGCCGCCTTCCCGGCAAGGCACCTTATCGAGGTTGAGAGCGATGCCGAGATTGCCTTTCGCGCCCATTTCGACCGCCGAGGAGGTAAGGCCGGCGGCGCCCATGTCCTGGATGGCAATGACGGCGCCTGTTTGCATGAGCTCGAGGCAGGCTTCGAGCAAGAGCTTTTCGGTAAAAGGATCGCCGACCTGCACGGCAGGGCGCTTTGCTTCGGCGTCGGCGTCGAAAGAGGCCGACGCCATTGTGGCCCCGTGGATGCCATCGCGGCCGGTTTTCGATCCGAGGTAGACGATGCCATTGCCGATGCCGCTTGCCTTGGCATAGAAAATCTCGTCGCGCTTCGCGATGCCCACGGCCATGGCGTTGACGAGGATGTTGCCGTCATAGCTCCCATCGAAATTCGTCGACCCACCGACCGTCGGCACACCAAAACTATTGCCATAAGCTCCAATGCCGGCAACGACGCCGGCGACGAGATGGCGTGTGCGCGGATGCTCCGGGGCGCCGAAGCGAAGCAAATTCAGGCAGGCGATAGGCCGCGCCCCCATAGTGAAAACATCGCGCAAAATGCCGCCAACGCCCGTCGCCGCGCCTTGAAATGGCTCGATGTAGGAGGGGTGGTTATGGCTCTCCATCTTGAAGACACAGGCAAGCCCATCGCCGATGTCGATGACCCCCGCGTTTTCGCCAGGTCCCTGAATCACCCAGGGCGCTTTGGTGGGAAGCTTGCGAAGGTGCAGCCGCGAGGATTTATAGGAACAGTGCTCGTTCCACATGGCCGAGAAAATACCGAGCTCGGTGACGGTCGGCGTCCGGCCGATGAGGGCGAGCATTCGGTCATACTCGTCGGGCTTTAAGCCATGCGCGGCCGCGAGCTCGGCGGTGACTTTGGGTTCCTCAGCGGTGCGGGGCAAGAGGTCTCCTAATTTTTGCCTCGGCATCACTAGTTTGGATGATGCCACGTCAAATCCACTCTAATAAATGGGCTCCCCTAGACTGTTCAGGCAATCTAAATGGGGCGTCAAAATGTCTGTTGGGGCACCTTTCTCTTCTCGGTCCAGACGCCAGCCTAAACGATCCGCTCCTTGGCTGCTTTTGATTCTCACCGTTATCATCGCCGGTAGCTCGGCCGCAATTTCATTAAAGCTGATTGATACATTTTTGTCGCGTAATTTGTCGCAATTCTCACGCGACTACCGGCCGTCTGTTGACGATACTGTGGTTGCGATTCGCCCGGCCACGGGCGATTCAAAGACGGATTCACGCAATGCGAGCGATCCAAATCTCGCGAACGGTTTGAGTTCTTTTGCCTACTCGCCGTAATTTTTCATTCGGCCCTGTAATCGGGGAAGAAAAACGCGACGCTTAAGAGGTTCTTGGCCCGCTTAAGCCGCCGCGGCAAAACTCGTCAAGCTTTCAAACAGCCCGCGCCCATCCGTTCCGCCAACCAACGGGTCGATGAGATTTTCCGGGTGCGGCATAAGGCCGAGCGTGCGAAAGTTTTGCGAGTAGATGCCTGCGATGTCGTTGGCCGAACCGTTTGGATTCGCGGCGCCGCCAAGGGCACCGCTCGCATCGCAGTACCGGAAGGCGACTCGCCCTTCACCCTCAAGCTGGTTGAGGGTGCCGCTTTCGGCTTCAAAATTGCCCTCGCCATGAGCAATGGCGACTTTGATGACCTGCTCCTTGGCGTAGTGCGACGTGAAGGGCGTATCATTGCGCTCAACCCGGAGATGCTGCATCCGGCATACGAAACGCAAATTGACATTGCGCATCAGGACGCCCGGCAAAAGTCCCGCTTCAACGAGGATCTGGAAACCATTGCAGATGCCTAGGATCAATCCGCCACGACTGGCGTGCTCCCGGACGGAATCCATGATCGGCGCGCGCGCCGCGATGGCTCCGCAGCGCAAATAATCGCCGTAAGAAAAGCCACCCGGGAGCACCACGAGATCGGTCCGGGAAGGCAGGCTGCGCTCGCCATGCCAGATCAGCCACGGCTTTTTGCCGGTTGCTTGCTCAATGGCGCGGATCGCGTCTTGCTCGCGATTGGATCCCGGGAAAAGGAGAACAGCGGCGTTCACTCTCCTAAGCCTTCATAGCGGTCAAGGAAGCTCAACCGCAAAATTTTCAATAATTTGGTTCGCGAGCAATTTCTCACAGGCGCTTTGCAACAAAGCCGATGCTGCTCGACGGTCTTCGGTCGCCACATCGATGTCAAAAATCTTGCCCTGGCGAACGCTCTCAATCCCTTCGATACCGAGCGATTTCAACGCCCCTTCTATGGCCTTGCCTTGTGGATCCAGTATGCCTCCCTTGAGCGTGACGAAAACGCGCGCCTTCACCGGCTTTTACTTCACGAGCTTTGGGCCGGCTGCGCGCGGCTGCTCGTTTTCCTGCAGGACGCCAAGCCGGCGCGCCACTTCAGTGTAAGCCTCGACAAGCCCGCCGAGGTCGCGGCGAAAACGATCCTTGTCAAGCTTATCGTTCGAACGGATGTCCCACAGCCGGCAGGAGTCAGGGGAAATCTCATCGGCGACGACAATTCGCATCATGTCGCCTTCCCACAAGCGGCCGCATTCCATCTTGAAATCAATCAGCCGTATGCCAACGCCCAGGAAGAGGCCCGACAGGAAGTCGTTCACGCGGATGGCAAGCGACATTATATCGTCAATTTCCTGCGGCGTTGCCCAGCCAAAGGCGGTGATATGCTCTTCCGACACCATGGGATCATTGAGCCCGTCGTTCTTATAATAAAACTCAATGATCGAGCGGGGCAGCTGGGTGCCTTCCTCGATACCGAGGCGTGTCGAAAGGGATCCCGCAGCGACATTGCGGACCACTACTTCCAGCGGCACAATCTCGACCTCGCGGATAAGCTGCTCACGCATATTGAGGCGGCGGATGAAATGCGTCGGCACGCCGATGTCGTTAAGATTTTGAAATAAAAACTCGGAGATGCGGTTGTTGAGGACGCCCTTGCCGTCGATCACCTCATGTTTTTTTGCGTTGAAGGCCGTGGCGTCGTCCTTGAAATGCTGGATGAGCGTCCCAGGTTCGGGTCCTTCGTAGAGGACCTTAGCCTTGCCTTCGTATATGCGCCGGCGGCGATTCATTGGGATTAACCGTGGCTTGAGGGGATCCATAGGGCCGAGGCTCCTTGAAGGTCCTGCAACCTCGCGTTTAAAACCCGCGATCCCGCGGGGAACGCAAAGCTCAGACTCTGCGCTGATTTGTCGCCGCGGCATAGAAAAAGCCACGGACGGGCGAGACTTGCTCCCGCCGAGAAATCCGCTCAGCACGGCCAGCCTACTCGAAAGCGTCTCTCTATGCCAAGCTAGACTGTTCAAAAATCAGGTTTTTGCAGGCTTGGCCCTCCTTCGCAAAACGGATAATCGTCTCTAGCAGAGATTCGTGGCCGGATACAGCGGAAATAAAGCTATACCTCAGCTTGGCCAAGCGTGACGATATCGCTGGACTTCGTTTAACATAGGAAGGGGCGCGCTCGCGCGCTCCCGTAGCCTTTGGGGTGAATCATGACAACTTTTGACGAGCGCGAAAATGCTTTCGAAGCCAAGCTCGCCCACGATGAAGAATTAAGATTTTTGGCACGCGCGCGCCGTGACAAGCAGCTCGGACTTTGGGCCGCCGCAAAGCTCGGCAAAACGGCAAGTGAAGCTGAAGCTTATGCCTCGGCACTCATCGCCGCGGATGTCAAGTCGGGCGCGCGGGGTGTCCTAAAAACCATCCGCGCCGACTTTGATGCGGCGGGAGTCGGAATTACCGATGCCGAAATATTTAAAAAATCGGAGGAATTGTTTGCGGCGGCTGTGGCGGAGGTCACAAAGGGGACGGGCGCGCCAACGAAGTCGATAAAATAAGGCTCGCGGCGCGAGCACCTTACAAGTTCCAACGCCATCCGTTCACGCCCGGCATGTCGTCGCCATGTTCGCTGACGTAAAGCTTATGCCTTTCCATTGTCGCCCAATAACGGGCCACGGCCTCATCGGCCTTATCCTTTAGCCGCGGGATGCGCTGTATGGCATCAAGGGCGAGCTGGTAGCGATCAAGATTGTTAAGGACCGCCATGTCGAACGGGGTCGTCGTCGTGCCTTCCTCTTTGTAGCCACGGACGTGGATATTTTCGTGGTTATGCCGCCGATAGGTGAGTTTGTGGATGATGGTCGGATAGCCGTGAAAAGCAAAAATCACCGGCTTGCTGGCTGTAAAGAGCGCATCAAAATCCCGGTTTTCCAGGCCGTGCGGGTGTTCGGATTGCGGCTGCAGAACCATGAGGTCGACAACGTTGACGACTCGAATGCGAATGTCTGGAATGTAGTTTCGCAGCAGGGTGACAGCCGCAAGAGTTTCAAGCGTGGGCACGTCGCCCGCGCATGCCATGATGACATCTAGATCACCATCGTCATTGCTCGCGAATTGCCAAATGCCGGCTCCGGCCGCGCAGTGCCGAACGGCCGACTCGATATCGAGCCATTGCCATGCCGGCTGCTTTCCCGCGACGATCAGGTTGATATAATTGCGGCTGCGCAAGCAGTGATCCGCCACCGATAAAAGGCAATTGGCGTCAGGAGGCAAATAGATCCGGACAATGTCCGATTTTTTATTGGCAACGTGATCGATAAAACCCGGATCTTGATGGGAAAAGCCGTTATGATCCTGCCGCCAAACATGCGAGGTCAAGAGGTAGTTGAGCGAGGCAATTGGTTTTCGCCAAGGTATTTCCTTGCTCACTTTCAACCATTTCGCATGCTGGTTGAACATCGAGTCAATGATGTGGATGAAAGCCTCGTAACAGGAGAATAGGCCATGGCGGCCGGTCAGGAGATATCCTTCCAGCCAACCCTCGCAAAGATGCTCGCTCAAAACCTCCATGACGCGGCCTTCCGCGCTGAGGTTGATATCCACGTCCTCAATCTCAGCCATCCACTCTTTATCGGTCACCTCGAGAACCGCGTCGAGCCGATTGGATGTGGTCTCATCGGGACCGAATAGGCGGAAGTTTTTGTGGTCGAGATTGAGCTTCATGAGGTCGCGGAGGTAAGGGCCGAGAATGCGCGTCGCCTCGGCCTCTACTCCGCCAGGGTGCGGTACTGCTATCGCGTAGTCGCGGAAACGCGGCATGGAGAGAGGCTGCAACAGCAGACCGCCATTGGCATGCGGGTTGAAACCCATGCGGCGGCGCCCCGTTGGCGCGAGCGCCGCAAGTTCCTCCCGAAATTTTCCCTGCTCGTCGAAGAGTTCGCGCGGCCGATAGCTCAGCATCCACTCTTCAAGCTGAACAAGATGTTCCGGATTTTTAAAATTGGTGATCGGGACCTGGTGGGCCCGCCAGGTTCCTTCGACGGGTTTTCCATCGACGAATTTTGGCCCTGTCCAGCCCTTGGGCGTCCGCAAGACGACCATGGGCCAGCGCGGGCGCTGTGGATTCTTGCCGTTTGTGCCAGAGCGCGCGGCTCTTTGAATTTCCTGGATTTGCGCGAGCACCGTATCGAATGTGCGGGCAAGGGCCGGGTGCATCGCCACCGGATCATCCCCCTCCACAAAATGCGGGTCATAGCCATAGCCGTGCATGAGATCCGTCAGCTCCTGACGCGGGATACGAGCCAAGACGGTGGGATTGGCAATCTTGAAACCATTGAGATGGAGAATCGGTAGCACCGCGCCATCACGCGCCGGGCTTAAGAATTTGTTCGAGTGCCAGCTTGCGGCGAGCGCGCCGGTCTCGGCCTCGCCATCGCCGACGATGCAAGCAACAATCAGGTTTGGATTGTCGAACGCCGCGCCATAGGCGTGGGCCAAGGAATAACCGAGCTCGCCGCCCTCATGAATCGAGCCAGGGACCTCGGGGGATACATGACTTGCGATCCCGTAGGGCCAGGAAAACTGGCGGAACAGCCGGTGCAAGCCGTTGCGGCTGCGTTCGATTGCCGGATAAAGCTCGGTATAAGATCCCTCAAGGTAGGCTTGCGCGACGAGACCTGGACCGCCGTGACCTGGACCGATGATGTAAATCATATCTAGGTCATTGTGTTTAATAAGCCGGTTCAGATGAACATAAATAAAATTCAATCCCGGCGTTGTTCCCCAGTGCCCGAGCAACCGAGGTTTGATATCGGCAAACTTTAAGCGGGATTCGAGCAAAGGATTATCCTGCAAATAGATTTGCCCGACGGAAAGATAATTCGATGCCCGCCAATAGGCGTCCATTTTGGAGAGGAGATCAGGCGTTAAGGACTCGGGCATAACGAGCACTCCAGGATAGGTTTCGTCGTCAGTACCAATACATCGCGGCCGCAAAACGCAGTAAGGGAGTGGCTGCAGTCGCGCAAGGTGCTACAATAACCGCGCAAATCATTGCCAATTGCGCGAGTATAAAACAGGTTTCAATATTTGCCGGATCTGATGAGGAGCCCAAGCAGCATAACTCCCGCGGCGCCGGAGGCGACAAAAGCCGTGAGCCCGCCTGTCGTCGCTCCCCATAAAAAACTGGAGCCAATGATCAATCCCGCGATCATCGCGCCGGCGGCAAGGTTGCGATCGCTCGATCCTATCAGCCGGGCCCGTTCGCGCTCAAGCTTGCGCGCTTGCGCGATGCGCGCTTCCGCTATCTTGCGGTCCGTTATATCCGTCCAGAATCCGATGATTTCCTTCGGCCGGCCATCCGGGCCCCGCATTAGGCTTGCTTCGTCCAGTATCCAAAGATAGTCGCCTCCCTTGGATCGGAATCGGTACTCCTGCACTAAATGGCCCTCGCTGAGCAAAATGGATGTTTTCTTGATAGCGGCTTCCTTGTCGTCGGGATGAAGACAATGAACCCACCAATTCGGCGCCATGGCCTCCTCGACTTCGTAATTTAGGATCCTCTTGACGCTGTCGCTGACCCATTGGCTGCGAAAATTATTCGCCGTTACGGCAAGTTCATAAATAACGGTAGGGATGGAATTCAGGATGTGGCTAAAGCGCCTGTCAGAGCTCCTCACGCGCCAAATCATAACCAATCCCAGGATTATTCCGAGAGCCACACCCGTGAGCCCAATAATGCTGAGCCCGCCAAAGAGAAGGGGACCTCTGCTTGCCAGAAGCAGAAAAAGGGAGCCGATGATTAGCGCCGCGATGAGCAATTGAAGCGCGATGCGGTTGTTAGACCGGGTGAGCTCCTCCTCCGTGAGGCCCACCCCTTGTCCGCTTGCTTGCGCGACCCGCTCTTGCGCCAGCTTCCTATCCGTAACGCTGGTCCAGAACCCGACAATCTCCTTCGGACGGCCATCTGGCGCCCGCAACAGGCTCGCCTCATCTTGCATCCAAAGGTAACGGCCATCCTTGCAGCGGAACCGGTACTCTTGCACCAAATGCCCCCGGCTCATAAGGACCGAGGTTTGCTCGACGGCCGCTTTCTTATCCTCGGGATGCAGACAATCGATCCACCAGTCTGGCGCCATCGCTTCCTCGATGTCGTAACCGAGGATTCGTTTCACGCTATCGCTGACCCATTGGCTTGAAAACCCTTTTGGGGTGACGGAGAGCACATAAATGACGGTAGGGATCGAATTCAATATATAGCGCGATTTGGCCGGCGATATCGCAAATGCCGAGCGATTTTGTTCTTTGGACATGATTCGCTCCCAAAGTTTTTCTTAAAAGATAGGGTCCATGACAATGGTTGTGAATGAGCCTCTGGGAGAATCCTGTTTTTGCGTTACGCGCCACAATGAGCGGCACCCCTCTGGTGGCAATATGTCGCTCAAAGATCCGGTTCGCCTTCGCGGAGTGATTTGGCCGAGGAATGGTCTGGCTTGTGCTGCTGCCGGCGGCAAAACTGCTTGATCTCTTAAGGATGACGCTCCTCGATAAGTGCGAGGCGGCGTCCGACTTCCAGAAGATCGTATGATGACACGGTGCACGCTGATCCTCGGCAATCTCTCGTCCCGGAGCCCCAAGCGATCAACACAAAATGGCTTCAAAGCGTTTGATAGCCGATTGCCGCGAAGTCTAATTAAGTGCTATGGACCTCCGTAGACCTCGGCGGACGCGAACGCGCGCTCCACGATAGCGGAATGGGCAGTTTGACAAAAACTGCGAGGCTGTCGAATGGTCCAGTCGGCGATCAAGGGCATTATCGGCAGCCAAGTGTGCGTTATGCCTGGCACTTACCTCAGGATATGGTCATGTCGCGCGAAGATCAGACCGTCGTAAATGACCGCTTCCATCGCTTGAAAGCGGGAGCAGTTGAAGAAGCGAAAAACCTATTCTCAATATCTCTCTATCTATGGGTGCTATTAAGTTTATTTTCGTTTCACAAGGCACTTGTTCTTAAGGAACAATATGTCATTTACGATCAGGGCGCGGCTCTCATTAATGCCCTCGTCTTAGCAAAGGTCGTGCTAATCGGCGATTATTTCAACTTAGGAGAGCGCTTCAAAAATCGGCCGCTCATCTATCCGATTCTGTTTAAGTCGGCGATTTTTACCGTACTGCTCATTGTCTTCCATATCATGGAAGAGTCCCTCCGCGGCGTGTTCTTCGAGGGCAAGACGCTTTCTCAAAGTATTTCAACAATCGGCGGCGGAACACTGCAAGGTATAGTTCTGATTGGCATCATCATGTTCGTCGTGTTGATGCCGTTCTTTGCCTACAGAGAACTTGACCGAGCTATTGGAGCCGTCGAATTCCGGACTCTCTTGTTTGGAGACGAAACCAGGCCTCAGGCGGCGCCGGCCAGTCACTTAAACCGAACCTGGCGGTTGGCGGCGATCGGCGCCCTAGCCTTGGCTCTCGGGGGTGGCTGGCTTATCTGGTCTCTTAGCCGGCGTGCTGAGGCCCGCTACCTCACGCAAAGGTTGGAGCGCGGTTCCGTGGTCCGCACCGTGGCCACGAGAGGCGTTATCCGTGCCGCCCCTTCTTTCCCAATCATCGCTCATGTATCCGGCGCTATTGTCGAGCTTGAATGCGGCATCGGCGCGAAAGTTGAGGAGGGGCAGGTTTGCGCCAAGATTGATCCTCGCCCTTATCAAATCAGCGCCGACCGGGCCAAGTCGGATCTCGCGGAAGCCACGGCTCGGTTCGAAAGGAATAAATTAGATCTCACGCGTGCCAAGCTCGCCCTAGACAAAGACAAATCCAAGCCAAAGGCCCGGAACGCCTATGATCAGGCGCAGTCGCGGATGAAGCTCGATGAAGCGGCGATCGCTTCGCTTCAGGCGGCGCTCGATACTGCCGAGATGAATCTTCGTCACACGGCGGTCATCGCGCCTGTTAGTGGAATGATCGTTTCGCGCACTGTCGAATTAGGACAGATCGTCGCGCCGGAGTCGCAGACACCGCAGCTCTTCCTTGTCGCGCCGAGTTCCTCCGCCGTGCAGATCGCGACCAAGGTGAGCGAGAGCAGTATCGGCGAGGTCAAAGTTGGTAGCAAAGCTTCGTTTACGCTGGAGTCTGTGCCGAATGAAGTCTATCGCGGCGAAGTAGTAGAAGTTGGAAGCCCATTGCCGCCAACCAACGACAACAAGGTAGCGTTCGATGTGGTTATTGGCGTACCTGATCCAGAACTTCGGCCTAAGTCGGGCGAGGCAACGGCCGTCTCTATCAACGTCGATAGGCGCGATGATGTCCTGCGCGCACCCGATCAGGCGCTGAGCTACTTTCCTGACGGCGCAGTTATCAATTCCGGAACATCGGCCGATGGTGGTTCGCGGCTTTGGATTTTAAGGGCTGGCAAGCCAACAGAGATCCCTGTCCAGCTCGGCCTAGACGATGGCGCCAATACTGAAATCATTAAGGGCGACGTGCAGCCGGGTGATGAGGTGATCATAAGGGAAAGCAGTGGCGTACGGCGCTAACGGATCGGCAACAGGCGTAATGTAGCGTCGGCTCTGACCAATCGTTGCCAAGGGCTCCGTCGAATTGCATCCAGATCCGCCGCATGCGCAAGCTCGAAGCCACGACGTCAAAACTCGCCAATGAACGATAGTTTAGGCGCGCTACTCTGATATCTGGCAGCTGTACCAGGACTGGGCTTCTTCCTAACACAACTCCGGATAACCAGCCGCTGCCGCATCATGCTCGAGGCGGAGCGCAAGCTCATAATCGGCTTCAGCAACGAATTCGAAACTGCCAATCAGCAGTGCCTCCCGAAGGGAGACGAGTTGAGAGTCCGCTGCCACCTCGGCCAGTGCTTTCCGCAGGATCGCAAGTGTCATATCATCCGTCGTCGAAGCGGTGATGAAGGGGGGAGCCGGCGCGAGCATCGATTGTCCGAGCGGCCTCACACTCTCGGTGAGCGTTGAGACGAAGCGCTGGAGATGAGCAAAGCTGACACAATCGATCGCAGCAAGGTCTGCACGACGATCCACGATCGCTTTGACGCTAGCCAAATGAGAGCCGGAAATGACGATGGAACGGAAGAAAGGCTTGCCTTCGGCAAGCGGAGCGATCGCAGCCCGCAACAGATTCGTGCCAGTGTTGCTGTCAAACCCATTTACGGCGCAGATCCCGCCGCGCAGATCGCTCAACGTCGCGAACCGAGAGGTTGCATGGACAATGAAAACACTGCGATGCCAGGCCCCTTTGCTACCAGGCGCTGTGTAAACGGGAGTCGCGACGATCCGAGCGCTGATCCTGAACTGCTTCATAAGCGGATAGCCGCAAGCTTGCCCGAGGAGGAGAGAGGAACTCCCCCAAGCCGCCCCATAATCTCTCGATCTCGTCAAGCGGGTCGGAACACGCCGCAATCCGGCGCTCCGGAGCCGCTGCACAATCGCACGCCAAAATGCGTCAGTATTCAGTCGGAGCTGCGGAAAATCGTACAATGGAAACGCTGCAATCGGCTGAACGCGAGCCGTCGCGTTTGCGCTTGTCCTCATGGCGCAAAGGGGTGAACCGGATCATCATGCACCCTGAAAAGAAAACGCCGCATGACATCAAGGTAACTGTCGTAAACGATCCCGCCATTTTTTGCGATGAATGCCTCCCGATGTTTTCGATAGCAGCCGGGGATGCGGTACCATGGCAAATTCGGATGCTCATGATGGACGACATGAAGATTGTTGAAGAGAAAAAGCAATCCGAGGAAAGTGGCATTTTCGACGATTGCGGTTCGCTCTGTAACGGATTCATTCGCGCGATGCTCGGCAAATGATCTAAGTTGAGACAATGACATTCCCGGATAGACGATGCCCAACAGATAGACCCAAGGACTCATCTTGCAGACGCCGACGACCCAGGTCAAAACCGCCACGCATCCGGCCAGATGGGCGGCCCAAGTTAGCAGAGTGTCCCGGGGACTTGTTCGTGCGGACGCCAACTCCTGGGCGAGCAAGCGTCCGAAGCTCCAGGCGGGACCGAGCGTAAGCCTGCCGATGATGGTGGTTTGGAGGCGAACCATGAGCCGCGGGACGGCTCCGAGTTCAGACCATTGTTCCGGCGTCCAATAGGCGGACTCCGGATCGTGCAGCGGATTGGTCAACATCTCGTCCCGATGGTGGGCGAGATGTAAGGTTCGATAGACATCATAAGGCAGCCACAGCGACAAGGGGACTAATCCCATCGCCCGGTTGACGCTTTGGCTGCGCGTAGGATGGCCATGTATCAGCTCGTGCTGCAATGATGAGTGCCAAGCGATCAACCAGGCGCCCATGGGCACCAAAAGCCAAATCGGCAAAAAGGAATGGAGGAATGTCAGCGCCAACCAGCTGCCGTGAATGAATACGGCAAGAGCGACTGTTGGCCACTCGATCGACTCTGATTCCGGCATTTGTGATAGTCTCAATAGTCTACTTATTTAATAGAATAAGTTGTGTATTTGGTCAATTTCGTTTTAGGCAATCCATCGAAATGGATTAGAAAGTGCGGCTGCTAGCGGCGGGCCTGCTGCGTTAGCAACCTTTCTCATGAGGGACAGCTCCGACATTGTGATTGCGTTCACTCAACATAACCAGCTGCTCAGACTAAAGTGAATCAAGGTCAAGCGACACCGGTGCATGCCTTATTACCCAGGCAAGGCCGATGGAGAGCGCGACGATTAAAAGTACTGCGACCCAGTCTCTAGATCGGTAGTTTACTTCCACTTCTGGGACATTCACTAATTGTTTACACCCTGTAAACATAGAAATGATCAGATTAGCCTTATCGAAAATCTGGTGGGCAATAACCGCAACTATATGTATGGCAGCTGCAATAACAATCCAATAGAAAAGGATACGATGCATCGATGTTAGCTTCCGACTAAGCTCTTTACTTACATACCCATAAAGCGGACCGGTATTAAAAATATCATCATTGCTAAACAACCCGAAAACGGCCTGCGTGCCAAGCGCCATGAGCAACACTAGCACCATACAGGCTCCTAACGGATTGTGGCCGGCGTGCGGCCGTACTTGGCCACGAAACAGGGATATCGTGTACTGCAGAGTTTTGGTGGGACCATACACAAAATTTTTGAACCTTGCGTGATGAGTACCCACGAAACCCCATATCACACGGAAAAGTACCAGCACTATAACCGTATAACCGAACCACACGTGATATTTAAAATAGGCAACACCCAGCCTGTTTGTCACGAATGCTCCAATCATCGCACTGACCAATGTCCAGTGAAATAAACGGACGGGTAAGTCCCATACCTGGTGCTCTTTGACTTTTGGTGCCCGCGCAAGCTCACTGACAACGGTCATAAATGGCGCCTCTTGATCAAGAATGCTGTGTTCGTGAGTATTGAGTCCGCTTTGTCAGTTGGTTTGCAATGAACATTTTTATTCAAATGATGATGAGATTTTTTTTTGTTATCGAGGTACATGGAATTGTGAATATTCCATCGCTCACTCGGAATCATTTGACTCTATAAGTGTCATGACACCCCTTGCAATCTTGAGCGACCGCAGTAACGGCCGCTTTAAAAGTATCCGTGGCGCTTTTTTCGGTCGCGTTCACTTGTTCTAATTTCGCAACATGGAGCTGAAAATCGTTCAATTTCTGGACGAAATCTGCATGATTTGACCAAACATCTGATTTGGCCTTTGTATCCGGTTCGCCGACATTCGAAATGTCTGGAAAAGCTTCGCCCAAAAGTCCGGTCAGGAACGCGATCCGCGTGATTTGTTTCTGGACGTCGGCGGCATCGTACCCAGCGTTGCCCTTCAGTACTTCACCTAGCGGACGAAAATTGTTTTGAATAAGCGTGTAGACAGCTTTTCGCACGTCTATAGCCTGCCTGGCGGCTGACACTGCTGGCGTTGGCGTAGGAGTGACGGCACCCGCGGCAGGAGGATCCGCAGGTGCCGTCTGCGAATGAGCTGACAGAGCAAGTGCCAGGATAAGGAAAACGGCTCCGCCCGTAGTCGCCATTCGATTTACAGTTGTCCAGGTTTTATTCATGTACCAAATCCTCCCTGAGCTTTGTTCGTAGTATTCGCTTCTTGTTGGACTGCCCGGTCTCAACAAAGTTAGAATTGTGTGGTCGTTGATGAGATCCAGTGGCGCCGCACAGGAGTAATCGGACTAACGCTCCAGGCTCTCGGAAGTCGTTTGAGGAGACGTGCGCGGCGTTTCAGATACGAGAGCCACTTTAGTGTAGCCGGCCGAGTTAATTAGCCCCATTACCTCAATCACTTTGCCGTAAGCGATTGCCTTGTCTCCGCGGACGTGGATCCGGCGATCCTTGCTGTCGGCTGCTTCGCCGAGAACCAAGATAAGTTCGTCGGCTGCGACCTCCCGCTTTTCGACGAAATACTTGCCATCTCCATCGATACTCACAGCGATGGGCTGCTTCTGATCGACCAGCGGCTTTGCCTGCACTTTGGGCAGATCAATGGGAATACCCGCTGTCATTAGGGGAGCTGTGACCATGAATATGATGAGAAGCACCAGCATCACGTCGACGAGGGGCGTGACGTTGATGTCGCTCATGGGCGCTGAGTTGAACGCACTGTCATCTCTACGCAGCGAGAAGGCCATTACGATCTCCCTTTTTTGAAAGCTGACGTGAGAGTTCTATTTCGAACACTCCGATAAAGGCATGGATCCGCTTGCCATAATGGCCAATATCGGAGCCAATGCGATTATAAAAGACCACTGCAGGGATAGCAGCAGCAAGACCAAGCGCCGTTGCGAATAAAGCTTCCGCAATGCCTGGAGCAACAACAGCGAGACTTGTATTGTTTGTGGCAGCGATACCCTGGAAGGACGTCATAATTCCCCAGACGGTTCCAAATAGGCCAACAAAAGGAGCAACCGCGCCAATCGTGGCCAAGCTAGGCAGGCGACTGTGCAAGTTGTCGAGAGCGTCGGCGGCGGCCAATTGTCCAACCCGATGTACCCGCTCCTGAAGGCTGTTCCGCTGGGATTCGGAAGAAATAAGATCTGCCGAACGCTTATGCTCCTCAACCATGGCTTTGTAGACAGTGACGAGGGGGTCCTTCGCTGAAGCTTTCACGAAGCTTTCGGCGAGGGAAGCAACGGGCAGACCAGACTGAATACTGGCTATTAACTTGTTCGCCCGCTTTTGTAAAAATTGCAACCGGACAAACTTGTCGAGAATAACAGCCCAAGCCCAACCGGATGCGAGGACGAGCAGGACGATCACCGTCTTCACGACAGTGTCAGCTTGAAGGAATAAATCAAGTGGAGATAAGCCGTGCGATGTAGCTGCCGCTACATCTATAGAATCCACCATTGTAAAAGCCTCCTTAATGGGGTTAACAAGACGATTGCGGAATTATCGGTTAGCCCTCTCATCGGAAGACGATCGCGCCTGATAAGGCTGCGGGACGTGTCATGCCGGTGGCGGGAAAGGGCGCGGCGCGCGCCAAGGCCTGCGCCGCCGCCGTATCAAAGTCGGTATTCCCTGATCGCGAAATGCTTTGCGATATTACCGAACCTGAGGGCGATATCACGATGCGGTACCCGACACGGCCGGTCTCGTGGCGCGCAAGCGCGGCGCGCGGGACGGAACTGGCCGCGGCGCGGGCGATGCGGGCGTGGATCTGATTCGCATAGCTCGATGCCAATGCATTGGGGGGAACGTTGACTGGACCCGTACGAGCGGGGCCGGCGACTTTCGGCGCAATTTGAGGCTTCTCGAGCGGCGGCTTATGTTCGACAACTTTTGGCTTTGGTTTTGGTTTTGGCGGAACCGGCGCTACTGCTGGTTCCTCAACAATGGGCGGTGGCACTTCCTCCATTTTTTCGGGCGGAGTTTCCTCGGCGACGGGCGGTGGCTGCTCTATTGTTTCAGGGACCGCAGGTGGCAACATAACCAACTCCACCGCGTTCTCTTCGACCGGCGGTGCAGGGCGAGCCGCGTAGGTCAATGCCGCTGCTAGCAATAAGGCATAAAGGATGTAAGCGGCACTTTGCGCCTGCAGCGACGGCTTATAGCGTGGCAGCATCAGGAGCGTTTGCGCACCCCCCGTCGAAACAACGGGCGGAGCTTCAAAATCCCCATGTGCAATGCCAGCAGGTGCCAGTGCCGAGCTCATTAGAGGGCCTCATCCGATGGAAATCTCGTTCTATCGATAAAACCTATATAAATAGTAGGTTACTAGTCAACTCCTTTGTGCGTGTGCGAGAGAGAAAAGTTCATTTCTATCTGCGGTAACCAAAAAAGGGCCGCCGCCCCCTTTTGCGAAAATCCTGGTTTCGGCTTACCGAAATTGCTGAGGTGCGTAAGCTCTCTCAAAAAATGCAGATGAACCGGTAAAAGCGGTAGAATTAAGCGGGATAGAATTCTCTCGGCTGACCAGAAAACTGCGCCCTTTGCTAGCGAAAACGGATGCTCACAAATAAAGGAAAATACGGCCTCAAGGCGCTAATGCATATAGCGCAATTTGAAGGTCCTTGTCTCGCCTCTGAGATTGCCGCTCAAAATCAGATTCCGCGAAAATTTCTCGACGCAATCCTCCTTGAATTGCGGAAAGCTGGCATTTTGAACAGCAGAAAGGGCAAGGGTGGTGGCTATCATCTCGCACGCCCCGCGGACAGAATCACCGCCGGCCAGATCATCCGGATCCTAGACGGCCCTTTGGCGCCGATTGCTTGCGCAAGTCGCACGGCCTATCGCAAATGCGCAGATTGTCCTGACGAGAACGCCTGCGCGGTGCGTGATTTGATGCTGGACGTTCGCGAGGCTATGGCTCTCATTCTCGATCGCACGAGTATTGCTGCCTTGCTAGCAAGAGGGAGAAGAGACAAGTTGGAGTTCCAATGAGACTCTCCCACGTAAATTGACATCTTTGCCCAAAACTTGGGCCACGTTTTAATAATGTCGCATTCATTTTTCCTTGACGGAGGTTGCGGAAGGACATTACTATTCATAGTCCATAGATTTACTAGACAAAATCGTGAATCAGCCGTCCCCTTCGTCAAAGAGCGCGATTCCTCGCACTGTCCCGAAAGCTGCTCATTGGGGCAGTGATTTCAATGCGGACATAGGACAAAGGTTACGCGCGCTTATTCAGCGTCAGGGCCGGACTTTACAAGACTTGGCAGCGATTTCCGGTCTAAGCGAAAAAACTTTGAATGGGCTCACCGCGGGAAAGATCACCCCCACGATCAATCTGTTGTGGAAGCTTGCCAATGCGCTTGGGGTTCCCGTCGGAAGTTTTATTTCCGCCCGTTACCGCCCTGGTATGTACGTGCTCCGGCAAGCTGATAGGAAAGTGATAACTTCTAATGATAAGCAATTTACTTCTCGGATATTATTTCCTTATGATGCCAAGCGGCTTGTCGAGTTTTATGAACTGACCATAGCGCCGCGTCACGCCGTAAATTCCGAGGCGCATGTACCTGGTACACTCGAAAGCCTCATCGTCGTGCGTGGACAAATTGCGCTTACCGTTGGGAAGGAGCCGAAGCAAAATCTCCGAGAAGGCGACGCCATGGTTTTTGAAGGAGATGTTCCGCACAAATACCACAATCGCGGTTCCTCAGAAGCCCTTCTTTATCTCGTCATGTCCTACCTGAACGACATCGAAGGGTAACAACGTCCACGCCCAACGGCTCATTTAATTTTCTCGCTTGAAGAAAATTAGGGAAATTCTCCCAAATCCACGATGATGCGCAGCCTTCCGCCGATATCCACGGATTTCGCGTTGGTGTGACAATTTTGCCAACCTCAATCGAAATCGTGAGCCGCTTAGCTCAACCTCGTTGATTAACCTATATTTCTAGTAGACAAATGGGGTAATGCACCCATGCAGCTCTGGCGAGGGGTGCTCATCCCTCATGGAATGCCGTCATGACAAGACAAAGATTGCCCCGCCTGCAGTTTGGCCTCCCATTTTGCCTGAGCCTCACGGTCTCGGGCGTCGCTTTGGCGCAAGAGCAGAGTGCGCCTCCCGTCGAAGCACATGTAGAAGATGTGGTTGTATCCGCGCCGGAGGCGAACGCTCCTAACCCAACAAGTGTGGAAGCCGTTTCACAAAAACAGGAGACTGTGCTCCAAGACGTTCCCCAAGCTGCGACGGTGATCACGCAGCAACAAATCGAAGCATTGCAAATTACCAATCTCCAGGAGGCTCAAAAACTTGAGCCTAGTCTGCAGTTCCGATACGGCAATGTTCGAAACCTCACTTTCAATATTCGCGGGTTCGGCGCGTCCTCGTCCAATGCCACGGATGGCGTATATGGCGGTGTCCCCATCTATATCGACGGGGTCTATCAACCACGGCCCGGTCAAGCGGTCTTCGATATTCCCGACCTCAATGGCATGCAAGTCTTCAAAGGTCCGCAAGGGACGTCGGGCGGTCAAGACAGCACCGGCGGTACCGTCAACATAACCACCTCACTGCCGAGCTTTGTGGCTCAGGAATCCGCCGAGGTTTCCTACGGTAATTATAACTATGTACAGGTTAAGGGCACCGCCACCGGTCCGATCGCCGGTACTGACTGGGCCGCCTTTCGGCTATCCGTCTTTGGGACCGATCGCGATGGCTATATCGTCAATGTCAATCCTGCGATGGCTGGCCAAAAATACAACGATTGGCACGACGAAGGCGCGCGCGGCCAGATTTTGCTGCAACCGATCAACGATCTTTCCGTCCGCCTAATTTTCGATTACTCACACATTAATCAGGCGTGCTGCCAGAATCTCTTTAACGGAGCCGTGGGCTATTATGAGAATGGCCAACTGGTCTCGAACAATTTCTATACGCGCGTCGGTCGGTTGGGCTACACGCCGCTGCCCGCTAACGCACTCGGGCTCTATCAGACGGACGTCGTTGGCTATCAGCAAACGGCTCAGGAAACAGAGGGCGCCGCCGCTATCGTCAATTACAATTTCAATGGCTTCACACTGAATTCAACCTCCGCCTATCGCGGATGGGATTTCCATCCCAACAACCGGAATGACGCTGTCATTGCTCCCCTGCTGGAAACCAACACGAACGGCCACGTCTCGCCAACAAGGTCGATCGAGGAGGAGCTAAAGATCTCCACGCCCAAAAACCTTCCCGTCGAAGCGACTGCTGGCGTCTTCTACTTCCATGAAAACCTCTATGACGAAGGTCTCACGAGCTATGGCCCCCAAGCGGGCCCCTATTACGCCAGTCCGTCATTCTATAAAATTGACAATGGCGCTCTGGCCAACGCGACCTATAATTATCTCGCCCGCCAAACCTACGACAATCCCACTACCAATGAAGTCGCGCCCTATATACAGGACGTCTGGCACGCCACGCCAAGCTTCGATGTCACGACAGGCGTGCGCTATTCTTACTATGACAAGGATAGCATCTACCAACAGTGGGAGTCTGCGGCAGAAAGTCTAGCAGGCTTCACGCCGGCCCAGGTGGCGCAGGCCCTGGCAACAAGAACAGCCTTTCTTGGTCCCAACGCCACTTTTACCGAAAACACGCATTTCGGCTTTGTGTCAGGCCTTGCAACGGCCTCCTACAAATTTACGCCTGACGTTCTCGGCTATGCCACGGTTTCTCAGGGTGGCCGTGGTGGCGGTCCCAACTTGACGGCCAATCTGCCAGCGGGAACACCTCTGATTATCAAGCCGGAGTACATCTACAACTATGAGACCGGCTTGAAAGGCTCCTGGTTTGATCAGCGCTTGCAAGCCAATATCGCAGCCTTTGTGATGGTGGATCGAAACTATATTACTTACGCCTCTAGCCAAGTGAGTGGAACAACGGTGACCTATCTCGCCAACGCGGCGGAGGCCCTCTCGCGGGGTGTCGAACTTGATCTTCGGGCAAAACCCATTGATGGCCTAAATACCTTCGCCTCCTTCACCTATAACCCTACTGTTTTTGGATCCTACGCAAATGCCGCTTGTCCCTATGAACTGAGCTTCATGACAACGCCATGCAATTTGACCGGAAAGCCGCTTCCCATCACGCCGAAATTCGCCATGGCCGTTGGCGGCGAGTACAGCCGCCATATAAACTGGTTTGACAGCTTCAGCCCAAAACCGGTGGTTGGCTACGCCGGCGCCGACTGGACCTATCAAACTGGCTTTTTCTCGAACTACGACGATTCGATCTACAGCTACATTCCCGGTTACGGGCTGCTCAATCTGCATGCTGGCGCCCGGTTCGACGATGCGAGCTGGGACCTTTCGGTCTGGGTCCACAACGCTCTCGACAAGCATTATTTCATCAACCTTACGGCCACCTCCCTGCCGGGCGGAGTGATCAGCGGCAATGTCGGCGATCCGCTGATGGTCGGTGTTACCCTTAAAGCCAAACTCTGACTGCGATACCGTTACAAATAATCGGAGATATTGTCATGCTTAAAAGATCGCTTCTTGCTTCAACTTGCATTCTTACGCTTGCTGGTGCCGCCAACGCAGCGGATCTAACGCCTCTCCCACCGCCCCCTGTCTTCACTTGGGCTGGCTTTTATTTAGGCGGTCAGATCGGTTACGGCTGGGCAACCGACAACGGCAACATTTACAATTTCGGACCGCTCGGTCCGATAGCTGCCGCAAACGCTGTTGCGCCAAGCTCGACAAGCCCGGACGGCGTCGTGGGAGGGGCTCATGTCGGCTACAACTGGCAGCTTGCCCAGTGGGTCTTCGGTCTCGAAGGTGACGTCGATGGAACAAGCCTAAAACAAACGATCCTGCCGCTTCCCTATGTTTCTTCGACTACGAATTTGTTTATTCAAGGCACGATCCTCGGCCGCGTTGGCTATGCCTTCGATCACCTTCTTGTCTATGCAATCGGCGGTGGCACGTGGGGTGGGATCCACAATACTTACAACGTCTCGGGTACCATCGCCAGCTATCCCACCGCCCGCAGCGGATGGACGGTTGGCGGCGGGCTGGAATACGCCGTGACCGATAATTGGTCGCTGCGGGCTGAGTATCGCTATGCGAATTTCGGCTTCTTCTACGACAGTCCGATCGTGTATTTCGTCACTCAAACGCATCACTGGACAGAGAATCAGGTCAAGCTGGGCTTCAGCTATAAGTTCACTTCCCCACCCCCCGTGGCCGTTGTCTCGAAATGATGTAAAGGCTGGACTGCTATTCGGCGGCGGCTGCACTGACGTCAGCCTGCTCCACAGGCTGTGCGGCCGGTGATGGTGATCGGGGATGCCGCAAATATTCAAAGGCGAGAAAAATCACGGGCGTCGTAAACAAGGTCAGCAGTTGGCTGACACACAAGCCGCCGACCATTGCGATCCCAAGGGGCTGACGCAGCTCGGATCCGGTGCCGGCACTCAGCATAAGAGGCAAACCGCCAAATATGGCGGCCATTGTTGTCATCATGATTGGCCTGAACCGTAAAAGGCAGGCTTCACGAATAGCCTCCTTCGGTGCTATTCGCCGCTCGCGTTGCGCGCTGATGGCAAAATCCACCATCATGATGCCGTTTTTCTTGACAATCCCGATCAACAGAAGAATTCCAATAAGACCGATAAGTGACAAATCATCATGGGCCGCCATTAAGAAGAGTAGCGCACCTGCACCAGCAGAAGGAAGGGTCGACAAAATGGTAAGAGGATGAATGAAACTTTCATAGAGTATGCCGAGAATAATGTAAACCGCAATCAGCGCTGCGAGGATTAGATAAGGTTGCGATGCTAGTGTCTTCTCGAATACCTGCGCTGTGCCCTGGAAGCCGCTCGTAAGAGAAGCAGGCGCCTCGATTTCCGCCTGAGCCGTCTTGATGGCATCTACTGCCTGACCAAGCGAAACACCAGGTTTCAAATTGAACGACAGAGTAACCGAAGGGAACTGACCTTGGTGGTTGACAGATAACATACCGGAATGGCTAACGTCATAGTGTGCGAATGCTGAAAGCGGCACCTGATGGCCAGTCGCGGGCGAAGTTAGATAGATCTGATCGAGACCATCAAGTTTTTTTTGCAAATCAGGAAGCACCTCCAGGACAACATGATAGTTGTTTAGTTGGGTAAAGTACTGCGTTACCTGACGTTGCCCAAACGCATCATAGAGTGTATCGTCTATGAGCTGAGGCGAAATTCCGAAACGTGACGCCTGATCGCGATCGACAATGACACGGGCTGCGGCGCTGAGATTCTGCTGGTCACTTGCGACGTCCTGCAGCTCTGGCAAATTCCTTAGCTTTTCCAACATCAACGGCGCCCAATGGTATAACTCATCAACATCTGCATCCTGAAGGGTATACTGATATTGCGTTCGGCTTGTTCTGCCGCCCACGTTAAGCTCTTGTGGCGACTGCATGAAAAACACAATACCTTGTAACTTGGCGGTTTTGTTTCGCAACCGAGCAATGATCTCATCAGCATTCGCGTGGCGCTCGCCACGCGGTTTGAGGCCGATACGTATAAAACCTGTATTTGATGTACTCGAACCAAGACTGCCGATGGATGAAGTCCATCCTGTCACGTCTGGATCCTTTGAGACAATGTCGGTGACTGCCAATTCGCGCTTGGTCATGTCAACAAATGAAATGTCTTGCGCCGCTTCCGTAATTCCGTAAATGACACCGGTATCCTGCTGTGGGAAAAAGCCCTTCGGAATAACGAAGTACAAAAACACCGTTAAAACAACCGTACTGAAGAAGACAAACAGCGCCGCCCGCTGATGGCGCAGCACTCTATCGAGACCTTGAGTATAACTCTTTAGGAGTGTTGAAAACGCCCCATCGAAGACTAGCGCGATTCGGCTAAGGTGCTCCATGCAGGTACGATTAAGCATCTTCGCACACATCATCGGTGTTAACGTCAGCGAAACAGCGGCCGAGACAAGGATTGCGATCGCCACGGTGAAGGAGAATTCCCGCAGCAGACGCCCAACGATCCCTGACATCATCAATACCGGGATAAAAACTGCAACGAGTGACAGGCTGATGGAAAGGATTGTGAAGCCAATTTCTGATGCTCCCTTTACTGCCGCCTCCCTAGGTTCCAAACCCGTTTCAATATGCCTGTAAATATTCTCCAGCACAACGATTGCGTCATCGACTACAAAGCCAACCGAGATGTTGAGCGCCATCAATGAAAGATTGTCTAGACTAAAACCCGCTATGAACATGAGCGCGGCAGCGCCAAGCAAAGAAATGGGCACAGCGATGCTCGGAATGCATGTTGCGCGCAGGTTTCCAAGAAACATATAGATGACAACAGTCACCAAAATGACCGTGATTAGCAGCGTCCACTCAACATCGGCCACCGCGGCGTGAATAGTACTTGTTCGATCGACATCAATCGTAAGCCGCAAGGCTTTGGGCATGGACGCCTGTAACGATGGAAGCGCCGCCTTCACCCTGGCAACAGTATCAATGACGTTGGCGCCTGGCAGCTTAAATATTGGCAGAACAATTGCGGTGTGCCCGCTTGCCCAAGCCATGCTTCTGACATTCTCGACGCCTTCGATAGCTTGGCCGATGTCACGAATACGAACGGGGGCGCCATTGCGATAAGCGACAATAACGTCGTCCCATAAATCGGCTTTCATTAACTGATCATTAGCGTATATCGTAAAGCTGCGCCGTTCTGTTTCGATGCTACCCTTCGGGGCATCGACAGTTGCATTTGCTATTGTAGTACGCAAATCCTCCAAACCCAGCCCAACCTCTGCTAGCTTCCATGGATCAACCTGAATTCTAATCGCGGGTTTACGTTCTCCTTGGATCTGAACCTGGCCCACGCCTACTACGTGACTGAGTTGCTGCGCAAGAATTGTGTCGGCGTAATCATCGACGCTTGAAAGAGGCAAAGTATCGGAGGAAACGCTCAGAACCAAAATTGGGAAGTCGGCAGGGTTTATTTTGCGGTATGTTGGTGGAGCTGGCAAATTTTTCGGCAGGATACCGCTAGCAGCGTTGATGGCTGTTTGTACGTCCTGAGCGGCGGAGTCGATATTTCGGTCGAGATCAAATTGAAGTGTAATAGATGAAGAACCGAGGGTACTTGTCGATGTTAATTGCGTTAATCCCGGGATTTGCGAAAACTGCCGTTCTAGTGGAGCCGTCAATGAGGAAGCAACAGTTATGGGATCGGCGCCCGGTAAGGTCGCTGTGACTGAAAGTGTTGGAAAGTCGATTTGTGGCAGCGGCGCTATTGGTAATTGCGGCACGCAGACAAGTCCGAGCAGAGTCACGGCAATCATCAGAAGCGTTGTCGCGATGGGTCGCTCTACAAAGGGTCTCGAGAGGTTCACCCTTTGCTAATCCGACGCGCTTGCGGCAAGTGGGGTTTCGGGCACATCGGATGCGATTTCGATCTTAACACCCGGTAGAAGCCGCGAGTAGCCACTCGTCACCACGATGTTGTCTTCTTCGAGGCCTTCTTCGACAACGGCTGTATCGGCTGTGACCAAACCAAGCTTCAGTTTACACCGCTCGATCGTTCCATCGCTTTTGGTGCGATAGGCGTAACTACCATCTGGACTGTTCTGCACAGCCTCAACGACGATCGTAAGAACATTTCGGAGCGTCGAAATATGCAGCCGTGAAGTAACGAACTGCCCCGGCCAGAGCGACTCAGCGGAGTTCGGAAGCGTTGCTTTGAGACGAATCGTTCCAGTCGCTTGGTCGATGGCATTGTCAATTAGCGTCAATTCGCCAGAATCGAACTGCTGCTGACCGTCGCGGCTTAGGGCAACAACCGGTAAAGCTCCCTCTCCCATCGCTTTGACAACCTTCGGAAGTGTGTCTTGTGGCAGCGTGAACAAGATGGCGATTGGGCGGGTCTGAGTAATTGTAACAAGTCCAGTCGCGTCATTAGTATGGACGATATTGCCGCTGTCAACGAGTCGCATCCCAGTACGGCCACTGAGTGGCGATTTAATTGTCGTATAACCGAGATCTATGTTCGCGCGTTCGATCGATGCTTCGTCACCCTTCACGATCGCCTCTAGTTGCGCCACTAGCGCTTGAGCCGTATCGACCTTTTGGCTCGCAATAGAGTTTTTTTGCAAAAGCATCGTATATCGTTGGAGATCTCGGTGCGCATTGTCGAGCTGCGCTTGATCTTGCGCTTTTTTTGCTACCGCCTGATCAAGAGTCGCTTGGTAGCTGCGCGGATCGATTTTGACGAGTACATCGCCCGACTTTACTTCCTGTCCTTCCTTAAAAAGGACCTCCGTGATCTGGCCGTCGACCTGCGCACGGGCTGTCACCGTGTTGTAAGCTTGCACCGTACCGAGACCAAATAAATAAACGGGGACATCGCGACGGACGGCTTTTCTGACGCTAACTGGAACGGGTGAGGAATGGCTTGTGCTTTCTACAGGAAGGGAGTGAGCATTCAACCACAACCCGGTGGCGAGCCCGGACGTCAGGACCCCCAAACAGACGAGACCGGCTTTTCGCATCTAGATCAATATCCCAACAGATACATCCCCCTGTGGTAACTTAGTAGGTACGAATAGTTCCGAAGAAGTTGGGCGGTCATCGATATCCCAAATACATTGGTGTTCCGCGGAACTATTGCTGGGACGCAAGAGCATAGCGTTTTGATCTTAGCAGTCCTTAGACCCGTTACTTTGACGTTGAACGCTGTAACGTCTCTCTTCTGCTGCTTGTGAGGTCTTTCCGATACTTGGTAAGTGGTGCGCAACGAGATATCCTCAACGTCACCTCTTTGTCACCTCTTTTTGAAAGGCCTAATTTATGGCGTCCTTCACAGGTTCGCCCTTGATATCGTATTGAGGCCACGCATTTTTGATCCCTTGTTGAGCCAAGGCTTCTTCAACAAATTTGGGTTCGGCCCAGCTTTTTATGTCGACCGTAGCGGTGATGATTCCTAGCTCCTTCGCCTTTTCTGCCTTTGATTGATAAGCCGCAAGAGCGTATTCATCGAGTCGCGGCGATGAGGCGAATTGAATATCCGAAATTGCAGCAAGCAGATTGCGCTGTGTTGTAGGATCGACACCGCTTCGTTGGGCGGTCTCGTTGAGATAGGCTTCTCGATTTTCAGGCTGACTTATGAATTGACGTGTTTTTACTGTCACATTAACGACTCTTTGCGTAATATCGGGATGCGCAGCGATGAATGAGGCCGATCCTACAAACGCTGTCTGGTTTGCGCTCTCTCGGCCGAAATCCGAGGAGCTGGCCACGATCTTCACGCTGCCTTTGTCCCGCAATGGTAAGATTTGACCTCCGATCCAAAAGGCATCGACTTCTTTGGCGGTGACGGCTTCGGAGCCAGCGGGAAAATCGAGGTTGATGATCCGGATATCGCCTTCCTTCAAGCCAGCTTTGGAAAGGGCTTTCTTGAATGAAAGCTCAAAATTGGTGCCTTTTTGGACGGCAATACTTTTGCCCTTGAGATCCTCGAACTTAGCAATACTTGAGTCCGGCGCTACGGCCAAATAATATTGCCCTCCGCGCCCACCTACTAGAAGACGCGTATCACTTCCTGTAGCTTGGCCGGTGATAGCACCGAGATCACCGAGAAAGGCGAAATCGAGCTGTTTCTGTGACAACGCTTCATTGATAACAGAGCCACCCCCCTTAAAATATTTCCACTCAATCTTGACGTCATCTTTAGCAAATTCCTGCTCAAGCAGCTTGCGAGCGTCTGTGAAGGTCGCTTGCGAGATACCCGCCGAAGGTGTTGCCGTCCCAACGCTCTGATTGCCAGCTCCAATACGTATGATGGTTGTGGCATCGGCAGATGAACAAACGGCTTGAAGTACGAAAACGATAACGAGAGTTGATGACTTCACGAGCTTGCTTGTTCGCATGTGTTGCCCTCCAAAGGCCCATGTGTATTCCTATAAACTCTATCATTTTTATATGATTGTCAATGAAATTCTGCTTGGGTCGGCTTAATTCAATAGTGGGGAATCGGCCCTAGATTCCCCTCGTGCTGCTGCGTTTGCACATCAAAATCGAGATAGTTCAAATGGCACGAGCGGCAAAAGTTAATATGATTTATTTAGTAGAGAAATCATGATAAGTTCTAAGCTTGCCAGCTAGCCGGCAAGGCCGCCAGCTAGCTCGGAGTCGAATGCGTCCAAATCGAGTTGGAGCAACCGGACATGAGCAATTTAACGGCATGGATTCGGTCTGGAATTTTCATTGCTGCAGTCCTGGCTGCACCGGCCCGTCTGAAGGCAGAACCAAAGGCTGAGCCGATTCTCGACATCGGTGATACCGATCTCGGAGGGATTGTCACTAGTTCAAAGGGTGTCGAGGCTGGCGTGTGGGTCATTGCGGAAACGACCGGTCTTCCAACAAAATTTGTCAAGATCGTTGTTACCGACGATCAAGGTCGTTACCTACTGCCTCAACTTCCCAAGGCGCGTTACGACTTATGGGTTCGCGGCTATGGACTTGTCGATTCGCCGAAAATTCAAACCTCACCTGGCACAATGGTGAATCTTACAGCAGTCGTCGCCCCAACGCCCGCTGCTGCCGCAGAATATTACCCAGCGCTCTATTGGTATTCGCTCCTAAAAATTCCTGAAAAGGATTTGTTTCCCGGAACCGGTTCAAATGGTAACGGCATACCTTTGACCTTGAAGAGCCGCGATCAATGGTTGGACATTATCAAGACTGATGGTTGTTTTACCTGTCATCAAATTGGCGACCGGGCGACGCGTACCGTTCCAGCAGAACTGGGCCATTTCGATTCGTCCATGACAGCGTGGGAACGACGTATTCAGTCTGGGCAGGCCGGCGGTGCCATGGTCAACGCGATTGGACGCCTCGATGCCCCTCGTGCGTTAGCGCTGTTTGCGGATTGGACGGATCGAATTGCAGCTGGCGAACTTCCTGCGGAAATGCCGCCGCGCCCGCAAGGTATCGAGCGTAATGTCGTCATTTCGATTTGGGATTGGGCGACACCCAAAGCCTACCTCCACGATGAAGTTTCGAGCGATAGACGAAATCCTACGGTCAATGCAAATGGGCCGATCTACGGATCGCCCGAGGCCAGCACGGATTTGGCACCGATCCTATATCCGGCGGAAAATTTGACGAGCGAGGTAAAGATTCCGGTCCGTGATCCAAATACCCCTTCGACCGTGAATGATCCGATTCTTTCGCCGTCACCATATTGGGGAAGTGAGCCAATATGGGACAGTCAAGCGAATGCACACAATCCAATGTTCGACGCATCCGGACGGGTCTGGTTCACATCAAGAATCCACCCGTCGACCACCCCTGCCTTCTGTAGGTCGGGATCAAACCTTCCTTCCGCGAAGCTGTTCCCACTCGAATCTTCCGGACGGCAAGCAGCCATGTACGATCCAAAAACCAAGAAATTCGCTTTGATCGATACATGTTTTGGTACACATCATTTGCAATTTGCCCGCGATGTCAACAACACTCTATGGTTCAGCAGCGGTGGAGGCGGGGAAGTCGTTGGTTGGCTTGACACAAAGGCATTTGATGAGACGGGTGACGCGGCGACATCACAGGGGTGGACGGCCCTTATTTTGGATACCAATGGGAATGGGCAGAGGGACGAATATGTTGAACCAGATCAACCGGTTGATGCAAACAAAGATAAGAGAATCTCGGTAGCATTCTATGGCATTGCCCCTAGTCCAGTTGACGGTTCCATTTGGGGATCTGTGGTTGGATTCCCCGGGGCGGTTGTTCGGTTGAACCCCGGACACAATCCGCCGGCCACGGCTCTTGCAGAATACTACGAGGTACCGTGGGAAAATCCAACGGCGCGCATTCACGGTTATTCGCCGCGCGGCATGGATATCGATAGCAAGGGTGTTGTTTGGGCATCATTGGCGAGCGGCCATCTCGCGAGCTTCGACCGGCGCAAGTGCAAGGGCCCGTTGAATGGGCCGAAGGCAACCGGACAGCACTGCCCCGAGGGGTGGTCTCTTTACCCATTTCCGGGACCACAGTTTAAAGGCGTTACCGAATCCGGCAGCGCCGAGGCAAGCTACTACACATGGGTTGATCAATTTGATACGTTTGGTTTGGGTCGCGACGTTCCAATCGCCACAGGCAATGCCTCAGATGCTTTGCTTGCCTTCGTCGATGGAAAATTCATCACACTTCGCGTTCCCTATCCCATGGGTTTCTATGCCAAGGGATTAGATGGCCGGATCGACGATACAACGGCGGGCTGGAAGGGAAGAGGGCTTTGGACGACATATGGTACGAGAACGCCGTTTCATATTGAAGGCGGCAAGGGAACGACAAGCAAAGTCGTGCATTTCCAAATCCGCCCCAACCCACTTGCCAGATAGCTTTGCTTGCCAGACAGCTTAACTGGTCGAGGAGGCAGGCTGGCTGTCAAAGAACGGCATCACGCGGTCATTGAGGAGATCGGCCGCTGTGATCGACGTTTTGCGGTCGTAGAGCTTGGCAAAAGCGACCTTAGTATAAGTTGAGCCGTAACTTGATCTGACAGACAGCGCCGCAATAGCCGGGATGCTCGCTCTCGAACTCACCATGGGCCTCCTTCTCAACCTTGGCTTTCCAGATCGTGGCGCAGCCAAACACAGTGCACGCCGGCAGGGGAGACAACCAGTCGGCGTTTCCTCTTGGCAATGCGGAGCCGGCCGAAGGCTGGCTGCTCAAGGGCGAGCGCGATGACGGCATCCTCAATGCCCTGGGGAACGCGGTTCTTGAGCGCAGGCTTTTTGCGGCTAATCTCCACTAGCGCCAGCTCGCCGCCTTTGTCGTAAAGTTCCTTGAACCGGCGGAAGCTATCGCGACCATAGCCCATGATCTCGCAGGCCACCCCGACCGCTCCGCGCCCCGCCCTCGGCTGGCAATTCGCCCTGGCGCCAGGACACCGTCTGTCCGATCTAATGCAGACCAACCGCCGGCCTTCGTCTTGTCCGGCCGACCCTGGAGCAGCTCCAGCAGCGAGCGCGCCTGAAGCTGTCGGCTTTGGGCAGCATTCGATGGTTCTTTATGAAGTTACTATTGACTGCGGAATAATAGAGTAATTGCATCTCCCTCTAAGTCGCCCTTAGCTACCTGGGTTGCCGAAACGATTGCCGGCTGAGAAGCATTTCATGCTGGCACGTGCACACACTGACCAAGTTATTGTTACTGGTAACTCAGGACATCCTAATGATTCTCACGCTCAGTCGTCTAGCCGGAACTCGCCAGTTCCCATCAAAACTGCGCCACATCAATTCTTCGAAGGAGGCTTATAAAGCTCATGACAAGACTTGCATATTTTCACTGTCTCCCTTGCAGCCTCGGCTGCCGCTTCAAAATTGTTTTCTGAGACCGACTTGATTGCCGTCTCTATCAACTCAAGTCCCTTTTGGGAGATTTTTACAGCGTCATCCGTATCCCCTTTTTTCGCGAAATAGTTTTCCGTATATCTAAATCCGTCTTGAAGAACTTCCGCATCGCCCAAGGCACCTTCCGCATTCCCTGCGGTAATATCTGGTTCAAAGTATTTAATTGTCCTATCTAAGTCTCGCATCAAATCATCATCATAGTCGTGTAGATCTATTTTACGAAACTCCCCATAAGCAGAACTCAAGAGTATAGCCAAAGATGCGCCATAGATAAGGATCCGTCTAAAAAAAATCATGGAATGCTGCCGTTAGGAGGAGGGGATCATGCTTAGTTTGAGGGTCATTACTGCCATAGCCACTTAATACTCTGCACGCTGATTGCAGAGTCTTTACGCTTCTGTTGTAAATCGCGCTTTTTGATCAGCCGAACCCCCGCGCCAAACAACCCTGCGCCGTGGAGTTAACCTCAACGGCGCAGTCCGACTCAGAACTTTCAAGAGCGGCAAGATTCAGGCGAGAAGCTCTTTCACAACCTCGCCATAAACAACTGTTGGACGTTCTGCTCGACCCGCTCTCAAATATATCGTTTTTAAATGATCGAGGCCCAACAGTTGGAGTACGGTTGCATGCAGATCATAGGTATCGACTTTTTTGCCTAATGACTGCAACCCAATTGCATCCGTTTCGCCAAAGGTTGTCCCAGCTTTGATGCCACCACCTGCCAGCCACTGGGTATAACCCCAGGGATTATGGTCACGTCCGTTTCCGCTCTGACCGTAGGATGTGCGACCAAATTCCGAAGTCCAAACGACTAAGGTTTGATCCAGTAGGCCACGAGACTTGAGATCGGTGAGCAGGCCCGCGATGGGCTTATCGATGGCCGCTGTATGCACCCGGTGATTCTCTTCGAGATCTCGGTGTGCGTCCCAATTTTTGATGTCGTCGCTTCCCGCTTGGTCTACAGGTCCAGACACAACTTGAATGAAGCGCACGTTGCGTTCGACGAGGCGGCGGGCCCGCAAAAGATTTGTACCATAGTCTTTAGTGACTGGGTCGTCGACACCATATAGTTTTTTCGTCGCATCGGTCTCCCTGCTAAGGTCAACAGCTTCTGGAGCAGTGCTCTCCATGCGGTATGCAAGCTCGTAGGATCGCAGGCGCGCTTGGAGTTCTGTGTCGTCAGGATAAAGCGCCGCCCTGTGTTCATTTAATTTCCTCAATAGGTCAAGATCGTCTCGCTGTTCCTTTTCACCTATTAGATCAGGACGATTGAGATGCAAGATTGGTGAATCGCCGGGTCTAAACGCGGTGCCCTGGTAAATCGCCGGAAGGAAACCCGAGCTCCAGTTGACCGAACCCCCCTGCGGCTCCTTTTTGCCACTGTAGAGGACCACGTAGGCTGGTAAATCTGGGTTAGCGGAACCAAGCGCATAAGTTATCCAAGCGCCGAGTGACGGCCGCCCGGGACTTGTATCCCCAGTGTTCAGCTTAAGAATAGAAATGTCATGCGTCGCCCCAATAGTGGTGCTGGATTTAATGAACGCAAGCTTGTCGGCATGCTGCGCGAGATTTGGCAGCAGATCCGAGAACCAGGCACCGCTCTCTCCATATTGTTTCCACGTCCGATTTGACGCGAAAAGCTTCCCTACACCTCCTTGCGTGCTCGTTTTAATTCCATTGAGAAATGATGGCGGTACTTCTTGCCCAGCTAGTTTGACAAGTTCCGGTTTGTAATCATAAAGGTCGATCGTACTCGGCGCACCATCCATGTGCAGCCAGATAACCGATTTGATCTTGGGGGCAAAGTGCGGTTCTTTGGGAGCCAATGGATCTGGAAAACTATCCGCTAATACCGGTGTCGAAAAAATACCGCCCCCCGGCATTTTAGCGGTCAGTGTCAGTCCACCAACCACATACGCTACGTTGAAAAGCCATTCCCTCCGCGATTGCACTCTCATGGTATTTTGCCTTTCTTAAAGCCGTTGGAATTAGAAGCGATAGTTGAACTCATTCGAATTCACGACGACGTGAACGAGATCAACGAAGGCAGCGGCCTTTATCGGGTTAAGAGTCTCCGTGTCTTTCAACCCCACTGGAATAGCGATTGCGAGCGTTCCATCTGCCGCCTTCTCTTTGATAACTCTTTGATGGTCAGCCAAGAAAGCTAGCAGAGTGGCCTTCTCATCTGCATCCGGATTGCGCGCGAACAATATCTGGTAGAGCCGATTCAATTGAGCTGAATCGTCACTACCTGCCTCTCTCATCACTCTACCAGCAAGGGCCTTTGACCATCCAAACACAATCTCACTGTTGTACAGCGTGAGTGCTTGGAGAGGAGTTGTCGTTACGTCGCGCTTGCTATGCACCTGCTGGGAAGACGCCATATCGAAGGGCTGAAGGAGTGGGTACGGGACGCTTCTCCGGGTGAAAATGTAGAGACTGCGCCGGTTATGGTCTTTAGGATCCTTTGAAACTGGCCAGAGGGTCCCTGCGTCTAAATTCGATGGAATGGGAGCAAAGACACTTGGGCCACCAACTTTGTCTTCGAGCTTGCCGGCGGCAACGAGCAATGAGTCACGAATTTCCTCGGCTTCCAGCCGTTTGCGTGGAAATACCGCGAGCAGTTTATTATCGGGGTCGATCGCGTGCACATCCGGCCGGGGCGCCGAGGATTGCCGATAGACGCTCGACAGCAAGATCTGCCGGTGGAGTTTCTTCACGTTCCATCCTTCGGCGATAAAATTACTCGCCAGATAGTCTAATAATTCGGGATTTGTCGGCTTGTCGCCTGCCTTACCGAAGTCACTGACCGTACCCACGATCCCTTTTCCGAAGTAGTTGTTCCAAACTCGATTTGCATAGACCCGGGCCGTCAGTGGGTTTTGCGGGCTAACGAGCCAATTCGCCAACGCGGTCCTGCGCCCCGAAGAAGTCGCGCTCGGCGTGATGACGGGTTTGGCATCCGTCAAAGCGGCTGGAAACGCCGGCTGCACCTCTTCCAACGGTTTCTCGTGATTGCCTCCGGAAAATATATAAGTTGATGGTGCATCGGGATGATCGAGTTCCGTCATCGCCGTATAGGTGATTGAACCTTTTTCGGGTTTGAGCTTGTCGAAAGCCTTAAGTTCCTCTTTTACTTTCTTGTACTGCGCCCACCGCTCGACACTTTCCGGGCCGTAATCCGGAAAGGATTTGTCTTCAGCGGCGACCCGGAGGTAGGCTTCGTAGTCCTGATCGGTTGTCACGTTATCGAGACGGTGGTTGATCCAACGATCAAACGCGTTCCACTCGGCCTGCGGTTTAAAAATCGACTCGCGGCTATCTGTGAGATAACGTTCTTTGTGGTATTTTAACGCTTTTTCTTTGACTGGAGCTAGTAGCGCCGCTTGCTTATCACGGAGCTCTTTGGTGGCTTCTTGCCACTTTGCCCACTGCTTATCATACTCGCGTTCGACCTCTCCCTTAGAGGCGGGAATCTTTTGGCTCTCACTCGTGTTAGCAAAAAATGCCTGAAGCGAATAATAGTCCTTTTGGGTAAATTTATCGGTTTTGTGATTATGGCATCTTCCACAGCCCACCGTTGTGCCGAGGATGGCTTGGCCCACGGTATCGGTCATATCGGTCGTGATTTGATATTTGCGCTGCACCAAGTCGCGGGAATTATAGTTATCAGGATAGCCGGCCAAAAAGCCGGTAGCAACCATGACCTCCTGTTTGCCGGGTGCTAATTCGTCTCCAGCAATCTGCTCCTGAATAAAGCGAGAATAAGGTTTGTTCTCATTAAAGGCATTAATCACGTAGTCACGGTAACGCCACATGTCTGAGCGGGTTTGATCAGTTTGGAACCCGGCACTGTCGGCATAGCGCGCCAGGTCGAGCCAGAGACGCGCTTGGCGCTCACCGTAATGCGGAGATACGAGGAGACGATCTACAAGTTTCTCATAGGCATCGGGCGAAGTATCGTTTTCGAAGGCTGCAACCTCCTCAGGTGCTGGAATGAGCCCCCAAATATCCAACGTCGCACGACGTATGAACGTTCCTCGATCTGCATCGGGGGATGGCTTCAGCCCCTTTGCTTCCAATTGTGATAATACAAATGCGTCAATTGGCGTACGTACCCAGTATTTTTCGATGACCGAGGGCTCAGGAGGAGTTACCACGGGCTGCCAGCCATACGGCAGCTTCGACGAAGGACTTTGTGGCGTGGCGGTCCCCTCTTGCGTTTTGTCGTCTGCAGCTGCAGCTGCTGCTGAAAGGCTCAGTAGAGCGACCAAGCAGATTTTTGTTAGCATTTCCTTCATTGCCTAACCCCAACATTGGTAACGGCCGAGTGTTCCCGGCTCGCCTCGCGTCATGACCCATTCCGACCAACTATCTGGAATGGAGGGACTTCATTCTATCAACTGCACAGGCCCTTAAGGCGGTACCGCGCGCTTTGCCAGGAAATAAACCTGCCATAACTCTACTAAAATTATCGGATTTGTCAATTGACTACTTTGATGGGTTGCTGTAAGAGGCTTACATGCAAAGCTAACGCCCCTTGGGCGAGGTTTGTTATCCTACTCTTGCATAACGAGCCGACCTCTGCGTCAGCGAAAAAATGGAAAAATGGTTCGTCGACAAAAGTTCAAAGGGAGTCGCTGCAGTGACGCGTAAGTCAGCCGCTGATTTCCATCCGGAAGTTTTGAAACTATTCGATCTTTACGTTCACGGCATTGTTAGCCGCCGCGCGTTTCTCGAAGGAGCCACCAAATATGCAGCAAGCGGCCTTGTGGCAACCGGTTTGCTCGAAGCATTAAATCCGCGTTTTGCCGAAGCCGAGCAGATTTCCAAGGATGATCCGCGTATCTCGGCTTCGTATATCAATTACTCGTCGGATGTTGGATATGGCAAGATCAACGCTTATTTAGCCAAACCGTCCCACGTGGATCGTGATCTTCCGACAGTGCTTGTCGTGCACGAAAATCGGGGCCTTAATCCGCATATCGAGGATATTGCCCGACGGTTGGCAATCGCTGACTTTATTGCCTTCGCGCCCGACGCACTCACCCCCCTCGGGGGCTACCCCGGAGACGAGGACAAGGCGCGTGAGCTTTTTTCGAAGCTTGACCAGGCGAAAACCCACAATGACTTCCTCGCCGCGGTCGACGTTTTGGAGAAGCTTCCCGGAGGCAATGGCAAGGTCGGCGTCGTCGGCTTTTGCTATGGCGGAGGAATTGCCAATTTCCTAGCAACGAAGCTTCCAAATCTAGGTGCAGCGGTACCCTTTTATGGCGCGCAACCAACCGCCGAGGAAACCGCAAAGATTAAAGCGCCTCTGCTGATCCATTACGCTGGAGCGGATGACCGAATTAACGCTGGCTGGCCTGCTTTCGAAGCGGCTTTAAAAGCTAACGGTGTTCAATATCAGGCCTGTATTTACCCTGGTGTTCAGCACGGTTTCAACAACGATACGACACCTCGTTATGATGAGCCCGCTGCTAAGCTCGCTTGGCAAAGGACCATCGAATTTTTCAATGCTCACCTATCAAGCTGATAAATCGAACAGACCGTCTGACCGAGGACACGTTTATGATGACAAGAGCAACGATCCGTAACATTGTTTTTTGTCTCGCGGTATTGCTGGTCGTCAGTGTTCCATCAACACAGGCCGCCGAAACTGATGGCGCGCAGAACACCAATTCGGCGGCGATTCCTGAATACAAGGCAAAATCGCCTCTGCTTAAGCGTGCTGATTTAGACGCTTTATTGGTCAACCCCGAAAATCTGGTGATCATTGATGTACGCCGTCCAGACGAAGTGACCGCAATTGGAGGGTTGCCGGCCTATCTGAGCATTCAAGCCTCCGATATTGAGAAGTATTTAGCCTTCATTCCCAAGGATCGTATTATTGTAACCGTATCTAACCACGCTGTGCGCGCCGGTAAGGCCGCCGACCTGTTAGTGAGCCATGGCTTTAAAGTGGCGGGTGCAGTTGGTATCCAGCTTTATGAAGGGGAAGGCGGCACGATCACCAAAATCGTGGCCCCCGCGGCGAATTCCTCCATCTCGCAGCAGCAATAAGTTCGGGTTAGGCCTCTTGACCCTCGGAGGGGTCTGCCGCAAAACGAGGAAGGCAGCTGTATGAAAAGCTTTAGGACCTGTGTCGCTGCCTTTGGCACCGTCATTGCCACGTCAGCATCCGCTGCACTTAAGCCTGGAGACGCCGCGCCTGATTTTACCGTAGAAGCCGCAATAGGCGGGAAGGATTTTGACTTTTCCTTGTCTAAAGCACTGAAGCATGGCCCCGTTGTTCTTTATTTCTATCCGAAGTCATTCACGCGTGGCTGCACGATTGAAGCTCATGAATTCGCGGAAGCTGCACCGAATTTTGCGGAAGCGGGTGCAACGCTCATCGGTATGTCGAAGGATCCGATCGAAATACAACGGGAGTTTTCATCGAAGGAATGCCGAGACAAGTTTCCGGTAGCCGCCGATCCTACGTTGGAAGTCATCCGCGCCTACGATGCCCTGCGGGCGAATCCAACGGCTTCAGGAGAAACCGTTTCCGATCGCATCTCCTATGTAATTTCGCCAGAGGGCAAGGTATTATATTCGTACGTCGACCCGCTTCCCGAGAAGCATATCGAGAACACACTCGCGATCGTGCGGCATTGGCACGATGAACACAATAAATGAGTGGTGCAAGGTAAACGAAACGAGGGAGGTTCTTCCGCAATGCTTAAATTAATAAAGCCTATCGCCGCAGCTGGTGTCATCGGTGTCCTTGTTTCTCCGGCCAATGCGGAGCTACTCACCGAAAAGAACTTGTCAACTTCATTAGCTCTGACTATCGCGCAAGCTGCCTACGAGAGCTGTGTGCAGCAGGGTTATCATGTGTCAGTGCATGTTGTCGGACGAGAAGGGCAGGTTCTCGTCGCGATCCGAGGAGACGGTTCGTCCCCTCATACCTTGGAAAATAGTCTAAGAAAGGCTTATACTGCACGCACCTTCCGGACATCTTCGGGAGAGTTCGCCCAACGCGTGAAGGATAACCCAACACTCGGTGTTGTTCATCTCCCGGGTGTGATTGCTGTGCAAGGCGCTCTGCCCATAAAGGTTGGTGAGGATGTGATTGGCGCGGTGGGTGTTTCGGGAGCCCCAGGAGGTGACAAGGATGAGGCATGCTCCAAGGCAGGCATCGATAAAGTGGCCGCTCAACTCAGTTGAAACAGGACGCTTCTATCAAGCCTTCCTCGGCGTCCAATAGACGCAGACCAACGGCTTTTTGTTGGCCGACATGCCGCCTTGCCCTCGATTAGGTGGCCGCAGTCTTTGGCAATACGGGCACAGAGTGCTCTTCACGAATCGACTTTTGCTCCTCCTCCATTGACCCACAAATTTGGCTGATTTACAAAAATATCTTTACTAATGATGGGAAGGTCGTGCTTACGGTTCTCGATCTCCGGCGTTTCGACGATATCACTCAGAGTGGCGATTTTTTGACCGACCTGCGGCAGGCGGCGCAAGACAATGGCGGTTTTTATTTGACTGGCCATGGCATCGATGAAGCGCTGATTGATGAGGTGCTCAAAATATCGCGGCAATTTTTTGCTTTGCCAGAACCGGAAAAGCTTGCGATCGAGATGGTGAATTCGCCTCATTTCCGTGGCTATACGAGAGCTGGATGGGAATATACCCGCGGCAAACGCGATTGGCGTGAGCAGCTCGACGTCAATACCGAGTGCGAGCCTGTTGCAATCGGCCCGCATACAGCGGCTTGGAAACGACTCATTGGCCCCAATCAATGGCCATTAGCTCTGCCCGAGCTAAGATCACTGCTACTTGCCTACCAGGCCGAGGCGACCCGCGTCGGAACAAGAATATTGCAGGTCATTTCCGCGGCTCTGTTGCAGGATCAAAATGCCCTCCAAGATCTTTATACACCCTTGCCGACCCAGCTTCTCAAAATCATCCGTTATCCCGGCCGTGACAACGCTGAAAGCGATCAAGGCGTCGGACCACACAAGGATGGCGGATTGGTTACGCTATTGTTGCAGGACAAAGTCAAGGGCCTGCGCATGTGCAATGAACAGGGTAGCTGGTTTGAGGTTCCGCCACGGTCAGGCAGCTTAGTACTTATGGCTGGCGAGGTTCTTGAACTTCTTACCGAAGGATTCATAAGGGCCCCAATCCACGATGCACTCGCGCCGCCTGTTGGAGTTGAGCGGTTTTCAATCGCTTTCTTCCTCGGCGCGCGCCTTGACGCAGTTATCCCTGTTCTTGATCTTCCGGCTGACTTGAAAACGGCGCAGAGGGGCGTCACCGCCGACCCTCAAAATCCTCTTTATCGCGAGGTTGGTTTCAACCAATTGAAGAGCCGATTACGCTCGCATCCCGATGTTGCGCGGCGCCACCATGCCGATCTGCTTTCCCCCGATGAATTGAAGAGTTCCGTCTTCGCGTCGGCCTACTGACGGCATGCGCGTAAATTTCGTCTGGAATCAGGTTATAAAAACGATAAACTAAATTGATGAAGTTCGTCGCTCGGCCTAGCGTCATAGAAGCACGCCGGATTAAAATTCACTAGCAGTACCCAAGCGGGCAAGCCTTTCGCCGGATAAAGCTAAGTTTTGGAGATCCTCGTTAATGACGATCAGCAGCAAAAATTTCGAGACCTTAGCGCTCCACGGCGGCACCTACCGTGCCGATCCCGCGACAGGGGCTGTTGCGATCCCGATCTATCAGACGACCTCCTATCAATTCCAAGATACCGGCCACGCGGCACGGCTTTTCGCGCTCGAAGAAATCGGCAATATTTATACGCGGGTCCAAAATCCAACAACGACGGCATTGGAAGACCGCATTGCTGCGTTAGAAGGTGGCGCCGCGGCTTTGGCCGTTGCCTCAGGCCAAACCGCGTCCGCCTATGCCTTGCTGAACCTGGCGCAATCTGGCGACAACATCGTCTCCTCGACAGATCTCTATGGCGGGACTTGGACGCTATTCTCACAGACGTTGAAGCAGTTTGGCGTCGAGGTGCGCTTCGTCGACCCGGCGGATCCCGAACATTTCCGGCACGCGACAGATGCGAATACAAAGGCTTATTATAGCGAGACCTTGCCGAACCCAAAGTTGAATGTTTTCCCAATTAAGGAAGTGGCTGAGATCGGCCGGTCGCTTGGCATCCCGCTGATAGTTGATAATACGGCAGCGCCGCTGATTGCCAGGCCGCTCGAATACGGGGCAGCTGTTGTGGTCTATTCGGCCACCAAATACATCGGCGGGCATGGAACATCGATTGGTGGCCTCATCGTTGACGGCGGCAACTTCCCCTGGGAAGACCATGCGTCGCGCTTCCCACTTCTGACAACACCAGACCCAGCCTATCATGGGGCGATCTGGACAGAAGCGGCAAAGCCGCTTGGGCCCATCGCTTATGTTTTGCGTGCACGGGTCAGGCTTTTGCGCGACATCGGTGCGGCGCTATCGCCGTTTAATGCTTTTCAGCTTTTGCAAGGTCTCGAAACATTGCCGCTGAGGCTGCGTCAGCACAACGAAAATGCTCAGAAAGTCGCTGAGTTTTTGGTGAAGCAGCCGGAAGTCTCGCATGTTATCTTTCCCGGCCTGCAGACCGGGGAGGCCCGCCGCCGGGCGGATACTTATCTAAAGGGTGGTTATGGCGCGCTCGTCGGTTTTGAGCTTGAAGGTGGAGTTGAGGCCGGGCGCCGCTTCATCGACTCTCTTCAACTTCTCTATCATGTCGCAAATATTGGCGATGTGCGTTCGCTTGCTATCCATCCGGCGTCCACGACGCATCAGCAGCTTTCCGCCGAGGAACAGCTTGCTGCAGGCGTCACACCTGGCTATGTGCGCCTCGCTGTGGGTATCGAGCATCCGGATGATATTATCGCAGACCTCTCACAGGCACTCGTAAAGGCTGCAACGGGGAGTGGCGACGCTGGTCGCCAGGCGGCGTGATCTTTTAATCCGAGTTTCTGGCTCCTCTACTATCCAAACCCCGATGACTGGGAGAGAACAACCGTGGTTGCAGCTTCGGAGAACCCGAACTGCGTTAACGATAGCATGTTGCCATCAGGGTCTTTAAACCAAGCAACTTGAGCGCCCGTGGGAGATTGCCAAATGCCTCTCGCGTTTTGCGGCATGCCTTCGAAGTGCTCGAATGTAATACCACGCCCTGCGAGCTGATCAACTACCGCCGCAATGTTCTGAACATCCCAGCCGAGAACCGTGTGCTTCGCGGGCACCAAAGCCTGAACCTTGGAGATACGCAACATTCGACCATCGATGTCGAACACCAATGCGAAGTGCTCATCCGCGATAAAACGCAGTCCCAGCACCGCTTCATAAAATTGGCGCGCGGCTTCGGGCTGAGTCGTGGCTAGAAAGACAATCGCCTTGGATTCCCCTAGCATCAATTCCCCCTTACGTGTAGCGAGCTGCAACATCCGGGCTCCGGTTGGCAATTCATCTTCGAGATGGGTGGGGATAGACGGTCAATCTTGACCTCCGGAGCGTTTGCATATTCCTACCATATTGATAGATTTATTGTCTCCTCTTCAGCACTCAAAAAAGGAGTTTTCTGTGATGCGGCTTTGTTTCTCGCGGGGCGGGGTTTCTGTTTTTGCGGCAATTCTTGTGGCCTTGCCGATCTTGGTTCATTCCGAGCCGAGCGTCTATCCAACGGGCGTCACGCGTTATGACCCTTTGAGAGCGTTCAACAGCTATGTCCTGTTCGCAGGCGCCGATAAGATTACGCGGCTGATCGATCTTAATGGCAACGTCGTGCGCGAGTGGAAGTATACAGCCCTTCCGAGCAAGCTGCTCGATCCCTTGCTCACCGGCGGCCAACGCGGCCATGTGCTCGTCACGCTCGCCAATGTGGAGGGGGGTGGAACGAGCCTCGTGCCGGGGCTCGCGGCCCTCGCCGTCAGCGAGACGATCGGGGAAGTCGATTGGGACGGCAAGGTTGTTTGGGAATGGGGTGGCGACAAGGCGCCGGGCGGCGCGGCGCAACAACATCATGATTGGCATCGCCTGCCGAATGGCAATACGCTCATCCTCGCCAATCTCGTGCATCCGGTTCCCGGCTTTGAGCAGCCGAAAGTCCTCGACGATGTAGTCTATGAGATTTCGCCGGGCGGTGAGATCGTCTGGAAATGGATTGCCTCCGAGCATCTTGAGGAATTTGGTTTCGCGCCTGATGAATTGAAACTCGTTCGCAAGGCCGATACGCCCGATTACCTGCACGTGAATAATCTATCGGTCCTCGGCCCTAATCGCTGGTTCGATGCCGGCGATAAGCGTTTCGACCCCGAAAATGTCCTGATCGATTCGCGCAATGCCAACTTCACGGCCATCATCGACAAAAAGACTGGAAAGATCGTCTGGTCGCTGGGTCCGCATTATCCCGCCAATGAGCTGGTGACGCGCAGCAAAAGACTATTGCCGCGGCCGGTGGATCAAATTTCGGGCCAGCACGACGCACATCTCATTCCGCAAGGATTGCCGGGCGCCGGAAACCTGCTCGTTTACGACAATCAGGGCGAAGGCGGCTATCCGCCTGTGGCTTTGTCAGTGACTGGGGGCTCAAGGGTGCTCGAGATCGATCCGATCAAGAAAGAGATCATCTGGGAATATACAGGCGAGAATTCAGGGCGGCCGGGCTGGACATTCCAATCGACGTTCATTAGCAGCGCAAGACGGCTGCCAAATGGCAATACGTTGATTGACGAAGGCTACAACGGACGCTTCTTCCAAGTGACTCCCGAAGGTGAGATCGTTTGGGAGTATATCAGTCCTTATTTCGCGAAATCTGTCAATTTCATCACAGGAAAGGACATTCAAACGAACCAGGTCTATCGCGCCCAGCCTGTTCCTTACGAATGGGTTCCAACCAACACCCCGCATTCCGAAAAGGCAGTTATACCGCCGGCATTGGCCGAATTTCGCGTTCCCGCGCAGCCTTAAACATTACAAGGGCGCAGTAAAATCTTCGCAGCTGATAGAAAAGTGAATCTTGCGATGAGCTTTTCTCTCAGCTTCGTCAAGCACTGCATCGCAGCCACAGCCACTTCTCCAAGCTACATGTAATCATTGCGAATGTCGAAGTGAGCATCGGAGGATCGTATGCGAGACAGCATTGGCATCAAGGGCGAGTTTGGAGAGGCTTCTCCAGCCCTCAGCCTTCGTTCGCTCTTTGCGGCCACGCTCGGGAACATGCTCGAGTTCTACGACTTCATCACCTTCAGCTTCTTCGCCATTCATATCGGACGGGCATTCTTTCCATTCGAGAGCCACTATGCGAGCCTCATGCTTTCGCTTGCCACTTTTGGAGCGGGCTTCATCACTCGTCCGATTGGTGCGCTCGTGATTGGATCCTATTCTGATCGCGCCGGCCGACGTCCGGCGATGGTTCTCAGCTTCGCGATGATGGGAGGCGCGATCATCGTGCTGGCTCTCACGCCACCCTACGACACCATTGGCATCGCTGCACCCATGCTCGCGATTGCGGCGCGACTGGTTCAGGGCTTTTCTCTCGGCGGTGAAGTCGGACCCACGACAGCCTATTTGTTGGAAGCGGCGCCGATGTCCAGGCGGGGCCTTGCCGTTGCATGGCAGCCGGCGAGCCAGCAAATTGCAGCAACGGTCGGCTCATTGGTGGGCCTTATCCTATCCATTGTTATGGCCCCCGAGGCGCTCAAAGCTTACGGCTGGCGCATCGCCTTTCTAATCGGCGCGCTCACCTTACCGTTGGGGCTGTGGATCCGCGGCAATCTGCCGGAAACGATACATTTGCACGAGACCGGCCAAAGCGCCGCTCGCCACCAGGACCGGCGACGCGCGGTTCAAGCCAATATCCGCGTAATGGCGCTCGGATTGCTGATCGTCGCGAGCGGGACGATCATAACCTACGTGACGCAATATATGACCACTTATGCCGAGAACACGCTCCATGTGGCTCCACACCTTGCTTTTGCAACCACTGTCATCGCGAATGCAGCTGGGATCGTCGCGGCGCTTTGCGGCGGCTGGCTCGCAGATCACTTGGGCCGCCGAGCGATGATGATCTGGCCGCAGTTCGTAGCGCTCGTCATGACGCTTCCGATCTTTTTATGGATCGTTGAGGCGCGCAGCGCGGCCGCGCTTCTCATCGGATTAGGAATTCTATCATTGATCAACACGCTTCCCTACACCGCCTTTTATGCCGCCTTCGCGGAAACGCTGCCAAAAAACATCCGGGGCAGCGCATTCGCGACGATCTACGCCCTCGCCGTCACAAGCTTCGGGGGCACGGCGCAATTGGTCGTCACCTGGCTTATTCATGTGACGGATAATGCACTTGCGCCAGCTTGGTATATGTTGCTTGCGACTTTCGCCGGACTTGTCGCAATGATGATGATGAGGGAGACCGCGCCTCGAAAGTTGCGCGTTATGGGCTCATAGGGGCTATTTCAGAGGAACAAAACTTTCTGGGGGCGGAGCCGACTAGATTTGCTCGTCGTAAGTGTAGCGTCGAAAACCAAAATCTATCAACGCTGCCCGTGGCGCCGCGCATTTTATCCCCCGCGCCGGCGGGCGGTCAGTGGCACGTTGCAACGGTTAGCGGGGTGCAATTCCGTCTGAGCTAAAGCCCACGCCACTATCCTCAAGGTATTGCCGGCACGAGAGCGCGGCTGAATTTGTTGGCTGCGGCCAATTAACCTGGCGGTAGAATAACCCAGCTATATCGACTTGAAGGAAGAAAGCAGTATCGGTATCTTAAGAAAGAAGCTCGCCCTTGCCGCGCCTGTCACTATTGTGGAATTATGACGAAGCATGTGTACGGCCGGATCGGATTGGCACTGTCCGGGGGAGGATTCCGGGCGACCTTATTCCACCTTGGCGTAGTTAGATTCCTTTTCGAAGTTGATCTATTGAAACCCGTCAAGCTGGTGAGCGCCGTCTCCGGGGGCAGTATTTTGGCGGCCCACCTCATCCTCAATTGGGAGAAATACACGGGTTCAATGAAAGATTTCGATGCTGCGGCCCGTGAAATATTGGACTTTGTTCAGGCCGATATCCGCGGAAAAAGTACTTCGCCGCTGGATGCTCGGCTGTTCGACTTTGGTGCCGCGCTTTCTGATCCGAGAGAGATGGAAGTGGTCACTTGTAAATCTGTTGCAACGCCAGTACGCGAGCCTATTCCGTGTGCCCGTCGTTAGCTCTGAAGCTGCTCCCAAATCAGCCGACGTTGCAGGATCCGGTAACGCTCCCGAACCCACCGCCAAACCCACCAAAGCCGTGACCTATCGTGAAGCAGCCATCGGGGATCTTCGGGGCGGTCGTCCAGCAGTGAGGTTTAATTGTACGAGTCTGACGACGGGGGACCCGTGCTATTTCGATCAAGCCGGCTTCGGCTGGTACAAGAAAGGTGTCATTGAAGCGCCGATTCCCGCGCTTGGGTTGCCGGTAGCCTACGCGGTCACAGCTTCGTCAGCATTCCCACCGCTGTTTCCACCGGTCGAGATTTCACACGAAACGCTATGTTGCGATCGGAATGATTTTGAGAACGCACAACGTCTTACGGACGGTGGAGTTTATGACAACCTGGGAATTGGAGCCCTCATCGCCAAGTACGAGAAGGGAGTCTCCGCTGCGGAACAAGAAATATCGATTGAAACAATCATCATCAGCGATGCCGAAGGAAATTTCGACTCAGATTTTGATGCGAAATACTCATTTCCTGTGAACCGCAATGTTAGGGCCAGCGATCTGCTAATGAAGCGGGTAAGCGTTTTACAGCTTGAAGACTTTGAAGGGGGCTCGGAAGGGGCCGCCGAAGAGAAGGAAATTTCATTTGTCAGAGTTAAGATAAAGGAGTCAGTTCGCGATCTGGATGACAAGACGGTTCTTGTGCCAGAGGCTCAACGCACATTGATCAATGTTAGAACCGACTTGGATTGCTTTACACCTGATGAGGTGGCTGCGCTCATCGCCCATGGATACAGCAAGGCCCGTGAAGCCCTACTCAATAAACAGCTGGTGAGGCTTGATGACGCTCCAAAATTTACTTGGGATCCGTTGGGAAATTGGGAGGTGGTAAAGGGTCTGCGCGCCGACGAGTTCCAGCGTTCACGTCTGAGAAAGTGGCGACTGTGGTCGCCGGGTGACCCGATAAGCTGGATTACCGGATTTTATGCCCTTTTCATTTGCCTTCTTCTTGCAACTCCCACTGTCCTCTTCGCTCTGCGATCCTCCATCGACGCAAAAAGGGCCGCCGAAGCACAGGCTGCAAATGCTAAGGCGCAAGCGCTGGCGGATACAGCGAAGGCTGCAAGGGACGCTGCACAAGTGCAGGTGCTGAGCGCTGCAATTCTTCAGACCCAAACTTTAATGTTGTCAATGAACGCGGGTTGCTCAGGGGGAGCGCACGGAATGCCCCCGGTTAACTGGAATAATTTGCAGCCCCACGGTAATTCGGCTGTGAATGCACTCAACGAGGCAAAATTGGCTTTGGCAAAAGGCCAGACATCTGATGCTGTGCAACAGATCAGTTCTGCGCAGGGTGAGTTGGAAGCATTAGTCAACGGTGCGCATAACAATTGTTCTGGGGGCGGCGTGGATCCCGTGTCCTATGGCAACTATCAGTCGATTAGGGATAGAGTGAAAGCAAGCCTGGATGAGTTGAAACACTCTTTGGGAAGTTAGAGATCGTTGCGGGCCCCAAAGCGACGGTCGCACTGGACTAGGTCGCATCCTGAAGGGGCGAAGCCCGCTAACCTTCCGGTGGTCCAGCCTGCAAAATTCGAAGTTTGTCATCAACGTGCAGACAGCAAAGCACTCGGAATCGACAGAGCGCCACGTCAGCTCTTGGCGCAAGGCAGAAATCCCGCAATGTCCGATCTTCGGTCGCCATCAGATGCAAAGCAGACATAGAATTAGGCACAGGCTGGATTTGTGCGCACGTCAAACGCTCGGGCAGATCGTTAATTCCCAAGATTTTAATTCTTAAACTTAGAAAAAAGCTGGCAAATTTTTATGCGCAATCATGGAACCGAGCCACCCTACAAAAACGATTCCCCCTTGGCTTCTCGAAGTATAGAAAGAATCGTTTTTATTGGGGGTCGACCGCAGTTGCGCATGGTCCCGCAATTCTAGAGCATCCCTCAAGCGAGGCGCCGTCAACCGCTACGAAGATGTGGGGCTGTGTGTGGGGTTTTAACCTACGCTAAATAGACCCTGCTGTGAAAACAGCATCTCATCAGATTAACTGGCGGAGACGGAGGGATTCGAACCCTCGATAGGACTTTGCAACCCTATAACGGTTTAGCAAACCGCCGCCTTCAGCCGCTCGGCCACGTCTCCGCGTCCAGCATTTAAGTCTGCCGCCTTGCGCGAAAGATATGCCCGAGCATCGATGTTTTAGCAAGCACTTCGGGGCGTTTGCCGATCAAGGGCCCGCGAAACAGAGATTGGTTAGCCTTCGCCCCTGGCGAATTCCCAATTCTCGTCCCCAACTAGCGGCGTTGCTAATGGGCCACAGTTTGCCGAATAACGAACAAAAAGCGAAATCGGCCTTTACCCAGCTTGTCTTTAGTCTACACTGTAAACTGCTCTTCGCGAGGGCGATTCCTTTGAATTCTTAATTGATTGCTATTCGCCTTATCGAAATGTACATTAGGAGCAATTTTAGGTGATTGGCATCCGATGTTTCGGCGTTTATTCTCCTGGCAAAATGCGTTCCTCGGCTGCTTGCAGGGCTTTCATATAGGCGCGCGCGGTGTTTCCGCGCTGCTTGCCCTTGCAAGCCTTGGCAATCTCGGCGGCGGCGCGCGGGCGGCGGATCTGCCGCAGATGCAATCGGCGCCGATCGAATATGTGCGCATCTGCGATGCCTTTGGCACCGGCTTCTTTTATATTCCCGGTACCGACACCTGCCTGCGCGTCGGTGGCCTCGTGCTCGGCGAAG